>CAXTIG010000004.1:180371-189989 GCA_964244295.1 uncultured Cytophagales bacterium
AACCGGCATCGGAAAGGGGGTTGCCCCCGGCGACCTCTAGGTCTTCCCCGTCGGCCCCCACTATGACGGTGCTGCCCGACACGGCCACCGAGATGCCCAAGTTATCATTGGCGGCGCGGTCGCTGGCCACCAGTTTGGCCGTCTGCGGCCAAGCGTCGCCGCTTTTCTCAAAGATGTAGGCCGATCCGGCAAAGCGGATAGTGTTGCCCCCGGCAGCGTTTATGTCTACCAGGACAGCCCCCACCACGACGGTGCCGCCCGACACGGCCACCGAGTAGCCGAACCAATCTCCCTCGGCGCGGTCACTGGCCACCAGCTTTTGGGTCTGCCGCCAGGTGCCCTCGCTTTTCTCGAAGACGTAGGCCGAACCGGCTTCGGAGAGCGAGTTGCTCCCGGCGGCATCTTCGTTTTCCCGGAAGGCCCCTACCACGACGGTGCTACCCGACACGGCCACCGAGGTGCCGAACTGGTCAAAGTCGGCGCGGTCGCTGGCCACCAAGCGGGCCACCTGCTGCCAGGTGCCTCCGCTTTTCTCGAAGACGTAGGCCGCCCCGCCGTCCGCTTCGTTGCGCGCACCCACTACCATCACGTCCCCGTCCACGGCCACGGCGAAGCCAAACCGGGCCTCGGCTTGGCGCTGGTCGGCCGGGGGGGTGATTTTCTGAAGTTGGGTGAATTGGGCCTGGGCGCTCAGCGGGCCAATCAGGGCCAGCAACGCCAACAGGCGCAGGGGCCGGGTTACTGTTTTGGGAAACTCGTAAAGCGGTTTCATGGTAAAAAAAGGCTGAAGGTTGAAAAAGTGACCGGGCCTCGGTACTGGGGAACGCGGCAAACAACGCCCCGGTAGCCGACCCAAACGATGCCCCAAACCACGCCCCCGGCCCGCTGACAATCCTGCCAAAAACCCTGAAATTCCTGCCAATCTTTGAGGCGACTTGTTTCGTATGTTTAATTTTGAAAGGAAAACGGCTTGCCGTTTCTTCCGCCACGACCCCGATGGGCACCGACCCGAAACCCATTCGCCTCCTTGAAACCGATTCTACTCCTTCTCCTCGGCCTGTGGCACGTCGGCGGAGTGCTGGCCCAGGCCCCGGAAGCCCCCCGGCCCCTGCTGCCGCTGGTTCAGCACTACGGCGTGGAGGAGGGCTTGAGCAACCGCTTCGTGCGTGACGTGTTTCAGGATCGCCAGGGCTTCATTTGGCTCAGCACCAACTACGGCCTCAACCGCTTCGACGGGCACCGGTTTACGACCTACACCGCCGAGTCGCAGGGCTTTGGCTCTAACTACATCGCCGCTGTGGGGCAGGACCCCGACGGCTGGCTCTGGGTGTTTCAGCGCGAAGGCACGACCCTGCAACACCTTCACCTGCTCGACCCCCGCACGGGTCGGGTCGAGTCGTTTCGAGAGCACTTCGGATGGGACTTGCCCTTTCCCCTCTCCGAAATCGACCCCGCCTCGATTCGGGGGCATTCGGATGCCCAGCCCTGGTTTTTCCTGACCAACGACGGCGGGGTGTGGCACTACACCGGGCGGGGTCGGCTACGGCGGGTGTGGCGCGAAAACCTGCCCCGAACCACCCGCCGCACCCTACGCCAATCGCCGAACCGAACCACCTACGTCGAGTTTTCCGACGACCCAAGCACGCACCTGCTCCAGTTTTCGGCCCAGGGAACGCTGCTTTCCCGCCGGATTGTCCCCTACCCCCTGCGCTACATCGCC
This sequence comes from uncultured Cytophagales bacterium, assembly GCA_964244295.1. Lineage (GTDB taxonomy): Bacteria > Bacteroidota > Bacteroidia > Cytophagales > Spirosomataceae > JAJAZB01. The sequence goes on from CAXTIG010000004.1 coordinate 182,092, forward strand.
GACGATTCGGCGGGGCGGGCGGTGTTTGTTGAAGCCGACGCCCGGCGGGAGAACCAACGCCTGACGGGTGGCGCCGACCTCCGGTCGGCGCAGGTGACCGCCGCAGTGCCCATACCCAACGGGCGCGGCAACGACCCTGCTCCGACCTTCGGTCGAAGCCAATTTTCAAATTTCAACTGGCTCGATGCCAGTATTTTACCCGATTCGGCCCGCCAGCGGGCCTGGCAGGTAAGCGCCGGGGGCGTGTGGCTGTACCGGCCCGGCGGGGGGGTACTCCACGATTTCACGCCCCAACTCGCCGGCTTTGTCGGGTCGCTGGACTTGCCCCTGCCCCTGCTCGACCGCAGCGGCAGCCTCTGGGTGACGACCGACAACGGGGTGCTGGTGCTCGATGCCGAGCCGACCCGCTTCCGCACCCTGTTGCACGCACCGCCCGATGCCCCCTCCCGCTGGCTGAGTACGCGGGCCATCCACCCCCTCGGCGACTCGCTCTGGGTGGCCTCCATGGCGGGTCTGCACCGGGTACACGCCCGCACGGGCCAGGGTGAAAAAGTGAGCCTGCCCCAGGCTGACGGCCGCGATGCCGCCGCGATTTTTCAGTACGCCCTCTACGCCGACCGCCGGGGGCAGCTTTGGTTTGGCACCGATCAGTTGGTGCGCTTCGACCCGCGCACCGGCGCCTCGCGGGTGTTTCCGCTCCGCCCGGAACCGGGTCGAAGCTGGGCGATGGCCGAAGATTCGGCCCAAACGCTCTGGATTGGAGCCGAGCGGGGTCTCAGCCGCTTCGACCTCCGCCGCGAGCGGGAGCGGCCTTTTGCCGGGTACGGGACTTTTCCCGAACTGGCCTCGGCCAAAATCACCTTCCTGCGCCCCGACGGGCGCGGTGGCCTTTGGGTGGGGGCCTCCACGGGCTTGTACCAACTCGACCCGCAGGCCGGGCGCATCACCGCCCGCTACCACCGGGGCGGCGACAAGACCCACCGCCTGCCCTTCGATTTCGTGACCGACCTCTACGCCGACCGGCACATCCCAAACCGGTACTGGCTCGCCACGCGCGGCTCCGGCCTGCTGCGCTGGGATCCGATTTCGGGCCAAACCCGCGTGTTTTCGCGGGCCGAGGGCCTGAGCAACGAAATCATCCACGCCGTGTACGACGACGACCACGACGGCCTGTGGCTGCCGAGCGACAACGGGCTGATGCGGTTTGACAAGGAAACCGGCAATGTCCGGGCATTTTTTAGGAAAGACGGCCTTTCCCACGACGAGTTCAACCTCAACTCGCACGGGCGGGCACCCGACGGGCACTTGTACTTCGGCGGTCTCAACGGCATCACTGCCTTTCAGCCCCGCGATTTTTACGAACGCGCCGACACCCGCCCCACCCGGCTCAGCGTGGCGGGTTTTCAGCGGCAGGACGCCCGCATGGGGCTGTTCACCGACCAAACCGCCGAGTTCTGGCCCAACGCTGCCATCCGCCTCGATCCCTCCGCCCGCGCCGCCCAACTCAGCGTCCTGCTGCCCGACTACCGCCACCCGGAATTGCAGACCTTCGCCTACCGCCTGCGGGGATTGCAGGAAGACTGGGTGTACCAGCGCAGTAACGTAATCACCCTCAGCGGCCTGCCCGCCGGGAGCTATACCCTCGAAATCAAGGGCCAGAACGCCAACGGGCAATGGGCCGAAAACACGCTCACCGTGCCGCTACGGATGTTGCCGCCGCTGTACCTACGCTGGTGGTTTTTGGGAAGTCTGGCCTTGCTGCTGGTCGGGGGCGTGGCCGGGTTGTTCTGGCTTCGCACGCGGCAATTGCGCCGCGAAAACGAACACCTGGAGCGGGAAGTAGCCAGCCGAACGGCGCAAATTCAGCGGCAAACCGAAGAACTGCGGGAGGAGGATCGGATGAAGACCCGGTTTTTTGCCAACGTTTCGCACGAATTGCGCACCCCGCTCACGCTGATTCTGGGTTCGGTGGCGCAGGCGAAAAAAGCCGTGAGCGGCGGGAAATTGCCCTCGGAACAGACCCTCGACCTAGCCGGACGCCACGCCGACTCCCTGCTCCGGCAGGTGAACCAACTCCTCGACCTGAGCAAACTCGAAGCGGGACGCCTCCAGCGCCACGACCGGCCCCTGGCCCTGCGGCCTTTCCTGGCGCGGGTACTGGCCCACTTCGAGTCGCAGGCCGCGCAGCGATCGCAGACACTCACGCTCGACTACGGGGCCGAGGAAACCCTGACGGTGCTGTTGGACGAAGAAAAACTGGAAACGATGCTGGTAAATTTGCTGGCAAACGCCCTGAAGTTTACGCCCGCCGAAGGACGGGTTGAATTACGATTTACGAGCGGTTCGCCGTTGCGGTACGATTTACGAATTGAGGCCGAACAGTCGGGTGAGAAGAAGCCAATCATACCGCAGCGGCGGACCGCTCGTACCGCAGCGGCAGCCTGCTCGTACCTCGTAATTCACGTAGTGGACACGGGCCGGGGCATTCATCCCGCCGATTTGCCCCGGATTTTCGAGCGATTTTTTCAGACCAGTCGCCCCGATGCTCCCGCCGAGGGCGGCACCGGGATCGGTCTTTCGTTGGTGCAGGAACTGGCCCACCTGCTCGGCGGTACGGTGTCGGTCACGTCGGAGTTGGGCGTGGGCAGTACGTTCGAACTGCGCCTGCCACTCGTGCTGGCCGAGGTTCAGCCCACACCCGAACCAACTCAATCCCTCACAGTACCTCCCTCCCTCCCTCAATCACCCACTCCCTCCCTCCCTCCCTCCCTCAATCCCTCAATCATTCCCTCCCTCAATCCCTCAGTCACTCAATCCCTAAAGCCCCGCCTCTTGCTCGTGGAAGACCACCCCGATATGCGGGACTACGTGGCCGGGTTGCTCGACGAGGATTTTTCGGTGGAAACCGCCCCTGATGGTCTTCAGGCCCTCGAACGTCTGCGACGCGGTGGCCCACTGCCGGAGTTGATTCTCTCCGACCGGATGATGCCCGGTCTCGACGGGCTGCAACTGCTCGATGCCTTGCGGGCCGATAAAACCCTGCCGCTGATTCCCTTCGTGATGCTTACCGCCCGCGCCGCCGAAGCTGACCGCCTCGACGCCCTGCGCGTGGGTGTCGACGACTACCTGACCAAGCCTTTTCGGGCCGAAGAATTGCTGGCGCGGCTGCGTAACCTGATTCACAACGCCCGCGAGCGCGCACGCTACGCGCGGGAACTCACCGCCCAGCCGCCCGAACCAGCGGCTCCACCGCCCGAAACCCGCACAACAATGGATTGGCTGGAACGGGCCGAAACTGCCGCCCGGCAGGGGATTGCCCAGGCCGGGTTTGGCGTGGGCGACCTGGCCGAAGCCCTGGCTCTGAGCGAGCGCCAACTGTTTCGTCAGGTCAAAAGCCTGACCGGTCTCACGCCCAACCAGTACGTGCAGGAAATCCGCCTTCATATGGCCCGTGAGTACCGCGAAATCCACCCCGGCCGGGGCTGGAAGCAAGTGGGGCAGGCCGTGGGCTTCCGGGATGAAGAGTACCTGGCCCGCCTGTACCGCGAACGCTTCGGGGTGGAACTGGCGGAGGTCTAACGACGACCTGCGTTTGGTTTCGGGCGAAGAAGTGGTTTAGGATGTTGCAAAAAAGGGGCCGTTCCACGGGGGTCGTTCCACTACGGCTGTCATCCCGATGTAGGAGGATCCGGGCGGCGTTCCGCTCGTTAGCCCTCCGGGTCGATTGCCGGTAGCCAGCGGTTCGGTACTCGACCCGGAGGGCTAACGAGCGGAACGCCGCCCGGATCCTCCTACGTCGGGATGACAGCCGTAGTGGAACGACCCCCGTGGAACGGCCTTTTTTCGGAAAACCCGAATCAACTCAGTGCAGTACTTTCAGCATTCTGGCTTCCCGTCCGTTGCTCACCCGCAGCAGGTACAGCCCACCGGGCTGGCGCGAAATGTCCCAGTCGAGGATTTCTTCTTCCGCCGCCTTCACCAGGTTTTCTTCGCGCACGGTTTGCCCCACCCCGTTGAACAGTTCCACCCGTAAGGCTTGCCCTTCGGCTCCGCTCACGGCAATGCGTAAACGTCCCTCCGGCGAAGGATTCGGACTCACCCTTACTTGCAAACCCAACTCGCTCGGAGCCACTTCCCGATTCGTGCCGCAGGCTTTCACTTTAAAATTGCCGCTCACCGCGCTGGTCCCTTCCGGGTTGCTGCTCACCACGCGCAGTTTGTAACCCGTTCCGACGGGCGTGTTGGCGGGAATTTTCACGCTGTTGAGACCCCCCGGACTGACCGTCCCCACACTAACTGGGTTGGCAAACGAGCCGCTTTTGTCGGAGAGTTGCGCCGTGAAGCCATTGCCCGCCGGGAAGGCGCAACTCGTTATCGCAAAACTCAACCGCACCGCTTCCCCCGCGCACTTGTTGTCGAGGCTCACCGTCGGCGTACTCGAAAAAGCGGGACCGCTGACGCTGAAGGCTGCGCTCAGGGCCGAAACCTGCCCCGGAGCGGTGGCCCGAATCCGAATCCGGTACCCACTCCCCGCCGCCACGCTGCGCGGAATCACCACCTCGTTTAGGCCCGGCGCGATTTCGCCCAGATTCAGTGGATCGCTCAGGCTGGCGTGGTGCAACTCGGCGATGAAGGCGTTGCCGGGCAAAAACCCGCAGTTGCCCTGCACCGTAAAGCCTACTTTCACCACACTCCCCACGCAAACCGCCGTCAGGCTGACCGTCGGGGTCGAATTGAATTCCAGAGCGTTGATGCGGAACGGCCCCGTCGGGTTCGACACCAGCGTCGGGTTGCTGCCCACCACCCGAATCCGATAGGCCACCGAAGTCGGACTCGTCAGGGCCGGAATCGTCAGCACGTTCGCCCCGCCCGGCGTGACCGGGCCGAGGCTCTGAATACCCGTGTCGAAAGCGCCCAATGAATTGCTTAACTCGGCGGTAAAACTGGCGTTGGTGGGGCAGTTGACCTGGAAGGAAATCGATACCGTCCGGTTGGCGCACACCACCAGACTCGTCGCTACGCTGGGATGTTGGGTAAACACGGGCTGGGTAATCAGCACCGACGCCGTGGCCGAAGCGCTGCATCCGTCCCCGCTGGTGTAGGTGTACACGACTGAGTGCGAGCCGGTCGTCAGGCTGGCCGGGTTGAAACTCGCCACCGGGCTGCCGCCGTCGAGGACGTAGCTACCCCCGGCGGGGGTGCCGGGGCTGGAGGCGCCGGCGTTTTGGCAGTAACTGGCCGCCAACGCCGACAGGCTCACGACGGGCAGGGCATTCACCGTCAGGCTGGCCGTCGAGGAAACCGCTTCGCAGGGGCCATCGGGGTTGCTGGTGGTGAACGTAATCGTCACCGGCCCGGCGTAGTTCAGCGGCGGTGCATACGTGCCCGAAACGACCCCATCGAGCGTCGTCACGCTGAACGTCCCGCCTTTCTCACCATCACTAAACGTTCCGCCGGTCGCACTGCCGCCAACCGTGGCGCTCACGCTGGTGCTGGTGTTCTGGCAAATGGCACTTGCTCCCATCGTGATGGCGCTCGCCGTCGCCGCCGGGTCGACCGTCAGGCTCCCCGTCGACGTGGCCGCCCCGCAGGGACCGCCCCCGTCGGGGTCGTTGGTGGCGAAGGTAATCGTGACCGGGCCGGAATAGCTGGCGGCGGGCGTGTACGTGCCCGAAACGGTTTTGCCGTTGGTCGAAACGTTGAAATTGCCGCCCGCTTCGCCGTCGCTGAAACTGCCGCTGCTGGCACTGCCGCCGAAATTGGCGCTCACGCTGACGCTGCTGCCCTGGCAAATCGGGCTGGTTCCTAACGTGGGCGTGCTGGCCGTCGCGAGCGGGTTGACCGTCAACGTGGCCGTCGAAGTGGCTGCCGGGCAAGGCCCGTCGGGGTCGTTGGTCGAAAATGTAATCGTGATCGTGCCCGAATAGCTGGCGGCGGGCGTGTAGGTGCCCGACACCACGCCGTCGCTGGTCGTCACGCTGAAACTGCCCCCCGCGCCCCCGTCACTGAAACTGCCCTGGTTGGCCCCGCCCCCGAAACTCGCCCTCACGCTGACATTGCCGCCCTGGCAAATCGTCGCACTGCCCAGCGTCAGCGTGGTGGCCGTCGCCGCCGCGTTGACCGTCAAACTGGCCGTCGAAGTGGCCGCTGTGCAGGAGCCGCTGCCGTCGGGATCGTTGGTCGAAAATGTAATCGTGATCGTGCCCGAATAACTGGCGGCGGGCGTGTAGGTGCCTGACACCACGCCGTCGCTGGTTGTCACGCTGAAACTGCCCCCCGCGCCCCCATCGCTGACACTGCCGCTACTGGCCGAGCCGCCAAAACTGGCGCTGACGGTGGTGTTGCTGCCCTGGCAAATCGTGCTCGTCCCCAGCGTGACGGCGCTGGCCGTCGCCAAAGGGTTGACCGTCAGGCTGGCCGTCGAGGTAGCCGCCGGGCAAGGCCCGTCGGGATTGTTGGTCGAGAACGTAATCGTAGTCGTGCCCGAATAGCTGGCGGCGGGCGTGTAGGTTCCCGAAACCGTGCTGCCACTGGTGCTGACGCTGAAGGCCCCGCCCTTCCCGCCATCGCTGAAACTCCCGCTGGTAGCCGAACCGCCAAAGCTGGCGCTCACGCTGGTGCTGCCCCCCTGGCAAATCGTCGTGGCCCCCAGCGTCGGGGTGGTGGCCGTCGCCGCCGGGTTGACCGTCAGACTCGCCGTCGAGGTGGCCGCCACGCAGGGGCCGTCGGGGTCGCTGGTCGTGAAGGTAATCGTGGTGGTGCCCGAATAGCTGGCGGCAGGCGTGTACGTGCCCGAAACCGTGCTGCCACTGGTGCTGACGCTGAAGGTTCCGCCCTTCCCGCCGTCGCTGAAGCTCCCGCTGGTAGCCGAACCGCCAAAGCTGGCGCTCACGCTGGTGCTGCCCCCCTGGCAAATCGGACTGGTTCCGACGGTGACGGCGCTGGCCGTCGCCGCCGGGTTGACCGTCAAACCCACCGTCGAGGTGGCCGTCGCGCAGGGGCCGTCGGGGTCGCTGGTCGTGAACGTAATCGTGGTCATACCCAAATAGCTGGCGGCGGGGGTGTACGTTCCCGACACCGTGCTGCCACTGGTGCTGACGCTGAAACTGCCCCCCTTCCCGCCATCGCTGAAGCTCCCGCTGGTCGCACTGCCCCCGAAACTGGCACTCACGCTGGTGTTGCTGCCCTGGCAAATCGTCGCACTGCCCAGCGTCGGCGTGGTGGCCGTCGCCGCCGCGTTAACCGTCAAACTCGCCGTCGAGGTGGCCGCCGCGCAGCCGCCACTGCCGTCGGGGTCGTTGGTGCTGAAGGTAATCGTCACCGAGCCGGAATAACTGGCGGCGGGCGTGTACGTTCCCGAAACCGTGCTGCCACTGGTGCTGACGCTGAAGGCCCCGCCCTTCCCGCCGTCGCTGAAACTCCCGCTGCTGGCACTGCCGCCGTAGGTGGCGCTGACGCTGGTGCTGCTCCCCTGGCAAATCGTCGTTGCCCCCAGCGTGGGCGTGCTGGCCGTCGCCGCGTCGCAGGTCCCGAAGACGTACACCGACCCGGCTTTGCTCAGGGTATTCCCCCCGCTGGCGTCCTGGTCTTCGAAGAAAGCCCCCACCACGATGGTGTTGCCCGAAATACCCACCGATATACCAAAATAGTCATCCTGGCCCCGGTCGCTGGCGACGAGTTTCTGGGTCTGGCTCCAGGTGCTGCCGCTTTTGTCGAAGACATACGCCGAACCGGCATAATTCAGCGTGCCCCCCCCGCTGGCGTTCTGGGCGTCGTAGTTAGCCCCCACCACGATGGTGGTGCCCGAAATGCCCACGAATATGCCAAACTGGTCAGCCGCGCTCCGGTCGCTGGCGACGAGTTTCTGGGTCTGGCTCCAGGTGCTGCCGCTTTTGTCG
>CAXTIG010000004.1:190089-210258 GCA_964244295.1 uncultured Cytophagales bacterium
AACACATACGCCGCCCCGGCCTCACCCAGCGGGTTCCCCCCGCTGGCGTCCTGGTCTTCCCAGAAAGCTCCCACCACGATGGTGTTCCCCGTAATGGCCACCGAGTAGCCAAACTCGTCAAACGCGCCCCGGTCGCTGGCGACGAGTTTCCGGGTCTGGCTCCAGGTGCTTCCGCTTTTCTCGAAGACATACGCCGACCCGGCATCACTCAGCGGGTTCCCCCCGCTGGCGTCGTGGTCATCGAAGATAGCTCCCACCACGATGGTGGTGCCCGAAACGGCCACCGAGTAGCCGAATGTGTCACTCGCGCTCCGGTCGCTGGCAACGAGTTTTTGAGTTTGGCTCCAGGTGCTGCCGCTTTTCCCGAACACATACGCCGCCCCGGCCTTCGCCAGCGTGTTCCCCCCGCTGGCATCCTGGGCTTCCCAGATAGCCCCCACCACGATGGTGTTGCCCGAAATGCCCACCGCTATACCAAAATACTCATCCACGCCCCGGTCGCTGGCGACGAGTTTCTGGGTCTGGCTCCAGGTGCCGCCACTTTTCTCGAAGACATACGCTGACCCGGCATTCGCCAGCGTGTTCCCCCCGCTGGCGTCCTCGTTTTCCAGGTTAGCCCCCACCACGATGGTGGTCCCCGAAACGGCCACCGCATGACCGAAATCGTCAGCGAAGGCCCGGTCGCTGGACACCAGGCGGGCGGTTTGCTGCCAGGTGCTGCCCACCCGCTCAAAGACGTAGGCCGCCCCGCCGCCCGTCTCCTGACTGGCCCCCACGACCATCACGTCGCCGTCGATGGCGACTCGGTTGCCAAAGGTGGCGTCGGTCTGACGCGGGTTGGCGGTGATTTTCTGGAGTTGGCTGAACTGGGCCTGCCCGACGAGCGTCAGCAGGGTGAACCATCCGGCCAGTAGCAGATGGGTACGTTGGAAAAAGGAAACGTGTTGCATGAGAACAAGAAGTAAGGGTAGCGAAACGGAAAAGAGGAGGTTCGGTCTACTTGGTCAGGCCATTCCGGTCGGTGCGGACACCGACCAGGGCGATGAGGCGATCAAGGCGGAAGAGAGGCATCGAGGCTCTGGATTTTGTAGTCGAAATACCACCACACCCCCCAGGCCAGCAGCAGAAAACCCAGCAGCAACGCCAGGCTCCACTGCCCCCGGTTGGGCGGCGAAGGCGGAACCAAATCGGGCAGGGAAGAATCAGTTTTCATAACCGGGTACGGAGGATGTTGGTGACCGAAAGGTAGACTCACCCCCTCCCCGGCTAAAATTCTGGGCATGGACAAAAACAGGACAATTAAAAAAAACCGCCCCCGGTACATTCAGAGGTGGTTTTTTAAGAATCTATCCATTCATCGGTGCAGCACCTTCCGCGTTATGGCTTCCCGTCCGTTGCTCACCCGCAGCAGGTACAAGCCACCGGGCTGGCGCGAACATATCCCAGTCGAGGACTTCTTCCTCCCCTGCTTTCGCAACGCGCTGCTCCCGCACGGTTTGCCCCAGCCAGTTGTGCAACTCCACCCACAGGGCCTGCCCTTCGGCACCGCTGACGGCAATTCGTAAACGTTCCTCCGGCGAAGGGTTCGGGCTGACCACCACCCGCAGGCCGACCTCTTCCGGGGTTATTTCCCGATTCATGCCGCAGGCTTTCACCTTAAAATTGCCGCTCACCGCGCTGGCCCCTTCCGGGTTGCTGCTCACCACGCGCAGCTTGTAACTCGTTCCGGCGGGCTACCGCCGTCGAGGACGTAGCTACCCCGGCGAGCGTGCCCGGCGTAGAGGCGCTGACGTTCTGGCAATAACTGGTCGCCAGGCCCGAGAGGCTCACCGTGGGGAGGCCGGTGTCCTCACCGGCCACCTGGGTTGTCAGGCCATTCCGGTCGGTGAGGACACTCGACCGGAGCGATCAAGGCGGCAGAGAAGCATTGAGGCTGCGGAGTTTGTAGTCGAAATACCACCACAGTCCCCAGGCCAGCAGCAGGAAAAAGAACACCAGGGCCAGGCCCCAAACTCCCCGTTTGGGCGGTGGTGAGGAAGGAGTGGGCAGGAGCGACGGAGCGTTCATGATCGGGTGCGAAGGTTTTGGTGGCCGAAAGGTGCGGCCTCCCCCGCCCCGGATGAAATCTAGGGACTGGACAAAAATTGGACGATGAAGAAACTGGGTAATTGGGGAATGGGTAATTAGGGATTAGAAAATTTGGTAGCTCACTGATTGAACCGTTTACCTAATCGCTCATTTACCCAATCACCACCTCCCTACACCGCCCGCAGCAGGGTAAGCAGGGCCTCGTCGGCCCCGATCGATTCGAGTTTTCGCCGCAGGCGATAGCGCCCCTTGTGGACGCTATCGGTGGAAACGCCCAGCATCCCGGCCATTTCGCGGGTGGGCACGCCCAGCTTCGAGAGGGCCACCAGCCGCACCTCGGCGGGGGTCAGTTTGGGGTGGGTGCGGCGCAGGCCTTCGAAAAAACCCGGATGCACCTGGTCGAACACCTGCCGGAAGTGCTGCCAGTCGGCATCGGTCAGGATCACGCTCTCGAGCAGGGCGGCGATGCGGTCGTTGCGGCGCTCGGCGCTGGGGTCGGTGGCCTGGGCCAGTTCGGTGGAAATCCGCCCGATCAACTCATTTTTTTCCCGGAACGAAGTCAGGTACTGGTCGAGTTGCGCCCGGGCCAGTCGCAACTCGGCTTCGCTGCGTTCGTGGGCGGCCCGCGCCCGCTCCTGGCGGTGGCGAGCGGCCACCACCTGCCGAATGTAGAGCAGCCAGGCAATGGCCACCGCCAGCAGCAAGACCAGCAGCAGGCCGTTGCGCAGCAAGACCTGCCGATCTTTTTCCTCCTGGAGGAGGCGTTCACGGGCCTGATGCCGTTCGGCTTCCAGCACCATTTCGGCCCGGTGCTTGAGCGTGACGTTTAGTTCGGTTTGCCACTGATCTTTGGCCACCGCCGCCGAATCGGCGTGCCGCAGAGCGAGGCTGGCCCGCCCCACACGCTCGTAGTAGGTGGCCAGGATCTGGTGGGTTTCGTGCAGGAATTTCGGACTGGCCACCCGGCGGGCCGATTCGTGGGCCAGGCGGGCGTACCTTCCGGCGGAGTCGAGTCGGGCCTTTCGGAGGTGCAACCTGGCCAACTGCCCGCCGAAGGTGGCCACGTTGTCCCAGAGTTGCGTCCGAATGGTGTGGTTCAGGCCCCGCTTCAGGTAGGGCAGGGCTGCTTCGCGCTGGCCCTGTTCGGCCAATGCCCAGCCCAGGTCGCCGCTAAAGATTCCCACCCAGGCCTCGTTGTCTAAATCGCGCAGGGGCAGTTGGCGCAGCCCCCATTCGAAGTAGGTTCGGGCCGAATCGTAGCGCTGGCGGTGCAGGTGCGCCATGCCCAGCAGGCAGGCGTTGAAAATGTGGTTGCGGTTTAAGCGTTTGGGTTGCCGTGGATGAATCGTCCGGCCTATTTCGATGGTTTTTTCGTAATCGAAAAAATCGTAGCTGGCCCGCGCCAGTTTGTACATCGACGCGTCGCGGTCGGGGTACCCGGCGTCGGATTGGTGGCGGAGCAAGTCAAACGCGTACCCGAAATGCCGGAAGGCCGGGTAATACGCTTTGCGGATGTGGAAATACACCTCCCCCACGTTGAGGTGTCCCTTGATTAGCATCATCGTGTCGTGCTCCGCCTCGGCCCTCCGCAACAGCCCCGTGGCGCGGTCGAGCAGAGTTTCGGGGTGAAACCACCCGTGCTGATGAACCTGTAACAGCGCCATTTGCAGGTGAAAGCGATCTTTTTCGGTTCCTTTTTTTTGAAAAAATGCCTCCAGTTCCTTCCTCATCCGCTTCCCGGCGTTGGTATCGGCATTGAAAACGAGGCGGTACGCTTCGGCAATGACCGCGTACCGCCGGGCGGGCGAAAGCCGCAGCAGCGAGTCGGGTCGGGCCGCGATCGGTCGGGGGGCGCTTGATTGGGCCGCAACTGGCGAGACGCCGAGGGATAGAAAAGAAAGAATACCCAACAGCATCAGTCCGAGCCAATCCACTGGGAATGCAGGGAATTGGGTTGCGTAGGAAGTCCTGAATTTCGGAATACGCCGACGAAACAGGACGAACGGGGAACGCATAAATGGGTTTGATGAAGTGGTTGGTCGACTGCCCAAAGGCACCGCTAAAGTACGGTTTTCTCTCCAAACCATCGCCAATTCGCTCGCTTCGTCCCCGGCGACTTCGGCCAAAAAAAAACGGTCCCACTGGAGAGATGGGACCGTTTTTTTTTGGAAAACCCGAATCCGCTCAGTGCAACACTTTCAGGGTCTTGCTTTTCGTTTCCCCGCTCACCCGCAGCAGGTACAGTCCCCCTGGCTGGCGCGACATATCCCAGTCGAGGACCTCCTCGGCGGCGGCGTTGGGCTGATTTTGGTCCCGCACCAACTGGCCCACTCCATTGAAGAGTTCCACCTTCAGGGTCTGCCCTTCGGCTCCGCTGACGCTAATCCGTAAACGTCCCTCCGGCGAGGGGTTCGGACTCACCCGTACTTGCAGGCCCGTCTCCTCCGGAGCTACCTCCCGATTGTTGCCGCAGGCTTTCACTTTGAAATTACCGCTCACGGCGCTCGTCACTACAGGATTGCTGCTCACGATGCGGATTTTGTAACCCGTCCCGGCGGGCGTGCCCGCTGGAATCACCACGTTGTTCAAAGCCCCCGGACTGACACTGCCCACATTCACCGGGTTGGCAAAGCTGCCCGCCGCGTTGGAAAGCTGCGCCGTGAAACCGTTGCCCACCGGGAAGGCGCAACCATTCACCGAAAAACTAACCCGCACCGCCTCGCCCGCGCACTTGTTGTCGGCGCTTACCGTGGGCGTACTCGAAAAGCCGGGAGCGTTTACCGTGAAGGCGGCGCTGGGGGCTGAGTAGGCCGCCGAGCCGTTGGTGGTGGCGGCAATGCGTACCCGGTAGCCGCTGCCGCCCGGTGTGTTTTGGGGAATCGTCAGGGTGTTGAGGCCGGGGCTGACGCTGCCCAACGAGACAGGCACCGCGAAACTCCCCGTCGCATCCGACAATTGGGCGCTGAAGACATTGCCCGGCGGGAAGGAACAGGCCGGAGCCGCCCCCTGCGTGAAACTCACCCGGATGCTCGCCCCCGCGCAGGCCGGTACCTGGCTCACCGTTGCCGTGGCGTTGAAGTTGCTTGCCAGGCCCGTCACGCCGAAGGGGCTGCCGCTCAGGGAGCTAAGGGTCGGGTTACTGCCCGTGACCAGAATCAGGTAGCTGCCCGTCGGGGTGCCCGCCGGAATGGTCACCCACTGACTGCCGGGGCTGACGCTGCCCAGTGGGATGCCCAGGGGCATTCCCGCCGCATTGGTCAGTCCGGCGCTGAAACTGGCATTGTCGGGGCAGTTGACGGCAAAACTCAGCATCACCTGAGTACCCGCGCAGACCGGCCCGCCACTCACCGTGGCCGGGCTGGTAAACACGGGCTGGCGGATGGTTACGGTTTGGCTGGCCGAGTTGGCACACGTCGTGGCGGGGTCGGTGTACGAATAAATCACCGGGTGGTCGCCCACGGCGAGGCTGGCCGGGTCGAAGCGGGTGGCCGGGTGGCCGTCGAGGGTAAAACTGCCCCCCGCCGGGCTGCCCGCCAGCTTGACGGCTGACGCGTTTTTGCAAAAACTACTCGCTAAACCGGTGATGCTCACGGTGGGCAGGACGTTGACCGTCACCGTCTGGCTGGCCGTGTTGCTGCACGTCGTCATCGGGTCGGTGTAGCTGTACACCACCGCGTGCGGGCCGAGGGCTACACGGGCCGGGTCGAAGCCGGTGGCGGCGTTGCCATCGAGGGTGAAACTGCCCCCGGCCGGGCTGCCCGTCAGGGTCACCGCCGCCGCGTTCCGGCAGTAGGCCGCCGCCAGCCCGCTGATGCCGACGGTGGGCGGCGGGGTGGGGGCGTCGGTGAGCGTGGCCGTCAGTTGAATTTCGACGGGCAGGCACGCTCCGCCCAGGTTGAGGGTGTACGTCCCGGCACCCAGGCCCGGTATCGTGAGTTCACCGCTGGCGTTGGTGGTCGGGTTGGGGCTGAGCGGGGTGGTGGTCGTGCCCCGGGTGTAGCTCAGGGTGTAGGGCGTGTTGGCTTTCAGGCCGGTCAGTTTCAGCGAACCGTTGGGCGGGTGGCTCGGGCAGGCGGTGGAGTTGGTCGTCTGCACGGCCAGGGGCTGGTTGGGGCCGGTGCCGACATCGAAGGTGCCGCCCTGGCGGTTGAAGACCAGGCCCTCGTTGTTGGAGACGTTGCTGTTGGCGCTGGCGTTTTCGACCATCGTGCCCGAGTTGGTCAGCGTGGCGGGGGCGTCGTTCTGAATGCGGGCGTTGGCCACCACGTGGAGCAGGGCCGAACAGCCGCTGTTGTGGAAGGTCGCCCGGTTGTGAAGGCCGTAGTCGCCGTCGAAGCCGATGGCCCCGATGGTGAGGATGCCCGCGTTGGTGAACGTGCCGGAGGTTAACGTGAACGGGTTGAAGGAATTGAACACCCCCGCAATCGAGGCGCGGTCGATGCCAATTTGCCCGCCCGCCTGGTTGGTGAAGGTCGCCCCGGAGGTGTTTTCAATGCCGGTGGTTCCCACGTGGGCGTTGGCCCCGATGGTGAGGATGCCCGCGTTGGTGAACGTGCCCAGCGTATTGAACACCCCGGTGGTATAGGAGCGGTCGAGGCTAACCTGCCCGCCCGCGTTGTTTTGAAAAGTCCCTTCGTTGAGAATGCCGTCGTCTCCCACGTGGGCGTTGGCCCCGATGGCGAGGGTGCCGATGTTGGTGAACACGCCGGAAGCGTTGAACAAACCCGCATCCGAGGTGTGGTCGATGCCAATCTGCCCGCCCGCGCGGTTGGAAAAAATCCCCTCATTTTTAATCCCGTAGAATCCCACGGTGGGGACGGCCCCGAAGGCGAAGGTACCCTCGTTGATGAGCGTGCCGGAGACGTTGGACAACCCCGAATCCCGGTAGTGGTCGATGTGTACCGTTCCGCCCGCGACGTTGATAAAGGTTGCCTGGTTGTAAAGGCCGTATTCGCCCACCTGGTCGTCGGACCCGATGGTGATGGTGCCCGCGTTGGTGAGCGTGTCGGCCACGTTTCTCAAACCGTCCATCGAGGTGTCGTCGATGTTAATCTGCCCGCCTACCTGGTTGTGGAAGGTCGACGTGTTGTAAAGACCATACTCACCCGCGAAGCTGTTGGCTCCGAGGGTGAGGATGCCCGCGTTGGTAAACGTGCCGTCGTAATGCCTCAGACCGTACTGCACCACCCGGTCGATGCCAATCTGCCCGCCCGCGTGGTTGGTAAAATTTCCTTTATTGACAAGACCGTCGTTTCCGTGGGTGGTGCCCAGGCTCAACTGCCCGCTGTTTTCCACCGTGCCGAAATTGTAGAACCCAAGCTCCTCGCCGAGGGTGGGGTTCACGGGGTTGATGGTCAGGCTGGCGTTGGCGGCCAGGGTCAGTTTGGCCCCGCTTTGCACCGTCAGCGAGCGGGCCAGGGCCGCCGTGCCGCCGCCAATGACCGGGTCGTGCAATGCCGCGTCGAGGATGGCCACGTTGTCGGCGACGTCGGGCACGCCCGCCGTCCAGTTGGCGGGCGTGGCCCAGTCGGTGGAGATGGCGCCCGTCCAGGCGGTAATCTGAGCCTGGGCACTCAGGCAGGCCCCCAGCCAAAGCAGGAGGCAAAGCGGGAACGTTGAACCGGAGCGGATGCGCGGGAAGGTGGAATGAAGGGATTGGGGTCGTTGACCAGGCTGACCTGGGCGGCGGGTCGGACGCCTGACCCGCCGCCCGACCCGCCGCAGAAGCGTCCCGGACAGCCGGGCACCCAGGAGTGGGGTAGAGGTTGGGTTCATGCAAAAAAAGAGGGCTGCGGGGTGGAAGACGAACGGAAGTACCGCACCGGGAAGGGCCAAAACCGGCAATCAGCGGGTAAGGATGGTAGTTTTTGTGAATTGATAATCAGCGTGTAAGGCTACGAAAGGCCGACGAATTTCGCAAGCAACGGCCGGGTGAATTTTTGAAAACGCCGTCCGGTGGATTCATTGGCCCGGCCTGCGTGGCCTGCGCAGCGCGGCCCGACCCGACAAAACCAAAAGCGACTGAGCGGTCCGCCGCCCAGTCGCCCAGTCACTCACTCAATCACTCCCTCACTCAATCACCAGCACGCGGGTGGTCAGGCGGGTTTGGCCCTGGCTGGCCTGCAAGACGTACACGCCCACCGTTAGCGCGTGCTGGGGCGTCAGCACCCACTCGCCCGAGCCATCGGTTTTGACCGACAAACCCAGGTTCCGGCCCGTAATGGTCGTCAGGCTGAATTGGGGGTTCTCCGGTCCGCTCACCCGGCAGCGAATTTCGCCGCCCCGCACCGGGTTGGGTAGCACCACCAGCGCCGGTTCCTGGGCTATTTCCCGGCTATTGCCGCAGGCTTTCACTTTAAAACTGCCGCTCACCGCACTCATCGCCGCCGGGTTGCTGCTCACGATGCGCAGTTTGTAGCCCGTTCCCGCTACTATGTTCGGGGGAATCACCACGTTGTTGAGTCCCCCCGGCGTGACGGTCCCCACGTTCACCGGGCTGGCAAAGCTGCCCGTGGCGTTGGAAAGCTCCGCCGTAAAACTGTTCCCCACCGGGAAGGCGCAGCCGGTGCCGAAGCTTAACCGCACCGCTTCCCCCGCGCACTTGTTGTCACCGCTCACCGTGGGTGTGCTCGAAAACGAGGGACCGTTGACACTGAACGCCGCGCTGGCCATCGAATACGCCGCAGAACCCGCCGTTGTGGCGGCAATCCGCACCCGGTACCCGCTGCCGGGGGGGGTGCCCGGCGGCACGGTCACGTTGTTGAGGCCGGGGCTGACGCTGCCCAGGTTGAGGGGCGAGGCGAAACTCCCCGAGGCATCGGACAACTCGGCGCTGAAGGCATTGCCCAGGGGGAAGGAGCAGGCCGGGGCATTTTGCTGGGTGAAACTCACCTTGATGGTCGCCCCCGCACAAGCCGGCACCTGGCTGACGGTGGCCGTACTGTTGAAGTTGGCCGCCAGGCCCGTCACGCTGAAGGCGTCGGTGACGTTGCTCGTCAGCGAAGGCGCGTTGACGCTGGCGATGTGGATGCGGTAGCCGCTGCCCGTCAGGGTTCCCGCCGGGATGGTCAGGGTGTTGTTCCCACCGGGCGTGACGCTGCCCAGCGAAACCGGAGCCGCAAAACTCCCGGCGGCGTCGGAGAGGTACGCCGTGAAGGAGTTGCCCGCTTTCAGGCACTCATTGGCGTTGAAGCTCAGGCTGATGGTTCGCCCGGCGCAGAGCGGCGCGCCCGTCATCGTGGGTTGCTGGGTGTAAAGCAGGGGGATTATCTCGACCGATTTGGTGGCCGAGGCGTTGCAACCCGCCGTGGTGACAAACGTGTAAACAACGCTGTGCATTCCAGCCGTCAGACTGGCCGGATTGAAGGAGGCCACCGGGCTGCCGCCGTCGATGACGTAGCTACCCCCGGCGGGCGTGCCCGGCGTGGAGGCCGGGATATTCTGGCAGTAGCTCGCCGCCAACGCCGACAGGCTCACGATAGGCAACGCGTTGACCGTCAGGCCGACCGTCGAGGTGGTCGCCGCGCAGGGACCCGACCCGTCGGGGTCGTTGGTGGTAAACGTGATCGTCACCGGACCGAAGTAGCTGGCGGGCGGGGTGTAGGTACCCGAAACGACACCGCTGGCGGTGGTGACGCTGAACGTTCCTCCCACAGCCCCATCGCTGAAACTGGCGCTGCTGGCACTGCCGCCAAACGTGGCGCTCACGCTGGTGCTGTTGCCCTGGCAAATGCCGCTGGCGCCTAAGGTTGGCGTGCTGGCCGTGGCCGCCGGGTTGACCGTCAACGACGGGGCCGTCGAGGTCGCCGCTACGCAGGGGCCGCTGCCGTCGGGATCGTTGGTCGAAAAGGTGATGGTCACCGGGCCGGCGTAGGTCGCGGGCGGCGAGTAGGTGCCCGACACGACGCCGTTGGTGGTGGTGACATTGAACGTTCCTCCCACCGCCCCATCGCTGAAACTGCCGCTGCTGGCTCCGCCCCCGAAGCTGGCGCTCACGTTCACGTTGTTGCCCTGGCAAATCGTACTAGCCCCCAGTGTTGGCGTGGTGGCTGTCGCCAGGGGGTTGACCGTCAAACTCACCGTCGACGTGGCCGCCACGCAGGGGCCGCTGCCGTCAGGGTCGTTGGTGGTAAACGTGATGGTGACCGGGCCGGAATAGCTGGCGGGCGGCGAGTAGGTACCCGAAACGACGCCGCTGGTGGTCGTCACGCTGAAACTACCCCCCACCGAACCATCGCTGAAACTGCCGCTGCTGGCACTGCCACCAAAAGAAGCGCTCACGCTGGTGTTGGAGTTTTGACAAATCGTCGCCGCGCCCAGCGTCGGCGTGGTGGCCGTGGCCGCCGGGTTGACCGTCAAACTCACCGTCGAGGTGGCCGCCGCGCAGCCCCCGCTGCCGTCGGGGTCGTTGGTCGTGAAGGTAATCGTGGTCGTGCCCGAATAGGTAGCGGCGGGTGTGTAGGTGGCCGAGACGGTTTTGTTGGTCGTTGAAATGTTGGTAAACGTCCCGCCCGCCGTGCCGTCGGTGAAGGTGCCGCTGCTGGCGGTGCCGCCAAAGGTGGCGCTCACGCTGGTGCTGCTACCCTGGCAAATCGTCGTCGTGCCCAGCGTGGGGGTGCTGGCCGTGGGAGCGTCTTTCACCAGGAGATCGATCGTCGAGGTGACCGCCGGGCAGGGACCACTGCCGTCGGGGTCGGTGGAAGTGGCGGTGAAGGTGATGGTGCCGACGAAATCGCTCTTGGGAAAGTACGAGGCCTGGGTGGCGTTGGAATTGGGGAAATAAATGTAATTGTCGAAGCGTCCCCCCGCCCCGCCGTCGTTGAATCCTTCGCGGTAGCCACTGCTGAATTTGGCACTGACGGTCACGAAGGCAATGCCTTTGCAAACCACGCTCGACCCCAGCGCCAGCCCGGTGATGGTCGCCGCCTGGTTGACCGTCAGGCCGACGTTCGAGCTGGCCGCCGCGCAGGGGCCGGTGGTGGTGAAGAACAGGAAGCCCGTCCCGGTGAAACCCGCCGGGGGCGTGTAGGTGGCCGTGACCGTGCTGCCGCTGGTGGAGATGTTACTAAATGTCCCGCCCGCCGTGCCATCGTTGAAACTGCCGCCGGTTGCCGAACCACCGAAGGTGGCGCTCACGGTGGTGCTGCTGCCCTGACAAATCGTTGCTGCCCCCAGCACGGGGGTGCTGGCCGTGGCCGTGGCGTTAACCGTCAATTTGACCTTTGAATCGACCGGCTCACACGGGTAGTCCGGGTAGTAGGATTGGGCCGTAATGGTCACCTCACCGGCAAAATCGGAGCGGGGGGTGTAGGTGGCCGACAGGGTTTTGTTCGTGGTGGTCTGGTTGGTAAAGCTCCCGCCCGCGTTGTCGTAGAAATAACCACCGCTGACCCCGCCGCCGAAGGTCACGCTCACGGTGGTACTGCCACCCTGGCAGATCGTCGTAGCCCCCAGCGTGGGCGTGGTGATTGTCGCTGGCTGATTCACCGTCAGCGTGTTCGTCGAGGTCGCTGCCGCGCAGCCCGCGCTGCCGTCGGGGTCGTTGGTGGTGAAGGTGATCGTCACCGATCCCGTGAACCCGACGGGGGGCGTGTAGGTGGCCGAGACGGTTTTGTTGCTGGTCGAAATGGCACTGAACGTCCCGCCCGCCGTGCCATCGCTGAAACTGCCACTGCTGGCCCCGCCGCCAAAGGTGGCGCTGACCATCGCATTGCTGCCCTGGCAAATCCTGGGTCCTCCGCTGATTTGTCCGCTGATGTACACGGAACCGGCCGTGGCCGTTTCCCTGACCGTCAGCCTGGCCGTCGAGGTGGCCGGCGGGCAGGGGCCGGAGGGACCGGTGTTCAAGGGGTCGTCGTCGGTGGTGAAGGTAATGGTGACCGTTCCGGAAGCGAAGGGATCGGGCGTATACACGGCCGAGACGGTTTTACCGTTCGTCTCCTGGTTGGTGAAGTTCCCCTGCGCCCCGCCGTCGTCGAAGCGGCCGAAGGTACCCCCCCCGCCAAAGGTGGCGCTCACGGTGGTGCCCTTGTTCTGGCAAATCAAGGTATCCCCCAGCGTGATGGCACTGGCCGTGGACGGGGCGGAAACGGCCAGGGGGTTGTAGTACGAGGAACTTCCCGATACGCACACGCCCGCGCCGTTGGGCACGGGGGTGAGGTACGTGAAGGACACCTGGCCCGTAAAATTGGGGGCCGGGGTGTAGGTGGCCGACACATCACTGTAATAATCCGAGATGTCGCTGAAGGTCCCCCCCTTCCCACCGTCGCCGAAGGTTCCACCGCCGTTGTTGTTGTTACTGCTGTAAAAAGTGAACTCGACGCGGGTGCTTCCGCCCTGACAAATCGCGGAGTTATCGAGCGAGAAATAGTTGGCCTGAACCGAGGGCTTCACCACCAGGCGGGCCACCGCGCTTAACGCACTACATTGAATACTAGGTTCAAAGGCGATGAAGGTAATGGCGAGCGTATCCACCGTCGAGGAGCTGCTGGAAGACGTGAAGGTAGCCGTGACGGTGTTGCCGCTCGTGACGTAGTTGGTGAAGGAGCCGCCGTAACCAAAGGGGGAGCCGATCAGGTTATAGCTAAAATACCCCTGGGTGGCCGAGCCGCCGAAGGTGGCGCTCACGGTGGTGCTGCCGCCCTGGCAAATCGTACTGGCTCCCAGCACCGGGGTGCTGGCCGTCATCGCCGCGTTGACGGTCAGCACGAACGCATCACTCCACAGCACGCTGCTATCCGGCTTTGTCACCTGGCAGTAGTACGAACCGGCATCGCTGAGTTGGAGGGGGTACAGGCTGAGCGAAGAGAAGGTCTTCCCACTGACCGGCTCGGCGGTCGTCGGCTGGTTGCGGTACCACTGGTAGGTAAACGGTCCGGTGCCCGTTACGTTGACGTAGGTGCTCACCCCGCTTCCCACGCAGGAATTTGCGCTGGCCGGGGAAGGCACCAGACCCACCGACGTGAGCGAGGTTCCCTTTTTGACCGGAAGCACCCTGCCGGTACGGGGCAGGCCGGTTCCGGCCCAGGCCACGCCCGCCAGCAGCCAGGCACTCAGCAACAGGCCCGCCACCCGACGGGCCAAACGAATTGGTAGTAGGTTTTTCATGGAAATCAGAAAAAGGTGAAAAAGTTAAGAGGGAAAGAGGAAACGAGGCAATCAAGGCGGCAAGGCCGCATCGAGGCTGCGGATTTTGTAGTCAAAATACCACCACAGCCCCCAGGCCAGCAGCAGGAAACCCAGTACCAGGGCCAGGCCCCACAGCCTTCGGTTGGGCGGCGGCGAGGAAGACGGATTGGACAGGGGCGAGGTAGCGTTCATGATCGGGTGCGGGGTTTTTGGTAGCCGAAAGGTGCGGCTTCCCCCGCCCCGGATGAAATTTGGAGCGTGGACAAAACTAGGACAATAAAGAAAATGGGTACTTAGGGATTGGGTAATGGGGGAATTGGGGATTGAGTAAGTAGGAATTAGACAACTGGGCAATTTACTGACTTACAATCATTTACCTGGTCACTCATTTACCCAATTACCACTTATCGCCTCCCTACACCGGCTTCAGCAGGTTCAGCAGGGCTTCGTCGGCGCCTTCCGGTTCGAGTTTGCGCCGCAGGCGGTAACGCCCCTTGCGGATACTCTCGGCGGAGACGCCGAGCATCCCGGCCATCTCGGCGGTGGGAATCCCCAGCTTGGAAAGCGCCACCAGGCGCACGTCGGCGGGGGTCAGCTCGGGATGGGTGCGGCGCAGGTCTTCGAAAAAACCCGGATGCACCTGCTCGAAGACGAGCCGGAAGCGTTGCCAATCGGCATCGGTCAGGATCACGCTGTCGAGCAGGGCGGCCATGCGCTCGCTGCGGCGCTCGGTGTGGGGGTCGCTGGCCTCGACCAATTCGGCGGTAATCCGCCCGATCAATTCGTTTTTCTCCCGAAACGAAGCCACGTACTGGTCGAG
Source organism: uncultured Cytophagales bacterium (assembly GCA_964244295.1). Lineage (GTDB taxonomy): Bacteria > Bacteroidota > Bacteroidia > Cytophagales > Spirosomataceae > JAJAZB01. Next base: position 204,125 of record CAXTIG010000004.1, read on the forward strand.
TTGCGCCTGGGCCGCCCGCAACTCCGTTTCGCTGCGGGCCTGTTCGGCCTGCGCCTGCGCCCGGCGGTGGCGCTCGGCCATCACCCGCCGGGTGTAGAGCAGCCAGGCGATGCCCGCCGCCAGCAGCAACACCACCAGCAGCCCGTTGCGCAACAACACCTGCCGGTCTTTTTCCTGTTGCAGGAGGCGTTCGCGAGCCTGGTGCCGTTCGGCTTCCAGGGTCATTTCGGCCCGGTGTTGGAGCGTCACGTCCAACTCTTTTTGCCAGCGGTCTTTAGCCACCGCCGCCGAGTCGGCGTGCCGCAGGGCCAGGTCGGGCCGACCCGTCCGCCCGTAGTACGCCGCCAGGGTGTGATGGGTTTCGTAGAGCACCTTCGGCAATCCTTCCCGACCCGCCGCCTCGTGGGCCAGACGGGCGTAGTACCCAGCCCGCACGGGCTGGGTAGGCAGGTAAATCAGGGCCAGGCAGGTACCAAACGGGGCCACGTTATCCCAAACCCGGAATCGGGTGGTGTAATCGAGGCCTTTTTCCAGGTAAGGAATCGCGGCCTGGCCCAGGCCCTGTCCGGCCAACGCCCGACCGATGTTGCCGTTGAAAATTCCCGTCCAGGCCTCGTTGGATAGTTCCCGCCGGTCGAGATAACCCAGCCCCCACTCGAAGTAGTAGCGGGCCGAATCATAGCGTTGCAAGTGGAGGTACGACAAGCCGATCAGGGCGGCGTTGTAAAGGTGGTCCATGCTCACCTTGCCGGAGCCGGTCGGGTGGATCGTCCGGCCCAGTTCGATGGCTTTTTCGTAGTTGAAAAAATCGTAATTGAGCCGGCCGAGGGTATAAATCGAATAGGTGCGTTCGGGAAATTCGGCCTCGCTGCGGTTCCGGATTAGCTCGAAGGCCCGCCCGTAGTGCCAAAAACCCAGGTAATAAGCCTTTTGAATCGTGAAATAATACAGCCCCAGATTCTGGTGCCCCTTGCCCATCATCATCGTGTCGCCTTCGGCCTCGGCTCGCCGCAACTGTGCCGTGGCCCGGCTCAGAATGTGTTCGAGGCGGAACCGACTGAGCAGGTCGGCTTCCAGGAGGGCCACCTGCCAATGGAAGCGGTCGCGGTCACTGCCTTTTTCCTGGAAAAACGACGTTAATTCCTGCCTGATCCGGAGGGCGGCGCTAGTGTCTTCCCGCAAGTGCTGGTTGTAGTACCGGGTCTTGATGACCAGGTACCGGCGGGCGGGCGAGAGCCCCAGCAGCGAGTCGGGGCCGGCCCCGCGGGGCCGGGCCACGGCGGGCGGGATAGTAAACAGGCACCCGACCAAAAAAAGAAAGACGCGCCAGGGCATGGGTACTTGAGAGAGACAGGTAATGGGGCAAGTTTACGCAAAAGCATCGGCAAAACCCGGAGCAGGTTTGCTTCGCAGCCCTCTGGCTTAGGGTGGTTAGCCCCCTCCCAGGCGGGCGCCTTCTCCTGGAAAGGGCAGGCACGAACTAAAAATCCCCGCCTTGTCCTCTTCGGGACAAGGCGGGGATTGCATCGTCACGGAAACCCCAGGATTAGTGCAGCACTTTGATGGTTTTGGCTTCCTTTTCCCCGCTCACCCGCAGCAGGTACAAGCCAGCGGGTTGGCGGGATACGTCCCAGTCGAGCACTTCCTCGAAGGCGGCGTTGGGCAGCGTTTGTTCCCGCACCGACTGGCCCATTCCATTGAAGAGTTCCACCTTCAGGGCCTGGCCTTCGGCGCTGCTCACGTTAATTCGTAAACGTCCTTCCGGTGAAGGGTTGGGGCTGACCACCACCCGCAAACCCTGGTCTTCCGGCGCTGCTTCGCGATTGGTGCAGGCTTTGACCTTAAAGTTGGTGCTGGCTGCACTCGTCACAACTGGGTTGCTACTCACCACCCGGAGTTTGTAGGTCGTGCCCGCTGGCGTGCCCGCTGGAATGACCACGTTGTTCAAGGCCCCCGGCGTGACCAGGCCCAGGGCAGTGCCCCCACCGGGGAAAGCCCCGCTGGCATCCGAAAGGTAGGCCGTAAACGTGTTGCCTGCAAAGAACGTACAGCGCGTGCTGAAGCTCAAGCGGACACCCTGACCGGCGCACTTGTTGTCACCCGACACGATGGGGGCAGCGGCAAACGAGGGCTGGTTGACGCTGAAAACCGCGCTCCCGTTGGAGTAGGCCTGGCCCTGATAGCCTTCGGGGGCGCTGAGCACCACCCGCACGCGGTAGCCCGACCCGGTGGGGGTCCCCTCCGGGATGGTCAGGATGTTGAGGCCGGGGTTGACACTGCCCAGAGCGACGGGCGCGGCGAACGAGCCGCTGGCATCGCTCAATTCGGCCGTGAAGGCCGAGAAGGGACAGACGCTGGTTTTGCTGGCCGTGAACGAGAGCCGGATGCTGCTCCCGGCGCAGGCAGGCGTCAGGCTCACGGTAGGCATGGAGGTGAAAGTACCCACCAGACCGGTGATTGGGAAGTCGCAAGGACCAAGCGTAACCGTGCGGTACAACTCCAGACCGGGGGAATTTTCCATTCCCGACCGGGCGGCCATAAACAGCACGTTGCCCACCGCCGTCAACTGCTGGAGGATCGAACCACCCTCCCCCGGTGACAGGTCCCTGACCAGCGCGGTGCCAGCGGCAGTGCCGTTCGATTTCCAGACTTCCTCGCCATGGGTGCCATCGTCGGCGGTGAAGTAGAGGGTGCCGCCGACGTTAACCAGATTGCCGGGTGCCGAACCGGCACCCTCACCGGGGTGGATGTTTTTGACCAGGACGGTGCCAGCCTCGGTGCCGTCCGATTTCCAGAGTTCCTGCCCGTTGGTGCCGTCGTTGGCGCTGAAGAACAGCGTGCCGTTGACATTGACCAGGTTGCGCACTTCTGAACTGGTGAAGCCTTCGGGGTTGATGAGTTTGACGCGCTGGGTGCCCGGCCCTGTACCGTCGGATTTCCAGAGCGCGTTCGAATGCCCGGAGGCGTCTTCAGCCACGCTGAAAAACAGCGTATTGCCCACGGCCGTCAGGCTGTGTGGATAGGAACCGACTTCGTCGCGGGCGATGTCCCTGACCCGCCCGGTGCCCGCCGCCGTCCCATCCGATTTATAGAGTTCGAAGTCGTCAAAGCCACCGCTACCGTCGGCCACGAAAAACAAGGTGCCGTTGACGTTCGTCAGGTTACCCGGATTGATGCTGCTAACCAGCACGGTGCCCGCTTCGGTGCCGTCGCTTTTCCAGAGTCCCAGGCCGTGGGTGCCGTCGTCGGCGCTGAAGAACAGCGTACCGTTGACATTGACCAGGTTACTGGGGTTGGAAGGGAAAAATACACTACCAGGCCCTGTAAACGGGTTAATGTTCTTGACCAGCACGGTACCCGCTTCGGTGCCGTCCGATTTCCAGAGTTCGCGGCCGCTAGCGCCGTCTTCGGCGCTGAAGAACAGGGTGCCGTTGACGTTGGTCAGGTTTTGGGGGCTGGAGCCGACATACTCGCTGGGGAGGATTTTTTTGACCATCACGGTACCCGCTTCGGTGCCGTCCGATTTCCAGAGTTCGCGGCTGTTGACGCCGTCGTCGGCACTAAAGTAGAGCACGTTGCCCACCGCCGTCAGGTATTCGGGCTGTGACCATCCGCCACCGATGTTGATGTCTTTCACCAGCACGGTGCCCGCCGCCGTGCCGTCACTTTTCCAGAGTTCCACGCCGTTGATACCATCGTTGGCCGTGAAAAACAGAGTGCCGTTGACGTTGGTCAGGTTCAGAGGGTACGACCAGGAGGAGCCGTCATTGATGTCCTTGACCAGGGCGATCTGCCCCAGGGTGGTGCCCACCGTCAGTAGCCCGGCCAGCGCCAGGAGGAGTTTTAGGGAGGTAACTTTTTTCGAGGTAACTTTTTTCATGGTAAAAGAGGAAGTGAACGAAAGAGCCAGGATGGCCCGGTGAGGGTTAAAAAATTGGGCTTGGTAAACTGGAAAGCGAAACGTCGGTGCCTACCGGCACCGATCCCGGTAGCGAGTACCCGGCAAACGGTAGCGCAGTGGGCCTCCTGCCTAAAAGGGCCAGAAGAAGCCGAAAAGGGGGAAAGGAAGAAGGGAAGTACAGTTTGGATCGATAGAGAAGTTGGGGTTAGCGCGTACGAACGGGGTGATGGGTCAGGTTGCCATAATGTATTGGCGCGCAAGACTACGTAAGGCGCTGCACTTGAGCAAACCCGACCGAATGGATTTCCAACGAAACGGGGTCAAGGGAGGCAGCAAAGGGGTGAATGCCGGATTTAAGGTGGGCAACTTCCGGTAGACCATCCGGAAAGACAGCTACCGGAACGGCGGTGGCTTAACGCACAAAAAAACGGGACGAAAATCCAGGTCAACCAAGCCTGGATTTTCGTCCCGTTTTTTTGTCGGCGTAGCGGTCAGTGCAACACCTTGATGGTTTTGCTTTCCTTCGTCCCGCTCACCCGCCGCCGTAGGTACAACCCGCCGGGGTGATTAACGATGTCCCAGCCAAGTGGGTCAGTTTCCCCCGCCCGCTCCAGGGGTTGCTGGCGCAACGGCTGGCCCGTGCCGTCGAATAATTCCACCCGCTCTTTCCCAACCGTTCAACCCCCCGCTTAACAATGCCTTTAGCTTCACGTAAGCGCCGAATGAGTTGACACAAAAGAATGAAAAGAAAAAAAGGTGACTGCATTATTCCGATACCGTCGCCTTTTTTGATAGAGTATGCGATTTTGAACTTCCCGAGCTATACGACGTAGTATGAAGTCCTTATCCGGCAACTGGATCGATACATTCGCAGAGAACCTGCCAACGCATGGTCACGAAGAAGCAGGCACCTGATTATTCAAAAATCAGACGGGTCATTTCTACCTGCCTGTCTTTGGTTTGGCGTGAATTAGTTACCCTCAGATAATAAATTCCACGAGGTAATTCTCGGATGTCAAATTCGATACTATTCCCGTTTTTAAGCCGCTTGTTGGTAAAAATGTCTTTTATATTCGCGGACTTGACCGTTTTCTGTTCTTTTTCCGATACAATCTCAATCTGATCGGGCAAGGCCTCAAGCAAGTCAGCGTTGGCAAATTCTACGGTTAGCTTGTCTTTGACTGGATTTGAGTACATGCGGTATCCCGATGGAATATAAAATACCACATCGCGCGAATTACTTCCGCAATTAGTATTCACGGAAATACGTAAAAAACGGCTACCAATCGTACCGGAAATATTTATTTCGCAGTCGCCGCCGTTTGCACCCGTGATATTCAAACCCATATCTCCACTGCCGCCGACGACACTGAAAGAATGTGAAAGCCCGTTTCCGATGTTGGAGGAAGTTGAATGGACGTAATGGGTCGTGTTCGTATTCACCGCAACGGGGCCTGGATTTAGAACGTTATCTACGGTAACGTCGCTGATGTTGGGTATTCCAACTCCAATCGTTCGCGTTCTGGTTAAAGTCGATGCACAATTGGAGACCGTGGCCGTCAGGGTGCCGGTTCCTGTACCCGTACCGGCAACATTTACAGAACTTCCTGTAGTTGAACCATTTATGCTTATCGATCCGGTCGATGTCCAATTAACCGAAGCCCCAGAAGTACCGGTAAGTGAATACGTTTGAGAGGAACTTACACACAAACTTCCATCGCCTTGAATTTGAGAAATATCACCTCCAAGAGTAGGACGAACAAGATTGACTTGCGGTGAATATGTTCTAAATACTGGCACATCACTTCTTCCTGCTCCGATTTGTATAGCCGGTTGTGAGCCATCATCCGTTTGGAGCGTAAAGATCGTGTTTGCGCCTCCCCCAGCAGCTCCCTGAAATGTGGTGCCCGTCCAAGGATTAGTACCATTTGGGGGGAAATATATATCGAAATTCGAGGCTCCTTCAGTTGATGGAACAGAGATAGTAACTGTTTTTGATCCACAAGGAATAGTGAGCTGAGTATTAGAGTTGATTGTGTTTCCATTAACAGAATAAGCAGAAACCCTGCCTATATACCTAAGATCTATTTCATAATTAGGTATTGATGTCCCTACTAGCGGACAAGATGGATTACCTGCACTAGTTGTCACAAATTGAGCCTGTAATTTTCCTCTAGCGGTGAATTCAAGTTTCAAACGCAACAAGCTAATTTTTGAGTTTTAGGTCGAGGAA
>CAXTIG010000005.1:0-204680 GCA_964244295.1 uncultured Cytophagales bacterium
CATTGTAGCGATAGAAAGCCGCTAAAATACACGAAAATATCTGCTCACCCCCTTAGGAGCAGAAAACTTCGGTGGTTACCGATTCATCGATGTTCCTAAAGGCAAATCGCCCGTGTACAAACTCGATGACCGTGAACTGAGCGAATCCGAACTGTGCGCCTTGAGCCGGGAAGAATTCGCCCGGATTCAATCCATTGGCATGGATCCTCCGCACGTGGCGAAGCTGGAATACGGGTGGCGGGGTTTGAATGGAAAGGTATTTTTCTCCACAAAATTGGTTGGCGGCGCGGTAGCCAAACGCCTCCCTCAACCTGGTAAGCTATGATTTACCTCCGGACTAAAAAACCCACGGACTAAAGTCCGGGGCTACCACAGCCATGACCTACCTCCTCTCCGCCTCGCTGGCGATGGCGATTTTCTACGCGCTGTACGGGCTGCTGTTCCGGCGGCTGCCGTTTCACGCCCTCAACCGGGCCTACCTGCTGGTGGCGCTGGGCGCGAGTTTGATTATCCCGCTCCTGGAACTGCCCGCCCCGGCGGCGGCCCTGACCCAGCCCGTGCAAACGGTGTTTTACGTGGAAGACCCGGAGCCATTTCCCGAAACCACCTTCCTTGCCCCCGCCGAACCCGCGCCGCTGGACTGGTGGGCCGTGGCCTGGTACGCCTACCTGGCCGGGGTCGGCGCGATGGTACTCCGGCTGGGCCGCAGCCTCTGGCGACTCCGCCGCCTGCTTGCTCACCCCGGCGAGCGAATCGGTGGCCTGACCATCATCCCGACCAGCGGACAAAACGCCTCGTTTTTCCACTGGATTTTACTCAACGACACCGACCTCACCGAAGCCGAACGGCGGCAGGTACTCGCCCACGAAGCCGAGCACACCCGCCTGGGCCACTCCGCCGACCGGCTGCTGGTGGAGGTGTTGCGCGTGGTGTTCTGGTTCAACCCGGTGCTCTGGCTGGTGCAACGCTCGCTGGCGCAGCTCCACGAGTTGGAGGTGGACGCCCGCATGACCCGGCGCTTCGAAGCCCAGGGCTACGCCCGCTTGCTGCTCAAACTCCACGGCGGCTTGGCGCTGCCCCTGACCAACCTCTTTTCCCAACAACCCCTGAAAGACCGCATCCGCGCTTTGTTTCAGCCTAAACCGACGAGTGCCATGAAAAAACTCCTGTACCTGAGCGCGTTACCCCTACTGGCGGCGGTCACGCTCAGCTTGGCGCAACAAGCGCCGCCGCCGCCACCACCCCCGCCGCCAATTGCGCCACCTCCACCGCCGCCCCCACCGGCTCCACCCAAATTCAGCGAGAGCGTGGGGGAAGTGATTTTTAGCGATGTACGCCAGCAAGCGATTTATCTGTACCTGAATTCGGAGAAGTTTGAACCTTATTTTGTCACAGCCAATAAGGAGTTGTTTGAAAAAATTGGCTTTAAAGCGGAGGTGCTTGGAAAAGCTGTGCCGGCGAAAACCAAGTTTGAAACGGTTGGTTTTCAACTAATCCGTAAATCGGACGGAAAAACGGCGAGGGCCTTTTTCTCGGAGAAAGAATTGAAAAAGACGAGGCGGCACGTCACGTTGTACGCCAATGGCAAGACGGGTAAATTTTACGTGCGAAGCGGACCGGAGCCAAAGCACAATCGGGTAGCACCGAAATTGCTGAAAGGCGAACGGCAGGGGGCGATAACGCCATTGGACGGCAGGAAACCTTACGGAACACAAGAGAATCCCCTACTTATTCGAGAAGAATCCGGTGTTCGACTCGTTAAAACTAAAGCTGGGGCGCTGCTGAGTTTCGACGTGGAAACGAAGCAAATCAGCCAGGAAACCGTCCACCGGTTCAAGGCCGAGATGCTTGAACTGGGCTATGAAATCAACCTGCTTGGGCTCTATTTCGATGCGCATGACCGGAAAAAATCGGTTTCGGCTTCGATGAAAAATCTGAAGACGGGGCAGGTGGTGAAGAAAACCGTTGATTTGACAGCGCAGGGAAAAGGGAAAGATGGTGCGCCGACCTGGGAAATTAGTGGCATCAGTTTTACAGTAGACGACCAGGGAAATCCATTCATCACTCCACGGATTGTAAAACTCCAACCCTGGCGGAATGCGGCTCAATCCATTCCGTCGGTAATTCCCAGCCTACCCCCCACCGAGGCCCCCGGTACGATTGCGATCACGGGTACGCACGTTCACCTGTACCTGAATCCCAATCGCTACGATCCTGACTTGTTGGAAACGGCAAAACGGGTTTTTGCCGCTAACGGGGCTGAGTTGCGGGTGACCACCGAGCGGGTGGATGGTTTGGGGAAGTTACAAGCCCTGGATGTCGTGCTTACCCGCAAAGGCAGCACAATCGTAATTCATTTCGATGAAAGCGATGCAAAAAAAGAAGTACGGCCCTGGATGTCCTTACACCTGAATCACATTGAGGGGGGAATGTGGGCGGAGGAATTGCCGGTTGGTCCACCAAATTCGGCGTCGAAGCGCGTAGAAGCCTCTTTTCTGCCGAATTTCTGGCCGTTTAAAAAACAAGATGGGTGTTGAAGAAACTGTTTTCAGGCCGGCCTAACACGAAAAAGTCCCGCTACTCAGCGGGACTTTTTCGTGTCAGAAGCAAGGCAATTCTACAACCCCGCCACCGTCCGCTTGATAAATTCCGTCAGCGAGGGGCCGCTCAACTGTCCTTGGGCCAGCAGGGCCAGGTCGTAGGCTTGCTTGACGAGGCGTTGCTTCGCGTCGGCGTCGGTTTCGGCCAGCACCCGGCCAAAGAGCGGGTGGTTGGCGTTGACGACCACGTTCCAGGTGGCGGGCATGGTGCCAAACCACGACTGTCCGCCCGTCTTCGCCATGTCGGCCATGCGGCGCATGAATTCGTTTTGTGTCAGACTCACCGGCAGTTCGTCGGGCGGCAGCGACTCGATTTGCACCGTGCGGGTTTTGTCGTTCAGGGTTTCTTCCAACAGCTTTTTCAGGGCTTCGCGGTCGCTTTCGCTCAACACGCTCTCGGCGGTGTGGCCCTTGTCGATGAGCTTGTCGGGCGTGTCGGCGTCCACGCGCTTGAAGCTGATTTTTTCGAGTTTACGCTCCAGCAAGCCGATGAAATGAGGGTCAATCACCGTATCCAACTTCAGCACGTCGTAGCCACGGGCTTTGGCCGAGGCAATGAAACCGTCCTGCTTTTGGGCGTCGGTGGTGTACAGCCAGGTGAGATTGTCGTCCTTATCTTTTTGCAGTGCTTCGGTGTGCTGACGGTACTCGTCGAGGGTGAAAAACTTTTGCTCGCCCAAGCTTTCTACCAGACCAAAATCTTTGGCCTTCTCGTAAAACTTATCGTCCGATAGCATCCCGTACTTCACGAACAGCGCGATGTCGGGGAATTTTTGTTCGAAGGCCGGGCGGTCAGTTTTGAAGAGTTCGGCCAGTTTGTCAGCGACTTTGCGGGTGATGTAGCCGTTGATTTTCTTGACGTTGGCGTCGGCTTGCAGAAAACTCCGGCTCACGTTGAGCGGGATATCGGGCGAGTCGAGCACGCCGTGGAGCAGCATCAGGAATTCCGGCACCACGTCTTTCACCTCGTCGGTGATGAACACCTGACGGCTGTACAACTGAATTTTTTCCCGCTGCACCGAAAAATCGTTTTTCAGTTTCGGGAAATACAGCACGCCCGTCAGGTTGAAGGGGTAATCGACGTTGAGGTGAATCCAGAACAGCGGCGGTTCGCTCATCGGATACAACTCCTCGTAAAACTTCAGGTAATCCTCGTCGCTGAGGTCGGCGGGTTGCTTGGTCCAGAGCGGCGCGGGGTTGTTGATGATTTTGCCGTCGAACTCCACTTCCACCGGCAAAAACTTGCCGTATTTTTCGAGAATGCCGCTGAGGCGGAATTGGTCGAGAAATTCCTCGGAGTCTTCAGCGATGTGCAGAATCACGTCGGTGCCGCGCTCGGCTTTGTCGGCGGCGGTGATTTCAAATTCCGTCGAACCGTCGCAAATCCAGCGGGCGGCGGGGGCGTCCTGATAGCTCTTGGTGACGAGTTCCACCTGCCGGGCCACCATGAAGGCCGAGTAAAAACCCAGCCCAAACTGCCCGATCACCGCGCCTTTTTCCACGCCCTGGTCCTTGTATTTTTCGAGAAACTCCGAAGCCCCGGAAAACGCGATCTGGTTAATGTATTTCTTGATTTCCTCGGCGGTCATGCCCAGGCCCCGGTCGCTGATGGTGATGGTTTTGGCCTCGGCATCGAGGCTGACGGTGATTTTCAGTTCGCCCAAATCGCCCTCGAACTGGCCCATCGAACTGAGTTGCTTCAGTTTCTGGGTGGCGTCTACGGCGTTGGAGACCAGTTCGCGCAGGAAGATTTCGTGGTCGGAGTAGAGGAATTTCTTGATGATGGGGAAGATGTTCTCGGTGTGAATCGAGATCTGCCCTTTTTCTTCGAATACGTCGGCTTGCATGAGTTGCGGTTTTTGGTTGCTGGGTAGGTGCGGTACGAAAAGGTGTTCCAGGGGGAGGGAGGCTGACGAATTGGCAGAAAACCTTCAAGGCCCCGTCATTGCGAGGAGAAGCGAAGCGCCGACGAAGCAATCCCCTCCCGGAGACCGAGGGAGCGCTGGGCAAGTACTTGGTTTGAGCTATTTCGGTCTCCGGGAGGGGATTGCTTCGCTCCGGCGACCCGCCCTCGCTCCGCTCGCAATGACGGGGTCTTGAAGGTTTTTTTTACACCTCCACCGCCCCTTCAAACACCCGCTTCGCCGGCCCAATCAAATAAATATTCTGGAAATGCCCGTCGCCGACGGGTTCAAAACTGACCCGCAGCGGCCCGCCGAGCGTGCGGATTTCAACCGGGTCGGGCAGGCCGTGGCGGAGGTGGGCGGCCAGGGCGGCGGCGGTCACGCCGGTGCCGCAGGAGTAGGTTTCGTCTTCGACGCCCCGCTCGTAGGTGCGCACGAACAGGTTTCCGCTGGGCATCACTTCGACGAAGTTGACGTTGGTGCCGCCGCGCGCCACCCACTCCGGCGCGTAGCGGAGTTGCTGGCCTTTCTCGAAGACGTCGAAGTCCTTCAAATCACTCTGAAACGCCACGACGTGGGGTGAACCAGTGTTGATGAAATCAAAATCGGGGTGCGTCTCCAACCCCGACACGTCGCCCATTTTCAGGAAAATTTCTTCTTCGCAAACGGAAGCCAGGTGCTCGCCATCCACGGCCACGAAGCGGGTCGAATCGCCGATGACGCCCAAATCGTGGGCGAAGCGCACCGTGCAGCGCCCGCCGTTGCCGCACATCGACCCTTCGCCGCCGTCGGCGTTGAAGTACACCATCCGGAAATCGTAGTCGGGGTCGTTCTGGAGCAGAATCAACCCATCGGCCCCGATGCCGAAGCGCCGGTGGCAGAGGCGTTCGATGAGGGCATTATTTCCCGTCGGAAAGGTTGCTTTCCGGTCGTCCACCATGACGAAATCATTGCCGGTACCCTGGTATTTGAAGAACATCAGGTTCATGACAAACAAAAAGAAAAAAGGGCTTAAAAAATTCCCCCTTGTGGGTGGGTTTTGTGCGTGAGCCGAAGGGGGTGCGGTGGGCGGTGCGGCAGGAGGGGGATGTCCGTCTGGCTACCCAAACATCCCCCCGCCGCCGCACCGCCCACCGCACCCCCCTTCGGCTTACGCACAAAACCCACCCACAAGGGGGAGTCTTACTCATACTGCCCCGCCGGAACCCAGGCGACGGCTTCCTGCCGCTGCTCGCCCAAGCCTTCGATGCCGAGTTCCATCACGTCGCCGGGTTTGAGGAATTGGGGCGGTTTCAGGCCCAGGCCCACGCCGGGCGGGGTGCCGGTCGAAATTACGTCGCCGGGCAGCAGGGTCATGAACTGGCTCAGGTAGCTGACCAGGTGCGGAATTTTGAAAATCAGATTCGAGGTGTTCGAGTTCTGCATCATCTGGCCGTTGACTTTCAGCCACATCGGCAGATTGTCGACATCGGCCACATCGTCGGGCGTGACGAGGTAAGGGCCGAGCGGGCCGAAGGTGTCGCAGCCCTTGCCCTTGTCCCAGGTGCCGCCGCGTTCGAGCTGGAATTCACGCTCCGAGAGGTCGTTTAGGATGGCGTAACCACCCACGCATTCCATCGCGTCCTCTTCGCTCACGTAGCTGGCTTCCTGACCGATGATGACGGCCAGTTCCACTTCCCAATCGGTTTTCTGGCTGTTTTTCGGAATCACCACCTCGTCGTACGGACCGGCCAGGGCGCTAGTGGCTTTGAAGAATAGAATCGGCTCTTTCGGGATTTCGGCCCCGGTTTCGCGGGCGTGGTCGGCGTAGTTGAGGCCGATGCACACAATTTTGGAAGGCCGCGCCACGCAGGGACCGTACTCGATGGGGTCTTCGATGGCCGTCAGTTCGGAGGCCCCGAATTCCTCCAGGTAATTTTGCAGCACTTCGAGGCCGTTGATTTCGAAGAAGGTTTCGTCCAAATCGAAGGCTCCGGTTTCTTCGCCGAGTTCGTCGAAAAACGTTTCGAGGCTGTAGTGAACGCCATCGATGAGAACGCCGGGGATGATGTCGTCGCCGGCGACGTAGCGAAATAGTTTCATGCTTTTTTGTGGCGTGTCATCCTGAGCGGAGCAAAGGACCTCGTTGGACAACCGAGTAGCTGGCGGTTAACTACCGCTGGGTCATCAGTTAAGTATCCGGTTGTCCAACAAGGTCCTTCGCTGCACTCAGGATGACAGCGGGGTAAAATGTTAAAGTTTCGTTTACACCTCAAGCTTCGTGTCCCAGGCTTCCGTCGAGGTAAATGAACCGGCCTCCGGGTTGTTGCTTGTAGTTGAGCGGCAGCTCCGTCCCGAATAACGCGACCGAGGCGACCTTCGGGGCAAAGGTAGGCACGAACCGGTAGGGCGTGGCGGGTTTTTTCAGAACGTGGACAAAATGCTGATTCTCACCCCGTCGGGTGGTCACGCCGCAATTCTACGGGGGGTTATTTTTTCATCAACACCGTCAGCATCTGCTCGGCCACGAACTGGTTGCCCGTTTCGTTGAGGTGAACGCGGTCGGTGGTGAGGATGCCTTTTTCCTCGTTTTTCGGATTGTGCTGAAGGTTGTAGTCTAAAAACGACTTTCGCAAATCGCAGACGGGCACGGCTTGCCGGGCGGCCACTTCCCGAATGAGCGTGGCGTAGCGTTGCAGGTCGCCGTCTTGTTCGTTGGAAAAATCGGTGCGCTCACCGATGGCCGCCGGGGTGCAGACGACGGGGCGGATGTTGTTGTCCTTCAGTTTTTTGATGATGGCTTCGTAAAACTTCACGAATTTATCCGGGTCGGTGCCGGTGCCGTAGGTACGCTTGTGCCACACGTCGTTGACGCCCACCCAAATCACCACCACGTCGGGCTTTTGGGCCAGCACGTCCTCGTCCATGCGCAAAAATAGGTCGTAGACTTTGTTGCCGCCGATGCCTTTGCCCACGAGTTCAAAATCCGCTTTCTTCCCTTCTTTTTCGAGCAACTGCCCCAGCTTGGTGATGTAGCCCGTCGGGCTGACACCCGCCTGCGTGATGGAATCGCCGAAGAACACGACTTTGGTGGGCTTGGCGGAATGGAAGGCGAGGAGGTTGAGCAGGGCGAGGGTGGAAAGGAGGCGTTTGCCGAATCGGAAGGAGTTCATGGGGTGGTTTGAAGGTTAGATTTTAAAAAACAGGGTAAAATGGTGCCCAACCCGTCATTGCGAGGAGAGAGCGTAGCGAACGACGAAGCAATCCCCCGCCGGAGACCGAAAGAGCATCGGGCAAGTACTTGGCTTGAGCTACCGTGCGACGGACCGTCTTGGTCTCCGGCGGGGGATTAGCTGCGCTGAATCTGCGATTTGCTTCGCTGCGGCCCCCAGCCCTCGCTTCGCTCGTTCTGACGGTCCGCCGCGGCGGTGTCCTCCGCTCGCAATGACGAGTCGGTCGGGGGCCTAATTATTCAACTTCACAAATCCCCCATCAATCGGGTAATCACATCCGGTGATGAAGGCCGCTTCGTCGGAGCAGAGAAACAGCGCCAGCGCGGCGATTTCTTCGGGCCGGGCCATGCGGCCAATCGGCTGCGAGGCTTCGAGCCGGGCGAAGGTTTCGGCCTCCTGGCCGGGGTAATTTTTGGCAATGAACCCATCGACAAACGGCGTGTGGACCCGCGCGGGCGAGATGCTGTTGCAGCGGATGTTGGCCTTGAGGTAATCTTTCGCCACCGATTGAGTCATCGAAAAAATGGCCCCCTTGCTCATCGTGTAGGCAAAGCGGTCGGGGATGCCCACCAGCGCGGCCACCGAAGCCAGGTTGACGATCACGCCCCCGCCAGCGGCTTTCATGCGCGGTACGGCGGCGAGCAGGCAGTTGTAAACGCCTTTCACGTTGACCGAAAAAATCCGGTCGAAATCGGCTTCAGTCGTTTTTTCGAGGTTGCCGATGTGGGCGATGCCCGCGTTGTTGACGAGGATCTGCGGCGTTCCGATGCTTTCAAATACCGCCAGCACGGCGGCCTGGTCGGCCACGTTGCAGGCGTGGACGCTTACCTGTCCATCCGCCGACGTGATTTCCGCTGCTGCTTCAGCGGCGGCGGTTTCAGTCAGTTCGAGGATGTGAACCTGGGCACCCTGCCGAGCGAAAAGCACGCTAATGGCCCGCCCGATGCCACTGCCGCCGCCAGTGACGACGGCGATTTTTTCGGATAGATTGAACATAAAAAAAAGACCGTCCCCTGACCGAATCGTCGGACCGCCCCGAAGGGAAAATTTTTGACCAGTATGAAATTTTCCCTTCGGGGCGGTCCGACGATTCGGTCAGGGGGCTTTTTCCAGCAACAAAACAACTGCTTTTCGGCGTTGAAACGTTGAAACTCTGGCAAAGTTTTGAACTTTGCCAGAGTTGGCCCTTGACCTTTCGTTTCAAAAACTCCACCTCCATGACCTCCCCCTTCCGCCTGCTCTTTTTGCTGGTGTTGCTCACATCCCGCCTGTCGGCGCAGGATGCGGCCCCGCTAAAACCCGTCGGCCCCGTGCCCTCGCCCCAGCAACTGGCCTGGCACCGGATGGAATACTACGCCTTCGTGCATTTCAACATGAATACCTTCACCAACAAGGAATGGGGCGAAGGGCAGGAGCAACCGACGGCCTTCAACCCCAGTGCCCTCGACTGTCGGCAGTGGGCGCGTACCTGCAAGGCGGCGGGCATGAAGGGCATCATCCTCACGGCCAAACACCACGACGGCTTTTGCCTCTGGCCCACGGCCTACAGCGAACATTCCGTAAAAAATTCGCCCTGGCGCGGGGGTAAGGGCGACGTACTCCGCGAACTCTCGGACGCCTGCCGGGCCGAAGGGCTAAAATTTGGCGTGTACCTCTCGCCCTGGGACCGCAATCACCCCGCCTACGGCACGCCGGAATACAACGAGGTGTTTAAAAATACCCTGACCGAAGTGCTGACCAACTACGGCGACGTATTCGAGGTGTGGTTCGACGGGGCCAACGGCGAAGGGCCTAACGGCAAAAAACAGGTGTATGACTGGCCGGGTTTCGTCGGCACGGTGCGCAAACACCAGCCGAAAGCCGTGATTTTCAGCGACGCCGGACCGGACATCCGCTGGGTGGGCAACGAAAAAGGCTTCGCCGCCGAAACCAACTGGGGGAATATCGACCGTGATAAATTTTACCCCGGCGACCCCAATTACCAGGCCTTCGCCGCCGGAAGCGAGGAGGGAAAATTCTGGTGCCCGGCGGAGGTAGACGTGTCCATCCGTCCCGGCTGGTACTACCACGCTGCCGAAGACGGCCAGGTCAAAAGCCCCGACTCACTGATGCGCATCTGGAACGCCTCAGTGGGCCGGGGCGGAAATTTACTCCTCAACCTGCCCGTAGACCGGCGCGGTCTGGTTCACTCCGCCGATTCGGTGAGTCTGGTGGGCTTTAAAGCCTTGCGTGACGCGGCGTTTTCAAAAAACCTGGCCTTGAACCAACGCGCCAAACCCACCACCAGTCGCCCTGATTTTCCGGCTAAAAACCTGCTCGACGGCAACCCCGACACGTACTGGAGCAGCCTGGCAGGAGTACGCACGGCCTCCATTGAGTTGGAACTGGGCGACGATTTCAAAGAATTCGACAAAGTCGTTTTGCAGGAAGGCATCGCCTACGGGCAGCGCGTCCGGGCGTTCAACGTGGAGGTGTACGATTCGGAAAAAGACAAATTCGTGGAAGTGGCGCGGGGTACCACCATCGGCCCGAAGCGCATCGTCAGCTTCCCGAAACAGCGGTCTTACCTGCTGCGGGTCAACATCCAGTCGGCCAAAGACAGCCCCGTGCTGGCGGAGGTGGGGGTGTATTGAAGGGAAGGAGCGAGGAGGGAGTAGAAAAAAAATGCTTTTCTATTCCCTCCTCGCTCCTTCCCTGATTGGCATGAATTTTTGCGAGAGGGGCTGACAGTTTCAGTCGCTTCATCCATTCAATTCATGTTCAACAAACTCTACGTTTTTCTGCTACTCGGCGCGGTGGCCCTGAGCGGTTGCCAACGCCAACAAATCGGAGGTTTTCAAGCCTCGCACCACGAGCCGGTCGCGCGCGCCCAAACGGCACCGGTCGTTCCTACCGAGGCCGGCATCCCAGCTCCGGTACCCACCGCTTTTTTCCTTTCGCCCGACGTAGTTCCGGCTCAGCCAGCACCCGTGGCCAGCGTCAGTGATCAACTGGTGGCTTCGGCCAAAGGCACCCGCCACGAGGCCCGTGCCAACCGCCTGAAAGCCGCGATCGACCGGGCCAATGCCGCGCCTCAACTCAACTCGGCCCCGCGCCAACTCAATTTTGCCGAAAAAGCCGTCGTCAAAGCCGTTACTAAAAAGCTGAACCGGCAGGTGGCGAAAGCCAAACGCGGGGAAGCGACCCAGCGCCTCGACAGCAACATTGGCTTGGGCATTCTGCTGCTGGCGGTGGCGCTGATTCTGGCCCTGCTGGCCGTCGGAAACGTGTACGTCGTCATCGCGGCGGTGCTCGGCGTGGCGTTTTTACTGATTGGGCTGCTCAACCAGGCCGCTAGATAGGGGCGTATCCACGCGATTATTTCTCCGCTTGTTTTCTTCTTCGTTTACCCAAACCTGTTCAGTCCATGTCAACCAAATTGTACCTCGCCGTTCTGATTCCCATGATGGGCCTAGCTTCCTGCCAGCGTCAGCAAATCGGCGGCTTCATGCCTTCGCACCACGAGCCGGTTGCCCGCGCCACGCCCCGCGCGGTAACGCCGCCCGCTGAAAGCGCCCAACCAGCAAGCGTAGCACCTGAAACCGCCGAAGCATCGCCCGCCTCGCCCGTCGAAGTTCCCGCGTTGACGGCCAGTGCCGCTGAGAAACTCGTTGCAGCCGCAAAAGGAACGAAGTACGAACGCCGCGTGGCGCAACTGACAACAGTGCTCGAAAAAGCCACGGTGACTCAAAAAACGAGCGGCGCAGTCCAGAAAATGACCTTTGTCGAAAAAACCGTCTCGAAAATGGTTTTGAAAAAAATTAACAAGCAGATTACGAAAGAAAAAAAGGGGGAGAGCACCCAGGCGTTGAACCGCGATATCAAGATCGGGTTAATTCTGGCCATTGCCGGTCTAATTCTTCTGTTAATTCCCGGCCTGCGGGTTCCTGGTATCGTCGCACTCGTGGTCGGCGGGGTTTTCATAGTCATCGGGCTAATCAACCAAGCCTGACCTATTCTATTTGAATCTGTTGAAAAATATTCCCGTTTTTCGGGTCGCGTTCAAAAATAATTTCAAGCTGTTGCGTATGCAAACCGTTGTTTTTCTGCACGGTTTCGGCGAAAACGCCTCCGTCTGGGCCAACCTGACGGAGGCGTTGGCGTTTGAAAACCACTGTTTTACACCTGACTACGCCGACCTGGCCCTGCCCACGGTGGAAGCCTACGCCGACTGGCTCCGCGATTGGCTCGATGCCCGCCAAACGGGTCCGGTGGTGCTCATCGGGCATTCGATGGGCGGGTACATCGCCCTGGCTTTCGCCGAGCGCTACCCGGCGAAGTTGACCGGCCTCGGCCTGGCCCACTCCACGGCCTACGCCGACTCGGAGGAACGCAAGCAAAAACGCCTCGCCAGCGTAAAGGCCATCGAAGCAAAAGGCCCGGTGGCGTTTCTGGAGGAGTTCATTCCGAATATGTACGCCGACTCGTTCGCCCAGCAGTACCCGGAGGTGCTGGCTACCCACCACGAAACGGTAAAAAACCTGCCCACCGAGGCGCTGGTAGCCGGGATGAACGCCATGCGCCAGCGCCCCGACCGCCGGGCGGTGCTCGAAAAAGCGTCGTTCCCGGTGCTCTTCGTCATCGGCCTGGCCGACCGCAGTGTTTCGCCGGAGGATTCACTGGAACAAGTAAAACTACCGGCTCAATCCCAGGAACTGGTGCTGGAAGGCGTCGGGCATTCGGGCATGACCGAAGCCCCGGAGGACTTCCTGGGGGCGGTAAGACAATTTTTAGAGCGAGTAGAGAGATGAGAGCAGAGAGAAAAGACAAGCGGTCAGAGGCTACACTTCTTTAGTCCCTCTGCTCTCATCTTTCTACTCTATTCTCTCTTTTTCGTAGTTTTATCCCAAAATCAACCGCCCCACCCACCGTGAAAACTAGCCTGTTCTGGATTGGCCTCGCCGCCTGGCTGAGTGCCTGTAATTCTCAGCCCGAAACCCGCCAGCCCGCCATCGATTCACTTTCCACGGCGGATTCGGTCAACCGTACTTCCGCCGGAGCGCCGCTTTCGGCCACGTTGCAAAAAATTCTGCGGCCCGAACGCGGCGGCTTATTGCGCGGAGTCCGCCTCGGCGATTCGGTCGGGCAAGTGACCAGCACCGAAACGGCTCCGCTGGCCGAAGACAGCACGACTTACAAGGGATTTACCGAATACTTCGTGGAAGGCAACGAGGACGAATTTGCCGACGTGCTCTACCGCACCAACACCCAGGGCCGGGTAGAATCCATCCACGTCGACGTGTTTCTGAACGAGCCGTCGGAGGTGACTACGTTGCTCAACGAACTCCGTGCTCACCTGACCCAGCAGTACGGCGAACCCAGCCACGACGGCAAGCAGAGCATCTGGAAAACGGAAAAACTGCGCGTTACGCTGCGCGACGTGAGCGTGAAACAAGCCCCCGGTCTTGCGCTCGATTTCGGGGCGGCGGGCGCGAAGCTGCAATGAGTTACGGGATGGTCCGCCGCTGCTTTACGATTTTTTGCAGTCTCGCATTTCAATCGTATTCATCAATCGAAGCAGAGAAGTTTCTGGCCTTACGGGCATTTTGTACTTCCCCAGCGGCCCGTGCGACGGATACCGCCGCGAAGGTGCTTCACCTTCATTCGAGCGTAGGTGGGGGGTTGGGGAAGGGCTTTGGTTTCGTAAGGCATTTCCACAAAATCGAGCACGGGCAGAAAATCGTTCTGCTCGGTGGTTTCGGGCTGCACCGGAAAGAAGTGGTCGCCGGGAAATTCGTATTTATCCCACTCGTATTTGGGCAGGTAAACCGTAACGTACCCATCGAGGCTGTATTTCCAGGCTACCGAATTATTCGGAACCAGTTGCCGGAGCCGTCCAGCTTCCCGGATGTCGCTGCGCGAAGCGAGCAGGTCGGGAAACGATTCCTGGCATAACCGGTATCGGTTGTAGAGGGGCACGAAGTTGCCCGAATCGATTTTTACGGCAATGTTGAGGTAATGTTGCGAGAACTTCGGATTGCCTGCGTTAGCAAACATGACGCCCAGGTTGTTGATCGCCGATTTATCGAGGTGCGCCTGGTAGCTGGTTATAGCTTTGTCAAACTCCCGGATGGTTTTGTACACGTTGCCCGCGTTGTTGTACGCCTCGCGGACGGAGCCCATTTCCTGGGCTGTCTGGTAATCCTTCAGCGCGAGGTGGTAGTAGTTTTGCCCGGCACGAACATCTTTCGCTTTTTCGCTCCGCACCCCTAGGTACGACTTCACCATGCCCCGGTTATTAAACAGAAACGCTTTCGGGTTGCGGGCAATGAGGCTATCATAAATCCGCCGGGCCTCGTCGAGGCGATCGAGTTCCATCAGCGTATAGCCAATGCCGTTGAAGGCGTTGAGGTTGCGAGGGTTGCGGGCCGCCGCCCGGCGGTAGGCTTCGTGGGCTTTGTCGAACTCCTCGAATTTAAAAAACAGGTTGCCCCGGTTGGTAAGCAGGTGATCGTTGCCTTCGTCGCGTTTGAGGGCCAGTTCGGCGTACTGAAGCGCCGCCGGGAAGCTGTTGGCCCGAATGTGTGCCTCGCTCAGGCCCGCGTAGGCAACGGGACTTTTGTTGTTGAGTTTCAGGGCCGTCTGAAAGTGTGGTTCGGCATCCTGCCCGCGCCCGCCCGCCCGCAGAATGCTGAAGCCCTGGCTGACGAAAAAATCGAAGTGTTCACGGTTGCGGGGGTCGATGGCCTCGCCCGCCCGCCGGAAGTGCGTCACGGCGGCTTGGTATTCGCCCGTCCGGAAGGCCGTCACGGCCCGGCCCAGGTGGGCGCGTTGGTCGGTCGAATCGAGGTGCAGGGCCGCGTCGTAAGCGTGGGCGGCGGCCAGGTACTTTTGCTGGCTACAGAGCACGTTGGCCAGGCTCACGTGGGCGCGCACGCAACGGCCGTCGAGTTTCACGGCTTTCTGGTACTGCATCAGCGCCTGCGGGTAGGCTTTCAGCCGATAGTAGGCGTGACCCAAGCCCAGCAGGGCACTCAGGTGACGGCTGCGGTCGGACGATCCCAGGTACGTTTCAAAAAATTCGATGGCTTCTTCGTACTTGCCCAGGGCCAGCGTGGCCTGGCCCATCTGGGCGTACAACACCGGGTGGCTGGTTTCGTCGAGGGCCTGGCGGTAGTGTTTGAGGGCTTCGTCGTAGCGTTTCTGGATCATGAGCGCGTCGCCCCGGGCGGTGCGGTAGCGCAGTTCGCCGGGGTTCATCCGGGCGGCATCGCGAAAGAGTTGCTCGGCCTGGCCTACGGCGTTGCGTCCGTCAAGGGCGCTGAGGCGCAGGTGAGCCAGGCCCTTGTTGTAGGCCAGTTTGTCGGAGGTAGCGGAGGTGTGGGGGGCCGTGGCCAGGTCGAGCAGGCCGTTTTCGTAGTCGCCCTTCATGCATTCGGCCACGCCCAGGTTGAACGAAGCCAATGCAAAACCGGGCGCGCTGCGAAACAACTGCGCCGCCCGCTCGGCATGTCGGAGCTGGAGTTCGATGAGCGCCAAGTTGTAGCGCACGGTGTCGTTGCTGGTGCCGAGGCGGAGGAGCATCGGGCGGGCCGCTTTGAAGTTGCCTTTACGAGCCAGCAGCACGGCTTGGTTATTGCCGCGTTTGGTGGTATCGATGCCGGGAAAACGGCTAGTGTAAGCCGGCTTGGTGTCGTTTGGATGACCGGTAGAATGCCCGGCTCCGATCCGCTCCAAACCGGAATGGACGTTGAGCAAAAGTCCGCCGGACAGGAGGGCGCACAACGCCCCTAGCCAAAGCATGGGAAACCAACGCAACATAAAATCTGGTCGGATGGGGCGGGATTGAAACGCTAAACCTAGTGTTTTCCGCGTAAAAATCCAATCAAACCTGCCAAAGGGCCAGCCTTTTCGTAAAATAGGTCAAATTTCAAGCAACGCCCGGATGTTTTCCGAGAACGACTGTCCGGTTTGTACGCGGGTCTGCGGCTTGTCGCGGAGGGTGATCAAGTACCGCCCGCTAAAGTGTTTTTCGAGTTCTTTAATCCCGTTTTTGTTCACAATCACCGACCGGCTCACCCGCAGAAACCGGGCCGGTAAGCGAGCTTCGAGCGTGGCGAGGGTGTAATTGGTCAGGTATTTTTGCCCTTCGGTGGTCATCAGGAAAACGTACTTATCGTCGGCCTCGAAGTGGCTCACTTCGTCGAGGGGCAGCAGCAGGATTTTGTGACCCGATTTCACCGAGATTGAGGTGAGTTCCGGGGCTTTGGGCTGCATTTGTTCGAGCAACCGGACGAGGTTTTCGGAAAACCCGTTTCCGGCGTTTTTTTGCGCGGTCTGGAGTTTCTGGATTGTTTTCAGCAAGCGCTCCTCTTCGATGGGTTTCAGAAGATAATCGATTGAATTTTCCTCGAACGCCCGAATCGCGTAGGCATCGTAGGCCGTGGCAAAGACCACCAGCGGGGCCACGCTGCCGAGCCGGGCGAGCATCTCGAAACCGGTGAGGACGGGCATTTCGATGTCGAGAAAAATCAAATCGGGCGCAAGTTTTTCGATTTGCACCAACCCTTCGGCCCCGTTGCTGGCCGTGCCCACGATTTCAAATGTGTCCGGGTGGCGCGAAAGCAGCCGTTCGAGGCGGTTGAGCGCCAGTTTTTCGTCGTCGATGAGGAGGGTTTTGAAAAGCATGGTTTGACGATAAATCTGTTCAAAATTTTACACCCTGTTGTCATCCCGACGAAGGAGGGATCTCGTTGGGGTGCCGAACACCCGACTATCGGCAATGGGTTTGAACGGCCAACGAGATCCCTCCTTCGTCGGGATGACAAGCCTTTGTCGGGCCGAGTGGCCGGAGCCATGACAATTCCCTTTTTGACCAATCCTAAACAGCTTCGGTTGCTCTTTTAAACTCTCAAACCTTCCAACCTCAAACTTTTTTCAACTTCCTGCGCCGTCAGCACCACCCGCACGTGTTTGTCGGGGCCGTTGACGAGCTCGAGGCTGGCCCCTTCGCCGCCGAGCAAGCGCAGTTTGTCGCGGATGCTTTGCAGACCGTAACCACCCTGGAGGGTTTCGGGAAAGGGCGGGCCGTTGTCGTGCAGGCGCAGCGCGAGTTGATTGCCTTCGCGCCCGATAACGAGCCGGATTTTTCCTTCTCCCGCCCGCTTCGAGATGCCGTGTTTGATGGCGTTTTCCACCAGCGGTTGCAGTAAAAAACGCGGGATGAGGGCCTCGCGTAGCCCTTCGTCTTCCAGTTCGATGGCGTAGCTGAGGCGCTCGTCGAAGCGCACTTTTTCCACGTCGAGGTAAGTGCTTACCAACTCCAGTTCGTGCTCGACGCTGTCGTGGTACTGGCTTTTCGCCGCCGTGCTGTACCGGAAAAACTTCGAGAGCAGCAGGGTCATTTCCTCGGCCTTGTCGGGGTCGAGGTGAACGAGGCTGGCGATGGAATTGAGGGCGTTGTACAGAAAATGCGGGTTGATTTTGGCCTGGAGCGCGTCGAGTTCAGCGCGGGTTTTCAGTTCGTTTAGCTTCAGCATCTGAGCCTCTTGTTCCCAGAACCGCACCGTTTGGAAGCGCTCGCGGGTGAGCCAGTAGTAGAGGAGGCAGGCCGTGACGAGGGGCGGCAGCAGGTAAAAAGGATTGAACCCCGTTTCCCGCTGGCCTTCCGGCATGGATTGATAGTACTTAGACCAGTACAAATACCCCACGACGAACTGAAAAAGCACGTACACCACCAGCGTCAGGAGCGCGATCAGGGCGTAGTGCCGCCAGGTGGTTTGCCGAAACGTCACCTGTGCGTACCACTTCCAGGCCGGGCGCTGGTGCCGCCAAACGTACATCGGCACCACCACCGTCAGCACCGCCAGCACCCCCGACCAATTGCTCAACACCACCCCGAGGGCAACGCCCTTCGGCAGGTTGATGGGGGTGAGGAGTTCGGTGGCAAAGTACACCACCCCGCTCAGTCCCTGCACGAACAGAAATGAAATCAGCGCGACCAGCGGCCAGAAAATGAAGGAGTTGCGGAGGGGGGAGTTCATGGGCAGTTTACAGTTTTCAGTTTACAGTTTTCGATTTAGAGTTTTCAGCGGTCCGCTGCTGCGGTTGAAATTCAAAACTGAAAACTTTAAACCGAAAACTGTAAACTCATTTCGCGCACTCGGCCAGCAGGGTTTTCAGACGCTCTTCGTCCCAGTTGGGGGCGATGGGGCTGGCGGGTTTGAAGGTAGCAAATTTCTCGGCGGCTTGTTTCAACACCGGGCAGGCCACGGCTTTTCCGCCTCCGAATTGCTCCGGCGTGTAGAGCAGCGACTGGCCCTCTAGAAAGTACGGGCGGGGATTGGCCGGGTTCAGGCTTTTGGCTTTGGCGATGCCCTCGCTGGCCTTCGGGCCGTAGGTTTGCCAGCGGCTTTGCGGGTCTACCATCATCCGGGCCTGGGCGATGTAGGCCCCCAGCGTGGCGGTTTCGTCGTTGGCGTTGATTTTTTCGGCGTTCGCCAGCAGGCTTTCGGCTTTTTCCAAATACCCGTCCATTTTGTCGCCCTGGCCGGTGGCTATCCAGGCCAGAATCACGTAAGCGTAGGCGCCCCAGTACGGGGCCAGCCATTCTTTCGGCTCGGCGGCGGCGATGCGCTCCAACTGGTTGGCAGTGGCCAGAAAATCGTCGGGGCCTTTGGCCGCTTTCATCTTCTCCAGCGTGGCGGTCATGGCGGTAGTGAATTTGGCGTTCGGTTCGGCGGGGGTTTGGGCCACGGCAGCGAAGGAAACGAGCAGGGCGAGGGCAAGGAAAAGGGTTTTCATGGGGTAAGTTGAAAGTGAAAAGTTGAAAATTGAAAGTGAAAATCCAGGGTTTTGTTGAGTGCGAGTTGACGGGTTTGAAAGCAGAAAAATTTCAATTCTTAACTTTCAATTCTCAACTTTCAACGACTTAAAATCCTCCGGCTTCTCCGCCTTTTTCGACAAACTCAGGCTGCATCCGATGAAAAAGCTCCGGTAGTTGGCCGGACCGATGGCGGTGCGGGTTTGGCCGTCGGCGGCGTAGCGGTAGGTGTACACGTTGCGGGTGTTGAGCAGGTTGTCGAGCGAGGCGTAGATGACCAGAAAATTGCCCTTGAGCTTGGTCAGGTACGCCGCCGACAGGCTCAGGTTGTGAACGGCGGGCGTGCGGTCGGCCAGGAAAACGGGGTTGTTGGGGTTGTAGTAGGGCCGCCCGCTGGTGTAGGTGTAGGTAGCGCTTAGGCTGGTGCTGAGTTTGGTGAGAAACTGCTTGTAAATCGCGCTCAGGTTGTGGGTCGAGGCGAAGGTGGGCGTGGCTTCGGCGAGGTAATTCTGGAACAACCGCTTCGAGTCGAGGTAGCTGTACGTGAGCCAGTAATCGCCGTTTTTAATGGTTTTTTGGTCACGGAAAAACACGTCGAAACCCTGGGCGTAGCCGCTCCCGGAGTTGTCCACCCGGCCCCAGGGGTAGCGGTTGGGCGTGGCGTCGAAGCGCCCCGTCGAACCGGCCTCGCCCGTAAACTCCCGCACCAGTTGGGCGTAGTTTTTGTAAAAAACCTCGGCCCGCAGCGTGCGCTTGGTACGGATGCGCTGGTAGTTGACAATCAGGTGGTCGGCGCGCTCGAAACCGGGTTGGCGATTTTGGTAGAAATACTGAAAATTAGGCGTCTGGTAAAACTGCCCCGCCCCCAGCGACACTTGGCTGAATGGTCCCGTTTTGTAGGCCAGCGACAGGCGCGGGGCCAGATTCCCCCCGCCCACCAGCGAACTCGTTTCGCCGCGAATCCCCAGGCGGGCGGCCAGGGCGCGGGTCACGTACAGTTCGGTTTCAACGAAAAGCGCCCCGTAGTTTTCGCGCAGCGAATTGCCGCTTTGCGCCCCGTAGCGGTAACCCACCGTGGAGGCTTCCGCGCCGAAGAGCAGCGAGTTGACCCCGAACACCCGCGTCAGCACGGCCCGCCCGTGGAGGCGCGCTTCGTTGCGGACGAAGCGCGTGGTGTCGAGCCGGATGTCATCGCGGTTGTTGCCGAAGGACACGCCTGCCTGGAGCAGCCAATGCCCTTCGGCCCAGGAATCAGCGTAGGTGCTGTTGCCAAAAAAGTTGGCGTTTTTCAGGCCAAAGCCGCTGGAGCCGAAGCCGTTTTCGGCGTTGGGGTAGCGCAAACCGAGGTTCGCGCCCTGAAACATCGCGTAGGTTTTGAGCAAGCCATTTTTGGTGGGCCGGTAGCGGTGGGTGAGCGAGGCGCCGCTGAATTCGGGCATCTTCGTCCAGGTGACGTTTTGGGGGACAATCTTGAACAGCGGGGCCAGGTTGCCGTAGTAGCCCACCGCCGAGAGGGAGGATTTTTCGGTGGCTACGTCGTAGTTGAGGGCGGCGCTGATGAGGTTGAGGTTCACACCCAGGCCGTTGTTGCTGCCCTTGTCGGTGGTGTTGAGCAGCAGCACGCTACTCAGCGCCTGCCCGTACTGGGCCGAGTAGCCGCCCGTGCTGAACGAAGTGCCTTTGAACTGGAAGGGGTTGAACCGCCCCCGCGAAGCCAAATCGGGCGCCTGCGAACCGAAGGGATTCTGCACGATGAGGCCATCCATGACCACTTTCGTTTCGGAAGCGTCGCCGCCGCGCACAAACAGGCCGGTGGCTTCGCCGTTGCGCTGGGCACCGGGCAGGAGTTGCATCACGCCGGTGATGTCGGCCCCGGCCCCGGCGGTGGTCACGATGTCGAGCGGCTTGAGCATCGTCATTTTTTTCTCGTCGGAGGCCTCGAACGAGCCAGCGGTGATGATCACCGTATTCAGTTCACTGGCGACTTCGCGGAGTTTTACGGTAAAAAAAACCTCCGCACCGCTCAGGATGATTTTTTTCTCAACCGGTTCGTAGCCCACGAAACTGACGACCAGCGTAGCGGTATCTTTTTCTGAAGTCGAAAACCGGAATGCCCCGGTGGAGTCGGATGAGGTGCCGTCGTAGGTGCCTTTCAGGAATACGTTGGCACCGGGCAGGGGGCGGTTTTTGGCGTCGGTGATTTTTCCGATCACTGCCGTTTGGCCGAGGGCAGCGGCGGGCAGCAGGGCGAGGAGGAGTAGAAAACGTTTCATGACGCGGGGATTGAAAACCTGCGTCAAAAGTGGCGGCTGGCCGGGCGCGGCGGGAGGGATTTCCGACGAAGTGCGGGTTTTGGGGAGTGAAGTCGAAGCGGGGTGGCGTGAAACCTGGACATCCGCGTTTGCCAGCGATTAAAAATTTCGGGTACTTTTAGAACGGAAGCTACGCCACGCCTGCCCACCCCGTCATTGCTTCGCTCCGGTGTCCAGCACAAGCGAAGCGAGAGCTGGACACCGGAGCGAAGCAATCCCCTTCCGAAGACCAAGATAGCTAAAGCTGAGTACTTGCCTCCCGATAGCTATCGGGACTACCGTACGACGAACCGTTTGGTCTTCGGGAGGGGATTGCTTCGCTCCGGGTGAAAATTATCGTTTCACTCAAATTTTCACCCTCCGCTCGCAATGACGTGCAGGCAGACGTGGTGTAACTTTAGTTTAGAAGCGCAGCACCCGTTTCTCTCAAACCCAACCCCGTTTCATGCCCCCCACCTTCGCCGACCGCGCCCTCGATTACTACCTCCACCTGACCGAACCCACTGGCCTGCCGCCCGGCGTTTCCGCGATGAATCCCTACCTCCGGCCCGAAGTCCAGGCGGTGGTGACCCAATTTTACCAAAAATTTTACGCCAATACCGCCCCCCGCGTGTACGTGCTGGGCATCAATCCAGGGCGCTACGGGGCGGGCGTAACGGGTATTTCGTTCACCACGCCCCAGGCCCTGGTCGCGCACTGCGGCATCGCCAACGAGTTGCCACCGATCGCAGCGGCGAACCGTCCCGAACTGTCGAGCCGGTTTATTTACCGAATCGTCGAAGCGTTTGGGGGAGCGGCGACGTTTTACGGGCGTTTTTTTCTTTCCTCGCTTTACCCGCTGGCGCTGGTCAAAGACGGCAAAAACTACAACTACTACGACGACCGCACCACAACCGAAGCCCTTTGGCCCATCATCACCGAATCGCTGCGCCAGCAACTTCAGTTCGGGGCACACCGCCGGGTGGCCGTGTGCCTGGGCCGGAAAAACGAGCGGTACTTCCAGCGCCTCAACGACGAGCAAGGGTTTTTTGACCGCATCCTTACCCTCGACCACCCCCGTTACATTTTGCAGTACCGAGCCAAAGAGGTGGAGGCTTTTGCTGAAAAATACATTCAGACGTTGGGGGATTGCCTGGGTTGACGAGCAGTGGTTGGTCAGGGTTTGCCAAACGAAACTACCACGTTTAGCAACACACTCCGAGCGGCCCAGGAGAAGTCGGTGGGCGGCAAAACGAACGTGGCGCCGGGGTCGAACAGGTCGTAGCGAAGTTTTCGGCCAAACTGCCCGGTCAGTTCCAGCGCCAAGGTACGGTTGAATTGCCAGCCCAGGCCCGCCACGGGTTGCAGCGACGAGCGAATGGGGCGGTTGGCAGGGATGTCGAGGGGCACGTCACCCGTGAAAGGTGGGGAGGATCGAAATGCTACGCCGCGCTCGGTGTGGGCCTTGAGTAGTCGGGCGTATTGGAAGCCGCCCCGCCAGTAAAGCGCGGATTTTTTGCCCTGCCACACGTCGTACCGGAGGGTGACGGGGAATTGAAGCCGGTAAAATTCGTTGTTGTAAAGATTGACGTTTAACGTTCGCTCGCCGCCTTTGGCGATAAATTCCAACTGCCGGATGCGATCGTCGCGCAGAAATTGGCCTTCGATGTCGAGAGCGATAGCAAAGCGGCGGTTCAGCCGGTACCCGGCTCGCAAACCCGCTGCGTAACTCAGTCGTTGAGAATACCGATCGGTCAGGACCGACTGGGGCGGGTTGTTTTCGAGAACTTCCTTCCGCGTGGTTCCCGAAATGCCGATACCCGCTTTCAACCCAACGGAAAACCGGCTTTTCTGACCCACTCCGACGAGACTTGCCAACGCGAAACAGGTAGTAAACAGGAGCAGTCGCATGGGGTTAGGGTTTTTGAGGTTCATTTTTTTAGACAGACCCGGTTGGGCGCTGAAGCGTTGGAAGGGCAGGCTTTTTTATTTTGACGGTTGTGGCGGCTTCTGAACTGCTGGTGTTTTTCGTAAACCGACGGGTTATCTTTGTCCAGACACGACAGGGACACTTAATCAAAGACACCATGACCATCCAACGAACCGATACCGAAGTCATCATCACCCTCCCGGCGACGGTCAACGTGGACGGTCTGCAACGGGTACTGAACTTGCTTAGTTACCAGGAAATTTCGACCAAAAGTCAGGTTTCGCAAGACCAGGTGGATGAAATGGCCTCCGAAATCAACAAAAACTGGTGGTTACGGAACGCAAACCGGTTCGGCAAACCGTGAAAATCGTAGTTGACACGAACGTCGTGTTCAGTGCCATCCTGAACACCGACAGCCAAATTGCCGATTTGCTGCTCACCTCGTCGGGTACGTTTGAGTTCTACCCGTGTCACTTACTACGGGAAGAAATCGATAATCACCGAGACAAACTCCTGGCGTTATCGAACTACGGCGAAGTTGAATTTGCCGAAGTAGACCATCAGGTTTTGTTGCCTCTCCAGTTCATTTCGGAAGAAATTATCCCGTTTGAGTTCTGGCAACGGGCGCTCTTTTTCGTTCGTGATGTCGATATGGACGACATCGCCTTTGTCGCGTTGACCGAATTTATGAACTGTAAACTCTGGACTGGAGACCGAAAACTGCTGAAAGGCATTCGGGCGAAAGGGTACATGAACGCGGTCTCGACGGAAGAACTATTTCAATGGCGTGCGGAGTTGGAGAGCAAATCAGCTTCTTCAGATTGACGACGCGCCGATACACTTCATCTCCTTTGAAACCCTTCTTCTTCACCCGCATTCAGTACACCTCCGGCGATTGGGACACCGACCAGCGGATGCCCTCCAACCTACTGCATTCGCTGGTGGAGTACACCACGATTCCGGTGGACCAGAAGGAGAAAGTGGTGCTGCTGAGTAGCCCGGAGTTGTTCAAAAGTCCGTTTTGCTACCTGAGCGGGCACAAACTGGTCGAGTTTTCGAGTCAGGAGCGCGAGCACTTCCGGCGCTACGTGCAAAACGGCGGCTTCGTCTTCGCCGACGACTGCAACCACGACCTCGACGGCTTGTTTGCCAAGTCGTTCGAGCAGGAAATGGCCCGTACCTTTGGGCCGAAGGCCTTGCAGAAAATTTCGAATACCCACCCGCTCTACACCTGTTTTTTCAAGTTTGAAGACGGCCCGCCGACCACCTCCTTCGAGTTGAACGGCTGGGGCGATGACCTCGTCCACGATTACCTCAAGGCCATCCTCGTCAACGGCCGCATCGGCGTGTTGTACAGCAACAAGGATTACGGCTGCGAGTGGGATTATGATTTTCGGAACAAACGCTTTCTGGCCGAAGACAACACCAAATTCGGCGTCAACATCATCACCTACGCACTAACGGTCTAACCCATTGGAAACCCCTGATTTAAACCACTACAAAACCCTCGTCGCCAAGCTTCCTCAACTCAAAACCGAAATCGGGAAAGTCATCGTCGGGCAGCGGGAGGCCATCGAAGAAATCCTGATTGCGCTCCTGGCGGGCGGGCACTGCCTGCTCGAAGGCGTGCCGGGCCTGGCGAAAACGCTGATGGTCCGCACCGCCGCCGACGCGCTGGAGATGAGTTTCAAACGCATCCAGTTTACCCCCGACCTGATGCCCGGCGACATCGTGGGCACCGAAATTCTGGAGGAAGACCACGAAACGGGCAAGAAGTTTTTCAAATTCAACCAAGGCCCGCTCTTCGCCAACGTCGTGCTGGCCGACGAAATCAACCGCACCCCGCCCAAAACCCAGGCCGCCCTACTCGAAGCCATGCAGGAAGGAAAGGTGACTTACGCGGGCAGTGACTACGAACTGCCCCGGCCCTTCCTGCTCATCGCCACCCAAAACCCCATCGAACAGGCCGGCACCTACCCGCTGCCCGAAGCCCAACTCGACCGCTTTTTGCTGTACATCAAACTGTTCTATCCTTCCGAGCGCGAAGAGCTGGACGTGCTCAAAAGCACCACCGGCACCGCCCGCCCGCAGGTATTGCCCGTGCTCAACGACCGGGAAATCCTGGACCTGCAAACCCTCACCCGCCAGGTGCCTATCAGCGACGAACTCATCGACCGCATCAACCGCCTCGTGCGGGCCACGCGGCCGGCCGGCAGTCCCTCGGAGTACGTCCGGCAGTGGTGCGACTGGGGTGCCGGTCCCCGCGCCGGGCAGGCGCTGGTGCTCTGCGCCAAAGCGCGGGCGGTGTTGCATGGGCGCTTTTCGGTCCTTCCCGAAGACATCCAGACCCTCGCCTACCCCATCCTCCGCCACCGCATCGCCCTCAATTTCCGCGCCGACGCCGAGGGGATTACGACGGATGGGGTGATTGGGGAGGTTTTGAAAAAAATGTAAAGTACCTCACCCCCGGCCCCTCTCCTGCTGAGAGGGGTGACTTTGCTCCCCTCTCAGTAGGAGAGGGGCCGGGGGTGAGGTTTCACCACGACCATGCACCTCGCCACCGACCTCGTTAAACTCAACAACCTCCAACTGGCCGGGAAACTGGTTAGCGACGAACTGTTGCTGGGCATCCACGCCAGCCGACGGACGGGGGCGGGGGTGGAGTTTGAGCAGTACCGGCACTACAGCCCCGGCGACGACCCCAAGCGCATCGACTGGAAGCGTTTCGCCCAAACCGAAAAACACCTCGTCCGCGAGTCGGCCACGGAGAGCAACCTCAACCTGCGCTTCGTCCTCGATTTGTCCGGCTCGATGAACTACGCCGAGGCGGGCCTCAGTCGATTGGACTACGCCAAAATTCTGCTCGCCTCGCTGGCTTACCTCGGCTACCGGCAGAGCGACCAGATGAGTTTGTACGGCCTGCAACACGGGGCCGTGCGGGCGCTGGTGCCCGCCGGGAAGCAGGCCTTTCAGAAAATTCTGCACACCCTGCAAACCGCCGAAGCCACCGGAACGTGGCAAACCGAGGGGGCCAACCGCTTCCCGGAGTTTCATTCCCGAACCAAAGATTTGCTCGTGCTGGCCTCCGATTTCCTGCAAGTGGACGACGAATGGCTGCGTTTCATCCAAAGCGTCGCCAGCCCCCGGCGCGAAATCGTTATTTTTCAGGTGCTGGGCGAACAGGAGCTGAACTTCGACCTACGCGGCTTTTATCGCTTTCAGGATTTGGAAACGGGGCAGGAGTTGGAAGTGCAGGCCGAAACGGTGAAGGCGCAAGTCCAGCAAGCCGCCACCGCCTACCTCGCCTGGTTGGACGAAGCCCTGCGCATCCCGCACGTCCAACTCCTGCGGGCCAATTTGAGCGAGCCAGTCGCGGCGGTGTTGCGGGGTTTTTTGGCGGGGCGGAGGTGGGGGTAAATTCCTACACCGCTGTCATCCTGAGCGCAGCGAAGGACCTTGTTGGACTACCGAATAGCTGGTCGGTAACCCAGCGTTCGCCAACAACCGGTTACTCGGCACCCCAACGAGGTCCCTCACTGGGTTCGGGATGACAGTGATGGGGATAGAAGACCAAAAAAAACAGGTTGATGGAGTTTGTAAAACCACACTTTCTCTGGGCCGCGCTAACCGTTGCCATCCCGATTCTGATTCACTTCTGGCACCAGAAGCGGGGCCAGCCGTTGCCGTGGGCGGCCAGCCAGTGGTTGAGCGAGAAAGACCAGCAACCGCAGCGGGGGCTACGGTTCGACAACCTGCTGCTGCTGCTGTTGCGCTGCCTCGCGCTGCTGGCGCTGGCATTGCTGCTGAGTCAGCCGCGTTTTCAGGAAAAAAAAGAAGCAGCGGTTTTGCAAAAAATCCACCTCGTCCAGCCGGACGAATTCTTGGCCGACAACTTCAAATTTGAATTGGAAAGCGCGTTAAAAAAGGGCGAGCGCGTGGTTTGGGCAAATCCCGGAACCGAACCTGCCAACAGCCTGAGTCCACTCCCGGCAGGAGCCGATTTTTCACCGCTGATTTTACAAAACTCCATCAATCGCCTGGCTAAGCCGGGCGTCGAATTCCACCTGTACGTGCTGAACGAGGCGAGTCTGGCGGGCCTTCCCGCGATGTACGTCCCGGCCCCGTTTCAACTCCACGCCGCCCTCGATTCAAGCCGCCGCCCGGCGCGGGGCTACCTCGAAACGGCGGGCGGGAAACGGATTTTTGTGAATGCTGCCAACCAGTTGACCGCTATCTCAACCCTGCCCCCGGCGCTGCGGTTCGCCGCCCGCCCGGCATTCACCGGCTCGCTACCCGTGCTGCTCGAAACCCGCAACCCGGCGGAACGCCAAACCCTCCGCGCTGCCCTGGCCGCGCTGACGGACGTGTACGGATTGGAATTCTTAATCGAAGAAAAACGGAATCCGGCCACGTCCTACATCTGGGAACTGACCGGCCGGGAACCGCCGAAACCTTCGCCCCAAACCCTCTACTTCGTGTCGGGGAGAGTCGGCAATTCCGAAGCAGCGAACGTGGTTTTTATCGGGGAAATCCTCACACCCCAAACCTCCGAACGGGTCGCGACCGGGCAACTGCCGGAGTGGCTGGGCGAGGCGCTGGTGCGGCATTTTAACCTGAATCCCAACGCCCAAGCCCTGAGCCAGCGGCAACTGGCCGCGTTGTTCGTGGAACAAAAAAACGGGGCGGATGAGCCGAAGGACGGCCCGCGAAACACCGCCCAGCGGGCACTACTCCTGCTTGTTCTCGGTTTGGTGGGAGCAGAACGCGGATTAGCTTTGAAGAAAAACGCATGAACGAACTCCAACGCACCCTCACGTCGGTCGTCCGGCAGTTGACCGCCAACGCGCTGCTGGCGGGGCTGTTGCTGGCCCTTTCGGCCTGGCTGCTGGCCGGGGCGCTGGGGGCTTCGCCCGCGCTGGCGTTGAGCGCCGGGGTAGTTGGTCTGGGTACGGGGGCTTTTCTTAAAAACGGGTTTCGGGCCAAAAAACCGCAGGCCATCCGGCTCATTCACCAGACCGTTGGCGAGGCCGAGTACAGCCTGCACCTGCTCGACGTTTCGCAGCCCAACATCGCCGAGCAACTGCAAATCGAGCGGCTCAACGCCACGCTGAATCAGGTTCGGATTCCGAATTTTGTCTTCCAAAACCTCCGCTGGTACGCCCTCGCGCTGGTACTTTCGCTGGGGCTAAAACTCGGCTTGCCACTCTTGCGTCAGTCAGAGCCGAGGGCTGAAAAATCGGTGAGCGGGGCGTTTTTCGCCCCCCAAACCCCGCCACGCTCGCCTTCGCTCCAATCGGCCACGCTGCGCATCGAGCCGCCCGGCTACACCGGCCTGCCCGCCCGCACCTCCACCGACCTCAACGCCACGGCGCAGAACGGCTCGCGGCTCACCTGGCAGGTAAAAGTTAGCGATTCCCGAAACCTCTCCGTTCGCCTGACCAACAGCCGGGGCGAGGTGGTTTTTTTCAAAAAAACCGGCACCCACTTCGAGCACCGCGACCGCCTGCTGGCCTCCGGCCTCTACGCGCTTCAGGCGCACTGGCGCGACCGGCCCGGCCACGATTCGCTGGTGTACCAGTCGGATTTTTACCGCCTCGACGCCCAACCCGATTTGGCCCCGAAAATCGAGCCGACGGACAAGGAACTGTACCGGTTTCACCGCCTGAACGACAAAAAACAACTTTCGATTTCCGCGAAATTCTCCGATGATTTCCGGGTGAGTTACGCCTTCCTTGTCGCCACGCTGGCGCGGGGTAGTGGGGAGGCAGTGAAGTTTCGGGAAGTGAAAATTCCGCTCGGAAAGACAAATTTCAAGGAAGCGACCCTGAGCAAAGTCCTCGACCTGACCGCCTTCCAGTTCGCCCCCGGCGACGAGTTGTACTACTACTGGGCGGCTTTCGACAACCGGCAGCCGGAGCCGAATTTCACCAAATCGGATACGTATTTTCTGGTGTACAAAGACACCACCAAACTCGACGAAGCGGCCCTGGCGACGATGGCGGTGAACGCCATGCCGGAGTATTTTCGGAGTCAGCGGCAAATCATCATCGACACCGAAAAGCTGATTGCCAAACGGGGAAAAATTCCTGCGAAGCCCTTCAACGGCACCTCCAACGAAATCGGTTTCGACCAGAAAGTGCTGCGGCTGCGCTACGGGCAGTTTTTGGGCGAAGAATTTGAAAGCAGCGCCGGGGGCGACGGCGCGGGCGGCGAAGGCGGTTCGCTCGAAGGCTTCGTTCACAAACACGACACCGAGCAGGAAAAAGACGCGCCGCGCTCGTTCGCGTTTAAAATGATTGAAGAACTGCAAAAGCAGGAGGCCGAGAAAGCGCCCGCCGTCAACCCCGCCGAGCACCGCCACGACCACGGCGAAGCCCAGGGTCCCGCCGGGGAACAGGACCCGCTGGCCGCGCTGATGGAGCAGTACGTCCACGCCCACGACAACGGCGAGGTGAACACGTACTACGAGCAATCGACGCGGAGTTTGCTGAAAATGGCCCTGGAGCAAATGTGGCAATCGGAGTTGCACCTGCGGCTGTACGAGCCGGAAAAGGCCCTGCCCTTTGAAAATAAAGCCCTGGAGTACCTGAAAATCGTGCAGCAGAAAGCCCGGAGTTACGTTAAAAAAACGGGCTTCGACCCGGCTCCCATCAAGGAAGCCGAAAAGCGCCTGACCGGGGAGTTGAAAAATGTGAACGAGGCATTTGAGCAGCAACGGCTTTACACCAACCCGCGCCTCGCCCCGCTGGCGGCGGTGGTGCTGGGCTACCTCGAAGGGCCACCTACCGCGCTGAGTCCACCCCAAAAATACGTCGTGCAGCGCCTCGGCGGGGTACTGGCCGAGCGCAGCCTCGACCGGGGGGTACCGGATTGGGCGACGTTGAGTTCGCTGCAAAAATGGGCGGGCGGGAAGGCGCTGTCGGTTTCGGAAAAAGAGGGGCTGAAAACCGCCCTGTTCCCGCTCACGGCGAACGCCGAGCGCAGCGGCCCGGCGTTTAGCAGCGAACGGAGGTTGGAGCGGGCGTTTTGGCGGGGGCTATAGTAAGCGTAGCGAAGCCTCCCCAAGCCCGTCATTGCGAGTGGAGGCAGCCGGACGAGGTTCGGCTGCCGGAGCGCGGCAATCCCCTCCCGGAGACCAAAATAGTTTTGGGCAAGTACTCTGTTTTCGCTCTCTCGGTCTCCGGGAGGGGATTGCTTCGCTGCGGTTTCAACTTCTCGCTTCGCTCGCCGTTTCAACCTCCGCTCGCAATGACGCCGAAGGCAGGCGTTTCACGTACCATTTAAAAATGCTCACCTTCCACTTCACCCTCAGCACCCCACTCGATTGGCTCATCGTCCTGGCGTTGGCACTCGTGCTGGCGGTGCAGGTCTGGGGTCTTTCCCGAAAAACCACGATTTCCGCGAATCGGAAACGCCTTCGCATTGCCCTGAACGGGCTGCTTTGGCTATTGCTGCTGGCTTTCGTACTCCAACCCGTCTGGGAAAAACCGGTCACAGCCCGGCAGGCGTTGGTGGTTGGAGCCGGGGTACCCGCTGCGGTGGCGAATCGGGTGCGGGATAGTTTGGGGGTGGAGGAGCGGTTTACGGCACAAAATTTCAAGGGCGAGTTTGAGGCGGTGACGCTGCTGGGACAGGATTTTCCAACGCCTTTTCTGAGTCGCTTGAGCGGCACGGCCTTGCGCTGGGTGCCCTACCACGCGCCCGACCAAGTGGAGGAAATTCAATGGAAAGGCATTTTGCGGCAGGGGGAACTTCAACGGGTGAGCGGAAGGCTTTTTTCTTCCGAAAAAACGGTTCTCAAACTCCGCTACGCCAACCGCACCCTCGACAGCCTGAACCTGCGCGAGGGCTTGACTAATTTTGAACTGACCTTCCCAACATTCTCGCGGGGCCGCACGGCGATGGAACTGGTGTTGGGTGAAAAACTCCTTGATACCCTCCGGTTTTTCACCCGCCCCAC
Organism: uncultured Cytophagales bacterium; assembly: GCA_964244295.1. Taxonomy (GTDB): domain Bacteria; phylum Bacteroidota; class Bacteroidia; order Cytophagales; family Spirosomataceae; genus JAJAZB01. The sequence goes on from CAXTIG010000005.1 coordinate 30,699, forward strand.
GGAGCCGCGCCGCTACCAGTTTCTGCTCGACAACCCCGATTTTGAAAGCAAAACCCTGGCCGACTGGCTGGGGCAGGCCGGGCATTCCGTCGAACTGCTCACCACCGTTTCCCGGAACGTCAGCAGCCGAGTGAGGCTTAACCGGGGCGGCAAACCCGACGTCCTCCTCACCGACCCCGGCAACGCCGCAAATCCGGTGGTGAAGCGGGCCGTGGCGGAAGGCAAAGCCGTGTTGTTTTTCAACCTCAGCAATCCCGAAGCCGAGAGCCGGGCCATCGACCGGGCGCTGGGCACGCGTTGGCGGTTGCGTCAACTCTCGAACGAAGCCGTGGTTCCGGTGGGCAAAAACCTCACGGCTTTGCCTTACGCCTTCGTTCCCTCGCTGCGCCAATTTCCGGTTACGGGTTATCCGGTGGCCGTGCAGCGGGGCAGCGGCCCGGTCGGGCTGAGTTTGTTGAGCGAAACGTTTCCGCTGAAACTGAGCGGCGACAGCCTGGCTTACCAGCGGGTCTGGCAGGCGATTCTGGCCCCACTTCAACCGGCGGCGCAAGCCACCGCAGTGGTAGACGCGCCGGTTTTCAGTCCGCTCGGCGCTACGCTTCGCTTCAACGACTGGCCGGGTCGGCCCCGGTTCGGGCGGGTGGGTGAGGACACGGTTTCGCTCGCGTATTCGCCGCTCAACGGGCGGTCGGCAGAGGGAAATTTTCGGTTTGGACGGGCGGGTTGGCAACCTGTACAGGATTCGCTGGGGGTGTACGAGGAAACCGAGCGGGGATTTTCGTCCGTTCGGCAGACTCGACTACTCAGCCAGTTTTTAAAGGCGCATTCCGAAGAGAGCGGGCCGATCGCCGGGTCGCAATTGGCGGGGCGGTTCGTGGAATGGACCGTGCCCGACTGGGTTTGGTTTACCTTGATTTTGCTCTGCCTGACGGCGCTTTGGGGAGAGCCGAAGGTGAAGACCTTATCGGTTTAAAAAACCCGATAAGGTCTTTTCTCCTCCTTAAACTCCGCCTTTTCTCCTTTACTTTGTATATCGAACCACACGCCATGCCGCTGAACACATCCAACTTCGAGACCGTCCGCCAGATTTTCATGGCGTACCTCGAAAACAAGGGGCTGCGCAAAACCCCGGAGCGCTTCGCGATTCTGGAGGAGATTTACAGCCGCAACGACCATTTTGATGTGGAGGAACTCTACATCTCGATGAAAAACAAAAAGTACCAGGTGAGCCGCGCCACCGTGTACAACACGCTCGACGTGCTGGTGGAGTGCAACCTCGTGACCCGCCACCAGTTTGGCCGCAACCTGGCTCAGTACGAAAAAAGCTACGGTCGCCGCCAGCACGACCACCTCATCTGCACCATTTGCCACAAAGTCACCGAATTCTGCGACCCCCGCGTGCAAAACATCCAGAGCATGGTGGGTGAAACGCTGCAATTCAACGTGTTGCACCACAGCCTGATTTTTTACGGCTCCTGCACCAAAGACCACTGCGAAAACCGGGAGGAACTGGCTGAAGGAACGATGGCTTCCTGAAAAAAAAACCAAACTTTGTCTGTCATCCCGGCGCAGGAGGGATCTTTTGCGCCAGACTTTTAAGTAGTTGGCTGGCCACCACAGAAGATACCTCCTTCGTCGGGATGACAGGCTGGAAACAATAAAACTTATGAACGTTGACGTACTCCTCGGCCTCCAGTGGGGCGACGAAGGCAAAGGTAAAATTGTGGATGTGCTGGCCCCCCAGTACCAGGTCGTGGCGCGTTTTCAGGGCGGACCGAACGCCGGGCACACGCTCGAATTCGACGGGGAAAAAGTGGTGTTGCACCAGATTCCCTCCGGCATTTTCCGCTCCGACGTGACCAACATCATCGGCAACGGCGTGGTGCTCGACCCGATTATTTTCCGCCGGGAAATCGAGGGCCTGGCCCGCTTCGGCGGCGACTTGCGGCAGAATTTGTTCATCTCCAAAAAAGCCTCGCTCATCGTCCCGACGCACCGCCTGCTCGATGCCGCCTCCGAACGGGCCAAAGGAGCCGACAAAATCGGCTCGACGCTCAAGGGCATCGGCCCCACCTACACCGACAAGGTTTCCCGGCAGGGCCTGCGCGTGGGCGATGTGCTGTCGCCCAAGTTCGAGGAAAAATACCGCCGCCTCGTGGCCCAGCACGAGCAGATTCTGGGTTTTTACGGATTTGAGTACAACCTCGCGGAGGCGGAGGCGGGCTTTTTCGAGGCCGTGGAATTCCTGAAAACCTTCCCGCTGGTCGATTCGGAATACCTCGTCAACGACGCCCTTAGCGAGGGCAAAGCCGTGCTGGCCGAAGGTGCGCAAGGCTCCTTGCTCGACGTGGATTTCGGATCCTACCCCTTCGTGACGAGCAGCACCACGATGGCCGCCGGGGCCTGCACCGGCCTGGGCGTGGCCCCGCGCAACCTGGGCGAGGTGTTCGGCATTTTCAAAGCCTACTGCACCCGCGTGGGCAGCGGTCCCTTCCCGACCGAACTCCACGACGATGTCGGTGAGCGCATCCGGCAGGCGGGCCGCGAATTCGGCTCCACCACGGGCCGCCCCCGCCGCTGCGGCTGGCTGGATTTACCCGCGTTGAAGTACGCCATCCTGCTCAACGGCGTGAGCCAACTGGTGATGATGAAAGTGGACGTGCTGAATGAGTTCGACGAAATCAGCGTCTGCACCGCCTACCGCCTGCCCGACGGCAGCGAAACCGAAGAACTCCCCTACGACCTCTGCGACGCGCCCGTGGAGCCGATTTATAAGCGATTCAAAGGCTGGCAAACCGCCCTCGACGGCCTCCACGGTTACGACGAACTGCCCGCGCCGCTGGCCGAGTACATCGATTTTTTGGAAGACCGATTGGGCTTGCCGATTCGGTTTATTTCCACCGGTCCGGACCGGGAGGCGATTATTCACCGGGAGGCGCAGGCGGTGTGAGAGTGGAGCGTTGACACCTTTTCGAAAGGTGTCAACGCTTTCGTATTTTGCTGACTTGGACGTTATTATATTAGACTTGTTGCGTCCTGTTTTTCAAAAAGATATGTAGAAGTTCCACAGTCCAGCGCAGACCTCCAGCTTCCGGTTGTAGGCCTTCAAGTCATTCATCCGCAGCCAATTTGATAAAATCCGGTAGCGTTTCATGCCGCCGATGCAGTGCTCCACAACCACTCGATGGCGGCCAAGGTATTGGTTTTCAGATTTTTATTCTTCACCTAATTCTTTGCCCTTCGGTTTTTTATGCGGAAGCTCAATGCCACCCAACGCATACGATTTGTCAAGGCCCAAATATTTCAAATCCGCTTGAATATTATGGTTTTCAAACCAGTTTTGTTCAGTTAAAAATGCAGTTTTGAGCCTCGTTAAATCATGAATTGAATATGCCAGTGGAACTACGCCATTGACGTCCGGTCTTTAAGTTTTTAGTCGAAAAATCATGCCCAAATTTAGTGTTTATTCCATTCGTCGCAATAACTCTATTCTATTTATGAAAAAGGCAGAGGTGCGGAATTTAGGCTAAAGTATTTTTAAGTCTCCTTCTTCCTAGAATACCTATCCATTAGCCCATTCAACGCCATCAAAAGTTCCAGTATGGATGGTTTACCTGCCGCTCGGTGTAGCAGTTGAAATCTTCGGGTTTGAGATCGAACAGAAGGCAACAGAAAGAAGGCTTTTTTTTCTTTAGGTACGCCGCCTGCACCAGTTCGGCCCGGACGCACTCCCGCCCGTAGTAGTGCATCATTTCCAGAAAGTCGGCCCAAGTGCCGTAATTGAACACTTTTCCGAGGATAAAGCGGCTCTGTCGCTCGTAGTCAAGGCGGGAGAAGTCCACGTCCCAGAACGCCGTTTTTGAAAGGTTCAGGGCGGTAATTTCGGAATTTGGGTTGAAGCAAACAACCGTACCCGCTATTTTCGACCCTCGGTTCGTCATGCTGAACTTGTTTCAGCATGACGGCTACCTTTTTCTCCTTCGTTTGTAAACCACCGTTCAGGGCAGTATCATTGCGCCGAAACCATTCTCACCTTCCACCAATCCCGTTTCTTGTTTTATGAAGCACCTTTTCCTCGCTACCTGTTTCCTGGTAGGCAGTACCCTTTTTTCCCAGGCGCAGGAAGCTGCGTACACCAATTTTAAATTTTCGTTGCCGCTGCCGCCTGCGTTACCGGCCCTGCAACGGCTCCAGCAGTTCGACGCCAAAGCCTTGTTGAGCGCCAAGATTTCGGATTCGTTTCTTTCTCAGGCGGCCATCAAGGAATTCAGCGAGGGCGTTGCGGCCCCGCTGAAGGTTTCCTTCGGCACCTTCAAGCAGGTGGATAGCACCGGCGAATTGCACGTGATTGCGCTCGTGCAGCAATTTAAGTACGAACCCAGCGACGCGTCCAACCTCAACGCCTCCATCGCCCTGCACACCACCGTGTACGACCAGGCAGGCAATCCCCTTTTTGCCGAAGCCAGCAAACTGAGCAGCGTGACGGTGCCGAACGAAAAGCAATGGACGGGCGGGCAGTTGGAAAAAAACCGCATGGCCGTGTTGTCGATGCTGCTGGGCAAGGCGGTCAGCGAAAGCCTCAAGCCCTTTGCCGGGCGCGTGTTCGGCTACACCGCCGATGTCGAGTCGAAAATCGGATTCCTCGACGACGTGAAGAAAATGCCCGAACTGAGGCTGGTCGAGGATCAGATCAATCAGCTTAAATCGGCCACGAAAAAAGGCGGCGTGACGGCGTACCTCGCCGCCATTGAACCGATGCTACCGGGTTGGATCAAACTGAGCACTTACGCCGGTCCCGGCGAAGCCAACGAAGTAAAGCGGATCGCCTACCACAACCTGGCCCAGGCCAGCCTGCTCAAGGGCGACTACGCCCAGGCGGCGGCATACCTGGCCGCCTACAAACCCATCGACAAAACGGTGCGGGGGATGATGGGCCTGGACGTGTACAAAAACAGCGAGCGGCTGGAGGCTTTGCTGGCGCAACTCAACCCCAATCCGAATGCGGGCGCGATCGCCACGACTACCCGGCCCCTCACGCTGCGCGAAGCGGTGGACGCCCACCAGTTTTACACCGTAACCGGAAAAGTTTCGGTGGAAGGCAAACGCAACGCGGGCGACCATACCGGCGAAATCCGGATTGTAAAACCCGAACCGTACTACGCTCCCGTCGGCGGCGGCAGTATGTACAGCCTCCCCAAAGCCGAAGACCTCACCGTGCTGGTCAGCGCCCGCCAGCCCGACGGATCGGTGAAGAAATTCACCACGTATGGCTCGTCGGTCAAAGAGATTCAGGGCGACGACGGCAGCCGGTACGTGGTGCACAAATACGGGTCGGCGGCGCTCACGGGAGCGACGTACTGTCTGCTCAAAACCGCCTACACCTCGCCGAAACTGACGGTGTACAAAGCCGTCATTCCCGCCTCCGACGGCGATTACGTGGCCTTGAAACCCGGCGACGAAAAAGGCGTAAAATCCTCGCTGCTCAACGCCCGCAAAGACCTGCTCGCTTACCTGAGCGACTGCGCCAGCCTGAGCAAAAAATTCGAGGGCACCGGAACGGATTTCGACGTCGTCAAAGTGGCCGAAGCGTACACGAGTTGCCGCTGAAGCGGCAAAGGGAAAAACTACTTTTCGAGCGCGTCATTGCGAGCGGAGGTTTTGAAACGAGCGGAGCGAGGTTTCAAAACCGGAGCGAAGCAATCCCCTCCCGAAGACCGAGCGGGAGGGGATTGCTTCGCTCCGTCGCACGGTAGCTAAATCCAACTACTTCCCTAAGCTATTTTGGTCTCCGGCAGGGGATTGCTTCGCTACGGGTGAAAACCCTCGCTGCGCTCGTCTTTTCACCCTTCGCTCGCAATGACGCGTTCGGGAACTATTTTTTCTCTTCACCACAATACCCCTACCCGCACACCCCCGTACCAGTTCCGTCCCGCCGCCGCGTTGAAGTAGCGCCCGCCCACGGCGTTGAGGTCGGGGGCGGGGGTGTAGGTGGCATCGAGGGCGTTGTCCACGCCTGCGTAGGCGTTGATTTCCAGCAATTTCCCCCATTTTTTCTGGTAGCCCACCTTTCCGCCCAGCAGTCGGTAGCCGGGAGCGGCATCGGAATTGGCATCGTTGAGCGGTACCTCGTCGGTGGAATTGAACGTCAGGTTGGTGTAAAACCCGACCCGCGTCATCAGGTCCGCGCCCAGCGTGAGTTGGTGGCGCGGCGTGCCGGTGAGTCGATTTCCCGAAAAATCACCCGCCGAGCCGACGAACGAGCCGAAGCGGTAGTCCTGGAAGGCGTAGGTGGAGAAAAGTTTGAGGTTTGAGGCGGTTTGAAGTTTGAGGGTGTACGCTACCGCCGCTTCCAGGCCATTTTGCTGCGTATCGCCCGCGTTGGTGTAGAAATCGGCCCCGTCGGCGGCGCGGCGGATGACGAGGGCGTTTTTCAGGCGAAACGCGTAGGCCGTCAGGTCGTAGGTCAGGCGGTTTTTGGCGAAACCGCCGCGCAGTCCGGCCTCGTAGCTGGTGCCGCGTTCGGGAGCCAGACTGAGGTTGAAAGCCCCCGTCGAAGGCAGAATTTCGGCCACGGTGGGTGGCGAAAAGCCACTGCTCAGGCTGGTGTAGGCGCTCAGGCCGGAACTCAGTTTTTTCAAGAGGGCCAGCCTCGGCGACAGCACCGAGTCGAAGCGGCGGCGCTGCCGGGGCGTGGCCGGGCGGAAGAGGCGCTCGTCGCTGAGCGTGAGGCCGTTGTAACTCAGCCCGCCCGTCAGGCTCCAGCCGCGTCCGAGCCAGGTTTCGACTTGCGCGAACAGGCTCCAGGGCGCGTAGGTGATTTCTTCGTCGAGTTGCAACGTATCGACCGCGCCGCGCCGGTTGCCGTAATTTTTTACGTTGAAAAAGCCTCGCTGAAATTCCACGCCCGCCGTGAGTTTACCACCGACCGTTTCGCTGCCCAGCGAATAACTGCCCGTAAACCGCCCGCCCACGCCCTGCTCGGCGCGGCGTTCCCAGTTGCGGATGGCCGGGTTTTGCACCTGCGTAAACGTGCCGTACACGCCCGAACGCAAACTCAGCCGGGGCGCCACGGCCCAGTCCTGGCTCGTGGCGAGGTAGAGGGTTTTGATCCGAAACTCGGCCCCCTGCTCCACCGCGCCGGGATTCGGCCCCCCGCGCGGGCGGGCCTGGCGAGGGTTGGCCTCAAACTGGGCGCGGGTCAGCCCGCCGGGGGTTTGGTAGTACAAATCCGAGTACAGCACCGTGCTGGTGAAGCGCTGTTTGCCCACCGAAAATCCGCTCTGCACGCTCAACACCTCGCGCCGCAATGCCGACTGCTCGCGGTAGCCGTCGGCGCTCGTGACCGAGTAACTCAGCGTGGAATGCGTCCCTTCGGTGGCCGTTTCGGCCTGGGCGTTGAAACTGCGCAGGCCGAAACGGCCCACCGTGCTACCCAGGCTCAGGCGGCTTTGCCCCGCCGCCAGCCTCGGACTTTCGAGCAACACCACACCGCCCGTGCCCGCGCCGTACAAACTCCCGCCGGGGCCTTTGATGATTTCGAGGCGACCGATGCTTTGCAAATCAAAGGCTTGCAGGTAGGTGTTGCCGCCCGCGTCGGTGAAGGGCAGGCCGTTGAAATACACCTTCACGTTGCGCACCCCAAAGGGCGAGCGCAGCGTACTGCCCCGAATGCTGAGCCGGTAGCTGCCCGGCGAGCGCTCCTCCATCCGCACCCCCGGCAGGGTGTTGAGAGCGGGCACCAGCGACACCCCCGCAAAGCGCCCCAGTTCGCGCGGCCCCAGTGTCGCCACGGCGGCGGGCACTTCGCTCAGCCGGCGGTCGCTTTCGTAGGCCCGCACGATGACTTCGTCGAGTTCCACCGCCGTGGGTTGGAGGAAAAACCGGTTGGCCGTCGAGTCCATCGAAAGGCGCGCTGCCAGCGGCTGGTAGCCCAGCGCCGAGAGGCGCACGCTGTCGGCATCGAGGCTAAACCGCCCGCTGGCATCGGAGGCCGTGCGGGGCTGGCCGCCAACGGAGACCGTCACGCCGGGGAGGGGGCGGCGGGTTTGGGCGTCGAGGGTTTGGGCAAAACGCGGCGTTTGCCCCTGGGCGGTGGCGGCAACGACTACGAAGAACAGAACAGAAAAAAGGCGCATCGAAAGCGTAAAAAAGGCCCGTAAAGTACGGTACGTCGGCGCAACAAACCGCATTGCCTTCAGGCGGATTCGGGTAGAAACTTTGCGGCCTACATCGAGTGAATTAATTCACCGGCTGTTAGGAGGGGGAACAACCTCACGAACCGGGTAAGAACCAGCACGATGCCCAACTTGGTCGCGTAGCGACCTCAGGTTTGTAGCCCCGGCGAACCCTTCCCTTGCCCAAGTCGCGTAGCGACTAAACCGGTGTGAGGTTAATTCAACCGGATTTTTTAGATTAGCAACCCATTGACCATCCCCGTTGATCGGACTACACCGCAACCCAGTTTCTCGAATCTCCCTTTCCTCATGGCGAACACCTACACCCAACTCTACATCCAGCTTGTTTTTGCTGTAAAGTACCGGCAAGGCGTGATTCAACCGGCCTGGAAACACGATTTGTACCGATACATGACGGGCATCGTCCAAAACAACGGTCACAAACTAATCGCCATCAACGGAATGCCTGACCACATTCATGGATTTGTTGGACTGAACCCCAATCAATCGATTTCCAACCTGCTTCAGGATTTGAAAGGCGATTCTTCAAAGTGGATAAACGCCAACCGATTCACGCCCGGACGTTTTGAGTGGCAATCGGGTTACGGGGCCTTTTCTTACGGACAATCACAAATCAGCCAGGTTGTCACCTACATTCAAAATCAGGAAGCTCACCACCGCAAACAGACTTTTTTGGAAGAATACACGGGACTGCTGCAAAAGTTTCGCGTCGATTTCGACGAGCGCTACCTATTTCGGCCTCTGCTCGACTGAAGAGTTTGGTCGCTACGCGACCTGCTTACTGTATCAATCCATCTTTAGGGATGCCGTTAGGCATCGAATGTTTGTAGGAATTACGGCAAGTTCCAGTACGCCGAGGCGGTCGCGTAGCGACCTGACAGGAGCCGGTTTGTTGGGTCGCTACGCGACCAAAAAAAGAGTGCGCTATCCATTTTCTACAAACATCGGGTCGCTATGCGACGGGAAAGCCGTCGGTTTAGACAGGTTGGAACAGTTTAGCGGTGGTGGTTTATGGGTGGTGAGTTGCTGGGGCGAATTAGTTGCTTTCAGCCGTTTTGCGCAGCACCAAAAACGCTTCCTTCAAAGGTTGCCCAACTGAACTATTCGGTTCATTCAAAACCAGTTGCTGGTACGCATCGAGAAAATCTGATCGCTGCCGATGAAAGAAATGAAGGTAGTGACGTATAAAATTCAAACAGCCCAGCACGACTACTTCGATACCTGCCTGGTCATAAAGCGTTTGAGCGTAGGTGACTATTTCGTGTTCGATTACGTCCGTCGTGATAAAAATGTAGTTGTCGATTCGCGTTGTTGAGGCAGCAATTTTCGTAAGGGCGTGATTGAGGTCGTTGATTGTTACCCGTTTGTCTTTCATTTCGTAACAAGTGACAACCGATTCATCGTTTGTGAGAATCACTTCGATGTCACCAATGGAGCCAGTTTGCTTATCCGCCGCGTTGTGGGCGTGCAGAGGTTTCGTCGTTTCTCCAAGGTGTTGGCCGACGGCCTGGTATGCCGCCGCAACCATTAAAACCGGCAGTCGGCTATAGTTTTTGCAAGCCAGATGTTGCTGCAACAAAGTCAGGGTTTGCTCAGAAGATAACACCGCTTTATCACTCGAAGGCTTCAAGTCGGCAAGCAACTGTTGCATTCTCCCTTTACTTTCTGCTTTGATTAAAATTAAAATTCGGAGAAATTCTTTGAGCAAATCGGCTGAGGCAAGTTGTTCCCGGTGAACCAAATCCAGAATGGCTAAGGCGTTTTCGTACACCTCCTTGGGCCTGCCGACGAAAACGAAATCAGGCGACAAAAGTCGGTCAATGTTGCGAAAAGCTGGAGTTAGAAAGGCCGTCGTCGAGTTGCAGGGCAACTTGTGTTTTGCCACAAAGCTTTCCAAAAACGCCTCATCGTAGTGTCGGCCCGAATACGTGCCGTCGCCGCTTATTTCAGTGTACGGTTTACGAATATCGACCGAAGGTCGATCGATTTTGGCTAACAGACAGGCCATCACAAACCGAATTGGAGCTTTGTTCACCAAGCAGCGACAGATGGCTTCAATTTTCTGGCGGGCTTCGTCGTCGGCGACGGATGAGACGGTTAAGTCTTTGGCGACTTCGTCAAAAACTTCTAAGTGTCCGATTGGAGTCATCAAAAAGGCAGATTGGCGGAGTTTTGCTTGCGGCGCAGTTCGGCTAAATCATAATTCACCCACAACACCTCCTGCCGCTTGTCCTTCGTGGAGTGAATTGTTTTCTCCGGGCTGACGTGCTTGCGCCAGGTCGGGGCGGTGTACAGGTCGTTCATCAGGTCGCAGTCGTAGTTGGAAAGGGCAACCAGGCCCTGGGCCGCGTTCAGCACCCGCGCCAGTTCAGTGTGCTGGGTATCCGTCATTTCAAAGCCGTAGGCTTTAGAATCGCCCCGCGTTTCGTGGAGGTAGGGCGGATCGCAGTAAAACAGGGTTTCTTCGCTGTCGTACAACTCGATGGTTTCCAGGGCGGGGCGGTTTTCGATCTGCACCCGGAGCAGGCGCTCGGCAATCCAATCTAAATTTTCGACGCCCCCCAGCCAGCGGCTCACCACCCCACTCATGCCCGCCCGGCTGGTGTTTTTGCAGTTGGCCCAGCGCCCCAGCGAGGCGGTTTGCGCCAGGCCGGTGCGCACCTGCCGCGCCCGCACGAAAAACCGCCGCGCCCGCTCGAAATCCGTCAAGGCCGGGTCGAGTTCGCAGGCCAGGGCGAATTCTTCCCGCGAAAAGGGCGTCAGGCTGATGGCTTCGATGAGCCGCTCTTTTTCCTGGCGAAGCACCCGGAAAAAATTGACCACCTCGCCATCGAGGTCGTTGTAGGTTTCCACCGGCGCGGGATTCCGGTTGAGCAGCACGGCCCCCGAACCGGCGAAGGGTTCGCAGTAGTGCGTGCAGTCGGGCAGGAGCGGCAGGAGCCAATCGAGGTGGGAAAATTTACCGCCGTACCACCCGAAGGCGATTAGTTTTTTCGGTCGGTTCAGCGTTGAAATCGGGGAAGGCGTTTTTTTGCGGGCCGGGGCGAAGGCGTCCATACAATCCATCGAAAAGTTTCGGCAAGATACGCAGGTTTCAGGGTCGGAAACGCCGATTGTTTTTCCAAAAAACCCGCTGCCTTTGCCTCAATCCCAACACTCCATCAGCAGCAAATCCCCCGTCTCGTGCGTGATTTTCACGAACCCATCCGCCGCTGCTTCGTTGCTGCTGCCGCTGCGGTAGCCGAGAATGAGCGCGTCGTTCTGGAGCGGGTACTTCAGGTTTTGGGTGGAAATGCCGCTGGCCTCCCCCACCGGAATCAAACTGAGGGGCGTGCCCGCCGGGTACCATTTCTCGAAGCGGCGCGGGAGCAGAATCACGCGGGAGTAGTCGTCGAGCAACGTGATGGCGAGGCGGTCGCGGTACTGCACGAGCGTGGTGAGGTTGGTGAGGGTGTGGTCGGCGCGGCGGCCCGTGGCCCAGACCACGTTGGCGGCGCGATGGCCGCGTTCCAATAAAAAATCAAAGGCTTTCTGAAGGTCGGTTTTGTTCTGGTCGGGCGTGCGGACGATTTGCAGCGAATCCTGATTTTCGAGGAAAACCTCCGGGTCGAAATCGCGGTCGAAATCGCCCAGCAGCACGTCCACCTTGATGCCGTAGTCGAGCACGCGGGGCATGGCCCCGTCGAGCACCACCACCAGCGGCGACCATTCGAGCAACTGCCCCAGCAACTCGGCGCTGCACGCTTCGCCGTTGGCAATGACCAGCGCCGGTTCCTGGTTTTCGCGGACGATGTGGTGAGAGGACAAGGGGTTTGAAAAGGTTTGAGGGTTTGAAAGTTTGAGGTTTGAAGGTGAAGCAAAACTTTCAAACCTCAAACTTTCAAACCCTCAAACCTTTTCAAACCTCAAACCTTTTCAAACCTCAAACCATCAACTTATACCCAATTCCCCGCACGTTGACGATTTGGATTTGGGGGTCGGCCTGGAGGTGACGGCGGAGGCGGGTGATGAATACGTCGAGGCTGCGACCGTTGAAAAACGTGTCGTCGCCCCAGAGTTCGCGCAGCACGTCGTTGCGTTCGAGCACTTCGTTTTTTTGCTCCACCAGCCGCTTCAGCAACGCCGCTTCGCGGTGGGAGAGGGACGTTTCCCGCCCGTCAATCAAGAGTTTTTGTTTCGGAAAATCAAATTCGTAGCGGCCAATCGTCAGGCGTTCGGGCGCGGTTGGGGCGGCTTTCGGGCGGGCCAGCAGCGCCCGAACCCGGACGATGAGTTCGTCCATGCTGAAGGGTTTGCGGAGGTAGTCGTTGCCGCCCAGTTCGAAGCCCCGCACCACGTCGGCGGTTTGGGAGCGGGCCGTCAGAAACACGATGGGCACGCTGGCATTTTCGCGGCGGATGCGCTCGGCGAGCGTGAAGCCATCGAGGCGGGGCATCATCACGTCAGTCACGACCACGTCGGGCTGGTGGTGTTGAAAAAGCGCCAGGCCCTCGTCGCCGTCGCTGGCGTACAGCACCGTGAAACCGCGCACTTCGAGGCTGTCTTTGACGATGAGGCCGAGGGAAAGCTCGTCTTCGATGAGGAGGAGGGTGGGCATGGGACATTTCGGATTGGGGATTTCGGATTGAGGATTGAAGTGGAACGTTGAATGAGTTAATCCGCAATCTCCAATCCGAAATCCGCCTTCGTTCAGGTTGGAATCCAAATCAAAAACCGGCTCCCGCGCCCCGGCTCGCTCTGCACCTCGATGCGCCCGCCGTGGCGTTCGACCACCTGCCGGACGTAGTACAGGCCCAGGCCGAAGCCTTTCACTGGGTGCAAATCGCCCGTGGGGACGCGGAAAAAGCGGTCGAAAATCGCGGTTTGGTAGTTTCTGGGAATGCCGAGGCCGTTGTCCTCCACGCTGAGGGCGTAGCCGTTGGCCTCGCGTTGCCCGCGAATCTGAATGGTTACGCGCTCGCCAGAATACTTGATGGCGTTGTCGAGGAGGTTGCTCAGGGCATTGCCGAGGTGGAGGCGGTCGGCTTGAATCGGCTCGCCGGGCGGAACGTTTACGTCGAATTCAACCGATTTATCGGTTCTCAGGTTGTGCCGGGCCACCACCTCCCCCACCAGTTCGGCGGGGTCGATTGGCTCCGGGTTTAGGGCAAATGTCCGGTGTTCTTCCACGGCCAGGTTCAGCACTTTTTCGACCAGTTCCGACAGGCGCTGAAGTTCGGCCTTGGAAATGCGCAGGTACGTCGCCGTTTTCTGCGGGTCGTCCAGCGCCCCGAAGTGTTGCAGCGCCTCCACCGCCGCCGACACCGTGGCGAGGGGCGTTTTCAATTCGTGGGTCATGTTGTTGATGAAATCAGTTTTGAGTTCAGAAAGCTTTTTCTGCCGTAAAATCGTGTGGAGCATGAATAAAAAACAGCCCGTCGTCAGCGCCAGCAGCAACACCGACCCGCCCAGCAGCCAACCCATTTTCCGGAAAATGTACGACGTGGGACTGGCAAACGAGGCCCGCATGAACAAGTCCCGCACGGGATTGACCGGCACGGGCTGGGTTTGAATCGCGAGGCCCGCCCGGCGGTTGCCAACCCGGATGTCGCCGGGAAACCGGATTCGCTCGCCGGGTCGGGGCCGCAGGTTCAGCAAGAACGTATCGAGCACGAAGGGCGTGGTCACGTCGCGGGCGAGGAGTTCGGCCCGGTAGAGCGAATCGGTGTGGCGGAGGTTGAAGGTGCCCTGCGTGCGCCAGTTGACCAGAATCCGCCGCGAAAGCCGGTCGGCCAGGGAGTCGGGCGTCAGGGCCGAATCACCGGAGCCGCGCCGGAACGTGTAGGCCATCACGTCGGGGCCGGGCCGCTGCCTGGCTGGCAAGGCAATCTGTTTTTGGAGGCTGTCGGTGATGAACACCCGCAGTTGACGACCCCCGGCGGGGTCGCCGAAGCGTTCGAGCACCACCTGCCGCCGCAGTGAATCGCCACCGGGGAGTTTTTGCCGAAAAAGCCGCTCGGCTTCACGCACCTGCTGGTGCTCGACCGTTTGCCAGAGCGCCTCGCTCACCGTGCGGGTAAACTGCTGCACCTGAACCTGGTAGGTGGTGTACAGCCAGTAGCCCTGAAACCCGTTGATGCCCAGGATGCAGGCCGTCATCAGCAGGAAGATGGAGCGGAGGTGGGGTTTCATAGGTCAGAAGAACCTCACCCCCGGCCCCTCTCCTGCTGAGAGGGGGGCCTGCCTGGAAGTTTTTTTCACCCCTCTCAGCAGGAGAGGGGCCGGGGGTGAGGTTCTTACGCAAAGCTACTCGTCCTTCATTCCTCCCAAAAACGATGTTAACACTACTTAACACTAAATAACAGTGCTTTACAAACCCGCCCCCCACCTTTGCCCGGTCGATTTGCAGCAACTAAATTTCTTTTTTCATGAAAAACCTCCTCCTCGCCCTCGGTGCCGCGCTGGTGCTGAGTCCGTCCGTTCGGGCGCAAACCTCGCTCGCTTCGGGGCGCATCGTGTACGAAGCGATGCAGAAAATCGACCCTTCGCAGATGCGCGTCGTCATCAACGGTCAGGAAGTCCGGCCCGGCGGCCCCGATGCTCCGACCGATTTGCCCGACACCCGCTCGTTTGAGATGACGTTGCGCTTCGCCAACGGCCACGCCAAAGAAGATCGTGAAGGCGGCGGTGCCAACATGGTCATGCGCCGGATCGAGGGACCGGGACCGGGTGGCTCCAACGGCCCCGGTCCTGGCGGGCCACCCCCCGCCGTGCGCAACCTGGGGCGGCCTTTCGAAGAAAGCACCTTCCTCGACCTGGCGGGCCGGAAGTACGTGGAGGTGGTTTCGATTCCGAAAGACCCGGAGAAAAAAGAAGCGGGCAGCACCGTGTACCGCACGGAAAGGCCCTTTAAAACCGCCTCGGGCTGGGTGGAAACCGAGCAGACCAAAAAAATTGCGGGCTACGTCTGCCGCAAGGCCACGGTGCCCTTTCGCAACGAAACCTACACGGTTTGGTACACCACCGAGTTGCCGTTTTCCTACTCCCCCCTTCGTGATTTGATGCCCGCCAACGGCGTAGTACTGGCCCTGGAAAGCAACCGCGAAACCTTCCGGGCCACCCGCGTGGATGGCAAGGTGGGGGACGAAAAAACGCTTTCGCCCCCTTCGGAAGGGCAGCCCGTTTCGCCCGAACAGATGCAGGAGTTGCGCCAGAAAGCAATGGCCGATTTCCGCCAGCGGATGATGACGATGCCGTTTCCGGAAAGGTGATTTTTTGCAAAGGCTTGGTTAACAAAAAGCGGCTTCCATTTCCCGCCGAACCACCCCGCCCCTCCGGGGCACCCCTCCTTGATAAAGGAGGGGAATCATATCCTTCCGCCCCCACCCCATGCGCCTCCTTCTCCTCACCTTCTTCCTCCTCCCCCACCTCCTCCCCGCCCAAATCCGCCGGGCCGGGCCACTGCGCGGGGTCGTGGTGGATTCGACCACCCGCAAACCCCTGCGCGAGGCGAGCGTGTCGCTGCTCAACGCCCGCGATTCGGCCTACGTGACTTACTCGATTACCAACGGCGACGGCGGATTTTCCTTCCGAAACCTCAACGCCGGTCGCTACCGGGTGCTGGTGACGTTTGTGGGCTACCGGAGTTTTTCGAGAACCATTCAACTCGGCGAGGAAGGCACTTCCCTCGATACGCTGGCCTTGCAACCCTCGGCCACGCTGCTCGACGAAGTGGTGGTGAAACAGGAAAGCGCCCCGATTTCGATGAAGGGCGATACGGTGGAATTCAACGCGGGTTCGTTTAAAACCCAGCCCAACGCGGCGGTGGAAGAGTTGCTCAAAAAACTCCCCGGCGTGGAAGTGGCCCGCGACGGCACCGTGAAAGCCCAGGGCCAGGAAGTGAAACGGGTGTTCGTGGATGGCAAACCCTTTTTCGGCGACGACCCCAAAATGGCGACCCGCAACCTCCCCGCCGACATCATCGACAAAGTCCAGTTGTACGACCAGCAATCCGATCAGTCGCAGTTTTCGGGCATCGACGACGGCAGCCGCGACAAGGCCATCAACCTCACCACCAAGCGCGACAAGCGCAAGGGCTATTTTGGGCAAAACGCCGCCGGAGTCGGCACGGATGGGCGCTACCTGGGTCGGTTAAACCTGAACCGTTTCAACAACGGCAGACAAATTTCCCTCATCGGGCAGGCCAATAACCTCAATCAGCAGAATTTCACCCTCCAGGACGGGCTGAGTCTGGGCGCCGGGGCGCCGGGTGGCATGGGCGGCGGCGCTTCGGGTGGGGGCGGGCCAGTTATCCTCAACGGCGGGCGCAACGGCGGCGGGGGCACCACGACGCCCAGCACCATCACCGAAGTGCGGGCCGGGGGCCTCAACTACCGCGATGCCTGGGGCAAACGCGCCGAAGTGAGCGCGAGTTATTTTGCCAACCACACCGCCGTCAGCACGAGTCAGCAAAGCCGGCGGGAGAACATCCTGCCGGGCCAGTCGTTTCTGACCGAAGGCGGCAACGAATCGCTCAACCGCAGCGACAACCACCGCCTCGCCCTGCGGCTCGATTACAAGCTCGACTCGCTCACCAGCCTGCGGGTCACGTCGAATTTGTCGGGGCAAACTTCGCGCTACACCAGCCTCAACCGCTCGGAGTCGATTACTGCCGAGCGCGTGCCGCTCAACGCAAGCCGGTCCGATTACCGCGCCAGCGGCCAGGGGTTGAGTGGGGTCAGCAACGCGCTGCTGATGCGGAAATTCCGCCGCGACGGTCGCACGCTTTCGCTCAACTGGGCCGCCGTGCTGAACCAGCAGGACAGCCGGGGGTTCAACCAGGCCACCAACACGGTGTACCCCAACGGCAACGCCCGCCTTACCACCCTCGACCAGCAAAGCGACCAGGAGAATTTTGCCAACAGCCACACCTTGACGGCCTCGTTCACCGAGCCGCTTTCGTTCACAAAAAAACTGGAAGTCCACGCCGCGTTTTCGACCAATGGCAACACCTCCGACCGCGACGTGGCCGATTTCAACGAAAAAACCAACGCCTACGACCGCCCGAACGCCGCCCTGAGCAACCGCTTCGGCAGCCGGTTCAACACCGAGCGCACCGGCCTCACCCTGCAAAACCGTCGCCTCCGCTACACCTATGCACTGGGTTTCGACGTGCAGCAGGCCAGCCTCCGCGCCGACAACCAATCGAGCGATTCGCTGGGTACCCGGCGCTACTTCAATTTGTTGCCCAACGCACTGCTTTCGTTCAACTTTGGCCGCAACCGCAGCCTGCGCCTCCAGTACCGCACCCGCATCAACGCGCCGAGCGTGAGCCAGTTACAGCCGGTCGCCAACAACACCAATCCGCTGAACATCCAACTCGGCAACCCCGATTTGAAGCCGGAGTTTTACAACACGGTTTCGATGGTTTACAACCAATTCAGCGGCAACGGGGCCAAAAGTTTGTTCGCCGCCCTCAACCTCAACCAGGTGCCGCGCCGCATCGTCAACGCCACGACGGTGAGCGCCGTGGGAGCGCAAACAACCCGGCCCGTCAACGCCGAAGGGTACTACGCCGCGAGTGGATTTCTGGCGCTGGGCCGTCCGCTCACGGCATGGCGGCTCAACGTCAACCTGAGCACCAACGCCGCCCTGACGCGGGGGGTTAGTTTCGTGAATGACCAACCCAACCGCTCGCGGAGCCTGAGCCTGGGGCAGGGCCTGAGCCTGGCCTCGAATTTCAACGGAAAACTGGATTTCAACGTGGGCGGAAACCTGACCTACCAAACCGCCATCTACTCGCTGCAAGCGCAACAAAACACGGAGTTCTTCACCAAAACCCTCAACGCCGACCTGTACTACCAACTCCCCTGGCGCTTGGTGCTGACCAGCGACGTGACCTACACGGCCAACACGGGCCGCTCGGCGGGCTACAACCAGAATTTTGCCTTGTGGAATCTGGGCTTGGCGCGGCAGTTTTTCAAAAACCGCCAGGGCGAACTCAAACTGTCGGTGTACGACCTGCTCAACCAAAACCGCAGCCTCGTGCGGAACGTGACCGACACCTACCTCGAAGACGTGCAGAGCGTGGTACTGCGGCGGTATTTTCTGCTGAGTTTCACGTACAATTTGCGGAAGTTTGGGGTGTAGAAGTAAACCTCACCCGTCATTGCGAGCGAAGGGTACAAAAACGAGCGAAGCGAGGATTTGTACCCGGAGCGAAGCAATCCCCTCCCGGAGACCAAACGGTCCGTCGCACGGTAGCCGAATCCGAGTATTTGCCTCCCGATAGCTATCGGGACTCTCTTGGTCTTCGGGAGGGGATTGCTTCGCTCCGGTAATCCGATTTCGCTTCGCTTATCGAATTACTTCCGCTCGCAATGACGGGCGGGGGAAGTTTTTACGAGTGAAAAACCGTCAGTACCCATACCGCTCCCCCCACTGCGCCCGCAGCCGCTCGCGCAGTTTTTCCTCCGCCGCATTGGCCTGCGGGTCGAAGAGTTTGTTTCCCGAAAGCGTTTCCGGTAAAAATTCCTGCTCGATGAAATTGCCGGGGTGGTCGTGGGCGTAGCCGTAGTTCTGACCGTAGTTCAGGTCTTTCATCAGTTTGGTGGGCGCGTTGCGCAACGACAGCGGCACGGGCGGGCTGCCGGTTTTCTGGACCAGCGCCTGGGCCGCGTTGATGGCCGCGTAGGCCGAGTTGCTTTTGGGCGAGGTGGCAAGGTAAATCACCGTTTGCGAAAGAATAATCCGCGCTTCGGGCAGGCCCACCGCCCGGATGGCCTGGAAGCAGGTGTTGGCCATGAGCAGGGCGTTGGGATTCGCCAGGCCAATGTCTTCCGAGGCAGAAATCAGGATGCGGCGGGCGATGAACTCGATGTCTTCGCCGCCTTCGAGCATCCGCGCCAGCCAGTACACCGCCGCGTTGGGGTCGGAGCCACGGATGGACTTGATGAAAGCCGAAATGATGTCGTAGTGCGCCTCGCCGCCTTTGTCGTAGAGGGCAATGTTTTGCTGGATTTTTTGCAACACCAACTCGTTCGTGATTTCCAGCGCCTCGCCGGGGCGGCGGGCGTTGGACACGAGTTCGAGGGCGTTGTAGAGTTTGCGCCCGTCGCCGCCGGAGAGTTGGAGCAGGGCTTCGTATTCCTTCACCGTCACGGGCTGGTCTTTCAGAAATTCATCTTCCGCCAACGCCCGGTTCACCATTTCGACCAGTTCTTCTTTCTCCAGTGCCTTCAGCACGTACACCTGACAACGCGAGAGCAAGGCCGGGATGACCTCGAACGAGGGGTTTTCGGTCGTGGCCCCGATGAGCGTCACCACGCCCTGCTCCACCGCGCCGAGCAGCGAATCCTGCTGGGATTTGGAAAAGCGGTGGATTTCGTCGATGAACAGAATCGGGCTGGGCGCGAGGTACGCCTCCCGATTAAAAAACCGCTGTTTTTTGGCTGAATCGATGGTTTCGCGGATGTCTTTCACCCCCGCGCTGATGGCCGAGAGCGTATAGAAAGACACGTTCAGCGTGCGCGCCACGAGGGTAGCCAGGGTAGTTTTGCCCGTACCCGGTGGCCCCCAGAGGATGAACGAGGGAATCCGGCCCGCCTCAACGGCCTGCCGCAGCACGGCCCCCGGCCCGACGAGGTGAGCCTGCCCGATGTAGGAATCGAGCGTGTCAGGACGCATTCGTTCGGCTAGGGGCGACATTTTGATTTACGATTTACGAGGTACGATTTAACATCCTGCGAAAGTTCGGAAACCATAGTTCGTAAATCGTAATTCGTACCTCGTAATTCGTAAATCAAATGCCCAAGTCATCATGCTTGGGTTTGCCTTTGAAGGAAAACAACACGCCCGAGGCGAGGAGGACAACGACGAGGAGCGAAAGCGTTTTCATGGCTGAATGGGGTGAGATTTAGTAGGTTTTCTCCCCCAGTTCACAACAATCCTGCCAAAAATGCCGGTTGCTGGTACGTAGAAATACGGGTAGCAAAGGCCCGTATTTCTACGGGATTTCACGAATGGTTTTCGTATTAAAAAACTCAGTATCAAATTTGTAGCGTCTCGACGAAGCAATCTTGCTTCTGCTGGTTTGGGGCAACCAGTTGTTTTCACCCATATTGTCCCTCCTAATTTCATTTCTATTCCATCACTTCTATCTTTTCTCAATATGGCAGCCCCTCTCCACGGGTCGTTTATCGACCGCAAGACCAACGCCCAGCAACTCCTCGATGCGTTTGCAAAAAAGTACCCCGACAACAAAGTGAAAGGCATCCGCTTCAGTAGTGCGCAACTCAAAAAACTCCTTTTCGACGACTGTGACTCCGTTATCATGCGATTTGGGGTCGATGCGGAGGGAGAACTCACGCTTGTTCTGGCCCCTTACGATTGCGACGGTCAGCGGATTGGCCTGCTGGTCGATGCCGATGAAAACGTGAGCCGCGCTGAGCACGCGCTGAAAGACGGCGATGGCGACAGGGTACTCGACCAGGGCAGTAAAGTGCCGCCGCCTTTCGACTGATTGGTACCCGTTCCGATTCCGCCACTCTTTTCATTTCCACCAATCCAGTATGTCGTTCGAAGAAGTAATCAGTTATGTTTCGACGGCCAGTATTCTGTTACCTGCCAGTTTGAGTTTGTTCCGTCTTCGGCCCATGTTTGCCCGTTACCCAGCGATGTTGGGTTATCTGGGGATTACGGTGGTGGTGGAAGGATTCGGAACGGCCCTGCGGCTTCAGGGTGCCCGGGATACTACGCAGGTGTACGCGTTGTACCCAATTTTCGAGTTTGGCTTGTTAAGCCTGCTGTATTACAAAGCCTTCCAGAGTCAGGTTTTTCAGCGGATAATTCTGGCCTTCAATGCCTTGTTTACTCCACTGGTGCTGTACCGGCTCTACACCTTCACCGCTCCCTGGGATTGGCTGCTCATGGCCTTCGAACACCTATTGCTCATTCTGCTGGCGCTCCTTTTTTTCTACCGCCTGCTCCACACCCTTGAGGCCAGCAATTTGTTCCGTTTTCCAATGTTCTGGTTCAGCACGGGTATTTTGATTTACTTTTCAGGAACGTTGTTCGTCTACATGTTCAGCAGCTACATCGTAACCGCAGAAAATTACCTTACCCTACGCGACCTCTGGAGCTTGACTACGTACCTCAACATCGTTTTCCATCTGGTGCTGTCGGTGGGAGTCTGGCACACCCGGTAGCAAAAATTTTCACCCCGAATCGGGAAAAGGGCATGAATGACCCGGCGCAAGTCAGGATGATTATTACCGCCGGGGTCTTGGCCATGGTGCTCATGTCGGCGTTTATCGTGCTGTTTCTGGCTTTTTACCAGCGGCGGCAGGCCCAGCAGCGCCAGCACCTTCAGAAAATGGAAGAACGACATCAGCGCGAATTGCTCGAAGCCAGCCTGCAATCGCAGGAGGCCGAGCGCCGCCGCATCGCCACCAACCTCCACGACGACATCGGTACCATGCTTTCGGCCACCCGCCTGAGCCTGGCCGGGGTATTCAGGTACCTCAACGACAACCCAACCGCCACGTCGGTGGTGCGCGAAACCCGTGGACTGCTTGAGGAAACGGTCAACAACGTGCGGCAGATGACCAAAGAATTACTACCCACTACCCTCGACGACCTCGGCCTGGTGGTGGCCCTCGACGAGTTGATTGTCAAACTACCCCAAACGGCACCTGGTGTTAGCGTCGAGTTTCACCACGAGGGTGTCGACCAGCGTCCGAGTGCCCGCATCGAACTGGCCGTGTACCGGGTAGCCCAGGAACTGATTCACAACAGCCTCCGCCACGCCGGGGCGAGTCGGATTGAGTTGCTGCTTATGCAACAGGCCGACCGGCTGTTGCTCACGGTGAGCGATGATGGCGCCGGGTTCGACCCGGTGGCGGCTCGTTTGCCGGGTCAGCCGGGCCTAGGGCTGAAAAACATCGAGAGTCGGTTGAATGTCATCGGCGGTCACGCTATTTTTGATGCCGCACCCGGAAAAGGAACCTACGTCATCGTGGCCGTTCCGCTCACCGCCTAACCCCTTCATCGCATGGAAGCTATCTCCACCATCCGACTGGCCATTGCCGACGACCACGCCCTGTTTCGCCGGGGACTGGTGTCGCTGTTTACCAACGTGCCGGGCATTGACCTGCTTTACGAAGCCAACGATGGCCAGGATTTGGTCGAGAAAATTGCCCAAGAAGCCCCCGACGTGGTGCTGATGGACCTGCAAATGCCCCGCATGGATGGCATCAAGGCCACTCAATACATCCGCCAGCATTTTCCGGAGGTGAAAATCGTGATCCTTTCCATGCACGACGAAGACAACTTTGTGACGCGCCTGATGGAACTCGGGGCCAATGGCTACCTGCTCAAAGACGCCGACCCCGAGGAAGTACAGTTGGCCATCCGCACCGTAGCCGCCGAAGATTATTACTACGGCCCCTTCCTGACCCGCGTGATGCACCGCAAAATGCTCGACAAGTCACGCCGGAAAGAATCGCCGCTCTTTGATGCCAAAGCCAACCTGACCGCCCGCGAAATTGAAGTGTTGCGGCTCATCTGCGAGGGCCACACCACCGCCCAGATTGCCGACAAGGTCTTTCTCAGCGACCGCACTGTGGAGGGCCACCGCAACCGGATTATGGAAAAAATTGGGGCTAAAAACACCGCCGGGATGGTGGTGTATGCGGTGAAAAATAATATTTTCTAAAGGAGTAAGTGGTCAGGAGCGAGGAGTGAGTAGAAAGGCTTTTTTTATTTTCTCCTCACTCCTTCTTTTTTAGCCAATCCCCCGAAGCGATGCGGGGCAGGTCGTTGACGGGGCGGTTGTAGAGATACACCCAAGCCTGGATTTTCTGGAAATCGAACGTCTTCCGAACTGCACAAACTCGCCGCAGGTAGAGCGAGTCGGCTTCGTTGGCAGGCCAGTGCTCTTCGTAATCGTCGAGCGGAGGAACTACTAAGTCGGGAACCAGCACTTCGTACACTTCCCCAACCACGCTATCCGCCGGATCGCCCGAGGGCACGGCACCGGGATAGTCCCCCAACGAATACAGCCGTCCCTGAAAACGGGCTTCGCCCAGCCAAAGCGCGTTTTCGGCCAGCAGCCGGTGCAGCGGGTGGGCAAAATCGCGACGCAACGTTCCGTAAACGAACAGGAGATGGCAGGCTTCGGACATAAAGTCGATAGTCTACAGTCGTTAGTCATCAGTCGTTAGTCAAAAGACAGAATCCTTTCCTTATGACTATCGACTCCTTTAAACAAAGCAGGAACGTGCCAATGCACGTTCCTGACCCACTATACCCTTAACCAAAACGAAACTCTATTCGGTGCGTAGCAACACCCGCACCCAGTCGGTGAAGCGAAGCGCTGGCAGTGAGCGCCCGGCTACGCTGGGCTTGGGGGCCGTTGCTGTACGGCGTGGCGCGAGCGCCGTTTTTACGGAGCGTTTCGAGCCAAACAACCGGTGCGGGTACCCCATAGCGTTGGCCTCCGGGGCCAGGGTTATTCCCACCAGGAGCAGCGCGATAAGTAGGGTCAGCGTTTTCATAATCGTGTCGTTGGCTTACGTCTCGTAAAAGTTCAGGCAAATCAACGGTAGTTTCGCAGGGGACCCTACGCTTTTCCGATGAACCGGGCTTTTTGGCAACTCAACCGATTTTCTTTCGAATTGAGCCTTCGCGCTGAGGAACGAAACAAAGATATGGGTACTGCTTTGTACTTTGCAATACATAGTACCTGTTTTTCTTTAGAAATCCGCTTAGTGGCAAAATAGCTGGATGAGTGGCCGTTCTTCCCACCGGTTTTTAGGATTTCTGACCAAGAGATGCAAAAACGCCACGTCGCGTTGCACGGGTAGTAAACTTTTTTGGGCAACCAGGGCTAATTCAACTGCGGTTGCAACTACTCAAGCGTTTTTCGTTCAAAATGGCACCCACAGGGGCAGGTCTGGTGCCTACGCCTGGTATGCGGCCTCACTTTTTGATCTTCACCTTCTCGACGTTATCAAACGGCTCCAGATCGATCAGCAGGTGATGGGGGTCGATACCGGCGTCGGACGGCTTGCGTGGCACGGTCACCGTGATCGTCTGCGCGCCGGAGCGGATGCGGTGCATCCGTAGGTAGAGTGTCTCGCCGAACTCCCTGCTCTCCCCAGTCGGGGCGAATACCCCAACCGGCACCCAGTCGTCCATCGGCACCACGGTCTCGACGCCCGCCGGGTCAACGACCACCTTGCGGGCACGAACGGGGATTGTTACTTGCCAGGTGTCCGCTTTGGTCTTCACCGCCGTGGGTTGCTCCGTTTCCAGCTCCCAGAAGGTGTTCGCCTCGAAGAGGTCGTGCAACAGGGTTTGGAGGGAGTCCGGCGTAACCGCCCGTAATTCCCGGTAGAGGTCGAGGGAGGTTGGCAAGGGAGATCCCGAACCGTGCTTCTCGATTAAGCGCCGGTAGGCCCCGTTCACCCGTTCCTTGCCCATGTACTCGCTCAGGCAAAAAAGCGCGAAGGGTCCTTTGCGGTAGGCCGCGTACGGGTCGGCACCCCGAAGCAACGGAACCGACTGGCGGATGGGCGGGATGGGATGCGGCTGCCGGAAAAACCGCAGGAGCCGCCGCAGGTGTTCACGCCCGTAGGTCTTTTCCACCACCCCCATCGCGGCGTACCACGCGAAGCTCTCGGTCAGCAGCCCGGCTCCCTCGACGGGTGCGTAGGGCGGTTGAAACTGGTGCGCCATCTCGTGCGCCACGACCGCGAACGGGAGGTCGAGCGCCTGCGGATCATCCACCGGAGCGAAGCGGGAGAAGCCTTCGGTGTAGTCAATCATAGCCGGCTCGGCGTGCATACCGATTCCACTGCCGGGATTCTCCACGAGCCGGATGTAGCGGTGCGGGTACGGACCGAACTGCCGGGTGTAGTAATCCAGCGAGGCCCGTACGCTGCGGCGCATCCGGTCCACGTTCGCGGCGTGCTTCGGGTGATGGTAGATCTGGATCGCGACTGGTGCCTGTCTGGCTGGCTGGCCCGCCGGAGGAGTCCACTGTTCTTTGTGCACCGCGTAGCGGGCGGAGAAGAAGCGCCACTCGTTCCCGACGGGGGCATCGGTGGCGTAGTGGAAGTAGCGGCGCCCAGCTTCCGTCCAGGTCCGGCGCAGCGCTCCCGGTGCGACGGCGACCTGGTCGGCGTCCGTGCCCACGACGGCTTCAAAGGCGATCCCACCGTCGCCGCGCTGGTCTTCGTGCGTTTCGCCGGTGACATCCTCGCCCACTTCAACGTCGCCGAGCGAGGGGATCAGCGGACGCGCGGGCAGTCGGTGCGCCCGTCGCTCCCCGGCTTTCACGAGTTCGCGTTTTGGTTGATAGCCGATGGCGGGCAGCAAATCGTCGTTCTTGAAGTAGCGGCTGTTCGCCACCACGGAAGCGTCGATGCCGCTGTTGCTGAAGCCATGCGGTTTTACGTGCACCTCGAAGCGGAGTTGCAGGGAGTCGCCCGGTTGCAGGGGTTGGTCCAATGCGTAGGTGCGGTGGCCGTGATCATCGTCGGCGATTACGAGGGTGCTTTTTCGGTCAAAAGTCATCGCTCCCGCCTGCACACCCCGAATGAGGGCCACGTGGACGGAATCGATCGCCACGGCACGGCGGTTCACCAGGCGGTAGGTGCCGCGAATGTCCACCTCCCCCCGCTTGGGATATATCTCCACGTGCAGCCTGGTCGCCGTCAGGTGGGGTTGCGGCATCGTTGCGTACCGCGCGTAGCGCCGCTCGTACTCGGCGCGTCGTTCCAGCCACTCGTCGGCGCTGGCGTATTCGTTGAGCACGTTGGTGTTGTAGAAAATAAAACCGCCCACCACGAGGAGGAGGCTCAGGGCCACCGCAGCGATCCAGGCTGTCGAAGGCGTGAAGCGACCGCGCGCCATGCGCAGGCGAACCCCGATGTTTCCCTCCTTTCCCCGCACCCAGAGCAGAATCGCCACCACGACGAGCAATAGCGCCCACGCAGCCCAGTAGCCCAGGAACCACGCCCACGGCGCGAGGGACGGGCCGAATCCGCGCATATCCGTGTAGAACCACTTCGGAGCGGACGCGAATACGAGCAGGTGGTGCTTGACCCCCAGCATGGCGGCGAAGGCGATGAACACGTAAGCGAGCAGCACCACGAAGTGGCCGATGTATTTCTGGTTCACCAGCCCCTGGATCACGAGGGCGAGTACCGCGAAGAGGAGGTATTCAGGGAGTTGCAGCCCGAAGAGGACGCGCAGGTACAACCCGATCTCGAAGGTGTGATACTCCAGGCGCACCTGGATGAGTACCCCGGCCAACGTCAGGAGGGCCATCCACACGAGGAGGAGGAGACCAAGTCCCAGGAGTTTTCCCAGAAAGAGGACCCCTTCCGGCACGGGTGCCGCGTCGGTGATCTCGCCGAGGCCGGCTTCCCGTTCCCGCCAGACCAGTTCTCCGGCGTAAAGGATGATGAGCAGGGGGATGATCACCCAGGGAGTAAACGGGTTGGTCAACGAGGCGGTCAGGAACGTGAGTACGTACTCGGTTCGGGGCAGTAGCGGGGTGCCCATGTTGACCATGTTCTCCGGCACCAACAGGACCGCGATCGCTGCGATCGCGGCGAGGAGGACAAGCCCCCCCGGACTTTTCGCGATCGCCCGAAAGGATGCCCCTGTAATGGCGCACGTCTGGCGCGCGTAGGTCGCGAAGCCGAACGTGCGCGGGACGTGTGGGATGGCGATCGGGCTCCACGGGCTATCGTTCCCCACCGGTGTCGGGGCCTGCGCTTGCCGTGGTCGCGTGAGGCGGATCCACCAGGGGCTTGCGGTCGGGTGGGCAAAATGAAAGTACACGTAGGTGAAGGCGGTCGTCGCCAGCGCGACGCCGACCCACAGCAGGCGGCTCCAGAGCAGCGGGCCTTCCAGGCTGATCAGACGCGTGCTCTTCTCCATCGGCGTCCATCCCAGGATCAGATCGGACGTGATGTAGAGTTGACCAAAGAAATCGAGCAGCACCGCCAGGTCCTGTCGTTGCAAAAAGTAAATCACGGCGAAGACCCCGCCGTAGGCCACGAAGAGCAGGAGCACACTACCGAGGTAGCTCGCGATGGCCCGGCGGCCCAGGGTCGCCCACGCGAACTGGATCGCGGTGCCGATGAACGCGTTGGGCAACGCGATGATGCCGAAGGCCGTCAGGTACGCGACCGGCCGGAACGGACCAATCACCGCCGCATCCACACCGGGGGTGTAAACGGAGAGCATGACGCCCACCGGCACGGCGAGCAGGATGACCGCGTTGAGGACGAACGCCGCCAGGAACCGTCCGCCGAGGTACGCGACTTTGCTGACGGGGGCGGTGTAGGTGAGCGGATGCATCCCCGTCGCCACGTCCCGCGTGGCCAGCTCGCCGGTCACGGCCGCCGCGACCAGAAGCCAGAACAGACTGCAAAAGACCGTGACGGTGGCGATGACGAAAGGCGAGTTGAGGTAGAAATCGGCGTACAGCGCGTCGGCGAGGAAATTGCCTCTGACGAACAGGAAAGCGATCACGATCAACGCGACGAAGAAAAGCCAGGTCGTGAGACGACGCGCCTGGTAGGCAGCCTCGAAGCGAAAAATTTCCCGAAACTTCATCGCGCTACCTCCGGTTTTTCGTTTCGCCGACCCAATTGACCCGCCATCGTGCTGAAATAAACATCCTTGAGGTCCGGCTCGGCGGCCTCGAAGTCAGCACCGGGCGAGGCGTCGCGGTACACGTGTACGATGGTGCGCCCGCCGAGGAGTTTTGTAGAGATCACCGCGTGCTCGCGCCCCACCTCATCGAGTTGTTCCTTCGGGATGACGCGGCGCCAGATCCGGCCACGGAGCGCGTCGACCGCGCGCAGCGGCTCGGCCTCGAGCAGAATCTCGCCCGCGTCGATGATCGCCATCTTCGTGCACAACTCACTCACGTCTTCGACAATGTGCGTGGAGAGGATGACGACGCTGTTCTCGCCCAACTCGCTCAACAGGTTCAGGAACCGCACGCGCTCGGCGGGGTCGAGACCGGCCGTCGGCTCGTCCACGATCATCAGCTTTGGGTTTCCCAGGAGTGCCACGGCAACGCCGAAACGCTGTTTCATGCCCCCGGAGTAGCCCCCGAGTTTCTGCTTGCGCACGTCCCACAGGTTCGTCTGCCGGAGCAGCGCCTCGACGACCTCCCGGCGCGCCCGGCGCTCGGCAATACCCTTGAGTACGGCGAAGTGATCGAGCAGACTTTCCGCGCTCACCTTCGGATAAACGCCGAACTCCTGCGGCAGGTAGCCGAGCGTCCTGCGCACCTCGTCCTTCTGGTTCAGCACGTCGATAGTCTGGCCCGTCGAAGGGTCGCCCAGCCGGACACTCCCCTCATCCGGCTCTTGCAGCGTCGCCAGGATGCGCATCAGCGTGGATTTGCCCGCCCCGTTGGGGCCGAGCAGGCCGTACATTCCGTTAGGAATGGTGAGCGATACATTTTTTAGGGCTTGAACCGGAGCGGCGGACCGCCCATTGAAATAGGCTTTAGAAATGTTGGCAATTTCAAGGGTCATAATTTTCGATGGGTGACTACCCGAATCCTGAATACCTAAAGTGGTTTTATTGTTTGTCAGGACGATCAAGTAGTTCAGTCCTAAGTCGGCCTTCGTTGCGGTCGCTTGTCCGCTAACGCGCCTGATTGATGGCTGGCTTCGATTGGCGGTTGCAACCCACTACGTACTTCGCAAGCGAAAGAAAAGCGACTGCACCTGCGCGTAATTTTCGGCCAACAGGTAGCCCATAAAGACTAGCAGCACCAGCAGGCACACGCCCGCTACGATCAGGTTGGGCCAGCGGAGTTTGAGCCGCACGAGCACCTCCTGCTCCCGGCGGTCGTAACCGACGTGGAGCAGCGCCAGCAGGTTGAGTACCAGGCCCACCACCGGCCCGGCCAGCAGCAGCAGCGGCGTAATCCACTTCGTCCAGGAATTCTGATCGAGGCGGCTCATTTCGTTTTCGATCCAGTCGAACAGGCCCAGGTTGAGGCCCAGCCAGTACTTGAGCAGCACGCCGAGCAGGAACAATCCCGGCAACACCACCAGCGCATAACCCAGCCGCGACGAGCGGCGGGCATTCACCAGGGCCAGCCGCAGGTGCCAACGGTGGCCTTCGCTGCTGAACTGAGGTTTGGCGAGGGTTTCGAGTCGTTTGAGAAAATCGTCGGACATGGTTTTCATTGAGTGATTGAGTGAGGGAATGATTGAGTGAGGGAATGATTGGGTGATTGACTGAGGAAATGATTGAGTGATTGAAAAAAGGCAGGTGTATTTTCCTTCTCACTTAGTCACTCAATTATTCTCTCACTCAATCACTCAATCACTCAATCACAATCACTCCGTTAATTCGGTTGCGCTGCGCTCCACGCGTTGGCGGATTTTTTCCAGGCCCCGCGAAAGGAGCGACTTCACGGTGCCTTCGGGTTTGTCGAGAATCTCGGCGATTTGAAGGATGCTTTTTTCTTCGAAAAACCGCAGGGCAATCACTTCCTGGTACTTTACGTCGAGGGTTTTGAGGGTGGCCTGGACGGCTAAAAAATCCTGGTACTCGGCTAGTTGACGCTCGGCTTCCTCGCGCTCGCCGGGGGCGTGGTCGCGCAGGTCGAAGTTGAAGTCGTCGTGGAGTTGGTCCAGCGAGGCGGGCGCGTACTTGCCGCGCCGGAAATACTGGTTCACCTCGTTGGTGGCGATGCGGTACAGCCAGGCCGCCACCGAGATGCCCAGCCAGCGGTAGCGCCCCAGGTGGGTGTAGGCCTTCAGAAACGTTTCGGAAATAATGTCCTTCGACACGTCCCAGTCGAGCACGCGCCGGTGGACGTAGCCGAAAAGCTGGGGGTAAAACTCGTCGAACAGCAAGCCAAACGCCCGGGGGTCGGTCCGGGCGCGGTCGAGGAGGGCTTTTTCTTCGTCGAGGGTCAAGGGAGTTTACAGTTTTTGGTTTTCAGTTTTCAGTTCACCTGCGCCAGAAACCTACTTCCTAAAATACGCAGCGCACAAAGGGTTGCAGTTTAACTGAAGACTACAAACCGTAAACTGTAAACTACCCCTGCGGATTGGTGGCCCAGACGGTCGTTTCGGTCACGAAACCCACGCCGTTCAGTTCGAGCAGGCTCACAATGCCCTGCGCGATTTCCGCCGACTGCAATTTGTTTTCGTTGAAAGGCCGCGCTTCCCGGCCCGAATTGACCACAAAATCGGTTCGCACTTCGCTGGGGTTGATGAGCATCACCCGCACGTGGGAGTGCTCTTTAAACTGTGTCATCGGGGTTAGTCGAAGCGGTGTGGTGTGCTACGTTCCTCAAAGAGAACGCGGACGTGTTGGTGGTATCCATCACCTTCCGCACCGCAGCGGGGTAGTCAAAATAGGGCGATACCAAGGCCCACTTAGTTCTCCACGACTGCACGTGCGGGTAGCGGCTTGCCCAGGTCTGCTCGCCGAGCCCCAACTGTTCCCAGCCCTACTCGGCGGTAGGGGGTTGGTAAACGGTCTTGATGTCGGCGACAAATTCTTTGAAATGTTTGTTGGGAATGAAGCGAGCTGTTGCGTAACTGATGCACCATGCAGCGGTGCACGGTGGCGGCGGGAAACACCTGGGCAATGGCGGTATCAAATCCCGAAAGCCCGCCCACGCACGGGATGAGTACGTCCTCAACACCCCGCTGGCTGTCCATTTCCCCCTCAAGGGCAGATTCGAGAAAATGCTTCCGCAGAGGGGCAAATAACCCTTGTTCACCCGTCAGGGGGTTGCCTTGGATAGCGGCCTGGTTGAAGGCCTCAAAGTCAAATTGGTCAGTCATGATGCGTGAAAATTAGGGTTTTTCTTTTTCCCCTCTATTCACCCCAATCTCTGACACAGTTCGGTTCAGCGAGCAGTCTCATCTACTTACCACCGACCAGGATGGTAGCCCATCCGCCGTCAGCAAGATACCCACCAATTTCCCGAAAATCCAACTCCCCCACCCCCTTCCCTCCTCCACCCTTTCTGCGTACCTTCGCCTCATGCGCATTCCCGAGGAAACCGTCCGGCAAATCCAGCAAACCGCCGACATCGTCGACGTGGTGGGCGATTACGTGTCGTTGAAAAAGCGGGGCGTCAACCTGATTGCCTGCTGCCCCTTTCACAACGAGAAAACGCCTTCGTTCAACGTCAACCCCGTCCGGGGCATTTACAAGTGCTTTGGCTGCGGCAAGGCGGGCGATTCGGTGAAGTTCGTGATGGACATCGAGGGCATCTCCTTTCCCGAAGCCCTGCGGCACCTGGCCAAAAAGTACGGCATTGCCATTCCCGAAACGCAGCAGACGCCCGCCGAAGTCGAAGCGCAGAACGAGCGCGAGAGCTTATACATCGCCCTCAACTACGCCAAGACGTTTTACCAGAAAAGCCTCACCGACACCGACGAAGGCCAGAGCATCGGCCTGAGCTATTTTAAAGAGCGAGGCTTCAACGAGAAAATCATCAAGGAATTCGAGCTGGGCTACAGCCCCGACGCCTGGGATGGGTTGACGAAAACCGCGCTCAAAGACGGCTTTTCCATCGACATCCTCGAAAAGGCGGGTTTGACGATTCGGAAAGAGGACGGCAAGCAATTCGACCGCTTCCGGGCGCGGGTCACGTTTCCGATTCACAACCTGTCGGGCAAGGTCATCGCCTTCGGGGCGCGGATTCTGAAGGCCGACAAGAACCAGCCAAAGTACCTCAACTCGCCGGAGACGGAGGTCTACCACAAGTCGAACGTGCTGTACGGCATTTTTCAGGCGAAAAATGCCATCCGCGCCGACGACATCGCCTACCTCGTCGAGGGCTACACCGACGTGCTTTCGCTTCACCAGGCGGGCATCGCCAACGTGGTGGCCTCGTCGGGCACCTCGCTGACGCTGGAGCAAATCAAGCTCATCGGGCGCTTTACCCAAAACGTGACCGTGCTCTACGACGGCGACGCGGCGGGCATCAAGGCCTCGCTGCGCGGGATGGATTTAATCCTGGAAGAGGGCCTGAACGTGAAACTCTGCTCCTTCCCCGAAGGCGACGACCCCGACAGCTACGTCCGCAAAATCGGCGGCGAAGCCTTCAAAGCCTACATCCGCGACCACGCCGTCGATTTCATCACGTTCAAGGCCCAACTCTCGCTTCAGGAAGCGGGCAGTGACCCGTTCAAGCGGGCGGCGGTGATCAGCGACATGGTCGAGAGCATCGCCAAAATCCCGGATTCCATCAAGCGCAGCGTGTTTTTCCAAAAAACCGCGCAGTTGATGGGCATTGACGAAAGCGTGCTGATTGCCGAGGCGAACAAGCGGTATTTGACCGGGAAGAAAAAAGAAGAAGAAAAACGCAGCACGGAGCGCCGTCCGGACGGCCCGCCGCTCGATTTGCCCGAAGGCGTTTTCCTGCCCGACGACGTGGAAGCGGGTCTCGACGCGCCCACCGCACCGCGACCGACGCGCACCGCGATGTCGCGGCACGAAGAAGAGTTTTGCCGCCTGATGGTCAACTACGGCACCCAGGAACTGGAACCCGGCGTGACCCTGGCCCAGTACCTGCTCTACGAAATCGGCACGCTGGCTTTTGAAACCCCCGTGTACCAGCGCATCCTGGCCCACGCCCGCGCGGCCTTCGAGCGTCAGGAAGTACCCGACGCCCAGGAATACCTGATGCACCCCGACGAGGAAATCCGGCAGGAAAGCATCAACCTCGTTACCCAGCGGTACAGTTTGAGCGAAAATTGGAAAACCCAGCACGACATCGACATCGTGGACGAAGCCGACATCCTCGACCGGATGGCCCACACCAACCTGCTGCGGCTGAAAAAAGCCTTCAACGACCAGCGCATGGAAACCGTGAAGCAGGCCCTCGGCCACACCAGCGACGCCGCCGAACAGGACGCGCTGCTGGGTCAGTTTATGGAAATGAAACGCATCGACAAGGCGCTGTCAGGGGAGTTGGGGATTGTGGTGCGGCGGTGAATCGACACTCCCATCGACAGATGCGAAAAACCGTTTCCGGCGACCACGGCGGCATTGGCCGGGGCAGGTCGGGGTGAGCTCTGAACTGTGAGATCCCGACCTGTTCAGCCCAAGAAGGAATCTGCTTAAGTACCATTTCCCGCCGGTTTACCTACCTCATGCCCCCGAAGCAGGCACTTCGGGTGTACGTGTTTGGCGGTTGACCAACACCCGGCGAATCAGGCGGGTGTTGGTCAGCCACTAAACATGTACACCCCCCACCGGTACGCACGGGGCGGGCACGCGAAGCCCATCCCTGATTTTTGTCGGCCAGGAGGAATGGTCTTGAAAAACGTTTCCGATACGCTTGGTTAAAATCTGACAGTCAGCGTAATTAGCGCCGTTTTTAGCCCTCACCCTCCAACCCACCCTCTGCCTATGCCCTGACCCCGACGCTGCTTCCTCCCTGCCTTTTCGCTTTTTCACCCCGTTACCCCTCTTTTCACCGCCGCTTCGAAAAAGGAGGTGCCGTTTTGTGTAATCGATCCGATCCCTTGAACTGTGTTAACCAACCCTCATCATTTTTTTAATGAAACCGCGTCCGTTTTTTTTAGTATCCTTCCAATTTGGCTTGCTGGCGCTGTTTGGCCTGCTGGCCCTGAGCGCCCAGGCTCAGACCTACACCGTCACCCAGAGCACCGACGACGGCACCGGGGCCACCAACACCCTGAGTTGGGCCATCAACCAGGCCAACGGCGATGCCGGGGCTTCAACCATCACCTTTACCGTTTCGACGGTCACGCTCACCGGGGCGTTGCCGGCCGTTACGAAGACGCTCACCATCACCGGCCTGAGTGAATTTTGCCCGGCCACGGGCGTGGGCGGTACGGTCGTCGAACGCAGCACCGCCGACGGCACGCCCACGTTTCGGCTGTTCAACCTGACGGGCCTCGACCAAAGCCTGACGCTCAACGACCTCGTTTTAAGAAACGGTTCGACCAACGATAACCTGGCGGGGGGAGCCGTGCTGGCGGGCAACAACGGCTCGTTGATCCGGCGAACCACGGTTTCGCTGACGCGCTGTCTGGTTGAAAATTGCCAGGGCGGGAGCGGGAACAGCATCGGGGGCGGCATTTACGCGGAGGGTACGCTGACCGTCGACCGGTGCGTGTTCCGGAACAACACGGCCTCGACCGGCGGCGGGGCCATTCATGCCCGGCACGTCGGGGGCGTTGTGAAAAATTCCACGTTCCAAAGCAATTCGGGTGCGTTCGGCGGGGGGGTGTATGCCGTCGACGTGGATGAACTCAGGCTGGAAAACTGCACGTTCAGCGGCAACACGGCCACCATCGACGGGGGAGCCATTCTCAATCAGGCCGCGTACACGGCTTCGACCATGCTGCTGACGCACTGCACGTTTTACAATTGCAACCGGGCGGCTTTTTCCGGTCGCATGACGTTTACGAACGGAATTGCGCCCATCACGAAACTGGCCAACAACCTTTTCGTGGCCAACCCCCAGGGCAGCATTTTTGGCATATTCAGCACGCCCCTTTCGCTGGGTGGCAACGTGTTCACCGATAACGAAGGGGACTTCACCAGCGCGCCGTCCGACAAAGTCGGTCAGAGCGTGTCGCTGGCCGCCCTGGCCGCCAACGGGGCCTGTAACCTCACCCACGCCCTGACGGCCTTCAATTCGGCCATCGACAACGGCGTGGCCACCACCCCGACCACCGACGCTCGCGGCAAAGCCCGCTCGTCGGGGGCGGCCCCCGACGCCGGGGCCTACGAGTACCAGTACCCCACCAGCCTGACGGCCAGCGTACCCGCCAACACGAGCCTGTGCGCCGGGCTGTCGCTCCCGCTGACGTTCGCCGCCAGTGGCGGCGATGGCCTCCTGACCGGCCTCAGCCTGACGGCCCAACTTTCCGACGCCACCGGCTCGTTTGCCAGCCCCACCGACCTGGTGGGTAGCATCGGCGTGGGCGAAACCACCCTGACCATCCCCGCCGGCACACCCGCCGGCACGGGCTACCGCCTCCGCGTCGTCAGCACCACGCCCGCCCTGACCAGCAGCGAAAGCGCGGCCTTCACCGTGTACGCCCTGCCGGTACTGAGCAGCGCAACGGCCAGCCCCAACCCAATTTGTGCGGGCGGCACCCTGATCCTGACGGCCACGGCCTCCGGGGGCGCAGGCACCTTGTCGTACGTCTGGAGCGGAGCCAACGCCTTCTCGGCCACCGATAATCCCACCAACCGTACGGTGAGTCTGGCCGACGGGGGCGTCTACTCGGTGACCGTCGAGGATGAAAACGGCTGCCAGACTTCCGGCCAGACCGCTTCGGTGACGGTCAATGCCCTCCCCACCGTGAGCATCACGGGCTTGGCCAGCAGTTTTTGCAAAAATGCCCCATCCGTCACGCTGACGGGTAGCCCGGCAGGCGGCAGTTTCACCATCGACGGCAACGCCGCGACGAGTTTCGACCCGGCCAGCCTGAGTGTCGGCCCGCACACCGTGGTGTACACCTACACCAACCCGACCACTACGTGTAGCAACACGGCCAGCCAAACGGTGACGGTCAACGACCTGCCCGTGGTGAGCATCACGGGTTTAGCCAGCAGTTTTTGCCAAAACGCGACGGCGGTTCCGCTCACGGGCAGCCCAGCGAACGGCAGCTTCAGTATCGATGGCAACCCCGCTACCAGCTTCGACCCGGCCCTGTTGGCACCGGGCGGGCGCTCGGTGATGTACACCTACACCGACCCGGTTACCACGTGTAGCAACACGGCCAGCCAAACGGTGACCATCCTCCAGCCCCAGTTTACCAGCCCGGCCACGGTGAGTGGCGGGACGGTCTGCGCGGGCACCCCGGTGATGCTGAGTTTTGCGGTAAACTGCCCGGTCAATGCCAGTTTCGTGGCCGAATTGACCACTGCGGCGGGGCTACCGTTGGGCATCAGCCTGGGTAGCGTCAGCCAGGGCAACAACTCCGTTACCATCCCGGCAGGTACCCCCACGGGCACCTACAAAGTTCTGGTGACGGGCAGCAATCCGACGATTACCTCCCTGAGCAGCACGACGGTTGGCGTGACGGGTTTGTCGGCCAATTTCAACAGTACCGCCACCGTCAGTCAGGTACCCGCCTGCGCCGGGGCAAGCATCCGGGTGAGTTTCACCCAGGCCCCGGCTCCGGTGTGTTCGTTCCCGCTGGGCAACGTCTTCACGGCCCAGTTGTCCGACGCTTCGGGCAGCTTCGCGGCACCCGTCTCGTTGGGCAGCGTCAGCCCCGGTCTCAACACCCTGACGGTGCCGCAGAACACCCCAGGCGGCAGCGGCTACCGGGTGCGGATTGCGGCCACGAGCAACGGTTCCTCGGCGTATTCGTCCCTGAGCGCCGCCTTCACGGTAAACGGGCCGGGC
Source organism: uncultured Cytophagales bacterium (assembly GCA_964244295.1). Lineage (GTDB taxonomy): Bacteria > Bacteroidota > Bacteroidia > Cytophagales > Spirosomataceae > JAJAZB01. Next base: position 67,284 of record CAXTIG010000005.1, read on the forward strand.
TTTTCGAGCACTCCGACGGTGAGCGCCGACAACAAGTGCGCGGGGGAAGCGGTACGGGCCAGTTTTGCGGTAACGGGTTGCGCCTTCCCTACGGGGAATAGTTTCACGGCGCAGCTTTCCAACGCAATGGGCAGCTTTGCCAGTCCAGTGAGTGTGGGAACGGTTATGCCGGGGGGACTCAACAACGTGACCATCCCAGCGGGGACGCCCGCCGGGACGGGTTACAAGCTGCGCATTGTGAGCAGCAACCCGGCGGGAACCAGTGCGGTAAGCGCCAACTTCAAAGTGAAAGACTGCGGCAGCAACCGGGAGATTGCCCCGGAAGAAAACGGCTTGCGGGTGGCCGTCAGCCCCAACCCCTTGCCGGAAGGCAAACTGCGGATTGCCATCAGCGGCGTGGAAGGCCAGGCCCTGCGGGTGGACTTGTTCAACGGTTTGGGTCAATCGCTGCGGGAGCACGCCATCAGGCGGGCCTCGAAAGAAGAAATTCTGATTTGGGACATCTCGCGCCAGCCCCAGGGCCTCTACCTGTTGCGCGTCAGTGGCAATCGGGAAAACAAAACCGTCAAGGTAATTCACTGAAAAAACGTCACAAAAAAAGATTCCTCATTCGCGTGGGGAATCTTTTTTTGTGACCACCAGCGCACGGATAGCCAGCGCATGAGGGTGAAAACGCCCCGACCGGATCAACCATCGCCCTTGAAGTAATTCGGAGCCAGTACCCTGAAACAACCGAACGGCTCCGTGTTGCCCTAAACGGTGAGGGCGGTTGCTCCGTGCGTACTCGGGTGAACGTAGTTTAACCCAATCACGCATCTCTTTTTTTAATAAATACCTGTTTTTCAGAGTATTGGTAAAAAGCAGAAACTGAAAGCCGAAACTGAAAACTACTTTGTAAAGCTATATTTGGAAGTTGAATGGTGCTGCAACTTCCCCATGATCTCCACTGCGGATCACGTACTCCTCGAAAAGCTAAACCGGCTGATTGACGATAACCTCGGCAACCCAGCCTTTTCGATTGACGCGATTTGCCAGACGTTGGGGATCAGCCGTTCGCACTTGCACCGAATCCTCAAAGAGCAAACGGATTCATCGACTTCGCTCTACATCCGAAAACGGCGGCTGTTGAAAGCCAGGCACCTGCTCCTGACCACCGATCTGCGGATTTCCGAACTCTGCGATGCCGTGGGCATCGCCAACCCCCAGAACTTCAGCACCTACTTCACGGAGGAATTCGGCGTCAACCCCACCGAGTTCCGGAAACTGCACCACGGGCAGCCCCCGGCAAACGGGGTACTGCGGCCCGAAGCCCCCCAGGCGGTACCGGAAGTGCCGGTTTTGCCTGCCCCGGATCAACTCACCGGACGCCTCCCCACTCGCCCCCGATTTTGGACCCGTCGGCGGCTGGTTTTAGGTAGTCTGGTCGCGGGGTTTCTGTTGCTTGCCGGCGGGGGCCTGTACGCGTGGCTCCGGCCCCAACCAGCAAGTCAGCCGACCCCGCCCAGGGGCAATTCCATCGCCGTGCTGCCCTTCACCAACCTCGGCCCGGCCAACACCAACCCCGCCTGCGAAGGGATTCTGAGCGAGCTGCATTCGTCGGTTTCGCTCATCAAAAACCTGAAGGTGATTGCCCGGTCGTCGTCGGATCAGTACCGGGATACGCAAAAAACGGTCTGGCAGATTGGCGATGAACTCCAGGTGGCGAACGTGCTGAAAGGCAGCATCCTGAAAACCGGCGATCAGCTTCAAATCAAGGTCGAAATTATCAGCACCCGGGACGACATTCGGACCTGGGTCAAAACCTACCGCGCCCCGTACGGGGCTATTTTTCAACTGACTGACCAGATCGTTCGGGATGTGGCCGGGCAACTGAAGCTGACGCTCAGCGTATCGGCCTCCGAAAAACTAGCGCTCGCCCGCACGCAAAACCCCCTGGCCTACAATGCCTTGTTGCAGGGACGGCAGTTGCTGGTTAGTCGGATGGAGGACGATGTGCTGGCGAGCCTTACCCGCTTGGACCGGGCACTAGCCCTCGATTCGACCTTTGCCGAAGCCTACGCGTTTAAAGCGGTTGCCTATCACCTGTTGGTCGGGTCGAAAAAGATCGATACGCCAACCGTGAATCGCCTAACGGAAGAAAATGCGCTGAAGGCGATTCGGCTCGACCCGACCAACAGCACCGCCTACGCCGTGTTGGGCAGTTTGTACTATTCGACCTACCAGTGGCAGGCCTCCGAAAATGCGTTTCGGATTGCCTTGCAACACAACCCCAACGACGCCCAGGCCAACTACTGGTACAGTTTGCTGCTACGGACGATGGGGCGCTTCAACGAGGCCGTTCGTTACAGCGCCCAGGCCATTGGGCTCGACCCGCTCCACCCCATCATGATGGCCGGGCATATTATCAATTGCGCCTACGCCAATCGGTTCGACTTAGCCCGTGCGAGTATCGAAATGGGCCAGGGGCTTTTCGACAAGTCATTCTCTTATCAATGGGGGCAGGGCATCTACTGGATGGAACAAGCGGACTATGGTCGGGCGGTGGCTTATTTTCAACAAGCTCAACGCTTGAACCCTGACGACAAAGGGCAAACCCCCATCCTCATCTATTGCGAAGCCAAGCGGGGCAACCGCCCCGAAGCCATTCGGTTTCTTCGGGAACTGACCGCCACCACGCCCCGCTCCGACTACGAACGGGCGGTGGTGTACGCCGGACTGGCCCAGGCCGACAGCAGCCTGTACTTTCTCAAAAAAGCCGCCGATGGCGGGTACCTGTACCGCGATACGAAGGCCATGACCGTCTTCAAACCCTACCATTCGCACCCGGTTTTCAAGGCGGTGATGCGCCAGTTTAAGTTGCCGGAGGAGTAACGGTTTTTTTGCGAAACAACTCGAAGGCGACCCTCTGACGGACCTAAAAAACCCCTCCTGCAACAATACACGAAGAAATGACACAATACACGAAGTTTCTGACACAATAGCAAACGTCTTTTCTTCCCAAGCTCCTCAGTTTTACAGCAGCAAAACCCACCCCCTTCGCTGCTGTCATGCCTGTCCCTTTACCCGCCCCTTTACTGCCCGCCTTTCGCCCGGTTCCGCTCCGACCGGCCTGGCTACTCCCCGCCGCACTGGCCGGGTTACTCTGGACCTGCACCCCCACCGACCTGGAACGCAGGCAGGCCGATAACCTCCGCCTGACCAAAGCCCTCCACGCCTGCCTCAACCGGGGCGACTGGGCGGCCCTCGGCGGCTTGTGCGCCCCGACCGTCCGCTACCGGGGCCGCCTGAGTGGCTTCGCCGAGGTAGATGAACCGCAATCCCGGTTTCTGACCCGTTACCGAAGCACCCTGGGTACCGACCGGCCCGGCGTGCTGGAAATCCGCCAGATGTACCCCGCCGGGGGCTATCACGTCATCGTGGAAGGGCGCGTGGGCCAGCCGCCCGACACCACCCGCCCGGTGTGCCTGATTTATACCATCGAAGAGGGGCACCTTACCCGCCTGTACGCCTACTGACGACCCTACCGGGCACGGTGCCACGCCCTTCCCGATTTACTTTTTTCAAACCCAAATCAGTTCCTTTTCGTCAAGTCCTCTTTACCCTACGGCCCGAGTTCAATCCTTTCTTTTTTCAGTAAACCCTCAATCTTTTTTTTCATGAAGCTTTTTCTATCCCTTACCCATTTGATGCGGCACCTGGTGTGGGTGTGGCTAGGCCTGGTATCCTTGTTGGCCCAGGGGCAGTACAGCCAGGTGCAGAAAATTACCGCCAATCCACGCGAAAGCAACGCCGAGTATGGCGGGGACGTGGCCGTGGATGGGGCCGTCATGGTGGTGGGCGCCCGCCGATTAGATTCAGGTGGTGGAGCCGCTTACGTCTATGAGTTGAGCGGGGGCACCTGGACTCAGACCCAAAAGCTGGTGGCCTCTGACCGGACACGGGGTGACGTCTTCGGCACTTCGGTAGCCATCTCGGGCAGCACCATCGTGGTGGGGGCTTTACGGGAAGACGAGGATGCCAGCGGCGGCAATACGCTCAATGATCCCGGGTCGGCGTACGTTTTTGAGAAGAGCGGCAGCACCTGGACTCAGACCCAAAAGCTGGTGGCCAGTGACCGGACAGATGGTGACTTCTTCGGCTCCTCGGTAGCCATCTCGGGCAGCACCCTCGTGGTGGGGGCCGACGGAGACGCGGGTCAGGCCGGGTCGGCGTACGTTTTTGAGAAGAGCGGCAGCACCTGGGCGCAGGCCCAAAAGCTGGTGGCCTCTGACCGGGCAGCGGCTGACATCTTCGGCATCTCGGTAGGCATCTCGGGCACCACCATCGTGGTGGGGGCTGTGTTTGAAGACGAGGATGCCAGCGGGCAAAATACGGTGTCTGGAGCCGGTTCAGCGTACGTCTTTGAGAAGAGCGGCAGCACCTGGACTCAGGCCCAAAAGCTGGTGGCCTCCGACCGGGCAGGTTCTGACTACTTCGGCCGGTCAGTAGCCATCTCGGGCAGCACCCTCGTGGTGGGGGCTGAGTTCGAAGACGAGGATGCCAGCGGCGGTAATACGCTGAGTAATGCCGGGTCAGCGTACGTTTTTGAGAAGAGCGGGAGTACCTGGACTCAGGCCCAAAAGCTGGTGGCCAATGACCGGGCAGCGGGCGACCAATTCGGCTGGTCAGTAGCCATCTCGGGCAGCACCCTCGTGGTGGGGGCCGACGGAGACGCGGGTCAGGCCGGGTCGGCGTACGTTTTTGAGAAGAGCGGCAGCACCTGGGCGCAGTCCCAAAAGCTGGTGGCCAATGACCGGGCAGCGGAGGACCGATTCGGCCGGTCAGTAGCCATCTCGGGCAGCATCATCGTGGTGGGGGCTGAGTTTGAAGACGAGGATGCCAGCGGCGGTAATACGCTGAGTAATGCCGGTTCGGCCTACGTCTTTGGGCCCGGTTGCCCGGTGTCGGGTAGCACTGCGTATGTCAACGCCGCCGTGGGCAGCAGTGGGGATGGGTCGGGTTGGGCCACGGCCTTCAAAACCCTGCAAGAAGCCCTCACGGCGACCAGTACCTGTCCCAACATTACCCAAATCTGGGTGGCCAAAGGCACCTACTACCCCACTGCCGACGCTTCTGGCAATGCCAGCCCCACCGACCCGCGCGACAAGACATTTTACCTCAAAGACGGCGTGGCCATTTACGGCGGGTTCCCCGACACGGGCAACCCAACCCTGAGCGAGCGCGACTGGCGCACGTACCCAACGACGCTGAACGGCGAAATCCAGCAGGACAACGACCCCGGCAACAACGCCTACCACGTCGTGCTCTCGGCCAACGACGGCCCCGCCACCCGCCTGGATGGCTTCACGATTACGGGGGGAAATGCCAATGGGGGTGGCTCGATAACCGTGGAGGGGCAGGGGTTTGACCGGCATTTGGCAGGAGGCGCCAACCTGATGAACAGTTCACCCCAATTGGTAAACCTGCTTGTAACGGGAAACGCGGCAAACATCTTCGGTGGGATTCGTGCCTACAATGGGTCACCTACCCTGAAGAACGTAGCAATCTTAAATCACTCAAACGGGGGCATGGCGTACATTACCGGCTCCATCAATCCTTTAGTCATCACCATGACCAACGTCGTTTTTGCGGGAAACTCTACCAATTCCGGCGGCGGCGGCTTGCAGTTGAATGGCCAAAACATGACGGCCAACCTGACCAACGTCGTTTTTGCCAACAATTCCGCTTCAAATACTGGGGGAGCGATGGTTAACGCGGCCTGCACCACCAACCTCGTCAATTGCACGTTTTACAACAATTCGGCGGGAGGGAGTGGCGGGGCGATGTACAACGTGACCGCGACGGTGAACGACAAAAACGGCATTTATTACAACAACAACAACGGCAACACTGCCTACAGCGGCGTTTTCAACTTCAATTCTTCGGGCGTTTCGGTCAGTACGTTCAACCCGACAACAACCCTGTCGGGCACCGACCCCAAGTTCGTCAACGCCGCGAATCCCATCGGCCCCGATAACTTCTGGATGACGGCCGACGACGGCCTGGCCCTGGCCGACGACTCCCCGGCCATCAACGCCGGCACCCTCGCCGGCGCTCCCACCACCGACATCCGGGGCCTGACCCGCACCGGCAACCCCGACCAGGGGGCCTATGAAGGCTCCTGCACCCTGCCCACGGCGTTCACCGTTACGGGCGGGGGCGGCTATTGCACCGGGGGCAGCGGCGTAGCGATTGGCTTAAGCGGCTCGGAAAGCGGCGTGAGTTACCAGTTGAAAAACAGCGCCAATACCGTCGTGGCGACGGCAACAGGCAACGGCTCGGCCCTGAGTTTTGGCACCTTCACCACGGCGGGCACCTACACCGTCGTCGCCATTCGAACGGAAACCTGCACGGGGCCCATGACCGGCAGCGCCACGGTGAGCGTCAACCCGCCGCCGACACCCAGCATCACGGCCAGCGGCCCGACCACCTTCTGCGCGGGCGGCAGCGTGACCCTCTCGGCGGGCACGTACAGCAGCTACGTCTGGAAAAACGGCGACACCCAAGTCAGCACCGACCCCACCTACGTGGCTACCGCCCCCGGCAGCTACACCGTCACCGTCACCGACGGTAGTTGCACGGCCACCTCTAGCCCCGTGGTGGTGACCGTCACCACCCCCGTCTTCACCCAGCAACCCAGCGTTCCGGAGAATTTGGTCGTGTGCGCCAACGGCACCGTCTCGATTTCCTTCAACGTCAACTGCCCCGGCAGCGGCCCCTTCACGGCCCAACTCTCCAACCCCGGCGGCACCTTCACCTCCGGCACCCAGAACCTGGGTACCGTCACGCCCGGCGTAGCCAACCCGCTGACCATCCCTGGCCTAACCCCGACGACCTCGGCGGCCTACCGCATCCGCATCGTGAGCAACCAGCCGGGTTTCCACTCCGACTCGACGGGAGCGTTCCGAATCAACGCCCTCGCGTTCAACTCCACGCCCACCGTCAGCCAGGTTCCCGCCTGCGCCGGGGCCAGCATCCGCGTTAGTTTCACTCTCAACGGCAATTGTTCCTTCCTGCCCGGCAATGCCTTCAGCGCCGAGTTGAGCGACGGGAGCGGCTCCTTCGCCAGCCCCGTGGTACTCAGTAGCGTCACCCCCGGCATCAACACCCTAACCGTCCCCCCCTCCACCCCCACCGGCAGCGGCTACCGCGTCCGGATTCGGGCCACGAATCCGGCTCAGATCTCGGCCCAGAGCGCACCGTTCTCCGTCAACCAGCCCGCCTTTGCCTCGACCCCCAGCGTGAGTGGCGACAACAAATGCGCCGGGGAGTCGGTCCGGTTCAGCTTCAGCGTGGGCTGCGCCTTTTTTGCGGGCAACACGTTTACGGCTCAACTTTCCAACGCCAGCGGGGTTTTCGCGGCCAGCCCCGTTTCGCTGGGCACGGTCAGTCCAGGGGCCTTGAACAACGTGGTCATTCCGGCGGGTACTCCGGCGGGCACGGGCTACAAGATTCGGGTGTTGAGCAGCAACCCCATGGTGACCAGTGCGGTGAGCGCCAATTTCCGGGTGAAAGCCTGCGGCCCGAATCGGGAGATTGCCCCGGAGGCAACCGGGTTACGGGTGGTGGTCAGCCCCAACCCTTCGCCGGAAGGACGTTTACAAATCAGCGTCAGCGGAGCGGACGGGCAGGCCCTGCGGGTGGAGATGTTCAACGGGGCGGGCCTGAGCATTCGCCAGCAAACGCTGGAAAAAGCCGGGGAGGAAGAAACCCTGACCTGGGACATTTCCCGCCAGCCCCAGGGCTTGTACCTGCTGCGCGTCAGCGGGGGGCGGGAAACAAAAACGCTGAAAGTGCTGCACTAAGGAATCGGGGCCTCCCCGAAGAGGCCCCGACTTAAACCGTCTTTTGTCCCCAGGCCGGAACGTACTTCGGGAAAAGCTCCACCGCTTCGACCTATTTCGTACAGGGACAATTAATTTCGCCGGGGAAAACTCGCCCAATGGCCCGGATGCAGTGCCGGAATGGGAAGAGTTCAGCCTGATTTTCAACTTTTTTCTACCCATCAATCCAACCTACTCATGCAAACCATCGGCATTATCGGTGGCGCGGGCTTTATTGGCAGCCACGTCACCAAAAAATTTCTGGAAGAAGGTTATCAGGTAAAAGTGTCGTCCACCGACCTCAGCAACACGGGCAAGTACGCGCATTTACAGGCTTTCGAAAACGCCGAAAACCTGACCGTTTGCGCCTGCGACGTGCGCGACAAGGCCGCCCTAAAAAGCTTCGTGGAAGGCTGCGAGGTGGTCGTCCACGGTGGTACCCCGTTTAACCTCGACGTAAAAGACCCGCAAACCGAGCTGTTCGACCCGACTGTAGCCGGTACGGAAAATTTCCTGGACGTGGTCAAAGGGACCGAAGGGCTGAAAAAAGTTGTGATGGTGGCGTCGGTCGCGGGCTGGAACACCTCCTTTCCGATGGCCCCGGCCCCGTACCCGGCCAACCACGTGTTCACCGAAACCGACACCCCCTATTTTAGCGCCGAAGACCATCCCTACGCCCAGGCCAAGTTTCTAGCCGATCAGGTGGTTCGGAAATTCACGGAAGAAAATCCCGATTTGCCGGTCGAGATCACCACCGTTTCACCCACGTTCGTGATTGGCAACGCCCTGTCGGCCCGGTCTGATTCAACATCGATGGGTATGCAGTATCTGTTCAAAAATAAGATTGCCCCCAACCCCTTCGTCGAAATGCTTTTCGCCACCGACGTGGTCTTTTCGATGGTGGATGTGCGCGACGTAGCCGAAGCGATTTTTCAGGCCGCCACCCGCAGCGGGCTGCACGGTAAAAACTACCTCCTGGCCAGCGAAAGCTACCCCATCTCGGACATCTCGCGGATGCTGAACCAACAGGCCCCGCTGGCCGCCGGGGCTACCGTTTATGACAGGACGTTAGCCCAAAAAGACCTCGGAATGACGTTTAGGCCCGCTCAGGAAACATTGATTCAGTGTGTGTGATTTCTTAAACCAAACCCTCCATTCAAAAATGAAAACCAACTCACTCCCCCAAGCTTTGACCGCTTTCGTCGTTCTGCTCGCGTTGGCCGTTGGCTGCAACACCGCACCCAACCAGACCGACCAGAAGACAACGGCAAAATCCGACACCCCGGAGTATTTCCAGCTACGGCCCGAGGTAGAAAAAGCCTACGGCTACACCCACGCCGGCCGGATTGGCGACGAACTGAAAATCTCCGGTGCCGTGAGCATGGACGACAAGGGCAATCTGACGGCCCCCGGCGACATGAAGCAACAAATGGTCAACTGCTACGCCGACCTCGACAAAATCCTGAAACACTACGGCTACATCGCAACGGCGAACCGCTGGGCGACGTGGTGGTTGAAAACATTCTGACCACCAACATGGCCGAATTCGAGAAGCAGGCAGGCTACCGCAACACGATTTACAAAAAGCAATTCCCGACCGGCTCGTGGTTTGGCGTGAAGGAACTGGCCCTGCCCGGTCAGTTGATCGAGATTGAGTTGGAAGCGTACAAGGTTCACTGAAAAACCGCCTTTTCATTTTTACCCTAAACAAGCTTAATTTGCTGGCATAGACCCGATTAGCGTAGCCGATGCCTGCCATGAACCTGACCCACAAACTGCAAGCCGAAATCCGCCGCGTGATGGACGACTACTGGGCGCGGTATTTCCACGGCGACCTCGACGCCTGGTTACAGTACCTGCCCGACGACTACCGGAACATCGGCAGCACGGAAGAGGAAATCTGGAACAGCAAAGAAGAAATTCTGACCTACAGCCGGACCGTGATTGACCAGATGGCCGGCAACGTGGACCTCCGCAACAAGCAGGTGCAAATTATTCCGTACGAGCCGTATTTCATGGTCCACGAGTTGGGAGACCTGTTCATCCGCACGGGGGATGACTGGGCCTTTTACGCCAAATTCCGGCTTTCTTCGCTCATTCAACCCACCGACGACGGCTGGAAAGTGTTGCATCAGCACGGGTCGTTCCCCGACGCCAAAGCCCAGGAAGGTGAATCCATCGGGTTTGAAAAAATCAGCCGGGAAAACCAGGAGCTGCGCGAAGCCGTGAAGCGCCGGACCATTGAGTTGGAGCATAAAAACCGGGAACTGGAAGCGGCGCTCACCGAACTCCGTGCCACCCAGGCCCAGCTCATCCAGAAAGAAAAACTTGCCAGCCTGGGCGAACTCACCGCCGGTATCGCCCACGAAATTCAGAATCCGCTCAACTTCGTCAACAACTTCGCCGAAGTATCCGCCGAGTTGGTTGGCGAGCTGCGCGGCGAGGCGACCAGCGCCGAACGGGACCCCGGTTTGACGAACGAATTGTTGGAAGACCTCTCGAAAAATTTAGAAAAAATCACGCATCACGGCCACCGGGCCAGCCGCATCGTGAAAGGGATGCTCGATCACAGCCGGACCAGCACGGGCGAACGGCACCCGACCGCTCTCAACGCGTTGACCAGCGAGTACCTGCACCTGAGTTACCGGGGCTGGGTAGCCAATCACCCGCGTTTTACCTGCGAGGTCGTTACCCAGTTCGATTCCGAATTGAATACCGTGGACATCGTACCTCCCGAAATCGGACGGGTATTGCTGAATCTGTTCAACAATGCCTTTTATGCGGTGGCAAAGCGCACCGAGGGGGCAGGAACCGAGTACCAGCCCACCGTCTGGGTAGGTACTAAACGGGAGCCGCAAGCCGTCGAAATTCGGGTGCGCGACAACGGCACGGGCATTTCGGAGGCGGTGATGGGAAAGATCTTCCAGCCCTTCTTCACCACCAAACCCACGGGCGAGGGCACCGGCCTGGGCCTGTCGCTGAGCTACGACATCATCACCAAGGGCCACGGCGGGACGCTCACCGTCAGCCATTCCCAAAATCAAGGTACTGAATTCCTGATTTGCCTGCCGACCTGATTCGTCACGACCATGAAAAAAGCCCTGACCCTCCTTCTTTTTTACGTCATGCTGGCCTCTGCCGCCTTCGCCCAATCGGGCAGCCCGGTTATCGAATCGGCCAATCGGTTTCTCGCTACGTTGAGTGCCGACGAACTGGCCAAAACGCAGTACGCCTTCCCCGATTCGCTGCGGTACAAGTGGACGAACCTGCCCGTGGGCATGGTGCCCCGGCCCGGCATCGCCTACGGGACGCTGTCCGACCAGAGCCGGATGGCGTTTCACCGGGTGCTGTCGGCGATGCTGAGTTCGCAGGGGTACCTGAAAACGACCAGCATCATGCAGTTGGACGACATCCTGAACACGCTCTACCAACAGGCCTTCGACAAGGGCGAGATTGACCAGAAAAGGCTCACCATGATGCAGAATCTGAAATGGGCGCACGGGAACTACTTCATTTCAATTTGGGGCAAACCGCAGACGGGCGAACCCTGGGGCCTGAATTTCGGCGGGCACCACTTGGCCCTGAGCCTGACCTCCGACGGGCAGTACGTCTCCATGTCGCCGTATTTTGTGGGCACCGACCCCTCGGAAGTGAAATCGGCCAAGTACGCGGGGCTGCGGGTGTTGAGCAAGGAAGAAGATTACGGCTTCATGCTCGTCAATATGCTAACCGACCCGCAGAAAGCCATCGCGGTGCTGAAGCAGGACGTACCGAAAGACATCATCACGTCGCCCCAGGCCCAGCAACGCATCACCGAGTACTACGGCCTGGCCGCCCGGCAGTTTACCGCCGACCAGAAAACGATGCTCAAGCTGCTGATTCAGGAATACACCCACAATTTCGAGCACCAGAAAGCGCATCAGCTTTTCGACAAAATCATGAAATCGGGCATCGAAAAGGTGTACTTTGCCTGGGTGGGAAGCCTAGAGAACAACCAGCCGCACTACTACATCCTCAACGGCCCCGACTTCCTGATCGAATACGACAACGTCGGGTTTCAGAACGATGGCAACCACATCCACGCCATTTTGCGCGAGAAAGGCCAGGATTTTGGCGAAGATTTGTTGAAGCAACATTACCTGCACGTGAAACATTGATTAGGTGGTAATTGGGTGAATGGGTAATTTAGTAATTAGTTTTTCGGAATAAAAACCTGCTTATCAACCAATTACCTAATCACCCAATTACCCATTTACCCAATCCCCGATTTCATCATGACCACCCCCGACGAAAATTTCGACGCGCTCCAGCTCGAATTACCGCCCCCACCCGCCCCGAAAGGGGTTTACAAACCCTGCCTGATTGTCGGCAGTTTTATCTACGTGTCGGGGCATGGCCCCTACCTGCCCGATGGCACCTTGCTGACGGGCCGCATCGGAGCCGACGTGGACGCCGCCTTCGGCATCGAGGCGGCACAACAAACGGGGCTGGCCATTTTATCGACCTTGAAAGCCACACTGGGAAGCCTGAACCGGGTGAAGCAGGTAGTGAAAATTCTCGGCATGGTCAACTGCGTGGCGGAATTTGACGAACACCCCAAAATCATCAACGGCTGTAGCGAACTCTTCGCCAAAATCTGGGGGGACGAACGCGGCATCGGGGTGCGTAGCGCGGTGGGGATGGGTTCGCTGCCCGGCCATATTTCGGTGGAAATCGAGGCGATGTTTGAACTTGAAACCGACTACCTCACCAACCTCAACTTGGAGCTTTAATTTTCGTGTGCGACGGTCACCCTGAGCGGAGCGGTCCGCCGCTGCGGTCGAAGGGTGACCTCCTTTTTTTAAGGAAAATCGAAATCCCAAACCGCTACTTTTCCTGAAAAACACTCCTTTGCAACAATACACGAAGTTTCTGACACAATAGCAGAAGCCCGTTCTTCGGCAGTTCCTCAGTTTTACAGCAGCGAAACCCAGCCCCTTCGCTGCTGTCATGCCTTCCCTTTTTTTCGCTTCGATTCGGCTTGCCCAGCTACTCCTGCCCGCCGCCCTGGCCGGATTGCTAGCGACCTGCACCCCCACCGACCTGGAGCGGAGGCAGGCCGATAACCTGCGCCTGACCAAAGCCCTGCACGCCTGCCTCAACCGAGGCGACTGGCCCGCCATCGGCGGCCTGTGCGCCCCGACCGTCCGCTACCGGGGTCGGCTGAGTGGCTTTGCCGAGGAGGACGAACCCCAGGCCCAGTTTCTATCCCGCTACCGCAGTACCCTGTTTGCCGACCGGCCCGGCCCATTCGAAATCCGGCAGGTGTACCCCGCCGAGGGGTATCACGTAATTGTGGAAGGGCGCGTGGGCCAGCCGCCCGACACGACCCGGCCGTTTTGCCTGATTTACACCATCGAAGACGAGCACATCTCCCGGCTGCATGCCTATTGACAACGACTTACTTTCTCAAAACCCAAATCAGTTTTCCTTCGTCAAACCCCTTTTTAATCCCCATGAAAAAACCCCTACTTTCCCTGCTCCTCCTCTGGCTTATCGGTTATTTCGGAGCCAGCACCCGCGTTCAGGCCCAAACTACTTGGACGGGGAACACCGACAGCGACTGGACCACGCCCACCAACTGGTCGGCGGGCGTACCCGATGCGGCCGATGATGTTACGATTCCGAACGTGACCAACGACCCCGTCATCAGCACCGCCGCCGTGGCCGGTTCCATCCGAATTAATGGCGGTGGGTTGTTGACGATCAACGAAGGAGCCAGTCTCGCGACGACGCCGGTCACCAACCAGAACTTTGTCGATGGAACCCTGGTCAACTTCGGAACCTTCACCGTCACTGCGGGCACGGGCATCCAGGACTGCATTTACAACACCGGCACCATCCGCTTCAACGGGTCTTTTGGAAACGGGATCTGAAATGTAACGGACGGTAGCAACGTGACCAACGAAGGTAAGATCATCATCGGCGTTACCATCCTGACGGGTTCTTCCGGGATTCTCAACTCTGGCACCCTGATCAACACGGCCACGGGTACCATCCAGATTGACCACAGCCGGGGAAGGGGGCTGGTCAATGTCAAAACCGTCACCAACGGTGGCCTGATTCGCATCGGGGCAACCGTCCCTCCGTTGGTAGGGGGTATCCTAAACATCCGAACGAATCCCAGCAATCCCCTCCCCGTTTTTACGAACCTGGCCTGCGGAGTTATCGAGGTTTTTAGTCAGGTGGTTAATCAGAATGGTACGTTTACCAACAATAGCTTACTGACGGTCAATACCTCCCGGTCGTATTTTAAAACGGTGGTGCGCGTCAATTCGCCGGGCAGCATAGCCAAAGCGTATGACTTTACCGCAGCTGGCTTTGGCGGCAGCATCGTGGGTCTCAACTTAACCGCCGATGCCGTTTTTGTCGAGGATGGAACGGCACCGGCTACCGATGGTTGGGCGGCATTGACCAATGCCGCCCAACTCGCGGGTAAAATTGCCCTGATTGACCGGGGAACCTGTCAGTTCGGGTTCAAGTGTCTTCAGGCCCAGCAAGCTGGGGCCATCGCCGTCATCGTGTTCAATAATGTAGGGGGCACGGTGATCATGGCACCGGGGGATGTCGGCAATCAGGTCACGATTCCCTGTGTCTCGCTGACTCAGGCCGATGGTAATGCCATCCGCATGGCACTCGCTACTAGCGCGGTCAACATCAGTTTTAACCAGGAAACGGAGTCAACCGATCCTTTGACGAACAACGGCGTTATCGACTACCCTCAGGGCAACCCCATTCCCAACGTGACCAACAACGACCTGGTCGTGGCCCCTATCACCCTCTGCGGTACGGTTTTCGCTCCCGCCCTGCAAATCGGCGGCATAAACAGTTTCACCGCTGGCAGCACCTGGTACAAAGACCCCACCCTGACCCAACCGGGGGGCACCTACAACCAAGCCTCCAACACCTTCACGGCCACCAACCTGACCCCCGGAACCACCACGACGCTTTATTTTACGGTCACCGATAACGTCAATGGCTGCCCCCGAACGGGTTCGGTGGCCGTGACGCTCAACGCCGCAAGCAACAGCTTCAACTCCACGCCTACCGTCAGCCAGGTGCCCGCCTGCGCCGGGGGCAGCATCAAAGTCAGTTTCACCATCGGCAGCAGTGGCGTCTGCGGAGTGACTGAGGGCAACGCCTTCACGGTGGAAATCAGCGATGCCAGCGGCGTGTTTGCCGATCCGGCCCGGAGCCTGGGCGTGGTCAATCCCGGCATCAACCCGGTGAGCCTGCCCCAGGATTTGCCCACCGGCAGCGGCTACCGGATGCGGATTCGGGCCAGCAACCCGGCCCAGCTTTCGAGCCTGAGCGCGGCCTTTACGATCAACCAGTCCAGTTTCGCTTCCACCCCCAGCGTGAGCCTCGACAACAAGTGCGCCGGCGAGGCCGTCCGGCTTAGTTTCAGCGTGGGCTGCGCTTTCTTTTCGGGCAACACCTTTTCCGCCCAACTTTCCAGCGCCAGCGGAGTTTTCGCAGCCAGCCCCGTTTCGCTGGGCACGGTCAGTCCGGGGGCTTTGAACAACGTGGTCATTCCGGCAGGCACTCCGGCGGGCACGGGCTACAAAATCCGCATCGTCAGTAGCAACCCCGTATTGACCAGCGCGGTGAGCGCCAACTTTCGGGTGAAAGCCTGCGCCAACCGCGAGGTGGCTCCCGAAGAAGCGGGCCTGCGGGTGGTGGTCAGCCCGAATCCATCGCCGGAGGGACGTTTACGGATCAGCGTGAGCGGGGCCGAAGGACAAGCCCTGCGGGTGGCGTTGTTCAACGGCACGGGTCAGGGTGTGCGGGAGCAGGCCATCGAGCGGGCGGGGGAGGAAGAAACCCTGACCTGGGATATTTCCCGCCAACCCCAGGGCCTGTACCTGCTGCGTGTCAGTGGGGGACGGGAAGCGAGAACGGTAAAAATCCTGCACTGACCCCGCGCCCCTGTTCCACAAAAAAAGCCTCCTGAGAACTCAGGAAGCTTTTTTTGTGGAAAAAACCAGGTTAATTTTTCAATTCATCCACCTCATCCAAATCCACCGTTTGAAACCGCCGGTACACCAGCAGCACGATGGCCAGCGCCACGACGGCCTCGGCGGCGGCCACGATGATGACGAACAAGCCGAACAATTGTCCCTGCAAAGCCGGGTCGTAGCGGCTGAAGGCGACGAGGTTGAGGTTGGCTGCGTTGAGCATCAGTTCCACGCCCATCAGCACCACGATGGCGTTGCGTTTCACCACCACCACGCCCAGCCCCAAACTAAACAACACCGCCGACGTCAGCACGAACAACGAGAGCGGGATGGCGGCGTTGACGGCGAGGAGAGGGTTCACGGTTTACGGTTTTTGGTTTACGGTTTTTAAGGGTTCAGCCAAAACCGTTGGTTGTCATCCCGACGAAGGAGGGATCTCGTTGAACTTCCGAGCAGTTGGAGGGTAACCCAACGATAGCCTACGGCCAATTAATCGGTAGTCCAACGAGGTCCCTCCTTCGTCGGGATGACAGCCTGCTGTGTGAAAAACTAAACAACCTCGATTCCTAATTCCTAATTGACGAAAGATACGCCGCTCCGATGAGCGCCGCCAGAAGCAGAATTCCTGCCACCTCGAAGGGCAGCGCGTAGCTGGTCAGGAGTTGCAGGCCCAAATCGGGCACGGTCGTGGCGCGGTCGAGGGGTTCGTACACGTCACGCTCCAGGCGGCTGAAATTGGCCCGTTGCAAGACGGTCACCAGCAGAGCAAATGTGCCCCCCGCTACCAGCAGCCCCGCGAAACTTCGCCCGTGTTCGGTGCGGATGGCGTTGGGTTGTGGCGTTGGCGGCAACGCGTCGGCCCGCCGGGTGGGTTTTCGGGCCGTGAGCATCACCCCAAACACGAGCAGCACCAGCACCCCGCCCACGTAAATCATGAGTTGGGTCACGGCCAGAAAATCGGCCCCGGCCAGCACGTACAGCGCCGCCAGCCCCACGAACGTGCCCAGCAAACTGTAGGCCGAGTACAGCACGTTGCGACTCAGCAGCACCACCGTCGCCGAGCCGAGGGTGAGCAATACGAAAAAGAAAAAGGCGATGGCAATCACGCGGGGTCGGTGGGTTCGGTCGGTGGCTTTTTGTAGGTGGGTTTGAATACGGGCCGGGGTTTCGGGGGTGGCGTTGGGTCAGGTTCCGGCGCGGGATCGGTTGGCGGGGCCGTCTCGACGGGTTTTTTAAAGGTCGGTTTAAACACCGGGCGGGGTTTTGGCGGCTCAACGGCGGGTTCGGTAGGCTCCGGGGCGGCGGGCGATTCGCTGGTTTTTTCCTCCTCCGGCGTTGGCTTGCGCATCGTGGGTCTGAACACGGGCCGGGGTTTGGGCGTGGGCGCTTCCGCCGAAACCGGCGGTTCCGCACTCACAGCCTCAGCCGGTGCTTCGGCGACCGGAGCAATTTCCGTTGCCGGTTTTTTAAATGAAGGCTTGAACACGGGCCGGGCGGCGGGTTTTGGATCCCCTTCGGCCTCCTTTTTCTCCTCTACTTTTTCCCCCTCCCCTGCTTTCGCCGCCGCTTTTTCGGCCAGGAATTGCTCGTACAACTGGCGTTTTTCCTCGGCTACGTCGGGCGAGATGTTGGCGAAGTGGTAGTTGAAATCGCGCACGTCGAACTCGCTGAAGTCGTAGGTTTTGGTCATGGTCAGGCACTCGGTGGGGCATACCGTGGTGCAGAGGCCGCAGTAGCAACACTTGGCCATGTCGATGTCGAACTTGGCGGCGTAGAGGCGGATGGGCGAGCCGTCGGAGGCGCGGCCTACTTCCTCGGTGGCCCGGATGGGTTCGATGTCGATGCAATCGACGGGGCAGATTTTGGCACACTTGTCGCAGACGATGCAGTCGTCCATCTCGTTGTGCAGCCGGTAGCGCCCGTGGTCGGGCACGGGAATCACCTCCGTCGGGTAGCGCAGCGTGACCATGCCGGTGGCCTGGTCGAAGTAGAGCGGATCCTGCACGTTGGTAGGCGTGTGCCGCTGGTGGGCGGCGCGGAAATGCCGCATCGACAGGCGCAGGCCCTTCAGGCTCGTGCGGATGCCGGAGCGGAGGGTTTGCCAGTAGGTGTCTTTTTTTGTCATACCAATTCCACGCGTTCGCTCCAAGTTAGTCCTTCCGGCAATTCCATAGACGAAAATTCCAGATGAATTACCCGCCGGGGACGAGCCGAAATACTTTTGTTCGAAGCGTGTGCCAACAGGGGTTTCATCACCATCATCCCTCCTTTTTTGACCGCGCAGGTAACCGCTTTTTTAGTGATTTCATCAAAGTCGGAGGCAGATAAAATTCCTTTTCGGTGGCTTCCGAGAATCACCCGAAGTGCCCCGTTGGTTTCATCACAATCATCTAAATGCAGTCGGAGGGTCAGGGTATTTTCCAAAACAACGCGGGGCGGGCGGACGGAAGTCCGGTTTTCTTTTGAGGACCAGGGACCAAAACCGTCCACCGTGGTGTAGCCGTGTACTGAAATCATCACGTCTTGATGCCAACCCACCGTCCAGTTTGAAAGGGCTGGTTTGTCGAAGTAGATGGCTTTCGTACAGAAATGTGTTTCACTCCCCAACTCACGGACTACCTGCTGTAATTGCTCGTTCCGCAACACCCTTTTCAAGGCGGGAATTTCCCGTAACACCTGTCGAATTGCGAACAAATTGTTGCTTTGACGAAAGTTGCTTCCTGACAAGTCTATCTCCTCAATCAACGCAGTCAGGTGATTGACTTCTTCTTCTGAAAAAACGGGTTCTGTGACGCAAAAGCCGCACTTATGGAATTCTTCAAGGTTGAACTGCATTTTACATCTTGTATTTCAGCAAGCAGGTTTGGTGTTACCGAATCGGCACGGCAACTCGTTGGCTTTCCCGCAAAACTACACCCCAAACCCGCAACCCCAACCATTGCCGTGGCCGGTGTCCTCACCGGACGCTGAGTCGCCAGCCCATTCCGTTCGGTGAGGATACCGACCGGGGCGTAGAGGATGCCGTTAGGCATCAAATGTTTGTAGTACTCAGTCGGCCTAGTGCGTGTTTTACCGGGCCGCCGCTGCGGTCGCGTAGCGACCGAACAAACTGGCCCAGTTCGGTCGCTACGCGACCAAAAACGAGTGAAAGCATTTGTTTTTCTACAAACATTAGGTCGCTACGCGACCTAAAAAGAGATGTTGACACGGTAGGGGCTTACACTCGGTCCCGGTTCATCCCCTTAATTCTTCAGTTCAGTGCCCAAAAATTCCTTCTCACCGCAGCACCCGTTTCATCGCCCGGCCTGGCGCTGCAATTTTGAATCGTCAAACAAAACAACGCTCTCAAAAAAACCATGAACAAAGTCCTTTTCCTGATGTTGGCCCTCAGCACGAGCGCCGCTTCGTTTGCCCACACCAATCCCGCCGACGGTAGCGTCAGCCCCCTCAAAGCCACGGTGTACGCCACCAAGACGCAGAAAGTCAAACTGGCCCTCGAACAAACGCCCGGTAAGGCGCAGGTAAAACTGAGCACTGAAAACGGTCGGGTGTTGTACAACCAGTCGGTCAATTTGAAAAATGGTGGTCGCCTGCTCAGTTTCGACGTCAACGAGTTGGAAGCTGGGGTGTACGAATTCACCATCACCACCGGGACGCAAACCATCACGAAAGCCTTCGTGATCGAAGCCCGCCCCGCCGAGCGGACGATTGAGGTGTAGGATTTGGTTGGTGTTTAGGAACACAAAAAAGACCGCTTGGAAGGCGGTCTTTTTTTGGTTTTTAATACCCACCCCAGCGCGTCATTGCGAGCGGAGGCGGTTGAAACGAGCGAAGCGAGGGGCAAACGCCGTAGCGAAGCAATCCCCTCCCGGAGACCGGAATAGCTAACCCCAGACGGCTCGCCCATCGCTCTTTTGGTCTCCGGGAGGGGATTGCTTCGCTCCGGTTAGCCGCTTTCGCTTCGCTCATTCGGCTAACCTGCGCTCGCAATGACGCGCACAGAGAAGCTTTTTTTCGTTCTCTCCACTTCTCCTTCATCCCTATGCCCCGTACAGCCCCGGAAAGCGGTTGGGGTCGCTTTCGCTGAGCATCGCGTAGGCGATTTCAAAGACTTCTTCGGCGTTGGGTTTCGAGAAATAATCGCCGTCGGTGGTGTAGGCGGGGCGGTGGGGTTTGGCGGTGAGGGTCTGGGGCGAGGCGTCGAGCCAGCGCCAGGCTTTTTGTTCGTCCAGAATTTTGTGGAGAATAAAAGCCGAGGCTGCGCCGGGCATATCCTCGTCGGCGATGAGCAGACGATTGGTTTTTTTCACTGAGTCCAGAATCCGGTAGTGCAAATCGAAGGGCAGCAGCGTCTGCACGTCGATGACCTCGGCGCTGATGCCCACCCCAGCGAGGCTGGCGGCGGCTTCGAGCACGATGCGGCACATCGAGCCGTAGGTGACGATGGTCAGGTCGCGGCCTTCGCGCAGTACCTCCGGCACACCGAGGGGTACGCAAATCTCGCTCAGGTTTTCGGGTACGCGTTCCTTGAGCCGGTAGCCGTTCAGGCTTTCGATGACTAGCGCCGGGTCGTCGCCTTTCAACAGCGTGTGGTACAGGCCCACGGTCTGGGTCATGTTGCGGGGTACGCAGACCTGCATTCCGCGCAGACCATTCACAATCAGGCCAATCGGCGAGCCGGAGTGCCACACGCCTTCGAGCCGGTGGCCCCGCGTCCGCACGATGACGGGCGCTTTCTGCCCGCCTACGGTGCGGTAGTGCAGACAGGCCAGATCATCGCTGAGGGTAGCGAAGGGGTAGAGAATGTAGTCGAGGTACTGCACCTCCACGATGGGCCGCAGCCCGCGCAATGCCGCCCCAATGCCCTGCCCGATGATGGTGGTTTCGCGGATGCCGGTGTCGGTGAGGCGGAGTTCGCCGTATTTTTTCTGCAAATCGTGCAGGGTCTGGTTCACGTCGCCGATCACGCCCACGTCTTCGCCAAGCACGAACACGCGCGGGTCGCGGGCCAGGATTTCGTCGAAAGCCTGGTTGAGGATTTCACGTCCGTCTACGCTGGGTGCGTCGTCGGCGTAGCGGGCGGGCACACCCTCCACCCGCAGCGGCGACTCGTCGGACTGGCTGTAGAGGTAGGAATGAAACCGGGTGAAGTTTTCGCCGAGCACCCGGTCGAGCCAGCCGCTGAGGTCGGCTTTGACGGGTAAATTTTCCATCCGCATTGCGCGGGCGGTTTTCCGAACGGCCATCACGGCGTCGTGCCGGACGGGGTTCTGGGCTTCGCGCAATTCCTGGAGGACGGCTTCAATTTCAGTCCGCGCGCCGCTTTCGCGGGCGGCCTGGGCGAGCAGGGTCAGGGCTTCGTCGTAATCCGAGCGCATGGAGGCGTTGTAGGCATCCCAGGCGGATTGGCGGGCGGTCTTCGCCGTTTTAACGGCTTCCGTTTCGATGGTCGTCAGTTCGTCGTCGCTGGCATAGCCGTTTTCCAGAATCCAGCGGCGAAAGAAGGCGTTGCAATCCAAGGTTTTTTCCCATTCCAGGCGTTCCTTCGACTTGTAGCGCTCGTGCGAACCCGAACTGGAATGGCCCTGCGGCTGGGTCACTTCCTCGACGTGAATCAAACTGGGTACGTGTTCGGTGCGGGCCAGGTGCGCGGCTCGCTGATAGGTCTCGACCAGGGCGGCGTAATCCCAGGCTTTTACGGTAAAAATCTCCAGGCCCGGCTCGTCGTCGCTGCGCTGAAAGCCCGCCAAGGCTCTAGAAATGCTGCTTTTGGTGGTCTGTAATTCAACCGGCACGGAAATGCCGTAGCCATCGTCCCAAACCGAAAACACGACCGGGATTTGCAACACGCCCGCCGCGTTGATGGCCTCGAAAAACATTCCCTGCGAGGTTGAGGCGTCGCCGATGGTGGCAAAACATACTTCGTTGCCCTGGTTGGAAAATTGGGCGAACGGCGCCAGTGCGGGGTTGTCGCGGTACAGTTTCGAGGCGTAACCCAGCCCGATGGCGCGGGGAATCTGCCCGGCGGTGGGCGAAATATCGCCCGCCGAATTGACGGTGGCGAGTTGGTCGCGCCAGCGCCCCTCTTCGTCCAGAATTCGGGTGGCGTAGTGGCCGTTCATCATCCGGCCCCCGGCGTGGGGGTCGGCGGCCACGTCGGTGTGGCCGTAGAGCTGGGCGAAATACTGTTGCCAGGTCAGGTCGCCTACGGCCACCACGAAGGTCTGGTCGCGGTAGTAGCCGGAGCGCCAGTCGCCGGGTTGGGTGGCGCGGGCCAGGGCGAGTTGGGCCAGTTCCTTGCCGTCGCCGTAAACGCCAAACTTGGCCCGCCCAGCAAACACCTCCCGCCGCACGATCAGGCTGCACTGCCGACTTTCGCAGGCCAGCCGGTAGTCCGTAAGCACATCCTGGCGGGTCAGGGCAATGGCTTCGCTCAAAAGTTCGTTAATCTGCACGGTCGGGAGCGGGTTAAGGCCCTTGGTTTCCCGAAAAGGGGTTTTTTACGTCCCCTTCGGTAAATTTGGGGTGATCGGTAAAAATTGGAACGCCATTTGTTTGGTAAAAGTAACGACAAGTGAAGGTAGCTTCCAAAAAGCCCCTGAACCTCAGCCTGGCCCATTAACACATCGTTAACAGCGGGGTATTTGGCGGCAGAAAAGGCAACCTTTACATTTGTTCGACCAATCACAAAAAATCAATTTTATCTCCTGTTTAAGCCATGAAAAAAGCTATTTTGTTTGTCATCGCCTTTGTTGCTTTCGCAACGGTTAGTTTCGCCCAGGGCGTGCTGAAGTTCAAGTCGGAGAAGCACGATTTCGGGAAAGTGGACCAGGGCAAGCCCGCCACCCACTCCTTCGAGTTCGTCAACACGGGCAACCAGCCCGTGGTGATTTCCAACGCCCAGGCTTCCTGCGGCTGCACCACGCCCGACTGGACCAAGGACCCCATCCTGCCCGGCAAAACCGGCTTTGTGAAAGCCACCTACAACGCCGCCGCCGTGGGACCCTTCAACAAATCGGTGACGGTGGTGAGCAACGCCGAAACGCCCTCGCTGGTGTTGACACTCAGCGGCGAAGTGTCGCCGGTTAATGCCAACGTGGTGGCGGCTCCGGCTTCGGCTCCCAACCCAGCCGTGACGGCCCCCAAGAAAAAAGGTTGAAACCAGCCCGTTTTCAAAAACAAAGGCCATTTCCAGGATTGGGAATGGCCTTTGTTTTTTTGTCGTCTTTCCTTCGCCAAATCTCCTACTTTGCTTTTCCATAGCCCGATGCGGCTATTCTTTCCCTAGCTGTGCGCCATTTTCTTTTCGCCCTGAGCACTTGGGTGCTGTTTCAACCTGCCCTGTTTGCCCAACCAAATCCTGACACCACCCGTCATCGGGTCGGTTTCCGGCCTTTCCTCGCGCCGGTAGTACTGATGGCGGGCGGCCTGGCCACCGTGGGGAATCTGAGCCAAACCGTGCAGGGCGAGGTATTGAAACGCTACCCGCATGGCCTCGACACCCGCGCCGATGACGTTCTGCAATTCGTCCCGACGGTGGTGATGCTGGGCCTGGGAACCACAGGGGTGGAAGGGAAACACCGACTTAAAGACCAACTCATCCTGACGCTGCTCTCGCACGGCCTGGCCCAGAGCATCACGCAGGGTCTGAAGCACACCGTACAATACTCCCGCCCCGACAGCGACGAGAACGATGCGTTCCCGTCAGGTCACGCGACGATGGCTTTCACGGGGGCGGCGCTGCTGGCTCACGAGTACGGCGGACGGAGCGCTTGGTACAGCGTCGGTGGCTACGGAGTGGCTGCTTCGGTGGGCGCGATTCGGGTACTGAAAAAACGCCATTGGCTCGCCGACGTGCTTTTCGGCGCGGGGGTGGGCATCGGGGCTACCGAGGGGATTTACGCCCTGTATCCCTGGCTGCAACGTAACCTGTTCAAGTCAAAAACCAGCGCACTTCTGCCAACCTACAACGGGCACAGCGCGGGACTTTGCTGGATAGCGGTGTTTTGAACACGCCGCTTTTCCTCCGGCGGGTCGGGCATCGCTGCACTCAAAATACCCGTTGAAAGGTACTCAGATTTTTTTTTCAAAAACTTTCACCCGTCCAAATCCATCCACCGCCCATTCCCGTATATTAAGTTGTACAACTTGATTACCAACCGGGTGTGGCCATCAGGCTTGCCCGAAACGGTAGTTTAAGGTGTGGGTTAATTCTTCAGTACAAGAGGCTTCCAGTTTGGGGGCCTCTTGTCTTTTCGCCCCGTCTAGCCTGCTTTCTATCCCGTTTGAGGTTCACTCGGAATTCTAGGCTCAACCAATGGCAGAGTTTTTTCGCTATGCGTTACCCTCTGGAGAATGATGTCGGCCAGCCGGCACACTCCGGGCAACCCATCCATGCGAACCCGCCCCCATCCCTTTGCATTCTTCGCTACCGTCCGTAGCTTTGTCCACCCCAAACCCACCGTCCCGTTGAGCAAACGCCGAACTTTGATTGCCGAGACCGACCTGGTGGCCCTTTTACAGGGCCGCGACCAGCGGGGGTTTGCCTTACTCTACGATAATTATTCGGGGGCACTCTACGGCATCATCCTCAAAATCGTCCGTTCGGAAGAAATTGCCGCCGATGTCATGCAGGATGCCTTCGTGAAAATCTGGCGCAATATCGACGCGTACCACGCCGGAAAAGGCACCCTCTTCACCTGGATTCTGAACGTGGCCCGCAACACGGCTATCGATAAAATCCGCTCTCAGGACTTCCAACAGAACAGTCAAAACCAACCCATTGAAAATTTCGTAGGTGTTGTCGAGCAGGACAATCCCGTGGAGATGCAGGTGGACGCCATCGGCATGAGACGGGTAGTAGCCGGGTTAAAACCTGAATACCGCGTCCTGATCGAGCAAATTTATTTTCAGGGGTACACGCAGGCCGAAGTAGCCGAAGAATTGGCCATTCCGCTTGGCACAGTAAAAACCCGTGTCAAAGCGGCACTGACCCAACTCCGCCGTTTGCTGGCAGGGCTGACTACGCTGCTTCTTACCTGGCTGACTACGCCCTGAACCACCTACAATTGAAAAGCAACTTGAATGCTCCCGATTACATAGCGTCTGGCATCCTCGAAAGCTACGTGCTGGGGCTGACCTCTTCGTCGGAAACGGCGGAGGTGGATCAATACGCCCGGCAATATCCTGAAGTAGCAGCCGAAATCGTGGCCCTCCGGGCGGCACTCGAAGAGTACGCCCTGACGTTTGAACAAGAACCGCCCGCCGCACTGCGCGATCAGGTTCTGGCGACCTTGAAAAATCTAGACGAACCGGCAGAGGAGTCAGAGACGGGTGGCCGGGAAATTGTCCTTCCTACCACGGCCCCTGCGATGTCGATTCACCGGACGGGGCAGTTTTCCTGGCTCGTGGCGGCTTCCTGGGCCTTTCTGGCGCTGAGCCTGCTGGGCAACCTGTTGCTTTATTCGCGCTGGCGTTCGAGCGAGGAACGCCTCACCCTCGCCGAAGCCCAGAACAACACCCTCGCCCAGCGCGTAGACGTGCAGCAAGCCCGGTATTCAGACGAACTAACTGCTTTGCAAGACCCGGCTACCCGCAAAATCGACCTGAAAGGAACGCCCGACCTGCCCAACGCCCGCGCTGTAGTGTACTGGAACGCGCCCAGCCGGAAAGTGTATTTGGCTTCGGGCCAATTGCCCGCCGCGCCCACTGGCAAACAATACCAGCTTTGGGCCATCGTCGACGGCAAGCCCGTGGACGCGGGTGTGTTCAACCTCGAAACTGGACTGTTGCGACTTAAAGACATGAGTACCGCCCAAGCTTTTGCCATTTCACTCGAAACAACGGGTGGTAGCACCACCGAACTAGGTCCGAAAGGCCCCGTAGTGTTGTTGGGTGGGGTTTGACTTTGAAAAGTGCTGATTTGAAAATTGGCCCTTAAAATCAAAAAAGCCCTGCATTGCTGCGGGGCTTTTTCATTTTCAAATTGCAACATTCTCAAACGGTGCGACGAATCGCTTTTCAAATTCAAACCAACCCGTTCGCCTTTTTGATGTACAGCTCCAATGCGCCGGTCATGGAAGGAGCATTGGGTAGCGGGGCTTCGATATCGAGAATAAGCCCGGCATCGGTCACGGCTTTGGCGGTGGTGGGGCCGAAGGCCGCGATGCGGGTTTTGTTTTGCTTGAAATCGGGGAAATTTTCGTACAGCGACTTAATACCTGAGGGACTAAAAAACGCGAGGATGTCGTAGAAAACTTCTTCCAAATCCGACAGATCCGCCGAGACAGTTTCGTACATCACGGCTTCAGTCAGGTGCAAATCATTGGTTCCCATGAATTCGGGAATGTCGTTGCGGCGCTTGTCGGAGCAGGGAAAAAGAAACTTTTCGGTTTTGTGTTTTTTAATCAGATCGAGGAGTTCGGCGGCGGTTTTGGTACCCGTAAAAATTTTCCGTTTCCGGATTACGATGTATTTCTGAAGGTAATTGGCCGTCTGCTCGGTGATGCAGAAATACTTCATCTCCGGCGGCATTTCTAGTTTGGCTTCTTTGCAAACGCGGAAAAAATGGTCGACGGCGTTGCGGCTCGTGAAGATGATGGCCGTGTGGTCGAGGATGTTAATGCGTTGTTTAGCGCGGAAGTCTTTGTAGGAAATTCCCCGCACTTCGATGAACGGACGGAAATCAATCGTGATGCCGTAGTGGCGGGCCAGTTCAAAGTAGGGGGATTTCTCGTCGGTAGGCCGGGCCTGCGTGACTAGAATACTCGCTACCTTCATCAGTCGTTCGGGGTGGTTTTTGACCAGCGTTTCGCTCATGCAGTCGTACCAAAATTAGTGAAAGCGATTAACCAACCGAATCGTCACTCCATCACAGGGCGAAACGAATACCCACGATAATGGGGATCAATTCGACGATGCAAAGGTAGGAAAAAAGGTAGAGGTTTTTGACGGAAGCCAACTTATTTATCGAAAAGTACAATAACCCCAGTCGTACTAAATAGAACAATACCACCGGCACAAATACGTACTGATCGGACTGTCGGCTGAGGCCCGGAAACGATACTTCAACCACCATAATTACCAGCAGCAACCCGCTGAAATACAGACTCGAAGCCTGGATAATTTTAAAGAAGTGGTAATCGACCAACCGCTCGAAGCGATACAATCCGCCGAGTACATTCAACACCAAGTATTTTCCCATAAACAGGGCGAACATCAGCAGGGTCACTTCCAGAAAGTTCAGAAACAAACTGCCCAGCGTTTGCCCTTCGCGCAACAGCAGTTGAGACGCGAACAAGTCGAGGTTTTCGTTGGCGACCAGCATATAGAAATAGGCCAGGCTCAGGCTCAGGTGGAGCACGAAAAATAAGTTGCTGGCGTCGAGGCTGGTGTTGATCGAAAGGGTTGGGTCGCGGGGGTTGACTGTGAGTAAATCACGCGGGCTGAAAATTCGGGTGAAGGCTTTGTGGTAGGCCAAAAACAGAAAAGCAAAACTCAGCAGGAGCAGCAAACCACCCAGGACGAAGAAATTGCCGAAGGCATCGGCGGTGGGGCGGGGTTTGGCCAGCAGCAAGTCGCCCGCTACCGCTACGGGGCGCTGGTTGGCGACGCGCTGGTAGCCAAGCAGTACTTTCTTGTCGGCGGGAGTTGCCGCTCCCGTACCCATTTGCCGACTGTAAAACGTGAGCAGCAGTTCGGGCTTTCGGTAGCGCCGGTAGAGGCTGTCCACGTTGAGCACCACCCAGGTGCCCGCCCGGATTTGCCGTTGAAGCGAGGCATCGAAAAACAGGTATCCCTCCCCTTCCGAAAAACAAAGCAGGCGGTAGTGCCGGGCCGTTTCGAGGTTCAGAAACAAGCTGAACGAACTATACGCAGCGTGCCGCTCCTGGATGTAGGGAACGTAGGTTTTCACGCCTTCGTCGTACACTTGCCAATCATCGGCGTAATCGTGAACAAGGTAAAACTGCCGCTCTGGGCCGACTCCCTGGGCGCGACCAGAATGGGAAATGGAGAATGAAGAATGAAGAGTTAAAATCAATACCAGCCTGAAAACCAAAAACCTGTGAGCCAAAGGCAGGCCCACAGGTTTGGTTCTTTGCTGCAAAAATGAAAAACGAACGAATGCCTTCAAGTTCAACTTTTCTCTTTTCACTCTTCACTCTTCACTACCGAGGTTTCTTCCAGCGCCCTGACCATCGTTTCGCCGATGAGGGCGGGCGATTCGACTACGTAGATACCGCAGTCGCGCATGATTTGCATTTTGGCGGCGGCCGTGTCGTCGGCCCCGCCGATGATGGCCCCGGCGTGACCCATCCGGCGGCCTTTGGGGGCGGTTTGGCCCGCAATGAAACCCACGACGGGCTTCTGGTTGCCAGTCGATTTGATCCAGTGAGCGGCTTCGGCTTCCATGCCGCCGCCGATTTCGCCGATCATCACGATGCCCTCGGTTTCGGGGTCATTCATGAGCAGTTCAACGGCCTCCTTCGTGGTGGTGCCGATGATGGGATCGCCGCCGATGCCGATGGCGGTGGTCTGACCCAGCCCAGCTTTGGTGAGTTGGTCCACGGCCTCGTAGGTGAGCGTGCCCGATTTCGAGACAATGCCGATTTTGCCTTTCTGAAAAATAAAGCCCGGCATGATGCCCACCTTGCATTCGTCGGCGGTCATGACACCGGGACAGTTGGGGCCGATGAGCGTCACGCCCCGGTCTTTGACGTACTCCTTGGCGTAAATCATATCCTTCGTCGGAATGCCTTCGGTGATGGCGATGATCACCCCGATACCCGCGTCGGCGGCCTCCATGATGGCATCGGCGGCAAAAGCCGGGGGGACAAAAATGATGCTGACGTTGGCCCCGGTCGTGTCCACGGCATCCTGTACGGTGTTGAACACCGGCTTGCCGAGGTGCTGGCTACCGCCTTTGCCCGGCGTGACACCGCCCACGACGTTGGTGCCGTATTCGAGCATTTGCTGGGCATGAAACGACCCTTCCGAACCCGTGAATCCCTGGACAATCACCTTAGAATTCTTGTTGACTAAAACGCTCATGGAGGAGTGGTTATGAAAAATTTCGCCCAAAGGTAAGGAGTAGGGTGGGATTGGAGGCGGGGCGGGGGAAAATTTTGGACTTTCCTCACGATAGCGAAGAGGGAGCCTTCGCGGGTTTTTCAATTGAAGAATTCTTCTGGAACGGACTGGATGCAGCTTTTTCGGTGGGTAGGCATAAAACAAAGTAAACGCCAGGGAGTCCCTGGCGTTTAGCTATCCTTAACCCACCTTCTGCTCTGGGAGACCCAGAGTCATGACCTTTAACCTAACCTATATCGTTGGCTTCCCGAAGGAAATTTAAAGTTCTGATTTCAATTCGTCTCGTCAAGCATTTAGATGCCACGACTGAATTCCATTTCCAAAACAATCGTGCCTTAAACCCCGCCCCGTCGAATTAAAGTCAACAAAATTGAAATGACCGCAATGACAAGCAGGATGTGAATAACTCCGCTGCTAGTGTATCCACCGAAAAAGCCAACCGCCCAGCCAATGACTAGAATGACGGCAATAATGTAAAGTAAACTTCTCATGGGGTAGTGATGTAAGATTAAAACGAGCGTAAAAGCCAGCGCCGAATGGTAGCCACCGGTCGACCTACCAGTGCATTCAAAAAACTTTGCCATTTTTTTTCACCCCTCCAAACGCTGTTCAGTGCAGAGTTACGCCCTAAATTGAGGGGTATTGGGTAAAGCTGAGAACTCAATTCCCCAGTTTGGGGAAAAAGGCTTCTCCACGAAGATAGAGGTATTTTTTGATACGAAGAATGAAATTCTGCTGGCATTAAAATAGAAAGCACATTCCTCAAATCGATCCTCACTTAGTTCTCCCCATTATGAAACGGTTCTTTAAAATACTTTGGGAAACGCTGAAGGGAGCTTTTACGGCTTTCAACGACGATAATGCCCTGAAATTGAGCGCTTCTCTCTCTTACTACACGGTATTTTCGCTCTCACCCATGTTCATCATCATCATTTCACTCTGCGGAATTTTCTTTGGGCGGGAGGCCATTCAGGGTCAGATTGATGATCAGATTCGCGGATTGGTGGGTAATGACGCCGCCGTACAAATTCAGGAATTGATTAAAAATGCTCAGTTGACCAACCAGTCGGGCCTGGCAGCGGTGATTGGCTTGGTGACGCTCTTCATTGGGGCTACCGGGGTCTTTGCCGAGATTCAGGATTCCATCAATTTTATCTGGTCGCTAAAGGCCAAGCCCAAGCAAAGCTGGCTCAAGTACCTGACCAACCGTCTGTTGTCATTCTCAATGATTGTCAGCATCGGGTTTTTGCTGCTGGTTTCGCTGGGGATCAATGCCATTATGGGTCTACTCAGTGGATACCTCGAGGATCGCATTTTCCCGGAGGGAACCGTCGTGCTTTTTTACGTTCTCAACCAAGCCCTGGTGCTAGCTATCATCTCGGCGCTTTTCGCGGTTATTTTCAAGGTACTTCCCGATGGGCACCTGCGTTGGAAAGATGCCTTCGTTGGGGCTGGTTTCACGGCTATTCTGTTCATGGTTGGAAAATTTCTAATCGGGGCTTACCTGGGCAGTTCAGGGGTGGCCAATACCTACGGGGCGGCGGGGTCAATTATCCTCATTTTGTTGTGGGTATACTACACGGCGGCGATTTTGTATTTCGGAGCCGAGTTTACGAAGGTATACACCGAGAAATTCGGCCAACGCATCACCCCCAGTCCGCACGCGGTGGTCGTTGAGAAGAAAGAGGTTGAACGCCCCACTCAAGTCCGTCCGAACGTGGCTACGTGACGAACCAGAATCGCCCCTTTTTTCGTTTTTTTAAACTTCATCAATCCATGAACTACTCCAAAATTCACGCCTTTACCCTGGCTGGGGTGCTGGCGTGTAGCGCCTGCACCGACAACCGCTCGAAACAAGTAACTTCGGAGCAGGACGGTCGCGCCATGGAGGGCACCGCTCCCACTGATTCGACTGGCCTGACCAACAACCTCAACGACTCGACCAAGAGCGATTCGGCCGTAACGGCGGGTGACGTCAGCACCAACCCGGCCACGGGAGCCTATTCCGACCGGGCCGGGGCTGATAAAACGGCCTCCCGCACCAGCACGACGGGCGAAGCGGAGGCTTTTCTGCGCGACGCCGCCGTGGGCAACCTGACTGAGATCGAGTCGAGTGACTTGGCGATGAAAACCTCTTCAAACGCGGAGATTCGTCGATTTGCCGGGATGATGATCGCCGACCACCAGAAAAACGAAGGGGAATTGAAAACCCTGGCCACTACCAATAACGTGGTGTTGCCTACGTCGTTGACACCCGATAAAAAACAGGAAGTAGACAAGCTCCGCACTCAGACCGGCCCTGCCTTCGACCGGGGTTACGTGGCCTTGCAGGTAAAAGCTCATCAGCAAACGGTGGCTAAATTTGAATCGGCCGCGCTGGCCATTGGCGATCCTGACGTGAAGAACTACGCGGCCAAATCACTCCCCGTGCTGCGTCAGCACCTCAAAACGATTACCGACCTAGAAGCCAAAACAGCCCGGTAAATTTCATGACTTTTTGACTCCTGCCCCGCATCTGGTTCCAATACCGGCGCGGGGTTTTCAGTTAAAAACCGTAAGATTAGCGATCTGATTCCTATCTTTTTTCATGGAAACGCCTTCTCTCCGCTTCGTCCGAATGCTGCAAGTCCTCAACGGAGTTGGCCTGTTGGCGACGCTGCTGGTCAATTACCTGGCCAACGCCCTCCCGCTCAACGGCAAAAACACCGGACAGCTTTCCGACCAATACCCCAACCTGTTTACGCCCGCCGGGCTGACGTTTTCGATTTGGGGGTTAATCTACGCCGGGCTAATCGCCTTCGCCGGGTACCAGACGCTGCCCCTGTTCAGTCGGAAATGGGCCGCTGAGGTAAATCCCATCGTAGCCAAAGTGGGCTGGCTGTTTTGCCTGACCTGCCTGCTAAACTGCACCTGGATTTTCGCCTGGCACTACGAGGCGGTTACGCTGTCGGTGGTGGTAATGCTTTCGTTTCTGCTTACGCTCACCACACTCAACGAGCGCCTGCGTCGGGATGGTCACCTGCGGGCGACGCGCCCGCGCTGGCTGGTGGGCGTGCCCTTCGCCGTGTACTGGGGCTGGATCAGCATCGCCACCATTGCCAACATCACCGCCTGGCTGGTGGACGAAGGCTGGAACGGGTTCGGCTTGGGAGAGCAGATTTGGGCTGTTTTGCTAATTGGCATCGGCACGTTGCTGACGCGTACCGTTTTGCGCCGAACCTACCAATGGGCCTACGGGCTGGTAGTGATTTGGGCTTTCGCGGGGATTGTGCTGAAACGATACGGGTCAGAACCCGTCGTAGTAATGGTCGCGTTTATTGGGATAGGAGCCATCGCGGAAGCTTTACGCCGCCTGCCGCGCCGTAGCGCGCCGGTTCAGAGCGGGAAACTGATGTAAAAGGTCGTCCCCACATCCACTTCCGACTCCACTTCCACGGTGGCTTTGTGCGACTGAAGAATGTTGAGCGTGGCCGCCAGGCCCAGGCCGATGCCGTTGTTTTTTGAGGTGAAATACGGTTCAAACAAACGTTCGATATTTTCCTTGGGAATACCAGTGCCATTGTCGGCAATAATCACAAGACTACGGCCCTCCACCGAATCGGTACGCACCGACAACACGCCCCGGTTCTCTTCCATCGCTTCGATGGCATTCATGATGATGTTGACGAAGGCAATCTGCACCTGCGCCCGGTCGAGTTGTAGCAACCTGTCGTCGTTAAAATCTTTCAATAACCGGATGCCTTTCAGGGCCATTCGATCCTGGGCCAGTTTGAGGGCCTCGCTGAGTACTTCCTGCAACGGAGTGGGTTTAAACACCATTTCGGCGGGCTTCGATGAATTGAGCAGTTCGCTGATCAGATCGTTGATACGACGGCTGTTGCGGTTAACGATCCCCAGATACATTCGCAGATCTTCGTCCTGCACGTCGCTCTCCATCTGCTCGACCGACAGATTGATGTTGGTCAGGGGGTTACGCACCTCGTGAGCAAGGGTACGCACCAAGCGGCCCGTGGCGGCCAGTTTTTCGGCCATGAGCAGGTCGCGTTCGGCGCGCTTGCGGTTGGTGATGTCATGCACCACGCCCTGGTAGTAGCGCCCGCTGCTGTCTTCCTGCACACTGGCCGTGACGAGGCAGATGCGCTTCTCGCCCGATTTAGTAAGCAAAGTGAATTCAAAGTCGCGAATTTCGCCGCGCGTTTCCATCACTTCTTCAAACAGGAGGCGGAATTCTTCTTTTTCGTACAACTGCTGGCCTTTCATCGTCAGCAATTCGGCCAATGGGTACCCCGTGAGCGTCGCTGCCGAACCGTTGAGGTACGTAAACTGTCCGTCGGGCCGGGAGATGTAAATCATATCGCGCGATTGCTCAAACAGGTTGCGGTACTTGCTCTCGCTCTCGCGCAGGGCCTTCAGATTGGCGGCGCGTTCGAGGGCGTAACGAATGCAGCGCTCGAGTTTTTCGGCATCGAGTTCCGACTTCACGAGGTAGTCGGTGGCTCCCAGACGGGTGGCTTCGCGGTCGATTTGTTGGTCGCCCTTGCCCGTGAGCAACACGATAGGCCCTTCACAGCGCAGCCGGAGGGCCTCTTCGAGCAATTCAAGACCGGTGCGGGGGCCTAACAGGAAATCAAAAAAGTAGATGTCATGGCAGTGGCAGGCAATGTGATCGAGGGCCTCGTTAAAGTTTTTTGCCCAGCCAATTTCAAACGTCAGGGTATGAATGTCGCGGAGGTACTCGCTGGTCAGTAGAAAATCATCGGGATCGTCGTCGACCAACAACACTCGGATGGGCTTGGTACCAGGTTGATTCATGCGGAGAGGGGAAATTGAGTGATTGAGGGAGGGAGTGATTGAGCGGTTCACCGCTCAATCACTCCCTCCCTCAATCACTCAATTTTATGAAGTTCGGGGTAATTCAACGATTTCAAACCAATATTGCCCGATGCTCCGGGTCACATCGAGCAAGCCGGTAAACGTGACGGGCTTCGTAATGAAGCAATTGACACCTAGGTCATACGAACGCAGGATGTCTTCCTCGGTCTTGGAGGTCGTCAGGATGATGACCGGAATGCTTCGCAATTTCGGGTCCGATTTAATCTCTTTCAGGGCCTCGCGCCCGTCTTTTTTGGGCATATTGAGATCAAGCAAAATCAGCCCCGGAGTGGGGCTGCTGGCCGGGTCGGTGTACTTGCCCTCGCGGCGGAGGTATTTCATCAGTTCGACCCCATCTTCCACAAACCGCAGGCTATTGAGCAAGTACGCCTCTTCCAGGGCTTCCTGCGTCATGAACCGGTCGTCGGGGTCGTCGTCGGCAATGAGAATGTCGATGAGTTTTTTTTCGCGTACACTGGTTGACATGGCTTTACTGGGGGATAGATGCCTTCGGGCGACCTGCATGAGCGGGGCGTTAAAAAACGCAGAAGGCATCGGTATACGCTTTAGTTTGGGGCGTGCCGTCTTTCGGTGACGGGTACTTGGCTACGGGGTAAAAACACCGTAAATAGGACACCTTATCTAGGGCTGAATCCCAGCAGAAATTACTCTCCAGTGGTGTTCAACACTTTTCTTGCCAATGGCTATTCCAATTCCCGTGCCTACCTACTCCCACCAACCGCGAAGGCGCTGAAAAAGAGCAACTATTTTTTCGGCAA
Source organism: uncultured Cytophagales bacterium (assembly GCA_964244295.1). GTDB lineage: Bacteria > Bacteroidota > Bacteroidia > Cytophagales > Spirosomataceae > JAJAZB01. The sequence goes on from CAXTIG010000005.1 coordinate 101,883, forward strand.
ACCCCGGATCGAACCCATGCTGTTGTCTTCCACTATCTATTGGGCGCACTGCCGGGTCAAATCGGGGTAGTTGGCCGTTTTATCGGCGGTATTAGTGTGCAGGCGCTGGATTCGCACGAGCGGCGGTACACCAGGTTCAGCAAACTTCAGGGTAATACCGATGAGGTTTTGTAACAAGTGTAGCCTCTAGTCCGCAGGGCCTCTGCGTGGCAATTTCCCCACTTTTAGGAAGCGTTCAGAACCAAGCGAAACGGAGTTTTTCGGCCTGTTGCCCTCGCTCGATCATGTCGGAGGGCACGGCCAGTACCTTTGAAGGGAAAATTTTCACAGGTTGTAATTCTTCATTTTATTGTACAGCGTCTTGCGATCGATGTCGAGCAGGCGAGCGGCCTTGCTTTTGTTGAAATTCACTTGGCGCAGTACCTTCAGAATCATCTCGTATTCGGCGTCGAGGGCGGCGGTTTTTAGGCTAGGCTGGGGTTGTTTGTTGGCGATGGCCACGCCAGCGGCACTGCCCATCGGCAGCGGTTCCTCAACGGGGCTGGGAGCCGCCGAACTGGGTTCGAGAAACAATAATTTGGAATAATTGGAAATCTCGAACGGGAGGGATTTCGATTCGATTAGGTCGCCGTCGCTGAGCAGCGTAGCGCGTTTGATCACGTTTTTCAACTCGCGCAGGTTGCCGTGCCAGGGGTAGTTGAGAAAATGCTCCACCACGTCGTCGGCGAAGCCCCTCACGTTTTTCTCCAGTTCGGCGTTGGTCGTTTCCAGAAAATTCTGGGCGAAGGCCATCAGGTCGGCCTTGCGCTCGCGGAGCGGCGGCACTTCGATGCTGAATTCGTTGAAGCGGTGGTAGAGGTCTTCGCGAAACTTGCCTTTTTTGGCTTGTTCGGCCAGGCGCTCGTTGGAAGCCACGATGATGCGCACGTCGACGGTAATTTCCTTGTTGCCGCCGATGCGCTTCACTTTGCGCTCCTGCACCACGCGCAACAGCGACACCTGGACTTCGTAGGGCAGGTTGCCTACTTCGTCGAGGAAGAGCGTGCCGCCGTTGGCCAGCTCGAAGTGACCGATTTTCTGATTCACCGCGCCCGTAAACGAGCCTTTTTCGTGGCCAAACAACTCGCTCCCGGCGAGTTCTTTCGAGATCGCCCCGCAGTCCATCGGCACGAAGGGCTGGTCGGCGCGCTTGCTGCGCTTGTGGATTTCGTGGGCGATGGCCTCCTTGCCCGATCCGCTTTCGCCGTAAATAATCACGCTGTAATTGGTGGGGGCCACGAGGTCGATTTGCCGGAACAGCGCCTTCGATTCGGCACTGCTGCCAAACACGTAGCCGCCGTTGGGGGTGGGACGGGCGCGGCGCACGTCGGCCTGGGCCTGGGTTTCGGGGGCGCTACCCGCCGGGGCCGGGGCGGTGTCGTAGGCCGGAGCCGAAGGCCGACCGGCGCTGTCGAGGGCCTTGCGGATGGTGACGAGGATTTCGTCGGGAAAAAGCGGCTTGGTGATGTAGTCGAACGCGCCTTGTTTAAGCACGCTGATGGCCACCTTGATGTCGGAGTACCCCGTGATGATCAGCACGGGCACCTGGGGGTAGCGCTCCTTGATTTTTACCAGCAATTCGCCTCCGTCGATGTCGCCCAGGCGGAAGTCGGTCATGACCAGATCCGGGTGGAAATTGTCGAGCCGTTCGAGGCCGGAGCGCCCGTTGTGGGCAATTTCGACGGCAAACCCGTTTTTGGTCAAAAACCGTTTCAAAAGCAGGCAAATGTCGGTATCGTCGTCGATCACAAGGATTTTCTGTTGCATAGCAATTCTTCAGGATTTACGAGTCGGTTTCCAGTCGCTGACGACCAGAGGTTTGTTTAAGGCATTGGGTGATTAGAAACCGGGTAAATGATTGATTTATAACTAGCTAATTACCCATTTACCCAATTTTTAATCTAATTACCCTCTTCAAAGGATTCAAATCGCGCCAATCGGCTCGGTTTGTAGAATTTCAACTGGTTCGGCCTCGTGTACCCACACCTTCATGGTTTTCAACTGCATCGGTCCGAACTGAGTCGCCAGGGCCACATCGGCGGCATCACGGCCGTAGGCGATAGCAATGCGGTTGCCCCGTGGTTCGGGTTGGGTGGCATCAAAGGTGTACCAGCGCCCGCCCACGTAAGCTTCAAACCAAGCGTGGAGGTCCATCGGTTCGAGCCGGTACAGGTAGCCTACCACCATCCGGGCGGGAATGTTGAGGCTGCGGCACAGGGCAATGCCCAGGTGCGTAAAATCACGGCACACGCCCACGCGCTTTTCGGCCGTCGTTACCGCCGAGGTCGAGGCGTCGCTGGTATTGTAGCGGTAGGTAATTTTTTCGTGAATCCAGCGCCGGATGGCCTCCGCCTGCCCGTAGGCCGTGCGGGGCAGGGTGGGATCGATGGGGTTCTGGACAATGTCGAGCGCCAGAGCACCGAGCCGGTCCGACTCGCAGTAACGGCTCGGCAGCAAATAAAGCAGTACGCTGTCCGGCAGGTCTTCGACGGGTACGTAGGCGGCGGTTTCGTCCACGTCGAAGGTGTCGGCGGTGTCGGCAATTACCTCCGTGCGGATTTCAAACAGGCCGGTCGGCACCACCAGCCGCTGGCACAGGTTGCCGTAGCTGTCGGTGTATTCGGTAGCGGGGATGTGGGGGTTTGACAAATATTCTTCGCGCTCCATCCACTGCCCGACGCCACTGCGCGGGCGCAGCATGAGTACGAGTGGCGTGGGAGCCGCAGCATCGAAACAAAGGGAACAACCGGCTTGTAGGCGCATGGGTTAGTTTATGGTTTTCAGTTTACGGTTTTCAGTTTACGGTTTTCAAAATTGAATTTCAACTGAAAACTGAAAACGTAAACTTAAAGAAGTACCCGCCGCATTTTGGCGACGGGGATGTCGAGTTGTTCACGGTATTTGGCCACGGTGCGGCGGGCGACGTGGTAGCCTTTTCCGCCCAGGAGTTCCTGAATCTGCTGATCGGTCAGGGGCTGTGATTTGTCTTCCACGTCCACGATTTCCACGATGGCCTGCTGGATTTCCCGATTCGAGACCTCCTCGCCCGATTCGGCCATTACGCCTTCGGTAAACAGGTCCTTGAGGTGAATGATGCCGAAGGGCGTCTGGGCGTACTTGTTGCTCGTCACGCGGCTCACCGTCGAGATGTCCATCGTGATGAGATCGGCCACGTCTTTCAAAATCATGGGTCGGAGTTTGCGCACGTCGCCGCTCATGAAGTACTCCCATTGCAGCCGGATGATGGCTTTCATGGTGTTGAGCATCGTGTTTTCGCGCTGCTTGAGGGCATCGATAAACCAACGGGCCGAGTTGATTTTGCTCCGCACAAACTGGGCCGTGGCGCGGTCTTTCCCGCTGTTTTCGGCAATGCCGGCGAGGCTTTTACTCATCCGCAATTCCGGGAAATTCTTGTTGTTGAGCGTCACCTCCACCTTTCCATCGTCGGTGTAGTGAAGCAGGTACTCGGGAAAGATGTTCTGGTTGCCGGCAGAGTTGCGGCCCTGGCCCATGACGGGCTTTGGGTTGAGGGCCGTGATCTGGTGAATGACCTCCTTGAGTTGCTCCTGGTCAATCTCCATGAGCCGCATGATCTTTTCGTAGTTACGCGCGGCCAGTTCGTTCATGCAACGCTTCACCACGGCGATGGTCAGGGCCACGTCGTGACCCGCCTCGCGCCGGCGCTCCAACTGGATGAGCAGGCAGTCTTTCAGATCACGAGCACCAATACCGGGCGGATCGAGGCTGCGGATCAGCGGCAGGATTTCTTCCACTTCGGCGGTATCGACGTACACGTTGTTGGTAAACGACACGTCATCGGCCAGGCTGTCGGCATCGTATTTCAGAAAACCGTCGTCATCGAGAGAGTCGATAACAAAGTCGATGATGAGTTCCTGGCGGTCAGTTAGATCGAGCATCCGCACCTGCTCCTTAAGTTCCTCCTGCCAGGTCTGGGTCTGCACGACGGGGGCGCTGTAAAACTCGTCGTCTTCGGAGTAGTTGTTCGTGCGGGTTTTGTAATCGGGAATGTCGTCGTGGGTGTATTCATCGTAATCCCGGTAATCTTCCGTTGGGGCTACTTCAACTTCCCGATCGTTTTCCGCCTCGAAGTCGGTCTCTTCCCCATTTTCACTTTCGGCGGGGGTTTCATCGGCTTCCTTACCTTCCTCCAGCACTGGGTTTTCTTCCAGTTCGTCCTTGATGCGTTGTTCCAGTTCCAGCGTCGAAAGCTGGAGCAGGTTGAGCATTTGAATTTGAAGGGGGGAAAATTTTAAGGTTTGCTTTTGAGTCTGGGTCTGGTGCAACATGCCGGGAACACTTTTAGGGTTATTCGTTTGCTTACCAATTCTAAAGCCAGCAAGAGTTGGGACAATTTTTCTACACTCGTTTCCACTTCCTTTCTGTTCCGGAATGAGTAGTAACCCCTTGGTGTAGAACTTCTTTCGGAAGTTTCTCTCTTCATTAAATCAGGGATAAATTTTTCGACCCATTCACGGGCTTTGTCCCCGCCCAAGCAAAACAACGGCGGTAGCGTAGAAAAAATTCTACGTGTTGAGGCAAGTTGGGCACAATTTTAAACGAAGGTGCCTGGTAAAAATGGTTAGGTTTGCACAGTTCTCCTCGCTGGCTGGTTACGTCCTTTCCATGAAAAGCCCCCTTTTTTACTTACGTATTAGTTTTCTGGTTTCAATTGCGTTGCTCGTTACCATGGCGTTGGTTTCGTACCGGCAGATCCGGAATTTGGTTACGTATTCGGAGGAAGTCGAGCAAACCTACCGGGTTATGAGCAAGGCCGAAGAAGTGCTCTCCCTTCTGAAAGATGCCGAAACCGGGCAGCGAGGATTTATGCTCACCCATCAGCGGGCTTTTTTGGAGCCGTATACCAACTCGCTGGGGGCCATTGACCGGACCTTCGACTCACTCAGGGTCATGGCGGAACACAGCTCCGGGCAACAAGCCCGGCTCGATACGCTGCGTGGGCTGATCGACCGCCGGTACGCTATCATGAGCCTGACGGTGCTTTACGATTCGTCACGGGCGATTAGCCTGAGCGAACGCGACGCGCTGCTGGCGCGGGGTAGACTGACGATGGACAGCCTCCGAATGAGCATCGGACGGCTGAACGCGTCGGAGAAGGCCTTGCTCCGCGAGCGAGAGTCCCGCCAAACGAACGTCGCCCGGCTTACTCCCAGTTATTTGCTGGCGCTGACCGCCGTTACCATCGTGTTGCTCAGCGGATCGTTTCTACTCCTCAACCGCGAGCTGCGTCACCGGCTACTGGTTCAGAGAGAACTCGAACACAAAATCGAGGCACTCAACCGTTCCAACGCCGAGTTAGAGCAATTTGCCTACGTGGCTTCGCACGACTTGCAAGAGCCACTGCGCAAAATTCGGGCGTTCAGTAGCAAACTGATGCTTCGTCATTCGGCAGCACTCAGCGAAGAAGGCCAGGAACTGCTCCAGAAATCCGAGCATTCCGCCGGGCGAATGCAAACCCTCATCGACGATTTGCTGAATTTCTCACGTCTGATCAAACCGCCCGAAGTACCCGTCCGGACCGATCTGAACCAAGTGGTACACGACGTGCTCAATGACCTGTGGGAAGATATTCAGGTTAAAGGGGCCAGGGTACAGGTGGATCCGCTGCCCATTCTCGAAGCCCAGCCTACGCAGTTCCGGCAATTATTTCAAAACTTACTGAGCAATGCCCTGAAGTTTAGCCGTTCCGACGTTTCGCCCGTTATCGATATTGATTACCAGCAAATTAAAGGTTCAGAAATGCCTCAGGGCCTGGGCCATTTGCAGGCGTTGGACTACCATCGCATTGCCGTTAGCGACAATGGCATCGGCTTTGAACCCCAGTACGTTGAGAAGATTTTCGTAATTTTCCAGCGCCTGCACGGTCGGCTTGAGTACTCGGGTACGGGCATCGGCCTGGCCATTTGCAAACGAGTGGTGACCAACCACCGGGGCTTTATTGATGCGCAAAGTACGCCGGGCGAGGGTTCTACGTTTTTAATTTATCTGCCGGTTACGGGGATTGAAATTCCGTAATTCAGGCCATTTTTCAAAGTTGCTATGAATACTGCCGTTCCGATTTTATTGGCCGACGACGATGCCGACGACCGCTACCTGTTGCAATCGGCTTTCGAGGATTGCCAACTCGAAAATCCCCTGCACTTTGTCAACGATGGGGTCGAACTGATGGATTATCTCCTGCACGAAGGAAAATACCGCGATACTCCGCACGCTAACCCAGGGCTGATTTTGCTCGATCTCAATATGCCGCGCAAAGATGGCCGGGAGGCCCTGCGTGAAATCAAGGCGAACCCGGCATTGAAAAGCATTCCGGTCATTATCCTGACGACCTCCAAATCAGACGAAGAAATTTCGAGCGTTTACACCGCCGGAGCTAACTGTTTCATTACCAAGCCCGTTAGTTTTGAAGATTTAATGGGAATGGTCAGTTCTCTGGGGAAATTCTGGCTCGAAACGGCGAGTATTCCGGGGGGAAGAGAGTAAGTAGGGGGCAAAAAATGAAAAGCCCGGAACTTGCAGACGAGCAGGTTCCGGGCTTTTCATTTTCTTTTATCTGCAAAAACTACCATCTATTCCTGCCAACTGCCTACTCACTTCCCCGGCGGGTCGGCGGTTTTTTTCTTCACCCAAGTCAACGCATTCACGGCCAGTTGGTGGACTTTGGGCGAGTGCATCAAGTTGGCCGTCAGGTTGCGGATCAGAAACGGAACCGCCAGCCGAACGGGCCAAACTGAGCGTCGGAGCAGGCCACTACGGGTCAGGAACGTATCGACACCCAACGCCAGGCCCGCGTCGAGCCAGGTTTTCTGTTTCTGATGATACGGCATAAAACTGCTGAACAATCGGGCAGCCCGGCCCACCCCCGTTTTGGGAGCGGATCCGTTCATGCCTAAGTCCCCCCGAATATGGGTCTGAGCCAGTTGCACCTGATTCTTCAACCGCGCTCGTTCGGCTTGCAAGTCTTCAATTGATTCAATTTTTGTCTCCATCGTAGTAGAATTTCTTAAGCAAGGCGTTTAAAACGGGAAGTTTAATGACTTGATTACGAACGGTGTACATAATTCCGCCCACTACTGCATAAAATACGGCAACGAGCAGAAAGCCTAAGGCCGGGCTATGGAGGGCCTGGCCGATTGCCCAGGCAGCCGCCACACTCAGAAAGAAGAGAACGAAAACGCCAATGATTCCCACCACCAGGGCCACAGCCAGCGAGGAGAGCATATCGGTAGTTTTGTTGGAGGTCTCCAACACAATCAGGTTGTAACGAGCCTCCAGATAATCCTTTACGTGGTCGAACAGGTTGTCCGCCCGTTCTTTCACTTCCTGTATTTCCATGACCGTAACGACGTAAAATGAAAAGGTTTAAAAAAACCTATAAGGAAAATCCCTTATAGGTTTTTTGGAAGGCATTACAACCAGTGGTCTTAGGCTCCAAACTGGTCTTTTACTTTACCTTTCGAGGCTTGATACTCCCCTTCGGCCTTATCTTTCAGGTCGCTGGCTTTGTCTTTCACGTCGTCGTATTTTGACTCGGCCCGGCCTCTTAGTTCATACGCCTTGTCTTTGGCAGTCTCTTTGAAATCCTCAAATTGCTGCTTTCCCTTGTTGAGGGCTTCCAGAAGGTCGTCGGCGAGGCTGTTAGTGCCTTTGCGGATCTTGTCACGGGTTTTGTTACCTTCTTCGGGAGCAAATAGCAAGCCCACTACGGCACCTACGGCGGCGGCCGTTACGATTCCAAGGAATATTCTACCGTTGTTCGTCATGATGGTGTGATGTTAAAAAGTTGACTAATTTACGTTCGCCGGTTCTAGAAGAAAAACGCGTTCCAGGCGGCGTATACTGTTATAATAAAAGGGTAGTATTACCTGAAAACCTCTCTTGTAGAAATCAAACCCCAACCTGGGGAAGCAGCTGGGTTACGCTTAACTGGGGGCCAACTCCAGCCAAAGCGAGGTCAACTTCATCGATGCCAATCACGACGTAAGGCCATTCTCGGCTTTAGAACCGGAATACGGCATGATTATTTTGTCGTGTAAGTAGTTAATGAACCAAGCGTCCACCGAAACTAAAATGAACGCACCGAAACGGGTCTTAATTATTGATGACGAAGAGGAACTCTGTCTGCTGTTGGGGGCTTTCCTGCGCAAACGAAACATACGCGTCGATTACGCTCTCACCCTGAAAGACGGGCTGCTGAAAGTAGCCCAGGCCCAACCCGATCTGATCCTGCTAGACAACAACCTACCCGACGGGACAGGCCTCGAAAAAATCGCCCTGATGCGTGAAATTGGTCAGGGTGTACGGATCGCGATGATGAGTGCCATGAACAACCTGAGAGAAAAAGCGCTTGCCGCCGGAGCTGAAGCTTTTCTTGAAAAACCCGTCAGTTTTGGAGCCATCAGTCACCTGGTTTGACTCAATCGCCTAGTGCCTACGCATTGAAGTGAAAAGGGGCCAGCCGAACATCCGGTGTGGCCCTTGTTTTTTTTCAGGCTCGCCAGAGCAATCCAACGAGGGCCTTCGTTTAGTAATTCTTATCGGTAAAAAGGCCCTTTTCTTCTACTTTTGCGGCTTCAAGTGTTTTTATTCCAGCGGCACCAAGCCGCTCTTTTTGTATGCAATACCTTAGTGAACAGGAACAAAACCGACGTACCAAGCGCGAAGAACTTCTTCGGATGGGCATCGATCCCTACCCGGCTGCGCAGGTACCGGTAACCCACCACAGCGCCGAACTGCGGCAACGTCACGCCGAAAATCCAGCCGACGAGGCTCTGAAAACGGTTACCCTTGCCGGGCGGCTGATGGGATTTCGCATCATGGGCAACGCTTCTTTTGCCGAGTTGCAGGATGCTACCGGACGAATTCAACTGTATTTCCGCCGCGATGATCTCTGCCCCGGCGAAGACAAAACGCTTTACAACACGGTTTTTAAAAAACTCCTCGACATCGGTGACATCGTTGCCGTGCAAGGCTTTGTGTTCGTTACCCAGCTGGGCGAACTGAGCCTCCACGTTCAGGAATTTACGATTTTGAATAAAGCGTTGCGGCCCCTGCCCGTGGTAAAAGAAGCCGAAGGCAAGGTGTATGATGCCTTCACCGACCCGGAGCAGCGCTACCGCCAGCGCTACGTCGATTTGATCGTCAATCCTTCCGTGCGCGAGGTGTTCGTGAAACGTAGCCAACTGATCAGTTCGATGCGGCAGTACCTGAGCGGAAAAGGCTACCTCGAAGTGGAAACGCCCATTCTCCAGCCTATCCACGGCGGGGCGGCGGCGCGGCCCTTCCGAACCCACCACAATAGCCTCGATACCACGCTGTACCTGCGGATTGCCAACGAGTTGTACCTCAAACGCCTCATCGTGGGCGGCTTCGACGGGGTGTTCGAGTTTGCCAAAGACTTCCGCAACGAGGGCATGGACCGCACCCACAACCCGGAATTTACGCAGGTGGAGTTTTACGTGGCCTATAAAGATTACCGCTGGATGATGGACACCACCGAGGAAATTCTCGAAAAAGTGGCCCTCGATCTCCACGGCACCACGCAGGTACCGGTAGGCGACAACGTCATTGATTTCAAACGCCCCTGGAAACGCTACACCATGTTTGAGGCGATTCAGGAATACACCGGCGTGGATATTTCGGAAATGGACGAAGACGCCCTACGTGGAACCGCCGCTCGTCTCGGTGTGGAAACCAACGCGACGATGGGCAAATCGAAACTGATCGACGAGATTTTCGGTGCCCGCGTGGAAGGTCAGCTCATCCAGCCTACGTTTATCACCGATTACCCGGTGGAAATGTCGCCGCTCACCAAGAAGCACCGCGACAAGCCGGGCCTGGTCGAGCGCTTCGAGGCCATTTGCAACGGCAAGGAAATTTGCAACGCCTACTCGGAGTTGAACGACCCCATCGACCAGCGTGCCCGCTTCGAGGAGCAACTGCGCCTGGCCGAGCGCGGCGACGAGGAAGCGATGGCGATGGACGAGGATTTCCTCCGGGCGCTCGAATACGGGATGCCGCCCACGTCGGGCATCGGCATCGGCATCGACCGCCTCACGATGATCATGACCAACCAGCCGAGCATTCAGGACGTGCTGTTTTTCCCCCAGATGCGACCCGAAACCATTGTGGAGGCCGACGTGCTGACCGATACCGATTTCGCAACGGCGGGTGTACCGACCGAGTGGGTCCCGGCCATTCAGCACCTGGGCTACCTGACGGTAGGCCAGTTGAAAGCCGCCAACCCCAACAAACTGTTCAACGACCTGGGCGGAGCGCGAAAAAAACTGAAGCTGGAGGTGAAAATGCCGGGGCTGGAGGAGGTGAAGGGATGGCTGGCGTGATTTTGCGACGGTCCGCCGCTGCGGTTTAGAAAACAAAAAATCCCAACCCACGCCCGGATCAGGATTTATGAACGGAGAACGTAAGGCGTTCTAATCGACCTTTTTAACGTTGACGGCATTGAGGCCTTTTTTGCCGTTCACCACTTCAAAGGAAACTTTGTCGTTCTGGCGGATGGTCGTTCCTCCCAATCCGGTCACGTGAACGAAAATGTCCTGCCCAGTTTCGTCGTCAACGATAAAGCCAAACCCCTTGCTCTCGTTGAAGAATTTTACGGTACCTGTTTGCATAAAAAAAAGGGAAATTTACTTGAATAGACGTTTTAAAGGTAGCAATAAAACCGTTCCTCGATCGGAAAGTTTCGGAAATTTTGCTGGTATGCTACTTTAAATTTGCCTATACGCAAGAAAGTTTCTATTTTTTCAACGCCTTTTCAAAGAATGCGATCATGGACAAATTCAGATACATTATTGAAAGTCAGGCCTTCGGGGTGTGTTCCTGGCTAGGGGAGCGGTTAAAATTCTCGGCCAGTAGCGTCCGCCTGTACTTCATTTATGCTTCCTTTCTGACGATGGGATCTCCGATTATCCTCTACCTGTTCATGGCTTTCTGGATGAATCTCCACAAGCACCTGCGCCGCCATAACCACCCGACGGTATGGGAGTTGTAAAGTGGCTAGTGGCTAGTGAAAATGCATTTCTCTAGCCACTTTTTTCTATTCTCTCACCTCTATCCTCTCCCCCTTCTTTTTTTCTCGTCCTCGCCAGTTCAGTTCACTAAACGTACGCTCTCCGCGTAAGAAATAGGCGCTCACTATACTTTCGGAAAACAGATGTTCTTGGGCGACTTGACTGGACTGGGACTGCACTTGTTGGCGCTTGCGGTGCCAGCTACCAAAATGCCGGTAAAAATTAAAATGCGCCCGCACTACGGCCCAACATTCCGCCGGGTTGTGGAGCAAAAACTTCAATCCCGCCACGCCGTCGAGCAAAAGCCGCAACAGGAAAAGCCGGGCAAAGCCCTGGGAAGGGTGGTTTTTGTAGAGCAAAGCCAGGCCATTGCGAAAATTCAGGAATGCTTTGCGGGAGTTGGATTTAGGCAGCGTGCCCCCACCCACGTGGTACACGGTCGATGCCCCGCAGTACCACACTTCGTAACCGCCGTTCCAAAGCCGCCAGCACAGGTCCACTTCTTCCATGTGGGCGAAAAAATCACCATCGAAGCCCCCTACCGCGTGGAAGGCCGAAGCCCGCACGAACAAACACGCGCCGGTGGCCCAGAACACGGGGCGGTCGTCGTCGTACTGGCCCTGGTCGGTTTCGAGACTCTGAAACAAGCGGCCCCGGCAAAAAGGGTAGCCCAAATAATCGAGGTAGCCGCCCGCCGCTCCGGCGTATTCAAACGAGTCGCGGCGTTGGTAATCGAGGAGTTTGGGCTGACAGGCCCCGATGTTCGGATGGAGTTCGAGCAGCGCCAGGGGAGCCACTAACCAGCCGGGGGTAACTTCCACGTCGGAGTTGAGCAGCACATAAAATTGGGCGGGAATCTGCCGGAGGGCTTGGTTATAGCCTTCGGCGAAGCCGTAATTCTGGCCCAGTTCAACTACTTGAACCGAAGGAAAATACGTACGCAGAAAGAAAACCGAGTCGTCGGTCGAGCCGTTGTCGGCCACGATCACGACTGCCCCGGTTGAGTGAGCCAGCACCGATGGCAGAAACGTTTCCAGGTACTTCCGGCCGTTGTAATTAAGAATAACGAGGGCGAGGTGCAAGCGAGCTTCGGTTTTTGGTTTACGGTTTATGGTTGGATGTCTTTCAACCTCAAACCATAAACCGTAAACCTATTTCATCAGACTCCCCAAATCCAGTCCGGGAATGTTGGGCAGCATCCCCTCGGTGGCCTGGCTGAGGCGGGCCTTGATGGGTTCTTCGATGGCCTCCAGGGCTTTGTTGATAGCCGCTACGACAAGGTCCTGGGTCGTTTCGCGGTCGTCGGGACTGAGCAGATCCGGGTCAATGTCGAGTTTGATGACCTGTTTGCGCCCGTTCACGGTGGCTTTCACCATACCGCCCCCGGCTTCGCCCTCGGCGCGGAGCTGGACGAGGCTCTCCTGGGCCTCTTTCATGCGCTCCTGAATTTCCTTCATTTTGCCGAGAATACCCGGCATTCCACTCATTCCAAACATAACGGGAGGTTGTTTTTTATGGTCAACGTCGTTGTTGCCACAAAAGTACGGCTTCTGGAATGGAAACGGGCGGTTCGTCGGGCCGACAATTCCAGGGTGGAAAAGTTCAGCCCGACGAACCGCTCGTTTTCAAAAACCCACTCAGCGCAGAAGCAAAAAGCCCCCTCGCTTTACGAAGCGCTCGCCCCGGACGTCTTCCACTTCGATGCTGTACACGTAATTCCCCTCGGCGGCGGCTCGCCCGTTGAGGGTCCCGTCCCAACCCTGTTCGGCGCTGTCGGTCTGAAACACCGGTTCGCCCCAACGGTTGAAGATGCGCAAGCGGAAATTCTGGAGAAAAATACCCTTCACCACAAACGTGTCGTTGATCCCGTCGCCGTTAGGCGAAAAAGCATCGGGTACGAACAGCCGCAAGGGGAGCGTAAACACCACGTCGTTGGAGTAACTGCGCAGTCCGTTCGCCGAACTCGCCTGCACCCGGAAGCGCACTTCCTGGGTGGTGGCGTTGGGTTGGAAGGTGGTGGCGTTGCCTGCGTTTTGCGATTGAATCAGGGTTCCGTTGGCATCGATTTGTTCGACGGTGTAGCCGCTCAAACCCGTTGCGAAGGTGGCGTAGGGCGTCCAGGCCAATCCACTGCCTTCCTGCCGGAGCGTAACGGGGCAGACCGGTTCGGAAGGCGGAGAGGTGTTTTCGCATAAATCTTTGAAGGTAACCCGGTAACAAAACGGCCCGTTGGCCAGATCGACATTATCGGAAAAACGGGTGGTCAGCGTGTCGCCAATGGGTTGAAAAGCCCCACCGCCCGCCGCCCGGCTGACGCTGAACGACCGAAAGCTCACCCCCGGATCATCCCACAGGATCAGAATCCGACCTTGTTCCTCGGTGGCGAATAATCCGGTAACAGGCGGCGGCGGTGTGGTGTTGATGGCCGTCACCGTGACCGGCTGTGAAACCGACACCATCGTACCCACCCGCGCTGTTACTTGGTACTTGTACGGAAGCCCACATTGCACGCCGGTGTCGCTCGCCGAGTCGGTGGCGCGGTTGGTGATCGTGGGCGGAAACGGGAGGGCATTTTTAGTCAACTCGTACTGCCGGAAGGGTGAAAGGGGGCCGGGTGTCGGGTAAGCACTCCACTGGAGGGTATTGCGTTGGTTCTGGGCCGTAACGGTCAGGGGAATCGTGCAGAGTTCGTCCGATTCGAGTGGGGTGGTGGTGCAGGCATCGGCGACGTTGGCCACTTTAAAACAACTTTGCCCCGCTCCCAGGCCCTGGATGGTTTGCGAAAGACTCGTGGCATTGCCTCCGCCTACGCCAGCGAGAATTTTCTGGTACGCGCCACCCGCATCTTTTTTCAGAATGTCGAAAAAAGCAGACGACGGACCGCCTGAGTTATACTTGAGCAAGGCGCTGCTCGGCCCGGTTACTTCCAGGCTGGTGATGGCGGGGCGGACGGGGTTGCTGCCCAGGGGGGTGATGACTACCTCGCCGGGAGGCGCACAGGCGATCCCGACACCTGCGTACTGGCCCGTCACCCGCACCCGGCGCGGGCTACCACTGCCGTAGCTGTGGAGTGTGCTGGAACCTTCCAGGGCGGTTCCGGGGGTGCTGCCATCGCCCCAGTCCACGCTGTAGTAATCGTAAGAAATGGTGGTGTCGGGGGGAATCATCAGCGTGAGCGCGCCGAAAGCGCAGGATACTACCGTGAAGCGGGGCGGGGGGCTAGTCACGACTTCCACCGTTTTGCAGTCGAAAGAGGCCGTGCCGTTTCGGCTGCCCAGTTGAAGAATCACGTATTTGCCCGGCTGGGTGTAGGTATAGCTCGAATTTTGACTGAGTGAACTGGCGTTAATTTGCTTGTAGTCACCGCCCCGGTAATTGAAGAGGTACGACTCGTTCGCCACTTGAGGAATTTTCGTAACCGTTACGGTCAGAGGAGCACAGCCCTTGATCGGCGAAGCCACGAAGCCCCCGTCGGCATCCGGCCCGAATTTGGTCGGGCAGCCCCCCGCAAACTGCGCCCGTGCCGCTACCATCGGCAGCAGCAATAGCCAGAAAATGAATAGTTTACCAAAAAAAGGACGTAGGTATCCAACCAACGGTAGAGAACGATTCATGAGTCGATAGAGTGACGGGCATTTAGTCCGCCGCAAACTCCGTGCTAAAAACGAAGTCGGGGGGGATTTCGGATTCCGTTTCCGAAACTACTTGAAAATTTTGGAGTTTTGTGAAAGAACCGCCGCCGATGATTCGCTTTGAATTGCCAACTCAGGCGTGTAGTTTTAGTTAAAAATAAACCGATGCAACGATACCTTTTCGAGGGACCGGAGGCCGATCTGAAGCCGCTCGTGGAACTAGCTCTTAAATTAAAAATCAGAGTCAGCGAACCCGGTGAGGCGGCAGTGCTTCGGGGCTTACGCACGTCATTGAGCGAGGTGAAGGCCATCCGGCAGGGGAAAATGAAGGGGATTGCGGCGCGTCAGTTGCTCGAAGAACTACGCCATGAAAAATGAGCGTCCGCTTGCTGAGGTTATCGCTTCTCCGTATTTCGTTCGCCGAATTAATCGCTTGGCAAAGAAATACCGCAGCCTAGACGTTGACCTGGCCGAATTGATTGAACAACTCGAAGCCAAACCGACTACCGGTACGGCCCTGGGCGATAGCCTGTACAAAATTAGAATGGGCGTGGCCTCGAAAGGCAATGGGAAGCAGGGCGGTTTTCGCGTCATCACGTACCTGATCATTGAAACCGAATCACAAAAAACGGTTTACCTCGTTGAAATCTACGACAAGAGTGAGGTTGCCGACGTTGCCAAAAAAGACCTTCAAAAACTTGTTCGGGAGTTAGGGCTGTGAGGCCTTCATGATTGCCTGCGGCGTCACGTTGCCTTCAATTCCCCGCATTTCTACGGCGGAACCTTTTCCTAACCCACCGGTTTTCTTTGCCAACTGACTTCCGCACCGGATTTTTATGGACAACGCCTCCCCCATCCTTCTCGACCGCATCGAAGACGCCATCGAGGCCATTCGCCAGGGAAAAATTATCATCGTCGTCGACGATGAAGACCGCGAAAACGAAGGCGACATGGTCTGCGCCGCCGAAGTGATTACCCCCGAAATGGTCAATTTTATGACCAAAGAAGGGCGCGGCCTACTCTGCGCGCCCCTTACCGAAGAACGCTGCGAGGAACTGGGCCTCGACATGATGGTAGGCAACAACACCTCCGTCCACACCACGCCGTTTACCGTATCAGTCGATTTGCTCGGACAAGGCTGCACCACCGGCATTTCGGCCTCCGACCGCGCCAAAACCCTCCGCGCCCTCGTCGACCCGGCCACCAAACCCGACGACCTGGGCCGCCCCGGCCATATTTTCCCGCTCAAAGCCCGGCACGACGGCGTGTTACGCCGCACCGGCCACACCGAAGCGACCGTCGATTTTGCCCGGCTCGCAGGCTTCCGCCCCGCCGGGGTGCTGATTGAGGTGATGAACGAAGACGGCACGATGGCCCGCCTGCCCGAACTCCGCCGTATTGCCGACCGCTTCGACATGAAACTGGTCAGCATCAAGGATTTGGTCGAATACCGTCTCCGCACCGAGTGCCTCATTAAGCGCGAAATCGGCGTGGATATGCCCACCGAGTGGGGTCATTTCGACCTGATTGCGTACAGCAACGTCGAAACCGGCGATACCCACCTGGCCCTGGTGAAGGGCCGTTGGGAAAAAGATGAACCCGTCCTCACCCGCGTCCACAGTTCTTGCGTGACGGGGGATATTTTTGGTTCCTGCCGCTGCGACTGCGGGGGGCAACTGCACCGCTCCATGCAGATGGTCGAAAAAGAAGGCAAGGGTGTGGTGCTGTATATGTTTCAGGAAGGGCGCGGCATCGGGCTTTTGAATAAACTCAAAGCGTATAAACTCCAGGAAATGGGCCGCGACACCGTGGAAGCCAACCTCGAACTAGGCCTGCCCATGGACGCCCGCGATTACGGCATGGGGGCGCAAATCCTCCGCGATCTGGGCGTTCACAAACTCCGGCTGATTTCCAACAACCCGAAAAAACGCGCCGGTTTGCTCGGCTACGGCCTCGAAATTGTGGAGACGGTGCCCATCGAAATGCTCCCCAACCCCTACAACGAGCGCTACCTCACCACCAAGCGCGACAAAATGGGACATGATATTTTGCAGGGTTTGCAGGTGGAAGAGTCTTGAGTCAGGAAACAGAAAAAAAGGAGAAGGGAGAAAGGAGCCGTGGCTATCCCTTTCTCCCTTCTCCTTTTTTTCTGTTTTGCCAAACCTTACATCCTCCGATTCCCGCTCGTCAATGCGGCGCGGGCTTCGCGGATGGTGCTCATAGCCTGGCCTTCGGCCCGGTTGAGTTCGCGGGCGTTGCCGCTTTTCACCGTCGAGGCGATGTTGTTGAGTTTCGATTTGTAGTTCTTCAGTCGCTGGCTGCGGGTTTTCCAATTCTGGCTGGGCGATTTCGTCCCCGTCGAACGCAGGTTGGAAATCATGCCGATTTCCTCATCGAGGTCTTTGATGGCGATGTCGATGCGATCGATAATCTCCTGGCGCCGCTGGCTCAGGGCATCGTACCCCGTAGGAGTCGCCACGGGCGGGCCGGGCGTGTTCGATACGGCATTCGGGTCGGGGCGGTAGGCCGAAGCCCGCTCCGTTACCACCACCGAATCCTTCCCGTTTTTACGGATAATCTGCGTTTTTTCGCGGTAGCTGTATTCGCCTACCTTCATCGTATCGCGGCGGGGTGCCTGAGCCGAATTTTTATCGAGACGAATCATTTCGGCCTGGCCCATTGAATCTTTCTGAGCCTGAGTCATGGGCTGTTGAGCCAAGCCTGCTGTTCCAAGGGTCAGGAGCAGGGCACTCAGCAACATCCGGTTGGTCTTCATATCGAAAGGGGTTTACGGGGTTTTAAATCTCAAAAGTAGAACACAGGGTAGGGTAAAAAACTTGTTCCGGTTCTGATTGGGCTTCGTCGAATCGGTTCGGTTTGGCAAAAATGAAGATTTTTTTCTACACTTTTCAAAGGCAGTCACCGATCCGGCGAGTGCGCAAAACGAAGGGGAAAATTAGCCCGCTGACTTGTTTACGTTCAATTCTAAATTCTGCTTTACTGAGCCGAAAACCACGCGTTTGGCCGATAAAAACAATCATTTCAGCCAGTTAGCCAACGGGTTTGGAATCGTCGTTTCGACGGGCTGGCACTGTTTTCTAAGAAAATTACCCGTACTAGTTTATCAACGATTATGAAAACCGTTTCAAGTTTCCGAAACCCATTCGTTCAAAAATCCCTGGCCGTCGTGCTGTGCGTCAGCTTAGTAGCCGGGTCGGTATCGTGCAAAAGCTGGTCGCGGGAACGCAACGGGGCGCTGATTGGAGCCGGGATTGGCGGAGCCGCCGGGGGCTACGTGGGCAAAGGATACGGGCGTACCGCCGTGGGCGTGCTGATTGGGGCCGCCGTGGGCGGGGCTGCCGGGGCGCTCATCGGCCGGTACATGGACAAACAGGCCGCTGACCTGAAAAAAGACCTGCCCAACGCCACCGTGGAGCGCGTCGGTGAGGGGATCAAAATCACGTTTAAATCGGGCCTGCTCTTCGCGTATGATTCCGACAAGATCAACCCACAGACGCAGAAAAACCTCGACGAGATGGCCCAAACGCTCAATAAATACCCCGACACCAAAATTATGATCGACGGGTACACCGATGCCACGGGCACGGATGCCTACAACCAGAAACTTTCGGAGCGCCGCGCTGGTTCGGTGGCCCAATACCTGCGCAAGCACAACGTCGACCGCTCGCGGGTGGACATTAAAGGTTTTGGCGAAACCAACCCCGTTGCCGAGAACACCACCGATGCCGGACGTGAAAAAAACCGCCGGGTCGAGGTAGCGATTATGGCCAACGAAGAATTGAAGAAAAGGGCGGAAAAAGGCGAAATCAGCAAACTTTAATCGGCGTCTAGTCTGTACCGCCAAAGAAAACGGGCCTCGGTAAAAAACTAAGGCCCGTTTTCTTTGGCGGTGCGTTGCACAATGGGTTTATTTTTTTGAACTATGGCACGAAATTTAGAGCAAGAATTGGGTAGACTATTGGCAAAAACTCGTCTACCTTCGCAGCAATTCCTTCCTCCTCACGTTTATGAAAGCCCTCTCTACGCTCGGTACCGCTTTGTTTTTCAGCGTTTTGATTTCATTCCCATCCCCGGCCCAAACCAGCGATGCCTGGCAATCGGGCCAGGTCGAACTGGCGTCGGGCGACTGGCTGGCGGGGGAGCTACGCTACAACCCCGATTTGCACCTGCTCGAATTGGCCCTCGACGGGACAGTACAAACCTTTACGCCCCAAAAAGTAGCCCAATTTTACTTTTTCGATCCGGAAGCGGGACACAACCGCTCCTTCGTCCGCCGTGACATATCGGGGCCTTACGGCTACGAAATGCCGACGTTTTTTGAGGTGCTGGTCGAGGGACGGGTGCAATTGCTGGGTCGCGAAGAAGAGCACCGTTCGGCGTGGCTGCGGCGGCTGATTGGCCGGGGGAGCCACCGGTACTTTCTGGCCTACGCCGATGGCCGCATCGTGCAGTACCGGGGGCGGGTAAAGCAACTGACGGTGCTTTTGGCCGACCACCAACCCGAAGTGGATTTTTTCGTAAAACGCGTGCAGTGGTACCGCCACGAAGAAAAGCCGATTGCGGAGTTGATGCGGTTTTATAATTCGTTGCCTGCGGCGGAGAGTGGCGGTGGGGAGTAGGATTCTCTCTTAAAAAAAACTGTCATCCTGAGCTTGCGAAGGACCTTTCGAGGTTACCAACAACTTAGTTGGTTGACCGCCGCGAGGGGTCCTTCGCAAGCTCAGGATGACAGTTTTTTTACCCTCCTCACTGATTTCCTAGAAGCAGCGGCACGTTCCCTTTTCCACCCATCACGATAATCTTGGCGTTGGGCGACGCCGCCAGTTCGCGCTGGGCCTTGATGGCCTCGTACTGCAACTGCTGGTCGGTAAGACCGGTGGCCACGATTTTTTGGTAATCGGCGATACCCTGCGCCTCGACCCGCTTGCGGTCGGCTTCCTGGCGTTCTTTGGTCAGCACAAACTGCATTTTCTGGGATTCCTGCTCGGCGTTGATTTTCGATTCGATGGTGCGTTTTACCGACGCGGGCAGGTCGATGTTGCGGATGAGGAGTTGTTCCAGCACCAGGCCGCGTTTCTTGAAGTCATTTTCGATGCTACGCATGATGCGGTTCTGAAACTCCTCGCGCTTGGTGGAGTACAGCGCCACGGCGTCGTAGTACACGGCGTTGTCGCGGATGCGGGTGCGGGTGAGGGGTCGCACGATTTTGTCGCGATAATCCGTCCCGATTTCGCGCAATACCTTCGGCGCTTCCGAAGGAATGACCCGGTACAAAACCGTCAGGTCTACCCCCACCTGGAGGCCATCGGCGCTGAGCACGCTGATGGCGTCGTCTCCCGCTTTTTCGCCTTCGTCCACCGTACCCGACATGGTGTAGTTCTGGGTTTTCACGTCAAAATCGGTCACGGTCACGAGCGGGTTCACCAGGTTGAGGCCTTCCTCCAGGACATCACCCTGGATTCGTCCGAAGAGTTTTTGCACGCCCACGCGCCCGGCTTCGATTTGCCGGATGCTGCTGCTGAGCAGCCCCAGCGCGAGTAAAATCACTCCGACGACTTTCAGCGGACGGGCGTAGCGCGCAAAGGCCAGCGCCGGGGTATTGATGGCGAAGCCCACGATGAGCAGCACGACGCCGAGAAAAAGGAAAAGCATGATTTTGAATTGGTTAAGGATCGTAAAATCCGCCGCCAACTACGGCAGCGGCGGGCGAATTGATCCGGATTTTGGATGGGCGGCTTTCTGCTAAGGTTGGGGGCTGGTTCGCCGGGTTGGGTTCCTGCTCAGATGCCGTGTTTGACCGCAAACTGAATCAGTTCGGCCACGTTGCTGATGCCGAGTTTGAAATGGATGTTTTTGCGGTGGGTTTTTACGGTAAAAAAACTCACCCCCAGCCGGTCGGCAATTTGCTCGTTGGTCAGGCCCTCGCGCACGAGGCGGATAATTTCTACTTCTCGAAACGTCAGGTGGAGGCGCTGGGCAAATTCATCGCCGAAGGGGTCGTTTGCCGCCGGGGTTTCCGTCGCCGGGCGGTCGAAGTGGCTGTTACCGGCCAGCACTGCCCGGATGCCTTCGAGCAGTTCGGGCATACTCAACTCTTTGAGCAGGTACCCGTGCAAACCCGCCTTCCGGGCTTCTTCGCGCAACTTGGGTTGGTTGTACAGCGTCAGGACGATCACGCTCAGCAGCGGGTACGCCCGCACGATTTCCCGCCCGAGGTCGATGCCGTTGCTGCCTTGCAGGTTGACGTCGAGCAGAATCAGGTGGGGTTGCAGGCGCTGAATGGCCGGGAACACGTCGTTGGCCCTGAACACCTGCCCGCACACCCGAAAATCGGGCTGTTCGTTGAACAGCAGTTTGAGGCCATCGCTGAAAATCCGATGGTCGTCGATGAGCAGGATGTCAACCTGATTCGGGCGTGGCATTACTGGCCGGAGGATACGGGAGTTCAACGACCACCAGGGTACCCGAAGGGCTGGCTTCCCGCCGCATCCGCGCACCGATGTAGTCGGCCCGTAAACTACTAGTTTTCAACCCGATTCCTTCCCGCCCCCCGGCGGTTTTTTCGGATTGATTGCCCACCCCGTCGTCTTCGACCAGCAACACGAGTTGATCGGGGTGGTAGAGCACCTGCACGGCGGCCCGCCTGGCCTGGGCGTGTTTGAGGACGTTGTGGATCAACTCCGAGGCGATCCGGTACAGGTTCAGTTCGGTATCGAGCGGCAGTTTTCGCTCCGGCCCCAGGGCCACAAACGTGAACCGCGTGGGGTGCGACGACACCGAGCGCACGAGGTGCTCCAGGGCGCTACGCAGGCCGGTTCGGGCGAATTCGGGCGGCATGAGGTTGTGCGAAATCCGGCGCAGGTCGCGGCAACTTTGCTGAATCATGACTTCGAGTTGATCGAACGAAAGGGCCGTTTCCGGGCCGGGTACGTCCCGGCGCAGGTTAGCCAAGCGGTAGCGGATGGCGACGAGCGTGCCGCCGAGGTCGTCGTGGAGGTCGGCGGCGATGCGCTCGCGTTCGGATTCCTGGGTGTTGATCAGTTCTTCCTGCACCGACTGAACCGTCAGCAATAGCTTTTCGCGCTCGCGGAAGAATTGACGGACGACACCAAAGCCCAGAATAATGATTTCGATGGGGGGCGCGTAATAAAACAGCACGTATACTTTGTCCCCATTCGGGAAAATACCCGCACCCCCTAAGGCAATCAGCATCACACACAACATAACCGGAATCACAGCCACCACATACAACCTGGCTTCGGGCAGGTGGTAGCGCAGCCCAATCAGCAACCAGCCAAATATAAATAGGGGAGCCAGGCTATTAATGACCAACGAGGTAAAGGCCAGCAAACCATTGAACGGAACCAGTAGCGTGATACCCAGAAAAACCAGAATACATCCTACCGCTAAGGTAAAGCAATACCGGCGCAAGACCGTATGCGGTATCCGGTATTGGTAAAAAACATAGCGATCCGTAAAAAGCAAATTGCCAATCCAGGCGATGCTACTGCATACGACCCATCCTTCGGGGCCAGCCAGCGGCAGCGCGGCGTAGTCCACCACGAACCCCTCAATATTTAAGGCGAAACCCAGAATGCCACCGGTGTAGAGGGCGTAATAAATTAGAATTCGTTTCCGATACGCTGCCCAGCACAGCAGACTGATGAGGGTAATGATGAACAATACCGAAATGGGAATCAAATAAACCAACGTATAAAATTGATACTCCTGCTGATAATGGGTGCGCTCCCAAAGGGTAATCGGGCAGATTAAAATGCCCCCTTTGGCTTGTAATCTGACCAACACCTGCACCGACTGGCGCGCACCCAACTCAAGCGGAAAGGCATAATATCGCGATACCACGGGCCGGCGTTCCGGGGGGGTATGCCAGCTAATTGGGGCTATTTTTTGACGAAGCCGCTGATCTGCTACCACATAAAAACTGGCTGCATCAAAAAAAACATTGTCAATCTCCAGAATCAGGTGTTTCGGTACAGTATCCGCATTACCGCAGGTAAAACGCACCCAGTGAACCAGGGCATCGGCTCCCAGATTGGGCTGCTCGTGATTTATGGGTTGGAAAGGTTTCTTGCTTACTTCCTCGATCGATAGCCGGCTGGTTGAGTCAGTGAGAAGCATCAGGCAACCGGACAGTGAAGAATACTTAAAGGCGCTATCCACCCGTACGCAGGGCTGCGCTTGTCCTTTGAGGACGATCAGGAGTAGCCACCCGACCAGAACGTGGTTTCGAGTGGACAACCGTTGATTGAATGTGGATGGAAATTCGCGCACGGGAAATAGTCGTAGCGGGTTGGCTCAAAGATAAGCGGCTGAAATTCAGTGCGCAATACTCCGATCGGGGTAGTACCGGGTAGGTGGGAGTAAGTCAATCTTTGCGAGACGGGAAAAATACCCCCCATCAAACGGGAAAAATACCCTTGCGGCGATATGCAGTAAAGGCAATTTTTGTGTGGTTGTATTCGGCACCCTTCCTTGACTTGATTTTTACGCCATGAAAACCCTGATTTTCGTACTGCTCTCCGTCGTACTGCTTATCTCCTGCAAAAAAGACAGCATCCCATCCGTAGCGGAGCAGCTTCAGAAAGTGTGGGTAGCCAACGTGGTGAAGGAAGGGGCCACGACCGTATTTACTAAAGGAGCCGCCACCAACACCAAGCCCGGCTACAGCCAGTTCCGGTTGGATTTAAGTTCGGCCACCTCCGTGCGCCTGACGGAGTTCGACGGAAATTCATTCGTGGGTACTTGGGAAGTATCCGCCGATGAAAAGATCCTCACGCTCAAAAATCTGAATCCTCAGCCTTCCGACACGGGCGGGACGATTGCTTACAGCATTGGCTCGGTCAATCATACCGATTTGGTGCTTATCCGCACCACGGCAAGCCTAAAAACGGGCGGCACAGTGAATGTTTACTCCCTCACGAAGTAACCCTAAAAATCACGAACTGATGAAAAATCGTTACGCAATCGTCCTGGTAATACTCGCCTTCCTTCAAACAAGTGCTGCTTGGGCGCAGGTTGAAATTTTCAATTATAAAAGAGTGCTCACAGGTAACCGAACGCTGAGTGCGGGTATTCAATCCATCAATCGGACTACGGGTGAGGTCGTATTTGGGGGTGGCGATAGCCGTGGGCCTTCCACGCCATTTACGTGGATTTGGGGGGATGGCACCAGTACGAACGGCTTTTTCCCGCAAACGAAACGGTATGCCGACGTGTCAAAAAACTACCTTACAAAGGTGATTGCCAACTATTCAGCTACGGAAAAAGATACGGTGGAGGTGTTGGTCAATTTTACCAAACCCAAAATTACGCCCACTGCGCTGGACCCGAAGTTGAAGGTGTTCATTCCCAGCCAGCCGATTTCATTAAATATTCCCAGCCCTCAATTGAAGCCTTTCACGGACAGTTTTTTTGCTGAATTATCGCGTAGCGATTTTGAGTACCTGTTCCAGGTGGGGGCTACTATTGAATATGAGTTTCTGAACGAAAATGTACTACTTCAAAACGGAAAATTTGAGCAATATGCGCTTCGCGATACTACGACCAAAAATGCTTACGCACTCTGGTTCGCTCGGCCTGTAACTTTTGCCATTGGCGACGGATTCTTACAAGGCTCCGACACAGATTTCTCGTCGATGTACCATGAAATGGGCCACAACCTGACCTTAAATTTTCCGGCAAACTTCATTTTTGGTGGAAAAATAGACGGGAATGCCAACGCTATATTTTCAGAGGCAATTGCACAAATATTTCAACACTCGGCAGGCTACGAGGTCATAAATAATTATAAATTCTACGGTTTGGATGAAGTACTGTTCTTTAAATACAAGGCTATTTTCTCCAGGAACATGGCAACAACGTTCGGCTTTTATGACCAATACCTGAAAGGCGGGAAGGCGTTTGCCTCCTGGAATAACCCATCCACTCCAACCGATGAAACACTTTTTACTTTTGGCACCATCGCCTACAAATTTTGTGAATACGCCGAGCAGCAGGGCAGAGGGTACCGCCAACCCGTGAAGCGCATGACGCAATTTTTGAGTCGTTTCAATGCCGAGTGGAAAAACCGCTACGACCAGCTCAACGATACTCCCGCTGCCAACTCCTTCCGAGCTACCATGATGGTATCGGCCCTATCGCACGCGTTCCAGAAGGACCTTCGCGCTGATTTTCGGACGCTGAACTTTCCCATCAGTGATTCAGACTGGACGTTTCTCAACCCGCAACTGCTGGATGTCTCGTCTACGGCTTTGGCAATCAATGCCGCCGCCAACAGTACCGCCATGGTTGAGGTGGCTTCCAACGTGGCCTGGACGGTGAGCAGTTCGCAGCCTTGGCTGACCCCTAATTTAACCGGCAGCGACGGCAACAAAACGGTTACGCTTACGGCAGCAGCCAACCCGGGCGTAACTCCGCGCAGTGCCACCGTCACGGTTTCGGCCAGTGGCCTTGAGCCTCGGGTCATCACCGTTACGCAGGCAGGAACGGCCCCAACGCTGACGGTTTCGCGCAACGCCTTACCCATCAACGCTACGGGCAGCGAAAAGCCGACGGTTGAGTTGACCTCCAACACCAGTTGGACGGCCAGCAGTTCGCAGGCCTGGTTGACCGTGACGCCCGCAGCGGGTTCGGGCAATCAAACCCTGACGGTCGGCGCAACGCCCAATGCCTCGGTATCACCCCGGACGGCCGTCCTAACGCTTTCGGCCAGCGGGGTTTCGAGCCAAATCGTGACCGTTACCCAGGCCGGGGCAACTCCGGTGCTTACCCTTTCAACAACCAGCCTCAACGTCAATTTTGCCGAAGGCAGCACCGCCCAGTTTGAGGTGGCTTCCAACGCGGGTTGGACGGCCAGCAGTTCGGAAACCTGGCTGACCGTCAGCCCGGCGAGTGGCTCCGACAACGCCCGGCTCACCGTCATGGCCGCGCTCAACGCCGCTTACACCCCCCGGAAAGCGACCGTCACGGTACGGGCCAGTGGCGCGGCGGACAAAACCGTTGAAGTAACCCAAGCCGCTACGCCCATCACGTCGCTCCCAACGGCCCCAGGCACCGAACTATCGGTTTTCCCGAATCCGGCGACGGATCTGCTGCAAATCGTTGGGTTGCCAGCCAATGGCCTCGTTCGGATTTACACGGCAAGTGGCCGGTTGGTGAAAGAGCTACGTTCGGAAGTCCAAACCACCCAGCTTTCGCTGAACGACCTCCCGAACGGCCTGTACTTGATCCACCTGGTAAGTGGCGACCGCACGGTGTCGACGAAAGTATTCAAAAACCAATGAGGCGGAGTTAACCTCCCGGCTCGCGTCAACTTTCACCCCTCTTTTACCCACGAATCGTCTTTACCCGTTTGTTCTGCTTTTTTTATCCTCTCCTACAAAAAACCGACCCCCAATCCGATCAAAAAACCCTCCTCGGTTTCGCCTTCACCAAAGCCGCTCACGTCGGCACTCAGCGGGCACGAATACCGAGACGCTGAAAGCGACGTTTAGCGCCTCTCCGTTAGCGAGCGTCAGCGTGGGCGGCACGAAGCAGGAAAGCGGCTTAACGAGCAACGACTTCACCCGTTCGCACCGATTTGTAATCGGTGCGTAAGTCGGAATGGCGTCTTTGATGCAAAACCTCCCCTCGTGGGCGGGGCGGGTACCAACCACTCCGCTTCCCAGCCGTTCCCACCCTCGAACAGGTTGACTAAATTGAGTGAAAACCATAACCTACGCGCGCTAAACCAACCCATTCCCTCATGAAGTCCACCCTGCTTTTTCTCCTGATTTTGCTTGCCATTTCCCACGCCCACGGGCAAAACCCCAATCCCAAGAAAATGACGATGCTCATTCACCTCACCTGCGGGCCGACCGATCCCACCCGCGCCGCGCTGGGTTTTCTGGTCGCGAAAACGGCCCTCGCCGAAGGGCACACGGTGTCGCTTTTTCTGGCCGGGGATGCCGTCGTGTTGCTGCGTGACGCCGAACTGAACAGCGTGAAGGGCCTCGGTACCGGCTCGCTCCGCGAACACTTCGATGCCATCATAAAGGCAGGCGGGAAGTTTTACCTGTCGGGGATGTCGTCCAAAGCGCGGGGCGTGACGGAGGCTGACGTGCAAGGAAAACCCGCCGAGTTTGCCCTGCCCAACGTGCTGGTGAAACTGGCCGCCGAAAGCGACCGGATGTTTACGTACTGACTGCTGCTTTTCCGTTCCACATCCATTCCAAATCATTCCATGAAAACGCTCCACTGCCGCGATGCCGACTTCGACTGCAACGCCCAAATCAAGGCTGAAACCGACGAGGAAATTCTCGCGCAGGCCGCCGAACACGCCCAGGCCGTCCACGGCGTGACGGTGACGCCCGAACTGGCCGAAGGGCTGAAAACCCTGATTCGGGAAGAGGCGTGAGGTCGGAGAGGGCCGGCCGTTTTTCTTTTTTTCTCATCTCTCACCACCCAATCCCATGCCGCGTTCTACCTTGATTCTGATTGTCAGCGTGTACGGCCTGCTCGTCGTGCTCGGTATGCTAGTGGCACCGGCCACCCTGCTGCAAGATTTTGGCATTCCCGCGCCGGACAAGTACCACCTCACGCTTTACCAATTAATGGGAATGCCGATTCTCGGCCTGTGCGTCATCGGGTTGCTGATTCGCAACGCCGAGCCGTCGCTGGGCCTGCGGGCTTTTCTGGTCGGCCACGCCACTAACCTGATTGCATTCGCCGCGCTGACCGCTTACGAGTCGATTGCCCGCGACATCCCCGTTTCGACCCTGCTCATCGTCGATAGCCTCTGGCGGCTGGCCCTGGGGCTGAGCCTGGCCTACCACGCGATGCGCCTGAAGCCGAAGTCACTAGTTGGAGCGGCCTGAGGGAGTATTTACCTCGTGAACGAATTTTTCCCACCGTGACTGGTGCCCTCACCGGCCACTCAATTTCCCAGCCGTGTCATTCGTTAGGGACACCGACCGGGGCGATGGGAAGATATTAGTTTGTTGGAAACGGTAGGTACGTTGTCGAATGCCTTGCTGACGGGCTTAACGATGGCCTAATTTGCCTGGAGTCATGTATAGAATAACCAAGAAAAATCATCCCAATCATCCCACCACGAAGGAAATCTTACCCATATGGATCCTGACCTCAAGGAGCTTATTGACATACTGAAATGCTACCCGTTGCGATTCAGTCTGATCGATGCCAAAGCCCTAACTGAAGCTATTCGGGATGGACGATTGAAAAACGGCATCATTCGCAAAACAGCTATCGAGGTGCTGGATTTATCACCTAAAGGCATTTTTCGCTCCACAGCGGCTAGTGGCCTCATTGGTTATATTAACCAGCGGGTTCGGGCCAAACGGCAGGATCGTTTCTGGGACTGCATCCAGAGCGGCTTTCGTGAAACCAACACTAACATCGTAGCCGTAGCTGAAGGGGATTCCTGGTTTGAGCATCCGCTGCTGCACGACATCATTGACCACATCAATCGCGAGAAAAACATCGCGGTGTTCAGCTTGGCCTACGCGGCTGATTGGCTCGAAAACATCCTCTACCAGGGAGAGTACGTCGATATGCTTTCAGTGATTAAGCCCGATGTATTTCTGGTCAGTGGGGGCGGCAACGACTTGCTGGGCGATAAGAAAATCGGTATTATGTGCCAAGGTATCGACCCCAAACGGGTTGAAAAAAATATTCAAAACTACGTCGATTGCGTGTATTCTGAAACCATTCCTGATCGGTACCAGAGCGGCCTGACAGACAACAAAGACGCCGAGGCCATTCGGGACGGGGTGAAATACCTTACCATCGAATTTTTTGGGTTTCTGAACATCATGCAATGGCAATATTACTTTCTGTTTTCGAGCATCCGCAGGAAGTACCTGTATATGCCCATTATCACCCAGAGCTACGACTTTGCCCGACCCCAAGTCATTATCAAACGACGTTTTCAACTGGCCTACTGGTTTCAGTGGCCCGTCAATACGCTGCAACAAAGCGGCAGGTGGATTGAAACCGCCATGCGCACGGCCAACATAACTGATCCAGACAAGATGCACAACGCCATCAAGGCGATGCTGTATCTGTTCAAGCAAATGGTCATTGAAACAGCAACACCGTTTCCTTACATCTACCACATCGACAGCCAGGGACTTTGCCAGGAACAGGAATGGTTCGACGAAATCCACATCAAGAGTCACAAGTTTTTGCGGGTAGGCAAGACCTACGTCAGCGCCATTGTGCAGGCCGTAACCCAACGGAACGAAAACCTGAAAACCGGGCTGACTACCGACGCGTTGCCACGCGTGTTCAAGTCAGGCGAAATAACTCTCAATGTAAGCTTTGGGGAGGCGTTCAGCGCGTTTTACCGACCGGACAAGCCCATGTCGTGGACATCGGTTGGGCTGGCTGGTATAAAACTATTGCTCTTCGGACTTGTTTTTGGCCTTTTGTACTGGTTCTCCCAGCCGTTTGCCTGTAAACTGGCGGCTCTGGTGCTTGGCGGATTTGTTATAGCCCAACTCTACCGTTTCTTACGGGCACTTGTCCTGAGCAGGTTATATTCTAAACAGTCCACGAATGAATCAAACGCTACCTCAGCACCCCATCCGCCAGCTCACGATTGACGACTTCGAGGCCATGTACCAAATTTGGGAAGAAGGCACCGCTACGGCCTTCTCTAACCCAACCTTAAGTGGTCAGAATAAAGAACCGTTTTATCGCCAGTTTTTCCAAAACGCACTCACCCGACAAGACCATAATTTTAAGATTTGGGGGTATGTGGTTGAAGGGGTTCTGTTGGGTTGGCAGTCAATGTTGCCGTGTCAGTCGGCCCCGATGGTCTGGCACAAATTTGCCGAGTCGAGTACCTACGTCAGGCAGGGCAACCGCTACCGGGGCGTGGGTCGGGCTTTACTCATTCATGCTATCTACGAGGCTCGGCATCATTCGGAGTTAGCCTACATCCTGGGGTTTGTCAGCGATGGCAACCCGCACGTCGAAGCGTTGGTACAGGAAGTGGGTTTTCAGAAAATTGGGCCCTTGCCCAAGTCGGCAAAAGACGACATAGTTGGTAGAGTAAATGGGGGGGGGACAGTCGCCACCGTCTGGGCAGTACCCTTGTGATTTGGGTAGTGCCACTGTAGTGTATTGCGTAACACTGTAATTTTTTAGCCGTGTCACCAATTTTATTGACGGGTAAGTCCCGCCTTCAGGAAATTTACGACCCGTAAGTTGTAGCCTCTGAGCACTCATCCAAAGCGATGTACATCTCCCGCCGTGGTCGGCGTTCTCAACAGCCATTCCATTTCCCAGCCGTTCGGTGACGACACCGACCGGGGCCGATTTTATTTCTCAAACCTCACCCGAAACTCCGAGGCGTACTCGCTCGTTTTCCCATCCATTTCCTTGAAAAACAGCCGTGCTTCCTGCCCCAGCCGGAGGCAGGTGCGGCGGTTGGCGATGTCGTCGGGGGTGTTGAGGGGTTGGAGCGAGGGGTACCAAATCGTGTGGCCGGGGCGGTCGAGGAGGAGTTGCGGGGGCGTCCAGTCCTGGGCGTTGCGGCCTTCGCCGAGGTCGGCGTGGGGGTTGAACGAGATGAAAATCTTCCCGCCCTGCCACGACGGCCCTGTCACGTGGCCCATCAGCATCACCCAGCCGTTGAGGTAGGTGTTCCAACTCACCGACGGCCCCCAGTGAAAGCCGCCCGTGGGCGACGAGGCCGGGCCACCCCCCGCCGAAGTGGGAATTTGCAGCGAAGCCACCGGTTGCCCGATGCCGTTGAAGGGGGCCGCGAAACCGTTCCCATCCCAGCGTTGGGCCTTGCCCTGCGGGTTATCCAGGTCGGAGAGCCGAATCCGGGCCACGCTGATGCACTGCCCCCGGCGCTCGGTGTCGGGCTGGTACGAGGCCGTTTGGTACTGACCGGGATAGCCGTATTCCCCGTAAAACAGGTACAGGTACTCGCCGCTGGCTACTGCCGAAGGATCACCCACGCCCCCGGCGAAGGTGTTGGAGGTGTTGTGCGGTTTGAGAATCATGCGTGGTTGCAGGTCTTCGATAAACAAGCCCCGGTTTTCCCAACTTCGGCCTCCGTCTACCGATTTCATGACCCCGATTCGGCAAACTGCCGCCGCCGAAGTCGGTCCCCGGAGGCCCTGGGGCCATTTTTCGTCTTTGTACCCCTGCCCGGTTTCGGAATCGTAGGGCAGCGTGGCGGGGTAGTTTTCGTTGTGGTACACGGCAAACAAGGTTTTGCCGCTGCGGTCGGACGTGTCCTGGTAAACCGTCTCGAACCACACCGCTCCGTGCAGGCCCGGCGTACCGACGGGCGCGTTCGGAGGCATTTTTGGCTCGGTGAATTCATCCATTTTTCGGTGAAAGGCTTCGTCGGCATTGCGGCCATCGGAAAACTTCAACTCGTGGGAATAGCCCCAAACCGGGTCTTCGCCGTATTTTCCCGGAAAAATTCGGAACGTATCGCCTACCCAAGCCTCGGCCATGTTGCAATCGACGAAGGAGTTGAACAGGAATTTTTCGGTGGGAATCAGCTTGACTTTCGGCTTGACGAATGGCTCGGATTCGGCCTTACGCTCAGAAGGCGACGAACAGGCGAGGCCCAGTAGTAGGGCCACGAAAGTGGTGGCGGCAGAAACGTGGCGCATGAACGAAGGTTTGAATGTGAAAACGGAATTTCTTACTCCACCCCCTTTACCCGCATCGCCAGCGTGTACACCGATTCGGAGGCGGTGATGAACAGGGTACGGCGGTCTTTTCCGCCAAAGCACACGTTGCCCACCCAGCGCGAGGGCACGGCAATGGTACCGAGTTTGATTCCGGTGGGGTCGTACACCGTCACGCCCCGGCCCGTCAGGTAGAGGTTGCCCTGGGCGTCGAGCGTGATGCCGTCGGAGCCTTGCGGCACGTGCAGTTGGCGGTTGCTCAGGCTGCCGTCGGCGTTGATGGCGTACTTGTAGGTTTTGTTGGCCCGGATGTCGGCTACGTACAGGAATTTCCCATCGGGTGAGCCGACGATGCCGTTGGGCTGCATCAGCGTGCTGTCCACCAGCACGGCTTGTTGCTTGCCTTTGGGTAAATAGTAGACGTTTTGCCGGGCGAGATCCGGCTTTTTGCGCGCCCAGTAATCGCGTTGGTAGTAGGGGTCGGTGAAGTAAATGCCACCGTTCGGGTGGAGCCACAAATCATTCGGGCCGTTGAAGCGCTGGCCCTGGTAGTCTTTCAGCAAAACCGTGGCGGCTCCCTTCGGGCTGATGGACCAGAGTTCGTTTTTCTCGTCGGCACAGGCGAGCAAGGCCCCTTTTTTGTCGAAAAACAAGCCGTTGGAGCGGCCCGTTTTTCCCAGGAAAAGCGTCAGTTTTCCGTCGGTGCCGTATTTCCAGATTTTGTCGTTGGGTTGGTCGGTGAAGTAAATCGCGCCGCTCTTGTCCACGGCGGGGCCTTCGGTGAAGGTGAATTGGTCCGAAACCCGGTGTAGTGCCGCGCCCGGGGCCACGACAGAAATTGAATCGAGGCGCTGGGTAAAGCCGGGCAGGGAAATCGTCAGCAGCAGGGTGAGTTGGGCGAGGCGACGCATGGGAAAATTTTTCGGTGAAAAAGCCAAAAGTAAGCAACCGGGTGTAGGGCCAGTTTATTAGCCCCCGCGCGGCGTCCGCTGATTTTAATCAGGGGAAAGAAGGGCAGTCGGAGGCGGATTGTGAACCGTTTCAACGGTTTTGTGGCCGCAAAACCGTTGAAACGGTTTCCCCCAATGAATCCCGTCGGCGCCTTTTCCCACCACTCAAGTGGTGGGCTGATAAACGAATTCTACTTCCTAAGCAACCAATTCCATCGCTTCAGCAGATTTAAACCGCCAAGACGCCAAGAACGCGAAGGGTAACTCCTTCGCGTTCTTGGCGTCTTGGCGGTTTAAAAAATTCCCTAAATCCGACTCGTCAGGCGTTCGTCGAAGACAAACTGGCCCCGTAGTATTCCCGGTTCATCCGGGCGATGTTGGTCATGCTGATGCCTTTGGGGCATTCCGCCGAGCAGGCCCCCGTGTTGGTGCAGGCCCCGAAACCTTCTTCGTCCATCTGAGCGACCATTTTTTCGGCCCGAACCCGGCGCTCGGCCTGGCCCTGGGGCAGCAGCGAAAGCTGGGCGATTTTGGCCGAGGTGAAGAGCATCGCCGAGGCGTTTTTGCAGGCCGCCACGCAGGCCCCGCAGCCGATGCAGGCCGCCGCCATGAAGGCATCGTCGGCATTTTCCTTGCGCACGGGCAGGCTGTTGGCATCCTGGGCGTTGCCGGTGTTGACCGACACGTACCCGCCCGCCGAGATGATGCGGTCGAAGGCAGTGCGGTCCACGGCCAGGTCTTTCAGCACTGGAAAAGCCGCTGCCCGCCAGGGTTCCACCGTGATGGTGTCGCCGTCGCTGAAGCTGCGCATGTGCAACTGGCAGGTGGTCACCTGCTTAGGACCGTGGGGCCGCCCGTTGATGTACATGGCACAGGAGCCGCAAATGCCCTCGCGGCAGTCGTGGTCGAAGGTGACGGGTTCCTTGCCGGTGTCGATGAGTTGTCCGTTGAGCACGTCGAACATTTCGAGGAACGACATATCGGGCGAAATGCCGCTGAGCTGGTAGGTCTCGAAGCGGCCTTCGGTGTTGCGGTTTTTCTGACGCCAGACTTCCAGGGTCAGGTTCATGCTTTCTTGGCTCATTTTTCCGATACTAAAACCTGTCATTCTGAGCTTGCGAAGAACCTTTCGCCTCCACTAACAAACTATTTGGGAGGCAAGCGCGAAAGTTCCCTCACTACGTTCGGGATGACAGCGGTGAGGTGGTTATTTATAACTCCGCTGCGCGATTTTGATGTTTTCAAAAACCAGGTCTTCCTTGTTCAACGTCCAGTTGCTTTCGCCCGCGTAGGCCCAGGCGGCCACGTAGGCGAAGTTTTCATCGTCGCGGCGGGCCTCACCGTCTTCGGTCTGGAATTCCTCGCGGAAGTGGCCCCCGCAGGATTCCTCGCGGTTGAGTGCGTCGCGGCACATCAGCTCGCCGAGTTCGATGAAATCGGCCACGCGACCGGCTTTTTCCAGTTCCGGGTTCATGTCGTCGGCGCTGCCGGGAATCCGCACGTCGCTCCAGAATTCCTTTTTCAGGGCCTGAATTTCCTGAATTGCCTCCCGCAAACCCTGGGCATTGCGGGCCATGCCGCACTTGTCCCACATGATTTTGCCGAGCTTTTTGTGAAACGTATCCACCGACTGCTTGCCCTGGATAGCCATCAGTCTGGTAATCCGCTCGTTCACTTCTTTTTCGGCTTTCACAAACGCCTCGCTGTCGGTCGGAATGGCCTTCGTCCGGATTTCCCCGGCCAGGTAGGCCCCGATGGTGTAGGGCAGCACGAAGTAGCCGTCGGCCAGCCCTTGCATCAGGGCCGAAGCGCCGAGGCGGTTGGCCCCGTGGTCGGAGAAGTTGGCTTCGCCCAGCGCGTAAAGTCCCGGCACGTTGGTCATCAGGTTGTAATCGACCCAGAGTCCGCCCATCGTGTAGTGAACGGCGGGGTAAATCCGCATCGCCACCTCGTAGGGGTTTTCGCCGGTAATCTGTTGGTACATATCGAACAGGTTGCCGTATTTTTCCTTCACCACGGCCACGCCCAGTTCCTGAATTTGCGCGTCGCTGGGGTTGTGGAGGTTGTTTTTACCCACTTCGATTTTTCCGTAACGGAGAATAGCGTCGGCAAAATCGAGGTACACGGCCATTTTCGAACTGCCCACGCCGTAGCCTTCGTCGCAGCGTTCTTTGGCGGCGCGGCTGGCGATGTCGCGGGGTACGAGGTTGCCGAAGGCCGGGTAGCGGCGTTCGAGGTAGTAATCACGCTCGGCTTCGGGAATGTCCCTGGGGTTGCGGTCGTCGCCTTTTTTGAGCGGCACCCAAATCCGCCCGTCGTTACGCAACGACTCGCTCATCAGCGTCAGCTTCGACTGGTGGTCGCCCGACACGGGAATGCAGGTCGGGTGAATTTGCGTGAAGCAGGGATTCGCCATCATCGCGCCTTTTTTGTGGGCTTTCCAGGCGGCGGTCACGTTGCTGCCCATCGCGTTGGTGCTCAGGTAAAACACGTTGCCGTAACCGCCCGAACACAGCAGCACGGCGTGGCCGAAGTGCCGCTCCAGTTCGCCGGTGATGAGGTTGCGGGCAATGATGCCCCGGCATTTGCCGTCGATGGTGACGATGTCCTGCATTTCGTGGCGGGTGTACATCGTCACGTTGCCCAGGCTTACCTGGCGTTGCAGGGCCGAGTAGGCCCCCAGCAGCAGTTGCTGGCCGGTTTGCCCGGCGGCGTAAAACGTGCGCTGCACCTGCGTACCGCCGAAGGAGCGGTTGCTCAACAGGCCGCCGTACTCGCGGGCGAAGGGCACGCCCTGCGCCACGCACTGGTCGATGATGCTGCCCGACACTTCGGCCAGGCGGTACACGTTGCCCTCACGGCTGCGGTAGTCGCCGCCTTTGATGGTGTCGTAGAAAAGCCGGTAGATGGAGTCGCCGTCGTTCTGGTAATTTTTGGCGGCGTTGATGCCGCCCTGCGCGGCGATGGAGTGCGCCCGGCGGGGGGAATCCTGGTAGCAGAAGGCCTTAACTTTGTAGCCCAGTTCGGCCAGCGTAGCCGCCGCCGAAGCCCCGGCTAGGCCGGTGCCCACCACGAGCACTTCGATGCTGCGTTTATTGGCCGGGTTAACGAGCGGCACCGTCGAGCGGTACTTGGTCCACTTCGTTTCGAGCGGCCCGTCGGGTATTTTGGCGTCCAGGTTGGGGGAAGAGGCCATGTTGAGTTTTCAGTTTACAGTTTAGCGTTTTCAGTTAAATCCGTCTTCGCATTTTCAAACTGAACCTAACGATGCAGGCAACTGAAAACGGAAGACTGAAAACTATCCCAGGCTTTTCACGAAAAAATAAATCGGCATGGCGGCGAAGCCAATCGGGATGAGGATGGCAAATAGCCCCGCGCCCACCCAGCGAATGAGCGGGTTGTACTTGGGGTGGTTGAGACCGAGCGTCTGGAAGGCGCTCTGAAATCCGTGGAGCAGGTGGTACGCCAGCGCCCCCATCGCCACCACGTAAAGCAGCACGATGAGCGGGTTGGCAAACCCGTACTCGACCTGCTTGTACAAATCGCGGACGATGGTGACTTTACGGCCCGTGGCCTCGTCGAGGTCTTCGACGATGCGGCGCTTCACGGCGTAGTCGGGGGCCAAATCCTGCGTGCTGACCAACTGCCCGGTGCTGATGTCTTCGGTGTATTTTTTGTACGGCACGTAGCCGAAGCGGTAATCCCACCAGAAATTGCTCAGGTGAACGGCGATGAAAACCAGCAGGATGGTGCCCAGAATGCCCATGTTGCGGGCTTCCCAGCGGCTGCTGTTGTCCAGCTTTTTATAGCCCACGGGCCTGGCCCGGCGGTTTTTGTAAGCCAGGTAGAGGCCATCGAAGGCATGGAGCAGGATGAACGCATACAACCCGTAGGAGACGATCTCGATGAGTGGATTGCTGGTCATGAACACGGCGTACTTGTTGAATGCCAATCCCTGATCGGCGTAAAACAACTGCGTGTTGCCGATGAGGTGAACAATCAGAAAACTACACAAAAACAGCCCCGACAGGGCCATGATGAGTTTTTTGCCAAGTGAACTCGTAAAAAACCGGGTGAGCCAGGACATACGAACGGTGACTGATTAAAAGTACCTAAAAACCGGGGAAATTCCGGGGTCAAAACTACACCTCAAACACGGGGCTGCCAAAGCAGGTTTCCGTTTTTGGGTGAAATAGAACGAATTTAGTTTCGTTCTAAGGCCAGACTTTATCACCTTCGTCTGCCTAACCAGACGTTGATTTTGTTTGTTTATCGCTTAGTAAAATTTGGCTCATCGGGGCAGAAGTTGCCGCCACACGCGGCAAGGGGTTCGGTGGCCTTTTTCCCGGTTCTGTTTGCATGAAAACGCTCTACGTATCGCGATTTGTACTCCTTCTCTTTCTGGTGCTGGGGGCCAGCGTGGCCCGGGCTACCCACATTCGAGCCGGTGAGATCACCGCCCGGCGCCTGCCCGGTGCCGGCAACGAACGTACCTACGAGTTTACCGTCACCACCTACACCGACGAGGCCGGTGGCAAGCGGGCCAACGACGATCAAAAATTCGTATACATCTGCTTTGGTGATGGCACTCCCGTGCAGGAAGCGCCCCGCTTTCCTACGCCTACGAGTACCACCAACATCGGCAACGAAACGGTGCGCAACGTGTACAAAATCATCCACACGTTCAACGCTTCCAGAGACTACACCATCTCAGTGGTGATTCAAAACCGCAACGGCGGCACCCTCAACCTGGGCCGCCCCGACACCGATAACATTTCCTGGTTTGTCGAAACCACGATACTTATTGGCCCCACGGTGGGCCTCAACACCACGCCCGTGTTGCTCAACTCCGGCGTGGACTTCACGGCGGTGGTGGGGCAGCGCTTCATCCACAACCCCGGTGCCTTCGACGCCGAGGGCGACAGTTTGGCCTACCGCCTCAACATTTCCAAGCAAGGGATCAATGAATCGAATGCCTGCCGGGGTTTCAACATTCCCGGCTACAAATACCCGCAGGACGTGTGCGCCGGGCAGAACGAAGCCCAGACGGGAGCGGCCACGTTCAGCATCGACCCGCGCACGGGCGACCTGATTTGGGATGCGCCCGTGTGCCCCGGTCAGTACAACGTGGCCTTCACGGTCGAAGAATGGCGCAACGGGGTGAAAATCGGGGAAGTGACCCGCGATATGCAGATCATCGTGAAAGATGCCGACAACAAGGGGCCGCGCATTCAGGTGCCGCCCGAAATCTGCGTGGAGGCGGGCGAGGTCATTCAGCGCACCATCACCGCCAGTGATCAGCCCTCGCGTACCAACCGCAAGGATCGGCTTACGCTCACGGCCATCAGCGCGGTGTTTGGCCCCGACACGCTGGTGAAGCCCACCCTCGCCACGTTTACCACCGCCGCCCAGCCCCAGGCCGCCGACCCGGCCACGGGCGTATTTACCTGGCAAACCAACTGTGCCCACGTGCGCCAGCAACCCTACGACATCCTGTTTAAGGTGCAGGACAACCCTGGCGCGTCGCTTCCCTACCTGGTCGATTCCAAGATTTTCCGGATTCGGGTGGTGGCCCCGCGCCCTAAAAACCTCAGCGCTACTCCCACGGCGGGCGGGCGCTCGTTTGTGCTCACCTGGGACCCCTACGCTTGCGCCGGTCTGACGCCGTCGAATACGAAAATGATTATCTACCGGAGAGAAGGTTGCGGCGACCCCGACCCCGACAAGTGCCTCACTACCCCCCCGGCGGGGTACGTGGAAATTGGCCGGGTTGACATTGGCACGACCACCTTTACCGACACCAACGGCGGGAGAGGATTCAGCGGAGGAACCCGGTACAGCTACCGCATTCAGGTGGCCTACCCTGGCCCGGCCCTGGGTTCCAGCGCGGCTTCCAATGCCGTCTGCGCTGCGCTGCCCCGGCAGGTGCCCTACATCACCAACGTGACGGTGGACAAAACCGGCCCCGGTCGCGATGCCGACGGCGAAATTACCGTGCGTTGGACGCGCCCCTTCGGCATCAGTCCGACGTTGACCGGCCCGTTCGAGTACCGCCTGCTGCGCGCCACCGGCCTGACGGCCAACCCCACCACGGAGGTTGCCCGCATTCCAACTTCGTTTACGCCCGGCGTGGCCGACACAGTATTCGTCGACAAAGGCCTCAACACCACGGCCAACCCCTACCGCTACCGCATCGCGGTGTTCCACACCCTCAACGGTACCCTGACCGCGCTCGATAGCACCGAAGCGGCCAGCAGCGTACGCCTGGCCGCCCAGCCCGCCGTGCGGGCCGTCAGCCTGAGTTGGCAGGCCAACGTGCCCTGGCGCAACCAGAGCTACCGGGTATTCCGCGAAGTGCCGGGCCAGCCAGGGGTGTTCAACCAGATCGCCGATAACCAGACCGGTCCCGTGTACGTAGACAACGGCACCGACAACTTCCCCAGCGACGGCGTCCAAACGCTTTCGCTCTCGCCGGAGTCTACCTACTGCTACCGGGTGCAAACGGTAGGTACCTACGGGATTCCCGAAGTACCGGGGCCGTTGCTCAACTTTTCGCAGGTGATCTGCGCCATGCCCACCGATACCACCCGGCCCTGCCCGCCGGTGCTGGCCCTCGACCCGCTCAAGTGCGAAGAGTACGTGGCCGGACCCTGTGAACAGCCCCCGTTCAGCAACAAACTTTCCTGGATTTACCCCGCCAAAAGCGCCACCGGGGCCGATTGCGACCCCAACATCGTGAGGTACAACGTGTACTACAAACGTTACGAGGAAGACGAGGCCTTCGTGAAAATAGACTCTGTCACCTCGCCCCGGCCCCCGGCCACGCTGTATACCCACGCCAATCTTCCTTCGTATGCGGGCTGCTACTACGTCACGGCGGTGAATAAATACGGCAACGAGTCGCGGCCCAGTAACACGGTTTGCAAAGACAACTGCCCCAGTTTTATGCTGCCCAACGTGTTTACGCCCAACAACGACGGGCAGAACGACACCTTTCAGCCGATGAACTGCCCCCGGTTCGTGCAGTCGGTCACGTTTACGGTGTACAACCGCTACGGGGCGAAAGTTTTCGTTCACGAGGGCGACCCGCTCATCACCTGGGGCGGCGTCACCACCGATGGCAAGGATCTCCCCGCCGGGCTGTACTACTACCAGGCCGAGGTGCGTTTCCAGCGCCTGAGTCGCAACGACGAGTTGCAGTCGTTTAAAGGCTGGATTCAGTTGCTGCGGTAAGAGAGGAACGAATAATTGAGAATGGAAAATGAAAGGGGTTGGCGTTTCTTTGCGCATCAGTTCATTATCCATTTTCCATTCTCAATCATCCATTTGAAAATGACCGCAATCGTCTTCCCCGGCCAGGGTGCCCAGTTCCCGGGCATGGGCAGGGAGCTTTACGACACCTCCGACACCGCCCGCGCCCGCTTCGAGCAAGCCAACGACCGGCTGGGTTTTCGCCTCACCGACGTGTTGTTTTCGGGCAGCGACGAGGAGTTGAAACAAACCCGTGTCACCCAACCCGCCATTTTTCTTCATTCCGTCGTGCTGGCCTTAGAGTTCACTAATTTCCACCCCGACATGGTAGCCGGGCATTCACTAGGCGAATTTTCGGCGTTGGTGGCAGCGGGTGGCTTGTCGTTTGAAGACGGGTTGAGTCTGGTTTTCCAACGGGCGCTAGCCATGCAGGAAGCCTGCGAACTGACTCCCTCGACGATGGCCGCCGTGCTGGGCCTGGCCGACGAGCAGATTGAAGAAATCTGCGCCGCCGTGCAGGCCGAGAACCACGAAATTGTGGTAGCGGCCAACTACAATTGCCCCGGTCAGGTAGTGATTTCCGGCTCGCTCGACGGCGTGCAACTCGCGGGCGAACGCCTGCGGAACGCCGGAGCCAAACGGGTATTGCCGCTGGCCGTCGGCGGCGCTTTTCACTCGCCTCTGATGGAGCCGGCGCGGGCCAAACTCGCCGCCGCCATTGAGGCCACGAGTTTCCAAACGCCCCGTTGCCCGATTTACCAGAACGTCAGCGCCGCCCCTTCGCAGGACGTGGCGACGATTAAAGCCAACCTTATCGCCCAACTCACCGCGCCGGTCCGCTGGACCCAGTCGGTACAAGCCATGACCGCCGACGGCGCGACGAAGTTCGTCGAATGCGGACCGGGCAAGGTGTTGCAGGGTTTGGTGAAAAAGATTTCCCCGACGGCAGAAACGGCGAGCCTTTGAGTTAAAAGTTGAAAATTAAAAGTGAAAAATTACTCCGCTGACCGACTGATAGTCAGCGCGAAGCTATGCAAACTACTCACTTTTAACTTTTAACTTTTAACTTTTAATTACTCCCGGCTTGACACGCGGCGGGGCAAATCCTATCTTTGCGCCACCAAAATCGAAGCCCCCGATGGGAAATTGACCGATAGTGTAATGGCAACACAGAAGATTTTGGTTCTTTTATTCAAGGTTCGAGTC
Organism: uncultured Cytophagales bacterium; assembly: GCA_964244295.1. Classification (GTDB taxonomy): domain Bacteria; phylum Bacteroidota; class Bacteroidia; order Cytophagales; family Spirosomataceae; genus JAJAZB01. The sequence continues at coordinate 142,730 of CAXTIG010000005.1, forward strand.
CTTGTCGGTCAACCGCTGTAAAAAACAACCCGCTAACTATCAATTAGTTAGCGGGTTTTGTTTTTGGTGGTTGTCGATTTGGTTGTTCACCTCCTTGCCGGTTGTCAGGCTGGCGGGGGGTTAGTTGCCTTCTTTTCATCCGTTGCCGGAGGGGGGTGGCATTTCTTTCGTGAGCGACTCCACCGGAAACAAACCGCCGTGGCATCCGCCTTTGCGTCGAACCATTGGCAGCGAACTTTTTCTTTGTTCGCCTTTCCGTCCAGGTACATGGATTCTTCGTACCCGCTGACAGTCATCAGCGGCCCACCCGATTTGAGTTTTGCCAAATCGCCGGTTTTAAATTTTGCGGGTGTTCTCACGGGTGTTTTGAGTTAAAATAGATAGAAAACGGGTAGAAATGGCGGTTTATCGAACGTTTAACCCTCGTTATTCTGCCCTCCTGTTGTGAAAAAGTGCCTCCACGCCCTTTCTGAATGGTTTTTCAGGCCCTACCCTGAAAATATACCCCCCCCTTGAATTTGCCAAAATACGCGTGAATGAGGGTTAGGGGTTGGACTAAGGCGAAAACCGGGAACTCTCAAACCGCCCCTACCCCCCTGAATCGTTCGATATTACTCGCAGGCGAATTAACCAGGGGGGAGGGGGTCGAGTTTTGCGGCGGATTTTAGTTTGGGCATTCTGGGGTAGGGTGGAATGAAAACGGACAACTTCAAACCGGCCCTCCGGGGTCAGTAGGCCAGCAGGCGGGTTTGCTCCGGGGTCAGGCGGAGGGCGGTCAGCGGGTCGAACAGTTGGCAGGCATCGAGCGAGCGGGCGTACTGACGTTTGAAGTTGTTGCGCGGGTTGCTGTCTACGTTCCGGCACCGTTTCGCCTCACAGAACACGGCCCCCGATCGGCGGTGCGAAATATCCATCCCGCACGTTTTGCAGGTACGGGGCGGAAGGGTGGGAATGCAGGACAAATTCACCCTGTATTTAAACGGTGAAAAAACGGGAATTTCTGGTTTTACAGAGTCGGTGTAAAACCGGGAATTTTTGCCGGGTGCGCTCAACAAGTCGCGCCACGTCTGGCGAATCAATTCCGTGATTTGTTCCCGTTCGTCGGCTCCGTAGTTGGCGCGTATCGCGTCGAATCGTTGGCGGGCGTACCTCCGCCGTTCGGGGTCGGTTTTCGTTTCCCAAAACTGAAACGTTGCCGCCGCCTCGTAAAACTTCCGTTCGGCGTTGGTCAGGCGGTCGAGGCCCGCGAGGTCGGCAAAAGTCAGGTCGGCGAACAGGTCGGCCAGCAGCGGCCCGAACCCTTCCACCCGGCGCGGGTCGAGCAGGTCGGCCAGGGTGCGCACATTGAGGCCGTGGGCGCTCAGGAAACGCATTCGGTGGGTGCTGACTTCCCAGCGGGTCACGGGGTCAGGTAGACCGTACTGGCGGCTCTTGTCGTAACCCTTCACGGTGTACGCCTCAAACGCCCATCGTTTTTCGTAGCCCTTCCCGCCGAAGGTGCGCAGGTCGGGGGGCTGGCCTTTGTAGGCAATCAGCCGGGGCAGCGGGTTAGCAGGCAGGCGGAGGTTTACGCCCGCCTCTAAGGCCCGGATGGTGGCCGTAGCGGGGTCGAAGTCGAGCAGGTCGGCCAATGCCTCCACCGTGTCGCAAAAACGGCGGTGGGTGAACGCGTCGGCGTTGTGGCCTCCGCCGTTGGCGTAGCGGTGCAAACTCCCCTGCATCACGTTCCGGCCCGATGCGTAGGCCGTGAGGCGGAGGTTGAGCAGTTGGGCGGTCTGGCGCGGGGTTTCGCCGGTCTCGGTGTCGAGGGCGGTCAGGATGGACACGCCGGTTTTTTGCCGGAGGCGTTCCATCATTCCGGGGTCTTGAATCTCTATCTTTGCGCTGTCGAACATAGCGGGTTTTGCCGGTTATGGTTTGATAATCGAACACACTCGGAAAGGCGGAACCCGTAGGCTCCGCCTTTTTTGTGTCCGGCGTGGAAGGCTCAACCGGCCTGGGTGTTGCGTAGGTAATTGTCGAGCAGGCGCGGTACCTCCGTAGGCCAGACGTGGTAGCGGTCGAACCAATGCACGGCCAGCGTGGAGTAATCGGCGCTGAACTCGAATAGCAGGGTTGACTTCACCTTTTGCCTGCCGACAAACTCGCAGGCATCGCCCGCAAACCAGCCGGGGCGGTGGGTAGGGCGTAGGCCGGTGTAGAACAAAAACCGCCCGGCGCGTTGGTGCCGCCCCCGGATCACATTCCCGGCTCCGTTGCGGCGCGGGGTGTCGTCCTGGGTTTCCTCGACGGTGAGTTCATCGGGGATTTTACGGAAGGGTACCAACTCTGGCACCCGAACAAACCAGCCCGTCGCCTCGCGCCGGTACTGGATAAGGCGGGCGTTAGGCATGGGTTGCCGTCCTCCGCACGGCCTTGATTGCGGCGTCGAGTTCCGCCACTTTGTAGAGGCGGCGATTGCCCACCCGGTGGCCTTTGATAATTCCCTTGCGCTCATAAGTGTTGAGCGTGGTCAGGCTAACGCCGATGTACGCCGCCGCCTTTTTGCGGGTTTTGGGCGTGGTGTCGGGCGCGGCGTGGAGGTGTTGGAAGTGCGGGCGGAGGAGTTCCGCCGTGCGCTGGGCGACCGCCTCCACCAGGTCGGCGGGGTCGGCGTGGATTTGGAGAATTTGGGTTGTCATTCGTACCGTTGGTTTGGTTTCAACGATGCGAATTAGTGCGGTGGGGAACGGGGTAGCAGTTCAGGAAGTGCTACTTTAACTGCTACTTTTTCGTTTCGCACTCTCCCACGCATCAAGGACTAATTTTTGAGCCGTCGGAAAACGTTTGAGTAGTTCAGCAGCTATTTTTAGATAATCCGGGTCTTTCAACCTTTCCGAATCGTTGAGTATTACGTTATAGTGTCGTTGGTAAAAAGTTGACCCTGTTAAACGGAAATCCTTAGTGCTGTTTCTGTCACAGAATGCCTGTATTGCCTTTTTTTTACCCTCAACACTATCCTCAACCCGTGGAGCAACCCCTGACTCTTGTAAATAATAATACGCGATAGCCCAGGGGCGTACTTTCGACTTTTTCTCTGGTAATTTTTCCTTGCCTTGTTTTCGATTGTAGCCCAACCACAAATTTGAATTATAGAAAACAGATTCAGCCCTTATGAGGTCAGCCAAAGGTTTTTTAGGGAAATAACTGAATACTATTTCTTCCAGGCCAGTAATAGCCCCCTCCACTTCATCCGCAAACCAAAACATATTCCTAATTCTCTGGTCGTGGTCTTCGGGGGAGTTCCACTTAATACCGATTGCCTCTTTCTTCTGTCTTTCAACGTATTCATTTACAGCCATCCTGAATACTAAGTTGTTTGGCCTTCTCCCAAATTCATAATTTAATGTTATGCGTCTAATAAGGTTGTCGTACTGGCGGGTGATGAAAGTATAGGCAATGTCTTTGTCTCGTAAAATAGCGTCAGTAATTTCAGCATGGTAGTTTTGAGTATGCTCAGAAATACGGATGACGCAAGCCGCCGCCTCCTCAGTTTGCATATATGACGGTTGCCTCTGGCACCGTACAATTACCTCGTTCGCGTTCCTCCACAACCAGTTAGGGAAATTTGTTATTTCCATTTCGCGAACACAGTTTTAAAAAATCGAACACAACAAACCACCCCCACCGGGGCGGCTCCTCTCCGTCAGTAATTACGCCGCCCGGCGCTCGCTGGGGGTAAACTGCACACTCAGGCCGGTATCGTTCAGCAGGGCGTCCAATTCGGCCTTGTAGCGGTCGCGTAGGCGTTCGTGCTGGGTGGTGATGCTGGCGGGGCTACCGGCCCCGGCGTTGCGCTCTACGGCCTGAATTTGCATGGCAATCAATTCGAGCAGGCGCGAGACCCGCACGGCCCATTCTTCGCGTTCAATGTACTCCGGTTGGCGTTCCATCGGCTCAGGGGAGTTACGCCGCCCGGCGCTCGTCGGGCGTAAAGTTGACACTCAGGCCGGAGCCTTGCAGCAGGCCCGCCAATTCCGCTAACCGTTCGTCGCGGAGTTCTTCGTACTGTTCGATAATCAGCCGGGGGCTACCGGCCTGGGTATGGCGCTCCACGGCCTCAAGGTGTATCGCAATCAATTCAATCAGGCGGGAAATCCGGTCGGCCCATTCGGGGCGGCTGTCGGGGCTGAGGAAAGGCTGCATCGGTTCAAAAGGTTAGTTGAATGATTCCTTTATTTCTTCGGGGGTTGCCCCGGTGGGTGCGTTGGGTTTTGCCAAAAATTTCCAGCCAGTCGAGGCGGTCAGATTCGTAGTGAACGCGGAGGCGGTGGCCTTCGGGGTATACGGCCACAAAATACCCGTCGGTCAGGCTCCCCGGCTGGAGGCGCGTTCGGCGGAGGTCGCTCAGGCGGTCGTGGTGGCGTTCGGTGCGTTCGATGTCGAGAAAGGTCACAAAATCAATGTCGCGGGGGTCGGGGTTGCGGGTGGTAAAACTACCGTTGAGCCATTGCGTAAACCCGCCGCCGACAATCCCCCGCAACTGGTCGAGGTAGCGGAGGTACTGGTCGAAAACCGGGCGGCGCGTTCGGGAATCGGGAAACGCCGCCACAAAAACGGCCTCCACCGCCGCAAGGTCGGAATTGAGGGGTTGGTACGGGGTCAGGTGGCCGTAGGCGTCGAACTGCATGGGTGAACGGGGTTACACGGCCCTTAAAAACGGGGTTTGTCGCTGGCGTTCGGCCCAAAAGTCTTTCATTTTCCGGGCGTGTTCGTGCGGGGTTACTTTGATGTAGGTCAAAAACGCCTTCTCGGTGCGGTGGCCGGTAATGGCCCGGATGGTGACGGTATCGAGGCCCATTTTATAGCAGTTGGTGGCAAAACTACGCCGGGCGGTGTGGGTGCTGACCAACTCCCATTTTGCCGCCGTGGTCGTGAGGCGAAACCCGCCTTTGGTGATGCGTTCCTCCACGGCATCGGTCAGCCCGGCGCGTTGGGCAATCTGTTTCAAAAACTCGTTCATCTTCTGGTTGGAAATCGCCGGGGGCAGGGAATTGGCCGTTTTGCCCGCGTACTTGGCGAATACCGTCCGCACCACGGGGTAAACGGGTATCACCACGGTTTCGCCCGTTTTCTGGGTCTCAATCTCAATAAAATCGCCGTCGGCGGTCAGGTGGCGCGGGTCGAGGCGGGTAAAATCCGAAAACCGGAGACCCGTCCAGCAGCCCACCAAAAACAAATTCCTCACCCGGTCGAGGCGCGGGGCGGTACTCAGGTCGAGGCAGCGGAGGGTTTCGAGTTCCTCCTCGTTGAGGTAAATCGCCGATGTCTCCTCGGTAATTTTCTTAAACCGTTTCGAGCGAAAATCGACTTTGGAATTGATACCCCGCTCGGTGGCCTCGTTGAGAAACGATTTGAGCGTTTTGATATGATTGCCGATGTAGTTGGCCGAATACCCTTTTTTGGTCAGCCAGCCCGTGAAGTCGGCGTAAAAATCGAGGTTGATTCTATCGAAGTCGAGGGCGCGGTACGCCTTCGTTTTCTTGCTGAACTCCTGAAGTTTTTTCAAAACCACCTTGTAGGCCCGAATCGTGACCGGCAAAACCCGTTTACTGGTTTCGTTCTCTTCGATGTACCGTTCGATGAAGACGAACAACGTATCGGCCTTTGTTGGCCGGGGCACGTCGCGTCCCAAGTTGGCGTCGAGCAGTTGGCGCAACTCCTCCGGGGTGGGGTCGGTTTCGTGCTGGGTCTTGTAGGCACTCAGTAGCCGCCCGGCTCTGGATTCCAAATCGCTCAGGCGGGCGTTGAGGTCGCTGGCCAGGGGGGAACCTTTGGCCCGTTGGCGGGCGGCATCCCATTGATCGGGCGGAATGGTTTCCTTCGTGGGGTACACCAGGCGCTGGGTACCGTACCGGGCTACGAAGTTGATGGGCGTCGGTTTTACCCCGCCCGGAGTGCGGAGGTTGAAACTAAATTTTGCCACGTTTTTAAGTTTGAAAATCGAACGATGCAAACATAGCAAAAACCGACAACCAAATGAATCGGTTGTCGGATCGGTTGTCGAAAACGTTGTATTTATCCGTTCTTACTTGTTTTTAGTTGAATCTAAATTTTGAATTAACTAATTGAAGTACAGACAATAATAATAAAAATAAGAATGCGGGAAATTGCATCGTTCGAGTCCTTGTCGGTCAACCAGAAAATCAAAACCCCACTCACCGTAAAAAGAGAGCGGGGTTTGTTTTGGGCACCCGTCCAGTTATAATTCCGGCAACACCACCCAGTAAAACGTCACGATGCGCCGCCGCTGGTCGTTGACCGGCAGCGAAGCGGGCAAGCCCCTGGGAATTTCCTCGCCCAGGCCCAGCACGCTGATCGTGATGTCGAGGGGATAGGCCCCGGCTTGTTTCCGGGCGCGGATCAGGGTCTCGAGCAAGCCTTTGACGGCCCCCGCCCGGAGTTCGGATAGCTTCCGGTTCAGGTCGCTGCTGGTGGGATCGGGCACGTCGTCTTCTTTCGCCAGGCGCCGGGCCAATTCATGGTACAGCCGACTTCCCGGTTCCACGGGAGTGGCGTCGGAATAGCCCGTGACGATGATCTCGCCCTTCAATTTCTTGAAACCGTCTTTGTACTTCTCGGCGAACGTGAACAGTTTTTGAACAATGGGCCGGAACCGCCGCTGCCCTTCCCGTACCTGCTCGGAGTTGAAAGTGAATTCGCCCGATTCGAACAGGGTCTTGATTTCGGAGCGGCTGAAGGTTTCGTTTCCCAGAAAATCAACGATGACCTCCGTTTTTTTGTCCAAAATCCGGAGCGTCTCCGCCGACTTCATCACGGCCCGGTTGGCTACCGTCAGCACCTCACTTTCGCGTTGTTTACTTTGCCCGCTCGCGTACGAATCCACGCCGGCCAGGGCCCGTCGCAGTTGCTGGCGGTTGGCTTCGATGGTGGCCCGTTCGGCGACCACGTAGGACTGAATTTCGTCGTTGGCCGATCCCGCTATCTTCCCCTCGGCAGTGGCTTTACCGGACTGTTCAGCCAGTTTATCCAGCAACTTCAGCGTGTTCTCCTGCGATTGCAGGGCGGTGGTCAGGGCCAGCGAAGAGCGCCTGACCGCCGTGGTGTTACGCGAACAAGCCAGTGTCCAGAAAACGACCACCAGCATCGTGAGAAAGCGCGTTGGGAAAGAAGAGGGAGCACTCATTGATTTACTTCGGTATCGGGTACAAACGTCTGCTTTAATTTTTTTCTACGCTTGGGCACCGGAGTGGTTTTTACGCTCACGTCGCCTTTCAATTGCTTCATCCATTCCTGCAAGGCGGGTTCGGGTCGGAGCGTGTAGGCGGTTTCGTACCAGTGCAGGGCGGCCTGCCGGGTGGCCGGATCGCCGTTTTTTTGGTAAGCCAGTCGTGCTTCGGCGGCCCGAACCGCGCACATGACGTAGAGCGAATCCAGCCCCGGGCCGCCATCCGGCGCGGTTCGATGGCGGGCAAATGCCCGGCGGGCAGCGGCAAAAACCGCCGGGTGCCGGGCGCGGGGTATCCGCCCCAACCCGAGCAAAAGCCGGGTCGCCTGCCGCCATGAAAGCGGGGTAACCCCGTCGGAATCCGGCGGTAGTTGGGCCGTCGACTTTGCAGCAGGGAGCACAGCAGTTTCGGTGGTCGGTGGGGTCGCGGAATCGGTCGTGGTGGCTGGGTTCTGCACTGCCCGCGAGGAGGCATTCCAAAAGTAGCCCGCCAAAATTCCGCCCAGCACCAGTACCAACACCAGTCCTCCCACCGCCCGCTTCCCCGCTGAAATCGCTGGTTGGTTGGTTTGGATCGAAGTTCGTGGCGATACCGGCCTGCTGTTTTCTTCGGGCCGGTCAGCGTGGGCCGGGGCCGGGATGCGATCGCCGGAGGGCTTGGCAGCGGGCACAGAAACCCGTTTTGTCGGGGCAACCGGCGTTGAGGCCGCTTCCGGCGACCTCCCCCCACTGATTTCGGTCGGGTCGCTGGGGGCAGTGACCCGGCTGACGGGAATGATGCCCCCCCTGGGTTCGGTCACAACGGTAGTCGGTTCCTCCCGAACGGGCTGACCCAAGCCCGGTTGGGACGGCAGCCGGAGCGCGTCGAGGTCAGCCAGAAATTCCGGCACGAGTTGGTACCGGTCGGCGGGGTCTTTGCGGGTGGCCCGTTGGATGAGGGGGTTGAAAACGGCCAGTTCGCCCGGCAGCTCGGGCAACGGTTTTTTGAGGATGGCCTCCTGAATGTCGAACGCACTGCGGGTGCTCAGGCCATCGTAGGGGCTGCGGCCCATCAGCAGGGTGTGGATCAGGACCCCCAGCGAGTAAATGTCCGTGCGGTGGTCTACCTCCTTCAGGCCCCGCACCTGCTCCGGACTCATGTACATCGGCGAACCCAGCACTTCCTGCACGCCGGTTAGTCCCAGTGCCATGCTGTTGAGTTGGGCTTCGCGCTGGTCGAGGGCTTTGGCAATTCCGAAATCCATAATTTTCAGCTTGCCGGTGTCGGTCAGGAAAAAATTACTCGGCTTTACGTCGCGGTGAACGATTTTCCGGGCGTGGCAGGTAGCAAACGCGGGCAGCAACTGCCGCATCCAGGCGAGAAGTTGGGCCGGGGCCACCGGTCCTTCGCGCCGGATGTACCGCAGCAAATCGACCCCCGTGAGGAGTTCCATCACGATGGCCATCCGCTGACCGTCTTCCAAAAAATCCCGGATTTGGCAAACCTGCTCGATGTCACGCAGCGATTTGAGGGCCTCCATCTCGTTGCGAAAGCGCTTGCGGATTGCCTCGTGGGTGGCCAGGTCGAGGTTGAGCACTTTAATCGCAAATGGATCCTGAAGGCTGTTGACAGCGAAATACACCTTCGCCATGCCCCCGGAGCCAATTTGGTGCCGGAGGGTGTAGGAAGCGATGCGTTCGGGTTCCACCATGAGCGCAGGGAAAGGCGGATGAATCGAGAGGGGTAGCTTGACCACCAACGGGTTGGCACGAAAGATAAGAATTTTTGGGGTTGGCGACCCGTGGTGCCGGGGAACTTCCCCCACCCGCCCCGGCTTTTCTCCCAAAAACTGCCATGAAAACCCTCCTCGCCCTCTCCGGCAGCCTGCGCACCGACTCGGCCAACGCCACAATTCTCCGCGCCCTCGCCGCCCAGGCTCCCGCCGGAGTGCAGTTCGTTTTTTACGAAAATCTGGCCTCTATTCCGCCCTTCGCGCCGACACCCAACGAAACCGAACCGCCCGCTGCCGTTACCGACCTGCGCCGCCAGATGGCCGCCGCCGATGGCGTGATCGTCTGCACACCGGAGTACGCCTTCGGCATTCCCGGTGCGCTCAAAAACGCGCTTGACTGGACAGTAGGTTCGGGTGATTTTTTGGGGAAACCCGTGGTACTCATCACGGCTTCGCTGGTCGGCGACAAGGCCCACCAGGCCCTTGCCTGGGTGTTCGAGGCGCTCGGGGCCAACGTGGTGCCGGGCGGTACGTTGCTGATTTCAGGGGTAAGGCAGAAGCTTGGCCCGTCCGGCACCGTAACCGATCCCGCCACCGCCCAGGCGCTCCAAACCGTGCTCGACGCGCTGGTTACGGCGGTGAATAACCTTCCTTGACCTTGGTTTTTATCTTCAAAAAAGCTGTTTAGAATTTAGAAAAAGGGTCTGTTCCACAGCGGCAGTTCCACTGGGGCTGTCATCCCGACGCAGGAGGGATCTCGTTGGTTTGCCATACCCTTTGCCGGTAGCCAACAGTTCGATTCCCAAACGAGATCCCTCCTGCGTCGGGATGACAGCCTAGTGGAACTGCCCCTTTTTCCTAAAAACTCAAATACTAAACAGGTTCAAAATCAAAAAAGCCGCTCAGAATAGTTCTGAGCGGCTTTTTTGATTAATCCTGCGAAACAACCGGGTTGGCCGTTCCTTCGGCCCGAACCTCATTGGGTTGGCTCTCTCCGAGCTTGGGGCCTTTGGGCCGGTTGCGCTTTTTCTTGCGGCGGCGGGCCGGGTCGCCGGGCTGACCGTCGGGGCGGAGAGCCTGGGCCACGGCTGGAATCGGAGCGCCGTTTTCAGCCACCGGAGCCGGGGCTGAATACTCCCGCCGGGGCGGGCGGCCATCCGGTCGACGCTCGCCCCGGGGCCGGTCGCCATCGCGGCGGGGCGGGCGACCGTCGCTGCGGGCCGGGCCGGAACCACTGCGTCCGCGAGGACCGCTACTACCACCTCCGCCGTCGCGTTTGGCGCGTAGGCCGCTGAAGCGGACGGGGTCGAATTCGGGGGCGGGCCCGTAGCCCAACTCTTCGGTGATGCTGCGTTTTTCGACGGTTTTTTCCAGCAATTTCTCGATCCGTACCACCCGGTCCTGATCCTGGTCGCTGATGAAGGTGATGGCCGTCCCGGTGGTGGCGGCGCGGGCGGTGCGGCCAATCCGGTGGACGTAGTCCTCGGCGTCGCGGGGGATGTCGTAGTTCACCACGTGGGTGAGGTTGTCGATGTCGATGCCCCGCGAGAGTACGTCGGTGGCGACGAGAATGGGAAACGTTTTGTTTTTGAAATCGCGCAATACCACTTCGCGATCATCTTGTTCCAGGTCGGAAGAGATGCCCCGCGCTGCGTAGCCCAGTTTACTGATGGCCCTTGCGATGTGCCCCACTTCCGACTTGCGCGAGGTGAAGAGCACCATGCTTTGCACATTGCTCTTTTTGATGAGGTGTTCCAGAATCGGCAGTTTCTGGCGGTCGTAGGCCATGTAAAACTGCTGGTCGATGCCCTCGGCGGGTTTGGAAACGGCCAGCCGGATTTCGTGCGGTTCGCGCAGGATGCGTTTGGCAAATTCACGAATTTTATTCGGCATCGTGGCCGAAAAAAGCAGCGTCTGGCGCTCGGTGGGCAGGGTTTTGACGATGTTCAGAATGTCGTCCGAAAAACCCATGTCGAGCATTTTGTCGGCCTCGTCGAGCACGAGGTAGTCGATTTTGTCGAACTTCACGTAGCCCAACTGCATGTGGGCCATGAGCCGCCCCGGCGTGGCGATGATGATGTCAGCCCCGGTGGTGAGTGCCTTGCGTTGCTGGTCCCAGCCGTCGCCGCCGCCGCCGCCGTAAATGGCGGTGCTGCTCGCCTGCACGAAGTAGCTGAAGCCCTCCACCTGCTCGTCAATTTGCTTGGCCAGCTCGCGGGTGGGCACCAGAATGAGCGTGCTGGTGTGGTCGTGGTTGGCGTGTGAGATTTTGTCGAGGAGCGGAATGAGGTAGGCGGCGGTTTTGCCGGTGCCGGTCTGGGCGGAGGCGATGAGGTCGCGGCCTTCGAGGATTTTCGGGATGGCTTGCTCCTGAATGGGCGTGGCCTGGAGGTAATTCATGGCATCCACGCCGGCCAGCAGGTCGTCGTGGAGATTAAAATCGTGAAAAGTCAAGGAACAGCACGTTTAAAGTGGAAAGAATACGCTGACCACTTTTGCCGGGCCAGCTAACCGCTTGATTGGTAGCAAAGATAGGGCTTTTGCGCCGAGGAATAAGCCGAGGCGGGGCGGGCTTGTGGGGTTGGGGGAAAGTTTTTAAGTTAGCGGGGCGATTGCGACCCCGATTCCCATGAGCAAGAAACAATCCCTGATTCGCTGGTACCGGACGCAGATTTCCGACCTCACGCTGCGTTTGGAAGACGCTGAATTCAACGGAGTGGAGGTTGAACTCCGCGAAGCGTTGGAGGAAAGCCGAACCCGTTTCGAGTATTTACTGAATCTGATTCTCTTCGACGGTGAAGTTCGGGGCGAACCGCCGAAACGAATCATCCGCGCCACTAAACCCCAGCCAGCCATGCCAGCCTACGATTTCGACGCGTACTTCGAGCAGTTGCAAGCCGCCGAAAGCACCGAAGCGCGGCAAGCCGTCCGCCAGGAGAGGGAAAACTACGTTGCCTCGCTCTCCGAAACCGAGCGACAGCAATTTCGCGAAGCGTACAACCAGTACCTGAAAGCCGAAGCCGAGCGCTTCCGCCGCATGGCCGACCAGGCCGAGGAGATGTTTGGGGTGAAGCGGGCGGCGTGAGGGGAGTTACAAACTTCGGGTTATGGCCGTTCGGTTCTCGCGGGGGTCGGACAATCAACGCTTTTTCCCTACTCAATACCGCCCTACCATCAAACGTGAAAACCACTCCCGACATCGGGAGTGGTTTTCACGTTTGATGGTGAAGCTAGTTTTTCAAAATCCGCTTTGTCACCACGCCTTTTTGTTCGTCCAGTAACTGAATCAGATACAAGCCAGTAGACAAATCGCGCAGGGAGAACTGTTCGGTTTCAACGATGCCAGTACCGGATCGTTCCCGCTGCCAGAGGGTGCGGCCACTGACATCGATCAGGCGAAGCCGCACCACTTCCCGCGCCGGTGCTTCCCAAGTCAAGTTTACATGGGTATTGCTCGGATTAGGAAAGATCCGCAACGACATCGCCCCGGTTGCAGTGGTGGGTTCCGTGCTGAGGGGTATGAGTACCCGAAGTACGTAGGCGTTACCGGGGTTACCGGAGCCACAGTCGTTGGAAAGCGCACGGAGTTGGTAGGTGCCGCTGGCTTTGGGTTTTACCCACACCACGTAGGGGTTGCTTGAAGTAGTCACTATCCGACCGTCCCACAAGGTCATGGTAAAAGGCGCTTCGCCCGTAAACTGCACCCGAATGGCTGAACTATCGTAGAGCATGACGAGTGAGTCGCCCGTGAGGCGTGCGGACACCGGTACCAATACTTGCACTTCGAGCAAACTGGTCTGGCTTTCGCAGCCAAAATTATCTGTCTCCGTGACGTAGTACCGCATCGTTCCAGCGGTGGTTGGGTTGATGGTTACCCGATTTTGGGCCGGATTGCTGCGGTTACTGTTATCGTACCACTTTAGATTTTGACCTGGGGCAGTCAGGTCACGGATGGGCGAGTTTAGGCATAACTTCAGCGGCGATTGAACCGTGGGGGCCGCCGGAACTGGGCGAATGGTGTAGGTAAGCGAGGCCGCCGCGCTGGTGCAAGTTCCCACCCGCTGTACGATTTGGTAGCTAAACGTAGCGGGCAAAGCAGTGGAGGGCACCGGTGCGGTTTCGGTACTGCCGGTGATGCCCGTACCGCTCCACACCAGGCCCGAACCGCTGGGCTGCAAGGCCACGGGTTTGGAAAACTGACAAGCAAAACCAGCCGCCGTGACCTCGGGCGAAGCGGGAGGAGCCAGTACGCGCACCTCCACCGCCTGTCGCCCGCTTTCGCAGCCGTTGGAGCCGGTTTGAGAGACGTAGTACGAATCCGTGCGAACCTGGTTGGTAGCCACAGAAATACTGGCTTCGCGACTGCCTCCGCTGGCTTGGCGATACCAGTTGAACTGAGCACCAGCGGGCGCGAGCGTCGTGACCGGGTCATTGAGGCAACGCAGTACCGGGTTGCTGGCTACCGTGGGCAGCGCCGGGGCGGGTTTTACCTCTTGCTCAATTTTGGCGCGGGGGCCTTCGCAGCCTTCGAGAAGCTGGCTCACGAAGTAGGTTTGCAACCCGGCGTTGCCCGTGCGCGGCGTGGGAGGCTGGTCGCTGCCCCCGCCTCCCTGCTCGGTTTCGTACCAGCGCAGGGTTACGTTGCTTGAGGTAACGGCGGCTTGCAGCAGGGCGTTGGAAACCGACGTGAGTTGGCACACGGGTTCGGCGCTTTTCACCCCCGGCGCGACGGGCCGGGGTTTGACCCGGATGTTGAATTCAGCCTGGTCACTCCGGCAGTCGTTGTGCTGCTGCGAAACGCGGTAGGTTTTCGTGCCCACTTCGCCCGTGTTGGGTCGGAAATTGCCGCCGAGTTCGCTGCCGTTGCTGTCGTACCATTTCGGGTTGGTGACTCCGCTGACCAGTTCGGACAGGGTGTTCGCCTGCTCGTTCTGGCAGTAGTCCCGGTTGCCGGGGTTGGGCCGGTCGGATTTAGGTTTGATGCTGATCCGAATTGTGGTAAAATTACTCTGGCAGCCGTCTTTGGTTTGGGTCACGTTGTAGCTGCTGGCTACATCTTTGGGCGGCGTGGGGGCTCCCGGTAGCTGACCGGTATCGTTGTACCAGCGCAGAGCCTCCCCGCTGGCGGTTAGCTGGGTGGGGTTTTCGCCGGGACAATACGCGTAGCTGGTCTGGGCCACGGGCGGCGCAGGCCGCGTGAGCGTGACGTTGACCTCAATGCTAGTGTTGATGTTGTTGTTGTCGGGCACGATCCGGAGTTTGTAGCCCGTGCCGGGGGCATAGTCCGGCGGGGTGTTGCCCGACAGCGGACTGCCCGTACCCGTCACCGTGGCCACCACGTAGGGATTGCTGAAACTACCGTTGGCATCGGAAAATTCGAGCCGGTATTTCGTGCCCGGAGGAGGTGCTCCGTTGACGCTGAACGGTACCGTAATGCTCGTGCCAGGGCAGGTATTGGGCTGGCTAATACTGCCGTAGGTGATGGAGAGATATCTAACATTAATAACAGCCGAACCAATAACGGTACCCACACTCGTGGCATTCCCACCGCAGCCTCCCTGTACATTTCGGATATGAATGTTATCGTATGTGTAGGAAGTATAATAATCCGAATTAATGTCAACTTCGACCGAGGTATTTGTAGTACTAAGGAAACGGGTTGGGTAAGAATACGGATTCTCTGAATAATAGAAAGACCAAGGCCCACTACCGGTAAACGAAAACCTTATCCGGGCTGGTTCTCCGAATAACGGTGTCGTGTTGACACCCCCAATAACTACGGATGGGGCTGCATTCAAGCCAAACGGATCACTAGCTTTTGCCGTTGCGCCAGCAGTTCCAGCAAAAATGTAGATTTTATAGTCTCCACCTATCAGCGCTATTGGATCAAATTTCACAGTAGCCTTTCGCCGATTTTTACCCGCTGCGGGAGACGATACATAGGTTCCAACGTCAAAAACCCTCTGAAGGGATTGGTTTAGGGACACCCCGTTAACGGGCTGATAATTGGATTTAAAAATATACAGGGCGTATGTACCGTCATTGGCTCGTGTATCATTTGCCTCAAAATAAAAATCAAATGCTCCACCCGTACAGGTGATTGGCGTAGGTAGAATTGTATCATCAACCACGGTGTTTATTTGTCCGCTTGCGCTAAGACTCAACACTATGCCTGTCCCGCTCAGAAGCAATCGTAAAATTTTTTTCATGTCCGTAATAGTTTTTTATTTCTTCCCCGCCCTTCCCTGAGATGGTCGGATTCATCGGCACATGGACTTGCTTAATTTCGCAATTCCGTATTCTAACCTGGAGTTGTGTGGTGCGGGCGAATGTCAAATCGCTCCAAGTGATGAGCACGTCGGGGACGGCGTTTTCTTTGGATTTTGGACAATCCACCAGCAACTAGACCGGCGGGGAAAGTAGGGGAAAATGGTGTTTTTTCGTGGGAAAAGAACCAGACAAAACTCACTCACACCCACTGTAATTTGGAAAATAGTCTTCCCGTGCGTTGGGCGCAAACGGACTTACTATCTTTCTGGCAATCGGCAACCCCCGGGCGTTGTATCGATACGTATAATTGGTTTCTCCGTTCAGTTTCAAGATTCCGGAAACCGGATCGCGGAGGAAAGTGCGCGCAAGAAGGGGATTATTGAAAAAATTAGGAGCATCCTCCGGATCAAATCCATCAGAACGAAAGGGCTTGGAGGCCGGATACCCTTTGAATGACACGAGACGGAAAGGACTGGATTTGTCATCGTAGACCCACTCGAAACGCGCGGAAATTCCTTGTGCGTCCGTGAACGTTTTCCGGATCAGATTTCCCCGAATGTCGTATTCAAAAGTGGTGGTAAACAGAGTCCCGATGGTGGCTTTGGCGAGTCGTCCTTCCCCATCCAGTTCAAAATAAGTGAGCGGCTTACCGTTGGCTGTTGCCCCGGTCATTTTACCGTTGGCGTAGTGATAGGTGATACCCCCGACCAACTCGGTCTTGAGTAATCCCTGCGCGTCGTAGGCGTAAGTAGCAATTGTAGTATTTCCATCCCGCTTTACCTCCGAACGCACCATGTAGCCGTCGGGGTCGTAGCTGTAGGCAACTGAGGTGATCCGCCCGTCTTGGAAGGTTGTATTCCAACTGGTCAGTTTCCCTTCGGTATCGTACCCAAACGTGTCTTTTCCGTAAGCATCGATGGCAACGAGTCGGCAGGTTTGGGCTTTAAAACTGGTTTTCTGCGTCTTGGACGCGGCCAATGGCGCAATTGGTGGGGGCGGGTCGAGAAACGGGCAGGCCGTCAGGCCCAGTACTGCCCCAATCAGAAGGAGGTAATTGAGAAATTTCATGGTAAAAAAAGAGAGGGATTACTCCGGCAGGTTAAACGCCTTCCGCGCCGCTTCATAATCGTTGAAATTCAACGCTGCCATACGCCCGTTGGTGGTACTGCTGGCCGGAATGACCAGCACCCGCACAGCCTCGAAGGCTTCGGCCCCTGCCTTGTAGTTGACCACCCGCCGCAGGTACAACCCCGCCCCGGTCGTGGCATTGCCCGAAAACAGGTAATAGCTGTACTCATTGCCGGTGCTGGTTTCACCGGGTACCCCGAACCAATAGGCGTAGTCTTTACCGTCCCCGGCCTTCACGGTTTGCTTCACGTACACGTAAAGCAGACTTTTATCGAGTGTCTCGGTGGTCAGGGCGGCGGGTAGGGCCATAAACAAATCGGCGGCTCCGGTGTGGGTTCGGGCGGCAAAGCTGATTTGCTGCACATTGGCGTTGCCGGGTGCGCCCACCGTCCCGGCGGGACCCGCTGGTCCGGCTGGCCCCTGGGTTCCGGTTGCTCCGTTGGGTCCGGGATCACCCTGGGGTCCTTTGCAAGAACAGACAAACAACACAAAGACTGCTGAAATGAGACGAGATAGCTTTTGCATGAATTTCATGAATTAGGCTCACAAATCTCCCCCACCCCCTCCCGCCATCAAATACCAAGATTGTAGTATTTTTCACCCAACCGCCCGCCCCGTACCTTTGACCAAACCCCTCCTCCTTGAAACTCCTCGTCCTGCTTCTGCTCAGCTTCGGGGCCGTGGCCCAGTACCACGTTCGGCACCTGACCGCCCGCGACGGGTTGTCGCAGGGTTCGGTGTACTACGTGCTCAAGGATTCGCGGGGTTTCGTGTGGATGAGCAGCCAGAACGGGCTGAACCGCTTCGACGGGCAGCGGTTTCGGGTGTTCCTCAGCGCCGAAAAAGACAGCGTCAGCATCGGCCCCGGCGAGGTGCGCGGCCTGGTCGAAACGCCCGCCGGTGACCTGTGGCTGGGGTCGGACTGCCTCAACCGCTACGACCGCCGCCGCGATGCCTTCGAGCGGGTGTACGCCACCGATTCGGCGGGGCATCGCGTACTGACGGCCCACCTGGTGATCGGGGCCGACAGCGCGACGGTCTGGTACGTCAACGCCGTGGAGGGCATCGTGGCGTACCAGGTTCGCACGCGGCGGAAACAACGCCTGCTGCCGTTTCCGCAATTCCGGTACGGCATCCTGACCGAACTCGCCTGGTTTCGGCCCGCCCAGCGCGATTTGTTTCTGCTGCTGGGGCGAGGGTTGCTTCGCTACGAACTCCGCACGGGGCGCGTGAGCCACTACTTCACCCCGCGCCCCGACGATGCCGTGGGCCGGGCCGAACTACTGACGAGCGTGTTTTTCAGCCGCGACGGCACGGGCTGGCTGGGGGCGGGCAGCGGGCTGATTCGGTTTTCGCCCGAAAATCCACGGGCGGCGCGGGTTTTTCCCCTGCCGGTCGATGCGCGGGAGTTTCCGCTTTTTTCCCTGGCCGAAGCGCCCGACGGGCGGCTCTGGGTGGGCACCGGCGGGGCGGGGGTGCTGGTGTTCGACCCGCGCCGGGGCAGCGTGACGGAGCGGCTGACGCACCAGGCCCTGAAGCCCAATTCGCTGGCCTACAACAACGTGAGCGAAATTTACTTCGACCCGGAGGGCCTGGCCTGGGTCAACGCCGACCCGCTGGGGGTGGACGTGGTGTACCCCCAGGCCTACCACATCGAGCGTTTTGCCGATAATCCCCTCGACCCGCAGGATTTGAACAACCAGGCCGTGCGGGCGCTGGTCGAAGACCACGACGGGCAGGTGTGGATTGGCACCGTGGAAGGCGGCGTGCGCCGCTACAATCCCCGCACGGGCACCATGCGGGCCTTCACCACGGCGGACGGCCTGACCCAAAACCGCACCCGGCCCATCCTCCGCGATAGCCGGGGTACCATTTGGGTGGGTACCCACGGGGGCCTGTGCCGCTTCGACTCACTCCGGCAGCGCTTCGATCCGCTGCCCAACCCGGCCAACCCCGCCGACCCCGAAAACAGCAACAGCATCCGGGGTTTGCTCGAACTCCCCGACCGCAGCCTGCTGGTGGCGACGCTCGCGGGGCTGTACCGACTGCCCCCGCCGTACCGGGAGTTTACGCTCGTTGCCAGTGCCGTCGAACCCTTCACGGGGCCGATGCACTTCGAGGCCGCCACCGGCTTGTTGTACGCGGGCATCAAGGGCACCGAACTGCGCTGCTACCGCTACCAAAACGGCACCCTCCGGCTCCGCTACCGCACCCTGCCCGGCCACAATCCGCTGGCCTTTCGACCCGATTCCCTCCGGGCTTGCCTTTGGATTTGCACGAGCAAGGGCCTGGTGCGGTTCGATACCCGGCGCGGGCGCGTCATCCGGCACTTCAAGCCCGCCGACGGCCTGTCCCACGAGGTGGTGTACGGAATGCTCCCCGACCGCCGGGGGCGCTACTGGCTCAGCACCAACCAGGGCCTGACCCGGTTCGACCCGCGCACGAATCGCTTCAGTCCGGTGCCCGCCTCCCGGCACCGCGAGTACAACATTTTTTCGACGCTCCTCCACTCCGACGGGACGATGTACTTCGGCAGCGTGAACGGCCTGGAACACTTCAGCCCCGACGGGCTGGAACGGCCCACTTCGGCGCGGGTGCAGTTGACCCAACTCCTGCTCAACGACGAACCCGCCACGCCCGACACGGCCGTGGGCGAGGCCCGGCTGCTGCGGTTGAAACCCAGCGAAAACACGTTTACGATTGGTTTCGTCGCCCTCGATTACCTCGGCGAAGGCCGGAATCTTTACCAGTACCGGCTCCGGGGACTCGATGCCGATTGGACGCCGCCTGGCCCCGAAGGCAGTGCCCGCTACGCCCGCGTGGAGGCGGGCACGTACCAGTTCGAGGTGCGTGCCCTTGATTCGGGCGGGAATTGGACGCCCGTCCGGGGCCTGACCATCGTGGTAGAGGCACCGTTTTGGCAAAGGCCCGGATTTCTGGTGCTGGTGGCCGGGAGTCTGGGTTTGCTGGGCTTCGCGCTGGTTCGGGTGTACCTCCACTCGCGCCTGCGCGCCCAGCAACGCCTGACCCGGCGCGTGGTGAATGCCCAGGAAGACGAGCGCCGCCGCATTGCCCGCGACCTCCACGACGACGTGGGCAACGCCCTCGCCGCCGCCCGGAGTTTACTCGCTCACCTGAGCGCCGAAGGCGGCAGCGCCGACCGAATCGAAACGGCCCAGCAACTGGTGGAAAAAGCTGGGCAGGGCCTGCGAACCGTGACCCATGATTTGATGCCCGTCGAATTCGAGCGCTACGCCCTGGGCGAGGTGCTCCGGCAATTGGTCGAAAAAGCGGGGGCTTCGTCAGCCATCCGCTTCGAGTACCTCCAGGCGGGGGCCTTGCGCAAGCAAGCCCCCGACCGCGAACTGGTGGTGTACCGGATTGCTTCCGAACTGATTACCAACGTGCTGAAACATTCCGGGGCCGCGCTGGCGGTCGTGCAACTTTTTTACCAGCCTGACCTGCTCGTGTTGAGTGTGGAAGACAACGGCATCGGCGACCGTGCGGTAAAAAACGTGTCCGGCACCGGAGGCATTGGGTTGAAAAACGTAACTTCCCGCTGTCAATTCCTGGCCGCTCGCCTCAGCTACCACGCCGATGAGTCTGGAACGCACGTCTTCATCGAAATCCCCTACGGCCCCCATCCGCGTCCTCCTCGTGGATGACCACCGGCTGTTCAGCGACGGGTTGCGGATGATGCTCAGCCAGCAGGAAGACCTGACTGTTTTGGGACAAGTGTACGACCCCCGCGAGGCCCTGCGGCAAGTGCAACTGCTTTCGCCCGACGTGGTGCTGCTCGATTTCAACATGCCCCACCTCGACGGCCTCGAACTGACCCGGCAACTCACCGCCCACTTCGCCGGCATCCGAATTCTGATTCTGAGCATGTATTCCGAGCAGCGCTACGTCAACGACTTCCGGCAGGCCGGGGCGAAGGGGTATTTGCTCAAAACCGCCTCGTCGGAGGAAGTGACCGGGGCCATCCGCGCCATCGCCGCAGGCGGCGAACGTTTCCTGACCAACCCCGCCACCAACAACCACTCGGAAGACGATTTTCTGAAACGCTTCCGGCTCTCGCCGCGTGAGGTGGACATCGTGCGCTGCGTCCGCCAGGGGCTGTCCAGTCCCCAAATCGCGGAGCAACTGCACATCAGTTCCCACACCGCCAACACTCACCGGCGGAATATTCTGCTCAAACTCGGCCTCCACAACGTGCAGGATTTGGTGCGGTTCGCCTGTGAACACGGGATTTGAAAGTAGGAAGTAGGAAACGGTCGAAACCGTTGAAAATTCCACGTTCTTACCTACTGTCCCCACCCTTGAAAGGGTGGGCTGAAAAAAGAAATCAAAGCCGTTTTTCGCGTTTGCCCGTCGCTTACGACTTGGGTTATTTTACTATTTTTTTGCATTATATTTACCCGTCGCTGGCGGCGGGCGCAGCCTGTTTTATTAAACTGTTAAATGACCGTCCCTCCTGATGATGCAGGTTGAGGTCTCTGCCATCTTCGCCTTAGGTTTTCCAAATCAATCCCAAACCTATGAATCACCCCTACTCCCCACCTCTACGGCGGCTCTTGGTCCGGGCACTTCTCCTGGGCCTCACGGTATGCTGCCTCTCGCCCACGTTTGGCCAGTACAGTCTGCTGGCATCGGCCCACGCGCCCCGGCCCGTTCAAGCGCCCGTGGCCGAACTGACCGTCCGGGGGCGCGTTACCGACGCGACCACCAACGAACCCCTCGTTGGCTCGACGGTACTCATCAAAGGCACCCAGCGCGGCACCAGCGCCGATGCCAACGGCAGCTACACCCTGACGGTACCCAACGAGGCCGCCGTGCTGATTTTTGGCTTCGTCGGCTACGAAAAGCAGGAAATCGCCGTCGGCGGGCGGACCGTCATCAACGTCAGCCTGAAGGCCGAAACCGCCCTGCTCTCGCAAGTGGTCGTGATTGGCTACGGCAGCGCCACCAAGCGCGACGTGACCGGCGCGGTCAAATCGCTCAAAAGCACGGAGTTCAACCGGGGCATCATTAACTCGCCGGAGCAACTGTTGCAGGGCAAAGTAGCGGGGGTGAACGTCACTTCCGCCAGTGGTGAACCGGGCGGCATCCAGAACATCAGCATTCGCGGGCCGGGCGGGGTGCGTACGGGCAGCACGCCCCTGTTCGTGCTCGACGGCATCGCGCTCGACAATTCGAGCACGGGCGGGGCGACCAACCCGCTGAATTTTCTGAACCCCCAGGACATCGAGAGTATCGACGTGCTCAAAGACGCCTCGGCCACGGCCATTTACGGCTCACGCGGGGCCAACGGCGTGGTGCTCATCACGACCAAGCGCGGCAAAAACGGAACCTCGTCGGTCAACGTATCGTCCAGCATCGGCATCTCCACCCTCGCCCGGGCGCTGCCCGTTTTTTCGGCGGAGGAATACCGGCGGCAGGTGCCCGCCGTGGGCGGCGTACTGGAAGATTTAGGGGGCAACACCGACTGGCAAAAAGAAGTGACCCGCACTGCTTACACCCAAAACCACAACCTGGCCCTGAGCGGGGGTTCGGAAAAGCTGACGTACTACGGCTCCTTCGGCCTGCAAAACCAGCAGGGGATTTTGAAAAAGAGTGATCTCAACCGCTACACGGGCCGCATCAACGTGACCCAGCGCCTGCTCGAAGACCGCCTCACCATCGACGTCAACCTCAACGCCACGTCCACCATCAACGAGCGGCCCCCAATTGGCGCGATGCTTGGCTCGGCCATTTCTACCAACCCCACCTACCCGGCCTACGCCGCCGACGGCACGCCTTACAAATACCTCACCGGCGTAAACCCGCTGATCACGCTCGATTTGGAACGAGACGTGACCACCATCAACCGCATCGTCGGCTCCATTTCGCCGTCGTTCCGAATCCTCGACGGGCTGGTGTACAAACTCAACTTTGGCATCGACAACGCCAACTCGGTGCGCGACCTCCAATCGTTGCCCAACGCGGTGCCCTTGCAGGACGGTCGCCTCGAAACCATCAACACGTATAACCGCAACCGGTTGATCGAAAACTACGTCACGTACACGCGGACACGGGCCACCCACAACCTGACGGCCCTGGTCGGGCACTCGTACCAGAAGTTTTTCGTGCAGGGGCGCTCGTCGAGCATCAACAAGTTTCCGATTTCGGGCATCGAACCGATTTACAACCCCGGCCTGGGGCAAGACCTGACCCTGGCCAACAACAAGCCGGGCGGCTATGCGCTGATTAATGAACTGCAATCGTTTTTCTCGCGGGTCAATTACGGATTCAGGGACAAATACCTGCTCACCGCCACCGTGCGGGCCGACGGGTCGAGCAAGTTCGGGGCCAACAACAAGTACGGAGTTTTCCCCTCCTTCTCGGCGGGCTGGCGGCTTTCGGAAGAAGCCTTCCTGAAATCGTCGCCCTTCAGCGACCTGAAACTGCGGGCCGGTTGGGGGCGGACGGGCAACCAGGAAATTCCCTCGAAAATCACCCAGCCGCTGTTTACCTCGCAGGTGTCGGCGGGCACCAGCTACCCGCTGGCCCCCACCGGGCCGTTCCCGGCGGGTACTTCCTACTCGCGCCTGGCCAACCCCGACATCCAGTGGGAGGTTTCGACCCAGACCGACATCGGCCTCGATTTTGCCTTGCTGAAAGGGGCGCTGTCGGGTAGCGTCGATTTTTTCAACAAAATCTCGAACAACATCCTGCTCGAAGTCATCCCCTCCGACCCCGTGCAACCCGCCGGGACGTTCTGGACCAACGTGGAAGACATGACCATCACCAACCGGGGCCTGGAAGTGGAGTTGAATTACCGCTACACCGCCCAAAGCGGGTTCCGGTTCGACGTGGGCGGAAACCTGACGTTCATCAACAACAAGGTGGAAAATTCGCCCTACTCGGTGATTCCCTCCGGGTCGGCTTCGGGGTCGGGACTGACTTCGGCCACCATCAACGGGTACGTCAACGGCCAGCCGATCGGGACGTTTTTCCTGAAAGACTTCACCGGGTTCGACGACCGGGGCCTGAGCACCTACCGCGATGCCGACGGCGACGGGCTGATTACCGACAAAGACCGCGTGGCGGCGGGCAGCGCCCTGCCCACCCGGCAGTACAATTTCAACGCCAGCGTGGCCTTCAAGGGCTTTGATTTAGTGCTGAATTTCAACGGGGTGTCGGGCAACAAACTCTACGACAACACGGCCAACTCCAACTTTTACAAACTGCGCCTCTCGAAGGGCATCAACACCACGCCGGAGGCCATCGCCAACGCCAACGAGTCGATCAACAACGCCGCCCCCGTATCGACGCGCTACCTGAAAGACGGGGCGTTTTTCCGGCTCAATAACCTCGCGCTGGGCTATACGTTCAACACGAAAGCGCTGGGCATCGACCGCTGGGTGCCGGGCATCCGGCTGTCGGTGACGGGCCAGAACCTGTTCGTGCTGACCAACTATGACGGCTATGACCCGGAAGTAAACACCGACCGGACCATCAACGGCGTTTCGTCCTACGGCATCGATTACCTGAGTTACCCCAAAGCCAAATCGCTGGTGTTTGGCCTTAACATCACCCTTTGATTTTCAACATCATGAACAAGAAACTGTATTCCATCCTCACGCTGGCGGGCTTGCTGTTTTTAGCCGCCTGCACGAATCTGGACGAGACCATTCTCGACGAAAGTTCGGTCAGCGGCCTTTCCGACAAGCAGGCCGCCGAGGGCATCCTGGCCCCGGTGTACGCCCGTTTGCCCGACATTTTCCAGCACACCAACTACTTCGCGCTCCAGGAAATATCGACCGACGAGGCCATCCTGCCCTACCGGGGCGGCACCGACTGGGGCGACAACGGCATTTACCTCGCCCTGCACCAGCACACCACCACCAGCACCGACCCGAACCTGCGCAACACCTGGAATTTTATTTTGCAGGGAATGTCGCGCTCCATCACGGCCATCAATTCGCTGCCTTCCAACAACGACGCCTCGGCCCGGACCTACCTGGCCGAGGCGCGGGGGATGCGGGCGTACTACTCGCTGCTGACGCTGGATTTGTTCGGATTGGTGTTCGTGAAAGACGACCTCGGCGCTACCTCCACCATCCTGCGGGGCGACCCGGCGGTGGAGTACATCAAAAGCGAACTGCTGGCGGTGGAGCCGAATCTGGAAACGACCGTCGGGCCGGGGCGGCTCACCAAAGCCGCCGTGTGGGGGCTGCTGGCGCGGTTGTACCTCAACGCGGGCGTGTACCGCGACGTGTACGCCGCCAGCGTGACGTTTAAAAACGAAGACCTGGACAACGTCGTGGCGTACTGCGACAAGATCATCAACGCCGGGCAGCACCAGTTGGCGCGGGAGTATTTCTCGATTTTCAACTCCGACAACCACGACAACAAGGAATTGATTTTTGCCGTCGACCAGCGGGCTGAACTCAACGGCCACAACCGGATGGCCTATTTCTCGCTTTCCGGCGACCAGTTCCCGATTCCGGCTTACCCCAACGCCAACGGCACCGACGGTCCCGGCATCACGCCCGATTTTTACCGCACCTGGACCAGCGCCTACGCGCCCAAAGACCCGACCGTGGACCCGCGTTTTTACAAGCAAAACCTGGGTATCTACACCAACCCGGCGGATTCGTGCGTGGCCGAAGCGGCCTTCAACGTCAACCGGGGCATCCTGCGCGGGCAGCAGTACGGCCTAATTCGGCGCAACGGCGTGTTTCTGAAATGCCCGAACGGCAATTTCAAAGTCGGCAAGCTGTTTCACGACACCCGCAACAAACCCACCCTGGCGGTCGATTTCACCGAACAAATCGACTACACCGTGGCGGGCAGCAACTACAACACGGGCTACCGGGTGGAAAAATACGAGTTCAGCAAGAAGTCGGTCAGTGGCCGGAATTTCGGCGAAGCCGACATCGTGATCGTCCGCCTGGCCGATGTGTACCTGATGCGGGCCGAGGCCAAACTCCGCAAGAGCAACGATGCCGCCGCTGCCCTGGCCGACGTCAACCTCGTCCGCGCCGCCCGCACGGCCACCACCGCACCGCCGCCCCTCACCACCCTGACGCTCGACCTGTTGCTCCGCGAGCGGGGCTTTGAGTTTTACTGGGAAATGCTTCGCCGAAGCGATATGATTCGCTTCGGAAAATACGAGGGTACCTGGACGGAAAAGACCAACACCGACCCGTCGAAACGCATTTTCCCCATTCCGCAAACGGCCATCGACGGGGCCT
This sequence comes from uncultured Cytophagales bacterium, assembly GCA_964244295.1. Classification (GTDB taxonomy): domain Bacteria; phylum Bacteroidota; class Bacteroidia; order Cytophagales; family Spirosomataceae; genus JAJAZB01. Next base: position 168,307 of record CAXTIG010000005.1, read on the forward strand.
CCAACCTGCCGGGGTATTTGCAGCAGAATAGGGGGTATTGAGGGGCAATTTTTACTTTCTTGAATCGAAAAGCCCGGCGCATAGATGCCGGGCTTTTCTATTTTGAGTTACCTTCGGGTAAGCGTTGTAAGCCATGACCATCACCAACGAAACCGAGTACCGAAACGCCTTCCGGCACTTCGATCAGTTGATTGCCGACCTGGGCGACGACCCCGAAAAGCAGGCGCTGGCCCAAACCCTGGCCGAGCACATCCAGGCGTACGAACAAGAGGCCATGCCGTTTCCGCAACCAACTACCGTAGCAGGAATGGTGGAGCTAAAAATGTACGAACTGCGCCTAAAATCCAGTGACCTGGCCAAGTTGCTCGGCGTGACTTCTTCGTGGGTTGACCAATTCATAAACGGTACCCAGCCCCTGGATTTTGAACTGGCTAAAAAGCTGCACGAGAAGTTAGGGATTGATGGGGATTTTATGCTGGAAGTGGCGTAAAGCAACGCTACTACCCCCGGACATTGACCGTCCTAAACCTCAGCCATTGGCTGCTTTTCCTCACCCGCCCCAATCCTATACACCGGCGTTTCCTCCACCCGCGAGGCAATGCTAATCTCAATCCCGTTCCGATGAGGCGCGAACAAGTCCCGGATGCGTTGCGGACAATTGTTCTCTTTCGAAACGTGCGACAGCACCAGATGGCTCATGAATGCCGGTTTGTGGGCCAGAAAAAGCGCCAACGCCTGCTGATTGGACAGGTGGCCTTCGTCGCCCCGGATGCGGCGTTTCAGGTACTCCGGGTACCGTCCTCTGGTCAATAGTTCGTCGTCGTAGTTGGCCTCCAGAAATGCCGCGTGGCATTGGCGGAAGTGGTGGATGACGTGGTCGCAGGGTACGCCGATGTCGGTGAACACACCCACCTGCGTGGTTGGGGTCGAAACCAGAAAACTGTGCGGGTCGCAGGCGTCGTGGCGTTTGGGAAAGGCCGTGACGCGAAGCGCACCGAGTTGAACCGGTTCGTAGGCCCGCAGGGAACAAATGGGAAAGGTTTGCGTCGGCAAGGCCGACTGGTGCAGGGTCTTCGGAGTAATGAAAACCGGCCATTGGTACTTCCGGGCCAGTTGGGCGATTCCCCGGATGTGGTCGATGTGTTCGTGGGAAACGAACAGGGCCTTGACCGCCTCGGGCGATAAACCCAGCCGCTGGAGCCGGGTTTCGGTTTGCCGACAGGAGATGCCCGCGTCGATCAACACCGCTTCCCGCTCCGTACCCACGTAGTAGCAATTGCCATTGCTGCCCGAATTTAACGACGTAATAAAAAGTGACATGGTTAGGCAAAGAAACGGCTTTCTGGCCTAAAACGTGCGGCGCGGTAACGACTCCATTTCGGTTTCCTTCCCTACCTTAGCCGGGTCATGAAACCCACCTCCCTCCTGCCCTTCCTGTTCCTCCTCGCCCGCCTCGCCAGCGCCCAAACCTTCGAGCTGCTCGGCGAGCCGATTTACCTCGACGGCAGCCGCATCGACAGCCTGCACGGCCTTTCGGGCATCGAGTACGTGCCCGCCCGCGACGAGTGGGCGCTGGTCAGCGACCGGCATTGGATGTTCGAATACCGGGGAATTAAAAATTTCGCTGAGTTCGGCGACCCGGCCCGGCTCAAAACCCCGCCCCGGCGCAGCAGTGGCTGGTTCGAGGCCGTGCGCTACGACGCGGCCCACGACGCCTGGTTTTTCGCCACCGAATCCAAAAACGTGACCTCGGTGGTTTACTCCTACGGGCACCTCGACCCGGCCAATGCCCACACCCTGCTCCGCATCCCGCTGCCCTTCGACAACAAGGGCGTCGAGGGACTGGCGCTCACGCCCGCCGGGCACTTGTGGGTCGCACCCGAAGCGGGTTGGGAAGGCGAAATTTCGGCGAACGATAGCGCGGCGGTGCATTTTTTCCGGTACCAAACCCCGCTGGCCCGTACCGCCGCCGACGACGACGACCCCCAGCCGGAGCGCTTCCGCTACCCCATCGAACGCTTCCCCGGCGCGGCGTTTGAAAGCGACCGCTACGGCGGCATTTCCGAAGTTCTGGCCCTGGACAACACCCACCTTCTCGTGCTCGAACGCGCCTACTTCCGCGACCCCGACCGGGTGTCGGGACGAATTTACCGGGCCACCATCCACGAAGCCACCCGGTCCATCACCAAAGAAATTGCCTTTGATTTCGACCGGGAACTGAAGGGAAAATTTCCCCTCGCCAACGCCGAGGGCCTCGCCTGGGGGCCGCCCCAACCCAACGGCAAGCGCACGTTGCTGGTGCTGTCGGACGATAATTTCAGGAATTCGGCGACGCTGAAGAATCAGTTGATGGTGTTGAGGGAGCAGTGACCGATGTGTTTCTTTAGCAGCGTGACCCCACTGCTAAAATTACTTCCGTTTTTTGCCCAAAAATCTTTAGCTATGCTCCGCACCTTTTCAATCCTCCTTATCCTCAGTCTCCCTGCGCTCACCCAAGCCCAAACCCGCCAGTTCATCAACCCCGGCCCCAAACCCTCCGGCTACAGCCAGGCCGTGGCCGTGAGTGGCGGGCGCACCGTGTATGTTTCGGGTCAAATCGCCCTCGATGCCGCCGGGGCGGTGGTGGGCGTGGGCGATTTCAAGGCGCAGGCCCGCCAGGTGTTTGAAAACCTGAAAACCCTGCTCACGGCCAGCCAGGCCAGTTTTACCGATGTGGTGAAAATCAACTACTACGTCGTGGGCCTCGACGCCGAACGGCTGCGCATCGTGCGCGAAATCCGCGACCAGTACCTGCCCGACGACCGCCCGGCCAGCACGCTGGTGGGGGTGCAGGCGCTGGTGCGGCCCGATTTGCTGCTGGAAGTGGAGGCCGTGGTGGTGACGCGTTGAACGAAATTTCCGGGTAATCCGCCTGTCACTAACCCCGTCCCACTGCAATCAGCACCGCCCCCGCCACCATCACCGCCCCGCCAACAATGACTTGCCAGGTTAATTTTTCTTTCAAAAACACCGCCGCAAACACGATGGCAAACACGAGCGAGAGCCGCTCCAGGGAAGACGCCCGCGACGCATCACCCAGTTTTAGCGCCCGAAACGACAGCAGCGACGAAACGCAGGTCACCACCCCGGCAATAATCAGGTAAATCCAGGATTTCCGCTCGATGCGGGCCACGTTGGGCAGCAGCCCTTCGATGACCACGGCGCTCCACGATACGATGAGAATCAGCACCGATTGCACCGCGAAGGCCAGGCTCGGCTCCACGTTTTTCAGGCCTGCTTTCGAGAGCGTGACGACGACGGCGGCGGCGAGCGCGGCCAGGAGAGCGAAGACAATCCACATACACGTTAGTTTAATTGAAAAAGCGCCCGTTGTTGGTCGCCTGGTAGTTACCTGAAAAAATTGGAGCCACGCCCGCTGGATTGGCGACAAAACGGGCAGATTTTTGTTTCTGCTCAACGTCCGGCACCTTTGTTCCATGACTATCCGCCCCGCTACCGAAACCGATCTGCCCGCCTGGTACGCGCTGCGCATCCAACTCTGGCCCGATGCCGATTCACCCCAGGACGAGGAGGAAATGCGCGTTTTCCTGAACGACCCTGCCTGGCGCATCCTGCTGGCCGAAGCCAACGGGCAGGTCATCGGTTTTCTGGAAGCCCACCTGCGCGACTACGCCGAAGGTTGTGACACCGAGCCGGTGGGCTACCTCGAAGGGTGGTTCGTCGTCGAATCCTTCCGTCGGCGGGGTATCGGGGCGGCCCTGGTGCGGGCGGCGGAAGACTGGGCGCGGCGCCAGGACTGCGCCGAAATGGCCTCCGACGCTGAACTCCACAACCTGGGCAGCCAGCAAGCCCACGAGGCCCTGGGGTACGAAGAAGTCGAACGAGTGGTGCTGTTTCGGAAAACGTTGTGAACCGCAGGGATGAAACTCAGAACGTTTCGCTACCTTTTCCCGTCCCTACTCCATGCCCACCGCTCAGGAAATTTTTCAGCAAATCGCCCGCGAACTTCCTGCCGTAAAACCCGGCCAGATGTTCGGCTGCCCCTGCCTGAAGGTGCCCAGCGGCAAAGTCGCCGTGATTCAGTGGCACGACGACTTGCTATTCAAACTCGACCCCGAAGCCCAGCGCGACCTCCTCAGCCTCGACGGCACCCAGGTTTTCCGCCCGATGGAAAGCCGACCGGCGATGACCGGCTGGATTCGGGTGCCACCCGCCTACGCCGACCGCTGGGAGGCCCTGGCCCGGCAGGCCGTGGCTTACGTGAACAGCCGGTAAAGTCGCTTCGAAAAATGGGGGTTTGACCGGTTTTCCCTTTTTTTGGGGAAAACTGCTTTGCTCATGCCCGAACATTTCGTCTTCGTCGCCCCCACCGCTTCGGTCATGGGCCGGGTCACCTTCGGCCCCGACGCCTCCGTGTGGTACGGGGCTGTCATCCGCGCCGACGTGGAGGAAATCCACGTCGGTGCCCGCAGCAACATCCAGGACGGGGCCGTACTCCACGCCGACCCCGGTGCCCCGACCGTCATCGGCCCCGACGTGACGGTGGGCCACGGGGCCATCATCCACGGCGCGACGATTGGCGAAGGCAGCCTCGTCGGGATGCGGGCCACCGTGCTCAACCGGGCGAAGGTGGGCCGGTTTTGCCTCATCGGGGCGCACGCGCTGGTGACGGAGGGGATGGAAATTCCCGATTACTCGATGGTGTTGGGTACGCCCGGCAAGATAATCCGCCAACTCGACCCTGCGGAGGCGGAGGCGATGATGAAAGCCAGCGCGGCGCACTACGTCGAACTGGCCCGGCGGCACGCGGCGGGGGAATTTCCGTTGATTCGTTGAGGTACGTAACTTCAACAGAATCAACGGAAACGATGAGATTATTCAACTTTTTTTCAGCTCCGTAGGGGCTGAATGTTGGTAGAGAAAGCGGTTTTGGGGTGCGGGGAGCGTGCCGTAGGTACGCAACGGTTGCGTACCTACGGCACGCCAACGCCGCCTTCTCATTCACCTCTACCAACATTTCGCTCCTACGGAGCGGGTTCGACCCGCCATCAATCCCGTAGTTCACGTTCAATTCACTAAAAACCAAGATTCTATTCTCAACTAGTAAGGTTGGGTAGGCCAAAAAACTGGCCCCGTTTTTGCTCGAATCGACGGGAGAGTTTCCTCAAAAAATTCCCGCTCGGATTTCTGAATCAACGCGTTACGCCCATGCCTTGCTACCCTCCCTTCCGGCCCGCGCTCGCGCTGCTTGCCCTCGCGTTCGTCGCGGGCAGTTGCCGCACCAACGACGAAGCCACAACCCCAACGCCCGCCACGGGCACCGGCCTCAGCGCCGTCGTCGCCACCCAATGGGCCGACCTGAGCCTTAAACTCATCCGCAGTACGCCCGGTTTTTCGCCGCCGGTGGCGGCACGGGCGCTGGGTTACGCGGGCCTGACGATGTACGAATCGGTCGTGCCGGGCCTGCCGGAGTACCAATCGCTCGTGGGCCAGCTCAACGGCCTCGGCAGCCTGCCCCAACCCGAAGCGGGCCAAACCTACCACTGGGGCCTGAGCGCCAACGCGGCGCAGGCGACGATGCTCAAAAGTCTGTTTGGCACGACTTCCGCCGCCAACGAAACCACCGTCGATTCGCTGCAAACGGCGTTTACCGAGCGATTTCGCAAAAATGAAAAACTGAGCCAGGAGGTCATCGACCGCTCGGTGGCCTTCGGCCAACGCATCGCCACGGCGATTTTCGAGTGGTCGAAAACCGACAAGGGCCACGAAGGCTACGCCCGCAACCTGCCCGCCGACTACCTGCCGCCCGTCGGCCCCGGCAAGTGGGTGCAAACCACGGCGGGCGACGCGGGCCGCGCCCTGCAACCGTACTGGGGCCAAAACCGGACTTTCCTGGCGAGCAACGCCGGAATGCCGCCGCCCGCGCCGCTGGCTTTCGGCACCAGCGCCTCGTCGCCGTTTTTCGTGCAGGCCCTGGAGGTGTATTCGACGGGGAAAAACCTGAGCGAGGCCCAAAAAACCATCGCCAAGTTCTGGGCCGACGGCGGAGGCACCGTCACCCCGCCGGGCCATTCCTGGAACCTCACCACCCTGGCGCTGCGCAAAAGCAACGCCGACCTAGGCAAAGCCGCCGAAGCCTACGCCCGCGTGGGCATGGCCGTCAACGACGCCTTCATTTGCTGCTGGAAATGCAAGTACACCTACAACCTCATCCGGCCGGTGAGTTACATCCGCTCGGTCATCGATGCCAACTGGACGCCACTGCTGCCCACGCCCAACTTCCCCGAACACCTGTCGGGGCACTCCACTCAATCGGGGGCGGCGGCGCAGGTGCTTTCCGACGCGTTTGGGTACAGTTTCGCTTTCAGCGACAGCACCCACCTGAGCCGGGGCTTCGCGCCACGCTCGTTCAACACCTTTTTTGAAGCCGCCGACGAAGCCGCCGTGAGTCGCCTGTACGGGGGCATTCACTTTCGGAATGCCAATGAAGTGGGGTTGAGTGAGGGCCGGAAAATCGGGCGGAACGTGAGTGCGCTGAAGTTTAGGCGGGCGCTTTGAGTAGACAAAAAACAGGCGCGGTTTCCGAAGAAACCGCGCCTGTTTTGTTTCAGGCTGTCACCCTGAGCGAAGTCGAAGGGCCGGTTGGACTTCGGAAACAATTTTCCACATCCGACCGGCCCTTCGACTTCGCTCAGGGTGACACTTGCATACAAACTCAATACGCCCTAACCCCCTTCCCTTCCATATAATTCACGAAGGCTTTGTTCACAATCCGGTTGCCGCCGGGGGTGGGGTAGTGGCCGGTGAAGTACCAGTCGCCGGTATGGTGGGGGCAGGCCTGGTGGAGGCCCTCGATGGTCTGGTAAATCACGGCCAATTCGGCCTGCATATCGCGGGGGGTCACGATTTCGGCCACTTTCCGCGAAATTTCCTGATGCGTAAACGGCTCGTACAGCGCCCGCACGAAGTTTTGCCGGGCACCGTCGCCGGTCGCCAGGGCCAGCACGCAGCGGTCGTAGGTTTCTTCGATGAGGTTTTCCAGGCCGCGTTCCTTGAGCAGTTGGAGCGTGGCGCGGAAGGCCACGAAATCCTTCATTTTCGACATGTCGATGCCGTAGCAGTCGGGGTAGCGAATCTGCGGGGCCGACGAGACAATGACGATTTTTTTCGGCTCCAGCCGGTCGAGCATGGTCAGGATGGAGCGTTCGAGGGTGGTGCCGCGCACGATGGAATCGTCGATGAGGACGATATTGTCCACCTTCTTTTTGATGACCTCAAACGTGGTTTCGTACACGCTCGACACCATTTCGTTGCGGTGGGCGTCGTCGGTGATGAAGGTGCGGAGTTTGACGTCTTTCGCCACCAGTTTTTCCACGCGGGGGCGGAAACTGAGCAGTTTATCGAGTTGCTCCGGCGTCAGGTTTCCTTCCTGAATGTAGCGTTTGCGCTCGTTGACGAGGTATTTATCCAGCGATTCGACCAAGCCGAGGAAGGCCGTTTCGGCGGTGTTGGGAATGTACGAAAACACCGTGTTCGCCAAATCGTACCCGATTTCTTCGAGAATTTGCGGGAGGACGAGTTTGCCCAGGCGCTTGCGCTCGTGGTAAATATCCGGGTCGGAGGCGCGGGAGAAGTAAATTCGCTCGAAGGAGCAGGATTTTTTCTCGATGGGTTTGATAAACTGAAATTCGTTGTACTCGCCGTGCTTGTCGATGATGAGCGCGTGGCCGGGCTGGACTTCCTGAATCTGGTCGTACTCGCAGTTGAAGGCCATTTTGATGGCTGGTTTTTCCGAAGCCACCACCACCACCTCGTCGTCGGCGTAGTAGTAGGCGGGGCGGATGCCCGCCGGGTCGCGGGCCACGAAGGCCGCCCCGTAGCCGGTCATACCCGCCATCGCGTAGCCGCCGTCGAAGTCGCGGCAGGAACGGTGCAGCACGCGGGCGAGGTCGATGTTTTGCTCGATGATGTCCGAGAGTTCGGGGTTTTCAAACGTATCCTTAAAATGCTCGAACTGGCGCTGGGTTTCTTCGTCGAGAAAGTGGCCGATTTTTTCCATCACCGTCACCGTGTCCACTTTTTCCTTCGGGTGCTGGCCGAGCGAAATGAGTTTGTCGAACAACTCGTCCACGTTGGTCATGTTGAAATTGCCCGCCATCACCAGGTTGCGGCTGCGCCAGTTGCTTTGGCGGAGCATCGGGTGGCAGTTTTCAATTTCATTCACCCCGTGGGTGCCGTAGCGCAGGTGGCCCATCCAGACCTCGCCGGTGAAGCCGTAATTCTCCTGCAACCACTGGGCGTCGAGGTACTTTTTGCGGTCTTCCTTGAAGGCCTTGCGGTATTTCTTGTGGATTTTATCGAAAATGTCGGCCAGGGGCTGGGCCTCCACCGAGCGGTACCGGCTGATGTAGCGATGGCCGGGCGGCACGCTAAGTTTGATGTTGGCGACACCCGCGCCGTCCTGGCCCCGGTTGACCTGCTTCTGCATCAGCACCGACAGCTTGTTGACGCCGTAGAGCGGCGTGCCGTATTTGTCGATGTAGTACTGGAAGGGCTTGCGCAGCCGGATTAGGGCAATGCCACACTCGTGTTTGATGGCGTCGGACATGGGGCTGTTGGTTGAAGGGGTTTGGCTCGTTGGGAAGAAAGAAAAAATTACGCGGCCTCCTCCACCGGCACGAGGCGGTAGGCCGAAAGGGGTTTGCTGGTTTCGTAGAGGACGATGGGGTCGAGGTCGGTGGGTGACACGATGCCAAACGGACTGGTGTACGGAAGATTTTCCCACTGCAAGGTGCCCGTTTCCCCAACGGAAACGGGCTGGAACGTTTCGTAGTTGGTCAAGGGCGCTAGAAACTCGTTTCGTTTCCAGTCGGCAAGTTCTCCCTCGAAGTCATTCACCCGCACCTCGCCCGTGTTCCACAGGCAGGTTACTTTGAAGCCTTCGACGTGGATAAGCTGCCTGATGCGCGGAATCTGTTTGTATTTCATCGCAAATCTGGATTGAGTCGGTGAAATTCAGTCAACAACGCGGATTGGTTGGCTGCGGCCCACGTCCGAAGTTTCTTCCACTGTTTACCGGGCAAGTCTCCTTCCAAAATTTCAAGCGTTTTAATTTTGACCAGCACTTCGTGTTCGGCGTGATAGGCGTGGAAATGGGGCGGGTTGTGGTCACGCATCTGCACACAAATCCGAATTCCGTCCAGCAATTCAAAGAGTGGCATGAAGGTAACCCGTTTGTCGCGGAACGCGATTTCACCGTACCCAGGAATTTTTCGTTCAAACCAAAACAGCCCTCTTTTCTCCTTCCTCTCCTACCCAACCACCTCATTTTCCGCCACCGGCACGAGGCGGTAGGCCGAAAGGGGTGTGCTGGTTTCGTAGAGGACGATGGGGTCGAGGTCGAGGGGTTCGGTGCGGGTTTCGCCGTCGAAAGTGAACGTGACGGGGACGTTCACCCACTGCAAGGTGCCCGTTTCTCCGATGGAAACGTGCTTAAATGTTTCGTAGTCCGTCAGGGAGAGTAGCAGTTCTTGCTGCTGCGCTTGCCAACGTTTCAAATCGTCTTCAAATTCCTTCACCCGCATTTCACCGGTGTTCCAAAGGCAGGTCACTTTAAACGGCTCCACCTTAAAAATCTGAGTGATGTGCGGAATGCGTTCGTACTTCATCGCAGAAACGGGTTTTGTTCTCTGAATCGAATCAAGAGGCTTTCCTTACGCGTTTCGGTCCCATTCGGCCACTTTTCGGAATTGCCTGGCGGGCAGGCTACCTTGAATGAAGACGAGCCGCTGAATATCAATGATGGCCTGTTCACCGCTGTAGGTTACGTGAAAATGCGGCGGATTGTGGTCGTTCGGAAATACTTCGATTTTTATTCCGTCGAACAAGGCAACCGTCGGCATGAAATTACGGGTTTGTCGTGAAACGTACTTTCAAACGTGCCGACAAGTTTTTCGTTCGGTCAAAATTTTCCATCCACCGCTTTGATTACTCCTGCCTAACAACCTCATTCTCTCAAGGTTCCGAACCGGCGCAACTTTATCAGAGACTCTCTAAAAAATTCATCAGCCAATCCGCCTTGAAAAACAGCACCAGAATCGGCAGCACCAACACCGCCAGCAGCAGGAGTTGCCCGACGGTCAGGCGCGTCGGCTCGCTGGGGTTTTCATCCGGTTTTCGGAAGAAAAGCAAAAAAGGCAGTTTCAAATAAAACGCCAGCGACACCACCGTGCTGAGTAATCCGAACCCGAGCAAACCGCCCAGCAGCGCATTGCCCGAAGCCTGGTAGGTTTCCCACAAACTGGAGAAAATCAGCAGTTTGGCCGAAAACCCGGCGGTGAGCGGAAAGCCCACCAGCGCCAGCATCACCAGGGTGAGCGCCACGGCGGGCAGCGGGCGGCGCAAGCCCAGGCCGTTGAAACGGCTGAACGAGTAAGAAAAAGGTGGCTCCGACGTCCTCGTCGGAGCAGACTCTGCGGATGCGGCCATTTCTTGGCGCGAAAGCAGGTTGGTCTCCGGTGAAGGGCTTGGCCCTGGTACCCGCTCCGACCAGGCGGTCGGAGCCACCTTCACCAACAAATCCACCAAAAAAAACGCCCCCATCGTGGCAAACAGGTAGGTCGCCAAATAAAACGTGGCCGTGCGGAACCCAAAATCCGACACCGCCGCCAGCCCCACCAGCACAAAGCCCGACTGGGCGATGCTCGAATAAGCCAGCAGCCGCTTGGCCTCCCGCTGCCAGAGCGCCGAAAACGTGCCGACCGCCAGCGAGAGCAGCGCCACACCCGCGAAAATTGCGGCCCACTCGGCGGGCAGCACGGCCTCCAGCCGCATCAGCACCAGAAAACCCGCCGCCTTCGGCGCGACCGAGAAAAACGAGACGATGGGCGTGGGGGCGGCCTCGTACACGTCGGGGTTCCAGAAGTGGAAGGGCACGGCGGAGATTTTAAAAAACAGTCCCCCCAGCGTCAGCAGCAGCGCCACGCCCGCCGCCAGCGGGTCGGCCTGGGTGAAGTGGCGGGTGAAGGCCGGGTCGGTCACGTCGAGCGAGGCCGTCAGGCCGTAGAGAAGCGACATCCCGTAGAGCATCACCGCCGCACTCACCGCCCCGAACAGGGCGTACTTGACCGCGCCTTCGGCCCCGCGCCGGTCGCCGCTGAAACCCGTCAACACGTAGGAGCAAATCGAAACCAGTTCGACGGCGAGGTAAATCGAGAGCAGGTTGACGGCCATCGTCATCAGGTACAGCCCCAGCAGCAGGGCGAGTAGCAGTGCATAAAACTCCCCGGCAACCCGGTACTTCATCACGCGTACATGACCCACCGTGATCAACGCCGCGAGCGTGACGAGGAGTTTGAAGAACAGCGCCTGTCCGTCGAGCAAGAGCAGTTTTCCGAATAAAAACCCGCCCGTTTCGCCCAACAATTGCCTCGTCACCAGCCACCCCGCCACGAGCAGCAGCACCGCCGTGAGCGAGTTGAGGCCGGTTGCGGCATCGGGCGTTTTTCCCCAAATCAAATCCGCCGTCACCACGAGCAGAAAGGCCAGGGCGACGAACACTTCGGGGCCGAGAACGCCGAAGTGCGCGAGGAGTTGGGTGAGTTGTTGGGAGAGGTTCAAGGTAAAAAAAGTTTCCCTTCGGCGTCATTGCGAGCGGAGGGTGAAATGATGAGCGAAGCGAGACGTTTCACCTGGAGCGAAGCAATCCCCTACCGGAGACCGCAGTAGCGCTGAACGAGTAGCTTGGTTTTAGCTCTCTGGTCTCCGGTAGGGGATTGCCGCAGCGGCGGACCGCTTCGCTCCGGCGCCCAGTTCTCGCTTCGCTCGCCCTGTTCGCCTCCGCTCGCAATGACGGGGGGAGGGGGCCATTTTGTTTTTCAAAACCCCGCCAAAAACGCCCCCACCGTCGCCTCGCTCAGGCGCAGCAGCGGGCCGGGAAAAATGCCCAACAGCAGCGTCAGCGCGGCGAGGGGCACGAGCGTTAGCCTTTCCCGAAGGGTCAAATCCGTCAGCAACCTAGCTTCGTGCCGCGACCAGAACGCGCCGAAAAACAAGCGCTGGAGCGTCCACAAAAAATAGCCCGCCGCCAAAACCAAGCCTAGCGAACCCACCGGGGCCATCCAGGTGGGCAGGTGCGGGCTGTTGAAGGCGCCCATCAGCGTGAAAAATTCCCCGACAAACCCCGACAGCGCGGGCAGGCCCAGCGAGCCGAAAAACGCCACCGCCGTGAGCGCCACGTAGCCCGGCATCGGCGCGGCCAGGCCCCGGTAGCTGTCGAGGCGGCGGTCGTGGGTGCGCTCGTAGAGCACGCCCGCCAGCAAAAACAGCATGGCCGACAGCACCCCGTGGCTGACCATCTGAAACACGGCTCCATTCAATCCTTCGGCGGTGAGGGCGCTGATGCCCAGCAGCACGAAGCCCATGTGCGAGACCGAGGAGTAGGCAATCATCTTTTTCAAATCGCCCTGCGCCAGCGCGTTGAGCGCCCCGTACACGATGCTCAACACGCCCAGTCCACCCAGCCAGGGCGCGAACTGGACGGCCTGTTCGCCAAAAATCGGGTACGCCACCCGCAGGAACCCGTAGCCGCCGATTTTGAGCATGATTCCCGCCAGCACCACCGACACCGGCGTGGGGGCTTCGACGTGCGCGTCGGGGAGCCAGGTATGCAGGGGCACGATGGGGAGTTTGACGGCGAAACCGATGAACACCAGCCAAAAGGCCAGCGTCCGGGCCGACAGGCCGAACACCTCCTGGGAAGCCGCCAGGTTGAGCAGCGAGTTGGGCAGGTAATTATCCGGCTCGGTCAGGTACGGCAGGCTGAAGGTGTGGACAATGGCTTCGGGCGGAATGGTGCTTTTCTGGAGCATCGTCTGCACGTTGGCGAGCATCTCGGGAGTTACCCCGGCGGCGGAGTCGGCCAGACCCAGGGTCAGGGCGGTTTCGAGCGGGTCCATCACCGAGAGGTACAGCGCAATCATTACGAGCAGGATGCACACCGACCCGGCGAAAGTGTAGAGGAAAAATTTGATGCTGGCGTACTCGCGCCGCGCGCCGCCCCAGAGGCCGATGAGGAAGTACATCGGCAGCAGCATGAACTCGAAAAACAGGAAAAACAAGAAGAAATCGAGGGCCACGAAACAGCCCATCAGACTGGCACTCAGCAGCAGGTACAGCGCATGGTAGGCCCGTTGCTTTTCCCGAATTTCAAACGAAGAAACCGCCCCCACCGCCAGCACGAGGCCCGAAAGCAGTACGAGCGGCAGACTGAGGCCATCGACACCCAGCAAATAATCGATGGAAACCACCCCCAGCGGGCCGAGCGAAAGAGTAATCCAGTTCGCTTTTTCCAAAAACTGATAGCCCGTCGAAACGCGGTCGAACTGAACCGCCAGCACCAGCACCAGGGCAAAATTGAGCAGACTCACCCCCAATGTAATCCAGCGAAAAAGGCTCTGAACCCGGCGGGGAAGCCCCAGCACCAACGCCGACGCGAGCAGGGGAAGAAAAATAAGCAGGGAGAGAAGGGGCATTGGCAGACGAAAAGGCAAAAATAGGCTGCCAGTTTTCAGTTTGTAGTTTTCGGTTTTCAGTTTTACTGCTGAAAAGCCAAACTGAAGACTGACGACTGAAAACTGAAAACTTTTATTTCACCCGCCTCTCCTGGCAAGCCGCTACCCACTCGATGCGCTGGCAGCGCGGACAAGGCTGGTTGGTCAGGGTGGGTTGGAGCGGTTCGACGTTGCCGCAAAAGGTGCAGGCGTATTCGCCCGCTTCGGGAATGCGCTTCGACTTGCGGGCAAACACTTCGGGTAGCACCGGCAGGCCGGGTTTTACGTCCTCGTCTTCGTAAAAAAACAGGCTGATGCCCCCGCTGCTTTCGATGTAGGCTTTGCGCACCTGTCCGAGGTGTTCGATGCCCGCCAGTCGCATTTCCATGAAAAATTCGTCCTGGCCCAGGTCTTCTTTTTTAAATTCTTCGATGGAAAACCGGCCTTCTTCAATCAGGCAAACCACTTTCCCCTCCACGATTTCCTCGAATTTCGACGATTTCGCAGCCCAACTGGTCAGGGTGCGGTAACTCAGAATCACCACCGTAAAAACGAGAATGGCGGGCAACAGGCCCACGTCGTGGTAAAACATCGGGTCGCCCGCCGCCGAGCCGAGGCCGATGATGATCACCAGTTCGAAGACCGACAACTGGCGCACGGCCCGTTTACCCGTGGCCCGCAGCCCGATGAAAATCACCACGAACATCACCAGCGTCCGTCCCAGCACTTCCACCAGAAAATGCAGCGGCGTTTCGCCCAGTAAAATCCGTTGCCAGTCGGAGAGTTGGTAGTCGTTCATTTTTATTGAGTGATTGAGTGAGGAGGTGATTGAGTGAGGAGGTGATTGAGTGAGGAAGTGATTGAGTGAGGGACTGATTTAGTGAGAATTGAAATGCCTTTTTTCACTCAATCACCTCCTCACTCAATCACTCAATAAACCAGCAGCCAGCCCAGCACTAGCCCCAACCCCAGCAGCGCGGCCACGACGTAGCCTTGCACCTGCCCGCCCTGGCTGCGGCGGGTGAGTTGGCCCAGTGTTCCGGCCAGCCGGGCGGCGAGGTTGACGAGGCCGTCCACCCCCACCCGGTCGAACCAGCCGACGACGTGCGCCGTCACTACGCCCGCCACGCCGACGGCGTTCACGGCGCGGTCCACCGCGCGGCGGTCGGTTTGTCGGGCCAGGGCGCTAAGGCGGAGCACCGGGGTGGTGGCGATTTTTTCGTAAAAACTATCGAGCGTTGGCACCGACGAGGCGGCGCGACTTCGGGTAAACCAGGCTCCGGCCACCCCGCCCACCGTCGCCAACCCGGCCCCGATTTCAACCCACATCGGCACCTCGCCAACAGCGAAGGGGTTCAGCCAAACCACCCAGCCCAGCGAAAAAACGGCCAACAGCGCCACGGGCAGGCCCATCGAAAACGGCGGTTCGTGGACGTGCGACAGCGTTTCGGCGCTGCCCCTGAATTTCCCAAAAAACACCAACCCCGCCTGCCGCGTGAGGTACGCCGCCGTGAGCGCCGCCGAGCCGAGCGCCGCCGCCGGAATGAACCAGGCCAGCGGGTTCGTCCCTGTTTCGGCCCAACGAAACGCCGCCGCGACGAGGGCGTCTTTCGAGAAAAATCCGCTTGTGAGCGGTACCCCCGCCAGCGCCGCCGCACACACGGCGTAGGCGGCAAAAGTGAGCGGAAGTTTTTGGCGCAGCCCACCCATCCGGGCCATGTGTTGCTCGTGGTGCAGGGCGTGAATGACGCTGCCCGCCGCCAGAAACAGCCCGGCTTTGAAGGCCGCGTGGGTGAGCAGGTGGAACAACGCCGCATCGCGGGCACCCACGCCCATGCCGAGTACCATCAGGCCGAGTTGGGAGATGGTCGAGTAGGCCAGCACTTTTTTGATGTCGGTCTGCGAAAGCGCGTACACCGCCCCCAGCACGGTGCTGATGGCCCCCACCGCCGCTACGACCGTGAGCGCGTTGGGGGCCAGGGCCGGGTGGAGCCGCCCCAGCAGGAAAATGCCCGCCGCCACCATCGTGGCCGCGTGGAGCAGGGCGCTCACCGGCGTGGGGCCTTCCATCGCGTCGGGCAGCCAGGTGTGGAGGGGGAATTGGGCGGATTTGCCCACCGCGCCGCCGAAAAGCAGGAGAGAGTTGAGAGTTGAGAGTTGAGAGTTGAAAAGTGAAAATTGAAAATTTTCGGTTTCGCGGAAAACGCCGAAGACGCCGAGCAGCAGGCAGACATCCCCGATTCGGTTGATTAAAAAAGCTTTTTTGGCGGCTTGCACGGCGGCGGGGCGGCGGTACCAGAAGCCGATGAGCAGGTACGAGGCCAGGCCCACCAGTTCCCAAAAGCCGTAGAGCACCAGCAGATTATCCGTCACGACCAGGCCCAGCATGGCCCCGGTGAAGAGTTGGAGAAAAGCGAAATAGCGGGTTTTATCCGGCTCGTCTTTTAAATACCCCAGCGAGTAAATTTGCACGAGCAGCGCCACGCCGGGCACGAGCAGGAGCATGGTGGCGGTGAGCGAATCGAGGTAGAAGCCGAAGGACAGGGCGGTGTTACCGACCGAAAACCAGTCGAATCGCAGCAACAGCGGCGTTTTTTGAAAAAACCCCAGCACTAGCCAGGCGCTCAGTGCCAGGCCCGCCGCCGTCAGGGTGCAGGCTAGTGGCCCGGCCCAGAGGTTCGCTTTTTTTCCAGAAAAAATCAGGGTGAAAAACCCGGCGAAGGGCAGGAGCAGCAGGAGCCAAAACAAAAAAGCCGGAGTCATGGCCGCAAATATCCGATGCCGACGCGGGCAAACCTACGCGGAAGGCGGTAACCCGGAAAAAGGAGAGACCTCCTACCCTACCTCGCGGGGGAACAAGGCCACTTTTTTAAGTATTGTGGATAATCTTCTGTTCTGCCGATGGCGCAGATTTTCGCAGAACCCCGAGTGCTTGGGGTTCTGCGAAAATCTGCGCCATCGGTGGGAAACTCAAGACCTGTTGCGAAAGTCCTGAGGTAATCACCCCATCCCCTCTCCCCTGGCACGGTCGGAAGTCCGGCGTTTTCAGTAGATTGAACGTCAATTTGCGCAACCGATTCGTGTTTCTGGTTTTCATACGTCACTCACTCAAGGGCCTGGCCCGGTGGAACCTGTTGGTTTTAATGGGATTGAGCCAGCCGGGAATGGCTCAATCGGCCTTTCCTACCCAGGCCGAAAGCCTCACCGATCGCCAGGGACTGCCCCAGGCCTTCGTTCCGGCCATCACCCAGGATCGCCAGGGGTTCATCTGGATGGCCACCCGCAACGGGCTGTGCCGTTACGACGGAAGCCGGTTCCGGGTCTTCCAACCCGACCCCAGCGGAAAACCTTCCCTGGCTTCCTCGGGGGTGGTCAACGTCAAACCCGGCGCGGGCGGGCGGCTGTGGGTAGCCAGTGAGCAAGGTAACCTTGACCTCCTCGATCCCTTACGCGAAACCGTTCGGTCCATTTCCCGCCAGCCCTTTTACCAGCGGCACTTCGGTCGCCTTACCCTGGAGAATTACTACCCGGATCGCCGGAATCGCCTTTGGCTCACGTTCAGTCAGGCCAGGCTGGCCTGTGTTGACCTGCGCACGCAAGCCGTTCGCTGGTACAAGCATCAGACAGCAAATGCCCCTACTCCGAGCCGTGATGGAATCACGGCCGTGACGGAAGACGCACGGGAAATCCTGTGGGTAGGTACCACCACCGGTCTGAATCGGCTCGATGCCCGCACGGGTCGGTTCACGCACTACCGCCACCAGGCGGGTAACCCCGCTTCGATTCCCAACGAGGTGTTCAGCGATGTGTGTCCGCTCCGTAACGGGGAAATTCTCCTGCTCTCGCGTCGACACGTCACCCTGCTCGATCCCCGCACCGGGCACAGCCGGGTCTTTCCCATTGCCGAACCGGGCGAACGCTGGTGGTTGGCCCATGTTGTCTGCGACGCTCAGGGAAACGTGTATTTCCACCACTACGACCGGGTGTTTCGCTTCAACGAACGGCAGGGGGTACAACTCGTTTTGCGGCCCGACTGGCGATGCCAGGCCCTGTTCGTGGACCGCTCCGACGTGCTGTGGATCGGCACCAACGGGGTGGGCGTGCGCAAGTACAACCTGCGGGCCAGTCCGTTTCAGACCCAACCCTACCGCCAGAGCTTTCCGACCGACCTGCTGAGGGATTTTCTGGGGGTGCCCGACGACCAGGTTCCGCGTTTCCCGCCCAATGCCACCGGGTACGTTTTCCGCCATGCCTTCGACGGGACGGGGAAACTTTGGTTCAATGTGGGCAGCACGCCCTTTTACCAACTCGACCTGCGTACCAGACAGGTCCGGACCATTCCGTTTCCCCTCCAGTTTTACGGCTATCAGATGGATCAGGCGGCTCCGTTGGGTACCGATCCGCAGGGCCGGGTCTGGGCGATTTATGACTCCCTGACGGTCTGGTACGACACACCCCACCAGCGCTGGGTCCCATTCCCCCACCGGTTTGCGCACCACATCCACTCCAGGGTCCTTCAGCTTGTCGTCGATGAACGGGCGTTGTGGCTGGCCACGGCCACCGAAGGCCTGTGCCGGGTTGACCGCGTCAGCGGCGAAGTGCGCTGGTTTCGTCACCAGCCCCAGCCCCGCGACCCGCAGTCGTTGAGCAACGATGCCCTGTTTTGTCTTTCGGCGGACCCGGCGGACCCCAACCGCCTGTGGGTGGGCACCTTCGGCGGGGGGGCTGTGTGCCTTCGACAAACGGACCGGCACCTGCCGCCGCCTGACGGTGGCCGACGGCCTGCCCAACAACGTCGTTTACGTTGCCCTGCCCGATCAGTAGGGCTTCCTGTGGGTGGGCACCAACCAGGGCATCTGCCGGCTGGACCGCCGCACGTTTCACGCCCAGACCTACACCAGCCATGACGGGTTACTGGCCGACGAATTCAACCGCTTTCACTTCCTGCACCTGCCTGACGACCGCATCCTGGCGGGGGGAATCGAAGGCATTACGGCCTTTTATCCCCGGCAGATTCAACTCGACCCTTACCAGCCCGCCGTGGAACTGACGGGCCTGCAACTCAACAACCACCCCGTTGAGCCGGAACCAGACTCGCCCACCGGGTTGCTCCCCATCCAGGCCGTGAGCGACCTGGACCTGCCCCATGACCAGAATTTTCTGACCATTGAATTCGCGGCCCTGCAATTCAACAAGGGTGGGAAAAACCGCTACCGCTACCGGCTCGACGGACTGGATGAGGACTGGGTCGAAACCGACCGGCCCCTGGCCGTATACACCGGCCTGAGTCCGGGTGGCTACGTGCTGCGGCTGAACGCCTCCAACACCTCGGGGGTGTGGAGCGACCGGGTGCGTACGCTGCGGGTACGGATTCACCCACCGCTGTGGGCACGGTGGTGGGCCTACGTGGCCTACGCCCTCGCGTTGGTCGGCATTGCGTACCTGCTCAGTCGCTCGTACCGCAATCGGCTACGGTTGCGGCGGGCCGTGATTCGCCAGCAGCAACAGGCCGAGCAGTTGCGGGTGCTGGATGAGTTGAAGACCCGGTTTTTCTCGAACATCACCCACGAGTTCCGCACGCCGTTGACGCTGATCATTTCGCCGGTGGAAAAACTGGTGCAGGAAACCAGCGATGCCCGGCTGCGAAGCTATCTTCAACCGGTGCTACGCAACGCCAACCAGGTGCTGCGGCTCATCAATCAGTTGCTCGATGTATCGAAACTCGAAGCGGGTGCCCTGCCCGTGGAGGCGGTGTGGGGCCACGTCGGCGAGTTGGTGCAGGCGCTGGGTACCGGGGCCGAAGCCAAAGCCATTCAGCTTACCTACCACAACCAGGCGTCGGCGGAGTACTGGTTTGATCCGGATAAACTGGAGCGCATCGTCTCGAACTTAGTGGCCAATGCGGTAAAATTTACGCCCGAAGGGGGGCAGGTCGAGGTCAGTCTGGCTCCTTTGGCCGAGGGGAACGGAATTGAGTTGCGGGTTCACGATACGGGCCGGGGCATTCCGGCGGAGAGCCTGGAGCGCATTTTCGACCGTTTTTATCGGGTCGATGAAGGACCCGGCGGAGGTCCACAAGGCACCGGCATCGGGTTGGCGTTGGTCAAGGAACTGGTGGACTTGCAGGGCGGCACCATCGCCGTCCGCAGTCGGGTCGGCGAAGGCAGCACCTTCACGGTTCGATTGCCCTACCGGATGGTTCGGGAAGCCCCGCTGCCTGCTTCGGCGGAACGTTCCCTTCCACGGGCAACTGCCCCGGAGTTGGACGTCGATCCTTCCGAAACGCCGGTGATTTTGCTGGTGGAAGACAACCCGGAACTGAGTGACTTCATCGCCGAAAGTCCGCCCCCGTCGTACCTCATTCACCGGGCGGCAAACGGGCAGGAAGGCCTGACCCAGGCGCTGGAGTTGGTACCCGATCTGATCATCAGCGACGTGATGATGCCGGTGATGGATGGCTTCACGCTCTGTGAGCGCCTGAAGGCGGACGAGCGCAGCAACCACGTCCCGGTGATTCTGCTGACGGCCAAAGCCGCCCTCGACAGCCGGGTGCGGGGCCTGTCGGCGGGGGCCGACGATTACCTGACCAAACCCTTCCACGTGCAGGAACTCCAACTGCGCGTGCGCAACCTGCTCGACCGCCAGCGCCACCTGCGCGAGCAGATTCGGGCGGAGCTAACCCGCCCCAGTACCAAACCAGCAACCGAAGCACCCCCGCCGAACGACCCGTTGTTGGTTCAGCTTCAAACCACCCTGGAGGCGCACCTCGACGATTCCTCATTCGGGGTAGAAGACCTGGTCGCCCGGACCCGCATGAGTCGGATGCACCTGCACCGCAAAATCAAAGCGTTGAGCGGGCTATCGACCACGGAATTCATCCGCACCTTCCGGCTCCAGCGCGCCACCCAGTTGCTTGCCAAAGGGCATCCCGTGGCCGAAACGGCGTATCTGGTGGGCTTCGATGATCCCTCGTACTTCGGCCAGAGTTTTCGCGAAGTCTACGGCGTAACCCCCTCCGAATGGGCCAGACAGGCCTGATTCTTTCCGCTAAAAAGGCGATTTGCCGGCTTTTTTTCTGCCATGTTACACTGGTCAGAGTCGATGTTACAATGGTCAGGGTGGGTTTGTGAGCGATCGCTGACCTTTGGCGAAACACTCAAAACTTCTTTCAACCATGAACAACGGTTTACCACTTTTTCGGGCACTAAGAGTTAATATGCCTATCCTACACGAAATTCGCTTCTTTAACTCAACGACCTGTTTTAGCAGGAGTAGCCTTTCCCAGCTCCTAACCCGCTGCGCCCTGGGGGCGGCTCTGTTGACGCTGGTCCTGAGCGGCCCGGCTTGGGGACAGTGCTTTCAAGCCGCCCAGAACTACGCCGTGGACGGTGGACCGTATTCAGTGGCGGTGGGCGATTTCAACAAGGACGGCAAACCTGATTTGGTTACGGCCAATTACTTCGGTGGCAATGTGTCGGTGCTGCTGAACAATGGCAGCGGCGGCTTTGCCCCAGCAACTAATTTCCCAGTGGGTGGAGCGGCGCAGTCAGTAGCGGTAGGCGATTTCAACAAAGACGGTAGCCCCGACCTGGCCGTGACTAATGGTACTAACTTCAATAAGACTGTTTCGGTACTGCTGGGCGACGGCAGCGGCAGCTTTTCCGCCCCACCCCCCTTCATCGTGGGCACCAATCCATAGTCGGTAGTGGTGGCTGACTTCAACAAGGACGGCAATCCCGATCTGGCCGTGGCAAATTACACCAGTTACAGTGTATCGGTGTTACTGGGTGATGGCACTGGCAACTTTTCGGCTACTAACTTCGGCGTGACCAGTGAGCCGACTCAGGTGGCGGTGGGCGACTTCAACGGCGATGGTAACCTTGACCTAGTCACCGACAGTTTCAACGAAGGCAAGATTGCCGTGCTGCTGGGCGACGGCACCGGCGGCTTTTCCCTGGCCACCAAATTTACCGTGGGCGGGCAACTAAATGGAGTGGCCGTGGGCGACTTCAACGGCGACGGCAAAGAGGATGTGGCCGTGAATGCTTCCAGTGATGACAAGGTTGCCGTGCTGCCAGGCGACGGCAGCGGCGGCTTTGCCACCCCCATCAAGTTAACGGTGAACAATTCGCCGACGGCGGTGGCGGTGGGCGACTTCAACGGCGATAACAAGCTGGATTTGGCGGTGAGCGGCACCAGTGACTTGGTTGCGGTATTGGTGGGCGATGGCAGCGGCGGCTTTTCCGCTCCTACCAATCTTTCGGTGGGCTATAGGTCATATTCGGTCGTGGTGGGCGACTTCAACGGCGATGGCAAACCCGATTCGGCCACGGCCAGTTTCGATGACAACACCGCCTCGGTGGTGCTGAGCCAGGCAGCCCTGGTCTTCGCTGGCGGCCCCGTCTGCGCCGGTCAGAGCGTGACGGTGAGCGTATCCACGTGTCTGGGCAGCGGCGGGCCCTTGTCGGTAGAGATTTCCTCTTCCAGCGGCTCGTTTGCCGCCCCTACCCCCCTGGGAGCGGTCAGCCCTGGTATCAACCAACTGACCATTCCGGCGGCCACCCCCGCTGGCAGTGGCTACCGCATTCGCGTGGTGGGCAACGAGGCCAACGCACCGGGAGAAACCTCGGCCAGCTTCCAGATTAATGCTCCGACCAGCTTCAACTCCACGCCCACGGTGAGCCAAACCCCGGTATGTGCAGGCGCTGTGGTCAAGGTCAGCTTCACGGTCAAAGCCGGAACGTGCTTCTTGCTGGCGGAGACTACCTTCACGGCTCAACTCTCCGATGCTACGGGCAGCTTCGCGAGTGCGACCACCCTGGGCGTGGTCAGTCCCGGCATCAACACGGTGAGCGTTCCCCAAAGTACCCCCACCGGCAGTGGCTACCGGGTACGGGTGGTGGCCACTGCCGATCCGACGTTGATTTCCAGCAGCAGTGCGGCCTTCACCGTTAACCAGCCTTCCTTTGTGTCCACGCCCACCATCAGCGGCGATAACAAGTGCGCCGGGCAGCCCGTACGTCTGAGTTTCGCCGTGGGGTGTCCCTTCCCGGCGGGCAACACCTTTACGGCTTACCTCTCGGATGCCAGTGGCAGCTTCGCGGGCGGGGGCACGCCGCTGGGTTCCGTCAATGCGGGCACGGGCAACGTGGTCATTCCGGGCGGTACGCCCGCCGGAACGGGCTACAAAATCCGCCTCGTCAGCAGCAACCCGATGCTGATCAGCACGGCCAGCGCCAACTTTAAGGTCAAGGCTTGCACCAACAGCCGCGAAGTGGCCCTTGAGGAGACGGGCTTGCAGGTGGTGGTGAGTCCCAACCCGGCCATCGAGGGACGTTTGAAAATTAGCGTTAGCGGCATAGAAGGGCAGCGCCTGACGGTGACTTTATTCAACGGCTTGGGCCAAAGCATCCGCCAGCATACCGTCGAACGGGCTGCTGCCGAAGAAGATGTATTGGAGTGGAAGGGGATTCTAATGGCCAAATCTCGTATTACCAAAACACCGATCATGCGACCAGTCCCGTCTTCGTTGAGCAGACCGACAGTGCTAACCCCTTCGCTGGCATTGAAGTGGACGAGGATGCCAGTCCGGACTTGGGCGATGGGGACGGGGATGGGGATCTGGATTTAGTGGTGGCTGACTTTGATGGGAGTGTAGACTATTTTGAGAATACGGGCTCGACCAGCGTACCCAGTTTTGAAGCCCGAACGGGCAGTGCTAACCCCTTCGAGGCCATTGACATGGACGAGGATACCGCCCTAAGCCTAGGTGATGTGGATGGCGACGGCGATTTGGATCTGATCCTGGGAGACAATGATGGTACGCTTTACTATTATGAAAACACGGGTACTTCCACTTCCCCTACCTACGTAGCTCGTACCGATTCTGACAATCCCTTCGACGGCTTCAATTTGGGCGGCGATTCCACTCCGAGCCTGGGCGATGTGGATGGAGAAGGCGATTTGGATTTGGTGGTAGGGTCGGATGATGGCGACGGCGTGATTAGTTACCTTGAAAACCCGAACGCCCTGCCTGTAATTACCCAACAGCCCATCCCCGCCAGCCAAAGCCTCTGCGTAGGGGGTACGGCATCGACCACCCTGGCCGCCACCGGCACGAATCTGTCCTACCAATGGTACCGCAACGAGAAGGATACCGATGAACCCGTTGTAGGACAGGATTCCACTACCCTGACGTTGAGCCCGCTCCAACTCTCGGATGCAGGTACCACCTCCTGGTGAGCAATTCCAACGGCGGCGTCTGGAGCGATCCCTTCACCCTGAGTGTGCCGGCTCCCGCCTACACCAGTGGCCCGAGTGTCACTGCTGCCCCGACCACCTGCATCGGGCAGACCGTCAGCCTAAGCTTCGAGGCCAACGAGTGCCTTGCCTCAGACAACACCTTTACGGCCTACCTCCTGGGCGCACCCAACTCCCCCGTCTCTCTGAGCAGCGTCAGCCCCGGCCCGGCGTGAGCAATACCCTAACCATCCCGGCGGGCACGCCCAGCGGGAGTGGCTATCAGATCCAGATTGTCAGCGGGAATGCCCCAGCCCTGACCAGCAGCCCCTCCAATCCCTTTAGTGTGACGGGCCTGGCGGCTAACTTTAACTCCACGCCCACGGTGAGTCAAACCCCGGTGTGTGCAGGGGCCAGCGTCAAGGTGGCCTTTACGGTTAAAGCCACGGGGTGTCCCTTCCCCTCAGGCAACACCTTTACGGCCGAGTTGTCGGATGCCACGGGTAGCTTCGCCAGCCCCGTCAATCTGGGTCCGGTCAGCCCCGGCATCACCACCGTGAGCATTCCCCAGAGCACGCCCACCGGCAGCGGCTACCGCGTACGCATCGCCGCTACCTTTGAGGGTTCGAGTACGTACTCCAGCGTCAGCGCCGCTTTCAGCGTCAACCAGCCTTCTTTTTCGAGTACCCCCACCGTCAGCGGCGACAACCAGTGCGCGGGCGAAGCGGTGCGACTGAGTTTCACGGCGGGCGGCTGTGCTTTTCCGGCGGGCAACGTCTTCAGCGCCCAGCTTTCCAACTCGGTGGGGAGTTTCGCCGCACCGATGAATCTGGGCACGGTCAGCGCCGGGGCCTTGAACAACGTGGTGATTCCAACGGGCACCTCCGCCGGGACCGGCTACAAACTCCGCGTGGTAAGCAGCAACCCGCAGGTGTTTAGTGCAGGGAGCGCCAATTTTCGGGTGAAAACCTGCGGCAACACGCGGGAAATCGCTCCCGATGAAACCGGTTTGCGGGTGGTCGTCAGCCCGAACCCCCCGCCCGAAGGACGTTTGCGAATTGCCGTGACGGGCGTGGAAGGACAAACGCTGCGGCTGGCGTTGTTCAACGGAACGGGCCAGACCATCCGCCAGCAAACCATCGGGCGGGCGGCGGAAACCGAGACCCTCGACTGGGACATCGTTCGTCAGCCCCAGGGTTTGTACCTGCTGCGGGTAAGCGGGGAGAAGGAAACCCGCACCGTGAAGGTGCTGCACTGACGAGGCCCTTGATTTTCTCAAAAAGGCCACCGGAACTTTTTTTAGGTGCGGGGTCACCCTGAGCGGAGTCGAAGCGGACGCCGCTCAGGGTGACCCCGCACCTAAAAAATCGAAATCCTAAACATCTCCTCTGTTTCTTTTCAAAATCACGCCACGACCATTTCTACTTTAAAACCATCCTCGTAGCTCGCCACCAACGTTCCGCCCAGTTGAGCAGCCCGCATCTTCATGTTTTGCAAACCGAGTCCGTCTGAATTCACCGGGTTTTTAGGGGAGCCGTTATCGTGAATGAGTAAGCGCAACTGCGCTTTTTCCTGCGTAAACCGAATGATCACGTGCGTGGCGTCGGCGTGCTTGCAGAGGTTGGTGATGGCTTCCTTGAAAATCAGGTAGATGTTTTGCCTTTTTTGAGGGTCGATGAATTTCCGGGCGTCGTCAATCTCAATCTCAAATTCATGCGAAATCTGCTTCAGATTAAGGTTTCGCTCGGCGAAGACCCGCATCCGGTCGATGAGGTTTTCGTACTTGTCTTTCCGCGAATCCATCGCCCAAACCGTATCGCGCATCCGTTCCATGGCGTCGTGGCTCATGGTGCTGAGTTCATTCAACGGCTCTTTTTGTTCTTCTTTCGCCGTCAATGCCATCATCTGCGACTGCATGGCCAGGCCGGATAAAATAGAGCCGACGTCGTCGTGGAGGTCGCTGGATATTTTGGTGCGGATGGCTTCCGTCGCCCTGATTTTTTCCAGGCCCTGCGCCACCCGGTACTGGATGATGGCGTAAACCAGCCCGCCAGCGAGCAGTGCGTAAAGCGCGTAGGCCCACCAGGTTTGCCACCAGGGCGGGCGGAGGAGGAAGGAGTAGCGCAATTCCCGGCTCCAGCGACCGGCTTCGTTGACGGCCCGCACCCGGAAGGTGTACGCGCCGGGCGGCAGGTTTCCGTAAGCCGCGTCGGCACGCCGGGCGGGGGCACTCCAGGTTTTTCCCAGGCCCTCCAGTTGGTATTGGTACGCGACCGTTTGGGGGGTATTGGTGTTGATGCCGACGAAGTCGAAGGAAATGAAATTGCTGGAATACGGCAGGCTAAGACCCTGGGGAATGCGGTAGGCCGTGGCGAGGCTGTCAAACCCGATTCCGCCCGCACGGACACCGTTTTTCAGGGTGTAGCTGCTGTCTTTTTTCCAGGCGATGGGTTCGTTGAACAGGCTGACGCGCGTCAGTTGCAGCGTGAGGGTATCGGCCTCGGGCGGGTCTTCCCTGGGGTCGAATACGACCAACCCGTTCATCGTAGGAAACAAAATGCGCCCCCGGTGGTCTTCCACGATGTAATACCGGCCGATGCCGAAACCCAGGTGGCCTTTTTCGGGGGTATAGGTTTTAAACAGCACCGGGGGCGGGGTCGCGGGGCGCGTCGCCAGGGCTTGCAACACCGACTTCGGGAGCTGACTCAGGCCGGTGCGGCCCGACACCCAGAGGTTCCCGGCGCGGTCTTCAAACAGTCCGAAATTGATGTTGCTGCTCAGGCCCTCGCGCTCGGTGAGGTGCAGGGCTGTCTGGTGCCGCACGTCGAGGCGGGTGATGCCCCGGTCCAGGGTGCCGAACCACATGTCGCCCCGCTGGTCTTGGTCCATGCTGGCTACGGCGGTCAGATTCAGGCCTTCGCGCTCGGTGTAGTTGGTGAAGGTGCGCCCGCTCGGGTCGAGGCACGACACGCCCCCGAAGGTACCAAACCACAGATTCCCGGCCCGGTCCTGGTAGATTTGAATGATCTGATCGTGGCAAAGTCCCTGTTGGGTGGTGAAGTGGGTGCGGGTGTTGGTGCCCCGGTTGATCCGGAACACGCCCCCCCGGTCGCGGGAGCTGTACCAAAGGTTGCCCGCCCGGTCTTCCAGCACGCAGGTGACGAACCCGCCGCTGTCGGTGAACTGGGTGAACGTGTTGCGGTCGGCGTTCAGCCGGGTCAGGTAGTGGGCGATGGTTCCAAACCACACGTTGCCCCGTTTGTCTTCGCACAGGCTAATGACGTTTTCGTCGCTGAGGCCCGTTTTGGGGGAAAAATTGAAGATCGTTCGTTTGCCAAAGTCGAAGTACGAAGCCCCGCCCCCAGTTTGTGCGCCCACCCACAGGTTGCGGTGCCGGTCTTCGATGACGCACTGCACCGAGTTGCTGATCACCCCGTCTTGCTGCGTCAGGGTGTTGAACAGTTTCCCGTACTTGGCCACGCCTTTGAACGTACCAAACCACAGCGTTCCGGTGCGGTCTTCCAGGGTAGTAATCACTTCGTTGTCGGGCAGGCCGACATCGGTGGTGTAGTGGGCGATGCTGCCCTGGGTGGGGTCAATGCGGTACAACCCCCCACCCGACCCACCCAGCCAGATGGTGCCGGCTTTTTCGTTGCCCCCCACCACGCCAAACCAAAGGCGACCCGATCGGTCTTCGGCGGGGTTGGTAACCCACCCCGCCGCCAGCCCCGTGACGTGGTGAAACCGCTGGCCGTCGAACTTCGTGATGCCGCCCCAGGTGGTGAGCCAGAGGTGGCCGACCTGGTCTTCCAGCACACCCATGACGACCTCGTGGGCCAAGCCCGTTTGCCGGGTGTAGTGCGTAAACTGGCGGTGATCGTACTTCACCAGGCCCCGTTGGGTACCAAACCACAGGTTTCCCCGGCGGTCTTCCACCATCGAATACACAGCGTTGGCCAATCCTTCCTTTTCGCCAAAGCAGAGGGCGGTGGTGCCGGAGGAGTCCAGCCGGAACGCGCCGTGGGTGCGGGTCGTGATCCAAATGGCACCCCGGCGGTCTTCCAGAATGGTACTGACGTAGTCGTGCTCCGTTCCGGCGCTGAGGGTGTAGTTGGTGAGGGTTTTGCCGTCGTATTTCGACACGCCCTTCCGAAATCCAAACCACAGGTTGCCCGCCCGGTCTTCAACGATGCACTGCGTGAAGTTGTCGGCGAAGCCCTGTTGCCGGGTGAAATTTTCAAACGTCTTGCCGTTGAATTTGGAGATGCCGTTGAACGTCCCGAACCAGAGGTTGCCCGAGCGGTCCTGGCACATCGTGTGGGTCTGGCTTTCCAGCATGCCCTGCGCGATTCCGAATAGTGTGAAGTTGAACGGATTGTATTCCCGGGTGTAGGGGGCCTGCGCCACGACCGTTTGGGGCAGACCCAGCGGTCCGGTTTTCCGGGTAAGCGACACCACCCTGGGCGGCAACACCGAGTCCTGGCCGGGCACCCTCACCACGGGCGTACCCGCCGCCACCACGGTAGTGCGCAGGGGTTGGTCGAGGTCGTTCATCGGTACGGCGGTCGGCGTACCCACCGGCACCTGCTTTTGTTCGCCGAGCGGCAGTACCCGCGCGGGCGGCATCGTGTCGAGGGCAATCACGCGGCCCCGGATGGGTACGACGTGGAGGCTGGCCGGGGGCGGGGCCGACGGGTCTGACGCGCCGCAGGAAGAAAACAGCCCCAGCACCAGGCAACCGAGCGCGCTACTCAGCCAGCTAACACGGGGTGGTTTGGGGTTCAAGTGAAGGCGGGGTGGTGGGTGATGGATGCGTTGACCGGCTTCCGCAAGAACGCATTTTTTTCGTAAACGCGCCCTTTTTTCAGCACCTTTTTCACCCAATCTGCCCCTTCATGTATTTCGTAATCGCCTCCGTTTTGTTGTTGACCTGCAACACTTTGTACAGTTTCTTGATGTGGGTGCGCACCGTTTCGACCGAAATGAAGAGCTGGTTGGAGATGGTCGAATAGCTTTTGCCATCGACCAGCATTTTCAGAATCTCTCTCTGACGCTCGCTCAAAATCGTCGCCTTGCTCACCCGCCCGCCCATCAGGTGGTTGACGATTTCGCGGGCAATGGAGGGCGACATATACGAACCACCGTTCACGACCACCCGCAGGGCCTCCACGATTTCGGGCAGGCTGGCTTTCTTGGAAATGTACGAACACGCCCCCGAACACAGGGCGGTCAGAATCACGTCTTCTTCCTCGTAAGTGGTGAGCATGACCACGTCCACTTCGGGCATTTGCTCGAACAGCAGCGGCAGGGCTTCCAGGCCCGACATTCCCGGCAGACCGATGTCGAGCAGCAGGATGTCGGGTCGGAGGCGCGGGTCGATTTGAAGCGCCCGAAAAAACGACTCGACCGAGCCGTGGATCATCGTGACGGCAAACTCCTCGTGGAAGTCGATAAACCGGGAGACGTTGTCGCGGATGACCTTGTTGTCTTCGATGAGGCCGATGCGGGTCTGTGCCATGCTGGTGAAATTTAGGCAAAAGTAAATCCCAACCGCGCAGCAGGCTATCACCCGGCCGGGTGATTTTAAGTCCACAGCACCCGCCGTATTTCACCCGACCGGGTGATTGATTGGCCTGGCCCCGCGCCGCAATTTTGTCCCGTTCTCAACCGGTCGCTTTACACCCCAAACCGTTCTAAGTCAATGCAAAAGCACTTTCTTTCTTTGTGGATTACCCGCTTCAGCCGGGAGTACGTCCGGCGGCTTGCCGTCTTTTCGATGGCCCTCGGCCTGGCTGCCTTCGCCCAGGCCCAATCGCCCACCAAACTGGTGAACCGCTACAAAAACGAACCATTGGGTCTGGTCAACGGTGCGCTGGCTACGTCGCCCTCGGCCTCGGATACCTGGCTGGTGGAAAAAACCGGCGAAGCGGCGTTTGTCCGCCTCAAGCACGTCGCCACGGGCAGTTACCTAAACGTCGAAGGCGGGCCGTTGCGGGCCGGGGCCATTCAACCCGGCTGGTGGAGCGCCCAGTGGACCCTCAAACCGGTGGATGGTTTTTACCAGATCGTCAACCGCTACACGAACGCGTATGTTCACAACGAAGGCGGGCCGGTGACGGCCGGTGCCCTGGGTGCCCCCGGCTGGTGGAGCGCCCAATGGAAAATCGACGGGGTAACGACCACGAGTGCGTTTCACATGATTCTCGCCTCCGATACGCAGTACCCCTGGGTAGACAAAGAAAAACTGCCGGAAGGCCCCGAAAAAAACGCGGCATCCGAGAAATACAACCGCGACCACCTGAAAACGATGAACGAGTTGGTGGCGCAACTGGGCACGGTCAGGGGCGTGGTCATCGACGGGGACCTGACCGCCTACGGGCACAAAGCAGAGCTGGATAAATTCAAGGAAATCTACGCCGACCTGAAAGTCCCGATGCACGTAGGGCTGGGCAACCACGATTACTCCAACAACGTCGAAGCCGCTTACGAAAACCACGCGTCCAACCGCATGGTCGAGTACATGGTGGAGCAGTTGAAGGCGAAAAACTACCCCAACACCGATTACAAAGTGCGGGATTTTTACGAGGCTCCTTCACTGGTTACCGAAATTTCGGGCAGTTTGTCGTATTCCTGGGACGAAGGCAACGTGCATTTCGTGCAGGCCCAGCACCACCCGCTGTACGAGCGCGAATGGAGCAATTACGTGACCATCGGGGCAGCCAAACGCAAAACGGTTAAAATCACCAACTCCCTGAACTGGCTGGCCAACGACCTGGCGAAGGCCCGCAACGCGGGGAAAGCCATCGTGCTGATGTACCACGACGGGCTGGAAGACTGGTCGGTGCTGCATCCCAAAGGGGAAAAAAATCCGAATCCGAAGGAAGGCCGACCCGTTAAAAACCGACCTGATTTCACAGCCCTGTCCAAACAATTCGCCAACCTGCTGACCACCTACCAGGTCTCCGCCGTCATCGTCGGTCACATTCACGAATCTATTGGCGAAAAATCCTACAGCAGCACGACGATGTACGGAAAAACGCCGGTCTTCTTCTGCGGAGCCGCCTCGTACAGCAACTACCTCCTGGCAAAATTCGAAGGGGCCAAAATGACCATCGAGCACGTATCGAGCGCCGACGGCGTGATGGAACGCTCCAATGCCAAAGAATACCCGCTGCTGATGCCCAAGCCCAGCGCCCCCGTAACCGCACTCGCTCAGGATGGCTCCGTGACGTTTTTCAACCAAAGCGGGTACGTGGCCCGGTATCAACTGTTTTACTTTCTGACGGTGAACGGCGTCAAAGTTCCCTACGTCATTCCCACGGGCGACATGGCGCTGGGCAACAAGAAAACGATGACCATTCCGGGCAACGCCAGCGAGATAAAAATCACCGGATGGACCTCGACGGGGCGGGAGATTTTTAGCCAATCCTACGCCGCTACCCCGAAAGTCTGCTTTAAAACCTACGCGACCATCTTCTCACCCCAGTGGAATAACAACTGCGAGTAACGCGATTTAAACCCAAACCTCATGCGC
The DNA here is from genome assembly GCA_964244295.1 of uncultured Cytophagales bacterium. Classification (GTDB taxonomy): domain Bacteria; phylum Bacteroidota; class Bacteroidia; order Cytophagales; family Spirosomataceae; genus JAJAZB01. The sequence continues at coordinate 199,630 of CAXTIG010000005.1, forward strand.
CCGTTCAATCCGACCACCCTACTCCGGCGGGCCAAGCCCGCCATTGCCCTTACCCTGTTGATGCCCTTCGGCCTGGCATCGTTGGCCCAAACGCCCACCAAACTGGTGAATCGCTACACCAACCAATCCATCAGCCTGGCCGGCGGTACCCTGAGTACCTCGCCGTCGGCGACGGACACATGGTTGGTGGAAACTGCCACCGAGCCTGAGTTTGTCCGCCTCAAGCACGCTACCACGGGCAGCTACCTCCACGTCGAAGGCGGGCCGCTGCAAGCCGGTACCGTTCAGCCCGGCTGGTGGAGCGCCCAGTGGAGTCTCAAACCCGTGGAGGGTTTTTACCAACTCGTCAACCGCTACACGAAGGCGTACCTCCACGTCGAAGGCGGGCCGCTGGTGGCTGGTGCCCTGGGTGCCCCCGGCTGGTGGAGCGCCCAGTGGAAAATCGACGCCGGGGCCAGGGGGCCGCAGGCGGCCCCCAAAGTCGCCGCGCGCCCACTGTACGTGGTGGCTCACCGCTGCAATTCGCCGTCGCTGCTGACCGATGCCCTCAACCGGGGAGCCAACGCCATTGAATTCGACGTGCGCTACGGCAAACCCGTGGCTGGTGCCGATCCGGCCTGGTTTGTCGAGCACGATTTTGCCAACGTTGGCTCCACGAAACTGTCCGACTGGCTGGATGCCGCCCGAACCCTGGCTGAACGCAATCCGCACTGGGCCTTGCTATACGTAGACATCAAAACCGCCGAACGCCTGGATGAACTGAAACGGCTGCTCCGCGAAAAACTGCCCGCTGCCATCCAGATTCTGTATTCGATGGGAAATTACGCCGACCGGGGTGCCTTCGACAACGTCCTGCCGCTAGAAGCCAACGAAGGGCTTTCCATCGATTACCACACCAACGTGCAGGAAGTAAAAGACTACTTCGTGTCGAAGGGCATCAGTCGCTGCTGGTTTGGCATCGGACTCAACGCCGGGATGTCGGAGGCCTCGAAACCGATGCTGCTCACCGCCTCGAAAGAGGCCGTTCAGGTGCGCAACACGACGAGCCAGTTAGCAAAAACCTGCGTCTGGACGTTTGAATCGGAAAGCTCCATCCGCCGTTATTTCGACAAAGTGCGGGTCGATGCGGTGTTGGTCAATCCGCGAGCCATCGACATCGGTATTCGCGTTGCCAACGAAAACGGCCGCCTGGCTACCCGCAACGACCCCGCGTTTCAGGCCGTGTACGGTGAGGCGTTACCCGTCGATGCGGTTTCGGCCACCGAAGCCATTACAAAGCCAATCGTAGAGATTGGCACCGGCATTGTCGGTTGGTGGAAAACCGCGACCAAAGGATCGACCTCCCGCGCTTTGAACCCCGGCGAGGGCTACTTATCGGTTTTCAATCAGTCCTCGTTCGTCACGGAGGTCCGGTGCAGTTTTACCTATAATTCAAAGGAGGAGTCGGCCTCCGAAAAAATTTCAGCGGGCTACACCTCGCAGTTTTACGTTCCCGCCGGGGCCACCAACGTTTCGTTGTCCGTGAACAGCATCGCCACAACGAAAAAGCTGGGCATGAACCTGGCCTGGGCGACCTCCCCCGGCTCGAAGCAGTGCTACAAATGCTGGGGCAGTATTTTCGACCCCAGTTGGGGAAGCATCGGTTGCCGCTGAACAGAATCAGGAATCTGAGCGCTGTGCCTTGAAGTAATTTTCAGGAGACTCGGGTAGGAGTAGTTGCTGAGTAAAACCAGTTCCACTGCGGCTGGCCTCAGTCAGCAACTACTCCTACCCAGTTGAGACCTACTCAAGTCAACTAGACCTGGTCAGGTGGATTTTCACTACCATTTTACCCCAAACTATACCCGGACGGTGTCAATCATGCCAACGGTTCTCAGAATTCATCAGAGACTGGCGCAACCGGGCGGGACTGGGCGGTACTGACGCAGGAGGAGTTATCCTACAAAGCGGTCGTCGGGCTGCGGTTCGTGCGCGACCTGGAGCAGGGCAAAGCCACCTTGCGGCTCGATAAGGTGAATCAAGTGCTTTGGCTTTTTAACCACAAAGTGGAGCCGGTGCCGTTTGACCCTGCTGTTGTTGACCGTAAATCGTAACGTTATCGTGTTTCTTGCTGACCGAACTCGCCAAAGCGGGTACTACGCTTACGCCAACCCAGCAAAAAGACTGGTTGACGGCATTTAAAACCGAAAAGGAGGGGCTGCCGCAAACCGAGGCGCAAATCACCGCCACCGACAAACAGATTAATGACCTGGCGTACGAACTCTACGGCCTGACGGAAAATGAACGAGCCTGGGTTGAGAGAATGGCATAGAAAAAGCCCGCCGCATCCCAGAATGCAGCGGGCTTTTCTTTCAAACCTCAACCAATCAAACCCTCAAACCTTAATTCAAGCCTGAACCTGATTCATCACCTCCGTCTGCTTCCGGATCGATTCGAGGTGGATGAGTTTGAAGAGTTCTTCCACCGTTTCGGGGTAGAGGTTCATCTTTTTAGCCAGTTCGGCGCGGCTGGTGTGGACTTGCTTCCAGCGGTCGAGTTGGAGCACGGCCACGTTGTTGTCGCGCTTGTACTCGCCCAGTTTTTCGACGACCGACATCCGGGCGGCCAGCACTTCGAGCAGTTCGCGGTCGAGGTTGTCGATTTTGGCCCGGAGGTGTTCGAGTTCGTTCTGGTATTCGGCCCCGTAGGTGGCTTTACGGGTTTGTAGATCGTGGAGCATCTCGCCGAGGGCGGCGGGTGTGAGTTGCTGGGCGGCATCGCTCCAGGCTTTGTCGGGGTCGCGGTGGCTTTCGATGATGAGGCCGTCGTAGTTCAAATCGAGCGCCCGCTGGGCCAACTCGAAGAGGTACGCCCGCTTGCCCGCCATGTGGCTGGGGTCGCCGATGAGGGGCAGTTGGGGGAATTGCGTTTTCAGTTCAATCGCAATCTGCCAGAACGGGCTGTTGCGAAACTTCGTCTCCTGCATATTGGAGAAACCCCGGTGAATGGCCGCCAGCTTTTTGATGCCCGAATTTTGCAGGCGCTCGAAGGCCCCAATCCACAGCGCGAGGTCGGGGTTGACGGGGTTTTTCACCAACACCGGCACGTCCACGCCTTTCAGCGCGTCGGCGATTTCCTGCACGTTGAAGGGGTTCACCGTCGTGCGGGCACCAATCCAGAGGATGTCGATGCCGTATTTCAGGGCCAGTTCGATGTGTTCGGGCGTGGCTACTTCGACGGCGATGGGCAAGCCGGTTTCTTTTTTCACGGCTTGCAGCCAGGGCAGGGCCGCCTCGCCCATCCCCTCGAAGGAGCCGGGCCGGGTGCGGGGCTTCCACACGCCCGCCCGGATGACGTGGGCGTAGCCTTCTTTGGCAATCTGAGTGACGGTCTCGTGTACCTGCTCTTCGGTTTCGGCACTGCACGGCCCGGCGATAATCAGCGGTTTGCCGCCGGTGTCGATCCAGTCCTGAAGGGGGGTAATGTCCAGCTTCGCGCTCATGGTTTCTCGGTCAATGGAAATGGGAAATGGGTGGGAATCGGCTGGAATTCAATCGGTAGCGGCGAATGGTACGTCGCGGATTCAAATCCGGGCCGAAGGATGTGTTTTACAAGTTGATGCCGTATCTTTGCAATCCTTTTTAGCAGTAAGAATCTAAGCCTGTGCAGTTCCTCTTTTTTGGAAAAATACTTTGCTTTTTGAGTACGTTTTTTCAAACTTTCACCACCTCACTAAAGATCCTGGCACAAGGGATTTCGCATTATGACCAAGATGCCAACCGCCGTTCACCCCACCGGGGGGCGGAAAACCATCCATAAAATGTCGTTCGAGGACACCTCAACGGCCTTCGCCGACCAATCCGACTGGCAACTCAAGAAAACCTATCTGATCTTCGCGGCCATGAACCAAAACTGGCTCGTAAAGATAGGCACTTTTTTCATCAAGCTTTTTTTGTACCTCAAATTCCCCATCAAAAGCCTGATTCGAAGCACCGTCTTCGACCACTTCTGCGGGGGTGAAAGCATCGCCGGTTGCGGCAGAACGATCGAAAAACTCGACCACGCCCACGTGGGCACCATCCTCGACTACTCAGTCGAAGGCGAGGCTTCCGAAAAGAGTTTCGACGCCACGGTGCAGGAACTGCTCCACACCATCGAGAAAGCCAGCAAGACACCCGCCATTTCCTTCGCCGTGTTTAAAGTGACCGGCATCGCCGATACTGAACTCCTCGAAAAAGCCCAGAGTGGCGACGACTTCAACGAAGCCGACCAAGCCGCCTTCCAGCGCGTCCGCGAACGGGTGAACGTACTTTGCCAGGCCGCCCACGACTGGCACGTCAAAATCTTCGTCGACGCCGAAGAAACCTGGATTCAGGACACCATCGACGGCCTGGCCTACGAAATGATGGCCCGCTACAACACCAAGCAGGCCGTGGTGTACAACACCTACCAACTCTACCGCCGCGACAGCTACGAAAACCTCCGGCAGGCCACCGAAACCGCCCGGCAGGCGGGCTATAGCCTGGGGGCGAAACTGGTGCGCGGGGCCTACATGGAGCGCGAACGCCAGCGCGCCCACGAGATGGAATACTGCGAACCCGTACACGGCACGAAGGAAGAAACCGACCGCGATTTCAACCGGGCCGTGCATTTCTGCCTCGAAAACCGCGACGTGGTGAGCATCTGCCTCGGCACCCACAACGAATACAGCAGCCTGTACCTCGCCGACGAAATGAACCGCCGGGGCATCGCCGCCAACGATCCGCACTTTTGGTTTGCCCAACTCCTCGGCATGAGCGACAACATCAGCTACAACCTCGCCAAAGCGGGCTACAACGTGGCCAAATACGTGCCCTACGGCCCCGTGGAAACGGTGATGCCCTACCTGTTCCGCCGGGCCGAGGAAAACACCTCCGTGGCTGGGCAGGCCAGCCGGGAGTTTTCGCTCATCAAGCGCGAACTCGAACGCCGCCGCCGGGCCGTGTCGCGGGCGGCACGGAAGAAGGTGGCGAAGAAGTAGAGGAAGGAAAGTAGAAGAAAGAAATAAAATAACAACAACGATTCCCCTCCTT
>CAXTIG010000006.1:0-190242 GCA_964244295.1 uncultured Cytophagales bacterium
AACCAACGTTCTCGGTGGTAGTTTCCAATGGGCTACCTAAACAGTTACGTATTTTATAAAAGATTTGGTAACAAAGGTGGATTAATTGATGCAGTAAAAGAATATTGTATCAAAAATAATTTCATTGATATTCTGAATTATTTTCCTCAAACTTCTTTAGAAGAGCTATCTAATAATGAGGTACTATCGAATGAGGTACCTTTCGGTTTTGTATATTTATACAAGTCTAAAAATTATTACAAAATTGGTAGAACAAATGATGCTCTCCGAAGAGATAGGGAAATCAAGCTTCAGTTGCCTTTTGAAGCACAGTTAATTCACCGCATATCTACAGATGACCCTGTCGGTATAGAAAGATATTGGCATTTGCGTTTCGCTGAAAAGCGCCTAAATGGTGAATGGTTTCAACTTTCTTCAGCAGATATAAATGCTTTCCGACGACGTAAATTTATGTAATTGCGCCCCGCTGGCGCTGGCTTGCAGCCAGTGCCTCCCTTCAGCAGGCTTCTTAGCCTGCGGTAGTAACCAACTCACCTAAACCCAATACCTTACGGCTCCTCTCAACCTCCTCTGCTATGAGCCGCAAGTATAAATTTGTCGACCAAACCGAGCTTTATTTCACCACGTCCTCGGTAATCTACTGGATTGATGCCTTCACGCGCACCGAGTACAAAGACATTCTGGTGGAAAGCCTGCGCTATTGTCAGCAGGAAAAAGACCTGAACATTCACGCCTGGTGCCTGATGACTAACCACCTTCACCTCATTATCAGCACGAGGGGACGCCGAATGGAAGAGACGCTCAGGGATATGAAACAATTCACCGCTAAACGCATCCTGGCGGCTATTGAAGAAAACCCGGTGGAAAGCCGAAAGGAGTGGCTGCTCTGGATGTTTGAGCGAGCCGGGCGGAAGAAAGCAGGTAACGATAAATACCAGTTTTGGCAGCACGACAACCACCCTATTGTGCTGTTTACGCCACCAGTAATGCAGCAAAAATTGGATTACTTGCATAATAATCCCGTGAAAGCGGGGTTCGTATGCCGCCCGGAAGAATGGTTGTATAGCTCGGCCAAGAATTACTACACGACCGAGATGCCTTTGCTGGATGTGATGCTGCTGGTTTAACACGATTGCATGCAGGCTAAGAAGCCTGCCGAAAGGCGGCGCTGGCTGCAAGCCAGCGCCAGCGAGTGCAAGCCAGCGCCAGCGAGAACCAACTGAAACCTACTCTATCCTCATGAACCCCACCAAACCCACCACCATCGACGAGTACATCGCCAGCTTTCCAGTCGCCATTCAGGAACGGTTGCAACAAGTCCGGGCAACGATTCAAGCCGCCGCACCCGATGCCGAGGAAACCATCAAATACGCCATGCCGACGTTCACGCTGAACGGCAATTTGGTGTATTTTGCTGCCTTCAAAAATCACCTTGGTTTTTATGCCTTACCGACCGCCAATGAAACGTTTAAGGAAGCCCTTTCCGCCTACAAAACCGGCAAAGGCTCGATTCAATTTCCGCATGACCAGCCCCTGCCTTTACCGTTAATTTCCAAGCTGGTGACGTTTAGAGTGGCGCGGAATTTAGAAAAGGCCTCGAAGAAGGCGAACGATAAAAAAACGAGCTAACGCCCTCTTTCTATTGTCCGAGTCGTGACTCCGACTACCAAGCGGACTAGTCCCTTAACCTTCCCAACGATGCAGCGATTTCTGTGCCTTGCGGTTTTGATTGGTCTGGCCCACCTTCTTCCCGCTCAAACCCTCCCTGCCCAGATTTACGCCTGGCAGAGCGCCGCCGTTTCCAAAAAAGCAAACTCCAAGCAACGGGTGCTGCTGGAAGGCAGTACGCGGGATTTTAAGCACCTGAAAATCCATGCCACCACCCTCCCACCCCACCAGGCCCCACACCCCGCCCACCGGCATGCCGACGAAGAATTGCTCATCGTGAAAGAAGGCAGTCTGACCGTAACGATTGAAGACAAAACCGCCACCCTCGGCCCCGGCAGCGTGGCGCTGATGCTGCCCGGCGATAGCCACGGCTTTGAAAACAAGGGCGATTCCTCCGCCACGTACTTCGTAATGCGCTACGAATCCAGCACCCCGGCGGACTCGGCGCGGGGTCGGCGGGCGGGTGGGTCGTTTTGGATCGATTACCGCGAACTAGCGTTTCAAGGCCACGCCAAAGGCGGCATCCGGCGCTTTTTCGACCGGCCCACCGTCCTGACGAGCCGTTTTGAAATGCACGTCAGCACACTCAAGCCGGGCCTGTGGAGCCACCCGCCCCACACCCACCGGGCGGCGGAAATTCTGCTGCTCATCGACGGCGAAGCCCAGGAAAGCATCGACGGCACCCTGTACCCGGCCCGCGTCGGGGACATCATTTTTCTGGAGTCCAACGTGCCCCACGCGATTCAGAACACCGGCACCCGGCCCTGCACGTACTTCGCGTTTCAGTTTGAGTAGGGCGTGCGTTTGTTTTCCCGGCGGTTACCCTGAGCGGAGTCGAAGGGTGACCGCCGAAAGAGCGTTTACGTTGCGATGGAAACCAACGCCTGTACCACCTTCTCAATATCGCCCAACGTATTGTAAATGTGCGGCGAGAGCCGGATGCCACCCGACGGGGCGGCGGCGATGCCGTGCTGCTGGTAGAGTGCCCCGGTTACGTCGGCGGGCTTTTTGCCGGGCAGGTTGAGCACCACCACGCCCGCGCTGAGGGAATCTGAAAGGGGCGTCACGAAGGTAGCCTGGGGTAGTTTGGCCTGAAGCTGCTTTTTCAACTGACTGGCTAATTCCCGCGTCCGCGCTTCGATTTTCGCTTTTCCGATGCGTTGGTGAAACGCGATAATTTCGGGCAGGCCCGCCAGGGTGGTGTCGTTGCGCTGGCCGAGTACGCAGAATTTTTCGTCCACCGACTGGCTACTTTCCTTCCACCCGGCGCTAATGACGCTGGGCCACACCCGACCGATGCGCTCCCGGTTGATGTACAGAATGCCGTTTTCCAGCGGCCCCATCAGCCATTTGTGGGTGCTGCCGCTGAAAAAATCAGGGTTGATTTCCTTCAGGTTCAGGTCCAGCATTCCGAACGATTGCGCGCCGTCGAGCAGGGTCAGGATGTTCTTGTCTTTCGCCAGTTGGCAAATCTCTTTGGCGGGCAGCGCGATGCCACTCGTGTTGGAAATGTGTGAAAAGGCAATGACTTTGGTGTTGGCCGTGATGGCTTGCGCGAAGGGCGCGACCAGGTCGGCCCTCGATTGCGGCGCAGCCGGAACGCTGATTTTTTTGACGCTGAACCCGAATCGCTTGGCCCGCTGCTCCCAGGAGTAGGCGTTGGAAGGGTGGTTTTGGTCCCACAAAATCACCTCATCGCCCGGCTTCAGGTCGAGGCCGTTGACGATGAGGTTGTTGCTCTCCGAGGTATTCCGGGTAATGCCCACTTCGTCGCTACCGACGCCGACGTAGGCGGCCAGCGCCTCGATGGATTTTTTCCGGCGCTCACCGTACTGGGCGCGGTGTTGAAACGACACGTCTTTTCCCAAACCCCGGATGGCCTCCTGCACGCTCTCGCCGATGAAGTACGGCGAAGGGTTTCAGTCAATCACCAGGCACTGAAAAACTCGGACTCCCTCCTGCACGCTCTCGCCGATGAAGTACGGCGAAGGGCAGAGGTTTGCCGCGTTGAGCATGATTCGATTCGCCGGAACCGCGAATTGCTGCTTCACCAGTTCCCAATACGCTTCCTCCCCGACGGCACCCGGCGGGGGCAAGACCGGTCGGTTTTGACCGAGTGTTGGAGCCAGCACCGTGGACAACGAACCAGCCAGGAGTTGTTTGACGACGTTCCGACGCTGAACAGGAGTAAAAGATTTCATGGGGAAGAACAGGTTAGGTGGCACAGGAAGAAGCTGAAAATGGAGGGTCACCCTGAGCGGAGTCGAAGGGTGTGCGGCTGGTCAGCGCTGGCCCACCGCACACCCTTCGACTCCGCTCAGGGTGACCCTCCATTTTCAGCTTCTCAAACCTATCGAATTTCCCGGATTTACCTATTCATCCATCGCAGTAATCCACTGTTTACCAAAGCATTCATAAAGTTTTCTGGAAAATTTATAGTGCGGCTCTTTCAGCACCCGGTTCTTCCACAAAGCATCCTCCACTCCCTCAGCGCGATCCCGACAAAGCGGGGCTTTGAAAGTCCAATTTTTTCAACCCGGTCTGCACTTCGGGGCAACTCATGAACAGCTTCCAGAGCAGGCCCGTGCGGTGGTTTTCCATCATCACCACCGTCGGCCCCTGGTCGATGGCGAGGTACCGCTGGGGGAACCAGTTCTCGGTTTCGCTGAAAGCGTCATAAAATCCGTAAGGACCAAACAGCCGCTCGCCGAACGTGGTGTACCAATGCCGCATGGCCTGCGCGGAGTATTCCGGCGTGTAGGGCATCGACGAGAGCGCGGCGGTGGGTGAAATCACGCCCAGGTCATCCGACCCGGGCTTGTGGCCCGCGTAACCCTTCGGCGAGTAGCTGGCGGTGAGGCCCCAGCTTTCCTCGCCGTAGCCCTTGAATTTTTTCGGATTTTCGAGGCACCAGGCCCGGTTGATGAGCGTGTGGTTGCGGTTGAGCGCTTCGTAGTCGGCGTAGCGGTCGCGTAGGCCGCGCGGGTCGAGGCCAACGAACGAGTAGTGCGCCCAGAACAGCGGCCCGCCGTACTCTTCGGCCCCGTTGTGTTTGAGAATCAGCGGGTAGCCGTACTTCACGTTGTCCGAACGGATGGCCCCGTTTTTGGCCCAGCCTTCGTGGTACACCGCCGCCGGGACGCCGTGTGTGGGCGAAGCCGCCGCCAGCACGTACATGATCAGGCATTCGTTGTAACCCGACACGGCAAAATTCATGGCCCATTCGTGGCGCGGACTCCAGTGCCAGTACAACGCATTTTTGCCGTTGCGGTACCAGTTCCACTCCACCTCCCGCCAGAGCGTGTCGATGCGGGCGGCGAGCGTTTTTTCCGATTCCGAACCCTCGCGAAAATACTGGCGCACGCAGAGCAGTCCCTGCACCAGAAAGGCCGATTCGACCAGATCGCCGCCGTCGTCGCGGGGGCTGAAGGGTTTCACCCGGCCCGTTTCGCCGTTGAGCCAGTGGGGCCAGGCCCCGTGGAAGCGGTCGGCTTTTTCGAGAAAACTTACGATGCGCTCCAGCCGCTCCCGCCCCTGCGGCCGGGTGATGAAGCCCCGCTCGATGCCCACCAGAATCGCCATGACCCCGAACCCGCCACCGCCAGTCGTCACTACATTTTTGTCGTTTTGCGGGTACACGCCATCGACGTGAAACCGCTCGCGGGCCAGGCCGCTCTGGGGTTCGGCCCCGTCCCAGAAGTACTGGAACGTGTTGTACTGCACCCGTTTGTAGAGCGTATCGTCGCTGATGGCCTGGGTCGTTTGGCTGGATGGGTTGCTGGCGCGGGGGGTGGTGCAGGCGGTGAGGGCGAGTAGGGCAAGAGAGGCGAGCAACTGGTGGGATATTTTCATAGAAAAACACATTTGAAACGCCACGCCAAAACTGTCATCCTGAGCGCAGCGAAGGACCTCGTTGGACGACCGGACACTTAGCCGGTGACCCAGCGGTAGGTGACCGCCGACTATCCGGTCGTCCAACGAGGTCTTTCGCTACGCTCAGGATGACACCGCAGGTTTTGATTGACTCCCTCAATACCCCGGATTTTGCGTCAGCACACCGCCACTCAATTGAATCTGCACCTGCGGAATCGGGAAAACTTCATTTTTTCCCTTCGTCCAGGTTTTGCTGCCATCGGCCCGGAAGGCCGCTACAGCGCGGCCCGGCTGCACGTCTTCCTGTCGGACGAGGTCGAAAAAGCGGTCGTGTTCGAGGCCCAGTTCCGTCCGGCGCTCGTGCCAGATTTTGGCGAGGTCGATACTCGTTTGGGCGGGCAACCCGGCGCGGGTGCGCAGGCGGTTGATGTCGGCCAACGCCTCGGCGGGTTTCCCGGTGGCGAGGGCGGCTTCGGCGTGGATGAGCAACACTTCGCCCAGGCGCAAAATCCGCAGGTTTTTGGGCAGGCGGTCGTTCACGCCGCAATTCTTCTCGGCGATGCGGCTGTGGTAGGCTTTGTAATTGTAGCGGTCGTTTTCAACCGAATCGCGGCTCGGAATCCGGTAACCATCCCAAAGCACGGTGCCGCGCGGGGGTTGGTTGATAAAAATGATACTCCCGTCGCGACGGCGGTCGCCGGTCTCGTACTCATCGAGCAGCGATTGCGAGGGCGTGCCGAAGCCGAAGCCCAGGTCGGCCCAGCCGCGTTTGCCACCCGCGCGCGGCCCCTGGCACACGGCGTAAATCGGAATGGCCGCGTTGCAGGCCAGGTTGATGCCGGTCTGCACTTCAAATAGCGACTCCGCCCCGTTGGCCCCGGCTTCCCGCCAGATGTTGGCGTAGGTGGGCAACAGGTCGTAACTCCCCGCCTGAAGTTTTACGATCGAATCACTCAGGGCGTAGGCTTGCTGGTTATTTTTCAGGTACAGGTACGTTTTCGCCAGCATTCCCATCGCCGCCGCTTTCGAGGCCCGCCCGGTCTGGGTTTGGGCTTTCAGGGGCAGGTTATTGACGGCAAAGCGCAGGTCACGGACGATGAATTCGTAGGTCGCTTCACGGGTAGCGCGGGTTTGCAAGGCGGTGTTGTTAATTTCATCCACGGGCGGCACGCCGTCGAGGAGCGGTACCCCGCCAAAAAACCGCACGAGGTTGAAGTAAAAATACCCGCGCAGAAACCGCACCTCAGCTTCGAGTTGGTTGCGGGTTGTCTGGTTGGCGGGGCTGAGCGGAATCAGCACCAGCGCCTGATTGGCTTTGGCAATGGCCCGGAAGTAAGCCGACCACACGTTGTTGAGAATGCCCACGCCGGGGGTTACGCTGAAGTTGTCGAGGGTGCCGTAGGTGGTGGCTCCGTCGGCGGCGGAACTGCCTTTGTCGGCATCGTCGGAGGCGATGTTGGTCATGCCCACGTAATCGAAGCCGTGCATACTGCCGTCCCACAGGCTGTTGTACACGCCCGTAACGAGGTTTTGGGCCGCCGCCGGGTCGTTGCGGATGGCCGATTCTTCGATTTGACCCTGCGGAGCGGCGTTGAGCATGTCCTCGCAAGAGGAGGTTCCCAGGCCAAGCAGCACGAGGAGGAGAACTAAACCGGCGAGCGGTCGGGTTGAATTGGTTTTCATGGTTGGTTGCGTGTTGAAGTGCTGTTGAAGCGGGGAAACAGATTCGGTGTCAAGGGTTGTCATCCCGAGCGTAGCGAGGGAACTCGTTGGCCCTCCGATTACTCTGATATTTGCTATCGTTGGATTTCCCGCCCACTATTCGAGGGCCAACGAGTTCCCTCGCTACGCTCGGGATGACAACTGGTTGGACTGGGGTTCACTCAAAACCCTAAATTCAGCCCCACCGCCACGGTGCGGGTGGTGGGATACGCGTTGAGTTCGATGCCGGAGTCGAGCGGGCCACCGGGGAGTTCGGGGCTGAACCCGCTGAATCGCTTGAACGTGACCAGGTTCTGGCCGGTGAGGTAAAGCCGGGCCGTCTGGAATTTAATCCGTTCCAGCAGCCCGGTGGGGAGGGCGTAGCCCAGCGTGAGGTTGTTGAGGCGGATGAACGAGCCGGATTCGATGAAGTACGTCGAAGCGGGCGTGGCGGCGGTAATCAGGCGGGGGTCGGTGGTCGAGGGGGCATCCTGCTTCCAGCGGGCATCGGCGTAGGCGGCTTCGATGTTGTCGGCGTTTTCGAAGCGGAAGGCTTTCTTGCCGTTGTAAATCTGGTTGCCCGCGTTGCCGTACACGTCGGCGGTAAGGTCGAAACCTCCGAACGTCAGGCCCGCGTTGATGCCGTAGTAGAGTTTGGGCTGGTACGACCCGGCGTAAATCCGGTCGTTGGCGTCGATAAGGTTGTTTCCGTCGATGTCTTCGTAGCGGAGGTCGCCGGGCCGGACGTTGGCGCGGGTGCCAAACACCGGAGAAACGTCGATTTCGGCTTGATTTTGGAAAACGCCGAGGACGTTAAGTACGTGAAAACTGCCGACCGGCTGGCCGTTGTCGCTGCGCGTCACCAGCCCCTGCTGCCCCACCGCCCCGGCCAGCAAAGCCTGCCCACCGTTCAGCCCGACGAGTTGGTTGCGGTTGAAGGTGACGTTGCCGCCGAGGGTGTACCCGATTTTTTCGCCCAGATTCCCTTTCCAGTTGAGCGAAAACTCCACGCCCCGGTTCTGAAACGAAGCGATGTTGGTCAAATACTGGTTGTCGGGGTCGCCGAAAATGGCCGGGATGATTTGGAAGGCCAGCGCGTCGCGGGTGGTTTTGCTGTAGTAATCGAGTTCGCCGGTGAGGCGGTTATCGAGCAAGCCAAACTCCAGCCCGATGTCGAATTGCTGGGTACGTTCCCACTTCAGGCCCTGGTCTTTGATGTCCTGAATGGCCGTGCCGAGCGTCTGCGCGTTGTTGAAAAAGTAGGGAATGTTGACGGCGGCGGTGAGGATGTACGCGCTGCTTTCGATGTTGTCGTTCCCCAAAATTCCCCAGCTTCCGCGCAGTTTCAGCAGGTTGACGAGGTCCTGGCTTTTTAGGAACGCTTCATCCGAAATCACCCAGCCCAGTCCCACGGTGGGGAAATAGCCCCATTTTTCCCGGAACTTGGAACTGCCGTCGGCCCGCAGCGAGGCGTTGAACAGGTATTTTCCCCCAAAACTGTAGTTGAGCCGCGTCACGAACGACTGGCGGGTCTGGAGGTCGCCGCCGCTGTTGTTGGTGAGTTGGGAGTCAGGGTTGCCCAGGCCGAGGTACCACTGGTCGGGGTTGTTGGGCACGTTGATGCGGGCACCGGAAATGAAATCGGAGGTAAACCGCTCCGTCACGCTCCCCAGCAGGAAGGTCACCGAATGCTCCCCGAAGGTTTTGTCGGCGGTGAGGGTGTTGTCGAAAATGTACCGCAGCGATTTGTTCTCGCTCAGGTTGAGCTGGCTGTTCTGGCGGCGCTGGTTGCCGCCCGCCGTGATGAACGTCACGGCGTCGTTTTCAAAAGCGCGGGCGTAGGTGCGGTCGCGGTTGAAGACCAGGTCGGCGTTGAAGGCCGTGTGCAGCCGCAGCCAGGTGACGGGCAGGTAATCGAGGCTCAGGTTGCCCTGCAAGCGGTTGTTGAGGATGCGCCGATCGACGGATTCGATGGACAGCAGCGGATTGCCGACGTTGCCGAAGGCCGAGAGGTTGCCGTACCGCTCATCCACCCTGGCGGGCACGATGGGCGAGGCCCGGTACACGCTCTGGTAAATACCCCCCACGTCGGCGGCTCTTTCGTTACCCCTCGAAAATGAAAGCTGATTGCCAAAGGTGAGGTTATCGGCCAGTTTGACTTCGTTGTTCGCTCGGAAGGTCAACCGACGGAAGTCGTTGGTTTTCACCACCCCGAAATCGGTAAACACGCCCCCGCTGAAGAAAAACGTGTTGCGCTCGCCCCCACCCGAAATCGACAGGTTGTGGCTCGACTGCGGCGCGTTGCGCAGCACTTCGTCGTACCAGTTGGTGGTTTGGTCGGAGGTGAGCGGCGGGTTGCTGACGTTCAGGGTCGGCGCGGCGTCCCGGAGGTAGCTAACGTACTGGTCCCGATTCGCCATATCCACCAGGTTGGCCGCCTGCCGGAAGCCCACGTTGGCGTCGTAGCGCACTTGCGTGGCCCCCGATTTTCCCTTGCGGGTGGTGATGAGCACCACGCCGTTGGCCGCCCGAACGCCGTAAATCGCCGCCGAGGCGTCTTTCAGCACTTCCAGGCTCAGGATGTCGTTGGTGTTGATGTTGCGGATGTCGTCGGTCAGCACGCCGTCCACCACGTACAGCGGGCTAACTCCGGCCAGGGCGGAGCCGACGCCCCGCACCCGAATCTGGGGCTGGGTGTTGGGCTGGCCGGAGGCGATAATCTGTACCCCGGCCACCTTGCTTTGCAGGGCCTGCGTGGGCGTCTGAACCGGGTATTTGATGAGGTCTTCGCCCGCTACTTTGGCAATCGAGCCGGTCACGTCGCGCTTGCGCTGGGTGCCGTAGCCCACCACCACCACTTCGTTGAGGGCCTGGGCGTCCTCAACCAGCGAGACGTTCAGCGTGGTTTGACTCCCCACCGTAATTTCCTGCGGCACGTAGCCGACGAAGCTGAATACCAGCACGTCGGTCGCGGCGGCGTTGAGTTGGAAGGTGCCGTCGGCGGCGGTAGTCGTGCCCCGCGTGGTGCCTTTGATGGCGACGGTTACGCCGGGGATGGATTGGTTCTGGACGGCATCCACCACCTTGCCCGTCACGGCGATGCCGGTGGTTTGGGCCTGCGCCGTGCCGAGGAACAACCCGCCCAGCAGCAGAAAAAGCAGCAGCAGGCGCATTCGCCGACCGGATGAATCGGGTAAAAAAAGTTGGTTCATGAGGTTTTTAGTTTGGTTGAAACAGCGTAGAACGCCAAGCGGAAGGCCGTGGCAAGACTGAAATAAATCTCGTTTTTTAGCGAAAAAATCTATTCCCGGACGGATTCTTTCCCCACTCCATCGCCGGATTCAGCGCGGCACGCGGGCCTCCCGACCTCCCGCGAAGGGCTGCGGAGGCAGGCCCAATTTTTAAGAACCAGGCAAGAACCCCCTGACCTCCAGAACTTCCCTGATTGAGCGGTTCGACGGGGAATAAAAACGGGAGCAAGCACGTAAAGGCACCGGGCAACCCACTTTTCTGCACCAAATGCTGCCCTGGCAGTACCTATGCCCCTACCCCACCATCCACCGCAGCGTCTCCGCGTTCCGCACGGCATTTCCATCCCCGTCGTTGTTGAAATACACGTACACGTCCTTTCCCGTCGCAGCCCATTCCCGGATGCGGTCGGCCCACCAGCGGAGGTCGTTGTCGGAGTAGGAACCGCCGTAGAGGTGGTCGAAATCCGGGCCGTGCAGGCGCAGGTACACGAAGGAAGCCGTGGCCCGGAGGACGCAGGGCAGGTGCGCTCCGCTCATCACGCAGTACGCCGCCCGGTGGCGTTCGAGCAACTGAAACACGGCCTCGTCGTGCCAACTGGAGTGTCGAAACTCCACGGCGACGCGCATCCAGTCGGGCACCTGGCGCAGGAAATAGTCCAGCCGGGCGTCGTCGCGGGGGTGGTTGGGCGAGAGTTGCACCAGCAGCACGGCCCGCTTGTGGCGCAGTTCATGCCAGCAGGCTTTGATGCGCTCAATCCACACTTCGGGCGCGTAGAGTTTTTTGGCGTGGGTGAGGCCGCGCGGGGCTTTCACGGTCAACTGGAAGTGTTCGGGCAGGCGCCGTCGCCAACTGGCAAACGTGCCCAGCTTGGGCCAGCGGTAAAAACTGCTGTTGAGTTCAACGGTCTGAAAGCGCTGGACGTAGTAGCCAAGCCGGTCGTGGACGGGCGTGTCGGGCGGGTACAGCACCCCCTGCCAATGGTCGTAACTCCAGCCGGAGGTGCCGATGTGAATACTCATGGAAAGAGAAGAGAGCCGAGAGAATAGAGTAGAGTGAAATTCCGTGCCATTGAAGACTCTGCTCTATCCTCTATCCACTCTACTCTCTTCTCTATCTTTCTACCAACTTCATGACCGCTTCGTCGCCAAGCACGGCCTGAGCGGGGCGGGGATGTTCGGCGTTGAACACTTGTAATTCCGCCGGGGTAAGCAGCCGGTTCGGGCTTTCGTCCACCGTGCCGTTTTTCAAGACCCGGTTCAGGTCGAGTTTCAGGTGTTTGGCCAGAAACCGGTACGCCACCTGGCGCTTGCTGGGGCCGTAGTCGTGGCCTTCGGTGGGCAGGTGTACGTTTTCCAACTGGTTTTCAGCCCCGTAAAAACGGTAGATGGTTTGGAGGTGCGGAAACTCCACGTCGGGCGTATTTTTTGTCCAGTCCTTCCCGTCCGACACCAGCAGCAGGGGCCGGGGCGCGGCCAGCGCAGCGATTTCCACGTTGCTGGTCTGGTGCGTGGGGCGCACGTGGATCGGCATTCCGCTCTCGCAGACGCAGCCCCCGAAAAAGTGCGCCGACACCATCACCACCGGCACCGCTACCTTCACGCGCGAGTCGAGCGCGGTGAGCAAAAAGGTTTGCGTCCCCCCACCCGACTCGCCCGAAACGCCCACGCGGGCCGTGTCCACCTCGGGCAGGCTGGTCAGAAAATCGAGCGCCCGGAGGCTGTTAAGGGTCTGGATCTGGAGCGCCTTCGGGAGTTTGTGGGCGCACTGCTGCGAGTCGCCGTAACCAAGCATATCGTACACGAACACCACGGCCCCCATCCGGGCCAGCGTCGCGCAACGCTGTTGGGTCTGCTCGACAAAACGGGCGTCCTGGTTGGCCGTGTGTCCGTGCGGACAGAGCACCGCCGCTGTTTTACCGCTCTGGTTCAGGGGCCGGTACAAATTTCCCGTCACGAAAAAGCCCGGCAGACTCTCGAAGGCCACGTTCTCAACGGTGTAACCGTCCAGCTTCTTCACGCTATGCCGAATGGGTTGCAGTGGGGCGAAGGCAGGTTGGTCGGGCAGTTCCATCCCTTCGCGTAGGCCCCGCCGAATCAATGCGGCGCGGGCTTCCCAGGTAGCGCGGTCGGAATAGGTTTGGGCGACGGCGCGGAGTGCTTCCGCGCCCTGGGCTTCGGTGAAAAAAGCACCCTGGCGGAGTTGGGCGGTGGCCGTTTGGGCGAGAAAAACGACGATGAAATTCAGAAAAAGGGTTCTCACAGAGAAGCTGTTTAGGGTTTTGAAAAGAAGGGGTTTGTCATCCCTCCTTTCGTCGGGATGACAAACCCCTTCTTTTCAAAACCCTAAATCTGCGGAAATCTGTGAGAAATCCCTACTCATTTAAACCGCTGAATGCTGTAATCCCGCGATTGCAACAAACCGGGGTTCATGGCCATGCCCGCCGCGCTCACCTCGCCGATGCGGGCGTTGATCGAATAAATCTGCCCGCCCACTTCCACGTTGGTAGTCGCCTGGCTGTACCCGAAGCCGTCAGTTTTCACGAGCGCCGCCGATTGCCAGTTGTCGGTGCTGCGCACTTGGGTCACGAGGCTACCCTGTCCATTGACCACGTAGAGGTCGTTGCCCACGAGCGTCATCCCATCGCCGCCCGCCACGGCGTTGCTAAACCCGGCTACTTCCGTGATGGCGTTGCCGTTGCGCAAATCGATTTTAAACAGTTTACTCGCGTTGGTCTTGACGGCCAGCAGGTAGCCGTTGGGGTGGTACACGATGCCGTTAAGGTTGATCATCATCCCCGAAAAACGCGGGTCGTTGACCAAAATACTGGCCTGCCCGCTGGACGTGACTTTGTAAATCACGGGGGCAAACGAGTCAGTCACGTAGGCATTTCCCTGGTCGTCGATGGCGACGTCGTTGGCAAAATGCGGTACGCCGGGCAGCAGGTCGTCGAGGTCCACGCGGCGATCCAACTGGCGGGTATCGAGGTTGAAGACGAACAACTCCGCCGTTTTACCGGCGGTAGCGGGCGAACTTTTCACCGAAACGCCCATGTCACCGTTGACCACGTACAGCGATTCGTTGCGGACGTGGATGCCGATGCTGCTGATGAGTTGGGGATGACTCAGAAAATCCTCGTAACGGCCGTCGGCAGCCACGGTTCCGATTTTTCCCTGGGTAATCGAACTGACCAGAAACCGCCCGGCGCGCGGCGAGTACGTGATGCCTTCGGGGTACAGCCGCTCGGCGATGAAATTGGTGCGCTCCTGGAAGCCCGGCGTGGGCGGGAGATTGTGGTCAGTGCAGGCGGACAGCGCCAGGGACACGATGACGGCAACGGCAACGGCGAGAACTTGTTTTTTCATGGAAAGCGTACTGATTGTTGATGAATTCGGGCGGATTCTAAAAAAAACAGTCCGCCCGGCAGGCGGTGATTTTTTGAAAAAGAGCGGCCCATTTTTTACCCGGATCCCCGGCTTCGACCGGTTTTTTTGGGGAAAAAACGAACCGCCGTCCGCCGGTTTGGCACCGGTTCAGGGTCAGTTTGCTGAGCCGGGCGGCATGGTTTTTACGAACGAGTTGGGTAAACCAACCGATTTTCCCATGTCCCTTTCCCGCGCCCTGGCCAGCGGCTTCCTCGGAGCCGTGGCCCTCAACCTCCTCCACGAAACCGCCCGGCGCCTCCTGCCCAACGCCCCCCGCGTGGATTTGCTCGGCGAACGGGCCACTACCCGGTTGCTGAAAAATAGGAACGTCGAACCCCCCACGGGCGACAACCTCTACGTGGTCACCCTGGCGGGCGATGTCGTTTCCAACGGCCTGTATTTTAGCCTGGTGGGGGTGGGAAAACCCCAGCACGCGCCCCGCACTGGCGCTTTGCTGGGCTTAACGGCGGGGCTGGGCGCGGTTTTGCTGCCGGGGCCGCTCGGCCTGGGTAAAGCGCCCAGCGCCCGAACGCCCGCCACGGCGGTGATGACGGTGGGCTGGTACCTCGTCGGTGGCTTAGTGGCCGGCTTGGCCTACCGACGACTGGCCCAGCGCCACCCCAACCCCAGCCGGGTACTGCCCGACGGGCGGGAATGGAATTTTTGAAACTGGATCGTCCTGTCATTCCGACGAAGGAGAAATCCCGTTGGCCCACCTAAGTGTTCGCCGGTAGCCAATAGTTTGGTGCCGCAACGAGCGGAACGCCGCCCGGATTCCTCCTTCGTCGGAATGACAAAAACCAATCGCTGTTTTCATCAACAAACCCAAAACCTCATGGCAACCCAAGATTCATCCAACGAAGACCAAATCCGGGCGAAACAAGCCATTAGCCCGGCCGGGCTGGGCGACCAATCAGCGGAAGGAACCAGCGGACCGGGGAGTGAAGTCCCCCTGAAGGATGTTCCGCCCACGGACCTGGAAAACGAGTACATGGAAGGCGAAAGCGACGACCCGGCGGCCAACGTCCGGCAGTTGCACCCCAACCGCAACGCCGACGGGAAAGTCGACTCCAGCGGTCCGGCGTATTCCTGAGCGAACGGATTCAGCAAGGCGAGCCACCCGTTTGGGTGGCTCGCCTTGCGTTTGGACCAGCGCCAGGTGTTATTTTTGGGGAACTCCCTTCCGCGCCGTGTCCGGTTCGCCCCGAAAAATCATCCACGTCGACATGGACGCGTTTTACGCGTCGGTGGAACAACGCGACAACCCGACGTTGCGCGGCAAGCCGCTGGCCGTCGGCGGGAGCCGGGAGCGGGGCGTGGTGGCGGCGGCCAGTTACGAGGCGCGGGCCTTCGGGGTGCGCTCGGCGATGGCTTCGGTGGTGGCCTTGCGAAAATGCCCGCAGCTACTTTTTACCCGGCCCCGCTTCGAGGTGTACAAGGCGGTATCGGTTCAGATTCGGGAAATCTTTGCGGAATACACCCCGCTCATTGAGCCGCTTTCGCTCGACGAAGCCTACCTCGACGTGACCGAGAATTTGAAGGGCATCGACTCCGCGACTGAAATTGCCCGGCAACTCAAGGCCCGCATCAAAGCCGAAACCGACCTGACGGCCTCGGCGGGGGTGTCGTACAACAAGTTTCTGGCTAAACTCGCCTCCGATTTTCGCAAACCCGATGGGCTGTACGTCATCAAACCCGCTCAGGGCCTGGCCTTTGTGGAGCCGCTGCCCGTCGGGGCTTTTCACGGCATCGGCCCCGTCACGGCGGAGAAGCTGAACGGGCTGGGAATTTTCACGGGCCTCGATTTGCGCCAGCAGAGCGAGGATTTTCTACGCCAGCACTTCGGCAAGGCGGGCGGTTACTATTTTCACATCGCTCGCGCCGAGGACGACCGCCCCGTCAACCCCGACCGCATCCGCAAATCGGTCGGTTCGGAAAATACCTTCGACCGCGATTTGGAAACCCGCGCCGAACTCGAAGCGGGCCTGCTTCCCCTACTGGCCGACGTGTGGCGTTACTGCGAACGCAGCCAGGTGTACGGCCGCACGGTGACGCTGAAGGTGAAATACGCCGACTTCCAGCAAATTACCCGCAGCCGGAGCACCTTCGCCCCCATCATCCAGCAGGATTTTTTTGAAAAAATCGCGTTCGAACTCCTCGACGCCCTCCTGCCCGTGCCCAAAGGCGTGCGCCTGCTGGGGGCCACCCTCTCCAACCTCGAAACCGACGACGAGCCGGAAGGCAAGCAGTTGACGTTGAGGTTTCAATGAATGAATGAGAGAATGAGTGAATGAAAGAATAAAATGCTTCAGCTATTCTTTCATTCACTCATTCTCTCATTCACTCCTTGTTAAAGAAACCTAACGGCCTAAACCCCGGCGGGGGCAGCGCTTCAAAGAGGCAGTTTTCACCAATTATTTCTTAACGACCATGAAAAAGATCCTGTTTGCCCTCGCTTTCATCGCCGGAACTACGGCCTTTGCCAACGCCCAACGCGCCTACGGCCCCCCTTCGCCCCAATCCCGGTCAGACGTTCAGGAATACCGCATCCGCGAAGGCTTCTACCGGGGTGATCTCACCCGCCGGGAAGCCGCCCGCCTGCAAGCCCAGCAACGCGACGTTGGACTGGCCATCCGCCGGGCTAAGGCGGATGGATTCATCTCACGGGCCGAACGCAAGCACCTCGATGCCCTGCAAGACCGCATGAACTGGGCCATTGCCCGTGAACGCCGCGATTACGACCGGCGCGGACGGTATTGATTTCGGTACTCATTCAGACGCAAAAAAAACTGGCCCGAAAACGTTTTCGGGCCAGTTTTTTTTGCGTCTAATCCGAAACCAATGTTAATGAAACGCGTTGTGAACCTATACTTTTCTAACGCCGACCATGCCTGCATCCTTCCCGCCCATTTCTCACAACGAATCCGAACGGCGCTTCGAACTCCTTGTCGATGGTAAACTTTCTGTGGTAGACTATCAGCAGCGCGACGCTCATACGCTGGCCCTCACCCACACCGAAGTCGATCCGGCCCTCGAAGGCCACGGCGTCGGCTCGGCGCTGGTGAAGGGGGTGTTGGATTACCTTCGGGAAAATCACCTGCGAATGGTGCCGCTCTGTCCGTTTGTACGCACGTACCTGCAACGTCACCCGGAATACCAGGATTTAGTCAAAGACGAACGGAAAAATTAGCCGCGTTGGAACGTCTTTTTCTACTGCTTCAGGGTGTCATCAACTAACCTGATTTTATGAAAATTGCAGTAGAAAAAGGCCAGGACGCGTTCCTGCCCGACGGGCGGCACGTCGTAGAAATCACCCAGATTGACGAGGGCACGAGCGAGTACAAGGAAGTACCGTTTTTTGCTGCACGGTTTGAAAACGAGGAGGGCTTCCTCAGCCAGCGGTTTTACACCTCGCCGAAAGCCATGCCCATCACCCTGGGATTATTTCAGGCGGCGGGCGTACCCGTGGAGGAAGGAAAAGACCTCGATACCAAACAGTTGATGGGCAAAAAACTCTCCATCGAAGTGGGCGAACGCAGCTACGAAGCCCCGGATACGGGCAACGAACGGACGCTGAAACAAGCCTATGGTTTTCAGGCCGTTTGATTGCAGCCCGCTGCTTTTACGAAAAAGCCAACCCTTCCGGGTTGGCTTTTTCAGTTTAAACTATCCCGATTCAGTCCGTTTTCGCCCATTCCACAAACCATCCCAACGCCTCCGGGTTACGCACCGAGCCGGGATTTACCACCCTTTCCAGCGGCTGGCCGAGCAGAATTTTTTTCACCGGCAACTCCAGTTTCTTCCCGCTCAACGTGTAGGGCACGGCGGGCACGGCCAGCACGGCATCGGGCACGTGCCGGGGGCTGTACTGCCGCCGAATTTCGGATTTCAGGCGGGAAATCAGCGCCTCGTCCAGACTCACACCCTCGCGGGGCACGACGAAAAGTGGCATGAACTCGCTCCCATCGGGCCGTTCCAAATGCACGATGAGGCTATCCTGAATTTCGGGAATGCTTTCTACGGCCCGGTAAATTTCGGCGGTGCCGATGCGCACACCCTGGCGGTTGAGGGTCGCATCGGAGCGGCCGTAAATGATGACGCTGCCGTGCGGCGTAATTTTCAGAAAATCGCCGTGTCGCCAAAGGCCGGAGTAGTCCTCAAAATAACTGGCCCGGTAGCGGGTAAAATCGGGGTCGTTCCAGAAAAAAACGGGCATGGAGGGCATGGGTTGGGCGATGACCATCTCCCCCACTTCGCCCACGACGGGTTGGGCGTTTTCGTCGAACGCCACCATGTCACAGCCCAGACAGCGGCACTGAATTTCGCCTTCCAATACGGGTTCCCAGGGGCAGCCGCCCACCCAGGCCGTGCAAACGTCGGTTCCCCCACTTATCGAGCTTAACCAGACATCCGCCTTCACCCGTTCGTACACGTAGTCGAAGCTTTCCGGGGCCAGCGGCGAGCCGGTAGAACCGACCGTCCGCAGGGCGCTAAGGTCGAAGGTTTCGCCGGGGGGGATTCCGGCTTTTTGGCAACTCATCAAAAACGGCGCGGAGGTGCCGAAGTGGGTGATGCGGGCATCCTGGGCCAGTTTCCAGAGCACGTTGAGGTCGGGGAAACCGGGCGAGCCGTCGTACAGCACGGCAGTGGCCCCGGCCAGCAGGCTGGCGTTGAGGAAGTTCCACATCATCCAGCCGGTGGTGGTGTACCAAAAAAACCGCTCGCCGGGCCGCACGTCGTTGTGAAAAACGAGGTACTTCAAATGCTCCAGCAGCACGCCCCCGTGCCCGTGGGTGATGGCCTTGGGCAGGCCCGTGGTGCCGGAGGAGTAGAGAATCCAGAGGGGGTGACTAAACGGGACGGGAGTGAAAGTGAGGGGTTCGGGGGGAAGGCGGAGTACGTCCTGCCACGAAACCTCACCCCCTGGCCCCCTCTCCTGCTGAGAGGGGGAACCTTGCTCCGGTGGGGTTTCTTTGTTTAAATGCTTTTCTATTTCAGAGAGAACTTTGTTTAATTGAGTTAATACCTCTTCATTTCTGAACCTGATTACTCGAAACCCATTTTCTTGTAAAACCTGAGTTCGATACCGGTCGTATTCTGGATTGTCGAATACATCGTGAATACTCCCGTCCACTTCCACAATTAGTTTCGTGTCAATATTGACGAAATCCACAATGTACGTTGCGATGGCGTGTTGGCGGCAGAATTTGTATCCCAGCTTTCCCCCCCGCAGTGCTTGCCACAACGTATCCTCAGCCTTAGTTGGATTCCTCCGGTTTGTTCGAGCGAGAGGCTTTAAATGCTTCCACGTTGGGGCATCGGTTGTATAAAAAGTAGGCTTTTCTCCCCTCTCAGCAGGAGAGGGGCCGGGACGGTCCGCCGCGCGGGTGAGGTTGATCACTTTTTCTACACTCGGCAACCCCGCTACCAACTCCCCCACCGCCTCGGTTTTATCGAAAAATTTACCACCATACCGATACCCCGTCACGGCAATCAGCACCTTCGGCTCCACCTGCCGGAAGCGGTCGAGGACGCTGGCCGTGCCGAAATCGGGCGAGCAACTCGTCCAGACCGCGCCGATGGCCAGCGTGGCCAGCAAGGCGACGGTTGCTTCGGGAATAGTGGGCAAGTAGCCCGCCACGCGGTCACCGGGTTGGATACCCGCTTTGCGGAGCCACGCGGCAAGGGCAGCAGTTTGGCGCTCCAGACTTTCCCAAGAAACTTCGGTGAGGGGGCCACTCTCGGAGGCGACGAGCAGCGCGGGCTGGTCGGCGGTTTTTTGCCGGAACACGTGCTCGGCGTAATTGAGCGTGGCCCCCTCGAACCAGCGGGCCTGCGGCATTCCACCCAAAAGCACCCGCTCGTAGGGCGAATGCAGGGTTACGCCGAAATACTGAATCAGGCTTTCCCAAAACGTTTCGAGGTGCTCGACCGACCAGCGGTGAAGCGGTTCGTAATCTTGAAAATCAACACCGTACTCTTCCTTCAACCAGTTGGCGTACTGAGTCAGGTTACTGGATTGGATGAGTTCGGGGCTGGGTTGCCAGAGGAGGCGGGAATCGGTATTCATTCAGGTTTAGTTTGACGAAGCAGTTCCAGAAAATCGGCGAAACGAATGAAGCGCGTTTTGTCAAACTGCCCGAGAACGGGCAAATCGGAATCGCCGGTGATGAGGTAGTCCAGGTTGGCATCGAACGCAAAAATGAGCAGGTAATCGTCCTTCTCGTCGCGGACACCCCGTTTTTGCGAACGAAGCACGACGCGCCGGGTGAGGCTGCCCATCAGGGTCAGGGCTTCCCGAATCCGTTCGGGTTGAACATACTTTTGCAGGTTGGGGCGACTCATGACTTCTTCAAATTCATTCCGTACTTCGTCGCAGGAAAACACCCGAACCTGGTCGGAACGGAGCACTTCCCGTAAGCCGAGTAGTTTCTGACCGATGCAGAAACTCACCCAATTGTTGGAGTCAAAGCCGATTCGAAGCCGAGGCTTTTTCCGCACGGTGGGCAGTTATTTCGCGTTGAATGTCGTCTTCCGTCAAGGGCGGTTCGGTCGGGGCGTTTTCGATGAACCGGTCGAGTTGTTGTTCCCGCGTTTCCACCTCCACGAAATCCACGGCTTTCAACAGGGCCAACAAGTCCTTTTTTTTCGATTTGCTGACGAGCAGCGTCACGCGTTCTTTCAGAGCAGTCATAGTCCGATGCGATTTCAACGAAAGTACCGATTTTTCCAACCAGCGGCAAAACGCGTTAACCAAATCGCCGTCGGGCCGTTTCTTCTCTGAACCCCTCGCCCACCTATGCCCGAACTGTCCCTCGTCTGGCTCCGCCGCGACCTGCGCTTGCCCGACAACGCCGCCCTCTACCACGCCCTCCGCAGCGGACGACCCGTGCTGCCGGTTTTTATTTTCGACAAATCCATCCTCGATGCCCTCGACGAGCGCCGCGACCGACGGGTGGAGTTTATTTACCAGGAAATCAACCGATTGCGGAACGAACTGACCGCGATGGGGTCGGCGCTACTCGTGCGCTACGGCACCCCGCTGGAAGTCTGGACGCAGCTCTTGACCGAGTACGAAATCGGCGAAGTCTTCGCCAACCGCGACTACGAAGCCTACGCCACCGAGCGCGACACCGCCATCGGCGGCCTGCTCCGCGAGCACGGCGCGGGCCTGGAACTGAGCAAAGACCAGGTAATTTTTGAAGGCGATGAAGTGCTCACGGGCGGCCACACGCCCTACACGGTGTTCACGCCGTACAGCCGCCGCTGGAAACAGACGCTGAACGATTTTCAACTGAAATCGTACCCCACCGAGCGGTATTTTTCCAACTTCTTCAAAACGGCCCCCTTGCCGATTCCTTCGCTGGGGGAAATGGGTTTCGAGGCCGTCGGCGAGCCGTTTCCGGCGCGGGAAGCTTCCGCCAACCTGCTGCGGGGCTACGCCGAACGGCGCAATTTTCCGGGGGTGGAAGGCTCCTCCCGGCTGGGCATTCACCTGCGTTTCGGCACGGTTTCCATCCGCGAACTGGCCCGGCAGGCGCAGGCGCAGAGCGAGACGTTCCTGAGCGAGTTGATTTGGCGGGATTTTTACTTTCAAATCCTCCAGCACTTCCCGCACGTCGGGCAGGGAAAAGCCTTTCGGCCCGCTTACGACCGCATCGCCTGGCGCAACGACGAGGCCGAATTTGCTGCGTGGTGCGAAGGCCGCACCGGCTACCCGATTGTGGACGCCGGGATGCGCCAACTCAACGCTCTGGGCTGGATGCACAACCGGGTGCGGATGATCACGGCGAGTTTTCTCATCAAACACCTGCTCATCGACTGGCGCTGGGGCGAGGCGTATTTTGCCAAAAAACTGCTGGATTACGACTTCGCGTCCAACAACGGCGGCTGGCAGTGGGCGGCGGGTAGCGGCACCGACGCCGCGCCCTACTTCCGGGTGTTTAACCCCACGCTCCAAACCCAGAAATTCGACCCCCAACTGGCTTACGTGAAACACTGGGTGCCCGAACTCAACACGCTCGACTACCCCCGGCCTATCGTTCCCCACGAATTTGCACGGGAGCGGGTGCTGAAGGTGTACAAGGAGGCGCTGAGTCAGTGAAAAGGGAAATGTGAGTGGTGAAATGTGAGTGGTGAATTTTTTAAATCACCAATTCACCACTCACATTTCCCTTTTCACTGTCAGGCTACCGCCCGCCCGATAAAATACGCCGCCGCTGCCGCCACGGTGCCGATGGCGGTGACTTTGAGGGCACCCGACAGGGGCGGCTGACCGGTGGCTTTGCTTTTGAAGTAGCCGAAAATCGTCAGGGTGAGCAGGGTGATGAGGGCGGAGTAGAGCAGGCCGCGCTGGGGCGTTTCGGCGAAAAAATAAGGGGCCAGCGGCACGAAACCGCCCAGGGCGTAGGACAGCCCGATGTTGGCGGCGCTTTTTTTGGCCCGGTGAATGTCAGGTTTTTCGAGGCCCAGTTCGAAGCGCATCATGAAATCCACCCACTTGTCGGGGTGTTGGGCCATTTCTTCGGCCACGGCAATTTGGAGGGGTTCGCTGATGCCGTAGTCGGCCAGCACGGCGCGAACTTCGGCTTTTTCTACCTCCGGTACGCGCTCGATTTCTTCCTGTTCGCGGCGCAACTCGGCATCGTAGTGTTCCTGCTCGGTCTGGCCAGACAGGAAGCCGCCGAGGCCCATCGCGATGCTGCCCGCCGCGATTTCGGCCAGACCCGCCGTGATGACGATGCCGTTGTCGCTCACGACCCCGCTCAGGCCCGCCGCTAGGGCGAAGGGCACCGTCAGGCCGTCGCTGAGGCCGATGATGATGTCGCGGAGAAAAGCCGAACCGGTTTGGTGGGATTCCATCGTTGAGGTTTGAAAGTTTGAGGTTTGATTGTTTGAGGTTTGAAGAAACCACTTTCAAACCTTCAAACCCTCAAACAATCAAACTTACCTCAATACCTCCCCCAATCCCGCTTTGACCACGTTGAAATTCCCCCAAAATCCTTCGTCGTAGCGTCCGGCTTTCGCCGGAGGAAAATTTTCGGTGCTTTGGATCGCTTCGGTTTCGCGCAGCGGCACATTGATTTTTGGGAAAAGCTCGGTGCTCACGAAGTGCAGCCGGATGGTGGCGGCGGTTTTTTCTTCCTTTTTTTGAAACGTCGCCGCCAGTTCCAGGCCCGATTCCTGCAAATACCATTTGCCGTTGAAAGGTCGGTAGGCGTAAAAGCCGTGGACGCGCTGCACGGTGTTGCGCGCCCCGCCGAACACCCGCCCCACCACGCTTTTCATGGTCGATTTGAGCACGTCGGCGCGGCCTTCGGGGGTGAATTCGTAGTCGATTCGGACGATGGCCCGCGTGAGGGTGTCGAGCCAAATCGTGCCTTCGCGGGCGGCTTTCACCCGGTTGCTGACCGGCCCGAAGCGAATCCGCCACAGCGCCCGCTCGTGCCAGTAATCGAGCAGCGAATCGAGGACAAACCGGTAGTCGTTGCGGGCTTTGCCGTCGAGGTATTCGGGCACGCCCATCTCCATCGAGTGGGTCACGTAGGCCGTGCCGTTGCCAAAACTGAAGCTTTCGAGGCCCGCCATTCCCTCCGCGTTGCGGTACTGTCGGGCGCGGAGGAGTTTGGCTTTTTCGGGCAGAGGCTCGTCGGGGAGGTGGGCCGGATCGTGTTCCACTTTTAGCACGGCCTCGGCCAGGCGCACGGGGGCGGCATCGCGGATGAGGGTTTCGCGGTAAAATCCGGTCATCGCGAAGGGATTGGTCGGGTAATTTCCCCGCACTTTGCTCAGCGCTTCGTCGACCAACGAACGGGCGGGATGGGTCGCCAGGTTAGCGGAGTCGAGAAGTTGGGGGGCAACCCGGTCAAGCAAAATCAGGGTGTCCCCGGCGAGTGCCTCCACTTTTTGGTTCCAATCGCCGTAGCCCAGCGCTGAAACCACGAGCGGCTCGGCGCGGTTGACGGGCGCGAATTTGTACGAAAAAACACCCTCGGCGTTGGTCAGCGTGGCCAGGCCCCGGTTGGGCATCCCGACCAGTACCCCGGCGAGGGGCTGGCGGGTGGCCAGGTCGAGCACCCGCCCTGACCAGGCCAGAGTTTGCGCCCGCATGGTGTGCATTGGGAAAACAATCACGAAAAGAAAGGCAATGGACCGAATCATGCTGCGTTTGGAAGGTCGAAACGTCCTGCACATATTTTAGGCCAAAACCGGGCGGTTGCCGTACTTTATTTTCAGCCGCTCTCGACCCAAACACCCTGAATTCCCATGAAAACAGCCCTTTCATTCCTTCCCCGGCTCCTTGTCCTTACCTGGATTTTCCTCGGCCTGACTACCCTCGACGCGTCAGCGCAGCGAAACCGAAAAGCGAAGACCGAAAAGCCAGGCCGGAAGAAGTCAGTCAGTGGAAAAAAATCAGTACGAAAAGAAACCAAAGCCGACAAAAAACGCCAGCAGGTTGAGGTAGCCAACCCGGAGGGTAACACCCGTAAAGCGGCCCGCAAGCGTGGAAACGGCGAGAAAAAAGAAGAAAAATCGGGTACTACAACGGCGAATCGTTCCCAGCAAGTCAGCATAAGTACCCCACGAAAACTCAGTATCGACGACAAAACCATCGGCAAAGACGACAAGGGCCGCCCGGTTTACGAAACCCCGAAGGGAGGGCGGTACTACGTCAACGCCAACGGCGAGAAGATTTACCTTTCGGCGGATAAGAATTGAGATTCTGGTTTAGACAATTCGCAACAACAAATTCGGGTCGGGGCAATTCTTCAAAAATGCCTCCCGTTGCGAGGGGGCACACACACCGGGATAGTCGCCGTGGTGGCCCTGGAGGTCGGCAATGAGTTGGAAATGCAGGTGCGGAGGCCAGTCACCATTTTCGGGAAAAGGACCGAGTTCGCCCAGCACCTCCCCCGCCTTCACCGGTATTCCTTCTTTTTTCCCCCGCAACGATGCCCGCGAGAGGTGGCCGTAGAGCGAAAAAAAACGCAGCAAACGTGGCCCGAAGCGGTCGGTGAAGGCCAGTTGGTGTTGCAGAATCAGCGTCGGGCCGTAATCACCAAAGTTGGCGTTGTCGGCAAAACTGTGAATCCGTCCGTCGAGCGGGGCCATCACGGACGTGCCCGCTTCGGCCCATAAATCGGTGCCGAGGTGGACGCTACGCGGGGCTTCGCCCGCCTGAAAATGGGCGCTGCGGCGGTAGAGCACGCGGTCTTCACCGTAGCCGCCCCAGCCCACGGTGGCATCGTGCGCCCAGAGTTTGCCAAAGACGTAGTTGCGGAAGCGTTCGGTGTTGGTCAGGTCGAGGTCGGCCAGTTCCCCGTTCTTTTCGGTAAAATCGAGGGCGTAGGGCCGAGCCAGCACGGCGGGCGGCAGCACGGGCGCGAAGGGAGGTTGGCGTTGGAGGAGTTCGGTGAAAGTCATTTTTTAAACTGCGAAGAACGCGAAGCGTGCAAAGTAACGACCCTTTGCGCGCTTCGCGTTCTTCGCAGTTTGGGCTTTTCAATGCCAGGCTACGCTGGCAAATTCCGTTTCGCCGTTATATTTACCCAAATCACAACCACTTAACCACTATTTTTTCATGGCAGTGACTACCGCGCCACCCCGAAAAGGGACTTTTCCGAAGGCCGTTCCTTTTATCATCGGCAACGAAGCCGCCGAACGATTCAGTTTTTACGGGATGCGTTCGATTTTGAGCACGTTTCTGGTGGCCCAGTTTTTCAACCCAACCAACAACCCGGCCCTCCAAACCACCGCCGAAGCCCAGGCCAACGACCAGGTTCACTTTTTCGTGGCGTTGGCCTACTTCATGCCGATTATCGGGGGCATCGCCGCCGACTGGATTTTTGGAAAGTACAAGGTCATTCTGTACGTCTCCATCGTGTACTGCATCGGGCACGCGTTTCTGGCCGCGTTCGATACCAACCTGCCTTGGTTTACCTACGGGCTGCTCCTCATCGCCATTGGGGCCGGGGGGATAAAATCGAGCGTCTCGGCCAACGTCGGCGACCAGTTCGACCAGTCGAACAACCACCTCATGTCGAAGGTGTACGGTTGGTTTTACTTCAGCATCAACGCCGGGTCGGTCGTGGCTACCGTGCTGATTCCCTACCTGTACGCCACCTACGGGGCGTCGGTGGCCTTCGGGGTGCCGGGGATTTTGATGGCGCTCGCCACGCTGATTTTCTGGTCGGGCCGGAAACGGTACGTACGAATGCCGCCGGTGGGCATTGCGCAGGGATTCCGGCAAACCTTCCAACCCGAAGGCGTGAAGGCCATCGGACGGATTTTGCTGGTATTCATGTTCATCCCGGTTTTCTGGGCGCTCTGGGACCAGAACCTGTCGGAGTGGGTATTGCAGGCCACCAAACTGAACCGCGAGATCTGGCCCGGTTTCACGGTGCTGCCCGAACAGGTGCAAACGGTCAATCCGTTCTTTCTGGTGACGATGATTCCCATTTTTACCTACGGTATTTACCCGGCCATTGAGCGCCTGGGCATCAATTTCACCCCGCTACGTCGGCTGGGAACCGGCTTTGTACTGACGGGCCTTTCGTTCGTGGTAATTGCCCTAGTGCAGGAACGCATCGACGCGGGCGAGCAGCCCTCGGTTTGGTGGCAGGTGCTGGCCTACCTGATTTTGTCGGCGGGCGAGGTGCTCGTTTCCATCACCAGCCTGGAATACGCCTACACGCACTCGCCTAAAGTGATGAAGAGTTTCATGTCGGCCATGTATCTCCTGCCGGTCGCGGTGGGCAACCTGTTCGTCTCGATGGTGAACGGCAGCATCGCCAGCGGCGGCTTTTTTGCCCGCTTCAAGGGAGCTGACTACGACTGGTTTTTCGTCGGATTGATGGGGGCCAACTTCCTGCTTTTCGTCATCGTCTCCCGGTTTTTGAAGGAACGGAATTACGTGGCCGAAACGGAAACGGCGCAGACCGTTTGAGTTACGAGGTACGATATAGAAAGGCAATTTCTATATCGTACCTCGTAACTCATTTCGCCCGGTATCCCTGCTGGTTCAGCCAGGCCGTGATTTTTTCGCGGAAATCGCCCTGCACCAAAACCTCCCCGTCTTTGGCCGAGCCGCCACTGCCGCAGAGGGTTTTCAGGCGCTTGCCCAGGTCGGCCAGGTCGGCCTCGGTGCCGACAAAGCCCGTGATGAGCGTGACCTGCTTGCCGCCCCGGGCTTTTTTGTCGAGTTGTACGCGGAGGTTTTGTTTGGCGGGAGGAAGGGTTTCGGCTTTCGATGCTTCGGCGGATTGGTATTCGTAGTCGGGGTTGGTCGAGTAAACGATGCCCCCAGTGGAGGCTGCGGTGCGGTTTTGCTTAGCCATTTTTACGAAAAGAAAATAAACAGCAGAATTACGGCGAGGACGAACGAGAGGTACATGATGCCATCCACGCCGATGTAGTGACGGTAGTCGTAAATCGCTTTCCAGAATTTTTTCATTCCTTCAAAAGTACGCCCCGATGCCCTTTGTTTTCAAACTCGCCACCGCATTCGTACTCGCACTGGCCGCGCTTACTGCGTTGGGTCAAACACCCCAGGACCGCCAAACCATCCTCAGTATCCTCGACCGGCAGACGCAGGCCTGGAACAAGGGCGACGTGAGCGAGTTTATGCGCGGCTATTGGGAGTCGGACAGTTTGCTTTACATCGGCAAAACCGGCGTGCGCAAGGGCTACCGTACCACCCTGGAAAATTACAAAAAAAACTATCCCGACCGCGCCTCGATGGGCACCCTCGCCTTCACGATTTTGAAACTGGACTTCCTGGGTGAAAACGCCGCCTTCGTAGTAGGCCGCTGGCACCTGACGCGTCCCGAAAAAGGCGACGTAGGCGGGCACTTCAGCCTCACTTGGCGGAAGCTGGGCGGCGAGTGGGTGATCGTAGCCGACCACTCTTCTTGAGTTGAAAGTTGAAAATTGAAAGTTGAAAGTGCTACTTGCACTACATTTTCAATTTTCAATTTTGAATTTTCAACTCAACGAAGTTTTCCGCCACCGCTTCCGCTTCACGCAGGCTGAGGTGCTGAAGTTCGCCGAAGTCTCCGGCGACGACAATCCCCTGCACCTGAACCCCGATTTTGCGGCCCAAACCATCTTCAAAAAACCAATCATGCACGGCTTTCTGGGCGGTACCGTGTTCTCAAAAATCATCGGAACGCAGTTTCCCGGCTACGGCAGTATTTACCTCAAACAATCGATGGAATTTCTGCGGCCCATGTTCGTGGACATGGATTACGAGGCCGTTTTCACCATCAAATCCATCGATTTCGAACGCCACACCGCCGAGATGACCACCGAACTTATCGACCTCGAAACGGGCAAGGTGACCACGCGCGGCGAGGCCACGGTGATGAACCGGGAGAAGTTCGTCTGAGTCGGTCTGGACCGCGATTGGCCTGGATTTAGGGATTTACAGGATGGCTGATCGTGATTTTCTTATCCTGTAAATCCCTAAATCCAGGCCAATCGCGGTCCAGACCAACAAAAAAAGCCCGACCAGTTGGCCGGGCTTTTATCATTGAAAATCAGCTAATTACGCTGGTTTTTCGTTTTTCATGTTCTGCACCTCAGAGCGAATGCTTTGCGACAGGGTTTTCAGATCCTGCATTCCTTTGCGGACACGCGTGCCAGCCGCCTGGTTTTGTTTGTCGTAGAATTTGTCGAAGTCGCCTTCGAGGGACATCACCAGATTTTTGATTTCGCTGAATCGGTTCATGGTCATTGAGGGTTTAAAAAGTTGGGGGAAAAAGGGGTCTGAAATGCTCAGAAACGCATTTTCTGAGCGAAATTTATACGTTTTCCCTTCGCTTTACCAAGCCCTCGCCGAAAAAAACGGTGAAAGTTTTTAAAAAAATTATGCAATCGTAGCTAGCCCCAGGCCCGCGTAAGCCCCGATCCGGAGTTTTTCCTGGATGATGTCGAAGGCATCGAGGGTGCGTTCCACCTCGTCGAGCGTGTGGGCTGCCGTAGGGATGATGCGCAGCATGATGACGCCCTTGGGCACCACCGGGTAGATGACGATGGAGCAGAAAATGCCCAGGTTTTCGCGCAAATCGGCCACGAGTTGGCTCACCGTGGCGTCGTCGTATTGCCCGTGCAGGAACACCGGCGTGACCGGCGATTGGGTCGTACCGATGTTAAAACCCCGCGACCGCAGGCCGTTTTGCACCGCCCGCACCACGTTCCAAAGGGCCTCGCGGAGTTCGGGCCGGGTCTGCACCAGTTCGAGACGCTTCATCCCACCGATGACCAGCGGCATCGGCAGCGACTTGGCGTAGGTCTGCGAACGCATGTTGTAGCGCAGGAAATTGATGATTTTTTTCGGCCCGGCAATGAAGGCCCCGATGCTCGCCATGCTTTTGGCAAACGTGGAAAAATGCAAGTCCACGCCGTCCTGCACGCCGAAGTGTTCGGCCACGCCGGAGCCGGTCGCACCCATCGTGCCGAAGCCGTGGGCGTCGTCGACGAGGAGGCGGAAGTTGTACTTACTTTTCAGCGCTACGATTTCGTCGAGCTTGCCCAAATTGCCCGACATCCCAAACACGCCCTCGGTAATGACCAGGATGCCCCCGCCCTGCTCGTCGGCGAGGCGGGTGGCGCGCTGGAGGTTTTTCTCCAGGCTTTCCATGTCGTTGTGGCGGAAGGTGAAGTATTTGCCCAGTTTGGCCTTGTGGAGCCGGATGCCGTCGATGAGGCAGGCGTGCGAGTCGGCGTCGTACACGATGACGTCCTTGTGGTCCACCATCGACTCGATGGCCGACATCACGCCCTGATAGCCGAAGTTGAGCAGGAAGGCGTCTTCTTTTTGAACGAAGGCCGCTAAACGCCGCTCCAGTTCTTCGTGGTAGGGCGTCTGCCCCGACATCATCCGGGCGCCCATCGGCGCGGCCAGGCCCCAGTCGGCGGCGGCTTCGGCGTCGGCCTGACGGACTTCGGGGTGGTTGGCGAGGCCGAGGTAGTTGTTGAGGCTCCAGTTGAGGACTTCCTTGCCCCGGAATTTCATGTACGGCCCGATTTCGCCTTCGAGGTAGGGAAACGCGAAATAGCCGTGGGCCATGTCGGAATACTGCCCCAGGGGGCCAGGGTTGGCTAAACGCCGTTCAAACAAATCAGCCATAAATGGGTAATTCAGAAGGATTTGGCAAAATGTACGCAAAAATAGTCGTTTCCCGGCGGCTTTCAAATGCCCACGAGGTTGCCAGCCGTACAAGAAGGTTGCCAGCCGTAGAGGCGTTGTGCGCGGGCACGGCTGGCAACCGGGCCGGAAGAACTTGAGCAAAATGCGCCCAAGCAGGTTTACCGAAAATTGATTTCCTTTGTTTCAAGCTCAACGAACCACGCCATGAACGCTACCCAAGTCCGCTCCCGCTTCCACGCGCTGATTGACCGCATCGAAAACCCCGACCGCCTGAAACAGATGTACGACGCGCTGGCCGACGTAGAAGGCTTGCCCGATGAAATCACCGATGAACTCACGAGTGAGCAACGCCAGCGGCTGGAACGTTCGCTGGGGCAGGTGAAAAGTGGAGACACGTTGACCCACCAGGAGGTAATGACCCGAGCGAAGCAATGGCTCACGAAATAATCTGGACGAGACAGGCCACGAGCGATTTCGAGGCCATCGTAGATTATTTGCGCGAAATGTGGTCAGAGGAAATTGCAGAGACCTTCATTGAAAGTATTGGCAAAAAAGCCAGGCTTTTAGAAGAAATGCCGGAGTTGGGAACGGTTTCCAGAAAATACGCCAACGTTCGGCGCATCCGTGTTTCCCGGCAAAACGTGCTTTACTACCAGGTTGAAAGCGCCTTGCTTTTTCTGCTGGATATTTTCGATACCCGTTCCAACCCGGCTGAAAATCCGTACGAGTGAATTCATTTCAATTGATTATCGGAATACTTTCTTTGCTCGCCGCAGCATTTTTCTGCATTGGCTGGGTTTCCGAAGGATTGAATCTGTCAAAACGGCTCTCCGAATTCCCCATCTCCACGGTGAAATTTATGTCCGCGTGGTTCCTCTTGCTATTCCTCGGAGTTGCATCGCTTTTTCAATCCTGTGAATAGATTTTTCCGCAGGTTACCGTTCCCCCATGCCCCAAATCCAGAAAATCCTCATCGCCAATCGCGGTGAAATCGCCCTGCGCGTCATGCGCACCGCTCGCGAAATGGGCATCGCCACCGTCGCCATTTTCAGCGAAGCCGACCGGCAGGCGCTCCACGTCCGCTACGCCGACGAGGCCGTGTGCGTGGGTCCACCGCCCTCCAACCAGTCGTATTTGCTGGGCGATAAAATCATCGAAATCTGCCAGGAGCGCGGCGTGGATGCCATTCATCCCGGCTACGGGTTTTTGAGCGAAAACGCCGGTTTCGCCCGCAAAGTCCGCGAGGCGGGCCTGATTTTCATCGGCCCGTCGCCCGAAAGCATGGAGATGATGGGCGGAAAAATCTCGGCCAAACAAGCCGCCCGCCGCATGAACGTGCCCCTCGTGCCGGGGGTGGACGCCGCCATCACCGACCGCGCCGCCGCCAAGCAAGTCGCCGCCGAAGTGGGCTACCCGATTCTGATCAAAGCCTCGGCGGGCGGGGGCGGCAAGGGAATGCGGGTGGTCAATGCCGAAAGTGAATTTGATGAGCAACTCGAACGCGCCCAGAGCGAAGCCCTCGCTTCCTTCGGCGACGACGCGGTGTTTATCGAAAAATACATCACCTCGCCCAAACACATCGAAATTCAGGTGCTGGGCGACCAGCACGGGAACCTCGTCCACCTCTTCGAGCGGGAGTGTTCGATTCAGCGGCGGCACCAGAAACTGGTCGAGGAAGCGCCCTCGGCGGTGCTGACGCCCGAAATCCGGGAGCGGATGGGCCAGTGCGCCGTGGCCGTGGCCCGCGCCTGCGGCTACTACGGCGCGGGCACGGTGGAGTTTATCGTGGACGAGCACCTGGATTTTTACTTCCTCGAAATGAACACCCGTCTCCAGGTGGAACACCCCGTGACCGAACTCATCACGGGCGTAGATTTGGTGAAACAGATGATTTTCGTGGCGGAAGGCAAGGAATTGCCGTTTCGGCAAGAAGAGTTGAAAATCACCGGCCACGCCATCGAAAGCCGGGTTTGCGCCGAAGACCCGCGCAGTAATTTCCTGCCCGACGTGGGTACGCTCCACACCTACGTCCGGCCCCAGGGCAACGGCGTGCGCGTGGACGACGGCATCGAGCAGGGCCAGGCCATCCCGATTTACTACGACGCCATGTTTGCCAAACTCGTCACCTACGGCGAAGACCGCACGGAGGCGATTGAAAAAATGATTCGGGCCATCGACGAGTTTCAGATTTCGGGCGTCGCCACCACCCTGCCCTTCTGCAAATTCGTGATGCAGCACGAGGCGTTTTTATCGGGGGCCTTCGACACGCGTTTCGTGGGTCTGCATTTCAAACCCGAACTGCTCGACGAAGGCCCCGACCCCATCGAATCGATGCTGGCGGCGGCGCTGGCGGTGCGGGTGCTTTCGGGCGAAAAAAAGACGCCGACGACCGCCGAAGCGGGGTCTGCGCCGGTAAGCCGTTGGAAGGCGAATCGGTTGCGGATTTGAGGAGCCCGTTTATTTCAACATCACGGGCCGACCAACGAACCGTAAGGACCGGTCAGGTCAACGGCATCACCGAACTACCAATGTAAACAAACCATGAATTACGGCTTTGGGGAAAACAATTGTCTTGCACACCCGATTCTACCGGTGTACACAAACTAAAACCGATGAACATTATCGAAACTGCCGTTGCAAACGGCTCATTCAACACACTGGTTGCGGCTGTCAAAGCGGCTGACTTGGTCGAAACGCTGAGCGGTACGGGTCCCTTTACCGTATTTGCCCCCGTCGATGCCGCGTTTGACGCGCTGCCCGAAGGCACGGTCGATACCCTGGTGATGCCCGAGAACAAGGCACAACTGAGCGGTATTCTGACCTACCACGTGGTCGCCGGGAAGGTAATGTCGTCGGATTTGACCGATGGCATGACCGCGACGACGGTCAATGGCGAGACGATCACCATCCGCCTGACGGATGGCAAAGTGATGGTCAATGATGCGGAGGTACTCATTGCCGACGTGGATACCGACAACGGCGTGGTGCATGCAATCAACGCAGTACTCATGCCGACTCCGGTACTCATCCCGGCTTAGTCCAACTCAATCGTTGCAAAAAGGCTCCGTCCGCAAGGGTGGGGCCTTTTTGCTTTTTGGCAGTCTCCAGGCCGTGGACGAGTGCTACGCACGACGCCGGGCGCTTCGCCGAAGGGCTGGAGGTGTCCAATCACTTCCAGGCCCTCGACCGATTATTCGCATCGGCGTTGTCAATCAGGCCCGTTTCGGCTCGTACTGGAGCACCACAATCCCGCACTCGAAGGAGGTCGCTTTGACTAAATTTAGCGCCTGGCTGCGGTCGAGTTGGTTGAAAATGGACATCCCGTTCCCAATCGCCGTGGGATTGATGAATAAATAAAACTCGTCGATCAGTCTGTGTTTGATGAGCGCCGATACAAACGTCGCCCCGCCGTACACGATGAGGTCTTGACCGTTCTGGCTTTTTAGTTTGGTGATTTCATCAACCAAGTCGCCTTTTGCCAACGTCGTGTTATTCCAGCTTGAGTTGTCAAGCGTGTTACTAAACACAACTTTAGGCGTATCGATCATTTTCTTTGCGAAAGAAAATTCGGGACTATCCGGTTGGTTATTCACGACCCCTTCCCAGTAGTTAACAAAGCCATCGGTCATTTTTCTGCCGAGTAAAATGGTGTCTGAACTGTCGGTTAGTTCGTTGATCAACGTTTCAAGTTTCTCATCGATGTTCCAGGTCATCCAGTCTAATTCGCCAGCCGGTCCCGCGACGTAGCCATCGACGGTCATCTGGACTTGAAGTTTTAATTTTCTCATGGTCGTTTTTTTATTGCCCGCCTGGTTTTTGCTCGTCCGTTTTCAGGGAGTACGTCTTTCCGCATCACGCCAGACCTTGGTTAAAAACCACGGTTCCCACCCGATTCAGGAGGAATCACGCCTCGGCGTGAAACCCGATGCGTGATTCCTCCCGCCGCGTCTCAATCAGCCTTGCCCGGTGAAATTCGGGTCCATGTACATGAATTCCCAGAGGTGGCCGTCGAGGTCTTCGAAGCCTCGGCCGTACATCCCCTCGTACTGGTCCAGCGTGATGGTGGCCGTTCCACCAGCGGCGATGGCTTTTTCCACGAGATCGTCCACCTGCGCTTTGCTGTCGGCGGAAAGGCTAACGATGACTTCCGCGCCCTGCGTCGCGTCAGCGATGGGTTTTTTGATGAAATTTTTGAAAAACGGCTTGGTAATCAGCATCGCGTAGTTGTCCTCGCCAATGACCATGCAGGCGGCGTTTTCGTCGCTGAACTGAGGGTTGAACGAGTAGCCCAGTTGGGCGAAAAATGCCTTCGACTGGTCGAGGTTTTCGACGGGGAGGTTGACAAAGAGTTTGGTTGCCATGATTGGAATTGGTTGAAAAAAGTAGATTTGATTCGTTCGGGTTTCGGACGGTTTTGAGCCGAAGGCCGCCTTCTCAAGGAGCCTCGCCCCGCACCGCCGTGGATTCGTAGCCACCCCCACCGGGATACACCCAAGCCCCGGCGAGCGTACTGCCATCGGCGCTGAAGATACCCTTGAAATACGCGGGTGAGCCTTTTTCACCGCCCCAAATCATCAGCGTGTCGCCGTTCAGTTCGTACACGTAATCCAGCGTGTTGCCCACGCTATCGTACGCCCGCGAACGGATTTCCGGGCTGGGCGCTGCGCCGAAGGGTTGGAGGTGCCCAATCACCTCCAGGCTCCTGACCGGGTGGCCGTGCAGGGTAAAGTCGAAGTGCTGGAGGAGGAAAAAACCGCCCTCCCTCCATTCGTAGGTGACGGTGCCTGCCGTCTCTCCGCTCCTCCGCTCGGTTGCCAGGTACCAACCAGTGGCTCCAGCGAGCGGAGGTTGGGACTGGGTATCTGGGTTGAAAATGGGTTCGTCGTTTGCCATGATCGCTGGTTGATTTGAACACCCATTTCCGAGCGGTCTACCGGCTCACCCGTTTCCACAAAAAATACGTCCCGAACAGCAGCGCCAGCGCCACCAGAGGGAACCCCACGTACACCGGCCCCTGCCCCACGAGGAACCACGAGGCCGACGCGCCTAGGAAATTAAAGGTGAATCCCGCGTAAGCCCATTCTTTCAGGACGGTGAACCGCGTTTGCACCAGCGCTACGGCTCCGAGAATTTTAGCAACGCCGAGGATGGTCATAATGTAGAACGGGTAGCCCAGCAGGGTCATAGCTTGCTTGCCTTCCTCAGTCAGCGAAAGGCCCGCGATGCCGTCGAGGAGCATCAGCGCGGCGAAGAGCAGGGTTGCGGTCCAGTAGGCGATGGACAGGCGGCTGGCTTTGGGACGGACGGCGGCGACGGGGTTGATTTCGAGCGTGTTCATGGTTTAGTTGAGTTTGAGTGATAACTTGTTTCTGACTTCCATGACAAAGGTACTGACCCCTTTCCGGGCGAGTGGGCGGTAAAAACGGCAATCTTGGGGGTTGATTGCGACATTTTCTCGGCGTACTTTTCCGGACATGAAGCACGTCTCGATTCTCGTCCCGCAGGAGGCCGTTCTGGCCACCATCGATGACCCCCGCCACCTGTTTACCGAAGTCAACAATTTCCTGGCGAGCATGGGCCAGCCGCCCGTTTTCCACGTCCAACTCGTCGGGCTGACGCGGGAAGTGAAACTCCACGGCGGCTTGTTCACCGTCCACACCGACGCGTTGCTCGACGAGGTCGAAAGCACCGACCTCATTTTCGTGCCGGCCCTGAAAGGCGACATGGTGCGCGGATTGGAGAAAAACCGCGACCTGCTGCCCTGGGTGGTGCGGCAGTACGAAGGCGGGGCCGAAGTGGCGAGCCTCTGCGTGGGCGCGTTTCTGCTGGCCTCCACCGGCCTGCTCAAGGGCAAGCAATGCTCGACCAACTGGGTGATGGCGAACGAGTTCCGGGCCATGTTTCCCGACGTTCATTTGGTCACGGAAAAAATCATCACCGAAG
The DNA here is from genome assembly GCA_964244295.1 of uncultured Cytophagales bacterium. Classification (GTDB taxonomy): domain Bacteria; phylum Bacteroidota; class Bacteroidia; order Cytophagales; family Spirosomataceae; genus JAJAZB01. Next base: position 36,010 of record CAXTIG010000006.1, read on the forward strand.
ACGGCGGCATTTACACCAGCGGCGGGGCCAATTCGTACTTTAATTTATTGCTGCACCTCATCGAAAAACACGCGGGCCGCGAGCTGGCGATTCTCTGTGCGAAGGTGTTTCAGATCGAGATGGACCGCATCAGCCAGTCGCCCTTCATCGTGTTCCGGGGCCAGCGCCTCCACGCCGACGAGCCGGTGAAACGGGTGCAGGAATTCATCGAAACCAACTTTGGCGACCGCCTCACCATCGACGACCTCGCCGACCGCTTCGCCCTGGGCCGCCGCAACCTGGAGCGCCGCTTTAAAAAGGCCACCGACAACACGGTGGTCGAATACATCCAGCGGGTAAAAATCGAGGCGGCGAAAAAAAGCTTTGAAAGCACCTGGAAAACCATCTACGAAATCATGGACGAGGTAGGCTACGCCGACGTGAAGGCCTTCCGGGAAGTATTCAAAAAACTCACGGGGCTGTCGCCGACGGAGTACCGGAACCGGTACGGGCGGGTGGCAATGGTGGCGTAGGGAGTGGGGCGTTCCGGTCGGGAATATTTTTTCTCTACTTTTTGAAAAAAGGGTATTTTTCCCGTTGCGGGGCTAAACTCGTTTCCTGACTTTTGAGCGTTCAATTTTGAATTCACCGACTAACTCCCCCTCATCATGCTTACCGTTAATGAATCGTTCCGCTACGAACAGTCAAACTTGCCCAACGGCCGCATCCGTCTCGATGACATTCGCCGGACGTACTCCATTCATACGGATGTGATCCTACGATCCGATCCAACACTCAATCCAAAAACGTATTTCGTGGCCGTGTACCTGAAGGGCGACTACGAGATAAAAGATGGCAACCGGACGAATCAGATCATCACCGGCTTTGTCATTCACATTCCGTTTCCTCCAGACTGGGGCAATGCGATTTTAGTGGGGGATCGAGCAATCGAAATGAACGCGAATACGGAGTTTTATTATTTCAAATCAACGAGCAGACCACCCACTGATCCGCTTTATCGCCAAGACCCCACCGAGGTGGTTAAATCTACGTTTGCTACGTTGATGGCTGCTGGTTTGGGCGTCATTGCCACAACGAGTTCCCCCAGAACCCGTACTCTTCCGATGCACAATACGCTGATTTGACGAATGTTCCTGCTGACCACGTCCAACGTCGCCCGTTACCTGATTCGGACGGGCGTCGTTGTTCATCCCGAACAGTGGACCTGGCGCATCACCTCCGGCCCCGGCAACCGCTCCAGTGTGGCGTTCGTCATTGAATTGAGTCGATTGGACCAGGGGAACAAACGCTGGTTTGTGAAACAATCGCTTTATCCCCTGCACTACGAAACCGTCGGAGCGGACACCGAGGCTCAAACCTACGCGCTGCTGGGGAGAGAAGCCGACCTGCTGCCCTACCTGGCCTTGTCGGATAGTGATTTCCCGTTCCGGTACGACGCCCCAAACCGGATTCTGGTGCTCAACGGCCTGCCGGGTTTTTCGCCCGTACCCGCCAGCCTGCACGATCCGCAGACGGGCACCGACCTTCGCCGGGGGGATTTTGCGGCGGCGGCGGCGGCGATGATGGCCCGGTTTCATCGGCGTCTGGAGCGCCGCTGCCTGAGCGGCTCGGGTCGGCACGAACGCACCGCGTTTGTGGCCAACGTGCCTGCTTTGCTGCGCAATGGCGCGGAAGCCCTGCGGGTCTTGCAGGAGTACGGGTATGCCCAAAGCCTGTTCAGGCATTTGCAGAATTTCTTCTTCGACCCCGAAATCGCTCCGCTGCTGCAAGACCTGGATCAGAGTTGGCAGTTTTCTCACCTTATCCACGGCGATGCCGCGCTGCGAAATTTCCTCTACCGCAAAACCGACCGCATCGAACTTCGCTGGGTGGACTGGGAAACCGCCGGCTGGGGAGACCCGCGCTGGGATTGCGCGCTGTTTTTTCTGGATTTCATTCTGGCGTATTTCGGGGGCTACGTCAACAAAACCACGTTTCGGCTTAACAGTCGAAAATTTTACACTCAATATTTCGCCGGTCAGCCGGAGGGCGTATCGTTCGAGAACTGGTTCGTTCCCACCTTGCGTCTGGCTGTACTCAAAGGCTTTTCACACCTGATCCACGGCGTGACGGATGAGGTTTTGGCTCTATCAGAGTACCCCCGGAAAGAGGCCGCCCAATTGAAGGGTATCGCCCAATTGCGACCACTTTTTTTAGACCCGCTCTCCTTTTTTGATTTCTGACTTCGTGCTCACGGCAAGCGAAACCATCGTTGGGTTGCTCGACCGGCTCCGCTTTTACGAGGGGCAGGTGTTGGGGCAGTTTCCCGGTGACCAGCCGGGCGAACTCGCGTGGAAGCCACTCGCGTATCCGCTTCCGTTGCGGCTCGATGGCTCGACTCCCGAAGCACCGCTGACCGATCCGGAAACGGCTCTGCTCCTCACCGAGTACCTCTACCAGAATTTTTATGTCTTCGGTCGAACCTCGGTCGCCCGGCCGGGGCCAGGGGGTGAGTACATCAACGATTCCAGGGCTGAGTTTGAAGCAACCACCCTGAGGGCGACGAAGGTGGGGGAAAGCCGACACGGGTGGACTCGGGTGAGGCATCGCAGCACCCACATCCTGGCCCCGGCCGGGCTTTACCTCGTGGATGGGCGCAACGTTGACCTACGAGTTTCGTCCTCCGAGCCGGAGGAGCTGGATCAACAAGCCCGGCAATTTGTCTGGGGCAGGGTCAAATCCATCCTGCCCCGCTTGGGTAGCACCGTCCGGTACGTGCGGTTTTACCTGCATTTCGAGCTGCGGCTTGGATCGGGTACTGCTCTGGCAAGGACCATAAAAACAATCCTCGATGACCGTGGAATTCCTTTTTCCCTGAAATACCTGATCGCTCAGGGCGAAACGTTGCCCGATCCGCTTCGTCAGGATACGGCAATTTTGTACGTTTCCGCCGATGATTTCGTGCCGGTGTTTTTCGCCCTTCGGGAAATCTACCCGGCCCTTTCCCTCACCGCCGGGGCCACGCTGTTCGTCCGGTCCTTCGGGGGTATGCCCGGTCTGAGTTTCGCGGAAGACCCGGTGGGTGGCGAGAGTTTCGGAAAAGCCCGGATGAAACTGATCGCCGAGGCCGTGCTGAACACCATGAAAGCCCCGGACGGAACCCGACCCGACGGAACGGTGAATCCAGAACCCGTGCTCACCTGGATTTCTGACCGGGGGTATCCGCTGGGTGCGTTTCATCTCGAACCAACGTCGACGTTTCCCTACAACGAAGCTCTGTTCGCACTGGATCCCACCCCGCCAGCCCTGCGTATGGAGGCATCGGTCGGGGTACAGAAAGCCCGCCAGGTAGGAGATTGGTTGTGCCGCGATGCGCTTTGGATAACGGCAAAACGGTGTGATTGGCTAGGGGCCAGTTCCGACGAACAACCCATTTCGTATTCGTTTCTCGACGAAAGTTGGCAATCGGGTCGGCTGGGCATTGCCGTGTTCCTTCACATTCTGGCGCGTTACACCCGCTGTCCTCTTTACGGGTACGTTGCCGAGGGAGCCGTACCCAATCTGGAAAAAGCCATCGAAAACCCGGCGAACGCTCCGATCCGAAACGCGCTGATACGGCTCGTGGACTACTGCCCGCACGTATCCGTATCCGCCAAGTTGGATGCCGCTGAGTCGTTTACCCGTAAACCAAGCCTGCCCACCGTTCCCCTTTACGAAGTGGCAAAGGACGCTTTCCGTGCCATTCGCGTAGCCCTGCAAAAAGAGAACGAATTGCCCTTGATCGAAGAAGCCTACCGGGAGCAACTTTTTCAGGATCCTTACGTGGCCCTGGCCTTCGAGGCCAACGAATGGGGCATCGACGAATTCGTCCCCGGCCTCAACGGACTGGCGTTGGTGGGTTTTGGTTTTCTACGAATGGCCGATCCGAATCTGCCGCCAATTCCGCTGCGACCGGAACGCGAATAACCACGGAAGTGCCGTAATTCGGTTTGGTTTGAATTTTCCACGTTCCGCCAATGGCCTCGATCCGGGCGTTGATGTTTTGCAGGCCCATGCCTTTCCCAGCTTCTTCCGGCAACAGGCCGATGCCATCGTCGGTCACATCGAGTAGCACAACGTTTGCCTGGCGGGCCATCACCACGCGGCATTCGGTAGCCTGGGCGTGTTTGAGCACGTTGGTGATGAGTTCCATGCCGACGCTGTAGAGTTCGAGCCGTTGCCGGGCATCCAGAAATTCACTGACCGGTTCAGCCTGGACGCTTAGCTTCATCCGACCCGATTTATTGACCTGCTCGGCCAGGCTCACGAAGGCCTGTTCCAGACCTTCTTTTTCCAGAATGGCAGGCATGAAGTTGTGCGAAAGTAACCGCACTTCGCCGTAGGCCTGCTTAATCATCCGATGCACGTCTTCGTAAATTTTCCGTTCGCGGTCGTCGAGTTCGTTGAGCAATACCGCCTCCACCTTCCACTTGATAGCCGCCAGGGTGCCGCCCAGATTATCGTGGAGTTCGGAGGCTACTCGCTTGCGTTCCAGGCGCTGGCCATTGAGCAGCGCCTCTTCGATTTCCCGGTTTTTGCGAAGCAGCGCTTCATTGGCCGACAAGAGTTCAGCCGTGCGCTCGGCCACCCGCTTTTCCAGCGAATCGTTCAGTTCCTCAATCTGAACATTTTGTTGTTCGATTTCGCGGCGGCGGCGGCGAAGCAAATAGTTGGTCGCGACCAGGATAGTTCCCAGCAACCCAAGCAACCCGATTCCCACCCAAAGGAACTGGTTGGATCGGCTTTGCTCCTCGTCCCGTTGCTGCGCCAGAACCAGGTCGATTTTATGTTTCTCGTTTTCATACAGCGTGCGTATGGATTCCAACCGCTGCCGTTCTTCCTGATGCAAATGAGTATCCCGCGAGGCAATGAATTTTTTATAAAACTGAAGGGCCGGTTGCCAGTGCCCACTGGCCTGATGAACCTCCGAAGCCGCTTCGTACACGTGGGCAATCGTGTATTCACCCGAAATTCGAGGGACGATGTTCAGGGCTTGTTCGCTATACCGCAGGGCCAGTGGTAGATTTTTCAACCGGGCGCTGGTCATTGCTAAACCCGCAAAAGCATACGCGCTGTCTTGAGGAAGGAGATACCTACCGTACCCGAACAAGGTTCGGTAGGCGGTTGCGGCCGAATCATACTGATGTTTGTCGCGGTATGAATCCGCGACATTGATCAGAAACCAGCTTTGTTGCATGGAATCGATGGGATGGTTTTCCCGGATGCACTGCTTGAAATACGCCAACGCCCGATCATACTCCCGGTTCATCTGATACGAATTACCCAGGGAGTTGAGCGCATTCAGTTGCCTGTACTTTCCACTGACACCGAGTTTTCGGGCGACCTTAACGGCCCGGACGTGATTCTGCCGGGCCTGCGTGTGATCACCCGCCAGGTCGTGGGCAATGCCTACAATCCGGTACGCTTCGGTCTGGAAGCGCAGTGAATCCGATTTTTCGGCCAAATTCAGCCCCCTGTAATAAAAATAACTAGCCCTGGCGTAGAGACTTTTATTGACAAGGTGCCGTCCCATTCCCCGGTATGCCGCCAACCGCCCCGCCTCCCAATCCATTTTCTCAGCGGCCTCGATCGCCCGTTGCCAGTACGCACGGGCACCCTGCCAATCTTTGGTTTGCTTGGCCAGTTGACAGAGTATCCTCACCCGAGAGGTATCCCGCGCAAAACCGGGCTGTCGTTGCTCCAGACGCACCAATTCCTGCCGCAGGATGTCCGTTGCGGACTGGGCTTGCAGGGTGTGAACGGCAAAAAACAAAGCGAGGAGTAGTCGTATCCGCATGAACGGGCAGGGTTAGGTTCACGAAAATACGGCTGAAAAAGTTTCCTTTTCGCCTGACGGTGAGAATAATACGGCGGCGAAAAAAGGGAAACCAACAGTCTACCTTTCTAAATAAAAGCCCAAGTATGGGAACGTGGTGTTTTTGCCCGAAACGCTTTCGGTTACACGGCTCACCCGATGGCTTGTCTGAGCCACGCGTAAATAGCCCGCTGCGAATGCACCGCTGGGCCTGCGCCGTTAACCGGCTCCCACTCCTGGGCGGCGGTCAGCCGACTGGCCTGGACAGTATCGGCGAATTGCAACGCGAGATACCGTTCAATTTCCTGCTGTAAATCGGGGTCATAAATTGGAAAACATACCTCGATGCGGCGGTTCAGATTCCGGTTCATCCAGTCGGCGGAGCCGAGGTAGGTTTCGGGTTGGCCCCCGTTGTGAAACACGAACACCCGCCCGTGTTCGAGGTAGCGATCCACGATGCGCCGCACCCGGATGGTGGGACTCAGCCCCGGCACTCCCGGCACCAGCGTGCAGATGGCCCGCACCAGCAGGTCGATGGGAACCCCCGCCTGGCTGGCTTCGTAGAGTTTATCGACCATCGTTTTTTCCTGAAAATTATTGAGCTTGATGGTGATGCGGGCGGGCAATCCGGCTCGGTGGTTCCTGATTTCGCGGTCGATCAGGGCCAGAAACTGAGGCACCAAATTGAATTGAGCCACCAGCAAATGCTGAAACCGGAGATCCGGAAATTCCTGCGGCTGCTGACGACTCTGGAGGTACGAAAAAAGCCCATCCAAATCCGCCGTAATTCCCACGTGGCTGGTCAGCAGCACGTGATCGGTGTAAAAACGGGCGGTGGTTTCGTTGAAATTGCCCGTCGCCAGCAGGCCAACCCGCCGGGCTTCTCCCCCGCGCCGGAGCGTCACCAACGCGACTTTCGCGTGGACTTTCAACCCCGGAATGCTGTACACCAGCCGCACCCCCGCCGCTTCGAGCCGCTTGCCCCAATGCAGGTTGTTGGCTTCGTCGAAGCGGGCTTTCAACTCCACGAACACCGTCACCCGTTTGCCATTGCGGGCGGCGCTACTCAGCGCCTCGGCGATGGCCGAATCGGCGGCGACCCGGTAGAGGGTAATCGCCACCTCCGTCACGTCGGGGTGGGTGGCGGCTTCGTTGAAAAACCGCAGCACCGGGCTGTAGGAATGGTACGGCAGGTGCAGCAAATAATCCCGCTGGTCGATCCGCTCGAAAATCGAGGTTTCGCCCTGCAAAGCCGCCACCGGATGGGGCGGTTGGGGTGGGTAACTCAGCGCCGCCCCCAGGGGGTTGGGCAGCTTCATCAAACTGCTCAAATTGTGGTAGCGACCGCCGGGTACCAGCGCGCCGGGCAACAGAGCAAACGCCGAGGTCAGGGCATCGAGTACCTCGGCGGGCATCGCCGGATCGTAGAGAAAACGGGTGGTACGGCCCCCTTTTCGGTCGTCGAGCATCTGGGAAATATTCGCGTCCATCGCCCCCGAAAACTCATCGTCGATGCGCACGTCGGCATTCCGATTGATCTTGATGCTAAAACAACCCGACACGGTTTCGCCGGGAAACAAGGCGGTGAGGTGCTGCCGGATGATGTCATCGAGAAACACCAGGTGCTGACTGCCTCCGGCGGGCGGCAGCACCAGAAACCGGGGCAATTTTTGGTGGGGAATATTGAGCAGGGCAAACCGGGAATTAACGCCGGAATCCCTCAACAACACGGCCAGGTACAGCGAGTTGTCGGGCAAATCGAGCGGGGCGGCGAGGCCCGCATCGAGCCGGATGGGTTGCAGATAGGCCAGCACCGTGCTGAAAAAAAAATCGGTCACGGCGGCTTCGTGTTCGGCCCGGAGCGGCTCGCCGTAGTACAAATGAATGCCCTGCCGCCCTAATTCAGGCAGCACTTCCTCCACAATCAGCCGACCAAACTCCCGCTGCGAGCGTTGCACCATCGCCTGAATAGTCGGCAACAAGGCAGGGTCATTTTCGTCGTTCTCGGCGGTGTGACGAACATCCGCCGCCAGCAGCGGCGACATCCGCACCCGGAAAAACTCATCGAGGTTGGAGGAAAAAATACCCAGAAACCGGACGCGTTCGTAAATCGGCACCGCCGGGTTGGCCGCCTCCATCAGCACCCGGTGGTTGAAACTCAGCCAGCTAACGTCCCGGTTTAAGTACGTGACCAGGGCGGGGGGGCTTGCGTTCATGGGCTATCTGGTTGTAAATCGGCAAAGTAAGCACGAAGGCAACCAAATTATTCCGCGACCACATTAGGAAATTATTAACAAAATCACCGTCGAGGCAGGCTATTCCGAGGGGAAGGTGGTACGGAAATCGGGTTTTCGTTGCTGAAACGGCAGCGGTTCACCGCGCCGTTGCCAACTGCCCAAAAAAGAGCCAATCGTTCCGCGATGGATTGAGTCGACGAGTGGGCAGTGGAAAAAATGAGCTGACGGAGTTGTCACGCTGAACTTGTCGAAGCGCCGGTTGGACCTGGGAAACTAGTTCCGAAGGCCAAGCGCGCTTCGACAAGCTCAACGTGACAATCCTGTCTCATCAACTATAAAATACCACTTTTGACCAAATTTCTGACCAAAAACGAACCTACCGGTGTTCAGCCCCGAAGACCCCGTCGTACCGGCTGCCCATGTAGGCCCCCCAGCGAATCGGACCGGCGATGCTGATTTTCGTTTTCAGGCAATTGACCTGCAAGCCATCGAAGGCGTAGGTTTGGTAGCGGTTGTTACTGTGGCAAAACACGATGTCCAGGAACCCGTCGTGGTCGAGGTCGCCGAGCCAAGGCGTGGACGCAATGTTGTGCCCCGGCAGGCCATCGATGAGTTTCACGACTTCGTTTGCCCCGAACTCCACGGCCATGAGGCCGTTGAAAAACGACTTCCGCCCCAGCGAATCCAGCACCTGGTAATTGACGCTCAGCAGCGCCTCGTCGCGGCCGTCGCCGTTGAGGTCGGCCACCACCGGCGTGCTGGTTTGGTAGTACCCGAGCGAATCGCTGAACTCCACCCGGCCAGTTTTGCCATTGACCATAAATTGCTTCGTCCATTCCAGTTTGGGCCAGGTGCCCTGGGCGTAGGAAACGAAGAAATCCGGCGTGGCGTCGTCGGTAAATTTCCCGATGGCGATGGAACTGTACGCTTCCGTGCCCGGCATCGTCACACCCCACAAGGGCCGGAGGGTCTTGCCATCGAAGGCCAGCAGGCGCCCATCCACCGAGTTGGCGACGATGTCCGGCACGCCGTCGTCGTTTATTTCCACCCAGGCCGCCGGAGCAATGAAGCCTTTGTCCGGGCTGGTGGCCAGTTTCACCGCCGCCGACAAATCGCCCGCCAGCACCTGGTTTAGCGTACCCACGAAAAGATTTCCACCGATGGTTTCGCCGCCGGTGCCAAACACGATTCGGTAATCGGAATCAGCGGCTGTTTTCAGAACGGAAATCGACATGTACGTTTCCTTGCCATCGGGCATGGCGGCTTCCGCCAGCACCCGACCGGTTTTGGCGCTGAGCACCACCAACCGGCCCGGCGGACGTTTCGGGTCGTAGGGTTCGACCTTCACGTCCCCGCCGTTCGGCACGAGCAGGTCGTCGAGGCCATCGCCGTCCTGATCGGGAACAAACTGCGGGTTGTAGAAATTAAACCAGCGCTTCTTCCCCCCGTCGGAGTTGGCCTTCACGTCGAATTTCCAAAGCACCTTTCCCGTCGCGCCGTCGAGGGCCTGCAACTCCGCCGAACGGCCTTCGATGATGACGTCGTCGATGCCATCGGCGGTCAGGTCTTTGAACGTAGCCGACCCGAAAATCTGGTCGATGGCGGAATTTCGCCACAGCAGTTCCCCCGTCCGACCGTCCAGGGCAACGATGGCCGAATCACAGGCCTGGAATTCGAGGCGACCGGCCCCTAAAATAATGTCGCCGACGCCGTCGCGGTTGAGGTCCGTCACCCGGGGCGAAGAAAACGTGCCCAAACCCGGCAGCATCTTGCTCCACGAGGATTGAGCGGAAGCCTGGCCAATGGATAGACCGCTGAGAAAGACCGCTGCGTTGACCCATCGGATCACGTTGGGGAATGCCATGCGAGGGAAGAAAGGCTTGGGGAGGGGAAAAAATCCGTTGCGCCGACCAGGCGCGCTTCGGTTGGCGACAAACTACGGGAATCTTTCCGGCAAGTCAACCGGCGACGGGTTTTTTCCGCACGAGACCCCTGCCTTCACTCAACTGAGTTGGATTCAGCTAGTTTTTGAAATTTTAAACCGCTTCAATTGAGCACTTGTTAAGAGCAGAAGCATCCGCTTCAGAAAATAAGGGACGATTTAGAAACCGAAAACTGACCGTGCGATGGGATGGGATCATTCGACTTCAAAAGCTACTACGAAAAGCTTGAGCAAGCGCAAACCGATGCCGAGCGGGAGCAACTCCGGCGGAATTTCGATGCGTATTGGGATTCGTTGGCACCCGGAGACTTGCCACCAGCCCGTGAACACTTCGCGGCCTACCTGAAGAAGTTCAATCAGGAACAGGCCATTCGAATTGAGTACTTGCGAAAGGTGCTGACTCCTGAACTGGCTGTTTAACTTTCATGGAAGCAATAACAGAAAACGAACAAGCCCTGCGGGTGCTCCGCTTGCTCGAACTGATTGCCCACCTCAACCGAACCATTCACCTGCACCGCCAGCAACCCGAACCCGACACGTTCATGCTGGCCCAATACACCGACCGCCGGGCACAATACTTCGACCAACTGGCCGAACTGATGGGTGAAGGCTACGAACTGGAAGCGCGGTTTCGGCCTTTGGACCAATTGGCGGCGTGATGCGGGGTTTACCTCACTCCAGAATGGAGTTTTTGGAAGCAGTTTTGACTATTTTTAACTGATTTTCAACATGGATTCTTTGCTGGAATCGCAGTTGAAAACTGCTAAAATAAAATGGCTCATTCGTTCCATGGGGGTGAAACCTGAGTAAGTCATCTGCTGAAATTTGCGCCATTTAAGGGCAACGTTTTCGGGCTTTGCGTTCGGGCGGGATTCGGAGCACAAAACTGTCAACCTGCACTGAACTTAAATAGAAGCACAAAGCTCCAAGTTTGCACGTCACCCCGCCTGACGCAAAACCCGTGTTAGCGGTTAGGCGTTTTTGTCTTTCTGTACATATCCTAATATTTCAACCCATGATTTTTGAGGTCTGCTTTTGGGATAGCCGTTTTCAGTACGAAACTTTTTTCGTTCTTCCGTAAAGTCCCACCACGTTTTTTTCGTGTCGTGTGTGTTTGCAAAGTTTACTACTAATCTGAACTGGTCTTCAACGCAAGGGTCTGTCCAATATCCTTTTTTTAATTCGTATTCATCTGTCAGTTTTGCACCGTTTTTGTTTTTTAGTTCGTTTAGCGAATAGTAACCTAAAAACACAAGGTCTTCGGCAAATTTTATTCCGACTGACGGAACAGTTTGAAATTCTGCTAACGCATAAATTTCTTTTGCTCGTTCGGTTGTAGCGTTAAGTAATACTTCTAATTCGTCTGTTGCAAAGTCAAGAATGTCTATAATTTTAATTTTGTTCTTTCTCAAATTTGCTTTTTCAACGTCTGTCAGCGGTAGTTTTATGTTTGTCTTACTTTTCATCTTCGGCAAAAGTCGGCAAATAGTCGTTGTTGTCATTCTTTCTTTTTCGGTTTTGGTGCTGGTAATTCATTCAGTGATATTCTAACTAATTCACTTAACCATTCGCTGTCTTCAATTTTTTCTTCTATTAAAAAACTCGGCTTTGCTCCTTCGTATGGCGGTGCTTCAACAACATTTCCTATAAACTCACGGCCTGAATTTGTTGGCTTAATAAATAGTTTATTGTCACATATTAGCCCAAATAGTTTTCCGTCTGAATAAATACCATATTCACCAAACATCTTTTTAGCAGTTATTTCTCCTGAATTTTTGATTTGTTCTAATACAAAATCTACAAAGTTTATTTCGGATGCCATTGATTAGTCTTTTAGTTGAAAGTGAGGATTGTAAATCAAGCCTATTACGTTTCCAAATGGGTCTTTAACAGTCGCTGTCATTAAATCTCCACCAACGCTATATGGTTTTTCATTTTCGGTCGCTCCCAATTCAATTAGTCGGTCAAAAGTCGCTTGAATGTTTTCTACTCCCCAATAAGAAACGACACTTTCAACTTTATCAAAAGTTGGGTTATCTTCTGGTTGAAGTCCAAGTTCGTAACCTTTAATGTTGAAACCAACATAATAGGGTTCGTTGTAATAAGGATTAGTTTCAAATGCGTTTGAATACCACTCAGTCGCTTTTTGAATGTCGAAAACTTTGTAAATTGTTGTTCTAAGTCCTAACATAATATTTCTTTTTATTTGTTAATTTTTCGTTTTGTTGAATGTTGTCGTTTTTCTACGCTTACCGCTAATGTCTAGCAGGTTTACGTCGTTTCCTGACTGAAAACCGAAGGTTTGAAGGAGGGAAATGACGTAAACCTGCTTGTTGTACGAAGTAGCGGGGGGCAGCAAGGAAAACCAACTACCTCAGCAACCAGAACGAAAAAATATTTCATAAATGATTGATTTGTGAAGTCTTTTTTCGTGGTTTTCGGGTAACTTCGGCAGGCTGCTAAAGAAACTTTCGCCCCCCGCCGAAGTTACCCGAAAACTGGTTAGCCGAACCTCCCCCCGCTATTTTGAACAACATCCCGGTTGCCGCACCTGAATCACATTACAAGGTGTGGCAACCGGTCGTTTGTCCGCAAGAAAGGTGCGGCAACCGGCCTACTGGGTGTGCGGTTGCCGCACTAGAGCGGATTTGGTGATGGTTCATAATCCCAAATCCGTCAAAGGTGAGACTGGGCGCTTGTGGAGCGCAACGTGCGTGTACAGTTCCGTGGTCTTGATGCTGTGATGCCCCAAATTCCAGTTGCCCGAAGTCTGCGATTTCAGTCGTTCAACACCCAGAGTTTGTAACTCCGAAAATCGAGTGCAAAACCCAATTTCGGTCTCCAAAATCATTCACTTATCCCAATCCATTGCACTCGCCGACAATTCTATCCATTCCTGCGCATTTATCCAACGGTCACCGTAAAAAAAACGCAAACCCGCTCGCCTTTAGGAGGTTTTTGTACCTTCGCCCATCCCCCAAACCCCATTCAACCCATGCTCCTCTCCCCCACCCCCCGCTTCCGCCCGGCCCTCTGGCTGCTTTCCGCCGCCCTGCTGTCCCTCGGCCTCCTGCTCTCCGCCAAAAGGCCCACGACCACCCCGCCCCCCGTCAAAAAATACACCATCGAGCAATTCATGAACACGACCCGCCTCAATGGGGCCATTTTCTCGCCCGATGAGTCGAAGCTGGTGTTCAATTCCAACCAATCGGGCACGTTCAACGCCTACGAAGTGACAGTCACCGGCGGCACCCCCAAGCCGCTGACCACCTCGACGACCAACGCCATTTACGCCCAGGACTACCTGCCCGATGGGCGGCTGCTCTACAGCAGCGACAACGGCGGCGATGAAATCAACCACCTGTTCATCCGCAACGCCGACGGCAGCACCCGCGACCTCACGCCCGCCAAAGGCGCGAAGGCCACGTTTTACGGGCTGAGTTTCGACAAGAAAAGCATTTACCACTCTTCCAACGAGCGCGACAAGCGGTATTTCGATCTCCACGAAATGGACGTCGCCACGCTGAACTCAAAAGTACTCTTCAAAAATGAAGGCGGGTACTTCCCCGGCGCGGTGTCGGACAACAAGCGCTACCTGACCCTCACCAAAGTCAAAACCTCGGCGGACCAGGACATTTACCTCCACGACTTCCAGACCGGCCAGACCAAGCACCTCACCCCGCACCAGGGCGAGGTGGCCTTTTCGCCCCTGCAAATCACGCCCGACAACAAAAAGCTGCTCTACCTCAGCGACGAAGGCAGCGAATTCAAGTACGTGAAGGCCTACGACCTGGCGACGGGAAAATCGGAACAAGGGGAAAAAGCCGCCTGGGACGTGTCGTTCGCCTATTTTTCGCGCACCGGTCGCTACCGGGTGTCGGGGCTGAACCAGGACGCCCGCACGGTGATCAACATCGTGGACACCAAAACCGGCCAGAACGTAAAACTACCCAACCTCCCCGACGGCGACGTGACGGGCGTGACCTTTTCGGACAGCGAGAAGAAAATGGCGTTTTACGTGAACAGTTCGCAGTCGCCCGCCAATTTGTTCGTGTACGATTTCGGCACGAACAAAGTCACCCAACTCACCCAGTCGCTCAACCCCGAAATCGCCCCGGCGGATTTGGTGGCGGGCGAGATAATTCGCTACAAATCGTTCGACGGGATGGAAATTCCGGCCTTGCTCTACAAACCGAAGGATATGAAACCGGGTGAAAAACGCCCGGCGCTGCTGGTTATCCACGGCGGCCCTGGCGGGCAAACCCGCCTGAATTACAGCCCCCTGAACCAGTACCTGCTCAACCACGGCTACGTGCTGCTGGCCGTGAACAACCGGGGCAGTTCGGGCTACGGCAAAACCTTCTACGCCGCCGACGACCGCAAACACGGCGACGCCGACCTGCGCGATTGCGTGGAATCGAAGAAATTCCTGACCGCCACCGGCTACGTGGATGGGGCGAAAATCGGCATCATAGGCGGCAGCTACGGCGGCTACATGACCCTGGCCGCGCTCACCTTCACGCCCGACGAGTTCGCGGTGGGCGTGGATATTTTTGGCGTCGCCAACTGGCTGCGCACGCTCAAAAGCATCCCCAGTTGGTGGACGGCCCAGCGCGAATCGCTCTACAAAGAACTCGGCGACCCGGCGGTGGACTCGGTGGCGCTCTACAACAAATCGCCGCTGTTTCACCCCCAGCGCATTAAAAAGCCGCTCATCGTGCTGCAAGGGGCCAACGACCCCCGCGTGCTGAAGGTCGAATCGGACGAGATGGTGGCGGCGGTGCGCAAAAACGGGGTGCCCGTCGAGTACCTCATTTTCCCGAATGAAGGCCACGGCTTCGTGAAAAAGGAAAACGAAATCAAGGGCTACAAAGCCATCCTCGATTTTGTGGACAAGTACCTGGCAGGGACTGGCCCGGCGCCGGGGGGTGGGAAGTGAGAAATACTTAATCGAACGAATAAAAAATCACTCGTCATTGCGAGGAGCAAACGCAGTGAGCGACGAAGCAATGACGCTTTTTTTCAAGGCCTGAACGCTATCTTTTACCCCAACTTGCCTATTTTCAGCCTTCTAACCCCTTTCTTCCATGCGGAAAATTCACCTGCTGACCCTCACCATTCTCGCTGTCGCCGCCTGCAAAACGGCGCAGAAACCCGGTAAACCCGCCGAAAAAGGTGTTTACCAGTACGTCACCGACGACCCCAACGCAAAACCATTCTACTCCGACCGCCAGGGTGTGATCGGGCGGAAAGGCATGGTGGCCTCGGCCCACCCGGAAGCCTCGAAAGTGGGGGCGGACATCCTGAAAGCGGGCGGCAACGCCATCGACGCCGCCGTGGCGACGCACCTCGCGTTGGCGGTGGTTCACCCCTCGGCGGGCAACCTCGGCGGGGGCGGGTTTCTGGTGTACCGCGCCAAAACCGGGCAGAGTTTTGCGCTCGATTTTCGGGAAAAAGCGCCCTTCGCCGCCACCCGCGACATGTACCTCGACTCGACGGGCAACGTCGTCAAAAACATGGCCTGGCTTGGCATCAGCGCCAGCGGCGTACCCGGCTCGGTCGATGGCATGGTGACCATGCACCAACGCTTCGGGCGCTTGCCCTGGAAACAAGTCGTGCAACCCGCCATCGACCTGGCCCAGAACGGCGTGGTGCTCACCGACGACGAAGCGAAGGGCCTCAACCGCCTCCGCAGCGACCTGATGCGTTTCAACCCCGGCAAGTCGTACTTCCTCAAACCCGACAGCAGCGAGTGGAAATCGGGCGAGAAACTGATTCAAACCGACCTGGCCCAAACCCTGCGCCGCATCCAAACGGGCGGTCGTGACGGATTTTACAAGGGCGAAACGGCGCAATTGTTGGTGAAGGAAATGGCCCCCGCCAAAGCGCCCATCGTCCAGAAAGACCTCGACGAATACCACTCCGCCTGGCGCGAGCCGGTCGTGGGCAGCTATCGCGGCTACAAAATCATCTCGATGGCCCCCACGTCCAGCGGCGGCATTGCGCTGCTGCAATTGATGAAATTGGTGGAACCGTTTCCGCTCAACCGCTGGGGCTGGCACAGCGACTCCACCACGCAGGTGATGATCGAGGCCGAGCGCCGGGTGTACGCCGACCGCGCTAAGTGGCTCGGCGACCCGGATTTTTTCAAAGTGCCCCAAAAAGAGTTGGTTGATGGTCAGTATCTGCAAAAGCGCTGGCGGGATTTCAACTGGGCCAAAGCCTCCGACAGCAAGGCCGTGAGCGGCGGAGCGATTCCCGGCTACGAAAGCAGCGAAACCACCCACTACTCGGTCGTGGATTCCGACGGCGCGGCGGCGAGCATCACCACGACCATCAACAACGGCTACGGCAGCCGCGTGGTGGTGGGCGGCGCGGGTTTTCTGATGAACGACGAAATGGAAGATTTTGCCGTAAAACCCGGCGTACCCAACATATTCGGGCTGGTGGGCACCGAGGCCAACTCGGTGCAACCCGGCAAGCGGATGCTGTCGAGCATGACGCCGACGATTGTCGAGAAAGAAGGAAAATTATTCCTGGTCGTGGGCACGCCCGGCGGTTCGACCATCATCACGAGCGTGTTTCAGACCATCCTCAACGTCCTCGACCACGGCATGACCATGCAACAGGCCGTCAATGCGCTCAAATTCCACCATCAGTGGCTCCCCGACCGCACGACGTTCGAGCAGGGATCTTTTTCCGAAAAAACGTTGGAAACGCTGCGGGCGAAGGGCTACAAAATCGACCCGCAAACCGGTACCCTGGGCCGGATGGATTGCATCCTGGTCCGCCCCGACGGCAGCCTCGAAGGTGCCTCCGACCCCAGGGGCGATGATACCAGCGTGGGATACTGAAAATAGAGTAGAGAGGATGGAGTAGAGAGGATAGAGAAAAAACCGGTTAAGAATTTAAAAAAAGTTGGTAAACCCGGGCGGGGGTCACCCTGAGCGAAGTCGAAGCGGACGCCGCCCCAAAAACAGAAATACTGAACAATTTCAAATTCAGTATTATCCTCTGTCCTCTACCCTCTCTAATCTTTCCTCTGCTTTTCGTTCTTCTTCCGGCATCGCGACCCGGATGGTGGTTTGGGTGCCTTTGCCGGGCTGGGATTCCAGGCGGAGGTCGCCTTTCAGCAACTGCACGCGGCTTTCCATACCCCTCAAACCCAGGCCATTGGCAACCTGATTGGCCTCGAACCCGACGCCGTTGTCGGTGAAAGTCAGCGTGAGTTGGGGGCCGCGTCGGAGCATCGTGACCCGCACTTCGCTGGCCTGGGCGTGTTTGATGGCGTTGTTGAACAACTCCTGCACCACCCGGTAAAACATCACTTCGGTGTCGGGGCTGGCGTGGAAGGGTTCGCCGTCGTAGGTGAAGGGGACGTTGAGACCCGTGGCCCGCTGCACTTTTTCGCACAGGTCGCGCAGGGCTTCCACCAGCCCGAAATCGCGCAGCACGGGCGGGAGGATGTTGCGGATGATGTTGCGGATTTCCCCGATCGAATCGTTCACCATTTCCTGGGTCGAGACGAACATATCGAGGTACTCGTCGTCGGGCGGCGCGTGGCGGGCGTGCTGTTTTTCCAGGCGGCTCAAGTTCATTTTTACCGCCGAAAGTACCTGCCCGACGCTGTCGTGGAGGTCTTCGGCGAGGCGGCGGCGCTCGCCTTCCTGGGTTTCGAGCACGGCGCGGGTGAGGGCCTGTTGTTTTTCCGATTCGAGGCGCTGCAAATCGGCCTGGTAGCGCAGCACCCGGCGTTGGTAGAGAATCAGGAACAGAAAAATAAAAACGACCAGAATCGCCACCACGAGGGTGCCGATCAGGATGACCCACTCGTTGTTCAGGCCCTGGTTGGCGGAATTGAAGACCTTTTGCAAAGTAGTCCGATGGTGTAAAAAACGTTGGAAATCAGGTTGACTAGGGCGTGGATGTTCTTGCTCAGTTCACTATTATTTTCCCTCATGACATTCCAGAGGAAGAAAGCGAAAATGTTCATCGCAAAATAGATCAACACCGCCGAGTTGACCCAAAACATCCCCGTCCGGTCGAGTTGCAATACGGGTTGTTCGGCGGAAAACAACCGGTAGAAGTAGGCGAGCGTAAGCGGCAGAAAAAATAAACCCTGCATCGTGAGTGACCGGGAGGGCATCTCCCACAGCCCATCAAACCAGTCGGGGAAAGGCAACGTATTCAGCGCGGTAAATCCGATGAGCGCCACCGTTCCCAACCGAATTGCTTTCTGTAGCCGGGGCGTATCCGCAAAAACTAGTTCGTAAATTCGCCCGATAAACCACCCTGACACGGCTACAAAAGCGTGTGCCAGCGGGAGATTATTTCCGGTGTTCAGGCTGTTGGACAAGTGAAATGTGTAATCGAACCCCAACGAAACCAGCATGAATACGGCCACGAGGCGCAGTTGCCGATCGTACTGGTTGAATCGGGTGAACGCCACGCTCACCGGCAATAAAGCTGAGATTGCCGTCAGGCCATCCACCACATCCACTAATCGAAAAGAGTCCATCGTGGGTATTGAAAAATAGCGATTCGTTGAGGG
The DNA here is from genome assembly GCA_964244295.1 of uncultured Cytophagales bacterium. Lineage (GTDB taxonomy): Bacteria > Bacteroidota > Bacteroidia > Cytophagales > Spirosomataceae > JAJAZB01. The sequence goes on from CAXTIG010000006.1 coordinate 54,573, forward strand.
GCAGGAAGGGCCAATCGAAATTAAGTAGTTGGTAATTGGTAAACGGGTAATTGGGTCCCGATAGCTATCTGGAGGTTTTGTGAGATAAAAATTGCTTGTCAGTCAATTACCCAATTACCGATTTACCCAATCACCTCTGTACAAGTAGTTAAGGCCGGGTTCCCGTCATGTCGGCCCCGTCGTTGAGTCCCTCCTTCCCCATCAGAATATTGGGAATAAAGGCGTATTGGCGCCGACCCGGCGCATCGGGAATGCTCCCCTTCGTAGGCGGAATACCCGGCGTGCCCGAAGCCGACGGGGGCGGGGTGGAACCATCTGGATTGTACTTTAGCGGCAGGTCTTCCAGATTTGGCCCGAGTGCCCGGAAGACGAGTTGGCGGGGTTCGCGGGGTAAAAACTGGTGGAGCCAGTACACCAATTTCCAGAGAATCCGTTGCCCGAAGGGGAGTGTGACTTCGTAATTAGGGTAGATGCCGTAGAAAATAGTGGCCCCTACGCTGTCGGGGGCATCCAGAATGTCCTGTAAAATTTTCCGATCCACCAGATACGTGTGCGTTTGGGTGGGGTAGCGTTTCACGTACTCCGTAACCAGGGTCGACAACGACGGGAATTCTACCTCCGGGCCACCATCGGGCAAGTCGATGCGTTTGGGCTGGTTGAAGGGATGCCTCCGGCCCAGGTCATCGGCCTCGAATTTGTCCACGTTCCGAAAAAGATACCGGAGAACGCGGCTGATTTCCTCTGGAGATTGGTTGTTAGGGCGGGACGAAGTCGAATCGGGCTGGGCCATGAACGGGAAGAAGTTGAGGGTTGACGTTCCGGTGAAAAGGTAGGGAGTTTGAACGTGTCACGAAATACCGTTCGCTCAAAATGCGCCACTTTGGTCGAAATGAAGCCATTTTTTACTTGATAACCGGCATTTTAGGAATTCCGGGGCCTGCTTCCGCCCAATCCACCCAAACACCCCAGCACAGCCTCGACGCCTACCACGCCAGCCTCGACTCCCTCCGGCGCGAATGGCCCGACGCCCCGGCGTTTCCCGAAACGACCGTGTTCTTCTTCGGTATGGGCGATCGCCGGAAGATGGTGTACCAACGCGGTGAACTCCGCGACGCCCGCAGCGGCGAGGTACTCCGAAAATGGAACGTGGCCCAGGAATACCTCCTGCCCGCCGATTACACCGTGCTGTTGCAAGACGAGCGCGGCCGCTGGATTACCCTCCGCGAAACCGGTACGGGCGTGTTGATCGACGACGGAAAAGGCCAGGCCTTCCTGACCCGAAGCCCCCTGTACCTGCCCACCTTTCGCGGCAAAAAATACGCCCCGGTGCTGCGGGTGTTGCACCACGAAATTCTGATGCACACGGGTGACCGCGAGCCGCTGCCGGGGCAGTTTTCGGCGCTCGGTATTACCCTCGGCCCCACCGAAGCGCAGCGTCGGATTCTTCGCCTGACGAACAACGCCCGCCTGTTACCTCCGGCTTCCGAAGCCCCGGTTGTTTCTACCCCGCCCTCTGCGAAAAGCGCCGCCGAACTGTTCCTGTTGTTGCTGGAACGCTGAGCTTTTGCGGTAAAAGCCGTAGTTTTGCCGAAATCAACTGCCATGCCGACGCAATTTCTTACCGATCCCAAAGGCCGAAGAGTCGGGGTTTTTCTTTCCGTCAAAGAATACCAGCGCCTGGTTGAAGCCGCCGAAGAATTGGCCGACATCGAAGCCTTCGACCGGGCGAAGGCCAAAAACGAACCCAGCGTTCCGCTTCGCGAAGCCATCCGACTTCGTCGTCATCATGGCTAAGTATCAGGTTGTTCTGGTCAAGTCGTGCAGCGCCTCTTGCGCAAACTACCCGAGGCTCTTGCTACCTAACTCGAAGAGGCCATGCTGACCCTCGAAAACAACCCACGGTTACCGGGTTGCAAAAAGTTGAAAGGCCCCCTGGGTTACCGCATCCGGGTCGGCGATTACCGCATCATTTACGAAATTCAGGATAAAATTCTACTCGTTACGGTGCTCGAAGTGGGCAACCGGAGCGAGATTTATAGCTAAACATGGAGTACAACTTCCGGGACATCGAACGCAACTGGCAACGCCACTGGGACGAAGCCCAGACCTACCGCGTTGAAACCGACCCCACGAAACCCAAATACTACGTCCTGGATATGTTTCCCTACCCTTCGGGCGCGGGGCTGCACGTGGGGCACCCGCTGGGCTACATTGCCAGCGATATTTTCAGCCGCTACAAGCGGATGAAGGGCTTCAACGTACTGCACCCGATGGGCTTCGACTCCTTCGGGTTGCCCGCCGAGCAGTACGCCATCCAGACCGGTCAGCACCCGGCCCTGACTACCGAGCGGAACATTGAAACGTACATCCGGCAATTGAAACAGATCGGATTCAGCTACGACTGGAGCCGCGAAGTGCGCACCGCCGATCCGCGTTACTACCGCTGGACGCAGTGGATTTTCCAGCAACTGTTTCAGCACTACTACGACCGGGACGCGGACAAGGCGTTACCGATCAGCCACTTAACCGAAAAATTCGCGCAGGGTGGTTCCGCCGCCGTGAACGCCGTGGCCGATGACGACGCACCCATCTTCTCCGCCGCCGAGTGGGCCGCGCTGAACGCGCGCGAGCAGTACGAAATCACGCTGAAGTACCGCCTCACCTACCTCGCCGACGCGGTGGTGAACTGGTGCCCGGCCCTGGGCACCGTGCTGGCGAACGACGAGGTGAAGGACGGCGTGAGCGAACGCGGCGGCTACCCCGTCGAGCAGAAACTGATGCGCCAGTGGATGATGCGCATCACCGCCTACGCCGACCGCCTGCTGTCGGGCCTCGACACCATCGACTGGCCCGAATCGCTCAAGGAACAGCAACGCAACTGGATTGGAAGGTCGCGGGGAGCGTCGGTGAGGTTTGAAGTACAAGGTTTGAGGTTTGAAGGAGAAAAGTCCCCTTCAAACCTTCAAACCTTCAAACCTCAAACCCTTGAAATTGAAGTATTTACTACCCGCCTCGACACCATTTTCGGCGTCTCGTTCATGGTGCTGGCCCCCGAACACGAGTGGGCCGGGAAACTGACCACGCCGGAGCAGCGCGAGGCCGTCGAAGCCTACGTGGACGCCGCCAAACGCCGCTCCGAGCGCGACCGGATTAGCGAAGTGAAAACCGTGTCGGGCGTGTTCACGGGCAGCTATTGCCTCAATCCCTTCAACGGCGAGAAAGTCCCGATTTTCCTGGCTGACTACGTGCTGGCGGGTTACGGCACCGGGGCCGTGATGGGCGTGCCCTCCGGCGACCAGCGCGACTGGGCCTTTGCCACGCACTTCGGCCTGCCCATCATCCCGATTTTGGACGCGCAGCAAGGCATCGACCAGGGGGCCGACAACACGAAAGAAGGCCGCTACATCAATTCCGATTTCATCAACGGCATGACCTACGAACAGGCCACGCCGCTGCTCATCGCCAAGTTGGAAGAATGGGGCAAAGGCCGGGGCAAAATTCAGTACCGCCTCCGCAACGCCGTCTTCAGCCGCCAACGCTACTGGGGCGAACCCGTACCGGTATATTTCAAAGAAGGCTTGCCGTATTTGATTGACGAAAGCGACCTGCCGCTGGAATTGCCCGCCGTGGACAAATACCTGCCGACGGAAACCGGCGAGCCGCCGCTGGGAAGAGCGGAGGGTTGGAAGTACCGACCAAAGAACCCCACCCAAGTCGGACGCGACCCCGGCTCCCCTACTGGGAGGGCTTTTTCCTCCCCTTCTCAGCAGGAGAAGGGGTTGGGGGATGAGGTTGCCTACGACTACGAACTCAGCACCATGCCCGGCTGGGCCGGTTCGTCCTGGTACTGGTACCGCTACATGGACTCGGAAAACGACCAGGAATTTGCCTCCAAAGAAGCCATCGACTACTGGCGCGACGTGGATTTGTACCTCGGCGGCTCCGAACACGCCACCGGCCACCTGCTCTACAGCCGGTTCTGGAATAAATTCCTGAAAGACCTGGGGCGGGTGCCGGAGGAGGAATTCGCCAAAAAACTGGTGAATCAGGGGATGATTCAGGGGCGGAGCAATTTTGTGTATCGACTGGACAACAGAAATTCACCAACTGAATCCGCTCATCCACTTTCTGTCTCTGTTCCCTTTTCCACTTACATTCCCCCTATTTATTTCTCTTACGGTCATTATAAAATACTCAGTGATTCAGAGCATTATGACAAGAACCAAACGTTTCTTTCTGAGCTGATTAGAGATTTTGCTGAAAAGAATTTAAGTGATGAACAAAAAGATTGGGTCATTTTTATGTATTCAATCAATCAGGGAAGCTATAGTTTTTCTAAAATTCATGCTGACGTTAATCTTGTTGAGAACGATGTGTTAGACATCGAAGCATTTAAGCTTTCCCGTCAAGATTCAAACGATGCTTATTTTATATTGGAGAATGGCGAGTACCGCTGTGGCTGGGAAATCGAGAAAATGTCGAAGTCGAAGTACAACGTCGTCAACCCGGACACCATCGTCGAAAAATACGGGGCTGACACGCTGCGGCTCTACGAAATGTTCCTCGGCCCGCTCACCGATTCCAAGCCCTGGAGCACCAACGGCATCACGGGCACCTTCGGGTTTTTGCGGAAATTCTGGCGCTTGTTTTTTGCGGAAGAACCCAGTCGTCTGCTGGTTACGGACGAGCCGCCCACGCCCGAAGAATTGAAGGCGCTGCACAAAGCCATCCGAAAAGTGGGCGAGGACATCGAGGCGCTGTCGTTCAACACCTCCGTGCCAGCGTTCATGGTGCTGGCCAACGAAATGACCGCGCTCAAATGCCACAAGCGGGCCATTTTGAGCGACTTCGTGCTGATTCTGGCCCCCTTCGCGCCGCACATCGCCGAGGAATTGTGGGCGGCGCTGGGCAACCAACCTGGCACCGTCACGAGCCAGGCGTTCCCGACCTTCAACCCGGCGTACCTCGTCGAAAGTAGCATCGAGTACCCAGTGCAAATCAACGGCAAGGTGCGGGCCACCCTCACGTTTCCCCTCGACACCGTCCCCGCTGACATCGAACGGGAGGTATTGGCCAACGAAACCGTCCAGAAGTGGCTGGAAGGCAAAACGCCGAAGAAGGTGGTGGTGGTGCCGAAACGAATTGTGAACGTGGTGGTGTAGATTTTGAAGGAACTTTTACAACTGCCTGTCATCCCGACGCAGGAGGGATCTTTCGCTTCTATTAACCAAACAGTTTGTTAGTTGAGGCGATAGATCCCTCCTGCGTCGGGATGACAGGAAAAATAAAACGCTATGCTTCCCCCCCTAAAATTCCGTCCCCACTTCAAAGACAAAATCTGGGGCGGCCAGAAAATCCGCACCGTACTCGGCAAGGATTTCGGTTCGCTGCCCAACTGCGGCGAAACCTGGGAACTCTCCGGCGTGCCGGGCAACATCTCGGTCGTGGAAAGTGGCCCGCTCGCCGGGCGCGATTTGGTTTCGTTGATTCAGGAATTCAACGGCAGCCTCGTCGGGCAGCGGGTGTACGAAAAATTCGGTACCGAGTTTCCGCTGCTCATCAAATTCATCGACGCGGCCGACGACCTCAGCATCCAGGTTCATCCCAACGACGAACTGGCCCGGCAACGCCACAATTCGTTTGGCAAAACCGAAATGTGGTACATCCTCCAGGCTGACGAAGGGGCCACGCTCAACTCCGGTTTCAACCGGCCCGTGACGAAGGACGAGTACGTCAAAGCCGTGGCCGACAACACGTTGATGGAGTTGCTCAACATCGAGCCGGTGCGGGCCGACGACGTATTTTTCCTCCCCGCCGGGCGCGTTCACTACATCGGCAAAGGCATTTTGCTGGCCGAAATTCAGCAAACCTCCGACGTCACCTACCGAATCTACGACTTCGACCGGACGGACGACAAAGGCCAGAAACGCGAACTCCACACCGAAGCCGCCCTCGACGCGATTGATTTCACGGTGTATTCCGAATACAAAACGCCTTACCGGAGAGGCCAGAACGAAGCCGACACGCTGGTCGATTGCCCCTACTTCAGCACCAACCGCCTCGACCTCACCCAGCCCCTCGACCGCGATTATTTCGGACTGGATTCCTTCAAAATCTTCATCGGCCTGGCCGGTACCGCCACCCTCCACACCGAGGCGGGCGAAGTCACCGTAGCCCAGGGCGACGTGTGGCTGTTGCCCGCCGAACACGCCAAAATCACCCTCACCCCCCACGGCGGGGCAACGCTGCTGGAGGTGTACGTGGCCTAAAAACGACCTGTTGATTTCCAACGAAACAAAAAAAGGTTTCTCAAATTTTTCGGGTCAATCCCTTGACCCGTATTTTTTCAGCTTTAGCTTTGCAGCACAAAGTTCTTTCTGAACCAACCCATGAACCAAACCGAAGACCATCTTCGCGACCTTTCGGAAATTCGTTCGCTGATGGAACGCTCCTCGCGGTTTATTTCGCTGAGCGGGCTGTCGGGCATTTCCGCCGGTATCATCGCCCTCGTCGGGGCCTGGGTGGCGGCGCGGCGCATCGGGGTGAATTGGGATTTTAGCCATCGCACGGTGAGCCGCTCGCCGGAGTTGTACCAATTTCTGGCCCTCGACGCGGCGGCGGTGCTCCTGCTCGCCGTGGCATCGGGCGTGTATTTCACGGTGCGGCGGGCGCGGCGCAAGGGCCAATCGGTCTGGAACCAAACGAGTCGGCGGCTGCTGTTCAACCTCGCCATTCCGCTCGCCACGGGCGGGGCCTTTTGCCTGCTTTTGATTAACCCCGCCCCCGGTCTGGTCGCCCCGGCCACGCTCGTGTTTTACGGCCTGGCGCTCATCAACGGCAGCAAATACACCCACGACGACGTGCGCTACCTCGGCTTTTGCGAAATCATTCTGGGCCTCCTGGCCGGTTTCCTGGCCGGTTCGGGCCTGACGTTGTTGTTCTGGGCGCTTGGTTTCGGCGTGTTGCACCTCGTGTACGGCGTGGTGATGTACCGGAAGTATGAGGTTTGAGGGGTTGATTGGGTTTGAAGGTTTGATTGGGTTTGAGGGTTTAAAAGTGCATTCTCTTCAAACGCTCAAACCATCAAACTCTCAAACCCAGTCAAACTGATTTTCCCATGAAAAACTTAATCGAAAACTTAAATAAAGCCTTTGAAAACCGGGTGCGGCTGGGCGTCATGTCGGTGCTGATGGTGAACGACTGGGTCGATTTCAACGCCCTCAAGGAAGCCCTCGCCCTGACCGACGGCAACCTGGCCAGCCACCTCTCCGCGCTCGAAAAAGCGGGGTACCTGGCCGTGCGCAAAGGCTTCATCGGGCGCAAACCCAATACCTCTTTTCAGACGACCGAGGGGGGACGAAAGGCTTTTCAGGAACACCTCGACGCCCTCGAAACACTTTTAAAACAAACGCCCGTCAGACTCTAATTTTTTTTGTCGTTTAACTCTGTATTTCAAAGTACTTTCCAAAAACCCTCATGGAACCCGTAGAAAAAAACCTCTCGTTTTGGGAACGCTTCACCCGCTGGGTGCAGCGTTCGGTGATGCTCAAGCTGTTCACCATCGGCATTCTGACGCTCTTGCTCCTCATTCCGGCAAACCTGGTCGAAAACCTCATCCGCGAGCGGGAAGGCACCCGCGACCAGGCCACGGCGGAAATCAGCGGCAAGTGGGGCGCGGCCCAAACCGTCGGCGGGCCGGTGCTCACGGTGCCCTACCTGCGTACCGTCACCGACGAGAAAGGGAAAACCAGCACCGAAACGGCCTACGCGCACCTGTTGCCCGAAACGCTGAACGTCACCGGCAGCGTCGTGCCCGAAAAACGCTACCGGGGCATCTACGTGGTGATGCTCTACCAGGCCCGCCTCCAACTCAACGGCACCTTCGCCCGTCCCGACTTCAGCAAACTCGGCGTGGCCGAATCAGCCTTGCGTTGGAGCGAAGCCTTCGTCAACCTGGGCGTGAGCGACATGCGGGGCATCCGCGAAACCGTGGGCCTGACCTGGAACGGGCAAGCCCTCGACCCCAGTCCCGGCATCGTCAGCGGCGATTTGTTCGCGGCGGGCATCAGTGCCCCCGTCGCGATGCCCGCCGCCGGGGCAGGGCCGCTGCGCTTCACGGCCAAGCTGGTGCTCAACGGCAGCAGCGAACTGAATTTTCTGCCCTTCGGCAAAACCACGACGGTGGCCCTGACCTCCGGCTGGGGTTCGCCGAGTTTCACCGGGGCGTTCCTCCCCGACCGCCGTAACGTGACCGGCGATGGTTTTTCGGCTAACTGGAAAGTGCTGCACTACAACCGGAACTATCCCCAGCAGGGCCTGGGGGCTTTTTTACCGAAAAAAACTACCCCGGTTTACGATGGCCGGGTAACGGCAGAACCCCGCGACGAAACCGGCACCTTCGGCGTACGCCTGCTTTTGCCGGTGGACGAATACCAGAAAACCACCCGCTCGGCCAAGTACGCCAGCTTGTTCGTGCTGCTCACGTTTGCCTCTTTTTTCTTCGTCGAAATTCTCAACCGGCGGCGTATTCACCCGATTCAGTACCTGCTGGTGGGTTTCGCGGTGTGTTTGTTTTACGTGCTGCTGCTATCGATTTCCGAGCACCTCACTTTCGGCTGGGCCTACCTCATTGGCAGTGGCGTCGTGCTGACGATGGTGTTTTTGTACACTCTGGGCGTGTTTAAATCGCTGCGTATTTCGCTGATTTTCAACGGTATTCTGGCTTTGATGTACGCCTTTTTCTACTCGCTCCTTCAACTCGAAGACTACGCCCTGTTGCTCGGCAGCCTCGGACTGGCGCTGATCCTGGGCGTGGTGATGTACCTCACCCGGCACATCGACTGGTACAACGCCTACGGGCGGGAGGAACTAACCACGTGATCGATAGCAGACGCCGGGGTCGGGGTCCTCACCTGAAGGATCAACCCATCTTTTTAGTCGCGTAGCGACCTGATGTTTGTAGAAAAATGGATCGTTCCGCTCGTAGTTGGTCGCGTAGCGACCCAACCGAAGCGGGTTTGTTGGGTCGCTACGCGACTAAAAACGCAAAAAGAGACCTTTTTCTACAAACATTTGATGCCTAACGGCATCCCCAAAAGGTGTTGATGCTTTAGGTGTCCTCACCGACCCCGGCACAGGGATTCGTTGAGAGAAAACCACTTTTATCCTACGCAAACCATGAGAAGAAAAGTGATGGGTTGGGCTGTCGTCGTCGCGCTCACCGTGCTCATCCCCTCCGTGTTGACGCTTCTTGCCAGTTGGCATTGGAAACCGGGCGCTTTGGTTTTGGCCTTTGTCCTCCTGTTGGGTGGTGCCGGTCTGACGTATGAACTGGTGGCGAAGAAGAAACTGAGCCATCCGGCCTACCGATTCGCCGTCGGTGTGGCACTGGCGGCCGTGTTCGTCCTCGTCTGGATGAATGCTGCCGTGGGCGGCATTCTTGGGGACGACCCCGCCAACATGATGTATTTCGGGGTGCTTCTCGTCGGATGCATCGGTGCCATCATCGCCCGCGTAGAGCCGCCGGGAATGGCACGCGCGTTGGTGGCGACGGCGTTCGCGATGGCGCTCGTCCCGGTGATTGCGTTGATCCTCGGGACGCCCGCGTTTGCCAACGGTGTGGTGGCCGTGTTTGGTCTCCATGCCTTCTTCGCCCTGCTGTTTGTCGGAGCGGCGTTGTTGTTTCGACGCGCGGCGCGCGAACCCAAAAAGCCCGATTTGCAACCGACGGCTTGAGGGACGGATGACTACGCCATGCGTATACGATATTCACTCCGCTCATTCTATTGCGTGGCATCACCCAGTTGAGAGGTATCCAAAACCATGAAGACGTCATAAAAATCTAAGGGCAGCCCAGCAACTGCCAAAACCGTGCGCCAGCGTGCTAACTTTTGTTATGCCGCCAGAATTGGAGCGTACTGCACCCCTTTGATTTGGACCTGATGAACCTACTTCCCAACCTTGACCGTCTCTACGATGAATGCAAGCGGAACCAATGGTTGCGCTACTTCGCCGTCTTTTGCCGGGTTTCATTGGCCCTGGGGTTTATCCCTTCTGGCCTGGTAAAAGTGATGGGCGAGCGGTTCGCCAGCGGCTTACCCTCGAATCATCCACTGGGCCACTATTTTGACGCGTTACACCGTACCGGCTTTTACTACCCGTTTATCGGCGTGAGCCAGTTGACAGTGGCGCTGCTGTTGCTCATTCCACGGACGACGTTGCTGGGAGCGATTCTCTATTTTCCGATTATTCTCAACATCTGTGTTCTGACCTATGCGACCCGCTTTGAAGGCACTCGCATCGTTACGCTCATGCTGTTGGCAAACTTGTATTTGCTGGGTTGGGACTATGCGCGGTTGAAATACGTTCTGCCTCTTGCCTCATCGAGCGCTATCGGTAAACCGCCAAATCAGAAGAGGTCCGGCAAGTTTCCTTTGCTGTTTTTTGGATGCGTTGTCGCCGCCGTCGTTTTAGTGATCGTCATCAACAACGTTGTGTACGACATTCGCCCTGGCAATTCTCAGCTAGAGTGCACGAACGGATGCCCCAATAATGTTCGCCCTGAGGCCTGCGATCGCTTCTGTAATTGCATTTACCAGGAGGGCAACCCCTTGGATAAGTGCTTGGAGGAATACGGAAAAAAGAAGGAATGATCCACCTGTCATCTCCGGGAGCCTCGTGAAATTTACAATCACCAGAGAGGGTTCGACGCTGTTCTTTCAACCGCCGGGCGCGCAATCCGCTGCCCCGCTCGAGGTGACTGCAGCGAGCTGCGGCCCGACGAGGCCGGGCAATTCCAGAAAACCACCCGTGATTACCGCTCCCAGGCGACTGGTTGGCGTTCAGTGAATTACGACGAATGGCTCGTTTCTACCCAACTCAAAACCAACTGATTTTTGCATGGAACTCTCCTGGACGATCTCCCTCTCCCGTTTTCGGGTTTTGCTGCTGCTGGCGGGGCTTTCCGCCGCGTTGGGTAGTATGCTGCTGCTGCGCTGCTACCTTGCCCACGACTGGTGGTACGCCCTGATGTTACCCTGGAATTTAGTGCTGGCCTTCGTACCGTTACCCCTTGCCTTACAGGCCGAACGGATTGCGCTCCGGTACCGCCTGCTCAAGCCTGGCCTGCTGCTGACGATAGTGGCCTGGGCTTTGTTTTTCCCGAACGCCCCCTACCTCATCACCGACATCAAGCACCTGCACCATGTGCCGCCCGTGCCGCTTTGGTTCGATGCCACGCTGCTGTTCGGCTTTGCGCTCACGGGTTTACTGGCCGGGCTGGTGTCGCTGTACTGGATGCACTCCCTGGCGCGGGAATTCTGGGGCAGTCGCCGGGCCAACGCCGCGCTGCTCGCTTACCTGCCGCTGGCTTCCTGGGGAGTATTCCTGGGACGCGAGCTGCGCTGGAACTCCTGGGACGTGCTCTACCGCCCGCATTTTCTCGTCTGGGATGCACTCACACGGGGCACCAGCCTCAAGGCGCTGGCGATGACCGTCGAGTTTTCGCTGCTCCTCGGCCTTTCGTACCTTGTGCTGCTGAGTTTGATTCACCTGAAAAAGGAATAAGGCGGATTGCGGAGTAGAAAAATCCGCAATCCGCAATCCGCCTTCCGCACTCGTTATGATTAGCCTCCCCAAATTCCTGAAAAGCGTTCCCTTCGCCCTGAAGGGCCTCCGGGCGCTGGTGCGTTCGGAAAACAACGCCCGGATTCACCTGTTAGCTACCGGGGCGGTGGTGGTGGCGGGGGTCGGGTTGCGGGTTTCAAAAACCGACTGGCTCTGGCTGTTGCTGGCCGTCACGCTGGTCTGGCTGACGGAGGCGTTCAACACCGCCCTCGAAAAACTGGTGGATTTGGTTTCACCCAATCATCACCCCCTGGCCGGGCAGGTGAAAGACCTCGCCGCCGCCGCCGTCCTCCTCGCCGCCCTCTTCGCCCTAGTGGTGGCGGGGCTGGTATTTGGGGACAAGTGGTGAGTTGGGAAGGATGAGTTGTGATTTTTCAACTCACATTTCACCCTTCACAACTCACATTTCACAACTCGTCCTTGGGCTTGTTGAGTTGACGATTTGAAAAGTCCACTACTTCTCCGCTTATTTCCGGCGATAAAACCGGGCGCCCGATTCCTCGCCCACGTAACTGTAATGGGCTTTCAGATACCCGTACACGTCTGGATAGTGCTGTACCCGGTATTCTTCCAGACCGTCGAGGGAAAGGGCAGAATTTTGAATATCGACGAACAGGCGTGGTTTGTGCTGTTCCATTTGTCGGTAAAACTGCCCAATCCGGTAACGGTGCAAACTCGACGTGGGGTGATACAACCAGTACGTCAGCACCCGGTAGTAGGCGGGAGGCCGGTCCGACAAGGAGTACAACTGGGTGGCGTAACCCCAAACCAAGAGGCTTTCGCCCGGTTTGCTGAGTTGCTGAATCAGGTTGACTATCCGCTCGTGCCCGGATGAATACGCGGTAGCCGTGGGATGACGGAAGAGCAGATTGACACTGCCCTGGAGCCAGGCCACCAGCAAGAGCGCGGTGAGTAGCGTTCGGCGCGGCGCGACCGGCACGATGCCCAAGGCCAGGCCCGTCAGCACCAGCAGGCCAAACAGGTAAAATATCAGATAATGCTGAAAAAAGTTTCCCGCCTGCAAGGCAGCGTACAAGCACGCTAGCCAGAACAGCAACCCGAACAACAAGGGCAGCCAGTCGGTCGGGGATTTTTTGGGGATTTTGTACCAATAATAGCCCGCCGCCGCAAGTACGCCGGTCAGGCCCGTAAAATAGATTCCCGATTGCCAGCTTCCAACATAAACAAATCGGGCGATTCGCCAGGGCGTGAACCGTTGGGAAACGGGCAAACTCGAAAAATCATTCGTGTACGAGTAATAGAAGTACTGCCAGAAGTAATCTTTCCAGAATACGTCGATTTGGTTTCTGGCCCCGTAGTACCCCACGATGAGGATCGTCGGCAGTAGCCCGCAACCCACCAACAGTGCCATTTGTCCGAAGCGCCTACGCCGCAACAGTTCGACCCCCAGAAACGCCCCCAGGACCAACTCCATGGGCACATTCTGAAATTTAACGTAAGGCAAGCACCCCAGCACGAATCCGTTCAGAACGAGCAATCCCGTATTTTTCTCCGGCGAAGCCCGGTACCGAAAGTACCCCCAAACGGCTACGGAAAGCCCGGCGATGCTGACCAGCTCGGAATTGAAAGCCACGTAGTCCTTAAACCAGGTGGTGCTCCAAAACAGACAGGCCGTAGCGATAAGCAGCAGGCTTTCGGTCGGTTCGAGAAACCGGCAGAAGGTGCGGTACAAAAAGGCCAGCGCACCCAAGACGAACACCAGTCCCAAACATTCCGTGAATGAGTACGAAATCGTAAACCCCAGCGCGTTACCAATCATCAGCGGCAAGACCGTAAGCGGACGGGAATCCGAATAATTGAGCCAGGTCCAGAGGGTATCGGGATAACTCCGTACGGCCAGGGTCGAAGCCATCCATACACTGGTATCGACGCTACGCTCGATGTCCAGCACGTACACCCACCGCAGCAGAAACGTTACACCTAGCAAGCCCGCCAACCAGTACGAGGCTCGTAGCGGCCGATGGGAGGGTCTCATGCGCTGCCAAAACCAGAACGTCAACCCGGTTAGACCCAGCCAGAGCAAAATTTTAGGAAAGAACTCGTACATGAAAATACAAATAAATTAACGGTAAAAAAGCGGTCCAAAGGCCGGAGGCGTCGGCGCCGGGGCTTCGGATGGTCGTAATAAATCAGCCAACTTTCCGGCTTCTTCCTTCGGTTCTGACCCCAATTCCTGACCACCTGAGCGAGAACCCTTTTCTATTTTTTCCGGTAAACCCGCACCCCTTCCACCTCCCCCACCAACCAATACCGCGCCAGCACGTATCGGCTGATTTCGGGGAAATTCGTCAGCCGGTAGCGTTCTTCCCCGTCCAGCGAACGACCGGACGTTTGCACGTCCACCACGAGGCGGGGCCGGTGCCGTTCCATCTGCTCGAAAAACTGTTGGAGACGGTAGGCGTACAGCCCCTCTTCGGGGTGGTAGAGCCAGTACGTCGTAATGCGGTGAAAGGCCGGGGGCCGGTCAGCCATCGGGTAAAGTCCGTCGGCGTAGCCCCACACCAGCAGCGCCTCGCCGGGGCGGCTTAGTTGCCGGATTACCTGGGCGATGGGCCGGTGCTGGCGAGTAAAATCACCCACCGGCGGGCGGTACGTGAGCAGGTTGTAACTGCCCTGTACCCAGGCCAAAACGAGCAAAATCAGCCCCAATTTTTTCTGAAAAAGAGACGAGACCAAACTCAGCGTCAGGCCCGTAGCGAGTAGGAGCGCGAAAAAATAGTAGCTTAGGTAGTGCTGGAAAAAATTGCCCGCCTGCAACACGGAGTACAGACTCACGGCCAGGAACACCAGCCCGAAAAGGACCGCCCGGCGAACCGCCGGAGTCGATTTTTCCCCAAACCGAAAAGCCCAGATTCCTGCCGCGAGCAGAACGCCCGTCAGCGCCGTGGCGTAACCCAGCGACTCCCAGCTACCCCCGTACACGTAGCGGGCGATTCGCCAGAGCGAAAATCGGGCGGACCCCGTCAGCGTGGAGTAGTCGGTCGTGTAAGAGTAGTAGAAATAATTCCAGAAGTAGTCGTTCCAGAACACGTCGGTGACTCCTCTGCTGGCGTAGAATCCGAGGAGCGCCGCCGTGGGCAGCATCCCGCCCAATCCCAGCAGCGCCGCCTGCCCCAATCGTTTCCGCCGCAGAATTTCCCCGCCCAGAAACCCGGCGATGACCAGGCCCATCGGCACGTTCTGCATTTTGGCGTAGGGTAAACAGCCTAGCAGCAGGCCCAACCCGAAGACCGCCGCCCCGCTTCCCTTGCTTAAATCCCGGTACCGGAAGTATCCCCAAACCGCTATGGTCAGCATCAACACGCTGATTTGCTCGGAGTTGTACGCCACGTAATCGCCGAAATGCACGGTGCCCCAAAACAAGCCGCCCGCCGCCGTGAGCAGCAGCGCCGGAGCTGATTCGAGGAAACGCCGGAATAGTTGATGGAGAAAAACCAACGCTCCCAACGTCAGCGCCAGGGCGAGGCATTCGGCCACGAGGTAGTTGGGTTTCACGAAAAAATCAACGACGAGCAGCGGTAGTACCGTCAGCGGGCGCGAATCGGTGTAGTTGAGCCAGACCCAAACTTTGTCGGGAAAATCGCGCACGGCCCCCACCGAGGCCAGCCAGGTACTGGTGTCGATGTTGCGCTCCACGTCGGCGAGGAAAGGAAATCGAAGCAGTGCCACCGTCGCGAGCAGGCCGACGAGCCAGCCCGTTTCGCGCTTTTCAAACCGGGCTTGTCGACGGGGGGCGTAGTAGCCGAGCCAGGCCGTGAGGGCCGTCATGCCCAGCCACCAGACGACGTTAAGCAGCATCGGTTTCGGGAGAAAAAACCACGAACACCGAACTACCAAACGGGGCGCTCCGCAGCCAGCGCCGTTCGAGGCGGTTGAGCCAGGTGAAAGCCGCGTTGAGCGGTGCGACGGGCAACACCACGTCGGACGTGACGGCATCGGGTTTCAGCCAACCCCGCCGCAGGCTGAACCGCTGGGCGCTGCGCACGGCCAGAATCAAGGGCGAAAGCACCAGACTCCAGTACGTGGCCAGGGTTGCCCGGAACCCCGCTGCCGCTCCTAGCCGCCGGAGTTCGGGGCGGGAAAAACGCCGCAGGCTGGCCACGGCCACGTCGTGGGCGCCGTAGAAAACCCGCAGGGCGCAGTTGTTGGTGATGAATCGCCCGCCGGGCCGGAGGCGATGGCGCACTTCCCGGAAAAAAGCGAGGATTTCTTCGTCGGTCAGGTAGGTGATGACATCGTTGCAAATCACCACGTCGAAGTGTTCGCCGGGAAACAAAGCAGGCAGATCTTGCAGCGTGCCCGTTTCGAGGGAAAAACCCCGCTGCCGGGTAAAGTTCACGGCATCCGCCGAAGCGTCGAAGCCGCGCAGGTCAGCGTATCCGGCTTCGCGCAGGCGGTCCAGCATCCCGCCGGTGCCGCAGCCCGCGTCGAGGATTTTCAGGTTTTTCGTTGGAAAATTGGCGGCCAGCACGTCGAGCACGCGCCCGTGCAGGCTGCGGTACCACCACAGGTCGCGCTCGACGGCGAACATTTTTTCGTATTCAACGCTCCGTCCGATCATGCTTCAGAATTGATTTTTTCACGACGTACTGCGGAAATCCGCTTTGCAGCATCAAGGCCCGTCCCAGGTATTCGCCCACCAGCCCCAGCGCCAGCAATTGAAGGCCGGAGCGAAATAAATCGAAAATCCACATGAGGTGATCGATGGCGGGAAAATGCCGCGTGAGCACCGATGTGAAGGCTTCGGCCAGCCCAAGCACCCCGCTCAACAGGAGAAAAAACAGCCCCGCCAGGGAGACGAGCCGGAGCGGTCGCGGCGAATAATTAAGCGCCACGGCCAGAAACAGCGAGATCAACTTACCCGTCGTGTAGCCAGAGCGGCCCTGCTGCCGGGGCAAGTGCGTGACCTCCACCTGCCCGAAATTTCGCGTGACGCGCAGAATCAGCGCGTCGAGGTAGGGCTGTGGCCCCCGGTACTGGATGATTTCGTCGATCACCTCCCGGCGGATGAGTTTGAAACTCGACAGGTACAACCCCCTGGGGCGGTCGAACAGCCAGGAAGCCAGTTGGTTGGTGGCCCAACTACCCAGGTTGCGGAGCCAGGCGTGTTCCTTGCTGGCGTAGGACGAGTACACCACGTCGAAGCCGCCGGTTTCGGCGGCTTGGTGGAGTTTCAGGATTTCTTCGGGAGGATTTTGAAAATCATCGTCCACCAGCACCGCGTAGCGGCCCCGGCAGTGGCGCAGGCCGCAGAAGACGGCGTTGAACTCCCCGAAATTTCGCCGCAGGCTCAGAAAATTCACGGCCTCGTGCTGCCGGGCCAGGGCTTCGCAAACCGCTTCGGAGCCGTCGCGGCTGCCGTCGTTGACGAGGATAATTTCGTAAACCAACCCAGTCAAAACGGCATTCAAACGTTCCACCAGCGGGCCGATGGTGTCCTGGCTGTTGTACACGGGGATGACGACGGAAAGCTCCACGCTGATTTACGATTTACGAAGTACGATTTCCGCTCTCCGGGTATTTACGAGGTACGAATTACGATTTGCTCCGCCTTTGCGATGGATACGTCGACGGTTTGATTGACGGTTTCGATGATGTAATCGACTTCGTCGTCGGTGAGGCTAGGGTTGAGCGGCAGGCTGAGCACTTCGTCGTGGAGGCGCTCAGTGAGCGGAAAATCACCCAGGTTCAGACTCCGCAACGCGGGTTGCCGGTGGCAGGGCACGGGGTAATGGATTTGGGTTTGAATGCCCTTTTCGAGTAAAATTTTCTGAAAAGCATCCCGATGCCGGTGCCGGATTACGAACAAATGCCAGGCGTCGTCGTCGAGGGTGGTGGCGTCGGGCAGACGCAGGGCAGGGTTGTGAATTTCGGTCAGAAAGCGCCGCGCCTGGTGTTGCCGTTGCTGGTTTTCGGTATCGAGGTGCGGAAGTTTTTCCCGTAGAAAGGCCGCCTGCAATTCGTCGAGGCGGCTGTTGACGCCGGGGTAGTCGTTGTGGTATTTGCGCCCGGAGCCGTAGTTGCGCAGGTACCGCAGGCGCTCGGCCAGGGCGGGGTCGTTGGTGGTTACGGCCCCGGCATCGCCGAGGGCACCGAGATTTTTGGTCGGGTAAAAACTCCAGGCTGCTGCGTCGGCTAGGGTACCCGCCTTTTTGCCCCCGTAAACGGCCCCGTGGGCTTGGGCGGCGTCTTCGATGAGTTTCAGGTTGTGCCGTCGGGCGAAAGCCGCCCAGGCGGTCATTTCGGCGCACTTGCCGTAGAGGTGGACCAGCAGCACGGCCCGGGTGCGGGGGGTCAGGCAGGCATCCGCCCGCGCCGGATCGGGGTTGTAGGTGCTTTCGTCGGGTTCGACGGGCACGGGCACCAGCCCGGCGTTGACCACCGCCAGCACCGTGGCGATGTAGCCGAAGGCGGGCACGATGACCTCGCTGCCGGGCGGAAAGTCGTAGGCTTTCAGAATCAGGGTGAGGGCATCCAGGCCGTTGCCCAGGCCTACGCAGTGAGTACTGCCGCAGTAGGCGGCAAACTCCCCTTCAAACCCAGCCCCTTCTTCGCCCAGCACGTACCAGCCGCTGGCCAGTACACGGTGGGCGGCCACGTCGAGGCGAGCCGCGTGGGGGGCGTTGATACGCCGCAGGTCGAGGTGCGGAATCACGGTTTTTCCCCGAAATAATCGCTGGGATTGTAGTATTGGGTACTCATTACCATCAGCAGGGCATCGGGCGAAAAGTGCTTCAGAATGTGCCAGTCGCCCGGTTCGATGAGCAGGCATTGGGCCGGGGTTTTCAGCGCGTGAGTCGACTCGCTCGTCGCGTTTTTCACGTAAACCTGGCAACTGCCCCGCAGGCAAAGCAGCGCCAGGTGGGCGATTCGGTGCCCGTGCATGGCCCGTTGCTGATCGGGGGGCACATTTTCGATGAAGAAGGCCCGCTTTACGTCGCCGGGCAGTAGTTTCTCAAAAACGGTCAAATTTCCTGCCTGTCCGGAGTGGACGGGTAAGGTGTGGAGTACAGCCATGTTTGATGAGGTACCGATTCCGGGTGGTTTGAACGGAGGTTCACGGTGAATACCGGATCGGTGGGTGTTGGGACAAAGCTATAAAAAAACCCCGCAAGAGTGTAAAACTCTTGCGGGGTTGCGATTTGCCCTGAGCAGAAACGCCTGCTCAGTCTTCCAGCTTTCCGTCGTCGGCAATGTTCGGCTCGAGCGTATCGACGAGGGCGGTTTCGTCGCCCCGCACTTTTTCCTTGATGCGGGTTTCGAGTTCGGCCATCAACTCGGGGTTGTCGTTGAGCAACTCTTTCACGGCATCGCGACCCTGACCGAGGCGGTTGGTGTCGTAACTAAACCAGGAACCCGATTTTTTGACGATTTCGAGTTCCACGGCCAGGTCGAGGACTTCGCCCGCTTTCGAGATCCCCAGCCCGTACATGATGTCGAATTCCACCACTTTGAAGGGCGGCGCGAGTTTGTTTTTAACCACTTTCACCTTCGTGCGGTTGCCAACAATCTTGTCGGCTCCTTCCTTGATCTGCCCGATGCGGCGGATGTCGAGGCGCACCGAGGCGTAGAATTTGAGCGCGTTGCCCCCGGTTGTGGTTTCGGGCGAACCGAACATGACGCCAATTTTCTCGCGTAACTGGTTGATGAAAATGCAGCAGCAGCCGGTTTTGTTGATGGTGCCGGTGAGCTTGCGCAGGGCCTGGCTCATCAGGCGGGCCTGCAAACCTACTTTGCTTTCGCCCATTTCGCCTTCGATTTCGGCCTTGGGCACCAGCGCCGCCACGGAGTCGATCACGATGATGTCGATGGCTCCCGACGAAATGAGGTGTTCGGTGATTTCGAGGGCCTGCTCGCCGTTGTCGGGCTGACTGATGAGCAGGTTGCTGGTGTCGATGCCGAGTTTTTCGGCGTAACTCCGGTCGAAGGCGTGCTCGGCGTCGATGAAGGCCGCCATGCCGCCGGCTTTCTGGGCTTCGGCGATGCAGTGCAGGGTCAGGGTGGTTTTCCCCGACGATTCCGGCCCGTAAATTTCTACGACCCGCCCGCGTGGCACCCCACCGATGCCCAGGGCCAGGTCGAGGCCCAGCGATCCGGTCGAGATGACGGGTATGTCCACGACTTTTGAATCCGACAAACGCATCACGGTGCCTTTGCCGAAGGTTTTATCGAGTTTTTCGAGGGTGGTTTGCAAAGCCTTCAGCTTGTTGGCGCCTTCGGTTGCGTTGGGTTGTGCCATGGTTGAACTGGTAAAAAAAGTAAGGGATTGCGGGGAAAACACCCCGCCGAATTGTGATATAAAAATAGACGTTTTCGCGCAAAATTCCCAGCGTTTTCCAAAATTACAGCGGGTATTTTTGGCTGGCCTGCCCGCCGCCACCCCCCGCCCAGTGGCCCGATTGCCTCCGGCTCAGGGCGGGTTTGGGGCGGTAAGTTCGACGTTTTTACCAATTCAACAAGCTACCTGAGCGAACGGTCGGAACGCGCGTGTATCTTCCGGCCCGAATTACGCGTTTTTGCATCGTGAAAAAAATCATTTTGGTTCTGGGAATTCTGCTGGCCGTCGTGGCGATCTGGCAGTGGCGCTGGCTGAGTTACGGGTATATGCAGGCCAGCGGCCAACTGCGAATTTTGTGGCAGGCCCGGCCCGTGACCGAGGTACTGGCCGATCCGCAGGTGCCCGATTCGCTCAAGGCCCGGCTCCGGCTGGTGGAGGCCATCCGGCGCTTTGCCATCGATTCGCTGGGCTTGAACGACACCGAGAATTACCAAACCTTTTACGACCAGCGCGGCAAGCCCATCCTGTGGGTGCTCACCGCCGCCGAACCGTACCGGCTGAAGGCCGTCGATTGGTCGTTTCCGGTGATTGGCTCGTTTACCTACATCGGGTATTTCGACCAGGCACGCGGAAAACGCGAGGAGGCCGAAATGCAGGCCAAAGGCTACGACACCGAGCTCGGCGACGTGGCCGCCTGGAGCACGCTGGGTTATTTTCATGACCCGATTCTGTCGGGAATGCTGGCGCGGCAGGAAGGACGATTGGCTAGTCTGATCATCCATGAAATGACCCACAGCACACTTTTTGTGAAAGACAACCACGAGTTTAACGAGAACCTGGCCAATTTTGTCGGCGATTACGGTGCGACCCGTTTTCTGGCCGCCAGCCACGGAGCCGACTCGCCCCAGGCGCGGGAATACGCCGAGAGCAAAGCCTTCGGCGAGCGGTACGTCCGACACATCAACCGGGGGTCTCAGCAACTGGATAGTCTGTACAAAACCTTTGGTCAGGAGTCGCCGAAGCGGCGGAGGGATAGCCTGAAAACCGAACTCATCCGCCGCATCGTGCGTTCGACCGATACGCTGTATCGTTCGTTTTCGACAGTAAAACGCGGGCGCTGGCGCTGGGAAACTACGTTGCCCAACAACGCGTACTTCGTCGGGTTTGCGACGTACAACGCCCGTCGGAACCAATTTGAAGCTGAATTTAAATCCCGCTTCGGCGGTGATTTCAAAAAATACCTGAGTTACCTGAAAACGCAGTATCCATCTCTTTAATCATACCATGAATTCTCTACAAACGCGTAAACGTTCTGTTTTGAAAGGAGTTACGGCCCTGAGTCTGGCGCTCGGTATGCTGACGCTGGCCGGATTCACGAATAAGTACCGGCCACAAACCACTCCCGCTGCGGCTCCATCGGGCCGTTTCGTGACGGGCGAACACCTCGAATACCGCGTTCACTACGGCTTCATCAACGCCGCCGAGGCGGTGGTGGACGTGAGCAATAAAATTCACCAGATTAACAACCGCCCCTGCTACCGGGTGGACGTGCGGGGCCGCACCACGGGGGCCTTCGACCTGGTCACACGGGTGCGCGATTCCTGGCAGTCGTACATCGACACGTCGACGATTCTACCCCAGGAATTTTACATGAGTCAGCGGGAGGGCAAGTATCACAAAGACCAGAAGGTGCAGTTCGACCGCGCCGGTGACAAGATTCTTTCGAAGGACCAAGATGCCACCAAAGAACACCGCGCTCCCAACAACATCCACGACATGATCAGCGGGTATTATTACCTGCGCACGATCGATTTTGCCCGGATGAAAGCGGGCGAGGTGGTGGGCGTGAAGGCGTTTTACGACAATGAATTTTACGACATGCGGGTCAAATACCTCGGTCGTGACGTGGTGAAGACGAAATTCGGGCAGCTCAATGTCTTTAAAATCGTGCCGATGATGCCCACTAAAACGGACTTTTTTGAAGACAGCGAGTCGATCCGAATCTGGGTTTCGGACGACGAAAACCGGGTGCCGGTGAAGGTGGAGGTGGATCTTTCCATCGGTTCGATCGAAATGGATTTGAAACGCTACAAGGGCCTCAAATCCGAACCGCGCTGGTTTTAAGTGAAGGTGGCGCCGACCCTAGACCGTCCGGTCTGGGGTCGGCGTTTTTTTTACCTGCCAAGCCGCGTTCACCCAGCCCGGTAAGCGGTTGTAACTTAGCTGGGTGTACGCCTGCGGCTTCGCCCCGAAACTTTCGTAGAACCCGGCAATGCTGGCTACTTCGGGGCTTTCAAAATCAAAAACCAGGCGTTGCCCGGCGTGTTGCCGGAAAAAACGGTCGAGCAAAAACGTCCGGGCGTTGCCCCGCCGCCCGGCGGGCGTGGCGGCGTTGAAGAGGTAAATCACCCGGCCTTTCCAGGAAACAAACCAGGCCCCCGCTTCGGGTTGGCCGTTTTTAACCGCGTACCAAAGCGTGGAAAGTCCGCGCCGTTGGGTTTCGTCAACCAATTTTTCGAGCAATTGGTACGCCTCCGGCGCGACACCCCCGGCGATGCGGGCGGCGTGGTGTTCGCCAAACCAGGTCAGCAGTGGGCGAATGTCGGCACTCTCCCGTACTTCCCAGCCGACGCGTTCGGCGCGGGCGAGGTTTTGGCGACGGTCGCGGGAGTAGCCCACCCGGAGGATTTCGTAGGGTTGGGAAAGGTCGAGGATCTGCGTGTGTCGGCAGGCGGTAACAGAACCGCTGACGGGGCTTGGCCCCCCGTGGAACGGCGCTGTCGGGGTTCCGTTACCGCCCGCCGACAAGAGGCAAAACCGGGTCACGAGCCGGAACCGGGCGTGCAGTGCATCCCAAAAAACGTGATGTGACTCTTCCGTCAACGGTTCCCGCGAAAAAATGCCTAGCATCGGGCAGTGCAGCGGCTGATCCACGAAGCGAATCCCGTAGCGCCGTTTCAGCGGCAGCGGCATCACCGCCCGGTAGTCGTTGAGCACCAGCGCCTCCCAACCCGGCGAAACCACGTCGAGCCACCACGACAACCCGTAAATCAACCCGTTCGGGGCGGCCTCCACGCAGGCATCGTAGGTAGCGCGGTTGATAGCCGGGTTAAGGAGGTGACGTAGCATCAATCAAAAAGTAGTGTATTTTTAGCACCATGCTACCCGGCCGCGCCGTTCGCCTGACTACGCACGCGTTACAAAAATGCTGGAGCGGGACATCGACGAGCAAGCTGCCGCCCTGGTTTTGCAAACCGGTCGGATCATTCGGACGTATCCCGAAGATAAACCTTACGTCAGTTACCTGCTGTTGGGATTTGTGGAAGAAAAACCGTTACACGTCGTCGGTTCGCAAGATGAAGCAGCAACCTGCATTTTAATCACGACCTACTGGCCCAGCGCAACCGACTGGAACGAAACGTTCACCCAAAAAAGAAGACCATGAACTGCGTCGTTTGCCAAATCGGAACCGTGAAGCCGGGACAAAAAATGCTTTTTTTTGGAAAAACCGGGCATTACGCCATCCTGCAAGACGTTTCGTGCGACGTATGCGACACCTGCGACGAAGCCTACCTCAGCCCCGAAACGGCGAAAGAAGTAATGAGCCAGGCCCGCCAAATGACCGAATCGACCCAACTGGTCGAAGTCGCTCCCGCCCGCGCCGCGTAACGGATTTGCCAACGGCCTACCGCCCCGGCCAACTAGTCACTTCCCCCCCAACTGCCGCTGTAAGCCATTCACTTCCGCCTGGATTTTCTTGTCGGTCTCCATCAAATCGGAGATGGTCTGGATGGCGTGAATCACCGTGCTGTGGTCGCGGCCCCCGAAGTGGTAGCCGATGCTTTTGAGCGACAGCGCCGTGAAATCTTTGGCCAGGTACATCGCCACCTGGCGCGGAAACACGGTTTCTTTCTTCCGGCTTTTGCCCTTTAGTTCCGCCAGTTCGACTTTGTAGTGCCCCGTAATGGCGTCGAGGATGCCATCGATGGTGACTTCCCGCTCCGTGTCCACCACGAGGTGGCGCAGCGTGGTGCGGGCCAGATCCATGTCGATTTCGCGGCGGTTGAGCGAGGCGTGCGCCATCAGCGACACGATGACGCCCTCCAGTTCGCGCACGTTGGTGTCAATGGAATGCGCCAGGTACTCCACCACTTCGTAGGGAATGTCGATGCCGTCGGCCTGTAATTTTTTGAGAATGATGGCGATGCGCGTTTCCAGGTCGGGCGTCTGGAGGTCGGCGGTAAGGCCCCACTTGAAGCGCGACAGCAGGCGGTCCTCCAGCCCCTGAAGCTCGCGCGGGGGCCGGTCGGAGGTCATGATGATTTGCTTGCCCGACTGGTGGAGGTGGTTGAAGATGTGAAAAAACGTTTCCTGGGTTTTTTCCTTGCCACTCAGAAACTGCACGTCGTCGAGAATGAGCACGTCTACCCGCAGGTAGAAGTTACTGAAATTCTGGATGTTGTTGTTCCGAACGGCGATGATGTATTGGTTGGTGAATTTCTCGGTCGAGACGTAGAGGACGAAGCGGTTGGGGTTGTGGGTTTTGATGTAGTTGCCAATGGCCTGCACGAGGTGGGTTTTACCCAGCCCCACGCTGCCGTACACCATCAGTGGGTTGAAGGCCGTCGTGCCGGTTTTCTGGGCCACGGCGATGCCCGCCGCCCGCGCCAGCCGGTTGCAATCGCCCTCCACGTAGTTGTCGAAGGTGTAGATCGGGTTGAGGTACGAGGTGAGTTCGTTGCCGTCGAGGTCGGGCAGCGTGAAGGGGCTGCGGATGTCGGGTTCGGGGCCACGGGTGGGCTTGAGTGGGGGCGGGCCGGCGGGTTTGGGCGCGGGCACCGTGATGCCGATGGGCGGCTTTTTCTCCCCGCCCTTGTCGACGATGATCGAGTACTCCAGCAAGCCGTGCCGCCCGATTTCGGCGTCGATGGCTTTGCGCAGCAGGTGGACGTAATTCTCTTCGAGCCATTCGTAAAAAAACTGGCTCGGAATCTGGATAGTCAGCGTACTCTGGTCGAGTTTGAGGGGCACGACCGGCTCGAACCAGGTTTTGAACGCCTGCTCAGAAATATCCTGACGAATGATTTTCAGGCAGTTGTTCCAAACCGTGCTGACCTCGCGTTGCATGGGGGGGTACTCGTTTAAGAGGATAGGGAGGGCTACTTTCCGAAAAAAGGGAAGCAAAGATAGAAAAAAACGGGTGCCACCGGGGGATGAAATCCGGGGATTTCCCCGCTCCGGTAAAACTTCCTGAATCCGGCGGATTCTGTTCGTTTACCCGACCCGTTTTTTGCACCGAATCACTAGTTGATGGAGTATTTTGAATATAGAAAAGAAAAGTACATTTGCTGCACAACCGTTCGAGTGTTCTGTTTTCCGCCAAATCCAATGAACATCTACGCCTTCCTCGCCCGCCTGCCCTTCCTCAGGCGGTACTCCCTCAAATTTCTCTTTGTTGCCTTTTTGGGCATCCACATCCCACTGCTAGGCATTATTTCATTTATCCTGCTGAGAGACGAGGGCTGGCTGACTCCTGGTTCCATCTTCGTCACTACCCTGGTTCTCACGCTGCTGGCCACGGGAATAACATTACTCATTCTCAATCAATTACTGGCCCCGCTTACGTTGACTAAATCAGCCCTGGAGGCGTACCTCAGCCACAAAACGTTGCCGGATTTGCCCCTGAATTTTACCGACGAAGCGGGAATATTGATGCGCAAGGTGCAGTTTACCGTCACCAGCCTCAACGACCTCCTCGACGCCAAGCGCGACATGGTTTCGCTCCTTTCGCACGACATGAGGACTCCGTTGGGTCAAATGGTGCTCACGGCGGAATTGATTAAAAGCGAAAAAGTAGACGCTTCGGTGGCCGAATACGCGCGCTGGATCATCGAGTCGGGCCGCAAGCAGCTCGACCTGCTCGAATACGTGCTGAAGATGCTCCAGCAGGGCGACCTCGAAATCACCCCTGCCGACCTGGAGCCGGTGCTGCTGGGGGACGTGCTGCGCGAAAACCTGATGAACTTTGGGGACGTGCTCCAGACGAAACGCCTGCGCGTCGTGCCGGATTTTCCGGAGCAGTTCAGCCTGCGGGTGAAGAAGGATTTGTTTTCGCAGGTGATTCAAAATCTACTGCAAAATTCCTTCAAATTTTCCCAACCCGGCGGTGAAATCCGGGTGAGCGCTCGCGCCGCCGAGGGTCAATGCCTCGTCGAGATCATCGATCAAGGCTTGGGTTTCGAGCCGAAACAAACGGAAAATCTCTTCGAGCGCTTCACCAAACTGGGCCGGGAGGGCACCGCCGGGGAGCGCTCCACCGGCATGGGCCTGTACCTGAGCCGGAAAATCGTGGAGCGTCACCAGGGTACGCTCCAGGCGTGCAGCGAGGGGGTGAATCGCGGGGCTACGTTTAGGATTACGTTGCCGCACCCCGTGGCCTGACCTCGACGCCGAACTCGAAGCGCCCCCGGCCTGAAGGCTTCGGCACCGAGGCCATCAAACACCCGCCGATGCGAAGCTGGATGGCGGCTCCGACCGTGGATAAAAACGGCCTGAACTGGGGACTGATCCAACTTTCCGACCGCTACGAGGGCGAGTTCCGCGCCGACGACGAGGTGCATTTTCTGCGCTTCGCCGATCTCATCTCACAGGCACTTTAAACGGCTTGGGAGGTACGAAATCTGAAGAAAGCGTCCTCAATCTGAGCCGTTCGCTCCACTAGTTCCGCTAAACCGTCGTTTCGGGATTGCCGGGAAAGCGCGTATTTTGGCATTTCGTTTCGCTCTTTTCCATGCCCGATTCCTCCTTTTTCGCCTTCCCTCCTACCGACAAAGCCCGCTGGTACCAACAGGCCACGAAAGAATTGCGGGGAAAAGACTTCGACGAAACTCTGCCCTGGCACACCGACGCCGGGTTTTCACTTGACCCGTACTACACCGCCGACGAACTCGCCGACGTGCCCCTGGCGGCCCTTCAGGCGGCGCAGAAGCAAACGCCGGGCTGGGAAAGCCGGGCCTGGGTTTTTGCCGGAAACGAAACCGAGTCCAACCGGCAGGCACGGGAAGCAATTGTCGGCGGTGCCGACGGTCTTGCGTTCAGCGTGTCGGCCCAAACCGACCTGCCCCGGCTTCTGCACGGCATTCGCCTGAGCGATACGCCCGCCGCGTTTTCAATCCACGCCGATTTGCCGCACGCCGCGTTTCTTCGTCAGCTCCAAAACGTTACCGGCTACCCGCCCAAAGGCAGTTTGTGGGGCCACGCCATGCTGGGTTCGCCGGAACGCCAGGCCAGCCAGGTTCCGGCGCTGGTGGAAACGCTCCGCTCTGGCAACGATGCGCCCGGATTTCGTCCGTTGGGGGTTTGGGAACCCACGTACCCGCCCGCCAACCCAGTCCAATCCCTCGTGCTGTTGCTGCTGCAAACCGTCGGTTACCTCGATTTGCTGGGAAACGCCGAATTTTCCCCGGC
The DNA here is from genome assembly GCA_964244295.1 of uncultured Cytophagales bacterium. Lineage (GTDB taxonomy): Bacteria > Bacteroidota > Bacteroidia > Cytophagales > Spirosomataceae > JAJAZB01. The sequence continues at coordinate 81,964 of CAXTIG010000006.1, forward strand.
GGCACTGGTCGGAAAACTCCACTACGACCTGCGTAGCTCGCCCGATTTTTACCAAACCCTGGCGAAAATCCGGGCCTTGCGGTTTTTGCTGGTGCGAGTGCAGGAAGCCTACGGCCTCGAACCACAGCCCGTTTTTATCCACGTCAACGCCTTCGCGCCGCTGCCTGCCGGCGGAAAGCCGGAGGCCGAAAACCTCGTCCGGGCCACGCTTCAGGCCATGTCGGCGCTGGCGGCGGGTTGCGATGCCCTGACGGTGCTGGCCGGTTCTTCGGAAACGGATGCGACGGAACGGCGGCGCTCGCTCAACATTTCCAACCTGCTTCGCGACGAAGCCTACTTCGCCCGCGTGGCCGACCCGGCGGCAGGCTCGTATTTTTTGGAAAAACTGACCTGGGAATTGGCGCAGGCGGCGTGGAAAGAATTTGCTACGCTGCAAAAATCCCCGCGAGGGTTAACCCCGCCATGGAACGGACTCGCGGGGATGGATCAGTACCTAACCCCACGAGACCGTTCCACGGCGGATTTAAACATTCCCAAACCCTTCCGCACCGCCGAGGGCATCGCCCTCCAGCCGCACTACCAACCCGACGACCTGCAAGCCGCCGAACACCTCGCCTTCGGCGCGGGCCTTCCCCCCTACCTGCGCGGGCCCTACGCCACGATGTACGTGCAGCAACCCTGGACGATCCGGCAGTACGCGGGCTTTTCGACCGCCGAAGAATCCAACGCCTTTTACCGCCGCAACCTCGCCGCCGGGCAGAAGGGCCTGTCGGTGGCCTTCGACCTGGCGACCCACCGGGGCTACGACTCCGACCACCCCCGCGTAACTGGCGACGTGGGCAAGGCGGGCGTGGCCATCGACACGGTGGAGGACATGAAGTTGTTGTTCGACCAGATTCCCCTCGATCAGATGTCGGTGTCGATGACCATGAACGGGGCCGTACTGCCGATCATGGCCTTTTTCATCGTTGCCGCCGAGGAGCAGGGCGTGCCGCCGGAACAACTCAGCGGGACGATTCAGAACGACATTCTGAAGGAATTTATGGTGCGCAACACGTACATCTACCCGCCCGGCCCTTCGATGCGCATCGTCGCCGACATTTTCGCCTACGCGAGTCGGGCCATGCCCAAGTTCAACTCGATTTCCATTTCGGGCTACCACATGCACGAGGCCGGTGCCCCCGCCGAGATCGAACTCGCCTACACCCTCGCCGATGGCTGGGAATACCTCCGCACGGGCATCGCCGCCGGGCTGGCCATCGACGATTTTGCCCCGCGCCTGTCGTTTTTCTGGGGCATCGGCATGAACCACTTCATGGAAATCGCCAAAATGCGGGCGGGGCGGCTGCTTTGGGCGAAAATCGTGCGGACGTTTTCACCAAAAACCGATAAATCGCTGGTGTTGCGCACCCATTGCCAGACTTCCGGCTACAGCCTCACCGAGCAGGATCCCTTCAACAACGTGGCCCGCACTACGATCGAAGCGACGGCGGCGGTGTTCGGCGGTACGCAGTCGCTGCACACCAATTCGCTCGACGAAGCGATGGCGCTACCCACCGATTTTTCGGCCAAAATTGCCCGAAACACGCAGTTGATTCTCCAAAAAGAAACGAACATTCCCCGCGCCGTGGACCCCTGGGGCGGCAGTTACTACGTCGAGTACCTGACGATGGAACTGGTGAAAAAAGCCTGGGCGCTCATTGAGGAAGTGGAAGAATTGGGCGGCATGGCGAAGGCCATCGACACGGGGTTGCCCAAACTCCGCATCGAAGAAGCCGCCGCCCGCAAGCAGTCCCGCATCGATTCGGGCAAAGACGTGGTCGTGGGGGTTAACCGGTACCTCGTTTCCGAGAAAACCGACATTCCGATGCTGGAAGTCGACAACCAGGCCGTGCGGGAAAGTCAGGTGGCCAGGCTTAAGGAACTAAAGAAAAGGAGAAACAAGGAAAAGGTGGCGGCGGCGCTGTCCGCACTTGTGGAAGCAGCCAATCAAACTCCAAACCTTCAAGCCTCAAATCTCCTCGAACTCGCGGTAGTTGCCGCCCGCGAGCGGGCCACCCTCGGCGAGATTTCCGACGCGCTGGAAAAAGTCTTTGGCCGCCACCGGGCGGTGATTCGTAGCATCTCCGGCATTTACCAAAGCGAAGTGAGCGACGACGAAAACTTCCAACTCGCCCGCCGCATGGCCGACGAGTTTGCGGCCCAGGAAGGCCGCCGCCCCCGCATCCTGATCGCCAAAATGGGCCAGGACGGCCACGACCGGGGGGCCAAAGTAGTCGCCACCGGCTACGCCGACCTGGGCTTCGACGTGGACATTGGCCCGCTCTTTCAAACCCCCGCAGAAGTAGCCCGGCAAGCCACCGAGGCCGACGTTCACGTGGTGGGGGCCTCCTCGCTGGCCGGGGGGCACAAAACGCTGATTCCAGAGTTGGTGGAGGAATTGAAAAGCCTGGGGCGCGACGACATCGTGGTCATCGCCGGGGGCGTGATTCCCCCCCAGGATTATCAGTACCTCTACGACCGGGGCGTGAAGGCCATTTTTGGGCCAGGCACGGTCATCGCCGTGGCGGGGCAGCAGATTTTGAAAATGTTGATGGCACAAACGGGTACCACCGACCGGGACGTGTAGTCCTTCAGCCAGCGGTACCGATTCACTCTCTAACCAACAAAATGCCCTCCTGCCCGGTTGTTTTTTAGCAAACTTCATTCTTCCCGATGTATACGGCCCGACGAATTCCCTTTCGCGTCCTCTTCCCGTTCGCCTGGCGCGCAGTACTGTTTTTTTTAATTTATTCCACCGCCCTCTGCTGCCTCTACCAACTGGCGGGCTGGGAATTCCTGGCGCTGCCCTTCGTACCCATCGGTGTGATTGGCACGGCAGTCGCGTTTTACGTGGGGTTTAAAAACAACTCCTCCTACGACCGCCTCTGGGAAGCCCGCCGGATCTGGGGTAGTCTGGTCAACGCCAGCCGGGCCTGGGGGGCGCTGGTGCTCGATTACATTTCCAACCTCCACGCTACCCAGACTGCGTCTGCCGAAGAACTTCGGGAAATAAAACGCCAATTGCTGTACCGGCACCTGGCTTTTCTGACGGCCTTGCGGGTGCAGTTGCGCAGCCGCTCGGTGTGGCAGGAACACGGCCATGATCGCGAAATCCTGGATCACATCGAGGCGTTTCGTCCGCACGGGCTGGACGAGGAACTTCGCTTGTTTTTACCGGAAGAGGAAGTTCAGGCCTTTACCAAGCGCCAAAACGCCGCCACGCAACTGCTCCGGCGGCAATCCGCCCAACTGGCCGAAGTGCGGGCATCCGGCCTGCTTTCGGATTATTACCACGTCGAGTTAGAAAAACTTATCGTCGAATTTTACAACCAACAGGGGGCCGCCGAACGCATCAAATCCTTTCCGTTTCCGCGTCAGTACGCTTTTTTCAGTTACCTGTTCGTGTGGCTTTTCATTGGAGTGCTGCCGCTGGGGTTGCTCACCGAACTGGCTAAAATGGGCAGTTACCACGTCTGGCTCACTATTCCGGCCTACACGGTCATTGCCTGGATGTTCAACACGATGGAAGTGGTGGGCGACACCAGCGAAAACCCCTTCGAAAACGGCATCAACGACGTACCCATCACCACCATCTGCCGCACCATCGAGATTGATTTGCGGGAAATGCTGGGAGAAACCGACCTGCCCAAACGGCTGGTGCCGGTCGAAAATATTTTGATGTAACCGTACCGCGCTGGCCGGAGCCGACCGTTCGCTAAGTTGCACGTGGCATTTCCGGTTTCATTCCGTAGTTTTCAGACAGTCCCTTGTTTTTTGGTTGAATTGCTCCTTCTCAACCCGAACCAGACCATGAAAACCGGAATCCTGCTGCTGTTTTATCTGGCCCTCTGGCCCCAAACGGATCAAGCTCAAACTCCGGAAGTCCGCACGCGGATGCGAACGACCCGGCCGATTACCTCCTCCCCCCAGGCACTTCCTACCCGCCGGGAACGCTCCCGTTTCGACCCCCAACGCAGGTCTTCGACCCGCCTCCAACCCGATTCCGTCGGGGTGGTGGGGCTGGTGGTGAAGGGCACCACGCCCATGCCGGGAGTAGCGGTAAATGTAAAAAACCACCGCACCGGCACCACCACCGACACCAACGGGCAGTTTCGACTGCGGCTGTTGGGGGGTGACACCCTCCGGATTGCCTACGGACGCTGGGGAACTACTGACATTCCGATCCCCGCCAATCTTCCAACCGTGCGGATCCGCTGCGACATCGCCACTGGTTCGTACCGGATTTTACGGGAAACGGCGGCAATTGAACTGCCCACCACGCTCTCGTTCCACCTCCCGGCCTTCAACCTGCCGCCACCCGTGCCCTCGGTGAAGCAGGAACTGGAACGCAGCCTTTTCCCCAACGTCAGCACCCTGGCGGGCGTCAATACCCGGATCAAAAACGCCCTGCAACGGGCCACTTACCCCCAGTACAGTTACTACCGCCTCCAAAATACCGAGCAGAATGCGGGCGTCAATGGCTTTGCGCTCGTGGCCCAGGTGGAGCAAATCGAGCGCGACGGCAAGCCCCTGGCCGGGCGCGACCGCTGGCTTTCGGAGGTACGCCCCTGGAAAGAAGGCAGTTTTACCGATTATTTGCTTTCGCTCTTTCGCACCAACCGGGGCTATTTCCGGGTCATCGTGTTCGTGGTCTCCGACCAGACCTTCGGCACCGATGCCTCGGCTTCACCTACGGCGGCGCTTTCCTGGCTCGAAAAAGGCGCGGCTTCCCTACCCGACGAAATCGGCTCGCTGCCCTTCGGCCCCGCCTACCGCTGCGTGGCGCTGATTTATGAATTCGAGAAACGGGAAAGTTCGACCACGGCCCGGCAGGTGACACCGAGTACGACCTCCGCCCAGGAGCACCTCGACAAGGCGGGAATCTGGAAATTCCTCAACCCCTGACCCCCGATGAAACTCTCTAAAACCCAGGCCCAGCGCCGCCTAATCGTAGCCTGGCTCGTCGGGACGACGGTACTATCGCTGTTTTTCATGATTCAAACCCTGGCCACCGACAAGTACGGCGAACAAACGAAGGAGGCCCTCGACTGGCTGCTGCCCAACGTGTTTCCGACCCTGACCATGATGCTCGGCGCGCTGGTGGTCACGGCCCGGCGCACCGACCAGGATGGCCCGACCGTCGACGTGTTTTACTACCGGCTCACGTTTGGGCTGCTCGTGCTGTACTTTCTGGTGATGCTGTTCGTGGTGGGCACGATGTCGGCCGACTACCTCAACACCCAAACCACCCCGCTTCAGCACCTCTACAAAGCCACCCCGGTGGTGAGCGCTTTTCACGGCGTGGTGACGCTCGTCCTCGGTATTTTTTTCGCGAACCAGGCGACCGCCTCCGACGAAAAACCGACGAAACCCACGCCCTGACCCGAAAGGCCGCCGTTAGGATTTCCCCCCCTGAATCCGTTTTTTTGTCAAAAACGGGGTTCCGGCATGTTTCTCTTTCAACTTGGTTTTCTGACGATCGACTTCATCGACCTGCTCGACATCGGGCTGGTTGCCTACCTGCTCTACCAGATTTATTTCCTCATTCGCGACAGCATCGCCAGCCGGGTGTTTCTGGGGTATTTGCTCGTATACGGTTTTTACCTCCTCGTGCGGGCGCTGGGCATGGAGTTGCTCAGCACCATCCTGGGGCAATTCATGCAGATCGGTGTGCTGGCTCTGCTCGTGATTTTTCAGCCCGAAATCCGGCGGTTTCTACTCCTGATTGGTCGCTCCACGAATGTCCAGCAGAGTCCGTTATTCCGGCAGTTTTTTCAGAAAAAACGTTCTGCCGAAGCAACTTGGGCGCTTCAGCCTCTGATCGAGGCCACCAAAACGATGGTTAGCAGCCGCACGGGGGCGCTGGTGGTGGTGCGGAAGGAAGACGAATTGAAACGCTACCTCGAATCGGGCACCCGCCTGGATGCCGTGTTGACCAAGTCGCTGCTGCTCAGCATTTTCAACAAAACCAGTCCGCTCCACGACGGGGCCGTCATCATCGGCGACGGGCGCATCCAGGCCGCCCGCTGCGTGTTGCCCGTCTCGGAAAGCGACAAGACCAAGCCGTTTATGGGCTTCCGGCACCGGGCGGCCCTCGGCCTGGCCGAACACTCCGACGCGGCGATGGTGGTGATTTCGGAAGAAAAAGGGGAAATCGCTTTCGCCGCCGACGGGGAAATTTACCGAAACCTCACCATCGAGCAACTGGAAGAGCGGCTGGTGGGTTACCTCACAACGGCGGAGGTCCGGTAAATTGGGGCGGCCGCGAGGGCAATTTTTTACTGTATTTTTTTCAATCCCGAACTGGATGAAATGGTTTTTAGGCCTCAAACAAGGCAACAACGATTCGCCGGATTACGTCAAAATGCTGAAAGTATCGGTCCGTTCGGCCCGTCAGCATACCTCGCTCGAACCTTACCTGCTTTACGACGGCGAACCCGATGACCTGACCCGCTGGCTCGAAAACGAAGGCGTTACCTTGCTCTTCGTGCGCAGTTTTCTGCACGAGGCGCTGGCGAAAATTGCGGAAGAAAAAAACGACCTCAACCACCTCGTGGCCGGGGGCGGCACGTTTCTGCGCATGGAAATTCCCCGCTTGACCCAGGAATTGGGATTCCCCGACGAGTTTGCGCTCTACACCGATTGCGACGTGCTGTTTCGGAGCGAGGTGGTGCCCGAACTCAGCGCCCTCCGGCCCCGGTACTTTGCCGTCGCTCCCGAACAAACCCTGGGCGATTACAAAAACATGAACGCGGGCGTGATGCTGATGAACCTGCCCGCGTTGCGCCAGGTGGATGACGAGCTACGGGCCTACCTGCTGAAGAAAATCCGCTGGCTAAACGAAAAATCCCGTGACCAGACCGCCTACCAGCAATTTTTCCGCCGGGGGCTGTTCCGAGAACCGATGTGGGAGACCCTGCCCCCGGAATTCAACTGGAAACCGTACTGGAACGACGTGCAACGCGCCAAAATCCTTCACTTCCATGGCCCCAAACCGCACCAGCGGGAGGTAATGCTCTCCGGAAATCTGCCCTGGTACTGGCAAAACATGAAACCGCTCATCACCGAAGGCTACGCGGAGTGCTGCGAAATCTGGGACCGGGAGTGGGAGGCGATTGCGCGTGACTAAAGCCTTTCGCCACCGGGCGACCCTCGACCTGGCCGAGCATTCCGACGCGGCGATGGTGGTGGTTTCAGAAGAAAAAGGCGAAATCGCCTTTGCCGCCGATAAGGAAATCTACCGCAACCTGACCGTCGAGGAATTGGAAACGTGGCTGGTGGGGTATTTGACGACGGCGGAGGTGAAGTGAATTTTAAATCACGCGTGCAATGGATAAAGCGAAACGGCAAAGTTATTTAGCTCTGAAACGGGAGGTAGAACGCATTTATCGGAAATTGAAGACGAAATTATTGAGTACTCACCGAACGCTTCCGATGAGTTGTTTATCTTTAAAATCAAGAAGGCGGTTTATTACCGCGACATTCTGAAACGTATCAACGATGAACTCCGTGAAAACTGACCTTGCCACACCCACTGCCATCGCGCTTGAGTTCCGCGAGCGAATTCGGCAGGCTCCTGACCTCGCCACTAAAAAAGCCATCGGAGCCGAATGGCACGCCGTTTACGATTCGTTTAGTCCGGAACAACAAATACAGCTAAAGCCCCATTTCGCCGACTTGCTCCGTTCGATGGAACGAAAGATTTCGGAAATGGACGTCCTCATCGCCGAACACCTCCGCAAATACCCGGAGTCGGCCCACTTGTTCAAAGAAGCCTGATCAAATCCGTTTGTTTTTCACAAAAAACGGCCAACCCTCGTCGGGGCTGGCCGTTTCTGCTAAACCACGTTTCCTGCTGTCAGGCCAACACTTTTCCGGCTTCAGTGGCTTCGGGTACTTCGATGAGTTTGCCCGTTTTCACGTCGTAGATGTAGCCGTACACCGGGATGCTGCCCGGTACGAGTGGGTGGTTTCGGATGCGGGCCACGTCTTCCACCACGCTGCCCGCCAGGTTTTTAAAGGTCAAAAACGACACGAACCGCGCTTCGTCCGAACCCGGCCCCTGGCCCACGTCGTGCCAGCCCTCGGCGTCGACGGTGGCGGTTTCGAGGCTTTTCGAGAGGAGGTCACGAATGATGTCGTCGGTGAACAGTTCCATGCCGCAGTCGGTGTGGTGGATGACGAACCACTCCCGCGTGCCGAGCAATTTGTAGGAAATCACCAGCGAGCGGATGGCGTCGTCGCTGGCCCTACCCCCGGCGTTGCGGATGACGTGGGCATCGCCTTCCGAAAGCCCGGCGTACTTGGCCGGGTCGAGGCGGGCATCCATGCAAGTGAGGATGGCAAACCGCCGACCAGGAGGCAGCGCCAAGCTACCTTTGTCGCCAAAATCGTCCTGGTACTGTTGATTGGCTTCGAGGACTTCCGTTAAAACCGTGCTCATGTTGGAAAGAAAATTTTGATGTGGATAGATTAATTCCTTCACAACTTGGATGTGGGCTGGGCAAGTCATTTCCCGGTTGAAGGGGTCGCGGTAGCCGTTTTTTCGGCCAGCAGTTCGCTCACGTCGCGGTTGAATTCCTTCACAAATTCTTCGTAGTATGCCCCGGTGGCCGGGCCGGTGTAGCCGGTGTGAATTTTAGCCACGTTGCCGCTTTTGTCGATGTAAATCGTGGTGGGAAACGACAGCACGTCGCTCAACGCGGGCAGACTTTGGGCGGCAAATTTTTTGTCGGCGGGTCCCGCGAACAGGATGTCGTACTCCACGTCGAAACGTTTTTTGAGCACGTCCAAGCGCGATTTGGCGAAGGCCAGGTCGTTTTTCCGCTCGTAGGCCAGGCCGATGATTTCCACGCCCCGTCCCTTGTTTTCGCGGTACCAGGGCGCCAGGAAGGCCGTTTCGTCCACGCAGTTGGGGCACCAACTGCCCAGAATCGTCACGATGACCACCTTGCCCCGGTACTTGGGGTCGCTGAGCGAAACGGACTTGCCGTTGAGGTCGGGGAAAGTGAAAGCGAGTTGCTGACCATCTTTCACTTTCGTCAGCGTGTAGGCATCGGGCAACGCAGCCTGGGCGTTGCGGGTGCCTTTGACGGCCTGCGTGCCGCGAAAGCCGATGAAGTCGCCGGTCAGTTCATTGCCGCTCACGCGGCCTTTGATGAGCAAAGGGGCCGAGCCGTGGAAGGTAGACAACGAAAATTCGTCGCCCTGTACGCTGCCTTCGAGGTAACGGTAGTCGCCGGTGGTGGTGAGAATGCTGCCGGTCAGGGCGTTGCCGCGCTGCTCGAACACGCCGACGGTTTTGTTCGGCCCTTCACCGATGAGCACGTCCCACTTGCCTTGCAGGCTGACGCTGGCCGGGGCCGGTTTTTCGGCGAAGCGGTAGCACTTGCCCCACTCGGCCCGGAACGGAATTCCCGCATCGGTGGCGCTGCGTTTGAAAGCTCCCGTGAGCGTCTGTCCGTCGAATTTGGCGGCGAGTACGGCGTCGTACACGTCGATGGGAATGAACAGCGAATCGCCGCGTTGGCGGAGGCCGCTCAACTCGAAGCGCTCGCTGCCGTTGAGCAGGTACACGCGGGCACTGGCGGCGTCGCGGCCTTTTACTTCAAAATTAAAGGGGCTTTCTTGCCCACCGGCCAGGGTGAAGACGCCCCGCCAGGTGCCTTCTTTTGGGAAAGGGGGCGCGGCTTGGGCGCTGGTGAGGGTAGTGAGCGCTAAGGCGGCGGCGAGTATGGTTTTCATGGCTGTTTGTTTGAGCAACCCTGACAGCGGTTCGCAGAACCCTGTTAGCGGTTGCGGGTTGGTTGGTAACCCAATTTGGTAGTCCGGCGAGGCTCAGCCGCTGTCAGGGTGCGAATTCGTTAGTAGCCCGGCAAACCGGTTCGGTTATCCGGGAAGGCGCAACCGCTGACAGGGCCGTTGGCCGCTGTCAGGGTTGCTTCTGCGCGTACACCGCCGTCAGCAAGTCCCGGCTGCGCTGGCTGAGCGGCTGGTCGAGGTCTTCGTCGACGAAATCGAAGGCAATCCGGCGGTGGCGGCCAATGACGTAGGCAGCGGGCAGGAATACGTCGTCGGATATGCCCGCCACGCGCTGCCAGAGCGGGGCGTTTTCGGAATAAATTCCGAACGAGCGGGCGATGGTGTAGTCCGCATCGTGAACGAGGCTGAAGGGCAACTCCTGCTTCTCGGCCAGGCGGTTGAGGCTCCGTACGGGGTCATTGGAAAGCACTAGTAACTCACCGCCCAGCGCCCGAATTTTAGGGTACAAATCGGTCAGTGTGGATAGGTGTTTGGGCGCGTAGCTGTTCCAGCAGGGGCAGTAAAAACTCAGCACCAGCGGGCGCTCGCCGAGCAGGTCGCTGAGGGAGAGGTCTGGCTTTTCCCGAAAAAGTCCCCCCAGCGAGGCATTCCAAGCCCCGTCTGATTTGGCGAGGCGAAACAAGGGCGCGGCGACCCCCGCCCGGAGCGGACTCAGGCGGGTCGGTTTCGCGGCGAGCGAGGGATTGGGTACCCGTACTGTGGTGAGGGTACCCAGTTCATTCTTAAATTCGTAAAGCATGGCCGAAGAAGGTTAACGCGTCGACAACGACCGGTGGGCGTGAAAAGGCCCGTACACCAGTCCGAAATACTGCCGCCGCAGGGAGGTAAAAAAAAGGATCGAAACGCTGCCCAACAGCAGCAGGGTGTACAAAATCGCCGGGTCGCCGAGGTAGGCGTAGGCCGCCAGAAACACCACGGCGGTGCGGAGAAATTCGAGGTGGAAGACCCAACTTCGCAGTTCGAGCACGGCCCCGACGTTCATCAGCGTCAGCAGGATGAAAGCTGAAACGGCCCAGTCGAGGGCCATCGACACGGCGGTTTCGACCAGCAAAAACCCGAACAGCAGCGATAGCGCCACCACGAGTTGAACGCGCACGTATCGCCGCACCCGGCGGTTGATGGGCGGGCGTGACCCCTGCACCAGAAAGCGCCGCTCCAGCGCAGGCCGGATGTCGGCGGGAATCAGTTCCGGGCGACCAAAAATCAGGCGAAGTTTGTCCCCAAAGCCCGGCTGCCGCCGGACGGCCTCGGTCAGTTCGAGTACGAAGTGGAAGTGTTGCCAGAGAAAACTGTGGCTCTTCAAGGGGTGAACCAGTCCGTAAACCGGCTCCTCATCGGCCCGCTCCTCGGCGAAGGTGCCGAAGAGTTTGTCCCAGATGATCAGCACGTCGCCGTAATTTTTGTCGAGGTACGGACCGTTGGAAGCGTGGTGAACCCGGTGGTGCGAGGGCGTGACGAGGATGGATTCCCAAAAACCCAGTTTGCCGATGGCCCGCGTATGAATGAAAAACGGGTACAGCCCGTGAACCAGCAGCACCGAGCTAATCATCGGAGCCGGAAAGCCGAGGAGCGGCAGCACCGCCCAGAAGCCCGTCCGCACCGCCGCCTGCAACACGGTAATCCGGGCCGAGACGGTGTAGTTGAACTCTTCGCTCTGGTGGTGAACGACGTGAACGGCCCAGAACACATTGATTTCGTGGGCCAGCCGGTGGTACCAATACCAGACAAAATCGGTCGCCAACAACAGCAGCAACCAGGTGGCTACGTTCGGACGGATGGAAAGCCAGCCGTAGTTTTTATGGAGAAAATCGTAGAAGAAAAAGGCCAGCCCCGCCACGAACACGTCGAGCAGGCGCTCGGCGATGCCGACGTTGAGGTTGGCCGCCGAGTCGGAAAAGTCGAAATACCGCTTTCCCTGACGGAGCGTCAGAGCGTATTCCAGGGCCATGAAACCCAGAAACAGCGGAATGGCGAAGGCAAGGTAGTTGAGAGGCATCGGACGGTTTCGGCTCGATTTCGAGACAAAACAAGTTCAGCCTATTTAATCTACCAAATTTATAGGGTTTTATTTTTGATAAAGTGCGGGGGTGTCAGCTTAACTACACTGTTTTTGCAAATAAAGTCAGGCTGTCATCCTGGAAGGACCTTGTTAGCCTACCGTTCCCCTTTCAGGAAACTAAACGGTAAGCCAACAAGGTCCTTCCAGGATGACAGCCTGACTTAACAGCCTGACCTAATTTCTCCTACAAAATAAACCGCGTCGACAAAAAATTCGACTCTTGTTTGGTTACGATGTCGTTGATCAGCGCCTTGCTCTCGGCGGTCGCTTTCGCCGCCACCATCGTGCGGATGCTGAAGGCCCGCAGCGCGTCGTGAACCGAGAGCGTGCCCTCGGCGGAATCCTTCCGGCCCGTAAACGGAAACGTATCCGGCCCGCGCTGGCACTGGGTGTTGAGGTTCACCCGGCTTACCTGGTTGACGAGTTGGTCGATGAGGTGGGCCATTTCCACGGTTTCGGTGCCAAAAATGGAGACCTGCATCCCGTGGTCGTCGGTGATGAGCCACCGGATGGGTTCCTCCACGTCGTCGAAGGGCACGACGGGAATCACCGGGCCGAACTGCTCGTCGCGGTACAGTTTCATGCCTTCCTTCACCGGGTACACCAACGCCGGGAAGAAAAACGAGTGGCTGGTTTCGCCGCCGTTCGGGTTGAGTACCGTCGCGCCCCCGGCCTCGGCTTCGGTGAGGCACTCGGTCAGGTAGGCGGGTTTTTGCGGTTCGGGCAGCGGGGTAATGTTCACACCCGCGTCCCAGGGCATTCCGGGTTTGAACTTCGCCAGTTCTGCGCTCATTTTTTCCAAAAAAGCGTCGGCCACGCTGCGGTGGACGAAGAAAATCTTGAGCGCCGTGCAGCGTTGCCCGTTGAACGAGAGCGCCCCTAGCAGGCTTTCCTTCACCGCCACGTCGAGGTCGGCGTGGGGCAGCACGATGGCGGCGTTTTTGGCGTCGAGGCTCAGAATGGCCCGCAGGCGGTTGGACTTCGGGTGCATTTTTTTCAACGAATCAGCCACCCGGCTCGACCCAATGAGCGCCAGCACGTTCACTTTCCCCGACTGCATCAAACTCGGAATCACCGTGGCTCCGCGCCCGTAGACGGTGTTGATGACCCCCGCCGGAAAACTGCTCCGGAAGGCTTCCAGCAGCGGGTAGTGCAGCAGCGTACCGTGTTTCGGGGGTTTGAACAACACGCAGTTGCCCATGATCAGCGCCGGGATGAGCGTGGTAAACGTTTCGTTCAGCGGGTAGTTGAACGGCCCCATGCACAGCACCACCCCCAGCGGCGAGCGGCGGATTTGCCCGATGATGCCCTCGGTGATGGTGAAGCCCGCGCTTTCGCGGTCGATTTGCTTGAGGTTGTCGATGGTGTCGTAGATGTACTGCACCGTGCGGTCGAACTCCTTCTCCGAATCGGGCAGCGACTTGCCGATTTCCCACATCAGCAGCCGCACCACCTCGGCGCGTTGCTGAATCATTTTTTTGGTAAACGCCTCCACGCAGGCAATGCGATCGGTGACGGACATCGTCGGCCATTCACCACGCCCCTCGCCGTAGGCCTGCACGGCGGCGTCGAGCACTTCCTCGGCTTCGGTGGCTCCGGTAACGGGGTAACTACCGACGCGTTTTTGGACGAGTGAGCCGTCGGGCTGGCGGATGTACACCGGCGAAAGCACGACTTGCGTGGCCCCGTTCCAGGGCTTCATCGCGCCGCCGACGAGGTACTCGCGCTGGTCGATGGGCGTGGGGATGCGGTGCGGTGCCGGAATCTGTTCCTCGGTCGGGAACAGGTCGGCCAGGTTTAATTGATTCATGGGAAGGTTGTGGATTGAAAGGGTACTAAACACGCGGCAAAGTACGAAAAAAGGCAACCCTACCCGGTGGGTAGAATTGCCTGAATGGTTGGCTGCGCTGGTAAAAAGCCGATTTGCGCTTTTTTCTACTCCTTCAAACTTTTCAAATACGCCATGCTCACCGGTACCTGCCGGAAATAAATCGGGCTTTCGTCTTCGATGTAGTAGTGCTGCACCCCCGCCTTTTTGGCCGCTTTCAGCACGGCGGGCATATCCATTTGCCCCGAACCCAGCGCCACGTCGTTTTCGGTGGGCGTGCCGCCCGACAGGTTACCTTCGACGCCCTTGCGGAGGTCTTTCAGGTGGATGAGCTTGAAACGATTGCCGTATTTGGTGAGCAGCGCGGCGGGGTCGGCACCGGGAAATTTCGCCCAGAGCAAATCCAATTCGAAGCTCACGTAGCGCGGGTCGGTGTTTTTGATGATATAGTCCATCAGCGTGCCGTCTTCGTGTTTCACGAATTCGTAGCCGTGGTTGTGGTAGCAAAACGTGAGGCCAAATTCTTCCTTGAGTTGCTTGCCAAATTTGTTGAAATTCGTCACGGCGGCCTGCGCATCGGCCAGCGTAAAATCGGGACCTTTCCGAATCCAGGCCAGCATCACGTACTCGGCCCCCATCGCTTTGGCTTTCTGACCCACCTCGGCGGTTTTGTTGATCAGGTCGTCGTAGCTGCCTCCGAATGAGGAGCAGCGCATCCCCCGCTCGTCGAGCAGCTTGCGGGATTCTTCGAGGGTTTTTCCCCGGAACACGCCGCATTCCAGGTCGGTAATCCCCAGCGATTTGATGGTGTCGAGCGTAGCAGCCACGTCTTTTTTCATGCTTTCCCGGTAGGTGTAGGTTTGCATACCGGGAGTTTGGGGAAAGAGCGGGCGGCCTTTTTGGGCCAGGAGCGGGGCGGCGCTCAACAAGACGGTCAGGCTCAGGCCGAGGAGTTTGGTGGTTTTTTTCATGGTGAAAACAAGGAATAGAGTGGTTGGTGAATACAAGAAATTCCAGGGGCGAAACTACGACGAAAAGACGGTTGCTGAACCCAGAATCTGGGTCCCTTCCGTTTTTGTGGGGGAACAGCGGTGAGTGCTCACCCTTAACGCCGTCAAAAAATGACAGCAAGTGATAAATTTTTTCAATCCCTCCCTTCCCTGCGTTTCGGGCTAGTTCTCTCCCTTTTTCACAAAAAACCAAACTTTTTTTTGGAGAAGCCGCCCTCCTTTCCTTACGTTTGCGGCATATTTAATCTATCAATTTAGTAGATTAAAAACCAATCCCGTTTGATCATGACATAATCCAAAAAAATCCGGGGTTCCCGAAAACGAACCACGCCGGGTTTACTCCCAAAAACAAAAAATGCCAGCCCCGTTGCAGCGGGACTGGCTGGTTACAAAACAAGGCTTGGGCATTTTGGCAAGGCGGGCGCTTTCGCGCTCGTCCGGCCACCTTATTTTTTACTTAACCAATCGCAAGATAGTGAAAAAGTATCTACGAGTAGCGACCTGGGCGCTGCTTTGGCCGCTAACGGCCTTCGCGCAAACCCCCGGTCCGACCATCAACGCCACCGTTTCGGGCCGAATTGTCGACCAACGAACCAGCGAACCGCTGGTGGGGGCCTCGGTCCAGATCAAAGGCACGACCAACGGTGCCGTCACTGACGCAACGGGAAAATTCCAGTTGCGCACGGGTCAAATTCTTCCATTCAGCCTGCTCGTTAGCTCCGTTGGCTACGACCCTCAGGAAGTTCTGGTCACCAACTCGACGGTTACGATTGCGCTGAAGGCCGGTGAGCGGCAACTCTCCGAAGTCGTCGTGGTGGGCTACGGTACCCAGGAACGCAAAAACCTGATTGGCTCGCTTTCCAAAATCGACCCATCCGAAACCAGGACCATTCCCACCGGCTCCTTCGACGCTCAGTTGCAGGGCAAGGTGCCCGGCGTGCAGATTTCCTCGGCCACCGGCGTACCCGGTGAAGCGGTGAACATCCGGGTGCGGGGTGCGACCTCCATCAACGCCGACAACGACCCGCTCTACGTGGTGGACGGCGTGTTCATCAACAACAACTCCCTCCAAACCATCAGCACCGGCGGCAAGGCCACCTCGCCGATTGCCGACCTCAACCCCTCGGACATCGAGAGCATCGAGGTGCTGAAAGACGCCGAAGCCACCGCGCTCTACGGCTCACGCGGGGCCAACGGGGTGATTCTCATCACAACCAAGCGGGGGACTTTCGACCAGAAACCCCGCATCAGCGCCAACCTCTCGCAGGGCTGGACCAAAGCCGCTAAACTCTGGGACCTGACCACCGGCCCCGAACACGCCCAACTCGTGAACGAGTGGTGGATTAACGTGGGCAAAGCCAATCCGGCCCTGAAACAGACGGCCGAAAACCGTCCCTTCCGCCCCGTGGCCGAAGGCGGACGCGGCCTGCCCGAAGAGCAAAAAACCTACGACCGGCTGAGCGAACTCTTCCGCACGGCGCGCCTCCAGAACTTCGACCTGTCGCTGACGGGCGGCACCCAAAGCACCAAATACTACCTCGGTGGGGGCTACACCAAGCAGGAGGCCATCATCAAGCCGATTACCTTCGACCGCGCCTCGTTCAAAGCCAACCTCGACCAGCGCATCAGCGACCGGGTGCAGGTGGGGGTGAGCAACTCGTTTACCCGCTCGTTCCGCAACCAGGCTCGCGCCGGAGACGGGCCGCAGGGGGGCTTGCTCCAGGCGGCGCTGCACACGCCCACTTACCTCTCGCCCACCAACGACCAGGGGGTGCTGGTGGGCCGGGCAGGCTTCGACAACCTCACGCTGCTGCTCCAGAATTACGACGTCAAATCGACCAGCCTGCGCTACATCGGCAATTTGTACCTCGACGCCGAGTTGCTCCCTGGCCTGAAATTCCGCTCGAGTTGGGGCGTGGATTACAACAACTACAACGAAACCGAGTACTGGAACACGTTTCTGCTGCTCGGCGCGCAGGGTGGCCTGGCGACCTCCAGCCTGAGTCAGTTTTCGTCGCTGCTCAACGAGCAAACCCTGACTTACCGCACCAAATTCGGCACGCGCCACTCCTTCGGGGCTTTGCTGGGCAACTCGCTGCAAAGCGACGTGCTCACCCGCACCTACGCCGAAGGCCGGGGTTTTGCCAACAACGCCTTCACCCAGATTTCATCGGCCTCAACCACCCTCGGCTCGCAAAGCTGGACCAAGAGCAACCTCGCCTCGTTTTTCGGTCGGGTCGATTACGCCCTCGATGGCAAGTACCTGGTCGATTTCAGCCTCCGCGCCGACGGCTCGTCGCGCTTCGGGGCTTCGCGCAAGTGGGGCTATTTCCCAGCGGTGGGGGCCGCGTGGCGGGCCAAGCAAGAGGCGTTTTTAGAAAACGTCAACTGGCTCAGCGATTTGAAAATCCGCAGCAGCTACGGCGTAACGGGCAACCAGAACGGCATCGGCAATTTCGCTGCCCAGGGCCTCTGGACGGGCGGTACCTCGTACCAGGGCAACCCCGGCATTGCCCCCCAGCAACTCGGCAACCCCGATTTGCGCTGGGAACGCACCAGCCAGTTCAATGTGGGCGTGGACGCGGGTTTCTTCAGCGACCGCCTCCGCGTGGAAGCCAATTACTACACCAAATACACCCGCGACGGGCTGTTGCAACAGGCGCTGGGAGCCACGGGCGGGTTTAGCAGCTACTGGAGCAACGCCACCGAAATCAGCAACCGGGGCTTTGAACTGGTGCTCAGTTCGGTCAACATCCGCAACGCCGACCTGACCTGGACAACGAGTTTCAACGTAGCCCAGAACGTCAACAAAATTGAAAAACTGGCCACGCCGCTTCGTTACGGCAGCCGGGAGTTGATTCTTCAGCAGCAGGGCACGCCGCTGTACTCGTTTTGGGTGTACAAGGAACTCGGCGTGGACCCGCAGACCGGCAACGTGGTGTACGAGGACGTGAACAAGGACGGAAAAATCACGACCGACGACCGGCAACTCCTGGGTAGCATCTGGCCAAAATTTTTCGGTGGGCTAACCAACCGGTTGACTTACAAGGGCTTCGACCTGAGCGTGTTCTTCAACTTTCAGACCGGCAATAAGATTTACAACCACAACCGGTTCTTCGGCGAAGGCGGCGGTGCCCGTGATGCGGCGAGGGTGATTTTTGCCAAAAACAACGAGCGCTGGCAAAAACCCGGCGACATCACCGACGTGCCCCGCCCCGACGGCATCAACGTCAACAACTACCGCGACGGCGGCAGCCGCTGGCTCGAAGACGGCTCCTTCCTCCGCCTGCGCTCGCTCGATTTGGGCTACACCCTCCCCCGCTCGCTTTCGGGCAAAATCGGGCTGCAAACCCTGCGCGTTTTCGTGACCGGCACCAACCTGTTTACCCTCACCAACTACACCGGCCTCGACCCCGAATCGAGCGCCAGCAGCGACCAAAACTCCCAGGGCATCGACCTCGGTACGCCGCCGCAACCCCGTGGGGTGCAGGTTGGATTAAACGTAACCCTATAAATTAAATTCCTCCCCCCCCCCCCCCCCACTGTCATCCCGAACGCAGTGAGGGATGACAAGGCGAGTAGTGAGTACGTGTTTTTCAAAGACATCTTTCCAAGCATGAAAAATAGCAAATGGCTCCTGGCACTCATCGCGCTGACAGCGGGCAGTTCCTGCTCCAATTTCCTCGACGTCAAACCCAAGGAATCCATCTCCGACGAGGTCACGATTTTTGACAAAACCTCCGCCGAAACCGCCCTACGCGGCACGTACAGCGCCCTCGCCAGCGGCGATTACTACGGCACCAGTTTTCAATCCATCGCGTACTTGTCAGGCGACAACGTCCAGTGGACCGGCTCGCAATCGCAGGTGCAGGAGTTTATCAACCACCAGGTCAACGCCGACAACGCGACCATCGGCGGGGCCTGGATTGCGATTTACCGCACCATCAACCGGGCCAACAACGTCATCGCCAAAGTGCCCCCGGTTACGGATCCGCAGCTTTCGCAGGCGCTCAAGGATCAGTACGTGGGCGAGGCGACCCTCCTCCGCGCGCTGGCCTACTTCGACCTGGCCCGCGTGTGGGGAGGGGTTCCACTCGTGACCAAACCTACCCTCGTGCCCACCGACAACGTGGGCATCAAGCGCAGCAGCGTGGCCGAAACCTACGCCCAGGCGCTCCGCGACCTCGACACCGCCGAACCGCTCCTGCCCGCCACGACCGATCGCTACCGCGCCACCCGCAAAACAGCCTGGGCCTTGAAATCGCGGTATTATTTGTACCAGAAAGACTGGGCGAAGGCCGAGGAATTTGCCACCAAACTCATTACCGACGCGACGTACCGGCTGGTGAAACCGTACAGCGCTTTTTTCGCTAGCGAAGCGCGGGGCACGCAGGAATCGGTCTTCGAGATTTTCTACAACGGCACCACCGAAGTAAACGGCCACCGGGGCCAGTGGCAACCCCAGACCAACGGCGGCACCCGCCAATGGGCACCCAACGATGCTTTCGTGGCGCTGGCCAACAACCCCGCCGTGGGCGGGGGTCGCAGCG
The DNA here is from genome assembly GCA_964244295.1 of uncultured Cytophagales bacterium. GTDB lineage: Bacteria > Bacteroidota > Bacteroidia > Cytophagales > Spirosomataceae > JAJAZB01. Next base: position 101,275 of record CAXTIG010000006.1, read on the forward strand.
CCCTCGTGGCGAAGGATAACCAAAACCGCTGGTACGGCAACCTGTACTACCGCACGCCCGGCTCCGACCCCAGCTACGTGTTCCGCATCGCCGAGGCCTACCTCATCCGGGCCGAAGCCCGCGCCCAACTCGCCAACCTGAGCGGTTCGCTGGCCGATTTGAATGCCGTCCGCGACCGGGCGGGCCTGACCGCCGCCACCGCGACCACCGCCGCCGAAGCCCTGCTGGCCATCGAAAATGAGCGCCGGGTGGAATTTGCCCTCGAAGCGCACCGCTGGTTCGACCTCGTACGCACGGGCCGCGCCGCCGCCGTGCTCAACGTGACCGACGCCAACCGGCTAGTGCTGCCCATTCCGGTGCAGCAACTGCTGGTGGACAAGGCGCTGGAGCAGAATCCGGGGTATTGAATTTATTGAAAAGGGGTCACGCTGAGCGGAGTCGAAGCGCATCGTCAGACCCGCCATAGCGCTTCGACTCCGTTCAGCGTGACCCCTTTTCAATCCATTTTTTAAAAATCAACTTTTTGAAAATGCATCAATCCCTTCCCTCCCAACCCACTCCCTGGGCTTCAACCGAAAAAGCGTTCTTCCGCTTTTTCGGCCTGTACTTCCTCCTCCAGGCCCTCCCGCTCGACGGGAGGTTTTGGCAAAATCTCTTTTCCTTCGATTTCAGTTTTCGGGGGATTTTTTACCTCGCCCGGTTCGCCCCCCGGTTTTTCCCCGGCCCCGATGGCTTCGCCAACTGGTTCGTGGTGGCCGTGCTGGCGCTGGTCGGTGCGGCGGTTTGGGGCTACTTCGAGCGTGATCGGAAACCGCTGAATTACGATAAATTGTACTACGCCCTGCGGGTGTTGGTTCGCTACCGGCTGGCGCTGGGCGTGCTGGCTTACGGGTTCATCAAGTTGTTTCCGCTGCAAGCCCCGGAGCCGTCGCTGAGCAACCTCAACACGGCCTACGGCGATTTTACGGCCTGGAAGCTGTTTTCGCTCTCCCTCGGTGTGGTGCCGGGCTACGAGGCGTTTCTGGGTGCGGTGGAAATTTTGGGCGGTTTGCTGCTGCTCAGTCGTAAAACCACCGTCATCGGCACACTCGTGATTTTGCCCTTCGCGGGCAACGTCGCCTTCTCGAACCTCGCCTACGAAGGCGGGGAGTACGTGTACAGTTTTTACCTGATTTCGCTGGCGCTGTTCCTGTTTGCCTACGACGCGGTGCGGCTCTTTACCCTCGTTTCGCTGGAGCGGTACACGCTGCCCGCCCGGTTTAAGGCGTATTTCTCCGAAACCTGGCAACGCAACGCCCGGCTAGTTTTCAAAACCGCCTTCGTCCTGATTTTCGTGGGCGTGTACGGCTACCAAACCTACGCCGCTTACCGCCGGGGGCCGTACCAGTTTCCGCAAACGCCGGGCATCGCTGGTGCCGCCGGGCTGTACAACGTCAGCGAGTTTCGGGTGAACGGCACCGTGATTCCCTACTCCAAAACCGACTCGACGCGCTGGCAGGACGTGGTCTTTGAGCAATGGAACACGCTCAGCATCCGCTCGAACCGCCCGGTCTGGATTGATTCGACCAACACCGAAGAGATTCACGCCGGGGACGAGGCCAGGAACTACGAATTCCTCGGCTCGCAGGGACGGCACTACTACCGCTACGACCTCGACCGGGTGGGCCAGGTGCTCACCCTGAAAAACCGCAATCCGCGCCACGCGGGCGAAACCCTCACGCTGCACTACCACCAACCCAACGATTCGACCTTCGTGCTGCGCGGCCTCGACGAGCGCCGGGATTCGGTGTACGTGGTGCTCAATCGTCTCCCTAAAAAGTACCTGACCGTCGAGGCCCAGAAAACCGGGCGGCAGCGAGGGTTGAAACTTTGAGCGAAACCCGGACAGCGGTTCGCAGAACCCTGTCAGCGGTTGAGTCCCCCCGGATAACCGAATATAGGCTACCGACCAACCCGAAACCGCTGACAGGGTTCTGCGAACCGCTGTCCGGGGTTTCTTAACCAAAAACCTCATGACAACCTTCAAATCCATCTCTGCCCCCGACGCCCTCGAACTCGGAGCCGAATCGACGGTCGCTCGGCCCGAACCGGCCGCCCCGCCTGCCGAAACCGGCCCCTCGAAGCCCTGGAGCAGCACCCAAAAAGTGCTCTTCCGCATCGCCTTCGTGTTTTTCATCGCCATGTCGCTGCCCAACAACCCGGCCTGGTACACCGAAGTGCTTACGCTCGACTGGACCGCCCTGCACTACCGCGACCTCTACGACGTGGCCCGCTTTGGGTCAGGGCTGAACTGGTTTGGCAACCGGATTTTCGGCAGTACGCTCAACGGCTACGCCACCTGGATTATCACGCTGCTGTTCGCCATCGGCATTGGGCTGATTTGGTCGGCTATCGCCAGCCGGCGGCAGCCCGTGCGCGACTACCGCGTGTTGAACTACTGGTTGCGGGCGGTGGTGCGCTACCGGGCGGGCATCGGCATCATCGGGTTTGGGTTTACCAAGCTGTTGCCCACGCAACTTCCCTACCCTTCGCTGGGCGTGCTGAACACCAACTTTGGCGATTTGACCCTTCAGAAAATCTACTGGCTCTCCATCGGCATCGTGCCCTGGTACGAAGTGTTCACGGGCGTGGTCGAGGTGGCGGCGGGGGCTTTGCTGTTTTTCCGGGTCACCACGTTCTGGGGTTCGGTGCTCCTGTTCGGGGCGCTGGCCGACATCGTGTACGTCAACTTCGCCTACGACGGCGGCGTCCACGGCTACAGTTCGTACTTCGTGCTGCTTTCCGCGTTTTTGCTGCTCGACTACCTGCCTTCACTTTACAAGGTATTCATCCTCGAACGCCCCGCGCTGTACCAGCCGTACTACCCGACCTTTGCCTTGCCCTGGCAAACGTGGAGCCGCGTGGGGTTGAAAACGCTCACCATCGGCCTGTTCCTCGTCGTGTTGTTTTACCTCCAGGTCATCAACTTTTTGTACGACCCCTACAAACAACCCGCCCAGAAAGGGCTGGCTGAATTGCGGGGTAATTACCACGTCACCGAGTTTAAGCTCAACGGCCAGACGATTCCGTACTCCCCGCTCGATTCGCTCCGCTGGCAGCAGGCCACGTTCGAGAACTGGACGACGCTCACGTTCAGGGTCAATAAACCCGTCGAACTCGACCTGTCCAACGGCGGCGGGGCACCCATGCGCGACATCAACCGCACCTTCGAGCTGACCGGCGTGGCCGGGGGCCAGCGGGTGTTTTACTACGAAGCCGACCCCAAAAACCAGGTGCTGTATTTGCAGGACAAAAACCGGGGAGCCAACAACCGCGAAGCGCGGGAGTTTTTCGGTGAACAGGGCGACCGGGCGCAGAAAAAACCGGTCAAAAAAGAGGTACCCGACACCTGGATCCCGAAAGCAGCCCTGGCCAGCATCGGCCCCGAAGACCCGAAAATCGAACCCATCGCCCGCTCCACCCGCCGGACGAAGGGCATTCAAGCGGAGAACCGGCCCGGCAAGCGCAACCGGTTTGTGTTGAGCTACAAAATCGAAAACGGCGGCGAGCGCGTCATCCTCACCGGCACCGACGAGCGTCAGCGCCCCATCGAAGTGACGCTCGACCGTTACGCGAAAAAATACGCCCTGTCGGAAAGCACGTTGAAAGCGGGGAAGTATGAGTAAAGCTGTTAATACCCCCAACCCCCTGAAGAGGGCTTTAAATGCAAGATTCCAGGTAGGAAAAGCCCCCTTCAGGGGGTTGGGGGTATTTGCGGGCTTATGGATAGTGGGGTGGCTCGGTTTTCGGGCGACCCCACCGGTACTTTTTCCTTCGCCGAAAAAGTCGGTTTCCGATTCCATCCCCGCCCGCTTCGGCTTTGGCCAACCCGCCACCGACGCCCAGGTTGCCCGCCTCGACCTCGACGTGCGGCCCGACGGCCTCGGCCTGCCCGCCGGGTCGGGTACGGCGGCAACCGGCGCAACGATTTTTGCGGCAAAATGCGCGGCCTGCCACGGGCCGGGCGGCACGGGCGGGCCAAACGGGGCGCTGGTCACGACGGCCCCCGCCCCCGGTAAACGCGCCGAGAACGTAATCGGTAACTACTGGCCCTACGCCACGACCGTGTTCGATTACATCCGCCGCGCCATGCCCTTCAACGCCCCCGGCTCGCTGGCCGACGCCGAGGTGTACGCCCTGACGGCCTACCTGCTGACGGCCAACAAAATTTTACCCGAAAAAGCAACGCTGAACGCGCAAACGTTGCCAAAAATCAAAATGCCAGCCCAGCCGCTGTTCGTCCCCGACGACCGAAAAGGCGGGCCGGAGGTGCGGTAGCCCCAACCCCCGAAGGGGGCGTTTTGTATGAAAAACAAGAACGAAACACCAGCAGAAACGCCCCCTTCGGGGGTTGGGGGGCTTTTTACCCGCCGCACCTTCCTCGGCAGCGCAGCAGTGGTCTTAGCGCAAACCGCCTCCGGCCAAATCGTGCAGGTGCCCGGCGACCCGACCCAAACGCCCGGCGTCCCGCCGGGACAAGTCGGCACGCGGTCGCCGTTTGAAAAGCTGGTCAAAGCCCCGTCAGACATTTCTTCGCGCTCGCCCTTGCAGAATTTGCACGGCATCATCACGCCCTCGGATTTGCACTTCGAGCGGCACCACAACGGCGTGCCGGCCATCGACCCGGCCCGGCACGAGTTGGTGATTCACGGGTTGGTCGAGCGGCCGATGGTAGTTAAACTTTCTGATTTGAAACGCTTTCCCTCCGTTTCAAAAATCAATTTTCTGGAATGTTCGGGAAATTTCCGGACGGGAAAAGAAACCATGACCCCGCAGGAAATCGCCGGTCTCACCAGCCAGAGCGAGTGGACGGGCGTGCCGCTTTCAACGATTTTTCGCGAAGTGGGCGTAAAACCCAACGCGACCTGGTTTCTGGCCGAAGGCGGCGACGCAGCCAAAATGACCCGCAGCATTCCCGTAAAAAAAGGCTGGGACGACGCGCTCCTCGCCTACGCCCAGAACGGCGAGGCGCTCCGGCCCGAACAGGGCTACCCGGTACGGCTTTTTTTGCCCGGCTGGGAAGGAAACATGAGCGTGAAATGGCTGCGCCGACTCGAACTCGGCGACGCCCCCTGGCACACCCGCGAGGAAACCTCGAAGTACACCGAAGGCATCAAAGATGGAAAAGTGCGGCAGTTCAGTTTCGACATCGATGCCCGGTCCGTCATCACCTTTCCGACGTATCCCCGACAAGTCGAAAAAGGGTACATCGAAATCCGGGGCCTGGCCTGGAGCGGGCGCGGCAAGGTGGCGAAGGTGGAAGTCAGCACCGACGGCGGCAAAACCTGGAATCTGGCCCGTTTGCAGGAACCGGTGCTGGATAAAGCCCACACGCAGTTTCGCTACCTTTGGAACTGGAACGGCGACGAAACGGCCATCGCCAGCCGGGTTACCGACGAAACGGGCTACGTGCAACCGACTTACGCGCAATTGGTCGAAGCGAGGGGGCCGGAAATGGGCGGCTACCACCTCAACCCGATTACGACCTGGGTTGTGAAACGCGACGGGCGGGTGCTGAACCAGCCGGAGGCGAGGTAATACCGCCCAACTCTGTCATCCCGAGCACTGCCCGCAACTCCGTTGCGGGCAGTGCTCGGGATGACAGGGCCGGGGATAAATTTTAAACACAAACTCCGCATGAGCAAAACCGACTTCGACGCCATCGTGGTGGGTTCCGGCCCCAACGGACTATCCGCCGCCATCACCCTCCAACGGGCCGGGCTTTCCGTGCTGGTGCTTGAAGGGAAAGATACCCTCGGCGGGGGCCTGCGCTCGGCGGAGTTGACGCTGCCCGGTTTTACGCACGACATCTGCTCAGCCATTCACCCGATGGCGGTGGGGTCACCGTTTTTCCAAACATTGCCCCTGCACGAACACGGTTTGGAATTCATCAACCCGCCCCTCGCCGCCGCGCACCCCTTCGACGACGGCACGGCGGCCATTCTCAGCCAATCCATCGACGAAACGGCCTGGCGCCTCGGAGCCGATGAGCAAACCTACCGCTCACTTTTTCAAACGCTGACCGACGACTGGCCCCACCTCGCCCCCAACCTGCTCGGCCCGCTCACCGTCCCCAGTCACCCCTTCGATTTCGCCCGGTTTGGCTTGAGAGCGTTGCCTTCGGCGCTCTTCGGCGCGAAGCGGTTTAAAACCGAAGCGGCGCAGGGCCTCTGGGCGGGCATGGCCGCACACGCCATTCAGCCGCTTTCCAACCTGGCTACTTCGGCCATCGCGCTGGTGCTGATGACGGTCGGGCACCGCTACGGCTGGCCCATGACACAGGGCGGTTCGCAGCGCCTGGCCGACGCGCTGGTGAGTTATTTTCACCAGTTGGGTGGAAAAACGGAGACAAATTTTTACGTCAAAACCCTCGACCAACTGCCTTCGGCGCGGGCGGTGTTGTTCGACCTGACGCCGAGGCAGTTGCTCCAGATCGCCGGGCACCGGTTTTCGGCGCTGTACCGGCATCAATTGGAGCGCTACCGCTACGGCATGGGCGTGTTTAAGGTGGATTGGGCGCTCGACGGCCCGATTCCCTTCCGCGCCGCCGAATGCACCAAAGCCGGGACGATTCACCTCGGCGGCACGCTGCGGGAAATTGCTGAGGGCGAAGCCGCCACGGCGGGCGGAACTCAAGCAAAAAAACCCTTCGTGCTGCTGGCCCAGCAAAGCCAATTCGACCCCACGCGGGCACCCGTCGGCAAGCACACGGCCTGGGCCTACTGCCACGTCCCCAACGGGTCGCCCATCGACATGACCGAAATCATCGAGCGGCAGGTGGAGCGCTTCGCTCCCGGCTTCCGCGACCGGATTCTGGCCCGGCACACGCTGAACCCCGCCCAGATGGAAGCCCACAACCCCAACTACGTCGGCGGCGACATCAACGGCGGCATCCAGGATTTGGGGCAGTTGTTCACCCGGCCCGCGCTGCGGCTTTCGCCCTACCGCACCTCGGCGAAGGGCCTCTACCTCTGCTCGTCGTCCACCCCGCCCGGCGGGGGCGTTCACGGGATGGGCGGCTACCACGCCGCCCGCCGGGCGTTGCGCGACGTGTTCGGGCGTTCGGCCTCGCTTGTTCAACCCACCGAATCCATTTCTCAGCCATGAAAAAAAGACGCTGGCAGTTGTACATCGCGGTCCTGAGTTTATTGGGCAGGACCGCATTGTCCCAAACCAACCCGCTCTGGCACGAGCAGAAGGTGAAAAACTACCTGCCGCACATGACCGTGCCGGAGGTGCGTGACTTCCTCAGCCGCAGCGACCTGGTGATTATTCCCGTCGCGGCGCTGGAGCAGCACGGCCTGCACCTGCCCATCGGCACCGATTACCTCAACGGCGTCGAGCGGGCCAAGTTGGTGGCCCAGAAAACCGACGTGCTGGTGGCCCCGGTGCTGTTGGCGGGGCAGTCGCCCTACCACATGGAGTTTCCCGGAACCATCACGCTTTCCGCCGAAACCATCGTGAAGGTTCACCTCGAAGCCGTGCAATCCCTGCTCCGGCACGGGTTCAAGCGATTTCTGATTCTCAACGCCCACGGCGGCAACGCGGCCATTTGTACCTACCTCGTCGACCGCATCAACCAGGAAACGGCGGGCATCGCCGTCAACCTGACCGAGGCCATTGCGCCCTACCGCAAGCGTCCGGCTGCTCCGGCCACCACCGCTACCACCCCGGCCACGCGGGTGTTCGACCGCCACGCGGGGGTGAACGAAACCTCCTCGTCGCTCTACCTCATTCCCAACCTCGTGGCCCTCGACGAGGCCGAACCCGCCACGCTGACCATGCCCAAGCACCTCGACGCCCTGGTGCCGAAAGTGCTGGCAGGCGACCAGACCGCCACGCTGGTACTGCTGGCCGAAGGCTTGAAGGCAAAAGAAACCGGCAAGAAAACCTCCGCTGCCGAAATGTCTACGACGGGTGTGTGGGGCATCGGCAATTTAAAAACGGCGTCGGCGGAACGCGGTCGCGACGAAGCCGAGCGCTTCGTGGAGACCACCGTGCAATTCATCGAAGAATGGAAACAGTTACGCCCAAAAAACTAACGCCGGCTTCCCAAGCAGCCAACGTCCCGCGCTGGCTGGGGTACCTGCCCTTGCTGGCGGGGCCGGGCTTATTTGCGCTCGTAGCGTATTCGGGGCTTATTCCGCTCGACCCCGGCGTGCTGAACGTACTCGGCATCGCCGTCTGGATGATTTTCTGGTGGATTACCGAGGTCGTACCCATGCCCGTAACGGCCTTTTTGCCGCTGGTCCTGTTTCCTTCCCTCCACATTCTGGACCTCAACGCCACGGCGGCGCACTACGCCAGCCCGACGATTTTTCTGTTTTTATCGGGATTTATTTTCGCTCTCGCGGTCGAAAAACACCGGCTCCACGCCCGCGTGGCGCTCCACATCGTGCGCCTGTTGGGCACGGGCAGCGACCGGCTGACCCTGGGGTTCAGCGTCGCGACGGCCTTCGTGAGTATGTGGGTCAACAACACGGCGGCGGCGCTGCTCCTGCTGCCCATCGCCACGTCGGTGCTGACGCTGATGGAACTTGACTTCTCGAACCGGGGCTTACACGCCGAGTTTCGGAAGTTTGCCGCCAGCCTGCTGCTGGGCGTGGCCTACGGGGCCAGCATCGGCGGCATTGCTACGCTAATCGGCACCCCCACCAACGCCGTACTGCTCGGTTACCTCCGCGCCCGCTACGACGTCGATGTGTCGTTCGCCGGGTGGTTTTTAGTGGGTTTTCCGCTGGCCGTGCTGATGCTGGTGGCGGCCTATTTTATTTTGGTGAAACTCGTGTTTCGCAGCGGAGTGCGGGCCTTGCCCGGTGCGTCGGAAATCATCGGGCGTAAAATCGCCGAATTGGGGCCGGTTACGTTTCAGGAATACGCCGTGAGCGCCGTGTTTCTGCTCACGGCCACGGGCTGGATTCTGCGCCTGCCGCTGGCGCGGGGGTTGGGCTTCGATTTCCTGAGTGACGCGCTCATCGGCATGACGGGGGCCTTGCTGCTGTTTCTGATTCCCGACCTCCGGGGCAAGGCCCGGTACCTCTTCGATTGGAAAAGCATGGAAAACCTGCCCTGGGGCATTTTATTCATCATCGGCGGCGGGTTGGCGCTGGCCAAAACGCTCGAAAACTCCGGCCTCATCCGCTTGATTGGCGAAACCATCGCGGCCTCCGGCACCACTCGCTACCTGCCCACGCTGGCAGCGGTGACGGGCGTGGTGTTGCTCCTGAAGCTCATCATCGCCAACACCGCCCTGGCGACGATTTCCCTGCCGATGGTGTTCGGCATCGCCGAAGCCACCGGCATCGACCCCTTGCTGCTCGGTGCTCCCGTCACCTTCGCGGCCAGTTTTGCCTTCATGTTCCCGATGTCGACCCCGCCCAACGCCATCGTGCTCACGACCGGCCACGTGCGGGTACCCGACATGGTGCGGGCGGGAACTCTACTCACCCTCGTCGGATTTTTGTTGCTGCTCGCCTTTTCGGGGGCGTACCGATGGATGGTTTTGTAGGGGCGCTTGCCTCCGCCCGCGTGCTCGTAATCCGACCAGGGGCGGAGGCATGCACCGCCCCTACGTTGCCAATTTTCAAAAAGATACCCCAAGTCTTTCCAACTCTAATTCCCCCCAAAACCCCATGAAAAACGCCCTCCTCCTCGCCGCGTTGCTCGCCAGCGCGCCCGCCATTCAGGCCCAGTACACCACCCCGCCCGCAACGGATGCGCCCTACAAAGGCGTGCTCGTGAAACGCACGGCCCTCGTCGTGGCCTCGTTCGACCAGTCGCTGAAATTATACCGCGACGTGCTCGGTTTTCAACTCAACGGCATTTCGGTCGATAAACCCGGCAGCTACGGCTACGAGGTGTTCGACGTGCCCGCCCAAGTTCAGACGCGCTTCGCCACCTTCAACTCCGGCGCTTCTCAGGTGCGCTCGCTGGCATTGGTCGAAGTGCCCGGCGTGACCTTCGACCCCAAAGGTCCCGAACCCGCCGTGCTGGTACTCAACGCCAACGGGCGGCTCGACGAAATTCTGGCGGGCCTCAAAACCCTCGGCCTGAAGGTGTTGCCGGAGCGTAGCCTCGGCTCACCCACGCAGGGCACGGGCCGGGAAGTGGGTTTCCTCGATTTCGACAACCACACGATTGTGCTTTACCAGTTTCCTAACCCGACCGACCCGCCGAGCAAGCTTTAAGGTTGAAGACGTCATGCCGTCACCAAACTAGTTATCCGCCCGTCGCCAAGCCGGCGGGCGTCGCACAAAATATTTTTCTGAATACCACATGGCAAGTGTACACACAATTGAAATTGGCGACGGGCATGAACTGGAATCCCTGCGGTTGGTCCAACGTTCGCCAACCGCCCTGGCTCCTGCACAACTGCGGGTTCGGGTGCGGGCCGTTTCGCTCAACTACCGGGATTTGCTGGTGGTCAAAGGCATTAGCCGCTGGAAGGCGCCGGTTGGCCGGATTCCGGCTTCGGACGGGGCCGGCGAAGTGGTGGAAGTCGGTACGGCCGTGACCAAATTTAAGGTTGGCGACCGGGTGGCCGGGTTGTTTTTGCCCAACTGGACCAGTGGGCGGCTGAAACCGGAAGGGCTGTTGCGGGCACCCGGCGGAGCCAGCTACGACGGATACTTGGCCGAATACACGGTGCGCGGCGAGGACGAACTCATAAAAATCCCTTCCTACCTGAGTTTTGAGGAGGCGTCCACCCTGCCCTGCGCGGCGCTCACGGCCTGGCACGGCCTGGTGGAGGAAGGCCGCGTCAAGGCGGGCGATACCGTGCTCATTCAAGGCACCGGCGGCGTGTCCTTGTTTTCGCTGCAACTCGCGCTGCTTTCGGGGGCGGAAGTCATCGTTTTGTCGAGCAGCGACGAAAAACTGGAACGCGTTCGGCAGTTGGGGGCGCGGCACCACATCAACTACGTGTCCACACCCGACTGGCCAGCGCGGGTGCTGGACCTCACGGATGGGCGGGGCGTGGACCACGTCGTGGAAGTGGTGGGGGCCAGCCACATCAACAAATCCCTGGAGGCCGTGGCGGTGGCGGGCACCGTTTCCCTCATCGGCCTCATCGAAGGATTGAAAGGCGACCTCAACACCGAGAAAATCATGGGCAAACAGGTTCGCCTGCAAGGCATTGAAGTCGGCTCGACCGTCATGTTTGAAAACCTGAACCGGGCACTTGCGGCCGCCCGATTACGGCCCGTCATCGACCGGGTGTTTTCCTTCGATGAATTCCGGGAGGCATACGCCTACCTGAACGAAGGACGGCATTTTGGCAAGGTGTGCATCGCGCTTTAGAAGCGGTTTGGACAGTTTCAAGGTCGAATCGCAACTGCTGCTGCTGAATCCCGACCTAGTCCGGGCGAAAGAGCGGCAGGCCGCCAACCGGTTTTCCATCAACGGCGTGGACCTGACCAGGCAGGGGAAAATTCAGGAAATTGGTCTACAACTCGTTGACTACCAAGCAAAATTAACCGTCGAATTGATTCGGCAGCGCAGCAACCGACCCAATTGAAATCCGACCGAAGCCAAAAAAGAACGTACTTTAACCCTAGTTTTCCAACCTAACCACGATGCCAACTCCTTCCAAAAGCCCCACCGACCTGCCCCAATCCGACGACCCGATTGGTCGCGTCAACTCTTCGCCCTTCGCCACCCTCACCGAAGACTGGTGGGCGGTGCTTATCGGCAGCGTCGTCATCGGCGGGGTATTGCTGGCGGCGGCGTTTTTTTTGAACGGGGAAAAATTTCCCGGCCCGGTTTACGCCTGGACCACTGCCGACGACCTAGCCGGGAAGGTGTTCGCTCCGGCCAACCTCGCGCTGCTCGCGGGAATCGGGCTGGTGTTTTTGGCGCTGTCGGGTCTGGCCATTCAGGCGGCGGGCGGGAATTTTGGCCGGTATGCCACGGGCTTTGCGCTGATTTTCGGCCTGGCTTTCGTCTCGCTGGTGCTGGCGGGCAACAAAACCATCAACGGGTTGGGCATCGAGTACGTGGTGTTTGCCCTGCTCATCGGCCTGGCCCTCGGCAACCTGACGAAGGTTCCGGTTTGGCTGCGCGAGGCGGCGCGGTCGGAGTTTTTTATCAAAACCGGGCTGGTCATTCTGGGCACGAGCGTGTTGTTTACCGACATCGTCAAGGCGGGAATTCCTGGCTTGTTGCAATCGGTGCTGGTCGTGCTGGTGGTCTGGTTTTTTGCGCTCTGGCTGGCCCGGCGACTGAAGGTGGACGACGAATTTGGGGTCATCCTCGCCTCGGCGGTGGCGATTTGCGGGGTGTCGGCGGCCATTGTGGCGAGCGGGGCCATTGGGGGCGACAAAAAGAAACTTTCGTACATCACCACGCTCGTGCTGCTGGTGGCCCTGCCGATGATGGTGCTCCAACCCTGGGCCGTGCGCGAGTTCGGCATTCCTGAAGTGGTGGGCGGGGCCTGGCTCGGTGGCACGCTCGACACCACGGCCTCGGTTACGGCGGCGGCGGCGCTGGTCGGGCCACTGGCGCTGAAAGCGGGGGTGATCGTGAAGTTTTCGCAAAACGTCCTCATCGGCTTCGCCGCGTTTTTCATCGCGATTTGGTGGACGTTTAAAAAGAACCCGGCGGGAAACCCGACCGGCGAAAAACCCAGTCTGGGCGTGGTCTGGGAGCGTTTTCCCAAATTCGTCCTTGGTTTCATCGGAGCCTCGCTGCTGTTCTCCTTTTTGATTCCCGGCGACGTGGTCAAGCAGGTGGGCAGCGGGCTGAACGCGCTGCGCACGGTCTGGTTCGCGCTGGCCTTCGTGGCCATCGGATTGGAGGCGCGCTTTGCCGATTTGGTGAAACTCGAAGGTGGTAAACCCGCCCTGGCCTTCATCGGGGCGCAGGTATTCAACATCATCTGGACGCTGCTCTGGGCGTATTTGCTGTTCGGCGGGATTTTGTTTCCCGCCCCGGATTTGCAGTAGGCGAATACCAATCGGGTGCTGATTATTTCCCGCAGATTGCGCAGATTTTCGCAGAGAAAATCTGCGCAATCTGCGGGAAAACGTTCCGGGTCGATGGGTAACAACTAAAGAGTCCCGACTGACAAACCCCTGTCCTGATGAGAATCCTGCAACTTTCCGACCACCGGGGGCAGCGGCGGGTCGCCCTGGTCGACGATGGGCGCCTGCGGCTACTCGACGGCGTGAGTACGGTTTACGAACTAGCTCAGACCGCCATCCGTCGACAGCAATCGTTGAGCGAGGCGGTAACCCAGACGCTGGGCCTGGAAACCGAATCCTACGAGCGGGTTCGGGAAGAAAGCCGCCTGCTCCTGCCCTTCGACCACCCCAACCCGCAGCGCCTCTGGGCGACGGGCACGGGCCTGACGCACGTGGGTTCGGCCACCTCGCGGAACACCATGCATACCGCCGAAGCCGGGGAAACGGGGCTGACCGATTCGATGAAACTCTTCCGTGATGGCCTGGCCAATGGGCGCAAGGTGGGCGAGCAGCCGGGGAGTTTGCCCGAATGGTTTTACAAAGGCAACGGCCTGAGCGCCGTGCCGCCCGGTGGCGCGCTTCCCCTGCCCGCTTACGCCCTCGACGGGGGCGAGGAGGCCGAAATCGTGGGCCTGTACCTTAACGACGAGGCCGGGCAACCGTACCGGCTTGGGTTTGCCCTAGGCAACGAATATTCCGACCACGTACTCGAAAAGCAAAATTACCTCTACCTGGCGCATTCCAAACTGCGGGGCTACTCCTTCGGGCCGGAACTGCGGCTGGGTGAATTGCCCGCCGAGGTGCGGGGCGTTTCGCGCCTCTGGCGGAACGGGGTGGTACTGTGGGAGCGGGAATTTCTCAGTGGCGAGGCGCACATGAGCCACAACCTCGCCAACCTCGAACACCACCATTTTCAGTACCCGCTCTTCCGGCAGCCGGGCGATGCCCACGCCCATTTTTTCGGTGCCGCCGTACTCAGTTTTTCCGACGGCCTGCGGGTACAGCCCGGCGACACCTTCGAGCTACTGGCCCCGGTGTTCGGGCATTCCCTTCGCAATACGGTGGAGTCGGTGCCGCCGGAGTCGGTGCGGGTGGGATTGCTGTAAACGACGTCGCGGAGCGGACACCGCGCGTGGAAGCCGGTTTTGAGTACCCCGGTGATGTCACTGCGGAAGGAGTAACCCCAACCTTTTTTTTATGCCCCGTATCGAACCCCTCTCACCCCACGCCGCCCCGACCTCCATCCGGGGGACCTGGGAGCAGCATTTACTCGAAAATCCCGGCAGCCGCATCACCCACATGAAGGCCACGCTGAGTCACTCGCCGCTGGCCTTTCGGGTGTACATGGAATGGTACCCGTTGTACCACGAGGTCATCGGCATCACGGGCGAGCGGTTGGCGTATTTGTTCGCCCACGCCATTTCGGAGGCGAGTAACTGCCCGCTCTGCACGACGTTTTTTCGGAAAATCATCATTCAAAACGGCGAACGCCCCGAAGACCTCACGCTCACCGAAGCCGAGCAGAATCTGCTGGATTTCGGCGCGGAATTCGCCCAGAACCGAGGTGAAATTTCCGACCCGGTTTACCAGAAAATCGCCACTCGGTACTCTCGCGATCAGGTGGTGGTGCTGGTGGCCTTCGCCGGGCAGATGGTGGCGACGAATCTGTTTAACAACGCCCTGCGGGTGGAGATTGACGAGTATTTGGCCCCGTATTTACCCTTAACCCAATGAATGAATGAGAGAATGAGCGAATGAATGAATAAACCCAAAAACCCTTTTCTATTCATTTTCTCATTCATTCCTTTTCTACCTCCATGTCCGAATTAGCCGAAAAAGTCGCCTTCATCACCGGCGCCGCCCACGGGCAAGGCCGCGCCGTGGCCCTCGCCCTGGCGAAAGAAGGCGCGCACCTTGTGGCCTTCGATTTGGCCAAACCCCTCGCCTACCCTGGTTACGCGCTGGGTTCGGAAAGCGACCTGGATTCGCTGCGGCGCGAATGCGAAGCCCTGGGCGTGCGCTGCCTGACCGCCCAGGGCGACGTGCGCCGCGACGCCGACGTGAGCCGCGCCGTGGAAGCCGCCCAGGCCGAATTCGGGCGGATTGACATCCTGTTCAACAACGCGGGCATCTGCGCCTACGGCCTGGCCCACGAACTCTCCGAAGACGAATGGGACGCCATGCTCAACATCAACCTGAAAGGGGCCTGGCTGGTGGCCCGGCGGGTGATTCCGGTGATGATTTCACAAAAATCCGGGGTGATTCTCAACAATTCGTCCATCGCCGGGCTGCGGGGCATGAACCGGCTAAGCCACTACGCCGCCTCGAAGTGGGGGCTGGTGGGGTTGACCAAGTCCTGGGCCATCGAACTGGCCCCGCACGGCATCCGCGTCAATTCCATCCACCCCACGGGCGTGAATACGCCGATGAACGACGGCCTGGCCGAGTTGGAAGGCATCACCACGCAGGAAGTCGCCGAACGTTCGGCGGGCAATTTGCTGCCCGTGCCCTGGGTCGAGCCGGAAGACGTGGCGGGGATGGTGTTGTTCCTGGTTTCGGAAAAAGCGCGGTACGTGACCGGCTCGCAGTTCGTCCTGGATGCGGGGTTGCTGACGCGGTGATTTTTCCCCTTGCAGTTGTCATCCCGACGAAGGAGGGATCTCGTTGGGGTACCGCACACTCGACTATCGGCAAGGGGTCAGACAGGCCAACGATATCCCTCCTTCGTCGGGATGACAGCTAACGTTTTTGAATTCCAATGAAAAAATCCCTCGTCTGGTTGCTCGTCCTAGTGATCTTTAACGCCCGCGCTCAAAACAATCTCCTCGTTTTCCAATCCGATTTTGGCCAGAAAGACGGAGCGGTGGCAGCAATGAAAGGCGTAGCGCTGGGGGTTTCGCCTACGCTGAAGCTGGTCGATTTGACCCACGAAATTCCGGCCTTCAACGTCTGGGAAGCGGCGTATCGATTGGTCCAAACGGTGCCGTATTTCCCGAAGGGCACCGTGTTCGTTTCCATCTGCGACCCCGGCGTGGGCACCGAACGGCGATCGGTGGTGGTTTTGACCAAAACTGGCCATTACGTGGTCACGCCCGACAACGGCACCCTCACGTTTGTGGCCGAGGAGTTGGGCGTGGCCGCCCTCCGGCAGATCGACGAAAAGGAGAACCGGCGGCGCGGTTCCGCCGACTCGCACACGTTCCACGGGCGCGACGTGTACGCCTTCACGGGGGCGCGGTTGGCGGCGAAAACAATTTCGTTCGCCCAGGTCGGCCCCGTGCTGAAAGGCGACGTCGAGCGGATCCCTTACCCACACGCCACCCTCGCCGGGCACACCTTGCGCGGCACGATTCCAGTGCTCGACGTACAGTTTGGCAACGTGTGGAGTAACCTCCCGAAGGCCCTCGTCACGCAGGCGGGGATGAACCTGGGCGACTCGCTGAACGTGCGCATTTTTGAGAAAGAGGCCCTTGTGTTTTCGGGAAAAGCCTGCTTCGTCCACACCTTCGGCGAGGTACCGGAAGGCGCGGTGGTGGCTTACTTCAACAGTTTGCTCAACCTGTCGGTGGCCATCAACCTCGGCGATTTTGCCAAAACCTACCGCATCGGCAGCGGCCCGGATTGGCGGATGGAGGTGGAGAAATAGCCCCGACTTTGCCTGAAGTAGTTGGTCAAATCTAAACCGGTCGTTTTCCAGGAGCCTTGTCATCCCGACATCTCGTTGGGATACCGAACCGTTGGCTACCGGCAATGGATCTGGAAGTTCAACGAGATCCCTCCTGCGTCGGGATGACAAGGCTCCTGGAAAACGACCGGTCTAGTTTTGATTGGATACTTAAATATTCCCGGTTCCCGAAGCCTTCGAAGGCACTGAACGAAAACGGGGGTCTATTTTCCGAAAAATAGACCCCCGTTTTTCTTTTATTCGGTCAAAGGTTTGGTCTTTTCTGATGCATCGCGCAATTTGGGCTAAAATCGGTGCCGGTTTCGTAAAACCCTGACGGTGATCCCCTCCCTCCTATTTTGACCCTGCTTCCCCATGCTGCCTAAACTCGAACACCACCCGGTCAACTGGGTGGACGGGATGAAAATCACCCGCCAGCATTTTTCGGATTTTGAGCACTTCGTCAGCGACCACCTCCGCGATGCCTCGGCGGCGGGGCTGGCCTCGTACCGCTACGGGTTGCTGCCCTCGAATCTCCCCGATTTCAACCTCCAGGTCATCATCGATCAGAGCCAGAACCTCCGCCTGCGCCTGAGCAACTGCCGGGCCGTAACGGGGGCCGGGTGCCGGATCGAACTGGTCGAGGAACCCGTGGAGCTATCCACCAACCTGGCCGAGATCATGGCCCGCTACAACCTGGTCAATACCGACGAATTGCATTTTCTGATCGTACTCGCCATCGATTTGTTCGCCCGCAAACCCGTCGGGGAGCCTTCGCCGAGGGAGTCGTTTCCGCGCCCACCCTTTACCCAGCCCGGCTATCAACTGAGCGTGGTGCCGCGCCACCAGTACGACGGGCAGCCGGGTACGCCGCCGGGGTACAAATCGGCGGAGTTCGAGTCGTTTCACCTGATCGTGGGGCAGTTGACCTGCAAATTCGGGCAACTCCACAACGACGAGTCGTACATCCCGGCCTCGGCGACCCTCAACGCCCACGTCCGACTGCGCACCTGGGCCGACGCCACGTACAAACTGCTGGCCGAAACCCAGCGCGATGCGCTGCTGATCGTCAACAAAGTCTGCGAAAAACGGGGTACCGAGCAGGCGCGGAAGGCCGGTCCGCTGGCCGAGTTGATTCGGATGCTCTGCGAGCGTCTGGCCGAGGGGCTGGACGAGCCGCTCAACCAGTTTCGGTTTACCGCGCCGGAGCAAGCACCCGTTTTCTGGATTCAGGCCATCACCCTCGCCACCCGGCGGCTGAAAACGGCCATCAATTGCCTCAACGATACGGCCCTGAGCGGCAGCGTGCGCATGGGTCGCGACCTGACGCTGAAGTATTTTCAGGACTGGACCAGCATCACGCCTGACCAACTCATGGTGCGCGACATCGAGCAGGTGATCAACCACGGCTACGACCACAGCAACCTGTACCCCCACCTGCTGGCGCTGACCCGGTGCTGGGAAGACATTTACAAAATCGTGAACCAGCTTTCGCAATTGGAATACATCGGCCAGCAACCCCAGAACAAGCAAATCCGCTACGATTCGGTCGTGACCAGCCCCAGTGACCTGCCCCCCAACCCCCTCGACGCGCCCACCGTGGTCGGCGGCACCTTCCGCCCCCGCATGACCGGACGATAACAGAGGATAGAGGTGAGAGTAGAGAGGATAGAGAAAAGACAGCCTCCATTCACTTTGCTCTATCCTCTCTACTCTCACCTCTATTCTCTCTACTCTATCCACCACCTTTCCTTCTCATCATGGACCCAATCAACAAAGCTGAACGCAACACCTCGCTGCTCAATTTTAGTTTCGTGTACATTCTCATCCTGGCCTTGCCGCTGATGCTGGCGTACTGGATGGGCACCAAAAAGTCGTCCGGGGGCGGGAGCCAACGGGTGAGTAACGAGCAGGAATTTCTGGCGAAGGAAATGACCGCCCTCCAGGAGGACGTTAAAATCATCGAAGGGCAAAATGGCGGCTTACCCAGCGCGTCGGATGCCAACGAAACCTGGAACGACTGGCTCTCGAAAGCCGAACTTCAGAATCGGGAGTTTTACGAAAAAATAAAGGCGTTTCAGAACAAACCGGGCCTGAAAACCACCCATAGCCTGAACATCCGTAAACACGCCTGTTCGTACCTCTTTCAAATTTCCTTGCAGCGCACCAACTACCTGCAAAACCGGCGGCAGCTACTAAACACTCAAAAAGGCACCGCCGACGCCGGGCAACTAAAAACCGAAAACGACCAGTTGAAGTCGGAAATCCAAACCCTGAAGCACGAAAAAGACATCCTCGATATCAAACTGGCCAAAAAAGAATCAGGGGGAGGTGGCGGCGGCGGCGGTGGGGGTGGCGCGCAGCCCGATCCGAAAGTAGAAGAATTGACCTGGACCCTCCGCTACACCGTGGCCGACTGCAAGAAAGCCCAGGCCGATAACCTGGTCGAATGCAACAAAAACCTGGAACGCCGGACGCTGTACGTCAAAGCCCGGAAGGATTTCCAGCAAATCTCCGAGAAGGCGATGAAGTTCTTCCAGATTCAGCAGCAGGCCTCGGATAGGGTCGAGGAAATCGACAAAACCCTGAGTCGGTTGTAGGGGTTGTTTTCGTAGGGGCGGTGCCGCGCGGCGTCCGCTTGCCTCCGCCCTAACGTCTTGGATGGCGACCGCTGAGGGCGGAGGCAAGCACCGCCCCTATGACACATCCTAAATATACGACGCCACCCCCAACACACTCGTGGGGGTATCGTCGAGCAAGACCAGAAACTGATCGTCTTCGGTGGTGAGGAGGTGTTCGACCACGTCGGTTTCGGCGGGGAGAAAATAGCCGATCAGCACGTCGAGCATGGCCCGGCTGCGGCCCCCTTGCAGAAAACCGGAAAGCTGGGCAGTGTTGAGCGGCCCGATGCGGAGTTCGGTAGCGGGCATGGTGTCCTGGTAGAGGCCATCGAGCGAAAAAGTACCCAGTTCGGTCCGGCTCAGTTCGTTCGGCACCGGGGCATCGCCTTCGGCCAGTTCGATCGAAAACAAGAGCGGCGGGATGGTGCTGATTTCAATCGGCACCCCAAGAATCAACTCCAGGCTCGCCGTAACCAGGCCCCGATCGGTGCTGACGCGGTGGGCAATCGGCAAGAGGTAGAGCAGGTTGGTGAGTTGCCGCCCGTCGAACAAGCCCGGCGGGATGCCCCAGAATTCGCGCAGTTCTTCGCCTCCGCCAAACCGCCGTCGGTTTTCTTCCGTGAGTTGGTACTTCCGCGCTTCGAGTTCGATCAGGAGCCGCTGGTGGAAAAACTCCTGCTCGATGGGTTGAAAAAACCGCCGCGCGGCTTTCGCCCGCCGGGCTTGTTCATCGAAATCCTCGAAAACCTCCTGCTGGTCGCGGGCGGGCGTGGTGGGTTGGTGAAACAGGCCCTCCGGCAGGTAGTCGTACAACCCGTCGCGGTACACGTCGATTTTCAAAAAATCGCGCTGGTCTTCGGCAGGTAAGCCACTCAGCAGGGAGGAGCCGGGCGATTCGTCCCCTTTTTCCAGCGCATCGGGCGGCCCGACCCCCGCCCCGCCCACGTCGCGCCGGTACGAGCGGGCAAACAGGCCCGCCGGGCGGATGAGCACATCCTGCCGGGGATCGAGGCCACTGCCGTACAGTTCGGCCAGGATTACCTCCAGGCGCACGTCCACCTGTTTGATCAGGCCCTCGATTTCGTCGGCGTAGTGCTGGAGAGTCATGCGGTGGCTGTTTTTGAGTAGGTGATAAATTGTAAACCGGTAGTTTTTTGAGGGCCTTGTCCTGGCTCCGGCCACCCGGCCCGATGTCTTGTCATGGCTCCGGCCACCCGGCCCGACGAAGGAGGGATCTCGTTAGGGTACCTGACACTCGGCTATCGGCAAAGGGTCCGGCAGGTCAACGAGATCCCTCCTTCGTCGGGCCGGATGGCCGGAGTCATGACAAGACGTCGGGCCGGATGGCCGGAGTCATGACAAGACCGTTTTTCAAATCCCAAACAGCCTACCTAATCCCCTCTACCCCAGTAGCTAACCGAACCCGATAGGGCAAATTCATGGCCGAACGCCCGGCCAGGTGCTGGCGGCAGCGCTCGCACTCGGCGTCCCATTCGGCGGCGCTGAGGGTGGTACGGCCCAGCGGGTCGATGAGTACGTCGAGGCAGCGTACGTACCCGACGCCCTCCATCAGCCCTTCGGCGAAGCTTTTCACGACGGTCACCTCCACGGGCACCTCGCCCAGCCGACCGAAAAAATACGCCTGGCACTCAGCCCGAATGTCTTCGAGCGTGACCAGCCGCTGGCGACTGAGCAGGGCCTGGCGAAGCTGGTGTTCTTTTTCGGTCACGCTGGGTTTGTCGCGGCCCCCGGCAGTGGTCGTGACGAGGAACAAATCTTCTTTTTCATCGCGCATGAAGTAGCGCTTGTCGTACACCGCCAGGCGGGTACCGGCCAGGATGCCGTTGCCCGCCTGGCCGTTGGTGCTCCAAAACTCGACGTGGATGTTGGTGTCGGTCCGTTCCGGGCGCACGAAAATGTAGGGGTGGCCGATTTTAAAACCCGACTCCGCGTTGTTTTGCAGGCGCTGGTTGAGGTCTTCGACGTTTTTGTTCAGGTTTTCAATCGTCTGGGCGAACAGCCCCGACCCCAGCGCCGAAAAGGCGCGGCTTTCTTCGAGCAGCATTTGCTGGACGTACTGGAGCACCTCGCGGGCGTCGCGGTTGTCGAAGCGCCCCACGCCGTGGGGCCGCCACATAAACGAGTTTTCGGCCAGTTCGTCGGCGTTGCGCAGGGGCGAGGAGCGGAACAGGTCGTTGGTTTCGGCGTCGAACACCCGGCGGATGAACAAAAATTCCTCCGGCGAGGTGAGCGGAAACACGTTGAGCGTGCGCTGGAGCCGCTGGATGGTTTCGTTGCGGTGGCGGTTCATCACCGGCAGGCAGTTGAGCCGCACTTCCATCCGGGCCAGGGCCGCCGCCGGGAAGTCGCGCCCCAGGCGGAGTTCAATCCAGACCAGACCGTTCTGAAAATACTTTTGCTGCTGAATCTGCGAAAACTCGTAGCCGTCCGGAAACGGCAGCGGGCGGTAGTCGGCCTTGGCCCGGTCAGGCACGGCGCCGAACGTCACGAACCGGTGCCGGTACTGGGCCATCACTTCTTCTTCGAGTTGGTTGAGCACGTCCAGTTCGCTGGCCAGCCGCCGTTGCGCCAGCCCGTAGGGATCGGTCGGGTCGTCTTCGGTTTGGATCGGAAACAAGCCCGGTCGCGTCGGCAGGGGTTGCCCGTGGAGAAACCACCGGGCCTGAGCCGGGTCCTGGAGTTTGCGGTAGTACGTGGCTTTGGCCCGCTCCGACTCGGCCTCCCAGTCGAAATACACGGCCAGGTTGCTCAGCGAAGGCACCCGCCCGTCGAGATCCAGTCCCAGCCAAACCGACTGATAATCCGTGATCTGCGTCGTGCGAACGCGGGTTTCGAGCGTCATCCGGTCGCGCCCGCGAAACTGCACCAGGCCCTGTTCGCTGAGCAGGTAGCGGATGTCGCCGTTGACGAGCCGGGTGGTCACGACGGGCGAAAAAAATAAGTCGGTGCTGCGGTCGTCGGCGCTTTGGCCCGGTTGGCGGTAGAAAAATTGCGCCGTTTGGGGGAGGTCGAGCAGCGGGTCTTCGGGGCGGGTGTGAAAAATGGCGTGGGCCGGGCGGGGCAGGTCGATCACCTCCGGGCACATCACGCTGGCCAGCCGGTCGATGATTTGCTGGCGCGTGGCCTCGATGGATTTCGCCGTGTTCTCAAACTCGTAGGCGCAGGCATCGAGCAGGTAGCCCACCAGCGGATCGGCGGCATCGACGTCCTTCACGCGCAACTGCCACACGGCGGCGGCGGTCTGGGTCATCCGGCGGCGAACGTCTTCCCGCGAAAAACTGGGTGGGGTGAAGGGTTCCATGAGGAATGGAGGTTTAAAGGGTCACCCTGAGCGGAGTCGAAGGGCGTGCGGCTGGTCAGCGCTGGCCTACCGCTCGGTCAAAGGATGCGCGAGGGCCGACTCCGGTACCCACCGCACCACCCTTCGACTCCGCTCAGGGTGACCTCCACTGAGAAAACCAAAGGACAAACTACACCAAATCAAGCCCGTTTAGAAATAAACGGCGCGATCAGCAGTTCGTGCCGAAACTCGAAAGGCCGGTGGTTCGACTTCCGAATTTCGGCGGTCACGACCACCAGCAGGCGTTTGTGGGCATCGGTGGCTCCGTCGCGGTCCAAATCCACCTCCACGCCCACGCGTTCGAGGCGCTTTTCGTAGCGCCGGACGGCATCACGCACGGAGGTTTTCACGCGGTCGGTCCAGTAGCCGTTGTTGGCCGAATCGTTGCCCATCTGAAAATCATCCTCCCAAATCATACAACCCAACTGCGCATCAAACCGCGCCTCGCGGAACTGCGTGGTGATGAGCAGGTACACGTGGTTGCGGATGGAATCTTCGAGCGGGCAAAACACCTCGCGGGCCAGCCGGGGCTGCTGGCTCAAATCGGCCCCGCGAACGAGGAGGTCAAGGCGGAGGGGGAGGCGGTAGTAGTCGTCGGGCATGGGGAGTAGGTATATTTTTGATCGTCATGCTGAACTTGTTTCAGCATCTTCCCCTTCCTGGGCGACCTGTTTGTTTGTAACCAAGTAGCCGGTGAGCCGAGGGGAAGATGCTGAAACAAGTCCGCAATGGAATTGGCAGCATGACGATCCACCTATTTTTTCAAAACGAAAACGGGTCCGCTTCCAGGTAATCACCCACGCTGAAGGAATTGAATTCGACGTGTTCATCCCCCGCGTAAAGCGGGAAATATACCTTCAACTGGCCGTTCACGAACCCGTCGCTTTCTACGTAGCCTTTAGCTCCTTTCGGTACGGGGTATTTGTTTTTGAAACCCAGGGGTAAATCCTGCCGGAGTGTAACGGGTTTGCCCTTGCGGGCGCGGTCGGTGGTGATGGGGGCGCTGGGCATAGGAGGAGGGCAGAGTTTATAAAAGAATCACTGAAAACGACGAGTATTCAGGGTCAAATTTTATCGTTCTTTTCGCAACACGTACCCTTGCGGGAACACCCATTTTAGTTGTTCGCTCTTCACTTTGACAACCTGGTAATGACGGACGCTGGAATGCACAAACTCGCTATCGCTGACGAAAAACCCGACGTGCGCTCCGTCCTTCCCTACCACGACCACACCTTCGGCGGGCAGAAACGTTTCAACGCCCCAAGTGAGGTAGTCTTTCGCCAGTTTACCAGCGTTTTTGTTGTCGTAGATAATTTTATTGATGACGTGGTTGCACTGAAGTTCAGCACGCGAAGTGCCAATTAGTGCAGTGGCTTTGTCGGCTAAGGCTCCCATTTTGTTTGTGAGTAGAGGGTAAAGAATTAAGAAAGTAGGGAATTTTATAATTCCTCTTTAGTGGCTCGTTTGGTTTGAAATTCACCGTTTTCTAACCAGAAATATAGACCGAAATTAGGGTCTTCGTCTTCCAGGAAGAAATATTGAACTGGGCCGAAGAATTCTTTTAATTGGGCGGTGTCGCAGGTGGGAAGGAAGATTCGTAAGACGCGGGGATCGTAAAATCGAAAATATAGTTCGCGACCGTCTTCATCTTTTACAAGCAGAAATTTACGGAAGTGCTTGTGCAGCGCTTCGATCGGTGCCTCAGCTATTACTCCTATTCCCCATGATTCACCGGTGTGGTTATCAATAAATTGATGAAATAAGTCATTTGCCTCATATTGAAATAGGTAAGGAGCAATAACTGCCAAAGATTCCTCGCTTCTACCTCTGTATAGCGAATCGAATGAGAAACTAAGTTCTTTCGCTTGGTCAATGGCCGAACCCACGCGGGCTGAATCTAAAATATAATATTCACGTTGGTTGTTGCCCAAAAATGGCTTTGTTCCGTTCATAAATGTAATTTGTTTTTCAAATTCATTCTCCAAGTAATTAGCTTTTGACTAAAATCATCATCTTTAAATTTTGCCGAACGCTCATCAAGATAGTTTAACAATCCTTTATTTCCATCATTTTCAAACCATAATTCTATACTGTCGCAGACATCATGTGCAAGAGCATTAGCTGCATATGGATATAATTCAACCATCAGGCATAGACTCTTAGTTTTTTCCATACCGTTTATGTCTTGCAATAGTTTTTCAATTCTTAAGATAGCCTTATAACGTTCATATCCTAAATTTTCCAAATGTTTAAGCATAGCTACCATTACTTCAAAATAGTCTTCTTCCTTAAATTGAGAGATATAAATATTAAATGAGAGCGTAAGTTCATCGCGCTCTAATGGATAATTTTTTTCAAAAAGATGATTAAGTAGAGAGTTCATGTCAGTTTATTGGAATATGCTGATCCGCTTTAATATTTGTTATACTGCCCCCCTCATCTAACGTGGTCGCATGAGTCGGATTATAATTCCCATTTTGAACATTTGAAGTTGAAACAACCTCTTTGTGTGCATGAGGGACTTCGTCTGCCCATCCTTTAGGAGGGATCCTGTTCTTAGCAGGATCAATTCTAACTGAAGCTGTCTCTCCATTGGGCATAGGTTTAGTCCACACACCACCCCCATTTTTTGCATTAACTTTGGTGAAGCCTTTTGCAATAAGATCTGCTTCAATATCTACTTGAACTCTGCCCCTTAGAGCAATATTTTTCAATTCATCAATTGCATTTTGAGCTATAGGTTTTGATGGAATTGAAGGGGGCCGTCGACCAAACAAGCTTTTCACTCCTTGCCAAGTTCTTGTATTCGCTAACCATTTTCCCGCTGCACTCGCTATAAATTTACTAGCAGCAAAACCAAGCAATCCACCCAGCGCTCCCTCAAAAAGTGCGGTGCCTAATGCACATCCATAACAAGGTTCTTGTTCAGGATTATTAATCAATTGTTCGGCAATTGAACCTGGGAAAGCCCCAACTGCTATGCCAACTCCTAAACCAATAGCTCCCGCCACTATCCCTGGGGCTGCGAGTGTTGCTCCAATAATTCCCCCACCAGTAGCCAATACCCCGTGAACAGCCCCGCCCCAAAAACTTTGTTTATTGTAAACTGCTATACCACCACCGATTAAACCTCCTAATGCCAATAATCCTACAACTACCAAAGGAGCTATATTCCCCAGCGGATCAGCCCGGTTAAAAGGATCATTCCGAGCATACCCATAATGGCAAGTTTCCGAATCCAGCCACTCCGGATCCAAACTCAAGTACGTCGTCAACCACGGGCAATAATACCGGGCGAGGTTGTAGTAAAGCCCCGTCTCCTCGTCTTCGTACTGCCCCATCAACCGCCAGGGTTGACGTAGCAATGCCCGGTGGATAGTAATCGAGCCGAATGCCGAATAGCTTGCCTGCCAAACCACCTGCCCCCGCTCGTCGTACACCCGCGTAACGGCTCCACGCACGTCTGCTTGCAAGTAGTAAAACTGTCCTTGTTCCCGAAAGGCCACCGGTACTGCACTGTCGGGCAGGTAAATATACTCGCGAACGAGAGATGCGGCACCGGGGCGATCAGAAAATTCTTCCGATACCATCTGCGAACCGGCCCAGCCGTAGCGCCAGGTCTGAGTACCATTGGTTTTACCGATTCGCCGACCGATGCCGTCGTACTGGTACTGCCAGGTTTCGGCTCCCACCCGCACTGACGCTAGGGTGCTGTTGCGGGCAAACTGGCAGAGCAGGTCGCCTTTCGGGCCGCTCAGACGGGTGAGGTTTCCCAGCGCGTCGTACTCGAAGGCAACGTCCCAGCGGCGGCGCACTTCATCCATACTTCCCAATAGTACGGGCTGCCCGTTGTGCTCTATCAAATTGCCTTTGGCATCGTACCCGAAGCGTTCACGCCGCTGACCAGTGTGCAGGTCGTTGGTTCCGGTCAGCCGGGATTCGGGATCGTACGAAAGTTGAACGCTGCGCCCGCTACCTGGGTCGTCGTAGCGACTAAGCCGGTCGCAGGCGTCGTAGGCGTACTGCTGTTCGGAAACGAGTTGCCCCAGTGAGTTTTGAACCCGAACTTGACGCAGACCCTCCATGTGCCCACGCTCCTGGTATTCCGTGAGTCCGTTCGCGTAGCGAATTTCAGTCAGTAAATCCCGCTCATCGTACACGTACCGGGTCGTTCGCCCTTCGGCCCGCCAGGCGATCACGCGGTCGTCCGTATCAAATTCGTAGTCAACGGTCAACCCGGTTGGCAACGTCACTTGCGCGGGCCAAGCCGCCCCGGCGTAGGCAAATCGGGTCGTGCCAACGGGACTTTGCTCGGCAATGAGGCGTTGTTGGTCATCATAGGTGTACCCGATTCCAACCTCCCCCATTTCGATCGAAACGAGTTCGCCCTGATTACCGTAGGCAAGCCCAACGGATGGGCCGTCCTGCCAGGTTAAACCGGTAATCTGGTTATTTTCATACTGCTGGTAAAACGCCTTTCCGTCGCGAAGTTGAACGTAAAGCGTATCGGTATCCGCGTCGTATTCGTACGCCTGCCGGGTGCCGTCCGGGAATTCCAGGGCACTGAGCAAGCCTTCGGCGTCGTAGCGAAAGCGCAGTTGCCGCCCCAATGGATCGACGATGGATTGTAGCTGCCCACCAGGGTCGCGTTGAAATTGGCGGGCGTGACCGGTGCGATCCACCTCCGCCAATATATTTCCCAACCCATCGTACACAAACTGCCGGTTCGTTCGGTCTGGGTATACGACCCTGGTGAGTCGTCCCTGCTGGTAGTCTAACTGATACGTTTTATCCGAACCTGCCTGGGCCTGGCGAAGTTGGCCTTTCTCAAACCGCAGGTGCAGGTTCTCGCCGCCCGGAAGTTTTACCGTTGAAAGCTTTCCTTCCGCATCGTGACCTAATCCGTAACGCACCCCGGACGGTTTGACAATCGTTTCGGGCAACGCTTCCGAAGAGTAGATTAATTGGGTTTGATTCCCCCGCTCATCGGTTTGAATCAGGGTTTTGCCATCGGGAGAAAGTCTTACATCGTGTCCTTCATTTTTTAGCGACGTCACCAATTGCTTCTTTGCCGCCTCCCGCAACGGGATACGGAAAGCTTCAATCTGGCTACGCCTGACGATGAACATGGAGAAAATCAGTAGAAGATTTTTAACATTTTTCCATAAATGGATTCCCCAATACCGCCGCCGCCATGCCCGTAGCGACCTGCATCCCCACATCCCCAATCAACACCGTCGGACACCCCACCACAATCGTCCCTCCGTGCGCCGTCATATCCCCCATTCGCGCAGCGGGCCTTCCCCCAATCAACACCGTAAACGAGCCTTTCACAATCACATCCGGTGCGCTGGCACAGGCGCACATCGTTCCTACGGTGGCAGCGGGCATCCCGCCAATCAACACGGTTGGTACACCAGCAGGCAGCACCGGCCCGCCAACGTGCGGCTTGGGGCCGTCGAACATCGGGCAAACGTGCATATCGCCCACACGGGCGGCGGGTTGTCCCATCGGGAATTCAGATTATTTTACGCACGAGACTGGTTTGTACCGCGTCCCGCTTATTTTTGGTGGAACTCCACTCCAACCTCCCTCCCACTCATGATCCGGCCCAATTTCGAAGGAGAAGCCCGCTCGCTGACCAGCAACGCCGTCAACCAGGCCCGCAGCGGGCTGCTGCGCAATCCGAGCGTCCGCACCACCATTCTGTACATTTTCATCACGTTTCTGGTGTTCGCGCTGCTGGGCTACGTGGGGCACTTGCTGGTGCGCTACGTGCTCCCGCCCGAATCCGACGTGCGCTACTGGAACTACGCCATCGTGCTGGGCATCGTGTTTCTGCTCGGCATGGGCCACGTCAGCGCCCAACGCGCCTACATGACCTGGATTCGTCCCGACGATTACCTCATCGGCACCCTGATGACGCTGCTCATGGGCATCGTCGGTGGGGTGGCTATTTTTCTGATGTCGGGTTCGCCGAGGCTCTTTCAGGTGCTGGCCGAGCAGGACTTTCGGGAAAACGTCCGTCCGCTGACGAGTACGGTGCTGATTTTTCCGCTGCCGTACTTTATCCAGTGGGCCTACGAAGCTTACGACCGCATTCCGCCGAAAATCTACAAACTCTGGCAATATAACCCGCTGTTGCAAATGCCCGCGCTGACCGAAAACGAATTCAAGCGCACCACCAACGTGATTTTCGTCCTCGACGTCCGCTTCGCCGAGCGGAACACCTACGACATCCGCTCGTTTATTCCCGACCGGATGAACATCGGCGACGGCTTCCAGTTTTCGGTCGACGAACACAACGAGGACGAACCCAACCGCCGAATCGAGATTCGGGATGCGAAAACCCGTTTCTTCAAGTGGCACTTCTACGTGCAGCGGCCCTGGTGGCGGCCCAACCTCTACATCGATCCCGACCGCACCTGCCCGGAAAACCACGCCCTCAACGGGGTACGAATCCTGGCCCGGCGGGTTGCGCCAAAGGCGTGAATTGAGTGATTGGATGATTGAGTGATTGAGTGATAGAAAAAGGCAGGTCTTTTCCTTCTCACTCAATCACTCAATTACCCAATCACTCATTTCTTATCGTCCCAGTTGTTGTCGTGCTCGGAGTCGCTGATGGTGATTTTCTCGGCGGAGATGGTCAGTGTCAGGGTCATCGCCGGGCGTTCGGGGTACGACGGGTCGGGCGTTTTGTCGAAACGCTCGGAGTAGCCGACGCACCGCGCTTTTTGGAAGGCAACCGTTTTCAGGGTCGACTTCTGAACGTCGAGAAAGGAGATTTCTCCGTCGGCTTCCTTGTAGGAGTTCATCATCCATTCGGCCAGGGTGCCGTCGGTCTCGCTCGAAACGATCTCGACGGTGATGACCCCGCCCTGGGTGATGGAAGAAGGCCGACCTTTCTGGTCGATCGAGCGCCGGAGTTCGTAAAAACATTTCTGTACTTCGGTGTCGGCGACGCCAGCGGCTTTGAAATACGCCGCGATTGCAGATGCTGCCATGGGTAATTTTGTTTGAGAGTGAAAAAAAGGGATTGATAAAAAAAGGGAAATTGGGATTTGGAGGGTTGGTTAGGAGTTTATCTTGACGAGTGGGGCTTTGATGTCGATCAGGGCGTTGCCACTGACTTCCACCTGGGTGCCCTGCACTTCGGTTTTTACGCTTGATTTCAGGGTGGCCTGCTTGGTGCCACTGAGTTCGACGGAATCCAGGGCCGACACCTTCGTGGTTTTCGAGGTCACTTTGATGTCCTGCTGCACCTTCACCGTCATGTTTTTGGCGTTCATTTCGATGTTTTCCTTCGCCGTCATTTTGATGTCTTTGGCTTCCAGTTGAATCAACCCGTCGGTGTGGAGGGTGATGGTGCCGTCGCCCTTGAAGGAGATGTGCAGGTTGGTGCCTTTCTTGTTGGCGTTGGTGATGAAGACTTCCTGTTCACCGGGTTTGTCTTTGAAAACCAGCTTGTTACCGCCTTTCGTGCGGATTATTTTTTGGTAATTTTCATCAAACCAGTAGTCGTTGCTGGGGCTTTTGTGATAAATACTGCCCACGATGAGCGGAAAATCGACGTGGTTGGCTTCGTAACTAATCAGCACCTGGTCGCCTTCTTCAGGAATGAACAACATCCCCCGGCTGCTGCCCGTGTAGGGAAACGCCACCCGCATCCAGGCCGATTCACAGGAATCCCGGTTGGGCCAGTGGTATTTTACTTTGACGCGTCCTAATTTTTTGGGGTCCTTGTTTTTGTACACGGTCGCGATTTCGGGCAGGGCCAGGGGCATCCGGGCGTGGGGGTTACGCGGCGGGTGCCCCGAAGCCGCCGGGATGGCCTCGAAAAAGTTCTCGTAGTTGCCGATGGTATCGACCGTGTGGGTGATGTGGGTAATGCGGTACGAACCCACGTCCACTTTCTCAAACTGCCGGGCGCTGTTGAGCCGTTGTCCGGTCACGTTCACGATCACGCCCACGTTGAGGTTGGGATTTTCACCCGAACCTTGAAAACGAACCAAGTCGGCGGCGTTCGAGGCGTTGACGTCCTGCACGGCCCCGTCGAGTTGGCCCTGCGCCTGGACATCTTTCAGGGGCCAGAGCAGCGAGGAGCGCCCAAACAAACTGCCCGACTGGTTGTAGGCGAACGTGCCGTAAGTATCCAGGGGCGGGGGTTGCCCCCCGCTCTTGTACGTTTCGTGCTTGACGTAGTTGTAGTGCGACATGGCGTAGAGGTTGGGCTTCAGCCCGATGGCCATGTCGAAATGTTGCACCCCATCCACCACGAAGGGCTGGGTTTTGTTGTCGGGCTTGCCGAGCACCAGTTCGGTACCGTTGTAGTAACACCATTCCCCAAACTCGGCGGCCAGGCGGCAGATGAAATCGTAATTGCTCTCGTCGTACTGGGCTTTGTACTCGAACACGTCCCCGTTTTTGGGGCTGATGCGCCGGGGCAGGAGGTTTTGGGGGTACGGAAACAGCACCCCCCCAAAAATATCCGCGAGACCCACTTTCAAAAACGCCCGGCGTTGCTGCCCGTCTTCCATCAGAAACGTGGGACTGTGGCCCTTGATGATGAACGAATTCACCATCTCGCTGTCGTTGTGAAGCACGAGCTCGGTCACTACACCATTGAATTCGAAATCGTCCGGGACATTTTTAAAATACGGCTTGAACCGGATGGAAATGGGTTTCCCGCAGAGTTGCTGGTGAGCCTTATTAAAGAAAAACGCCCCTTTTCCTTCGATATCTTCGATGGGCACCACAATCTCGAAGGTGTGATGGGTAAACATCGACTGTTCGATGCGCAGGTGCGTGACGTGCTTGAGCGGTACGCCACCGATATCGACCTTCACCGTAACCTGTTGAGCCATTGTCGTTGCAGTTTACGGTGGATTATTCGGCATCGAACCGCCAGTCGAGCCACTGGTTATCGTGCAGCATTCCGTTGAGGTGCATTTTGGCTGCCGTCAGGCCAAGGTCGAAGGTATAGGCCGAGTCGATGCCGTCGTGGGGAGTGAAGATTTCCCGGTACGATACGCAATAGCAATGCTCAAAGTCAAGCACTTTCAGCGTACCATCCTTACGGTCTTTAAACGATAATTTCCCGTTGTACCATTTATTAGGCTGAATGGCCCATTCGGTGAGCGGGACGTAATTATTGCCCACCAGAGAAACCCGTATCAGCCCACTGCGTACGCCCGCTGAGGGACGTCCGCGCGGATCGGTGGGTTGCGAAAAATGGTATTCGCAGGTAAGGACTCGGTAACTGGCTGCCTGCTTTAATCGGGATATTCCGTCCAGATGCAGAAAGGCCTCAAACGATGCTGCCATAAGATTGAGAGAGGGTTATTGCCGGTAAAAATTACCCCTTGAAATCGTTCAGCCGACCGTCTCCGGCCAGCGGTTATCCAATTTGATGCCGCCTACCTTGATGATTTCGGGCGAAATGGTCACGACAGTTACCATTTGCGCGTTCGAGGTCGTGCCATCGAACCGTTCGAGCATCTCTACACAGAAAGCATCGATAAATACGAGTTCTTTAAGCGAAACCTTGTTGGTATTATCAAAAAACGTGATGTTCCCGCTCAATTTTTGTTCGGGGTTCGCCATCCATTCGTTCACGGTGTTATCATCAGTAACGTTAAATTCAACGGTTATCTTCCCCCCACGGGTGAGCGAGGCCGGCCGACCCAGCGAATCGACGGCCTGGTTGATGTCGAAATACACGTAGTTGACGGGGGTAGAAAAATTCAACAGATTGAACTTGGCACTAAACGAGGGCATGGGCGTAACTGGTTAGCGTTGCGAAACGTCACCCTTAAACTCACCGCGCCGCCCCGTGCCTTCGTCGCGCCCGCGCTCGCCGTGCAGGCCGATGATGAAGGTTTTGGCCGGGAAAAAGGGGGTGATGTTGATGTCGACGAAAATTCGGTCTTTCTGCACCGGGTCCTGGCGGAACTGCGGGGCCTCGAAGCGTTCGATAATTTTTCCCGGTCCCTTGATTTGGTCGAGAAACTGAATGATTTCCTCGGTGATTTCCTTCTCGATTTTGCCGCTCCAGTTTTCCATCGCCCGCTTGTTGAGGAAACACATGAGCACTTTCATGATCCAGTCGAAAACCCGCACCACCGAGTAGGTTTTCAGGCCCACGTTCGAGCCGTTGTAGAGGGTTTTTCCCGAAAAGGCAATCACTTTTCCGAACTCCTTCGTCAGCGGAATCAGCCCCTGGTTTTCCAGTTCGCCTACCTCGGTTTTCAACAGGTCGAACCGCGCCCCGTCCACGTCTTCGAGCGAGCCGTACTGGTAGCCTGCCGATACCTGTGAAATGAGGTTGGAGTACATCCGGCCCGCAATGGCCGAGGAAGGATTGACGTACAAATCGTCGAGTTCTTCCAGTTCCTCGTATTTTCCCCGTCCGACGATGGGATTGCAGGCCATGAGCACGTTGGAGAGGCGGCCTTCGTCGGCGGCGAGTTTTTCGCGCTGGAATTCCCGGAGGGTTTCCTTCAGGGAATCCAGGTTCTGGTAGTCGGTCACGAGCATGAGCTTATGGTCGTGGGCAATTTTAGCCCAGCCGTCCACGGCCCGCTTGCTGCCCAGGTAACCCGGAACCACCATCAGCGAGTAGCTTTCACGCAAATCGAAGCGGTTGTAAACCTTGTGTACTTCGTTTTTAACGTGCTCGATGGTCTCGGCGTTGGTTGGCTCGGCGGGATTGAGTTGATCCAGCCCGGCGTTCATGAAAACGAGGTTCCGGATTTTCAAGCCGCTGGTTTCCGCGTTTTTGAAAAACAGTTCCACCCCCTTGTAGGTACTTTCCGTGTCGCGGATTTCGCTGACGACGGTGGCCAGGTTGTCTTTGTAGAGCTTGTCCGTTTCCTTGAAGCGTTCGTTTACTTCGCTGACCAGATCGGTAACCGACACGTCGTCTTTACTCAGGATTTCCTTCCAGAGTTCGAGGCGGTTTTTTAGCTCCTGCCGGTCCTGCTTCCGCGACTCGTCGGTCAGGAAAATACTTTTGCGGGCTTTGCGCTCGGGACTGAAAATCTCGGTTCCGTCGATGCTGGTTTCAAGGAGTTTGAAGCCGCCAAGACGCATTTGCTGCAACTGCTGGATGCGGGCTTCGATCGACGGGGCAGCGGAGGGGGCTTCGCGCTCACGAACCGGCTGGCCCGTGGACGCGCTTTTTTCGGCTTCAGCCATGGAAAGTCGAGGGAGTAAAGGTTGGTCAGTAGAAAAACAGAAGGTGAAGTTGTCGGAACAGTTCAGGAAGCCGGTTCGAGTTCGTCGATCATCTGCTGGATCATGTCGAGCACAATGCCTTTGGCCTGGGGGTTGGCCAGGGCCGTTTGCAGCAATTTGTTCGAACGAAGGTGGCGATCCAGTTTTTGCAGATTCCGCATCTGAACCGAGAGTTCGCGCAGCAGCGGGCTTTGTTCGACCAGCCCTTCCTGCGAAAAATCGCCCATTTTACGAAACTCGAACACCTCCGAAGCGGGTGCCCCTTGCTGGTCGAAGAGCATCACCGAGGCCTCGGGTTTGTAGTGCGCCAGCACGTCATTGACCGATTCGAGGCCCTCGACGGCCTGGGGTTCCTGGGCTACTTCGTCGTTAAACTTGGAGACGTACAGCGTTTTGTTCTGGCTGATGGGGGAAAGACTGGGGGGGATGTCCTTAAAAGCGGCCCAGGCCCCCGGCATATTCATCGTTGCGTTCATAAACGTAAGAGGGAGAACGGTTTAGTTTTCAATAGTAAAGGCAATCGGCGGGTTTTGCAACTATTCAGTTTAAAAAGAATGAGATATTTTTTGAACGGTCGGTCGGGGTAGCAGTAACTGCTAGGTAAGGCAGTCGTTAAGTGCTATACGAGCCGATGCGATAAGTAAAGTCGGTTGGCTAATAGGTTACCTAGAAATGGGAATTTTCTCGTAGGGGCGGGGCCGGGCGGCGTACCGCTTGCCTCCATCTTAACGTTTAGAATGACGATCGCCGAGGCGTATTGGCAACGCTATTTAAACGGAGAAATCATTCGGTTGAAATAATACGTCTCCAAGTACGAAAACATCCGTTTTTCATCGGTGCCTTTCTTGAAAGTTTCCCCGTAAACGGTACGGCGGTGTGAAAAAAGTTGTTTGCCGTTGATGATGCGGCGGGCGGCGTTGGCATCGAAACCACCGTCTGGCCCTCCGTACGTTTCCAACCGTTTGTCCGACCACGACCCGCCCTTTCTTAGTTTACTGCCTTTGAAACGTCCTTCTTTCATTCCCAGAACCAGCATCTTCACGGCGTTGTGGCTTTCTTGGGCTAGTTCAGGGCGGTCTACGAGTTGCCCCCCGACCACGTCGTTAAATTTTTCCATGTTTTTTCGCCCGGTTAATTGCACAATTCCAACGCCAGCGAAAACATTGAAGTCGCATTTTTCCACCGCCGCTTTGAATTCACCCGAACTTTTTTCATAATCCGTTGAAGGCCAGCGTTCTGAATTGTACAGCTTTTTACGATCAAGGTCTTCTTTTGAATTACCCAGGATACCTCGGTGGACCAACGAATCGCCGCAAGGGATGTTCCCGCCCAGCGTGTTATAGCTTCGTTTACCCCCTTTCCGAGGCTCAAACTTGTATTTCAACGAGCCTGTTTCCACCCGAGGCACAAAATCACTTTCGCCTTTGGCGGTGGCAAGAATGTAAGCAATCTGGTGTTTGTCCGTAATCCCGTATTGGTTACACGTGAACAAAATATCGGCAACGATCTCCCTTGCCTTTGGCTCGATCCGATCCGCCAAAAAAAGCGAGGCATCTTTCAACTCGCTTTCATGGACGGATACCATCCGTTGAAAAGGAAGCTGGTAAGCAAGCAGGATATCTTTTAAAAACGTCACGTTCTTGTCGGTATGCTCCAGTTCGAGCAAACTTTGCTGGATTTCCTGCTTCGAGAATTTCCGGTCAAGGAAGAACAATTCAATCTTTTCCAAACTTTCTCTAGTGGGCAAAACAAGCAACGACATCAATCCCAATTGATCGGTCATGGAAAGCGTCTTCATGGCAAAAAATTGAGCGGGTGAAAACTGAAAACTTGGGTTCGTTTTCAGGTTGAGTTTGTGTTGCCAGTCAATTCAAAACAAATTCGCGAGGATGAACCAGTGCGCACTGGCGACGAAATTTGGTTCAGGACCTATGCCAAATCGCCGACATCGCCTGAACTGGTTTCCGCCACTTCCCACGTCAATCCCCCCGCCCCGTCCACGTCGATTTTCAGCGTCTGGCCTTTGGCGAGTTCCCCGCTGATGATCATCCGCGAAATGGGTCGCCGGAGCTGGCTGCGGATCACGCCCTTGAGCGGGCGGGCGCCGTAGCGGGGCGAGAAACCACTCAGGGCCAGGTGTTCGCGGGCGGCGGGGGTCAGATCGAGGGTGATGCCTTGTTTGGACAGCGGGTCGGTGAGGCCGCGCAGGTGGATGTCGAAAATCCGAACGGCGTTCTGCTCGCTGATGGGCGCGAAGGGAACGATTTCGGTCAGGCGGGCCAGAAACTCAGGGCGGAAATGCCGGGCCATGATGTCCATCAGGTCGTTGCCCGCCGGGATTTTGCCTTCGCCAAATTCTTTAATCACAAACTCGCTGCCGATGTTGGAGGTAAACAGCACGACGGCGTTGGAAAAATCGCCTTCCTTGCCCAGCCGGTCGTGGAGTTTGCCTTCGTCGAGAATTTGCAGGAAAATATCGAACACCGAAGGGTGCGCTTTTTCGATTTCATCGAACAGCACCACCGAATACGGTTTTTCGCGAATTTTATTCACCAGCAACCCGCCCTGTTCGTAGCCTACGTAGCCGGGAGGCGCGCCGTAGAGCAGCGCGGCGGAGTGCTCTTCCTTAAACTCCGACATATCGAAGCGGATGAGGAACGTTTCGTCGTTGAACAAAAAATCGGCCAGGGCTTTGGCTAACTCGGTCTTGCCCGTGCCCGTGGGACCCAGCAGGAAAAACGCCCCGGTGGGTTGCTTGCCCCCCGTCAGCCCCGCCCGCGATTCGAGAATGGCCGCCGAGAGGGCCTTCACGGCGTGGTCCTGCCCCACCACGCGTTTGCGCAGCACGTCGTCCATCGTCATGAGCCGCTCGCGTTCGGCCCCTTGCAATTTACCGAGCGGTATGCCCGTCTTGGCCGCAATCATCGCCGCGATGTCGAGCCGAC
Source organism: uncultured Cytophagales bacterium (assembly GCA_964244295.1). GTDB lineage: Bacteria > Bacteroidota > Bacteroidia > Cytophagales > Spirosomataceae > JAJAZB01. Next base: position 138,099 of record CAXTIG010000006.1, read on the forward strand.
TCACGGTTTCGGGCTTGTTTAGGGCCAGCGGCAGCAGGCTTTCGAGGCGGGTGCCGAGGTAGTCGCGCAGGGTTTCGGCCAGTTCAATGGTGTCGGGCTGGGTGTCGTCTTCGAGTTGCTGCTGCAAAATCGGGCTGACTTTGTGTTGCACCTGCCGCAACAACCAGCGGTACTCATCGAGCTGGGCGGCTTCGTCGCGGTCGGCGAGGCGTTCGGGGAGGGCGGACCATTCCTGTTGCAGGCCCAGCAGGTCGCCGTGGGCAGTTTCGCCCATCGTGCGGATGGCGGCCATCGTGCGGTCGAGTAAATCGACGGCGGCGTCGGGCAGGCGGCGGTTTTTGATGTACCGGCTAGCCAGGCGCACGGCCTCGTCGGCCACGCCCGGATCGGCCTTGAGCTGGTGGTGCGCCTCGAAGTACGGCAATAGCGTGGCCACCATCCGGCTGGCCGTAGTAAGGTCGGGTTCGGGAATGGGCAGCAACTCGAAGCGGCGGCTGAAGGCTTCGTCTTTTTCGACGTACTGCCGGAATTCGTCGAGCGTGGTGGCCCCGATCACGGTCAGTTCGCCCCGGGCCAGTTCGGGTTTGAGCAGTTGCGCCACGCCGGTACCCAGGGTGCCGTTGGGGTTGAGCAGCACGTGAATTTCGTCGATAAACAAAATCGCCTTATCGAAGGCTTTGATTTCCTTGAGTACTTTTTTCAGGCGATCTTCCACCTCGCCTTTGTACGAAGCCCCGGCGGCCAGGGAGCCTAAATCGAGTTCAAACAGCTCGGCGTTTTGCAACAGCGCCGGTACGCCCCCGGCCACGATGGCCTGGGCGAAGCCTTCGATCAGGGCCGTTTTGCCCACGCCCGGTTCGCCCACCAGCATCACGTTGGGTTTGAGCCGCCGCACCAGAATTTCGATCATCAGCCGGAGTTCGCGGTCGCGGCCCAGGATGGGGTCGAACTTGCCCTGCCGGGCCAGGTCGGTTTTATTGACGCAGAATTTGTACAGCGCCGCCTCCTCCGATTGCCCACGCGACTCTCCCCCTACCGGTGCCGCCGACCCGTTGGTAGCCTGCCCGTTGGGTGGCAAAAGGACGGCCTGCACGGCCCGGTCATCGAGAGCGGCATCGAGGAGTTCTTTCTGGTTGAGGGGCAGGGATTTGAGCTGGTCGGCGCTGAACGCCACCCCCGATTTGACCAACGCCGCCAGCACGTGCAGCGGCTCCACCCGCATGGCCGAAACCTGCAAAGCCACCAGTTCGGCCATCTTCAGGGTTTGCGAAACACCTTCGTCGCCCGACGGATGCTCCACGGGGCGACCCGATTTGGGCAAAGTTTCGAGCCGGTAATCGGCCCAGTCGCGGATGAAATACACGTCTTTGCCCAGCGCCGCCAGCCAGGAAGCCAGCCCCACGTCGTTGTGCATCAGCCCCAGCAGCAGGTGCGGGGGAGCGATGCTGCCGTGGCGGTGTTCTTTGGCAATGGCCTGGGCAATCTGGACGGCGTTCTTGGTTTCGTCGGAGAGGGTCATGGAAGGCAAATTAGACGGGATGGTCAGTTCAGGTATTTCTTCATCAGTTCGCCGAACGGTTTGTTTTTCCGCCGGAAATCTTTGTTGACGGTCTCCAGCAACTTGTCGTTTCTCACGTAAGCGGAGGTGATTTCTTTTTCCTTGAAAGCCCGTTCAAACCAGGTAAGCGCTTCGGCTTCGGCCCCTTTTTGCAGGTGGGCGCAGGCCGTGGCGTAAGCCGCCCGGGCCGTGTACACCGGGTTGGGCAGGCATTTGGCCAGGTACGGCAGGGCCGCCTCGGAATGCCCCACGTAAAGGTGAGTCAGGGCGGTGGCGAGCCAGCAGTTTTCGCGGCACAGGGCGGTATCGGTCTGTACGACGCGTTGTTCGAGGTCGGCCAGGGCGGGGTCGTACTGCCCGGCCAGGGAGTAGCTCGTACCCCGGCCCAGGAGGGTCCGGGCCTGCCACTGGCGGCTGGAGTCGGTCCGCATGACATCGCCGAAGGTGGGGATCGCCTCGGCGTGGTTGCCCTTGCGTTGGAGGGCGTTGGCTTTGGAAAAATAATAGGCGGCGCTGGGGTTGCGGTCAATGGCCCGCTGGTAGTCGTCGATGGCCCGGTCGTACCGGCCCAGGGCTTCGTAGGCCGCGCCCCGGTCGAAGTACCCGACGGTGTAGGTTTCGTCGAATTTCAGGGCCGTCGAAAAGTCGTCGGCGGCTTTTTCGTACTGCTCCGTGGCGTATTCACACTGCCCGAGGCGGTAGTACACGTCGCGGAAAAACGTCGGCGAGTACGTTTTGTCAATTTTCTTCTGAACCGACTTCACCGCCGTCAGCGGCAGGATCGCCTCCTGAAACTTGCGCAGTTGCATCAGGGCAACGGCCTCGCCCAGCAGGGCGGCGTGGTTTTCGGGGTTGAGGGTGCTGGAACGCTTGTAGTCGGCGGCGGCCTCTTCGTGCCGTTCCGAGGCCGCGTAGGCTTCGGCGCGGCGGTCGTAGCTGGGGCCGTGGTTGGGATCGTACCCAAGCGAGGCCGTCAGATCGGCAATGGCTTCGTTGTAGGCTTTTCCGGCCAGGTGCGCCCGCCCGCGCTGGTAGAGGGCCTCCGGGTAGTTGATGTGAACGGCCAGCGCGTTGGTCAGGTGCGCAATGGCGGGTTTGTACTGACCGGCTTCGTTGGCAGCCAGGCCCTGGGCGTAGAGGCTGTTGCCCACCGAATCGATCCGGGCCACGTACTCGGTGGCCAGGTTGGCCTTGAGGGCGTTGGCAAAATCCGGCCCCGCGCCTCCTTCCCGGTACCGGTTGAGGGCGGCGTAGGTCAGACCGCGCCAGAAGTACGGCTCGGCCTTCTCGGGGGCGAGTTCGATGGCTTTTCCGAAATCACCGAGGGCCACTTCGTACTGGCGGTTTTGGTGCCGCAGCAGCCCGCGCTCGAAGGGATACGCGGCCTGCTGGGGATTGAGCTTGATGGCCTGGGTGTAGTCCTGATCGGCGCTGGCCAGGTTGTTGGTGCGTACCCGCAACTGCGCCCGCTGGGCGAACACGGCGTCGTTTTTGGGGTCGATGATGAGGTAAGCCGAGTAGTCGGAGATGGCCTTGGGCAGGTTGGGCTGGTCTTCGCGCTTGCCGCCGCCAATCCGGCGGTACACCTCGGCGCGGGTGAGCAGGGCGTCGAGGTTGGCGTAGTCGAGGGCGATGGATTTATTCAAATCCTCCAAAGCCCGGTCGTCGCGGTTGAGTTTGATGTGGCACTTGGCCCGGCCCAGGTACCAGTCGGAATTGGTGTTGTCTTTCTTGATAATTTTAGTGTACTCGTCCACCAGTTTGTCGTGTTGCCCCGCCGAAAACATCTCGTCGTATTCGGTTTTGAGGTTCGACTTCCGGGTGAGTTCCTGAATGAGTGCGTTGAGCGAAACCGAGTCGGGGCGCCGTTCCAGAATCTGGTGGAAATAGCCGAGCGCTTCGGCGTAATTGCGCCGTTTGCGGGCCAGTTCGCCTTTTTCGCGGTAGTCGCGCAGGAGTTGCCCTTCGGCAATCCGGGCGGCGTCGCGCTCGCGGATCACCCGGTTCATTTGCAGGCGGGGTTTATCGTCGAGTTCGTCGCGTTTGCGTTTTTCGGCTTCGCCGTAGGCTTCCAGCGCGGCCTGGTAGTTTTTGGCTTTAAACGCCTGATCGCCTTTGGCGAGGTAGTCTTCGTACACTTTCAGGGCCAGGCGCTCTTCCTCGACTTCCTTCTCGCGCTGGGCCAGGGCCAGGGCTTCTTCTTCCTGGCGGGCGCGGATGCTGGCGCTGTCGGTGGGCGGCGGCGGGGCCACGAGCGTCACGTCGTTGAGCGTGGCCCCGGCCGAATCGCCGGGGGCGGGAAAGGCCAGGCGCGACACCATCATCGCCCACTTTTTGCCCACGCGCTCGGCGCGGAGTTCGGCCACGCGGGGTACGGGGCGGTAGGCGGCGGTCGATCGGGTGTTTTTTCCTTTGAAGACCTGCGTGTAAAACACCTTGACGTAGTAGTAATTCCGCTCCTTGAGGTTCGACACGCTGAAGTTGGAAAACTCAATCGTCGGGTCGGGCGATTTGGCGTAGAACAAGTCGAGGTTACCGAGGTATTTCTCCACTTTTTGGTCCGAGATCTGGTCGATGGCCCGGTCGGGCTGGAGGTCGTCTTCCACGATCACGTCGGGGTTGTAAAACAGCCGCCCCTTCAGGTCAGGTTTGTAGCTCCGGACGATGATTTCCTTCCGTTCCGACTCGGTGAGGTCTTCAAACGTGAGCGTGTTCAACAGGTCGTTGAGGCTTTTTTCCACCTTGCGCCGGGCCAGCAGTTTGACTTCCTCGTTATCGCGCGGGGTAATTCCCTGCGCCAGCCCGTAGCCTCCGGCCAGCCAACTCCACAAAATCAGGGTGCATCGGTACAGGTTTCGCTTCATCAGTTTGGGTTTTTGCTCTAGTTATTTTCTTGAAATTCCAATGCTGCCCAGCAGCACGTTCCACTTCACGTCCACCTTGCCGTCTTTGGTTTTGGTGTACGAATCCAGGATCACCTTTACGTTTTTTTCGGTCACGTCGCTGTACAGCACCTCGCCGTTTTCGGCGTAGCCCGTGAAGGTCTGCTGGCCCGAAATCGTCCCGTAGTATTTTCCGTCGTCGGCCTGTTTCAATTCACTAACGTACTGAATTTCATTCCATTCCAGGTTAGTTTTGGCGTAAGGCAACCCTTTGAGCCGTTTGAGGTACACCTCGACCGGGTACTTGCGGGTGCCGTTGCGGTTGTTGGACGATACCTCGATGGTGGCATCGGGCGTAAACATCCCCACCGCCGTGGCAATGGCTTTGTCTTTGTCGTCCTCGGCCACGGTTTCATCAACGATGATTTTCAAATACAGCGAAAACTCCTCGACCCGGTTGAGCGAACTGGTCCGGTACTCCTGGTATTCCGACTCGTTCAGCACGGGCTTTTTGGCCGGGGCGGCGGGCGGGGCAGCGGCGGCAGATGGTGCGACGGCGGGCGGCGGGGCGGCGGGTACCGAGGCCAGGGACGCCTTCTTTTCTGCTGCCGGTAGCTTGGGCTTCGCTTTTACCTGGCTGACGGCCTTCGCCTTCACCGGTGGTTTAGCGACTGGCTTTTTTACGACCGGGGGGTTTGGAGCGGCGGCCACGACCACGGGCCGCGACCACTCCAATAATTCCCGACGGGTGCTGTTGATGGCGGTGGTTACTTCGGCGGTTTTCTGCACCAGGCGATGCCGCCCGTCCCGGTAAAAAATCGCCGCCAGTTCGCGCTTGTTGATCGTGGCCGCCTCGCCTTTGGGCGATTTGAAGTTGACGACCTCGTCGCTTTCGTAGCTGATCGTTCCCGGCAACACCGTGGCGGGGCTGGTTTTCAGGAGCAGGTCGTAGGCCAGGGCCGGCGCCGGGGCCTGGTCGAACTCCTCGATCTGGGCCTGGGCTTTGAGCGAGTCGTCGTCAAAATCCTTGATGAGCCGGTAGTTGCCGTTTTGTTTAAACACCAGCAGCACGTTTTCGCGGCGGACGGGGTACACGGTGGTTTTTCCCCCTTTCTGAACGGCGATCCGCAGCCGGTCGCCGTCGGTACCGACCAGTTTGCCGGGGTACCGGTTGCCATTGGCCAGGTAGATGGTTTCCTGGGCCAGGAGTTTTTCCCGGCCCACCCAGTACAGCAAGACTAAACAAAGCAGGTGTTTCATCGTAACGATCAAGGAATCAGAGAGCGGGGTTTAAAAATCGGAAAAATCCGGTTGAATCGGATGGGTCAGTTCAGGTATTTTTCCAGCAGTTCGGCAAACGGTTTATTTTTCTGGCGAAAGTCTTTGTTGACGCTCCCCAGCAAGCGGTCGTTTTTCACGTAGGCCAGGGAAATTTCTTTCCCCCGAAACGCCCGCTCAAACCAGGTCAGGGCTTCGGGTTCGTTGCCTTTCAGGAGGTGGGCGCAGGCCGTGGCGTAACTGGCCTGCGCCGCGTAGGCGGGCACCGCCAGGCAGCGGGTAAGGTAGGGCAATCCGGCGTCGGCCTGGCCCGCGTGGAGGTACGTCAGGCCGGTGGTGAGCCAGCCATCGGGGCCGTAGTGGGTGCTGTCGGCCTGGAGCGCAGGCTGCTGGAAATCGGCCAGGGCTTCGGCGTAGCGGCCTAGTTTGTAAAAGCACGTCCCCCGGTGCAGGAGCGCGGGGGCCTTCACCCGCCGGGCCGAATCGGTGCGGAGCACGTCGCCGTAGGCGGCTACGGCCCCGGTAAAATCCGCCTTTTTTTCGAGCACCCCGCCCAGGGCCAGGTGAAACGTGGGCAGGTCGGGGTAGCGGGCAATGGCCCGCTGGTAGTCGTCGGCGGCGCGGTCGTAGCGTTGGAGGGCCTCGTAGGCCGCGCCCCGGTCGAAATAGCCCGCCCCGAAGTTTTCGTCAAAATCCAGCGCCGTACCGAAGTCTTCCACCGCCTCCTCGTACTGCCGGAGGCCCACTTCGCAGCGTCCCAGGGCGTGAAAGGCATCGCGGCAAACCGCCGCCGGGTATTCTTTTCTCAATCGTTTTTGCTCAGTTTTCAGGTAGCGCAGGGGCGCGAGGGCATCATTGAATTTTCGCAGATTCAGGAGCGCCGATGCCTCGCCGAGTTTGGCCCGGAGGTGGTTGGAATTGAGCGCAAACGAACGCCGGTAGTCGTCCACCGCTCTCGGGTACTCCCGGAGAATTCCAAAAATTTCGGCGCGGAGATCGTAGGTTCGCCAGTTGTTCGGATCGTGGCGGAGTGAGGTGGTGAAATCGGCCACCGCTTGGGGGTATTCTTTCAGGCTGGCGTAGGCGCGGCCCCGGTCGTTGAGGGCCTCGGTGTAGTTGCTGCTGACGGCAATGGCTTTGGTAAACCGGTCGATGCCCGCTTTTACCTGCCCGCTGCGGATGGCCTCCTGCCCTTCCGCGTACATACTTTTCCGGACCGAGTCCATGCGGGTCACGTAGCCGGGGGCGGGATTGCCTTTCAGGACTTTGGCAAAATCAGGCCCGGCTTCCGCGTAGCGTTTTTCGTCGACATAAACCATGCCGCGCCAGAAGTACGCATCGGGTTGGGTGGGGGCCAGTTCGATGGCCTTGCTGAAATCGGCCAGGGCCGTTTCGCGCTGCCGGGTGCGGTAGCGCAGCAGGCCCCGCTCCAGGTGGTGAGTCGATTGCCGGGGGTTGGCTTTGATGGCCTTGCTGAAATCTTCCTCGGCGGCGGCCAGGTTGCCGGTGCGGCTGCGGAGTTGCGCGCGTTGGGCCAGCACGGCGTCGTTTTCGGAGTCGATGAGCAGGTAGCCCGACAGGTCGGCAATGGCTTTGGGCAGGTTGCCCAGTTTGCGATACAATCCGGCCCGGGCCAGCAGGGCATCGAGGTTGGCAAAATCGAGGTCGATGGCCCGGTTGAGGTCGCTCAGGGCGAGGTCGTCGCGGTTGAGTTTGGCGTAGCACTTGCCCCGGCCCAGGTACCAGTCGGTGTCGGTTTTTTCGGTCTTCAGGCGGGTATCGTATTCCTTGATCAGTTTTTCGTACTGCCCGGCGGTAAACAATTCGTCGTACTCGGTTTTGGTCGCTAATTTCCGGTTGAGGGTGCTTACCAGGCCCGCCAGGGCGGTGGAGTCGGGATGGCTATCGAGAATTTTTTGAAAATACGCCAGCGCCTCCGGGTAGTTGCGCCGTTTGAGAGCCACCTCGCCCTTGTTGCGGAAGTCCCGCATTCGTTCTTTTTCGCCAAACTGACCACCCATCATCGCCTTCTCGACCCTGGCTCGTTTGTAGAGCGGCACGTCGGAATTGGTCGGATTGATGCGCCCGGCTTCGGCGTAGGCTTCGAGCGCCGCCTCGTAATCCTGGGCGATCATGGCCTTGTCGCCTTTGGCGAGGAAGTCGTTGTACGCCTGGCGGGTTTTGCGCATTTCCTCGCGTTCCTGCTCGCGCTGCGCTTCTTCGAGGGCTTCTTCCTGCCGACGGGCGCGAAGGCTGGCGCTGTCGATGGGCGGGGGCGGGGCCACCAGGGCCACGTCGTTGAGCGTCACTCCTGCCGAATCGCCGGGCGCAACGAAAGCAAGGCGTTGAATCCACAACACCCATTTTTTACCCACCGGTTCGACGCGGAGTTCGGCTACACGGGTTACGGGCCGGTAGGTGCCGCCGCTCTGGGTGTTTTTCCCTTTGAAGGCCTGCGTATAAAAAACCTTAATGTAGTTATTGCTGCGTTTCTTGAGGTTCGACACGTTGAAGTTGAAAAACTCGACCGTCGGCACGTCCGATTTGGTGTAAAACAAACTGAAGTCGATCAGGTAGTTCTCAATTTTTTTATCCACAATCTGGGTAATCGGTCGCTCCGGTACGAGATCGTCCTCCACAATTACATTTGCGTCATAAAACAGCCGAAACCGCAGGTTCTGGTTGACTTGTTTTGCAATCATTTCCTGCCGTTCCGGCTCGGTGCGTTCTTCCCCGTTGTACGTATTGAGAACCTCATTGAATTCCATCAGCCGGTTCTGAGCCTGGCGTTTTATTTCCGCATTGTCGCTTACCGTCACGCTGTCGCGTACGGCGATTCCCTGCGCTTGCCCGTAGCCAGCGGCCAGCCAGCCCAGGAGCAGCAGCGTGTATCGGTAGAGGTTTGGTTTCATCGGGTTGGAGTCGTTATTTCACCGAAATGCCGATGTTGCCCAGCAAGACGTTCCATTTCACTTCGGGTTTATCGTCCTTGATTTTGGTGTACGAATCCAGAATCACCCTGACGTTTTTTTCCGTCACGTCGGAGTACGCCGTGCTCCCGTTTTCATCGGTGGCGTTGAAGGTTTGCTGGGCCGAAATTGTACCGTAATATTTTCCGTCGTCGCTCTGTTTCAACTCGCTGACGTACTGAATTTCATTCCACTCGATGGATGTTTTTTTGTAAGGAAGATTCTTCAGGTTTCTCAAATAATCGGCCACTTTGTACGTGCGCGTACCGGGTTTGTTGATCGACGATACTTCGATCGTCGCCTCCGGGGTAAACATCCCCAGAGCGGCCTTAATCGCCTGGTTTTTCTCTTCGTCGGAGTTGTTTTCACCGACGATAAACTTCAAATACACCGAAAATTCCTCCACCCGGTTGAGCGAACTGGTGCGGTATTCCAGTAATTCTTCGTCGTTCAGCGTCGGTTTGACGGCCACGGCAGGCGGGGCAACGGGCGGGGGCGCCACGGTGGCTTTTTTAATCAACAGGGCGTGGGTGGCGGGCTTCTTTTTTACCTGAACGGCCACCTTCGCCGGTACGTTGACTGCCTTCGCTTTGACCAGTGTTTTGGGGATAGGCGCTTTGGCTACGGGGCGGTACCAAGGAAGCAGGTCTTTGCGGGTGCGGTTGATGGCGGTGGTTACTTCGGCGGCCGTTTGAAAGAGCTGATGCCGCCCGTTGCGGTAAAAAATCGCCGCCAGTTCGCGCTTGTTGATGGAGGCCGACTTACCCGGAGGAGTTTTGAAATTGACGACCCCTTCCGGCTGCGGGCTTTCGTAGCCGATCGTTCCCACCAGCACGGTGGCGGGGTTGGCTCTCAGCAGCAAGTCGTAGGCCAGGGCCGGGGCCGGGGCTTTGTCAAACTCCTCGATCTGGGCCTGGGCCTTGAGCGAATCGGTGTCAAAATCCTGGATAAGCCGGTAGGCACCGTTTGGTTTGAACACCAGCAGGATGTGCTCCCGGCGGACGGAGTAGGTGGTGGTCTTGCCGTTTCCCTGACTGGCAGAAATTCGTAGTTTCTCGCCGTCGATGCTGATTAGTTTCCCGCTGTACCGGTTGCCGTTGGCCCGGTAAATAATTTCCTGGGCCTGGAGTTTACCCCCCAGTACCATTCCAATCAGAAGGAGCGCCTGTACACGTTGTTTCATCGGAACCTGTTAATTTATTCAGTGGCCGGAGAGGGACCCGAATTTTAGTTTTCTTAAAATCCAATCAACTGTTTATCTTTAAGTTAGACAATCAGGTAAGCTGGTAATTGAGGTAGTTGGTTTTTCACCGCAACCCCTGTTTTCGATAACCACTCAATTTCTCCAGTTACCAAGTTACCCACTGCTTACGGTTTCACCCAGTTTTGATTCAGGCGGAGCAGGGCTTCCTGGGCGGGAACATCGCCCTGCCGGGCGGCCACCTGGTACCATTGCACGGCTTTGGTCAGGCTCGGCGGAGTCCCCAGGCCCAATTCGTGCATCGAACCCACCTCAAACTGCGCCGGAGGAAAATCCTGATTGGCCGCTTTCAGGTACCACTTCAGGGCTTCCTGCTTGTCGGTTGTCGTGCCGTAACCGTGGCGATACATATCACCCAGGCTCACCTGGCCCTTCGCGTTGCCCTGTTCGGCGGAAGCCCGGTACCATTTCAGGGCCTTCGCAAAATCGGGTGGAATGCCCAGTCCGGTGCGGTACAAATCACCCAGGTTGGCCTGCCCTTCGGCGTTGCCTTGTTTGGCCGATGCCTCGTACAAGGCCAGCGCCCGGGCGGGGTCACGGGCCACGCCCTGCCCGTTTTCGTACATCTCGCCCAGGTTATTCTGACCGATGGACGAGCCGAAGTCGGCGGCTTTTTGGTACCAGTACACGGCTCTTTCGTAGTCTTTGGAGGTTTTGTTGCGACCGTACTGGTAATTTTCACCCACGGCGAAGCAGGAATCGGCGGTGACGACCATCGCAAACGAGATTGTATCGGCCCCGGCGGTTTGCGTAGCGGCGGCAGCGGGTCGGCTGGCCCGGCCCGAAAACCACCAGACCATCCCGCCCAGAAGTACGATGATTCCGATAACCGCGTACCGCGCCCCGGACGCTTGGGAAGGTTGCCGGGACCAGGACGATAGCCGGTTGGTCAGGCTCACCGGGAGCCGGAACCGCCGCGAGGCACCGGGTTGGACAATGGGCCGGAAGGAGCCGTCGGGGGTGAGTTGGGGTGGCTCGGCGATTTCCGGCGGCGTGTCCTCTTCTTGAAGTAGTTCTGGCTCGTTGATGCGGGTCGCCGATTCGCCAAACTCATCCCAGGGAGTTTCGTTGCGGACGGAAGCCGGGGCTGCCTTCGCCTCAAGGGGTTCCGGTTGGTTGATCCGGGTCGCCGATTCGCCCGACTGGTCCCAGGGGGTTTCATTGGTGGCTTGCACCGGGGTTACCGCCGGCCCGACGGGCGACAGCGGTAGGGTGATCCAGGGTTCGGCGGGTTCGGGGGCAGATTCCGGTGGGGTTTCTGCCCTAGAAAAAATCGCCTCCGCCGGGACGGAGCGCTCCTCCAGCGTGGCCAGCAGGGCGTTGCGCATGTCCCGGCAGCGCTGGTAGCGCTGAGTGGGGTCTTTGGCCGTGGACCGGGCGATGACCTCGTCGAGCCGATCCAGGAAGTCGTGTTCGCGGGGGGGTATGTCGGTCAGCAGGCCAGACAGCCGGGGCAGGGGTTCGTAGCGAATGCTGTTCTGAACCTGAATCACCACGTCGAAATTGGTTACCTGCGGGTAGGGCGATTTCCCAGCCAGCATTTCCCACAAATTCACCCCCAATGTGTAGATGTCGCTGCGCCAGTCGACCCCGCCGGGGTCCACGATCTGCTCCGGACTCATGTAGGCCACCGACCCCATCTGAAGTTTGGGGTCGGTCAGGGTGCTTTCAAACGTAGAAATGCGCGAAATGCCGAAGTCCAGGATTTTCGGACTGCCGTCGGGTTCGATGATGATGTTGCTGGGCTTGATGTCGCGGTGAACGACGCCCTGCTCGCGCCGGGTACCGATTTCGAGGATGGCGTGGTGGGCGTAATCGAAGGCATCGAGCAATTGGGCGAACGTCCCGACCACCACCTGGGGCTGGCGGTAGGTTTGCGGACTGTTGCGCAGGCACTCAGCCAGGGTCTTGCCTTCGACGTATTCCATCACGAAGGCGTCGCGGTCGGGATCGAGGCCCAGGATTTTGACAATGCGGGGGTGATGAAGGGTTTCCAGAATTTCGGCTTCGCGCAGGAAGCGGCGGCGGATGCGCTCGTCGTCGCGGAGTTGTTCGAGCAGAAATTTCACCGCCACTTTTTCGCCTTTCCCCCACACGCGTCGGGCTTCGTACACGACTCCCATGCCGCCCGCTTTGATTTTGCGGGTGATTTCGTAGTCGAAGAGTTTTTCGCCGATCATGGTTGGTAGAGAGAGGAGTGGAAAATCAGGCCATTGGTTGGGGCGGGCGGGTCGGTGCCCTGGTTAGGATTCGGTTTTGGTGAGGTTGGCGGCTCCGGCGGGAGGCTGGCGATTGCCTTCGGGGTCGATGCGGTACGGTTTGCCACCGGCCTCGGTTACTTCGGCGGTGCAGTTGTGGGTTTCGTCGAAGGCCAGCGCTTTGACGTATTTTTTCGGGGAAATCGGTTCTCTCCCTTCCCGGTTCAGGTAACCCCAGTATTTGCCCCGGCGCACCGGAACCCGTTCGCAGGCGGGGCTGTCTTTGCCTACTTCGTCGTACTCTTTCCCGTAGGGAGTGATCCACTTTGGTTTCCCGGCCATTTTCACGAAGATCAATCCCCATTTCATTCGGTCCAGATCGACGTGGTCGAATTGGGGTCGGAAAATCAGATCCCCGCCGATTCGCCGCAGGCCTTGTTTCCCATCGCGGGCGCGTTCGACCACTTCCAGTCCCAGTTCCGGTTTTTTCGATTTCACATTGAGGGCATCGGGGTCGGAGAGCAGGTACTCGTCGCTTCGTGGCCCAGACTGCCCGGCGGGCGTAGCCTCAGCGGAAGACTCGCTGGGTGTCGGCCCGGAGGCTTCTGGCGCGTTGGTCGCCGGAGCTGCCGCGCGGGTCGGCCCCCGGTCAGCATGGGTGGACCAGTACCAGAAGGCGAACCCACCCACGGCCAACACGAGTACCAGCAAAACGCCCAGGGTGTACGGACCGAGGCTTGATTTTCGGCGGACAGGTGGCATGGGCACCGGGGCGGGCTTCGCAGCCGGGGGGCGGTTTTCGGGAATGGGCAGGGGTGGGCTGGAGTGCCCGTTGCTCGCTTTGGTTGGAGTCGCCTCGGGGTGGGGAATGCCGATGAGGGTAACGGAATCGTCCACTTCGTCGGGTTCGTAGCGAATGTAGGGTGGGGTTTTTACCCGCAGAGCGGGATCCACCTGACCCGTGACGCGATCAATCTGAAGCAGGTAGGCCGTGAAGTTATCGCGGGTGTGGCCCTGGCAGCAGGCCAGCAAGGTGCGCAGTTTTTCGTCGTTGGAATCGTAACTACCCAGCGTTTTTTCGAGCAATTCTTCGCTGATCCGTTCGAGAATGCCATCCGAACACATGAAAAAATAATCGCCCGCCCGGAGGTCGTTGAGCAGTTGTACGTCAGCTTCGACTCGCTGTTTTTGCCCCCCCTGAATGGCCCGCGTGATCACGTTGCGCTGGGGGTGTTTGCGGGCTTCGTCGGGGCTGAGCACCCCGGCTTTCATCAGTTCGTTGACGTACGAGTGATCTTCGGTTCGCCAGCGGATCAGTCCCTGCCGGATCAGGTACACCCGACTATCGCCGACGTGCGCCACGGTCACCCCGGCCCCGTGCCGGTACAGGAGCGTGAGGGTGGTACCCATGTTGGCGGCCTGCGGATGAGCCGCCACGTAGGCATCGAAGTGGTCTTGCACAAAGGCCAACGCCTGCTGGATGTACGCCTCGGTGACGAGGGCCACGGGATGCTCTCTAAAATACGCGTCGAATTGCGCGACGGCCAGTTGACTGGCCACTTCACCCCGCTCGGCCCCGCCTACCCCGTCGCACACCAGAAACCAGTGTTGCCGGGGGCTGGTCGTCTGAGGGTCGGGAAAGAGGGCATCTTCGTTGTTGGTTCGGTTACCAAGCTGCGAAAATCCGAGTGGTTGGTTGAGGCTGATTTCCATTGCGGGAAGCGAAAAACGCTTGAGTGAGGGCTTCAAACGCGGGCCGTCGGGTCAGGACGGGGTTTTAAATCCAATGATGGTTCGTCCGTAGTCCATGTCTTCCACTTCCTGGAACGCCCGGTGGGGCGACTCGGCCAGTTCGACGGTTTTCAATACCAGTTTGGTGACTCCGATCTGGATGAGGTCGCCATCGCTGAGGTAAATCCGGTCGTATTCGCCCAAGCGAGGTTCCTCCCCGTTGAGGTAGGTTCCGTTCCGGCTCGGTTTCCAGCCCCCGTCGGGGCGGCTGGCTCCGTCCTGCAACAGATACAGCAGAGCACCCTGTCGGCTAATTTTTACCTCAATCGTGCAGTGCGGACGGCTCATGAATTCGTCGTTGGTCACGATCATGTGCGTGGCCGGTGCATTCTCCGATTGCCGCCCTACCGTGTTGATTCCCAGGTGTAGCGCAAACGTTTGCGTATCGGTTTGTTCATCCTTCACGATCAGCCAGCCCAGTTCACCCGGCCCCGGCAAGGCAACCTGCAACTGGGTGGGCGACTCGGCGGGCGGGGCCAGCGGAATGGGATTCAAATACCCGCAGGCCGGGCATTTGGCTTCCTTGAGTTTATGCGGATTCTGAACCCGCAACGGAGCGCGGCACTTCGGATTGCCGCAGATGATCCGCAACGAGGGCACCTCCATAACATCAGAAATTCAGGGCGATCAATCGAGAGTTTGGTAAACCGACAGCGTTTAAGTAGCTGGCATTTGATAATTGGGTAAAATGGAACTTAGTTAGTTCCTGTTAAATCGTTGAATGGCAGTCAATCAACTAAGTACCAATTTACCCAATTACCTCTTCACCGGTACTTAAATGGTCAGTTCGTTGCTGTGCGAGTCGAAGTCGTGCGAGGCATCGTCCTGGCCCAGGTCACCAACCGAAGCGTCCTCGTCCGACGTGGCATCAAGCGAGGTTTCCGTCGCGTGGAGAGCTACAACCTCGTGTTCGGCAGGCGGCGTGCTGGCCTCAGCGGTGTCTTTGGTATCGTCGGTATCGAGCGATACGTGGCCTTCGTCGAGGCTCACGCTAGACTGGTGGCGGGCTAACTGAGCCTCTTCCTGGTGGTGTCCGCCGCCGCCGCTCCGGTGGGGAAGCAGGTCGTTCGAGGCCAGAAATTCATTGCGCTGTTCGGGTGTCAGCAGCAGTTCTTCTTCTTTCGTGTAGGTGTTGTAGGTTTCGCCTTCGTACTCGAAGGTGTGGCCCGGTCCCTGCGCGAAGCGGGCTTCGGCAAAGGCCTTGTCAAAACCCGTCAGTCCGGCACCGGGGTCGAGTCCGGCCCCGGCCAGCGGATCGGGAGGTGCCGCGCTGGTTCCCGTACCCGCCCCGGCGGTCGGTTGGGCAGCAGCCAGATTGGCGGAACCCTGGCCAATGGAATCATCCGCCGCATTTTTGTCCGGAGTGGTATCCAACACCACCTCGCCTTCCCCGTCTGAATCTTCCCCATCGAGTACGCTTAATCCGTAAGCGGCTCCTCCCAGGGCTACCGTACCGACGGCGGCGGCGCCGATGGCTTTTTTCTGGTCACTGTTCAGCGATTTATCGGTCGAATCCGGTGCTTCTTCCGAGGATTGATTCGACT
Organism: uncultured Cytophagales bacterium; assembly: GCA_964244295.1. Taxonomy (GTDB): domain Bacteria; phylum Bacteroidota; class Bacteroidia; order Cytophagales; family Spirosomataceae; genus JAJAZB01. The sequence continues at coordinate 153,580 of CAXTIG010000006.1, forward strand.
GCATTTGCGTAGCTCCGTCGTCGTAGGGATCGTAGGCGTTCATCTGAGTAAGGGGTTTTGGTTGAGATTATGAAAAGAGGTTGAATTAAGAAGAGTTTCCGGAAAAGGCGCCGGCATCACCCATCCACCCATTTGGCCTTGCACTCCCGGCACTGCTTGCGCCGGATCAGATCAGGGTAAGGAATGTTGCCCAAAAACACACCGCAGGAGGGGCAGACGTAGAGGCGTTTGAATTCTTTGTCAAGGGCGAGTAGTTTTTCGGCGGGATTGAGAAATTCCGCCGCCACGATTTGGCCGATGACTGCCCCCAGCACACCCACTGCCAATAAAGCAGGAAAGGCGAAACCCAGTAATCCAGTTAACCCAAAACCCGCCCGTACCCATGCCTGTTGGCGGGGACTGTTGACTTGAATTAGTTCGCGGGCGGTAGCGTAGGTTTGCTGCGCGGCTTCAAGCCGCTTGAATTCTTCCCGAAAATCCAATGGATCCGATTTAGCAACCGGCACCGGGATCGGGTCGGAGGTTTCGGAGATTTCAGAAAACTCCGCCCGGGGGGCCGTCAGTTTGCCAGGTTTGTACGTGGCCGCCACGGGCACTAGGGCTACTTCCCGGTTTTTCAAATCGAAAATCACCTGCGGGCTGGTGGGTTCTCCCTGCCCGAACACAATCCGGCTTTCGGTTCCGATCACGGTACGGGCTACCCGCCGCCCATCCACGAAGGTGCCGTAGGTGGAGTCCGCATCTTCAAGCAAGACGACGTGATCGGTAATGAACGTCACCCTGGCGTGCTGACGACTCACGCCGGGTTGGTTGACAACCAGATGGTTTTCGGCAGAGCGACCGATGGTGAAGCTCGCGGCAGAATTCATACGCTGCGGGTAAAGAAACGTCGATAAACCAGCAAAATTTAAAGAATGAACAACCGGCTGTACTTGCTCGCAAAATGGAAAATTTTTAATAAAAATGCGTTGCCACTCCCTAATTTTTAGCAGAAACCCCGTGAAAATCAGGGTGGGGTGGGGTCGATTGCAGCAAATTCGCCCGGCGTAGGTCTCCAACCCGGCAGGTTAGTGGCGTAACCGGGTTCATTACGAGGGCCATCTGGCCGTTGGCAGCGGGGGTTCAGGGTCAGAAAAACGCAGGTCATTTCCGTCGGTCACTTCTTTCTGGCGGCAACGGCAGAGGGGGACAACAAAAGCAAGAGCCCATCGAAAACGAACGATGGAGCCTGGCTGGGAGAAAATTGACACCGGGCGTTGGTAAACTCGTTTCAGAACCTGAAACTTGGCTTGTCACCATCTAAAACTGGAAATCTGCCCGACCGCACACCACCTATGCTCCATCTGTTTTACCATATCCCACCCAAAAACGCCAGTGAAGCGGAAGTAACCATCCGCCTGCTCAATTCCTTTCCCCCCGCCTTCCACCCCGCCCTTTCCCCGAACCTGGCGGCTCCAAAACGCTACCAGCGCGTAGCGGCCCGCTGGCTGCTGAGGGAATTGTTCTTACGAAAAAATGGAAACCCGGAAGCGGTGGAAGTCTTTCGCCTGAGTTCCGGTGGCAAGCCCTTCGTACCAGGCACATTTGAGTTTAGCCTGGCCCACACCGATGGACTAATCGCCGCCGCTGGGGCCACGTCGGGGTGGACGTGGAGCGCCTCCGGCCCTTGGCCCCCACCCACTTCCGCGCCTTTTTCAACCCCGACGAATTGATGCGCCTCGCCACCGCGCCCGACTCCCGTCGCGAACTGCTCCGGCACTGGACCCGCCGCGAGGCCCTCGTGAAGGCCGACGGCCGGGGCTTCCGCGCCTGGAGCCAGTGCGCCAACGAGGGCGAAACCGGCTACCTCCGCGACGAGGCCCGGCGCTACCACCTCACCTGCTCGATTTAGATTTGCCCAAAGGCTACGTGGGCGCGCTTTGCTATGAAGTTTTCGACGAAATTTTGATTGAAAAATTAGTCTGAACCCGTCCCGGTCACGAAGGCCACATTGCGTTGCAGACCCTCGAATTTCGCCCGCTTGAGCGGGGAATTTTTGAAGACTTTCTGGAAAACCTCCGCTGTGAGTTCCACCCAGTCGCGCCGGGTGAACCCTTCCAGTTCGGGCGGGGGCGCAAAGGCTGGTTCCTGGTGCGGACGGCTGAAGCGGTTCCAGGGGCACACGTCCTGGCAGATGTCACAGCCGAAGGCCCAGTTTTCAAATTTTCCCCGCATCTCTACTGGAATTTGTTCCTTCAGTTCAATGGTGAAGTAGCTGATGCAACGGCTACCATCCACCACGTAGGGTTCGACGATGGCCCCCGTCGGGCAGGCATCCAGGCAGCGGGTACAGGTGCCGCAGTAGTCGGGCGTGGGGCCGTCGGGCGTCAGCTCTACGTCGAGAATCAGTTCGGCGATGAAGAAAAAACTACCCATTTGCCGGTTGAGCAGGTTGCTGTGCTTACCTACCCAGCCCACGCCGGCCCGGGCCGCCCAGACCTTGTCCATCACCGGGGCCGAATCAACAAACGCCCGCCCGCCCACGTCGCCGATTTCGGCCTGAATCGCGTCGAGCAGCGTTTTCAGCTTTGTTTTAATGACAAAATGGTAATCGGTGCCGTAGGCGTACTTCGAGATTTTCAGGTCCTCCTCGTCAGTAAATAATTCGCGCTCCGGGTAGTAGTTGTACAGCAAGGAAACCACCGATTTTGCCCCTTCGACCAGCTTGCGCGGGTCGAGGCGCTTGTCGAAGTGGTTGGCCATGTAGCCCATTTGCCCCTGCATTCCTTTCGTTAGCCAGGCTTCGAGGCGGGGGGCTTCTTCTTCCAAAAAATCAGCCTTTGCCACGCCGCAGAAATCAAAGCCCAGGTCGGCGGCGTTGGTTTTGATGCGTTGCGTGTAACGCTGGCGGGTGGTGTCGGTCATCACAGTTATCTTTGCGGGCGATTACCCCCACCCCCTAAAGGGGGCTTTCCTGCCTGGAATGTTCCAGCATTGAAAAGCCCCCTTTAGGGGGTGGGGACGGTCCGCCGCTGCGGGTATTTTCTGCCAACTTGTCAGCCAAAACGCGCTGGCAAGCCCTTTTCCGAATGTTCATCAACGCCTAAAGTTACGCAGACATGACGACCAATCCGGACGAAATGACCAACCATCACCCCCAACCCGACCAAACCGTCGAACTTCCCGAAGAAACCACGCCCGAAACGGCCATCGACACCGAAAGTGAGGCCTTCGAGGCCGTGGAAGAATCCCAAACCGATAAACTCCGCGACGAGTTGGCCGAACTGAAAGATAAATACCTGCGCCTGTACAGCGATTTCGACAACTTCCGTCGGCGCACGGCGAAGGAAAAAGTAGAGTTGATTAAAAACGCCTCGGAAGACGTAGTCAAATCGCTCCTGACCGTCCTCGACGACGTGGAACGCGCCCAGGCTACCTTCGCCAGCGCCGAAGACGGTAAGATCGAAAAAGCAGGCATCGAGTTGATTTTCAATAAAATACAAACTACCCTCACCGCGAAGGGACTCCAACCGATGGACGCCGCCGGGGCCACTTTCGATGCCGATTTGCACGAAAGCATCGCCCAATTTCCGGCCCCGACGGCAGACCAGAAAGGCAAAGTCATCGACGTGGTCGAAAAAGGCTACACCCTCAACGACAAGGTGATTCGCTTCGCGAAGGTGGTGGTGGGAAGTTGATTTTTGAAACAAGAGATAAGAAACAAGAGACAGGAAGCCGTTTTCGGTCACTCCTCAACCCATCTTGCTTCTTGTCTCTTGCGTCTTGTTTTTAAAACACAATGGCACAAAAACGCGATTTTTACGAGGTACTGGGCGTCGCCAAAGGCGCGACGGCGGAGGAAATCAAGAAAGCCTACCGCAAAATGGCGATTCAGTACCACCCCGATAAAAACCCCGACGACCCCTCGGCGGAAGACAAATTCAAGGAAGCCGCCGAAGCCTACGAGGTGCTCAGCGACGTCGAAAAGCGCAAACGCTACGACCAGTTCGGGCACCAGGGCGTGGGCGGGGCTTCGGGCAATGGCCAGGGGCCGAGCATGGACGATATTTTTTCCCAGTTCGGCGATATTTTCGGCGATGCGAGTCCCTTCGGCTCCTTTTTCGGGGGCGGTCAGGGCGGCGGGCGGCGCATGGTGCGCAAAGGCTCCGACCTGCGCATCAAGTTGAAACTCGACTTGCAGGAAGTCGCCAACGGGGTTGAGAAAAAAATCAAGGTGAAACACCACGTCACCTGCACGGCCTGCCTGGGCAACGGCTCGAAAAACGGTGCGGCGCTCAAAACCTGCCCCACCTGCAACGGCCAGGGTCAGGTGCGGAAAGTAACCCAAACCATGCTCGGCCAAATGGTCTCGACCTCGACCTGCCCGACCTGCAATGGCGAGGGCAAAATCGTGGAAACGCGCTGCGAAGTGTGTTTCGGCGAAGGCCGCACCCTGGCCGACGAGGTGCTGAACATCAAAATTCCGGCGGGCGTGGCCGAGGGAATGCAGCTTTCGATGCAGGGCAAAGGCAACGTGCCGCCCCGGCCCGCTTCGGGCGGCGTAGCAGGCGACCTGTTGATCGTGGTGGAGGAAGAAGAACACGAAAGCCTCAAACGCGACGGCAACAACGTGGTGTTCGACCTCTACGTTAACTTCGCCGACGCCGCCCTGGGCACCGCTGTGGAAGTACCCACCATCGACGGCAAGGCCCGCATTACGCTCGAACCGGGTACGCAGGGCGGGAAAGTACTCCGGCTCAAAGGCAAGGGCATCAAAGAGTTGAATGGCTACGCGAAGGGCGACCAATTGGTTCACGTGAACGTCTGGACGCCGAAGCAACTCAGCGCCGAGGAACGCAGTTTACTCGAGAAACTCCGCAGCGCCGCCAATTTCCAGCCGAAGCCGAGCAAGAACGAGAAGGGTTTTTTTGAGAAGATGAAGGATTTGTTTGAGTAGCAAGCGAGCAACCCGGACAGCGGTCGAAGACCCTGTCAGCGGTTGCGGGCTGGTCGGTAGCCAACCATTGGTTATCCGGCGAGGCGCAACCGCTGACAGGGTCTTCGACCGCTGTCCGGGTTGCTTCTCGGCTCGGTCGCTCCGTAGCGTAGGGTTTAAACCCATACGCTACGGAGCGACCGAGCCGGTCTTTTTTGTATCTTCCCGAATCCAAAACCCGACCCATGCTGCCACGTTTCCTCGCCTTCTTTCTATCTGTTGCTTCCGTTTCCTTCGCCCAGCAACCCGCCGATCTCCTCGTTCACCACGCCAAAATTTACACCGTCAACGAACGCTTCGAGGTAGCCGAGGCCCTGGCCGTGAAAGACGGACGGATTCTGGCCGTGGGCAAAAACGCCGACATTCAGAAACGCTACCGCGCCAAAACCAGCGTAGACGCGGCGGGCAAGCCGCTCTACCCCGGTTTCATCGATGCCCACGCGCATTTTTTCAACTACGGCTTCAGCCTGCAACGGGTGAATCTGATGGGCACCAAAAGCTGGGCGGAAATCCTCGGCAAAGTGCAGGCCTTCGCCGCCCAAACGCCCGGCGAGTGGGTGACGGGCCGGGGCTGGGACCAGAACGACTGGCCCACGCAGGAGTTTCCCGACAAAGCCGAACTCGACCGCCTCTTCCCCCGCCGCCCCGTGCTGCTCACCCGCGTGGACGGCCACGCCGCCATCGCCAACCAGGCCGCCCTCGACCGGGCGGGCCTCCAGCCCGGCCAAACCCTGACGGGCGGCAGCGTCGAAACCAAAGACGGCAAACTGACCGGCATCCTCGTCGACAACGCCATCGGTTTGGTGCGGAAAGTCATCCCGCCCCCCGCCCGCGCCGAGCGCGAAAAAGCCCTGCTCGACGCCCAGAAAAACTGCTTCGCCGTGGGCCTCACCACCGTGGACGACTGCGGAATTATGGCCCCCGACGTGGACCTCATCGACAGCCTCCAGCGCGCCAACCGCCTCCAGATGCGCCTCTACGCCATGCTCAGCGACGATTCGCTCAACTACGCCCGGTTTTTGCCGAAAGGAATTTACAAAACCGACCGCCTCAACGTGCGCAGCTTCAAGGTGTACGGCGATGGTGCCCTCGGCTCGCGCGGGGCCTGCCTGCTCGCCGCCTACGCCGACCGCCCCGACTGGAAAGGATTTCTACTCAGCGAACCGGGGCATTTTCAGAAAATCGCCCAAACCCTCGCGCCCACCCAATTTCAGATGTGTACCCACGCCATCGGCGACTCGGCCAACCGGACCTTGCTCCGGATTTACGCCGACGTGCTGAAGGGCAAAAACGACAAACGCTGGCGCATCGAACACGCCCAGGTGGTCGCCGAGGATGATTTTCGGTATTTCGGACAAAACAACATCGTCCCTTCGGTGCAGCCCACCCACGCCACCTCCGACATGTACTGGGCGCTGGCCCGGCTGGGCGCGACGCGGGGGAAATTTGCCTACGCCTTCAAAAAACTGATGGACGAAAACGGCTGGATTCCCCTCGGCACCGATTTCCCGGTGGAAGACATCAGCCCCTTCGCTACGTTTTTCGCCGCCGTCTATCGCCGCGACGCGAAGGGCTACCCGACCGGTGGGTTTCAGCCCGAAAATGCCCTCAGCCGCCAGCAAACCCTGCGTGGCATGACCATCTGGGCGGCTAAATCGAATTTTGAGGAGGCTGAGAAAGGCAGTCTCGAACCCGGAAAATTCGCCGATTTCATCCTCCTCGACCGCGATTTGATGACCACCGACCAGGGAAAACTGCTGGAAACCAGGGTGCTGGCGACGTATCTGAACGGGGAGTTGGTGTACAAAAAGTAGGGGCAATTCACACCCGCCAAGCCATCCGGCGGTACGTGGCCGGGGGCAGGTTGAACCGGCGGCGAAAAAGACGCGAAAAATAATACACGTTGGGAATGCCGACCCGTTCGGCGATTTCCTTGACCGGCACGTCGGTCAAGGCCAGCAGGCGCTGGGCGCGTTCGAGGCGTTTGCCGATGATGTATTCGGTGGGCCGCACCCCGACCACGTTGAGGAAATGACGGGAAAAATAATCGGGGTGCTGGTTGCTCCCCGCCGCCAGAATTTCCACGCTGAGCGGTTCGTGCAGGTGCTGGTGAATGTACTGCAACAAGGTGCCCAACTGCCGGAGTGGTTTTTTCGATTGGGCTTCCGGCTCGGTTTTCTTCGACAGAAAACGAGAAAGCAGTTGCAGCAAAATACCCTGGGTTTCCAAAAAAACGTTTTCCGTTTGCGTCGTGTGGGGCCGGTTAAAACTGAGCAACTCCGGCTGGTTGTCGTACTGCCGGGGGTCGAAGCGGGGCAGTGTGCGGCCCGGATTCAACGCCAGCAGGCGCGCCATCAGGAGGGAGTCGAGCGGCGTTGCCGGAACCTGGTAGTCGAACGCCACCGCCTCGAAAACGGAAACCCCCGTGGGCAATTCATCGAGTACGTGGACAAAATACTGCTCCAGGTGCTCGTCGCAGTGGTAACGGCTGTGCGTAAAACTGGGAATGAGGTATAAAAATCCGGGTTCGAGCCGGTACTTCCGGTCGCTGTGAAACACCCAGCCCTCCCCCTCCGTAATCAGGTACAGCCGCGAAAACGGACTGACCACGTGGTCGTACCGCCAGCGGGAGTCGAGCCGCACCAGGTCCACGTGCAGGACATCCAGGCGCAGGGATTGAAGGGATTCGGGCATGGTGCCAATGGTTTCCGGCGTTTACCAAAGGTCGGATTTGTGCAAAACAAGTTCGGCTTCGTTCATTTACCAAAACCGTACGTTTCACCAGCTTTGCAGGAAGTGATTTTCTCGAAAAATCGAGGAGGTTCAATTTCATGAACAAATCGCGTCATTCGTCGTTTTTGTCCGCGCTGACCAGTTTGGGGCTAGTGGCGTTGAGCGTTGGCCTGCCGGGGTGTGGCGTGGACAAACCCGCCGAAATCCTGGCGGTCGAGGCGCGGTTGCCCGAAAAACTGGACTACAACCTCCACGTCAAACCCATTCTTTCCGACAAATGCTTCCTCTGCCACGGCCCCGACCGGGCCAGCCAGAAAGCCGGGCTGGATTTGTCCACGCCCGAAGGCGCGAGGGCCGCGCTCAAGGAGTCGAAGCGCAACCACGCCATCGTGCCGGGCGATTTGGCCGAAAGTGAAGTGTATTTCCGGCTGATCTCGACCGACCCGAAAGAAATGATGCCGCCGCCGAAGTCCAACCGGGTGCTGACGGCTTACGAAAAAGCGGTTTTGATAAAATGGATGGAACAGGGGGCGGAGTACAAACCCCACTGGGCGCTCCTGAAGCCCGAAAAATCGCCGCTGCCCGACGTAAAAAACAAGGTCTGGCCCCGCAACGGCATCGACTTTTTTGTCCTGAAAAAACTGGAGGAATCCGGGTTGAACCCTTCGCCCGAAGCCGATAAAGAAACCTTGCTCCGCCGGGTTTCACTCGATTTGACCGGCCTGCCGCCCAGCCCCGAAGAAACCGACGCCTTCCTGGCCGACCGCTCGCCAAAAGCCTACGAAAAAGTGGTCGACCGGCTGCTGGCCTCGCCGCAGTACGGGGAAAAAATGGCCGTCGATTGGCTGGATTTAGCCCGCTTCGCCGACACGCACGGCTACACCGTCGACCGCTACCGCCCGATGTGGCCCTACCGCGACTGGGTCATCCGGGCGTTTAACCAAAATATGCCCTTCGACCGGTTCACGACCTGGCAACTGGCGGGCGATTTACTCCCCGCTGCCACGCGGGAACAGCGCATCGCCACGGCCTTCAACCGGAACCACTCGCAGAACATGGAGGGCGGCATCGTGAACGAAGAATTCCGGCTGGAGTACGTCGCCGACCGCACGAATACCCTCGGCACGGCCTTCCTCGGCCTGACGGTGGAATGCGCCCGTTGCCACGACCACAAATTCGACCCGATTTCGCAGAACGATTATTACAGCTTGTTTTCGTTTTTCAACAACGTCGATGAAGTCGGGCAACTCTCCTGGGACGACGCCATGCCCGTACCCACGCTGCTGCTTACCCAACCCCGACACGACAGCCTGCTCCGTTTTTTCGATGCGAAAATGAAGGCCACCGAGGCCGCCCTCGCCGCCACCCGCCAAACCGAACGCGCCGCCTTCGACCGCTGGCGCAGCGGGGCCGGCGCAACCCTGCCGATTGATTTGACCAAAAACCTGACCGCGCATTTTAGTTTCGACAAACTGGTCGATGGAAAATTTGTCAGTACGATTTCCGCCAAAGACCAGGGCAGCGTAGCCGACCCGGTGCTGGTTCCGGGCAAGGCGGGCATGGCCTTCCAGTCGAACGGGGATGATATTTTGAAGTTGGGAAAGGTCGGGGTATTCAGCCGGGCGGAGCCGTTTTCGGTCGGGCTTTGGGTGAAAATTCCGAAGGATTTGCAAAAAGGCGTTATCGTCCACAAAGGCGCGGGCGACATTCTTTACAACTTCCGGGGCTATTACCTCAACCTGCGCGGCGACCGGGCCGAACTGCTCATGGCCCACACCTGGCCCTACAACTGCCTCATTCGGCTCAGCCAAACGGCTTTGCCCCGCGAAAAATGGGTGCATCTGACGATGACCTACGACGGCTCCAGCCGGGCGGCGGGCCTGAAACTCTACGTGGACGGGCGGGAAGCGCCGCTGTTGACCGAAAAAGACAACCTCTACAAAGACATCCTGTTTACGGGCGAACAAACCGGTCTGCAACTCGGAGCCGATATGCGCGGGCCTGGGCTGAAAGGCGGACTTTTCGATGAACTCCGCGTGTATTCCCGCGAACTGAGCACCCCCGAAATCGCCCGGCTCGCCGGTTTTCCGGCACCGGATAGCCTGGAAACGGCGTTTGATTTTTACCTGAAAAATGTCTCAAAAACCGGTCAGGCGCAGACCGCAGTGCTGGGAAAACAGCGGGCCGAACGCAACGCCGTGCAGGAAACCGTGCCCGAACTGATGGTGATGGAGGAGATGAAACCCCGCCGCAAAACTTTCCTGCTCAAGCGCGGGGCCTACGACGCGCCCGGCCCCGAAGTAACTCCCGACGCACCCCGGAACGTGCTGCCGTTTACGGCTCAGTTTCCCAAAAACCGCCTCGGTCTGGCCGCCTGGCTGCTGCACCCCGACAACCCCCTCACGGCGCGGGTGGCGGTGAACCGGTACTGGCAAAGCTACTTCGGCAACGGCCTGCACCGGGCTTCCAACAACTTCGGCAACCAGGGCGGCCTGCCCACGCACCCCGAACTGCTCGACTGGCTGGCCGTTACGTTTCGCACGAGTGGCGGTCCGTCGCACGGCTGGAACGTGAAGGCCATGCAAAAACTGATCGTGCTCTCGGCTACCTACCGCCAATCGTCCCGGACGACGCCCGCCCTGCGGGAGCGCGACCCGGAAAACGCGTTGCTGGCCCGTGGCCCGGCCTTCCGGCTCACGGCGGAACAGGCCCGCGACAACGCCCTCGCCGCCAGCGGATTGCTTTCCCGAAAAATGGGCGGGCCGAGCGTGAAGCCCTACCAGCCGGAGGGCCTGTGGGCCGTCAACCGGGCCGAGTACATGCAAGACCACGGCGAAGACCTGTACCGCCGGAGCCTGTACACCTTTTGGCGGCGCACCAACCCGCCCCCGACCATGAACACGTTTGACGCGCCCTCGCGGAGTTACTGCGTGGTGCAGCGGCAAAAAACGAGTACGCCCCTCCAGGCGCTGGTGCTGCTCAACGACCCGCAATTCGTGGAAGCCGCCCGCCGCGTGGCCGAACGCGCCGCGATTCGTTTCTCGAATTTGAACGAGCGGCTGACTTACACCTACCGCCTGCTCACCGCCCGCCGCCCCTCGGCGAAGGAACTGGTAATTTTGACGACGTTATTTCAACGGGAAACCGAAAAATTCCGCGCGGCCCCGGCCAAAGCAAGCGGCTGGCTCCGCACCGGCGAAGCGCCGCTGCTGGCAAAAACCGACCCGGCGGCCCTGGCGGCGGGAACGGTCGTGGCGAGTACGATTTTGAATTCGGATGCGTTCGTGACGCGGCGATAAACCGCCTCCGCTCTGCTCCACAGAGGCTGTCATCCTGAGCGCAGCGAAAGGACCTCGTTGGACGACCGGATAATTGGCCGGTGACCCAGCGGTAGCTAACTTCCAGCGAATCGGAAGTCCAACAAGGTCCTTTCGCTGCGCTCAGGATGACAGATAATTTTTCAAAAAATAAGCACTGACCCATGACCCCCGACCAAGCCCTCGCCGACTCGCTCAACCGCCGGTCGTTTCTGACCAAAGCTTCGCTGGGGCTGGGTTCGCTGGCGTTGGGGTCGTTGCTGCCCTCCAACCTGTTTTCTGCCCCGGCTTCCGGCCGGCCGTTGACCGTTCCCCACCGCCCGCCGAAGGTGCGGCGGGTCGTTTACCTGTTTCAAAGCGGCGGGCCGTCGCAGTTGGAGTTATTCGACTACAAACCCACATTGGCCCGAATGCAGGGCCAGAACCTGCCCGACTCGGTGCGGCGCGGGCAGCGGCTCACCGGCATGAGCGCCCAGCAGTCGGCCTTGCCGCTGGTGGGGTCGCCGTACCGGTTCGCGCAGCGGGGAAAAAGCGGGGCCTGGGTGAGCGACCTGCTGCCCTACACGGCGCAGGTGGCCGATGAGTTGTGTTTCGTGAAATCGATGTTTACCGAACAAATCAACCACGACCCGGCGCTTACGTTTTTCCAGACCGGCAACCAACTGGCCGGGCGGCCCAGCATCGGGGCCTGGGTGAGTTACGGGCTGGGGTCGGACAACCAGAATTTGCCCGCGTTCATCGTGCTGGTTTCCAAAAACGCCCCGCAGGACCAACCGCTCTACGCCCGACTCTGGGGCAACGGCTTCCTGCCCTCGCGGCACCAGGGCGTACAGTTCCGCTCCGGGGCCGACCCGGTGCTGTACCTCAACGACCCCGTCGGCACCACCTCCGCCGACCGCCGCGCCATGCTCGACGCCCTCCGCGACCTCAACCAGGCCCAGGCCGAAGCCCTCGGCGACCCGGACATTGGCAACCGCATCGCGCAGTACGAAATGGCCTTTCGGATGCAAACCTCCGTGCCGAGCGTCACCGACTTGTCGAACGAACCCGACTGGGTTTTCGACCTCTACGGTCCCGACGCCCGCGAGCCGGGCACCTTCGCCGCCAATTGCCTGATGGCGCGGCGGCTGCTCGAACGCGACGTGAAATTTGTGCAACTCTACCACCAGGGCTGGGATCAGCACGGCAATTTGCCCAAAAATCTGCCCACCCAATGCCGGGCCACCGACCAGGCTTCGGCCGCGCTGGTGCAGGACCTGAAACAGCGGGGCCTGCTCGACGACACGCTCGTGATTTGGGGCGGTGAATTTGGCCGGACGAATTATTCGCAGGGAAAATTGACCAAAACCGACTTCGGCCGCGACCATCATCCGCGTTGCTTCACGATGTGGATGGCCGGGGCGGGCGTAAAAAAAGGCCTGAGCTACGGCCAAACCGATGAATTCGGCTACAACATCGTCCACGACCCGGTTCACGTTCACGATTTTCAGGCCACGCTGCTCCACCTGATGGGCCTCGACCACGAGCGCCTGACCTACGAATTTCAAGGCCGCCGCTTCCGCCTCACCGACGTGTCGGGGAAGGTGGTGAAGGGGGTTTTGGGGTAGATTACTGGAAGGATGTATTTTGAAACGCCTCCCTTTGAACGTCATTGCGAGCGAAGGTCATCATCGCGAGCGAAGCGAGAGAGGATGACCGGAGCGAAGCAATCCCCTCCCGAAGACCAAACGGTCCGTTGGACAGTAACTCCTGGGAAGTACTCAGATTTAGCTACCGTGCGACGGACCGCTCGGTCTCCGGGAGGGGATTGCTTCGCTCCGGTAAACAACTCTCGCTTCGCTCGTCTCGTTTACCTCCGCTCGCAATGACGGGTCGGGCAGATTTTTTTAGCCTCCGTGCTTTCTACCGCACACTAATAAACTTCTCCGGCAAAATCGGCTCGGCGCGGTGGGTGCTGAGGTTGATTTCGCGGGTCTGGCTTTCCTTGCCGTCGCTGATGCGGAGTTGGTACACGCCATCGGGGAGTTCGGCCAGGTCGAGGCGGCGCCAGTATTTGGTCGTCTTACGGCCCAGGGTTTCCTGGTACACAACCCGATTCTCCGGGTTGACGAGCGAGAGGTTCAGGCGTTTGTGACCAGGATTTTCAAGCATCACGTTCAGTTTCGAGGTATTTTGTTTGGGGTAAACACCCACGGCGAAGGAAGACGAGGAAGCAGGCGTTTGCGGGTCGGTATGGAGCAAGCCTGAGAGGAGCGAAGCGGCGATGGAAACAAAAAGAGCGTTCATGGGAAAACTTGAAAAAGGGTTGATACAATGGATTCCGGCAAGAGGATTTTTAGACGCAACGACCCGGTTGGCCAACCCGTTTTTTACGTCTTCAAACTGCTTTCCTGCCCGATTTTCAACCCAATGATGCAGACAACCTCCCCTACCGCAGCCGTTTGGGACGAGCGGTTGGATGGGTTTGGCGAACGGCCCTTCGACGTAAAAAAGCCCATTCCGGTGTACCGGAATGGGCTTTTACGGAAAATGAAAGGGTCACGCTGAGCGGAGTCGAAGGGCGTGCGGCTGGTCAGCGCCAGCCCACCACACGCGCTTCGACTCCGCTCAGCGTGACCCTTTAACGGTAAAATCAGCACTCAATTCTCCCCCGCCCCCCCCATTTTCGAGTAATACTTCTGAAAAATGGGTTCGTACTTCGCGGCGAGGTCGTTGATTTTGGCTTCTTTCAACTGGTTCACAATCAGGTTCATTTCGTACAGGTTGGTGTTGATTTCCTTGCTGTACTGCCCCGGTTGCTGGGTGTAGTAGCCCAGGTTCTGATCGTTGCGTTTGAAAACTTTTTCGACGATGTCGAGGGCTTTTTGTCGCTCGCCCACCTCCAGCAGCGGGCCGACGAAACTCACCGAGACGTTGTCGTAGGGGATGGATTTGTCGGGCATCACCGTCAGGCAGCGGTTCATCACTTCTTTTGCCTTGTCTTTTTTCCCTTCGCGAATCAACTGATCAGTCAGGCGTAGGAAGGCCACGCGGGAGGAGAAAATGGGCGTGTCGAAGGTGGCGTCGTAGTAGGTGTTGGGGTTGTCCATCTCGCGCCAGGCGGTTTTCTTCATCAGGTTTTCGTACATGATGTCCGAATTGACGTAGCCATCGCGCGCACCCGGAATTTTGTAGGGCATCAGCCGGTACGCGAAGCCTTCGAGTTGCATGTACTCACGCAGGTTGAGGTAGCTTTCCTGCCCGATGGTCGACGAGAAATAGACGGGTCGCTGCCAGTTGTTGGTGGCGATGATGTCGAGTTGAATCAGTTCGGGTTTGTAAATGTCCTTTTTCCCGTAGGTCCAGGTCATCGTGTCGGTCACGAGCGGCTTCATTTGTTCCGGCACGAAGGGCATATCCGCCACGCGGGCCTTGTCGATGGGCAAAATGAACACCGACGAGGGCAGGATGCTGAGCGTCGAACCGTCGTTGCCGGAGCGCACTTTCACCGCCGGGTCGTCGGTTTTGATGAGTTGCAGGTAGTCCTTGAGGTTGATGCCCCCGGCCACGTTGGGGTTTTCGTAGAACGGAATGTTGTCGTTGACGCCCTCCAGAAACTGGTTCTTTTCCAGCGAAATCGGCAGTGGCTCCGAGAGGTACGTTTTCCGTTTCATCTGGTCGATGTACCAGCCCGTGCCGAGCAGTGAAAGGTTGCACACCCGCACGTCGGTGCGGAAGTTTTCCACTTCCTGCACGTACCAGAGCGGGAAGGTATCGTTGTCGCCGCCGGTGAACAGAATTGCGTTGGGAGCGCAACTGTTGAGCAGGTTTTTGGCAAAATCGACCGACTGGTAGCGGTGGTTGCGGTCGTGGTTGTCCCAGCTTTTGGTCACCATCATCCCCGGCACGAGGGCGCAGAGGGCCGTGGCGACCCCGGCGCGGGCGGTGCTGTTTTTGATGAGTTTTTCCAGCCATTCCGACAGTTGCATCACCCCCAGCCCAATCCACATCGCGAAGGCGTAAAACGAGCCGACGTAAATGTAATCCCGCTCGCGTGGCTCCACGGGTGGCGAGTTGATGAACAGCACCAGCGCCAGGCCCGTCATCAGGAAAATCAGCGTGACGACCAGAAAATCCTTTTCCTCGCGCCGGTACTGGATGAAAAAGCCCAGCAGTCCGAGCAGCAGCGGCAAGAAATAGAAGTTATCGTGGGCTTTGTTTTTCGCCAAACTTTCGGGAAAAGCCGCGCCTTTCAGCTTAGGCAGCGACCCGGCCCCTTCGATGTCCGATTCGCGCCCGGCAAAATTCCAGAGGAAGTAGCGCATGTACATGTGGCCCATCTGGTGGCTGAACATGAAGCGCAGGTTCTCGCCGAAAGTGGGCTTTCGATACCGCTCTCGATTGGGGTCGTTGGGGTCGGCTACTTTGGGAATCCCCAGCATCTGGGCGTAGAGGTCGGGGTGGCCGGGGTCGTGGCTGTGAACGCGGGGCAGGAGCATCTGCTCTTTGTCCCAGACGTATTCCGGACGGTTTTTGTAGTTGACGTAGCGGTCGCTGTCCTTTTTGTACATCGCCGCGCCTTTTTTCACGTCAATGGCCTGGGCCGTAAAGATGGGTCCGTACAAAAACGGACGGCTGCCGTACTGCTCGCGCTTGAGGTAGTAGGTAAAACCGGGGGCGTCTTTGGGGTCGTTTTCGTTGATGGGCGGGTTGTAATTGGCCCGCACCAGCACCAGCGTGTACGAAATGTAGCCAATGAGGATGAACGACAGCGCCAGCAGGCCCGTATTCAGCAGCGGATTTTGCTTACGAATGGAGTAGCGAATCGTCCAGACCAGCGCCGCCAGCAGCAGCAGCGTGAAGAAAAGCGCCCCCGTGTTGAAGGGCAAGCCGAGCGTGTTGACGAAGAGCAGCTCAAACTGGAACGCCATCGTCGGCAGCCCCGGAATGATGGCGGCGTTGATAAAGCCCAAGATCAGAAAACCGACTCCGACGGCCACCAAACCGCCTTTGATGGTCGGTTTCTGGTATTTTTTGAAATAATAAATCAACGCCAGCGCCGGAATCGTGACGAGGTTCAGCAAGTGAACGCCGATGGAAAGGCCCACGAGGTAGGCGATGAAAATAAGCCAGCGGTTGGCGGCGGCGCGGTCTTCGATGGCTTCCCACTTGTAGGTAGCCCAAATCACGATGGCCGTGAAAAACGACGACAGCCCGTACACCTCGGCCTCGACCGCCGAAAACCAGAACGAATCGCTCCAGGTGTAGGCCAGCGCCCCGACGGCCCCCGCGCCCATCAGCAGCACGGTTTCGCCGGTGGAGAGTTCCGTTTCGTTTTTAGCCAGCAGTTTCCGACCCAGAATCGTAATCGTCCAGAACAAAAACAGGATGGTAAACGCGCTCGCCAGCACCGAAATCATGTTGACCCAGTAGGCCACCTGGGTGACGTCGCCGAAGGAAAGCATCGAGGCCAGCCGCCCCAGCAGGAGGAAAAACGGCGCGCCCGGCGGGTGCGGCACCATGAGTTTGTAGGCCACGGCGATAAACTCGCCGCAGTCCCAGAACGAGGCCGTGCGCTCCACGGTGGCGGCGTAGGTGAAGAAAGCCACGGCAAACACCAACCAGCCCGTGAGGTTGTTGATGCGTCGAAAATTGGTCATGAGAACAGGAAAATACGGTAAGGGTACGGTTGGTCAAAAACCGAAAAGCCGTCAAAAATAGAAAAAACCCCGCGATGGGCGGGGCTTGGTGCGTTAAAAGCTGTTAAAATAGAGGATAGAGTAGAGTGGATAGAGGATAGCGAAAGGCATTTATCTATATCCACTCTACTCTATCCTCTAAACTCTATCCTCTATAAAACACCCACTTCGACAGTTCCTTGAAACTCACTTTTTTGCCGTACATCAGAATGCCCACCCGGTAAATGCGGGCGGCGAGCCAGGTGGTGCCGAGAAAACCGAGCACCATCAGCGCCATCGACAGGGCCAGTTGCCAGTTTTCGACGCCGAAGGGCAGGCGGGCCATCATGTTGACCGGGGCCGTAAACGGGATGATGGACGCCCAGAACGCCACCTTGCTATCGGGTTCGTTGATGACGAACGAGATGATGGCAATGCTCAGAATGAGCGGAATCGTGACCGGAAAAAGCAGTTGCTGGGCCTCTGCTGGCGTCTCGACCGCCGACCCCACCGCCGCAAACAGTGAACTGTACAGCAGGTAGCCGCTCAGGTAGTAAAACAGGAAGCAGAACAGCAGTTTACCCAGGGGCAAATTGGCCAGGGCCTCGTTCACCTTCGTCATCGGATTCTGGGCCTGCAATTGAGCCTGGGCTTGCTGCGCATCGGTCACCCTCGCCCCGACGCTGGCTTCGGTTTTGGCTTTTGCTTCAAATTTCTTGGTGAGCAGGCTCGTCACGCCACTGGTGATGGCGGCCGTCAGCAAAATCCAGAGTATGAACTGGGTTAGCCCGACCAGCCCCACGCCAATGATTTTGCCCAAAAGCAATTGCATGGGCTTCACGGACGAGATGATGACTTCGATGATGCGGCTCGATTTTTCCTCGATAACCCCGTTCATCACCTGCGAACCGCTCAGGAACACGGTCATGTACAAGATAAACGCGATGGCGTAGCCCAGACCCGTTGCCACGCCCGAACTGCTCGCTTTCTCGCCTTCGTCGCTGAGGCTGTACGTGCGGGCGCTCACTTTCACCCGGTTGTCTTCGACCACCTTCACGTCGATGCCCGCGTTGGCGAGGCGTTGGTTGCGCACTTCTTCCTGCACCACCCGCTCCACGTCGTTCTGCACGCCGATGCTGACGGTTTTGGGCGCGAACAGTTGCAGGCCGTCGGGGCGCTGCACGATGTCGCGGGGGATGTACACCAGCGCGGCGGCCTTGCTCGCGAGCATCGACTTCTTAGCGGTTTCAACCGGGCCGTTTACAAAGGTGTAGGCATATTCCTTGTCACTTTTTAGTTTCTGGCGAAACGTACCCGTTTCGTCGAGTACCTGGATGGATTTTGTTTCGTTGCCGTTCAGGAAAAGCAACGCGGGCACGGCGTAAATGGCCGTGATGAGTACGGGCGTGAGGAGCGTGGTGAGCAGAAACGAGCGCTTTTTGACCCGAACCAGGTACTCGCGCTGGATAATCAGTAGGATTTTGTTCATGTGGTAACTACGGACTTTAGTCCGTAGCGGTTAAGGGTTGGCACGACGACTCAGGCACGCGAACTAAAGTCCGCGTCGACCACGCCACCGACAGTTTTAATGAAGATTTCGTTGAATGAAGGGATGTTTTCCTGAAACGACCGAAGCTCGACCTGCCCCAGCAAACTCGTAATCAGGCCGTTGACGCTGCCGCCCTCGCCGATGCGGACGTGCATCCGGCCCACGCCCGGCTCTAGTTCGTGCGCGTTCAACACCTCGTACCCACCGGGTAGAATCGGCGTCGCACCAGTGTATTCCAGGGTGAAGCTGTTGTCCTTGAACTGTTGTTTAATCGCCTTTTTCTCCCCGTCGAGCACCACCTTCGAGCGATTGATCAGGGCGATGTGGTCGCACAGCTCCTCGACCGATTCCATGCGGTGGGTCGAAAAAATGATGGTGCTGCCGTTAGCCTTCAACTCCAGAATTTCGTCCTTGAGCAGGTTGGCGTTGATGGGGTCGAAGCCGGAGAAGGGTTCGTCGAGAATAATCAGTTCGGGTTCGTGGACGATGGTGGCGATAAACTGGCATTTCTGCTGCATCCCCTTCGAGAGGTCTTCCACGTTTTTGCCCCACCAGTCTTTGATGTCGAATTTGATGAACCAGCGTTTCAGCCGTTCGGTAGCTTCGCGGGAGGTCAGGCCCTTGAGTTGGGCCAGGTAGAGGAGTTGCTCGCCCACCTTCATTTTTCGGTACAAGCCCCGCTCTTCGGGTAGGTAGCCGATGCGGCTGATGTGCTTGGGCTGGAGGTGTTCGCCGCCGAAGAGTACCTCGCCCTCGTCGGGGGCGGTGATTTGGTTGATGATGCGGATGAGCGACGTTTTCCCCGCGCCATTGGGGCCGAGCAGGCCGAAGATGCGGCCCTGCGGGATGTTGAGGCTCACGTCGTCGAGGGCGGTGTGGGCGGCGTAACGCTTCACGACGTTACGGATTTCGAGTTGGTTCAAGGCTTGTTTTTGGTAAGGATGTACCCAAAAGTAACCCCGCCCGGAAGCCCCGGCAAGTTCTTTTGATAAACGCTCGGTTCGGCGGGGCGAGTGGCAACAAAAAAGCCCGTCCCGATTACTCGGGGCGGGCGGGAAGCAACCCTTTAAGCGCTCAACTGTATTTTTCGCGAATCTGAAATAAAATCCAGAAGCCCAGAAAGCCCCCGATGAGTAAACCGATGATGCTAAACGTAAGCAGACTACTGAGTAAATTGACCAGCAGGGCATAATACAGCAGTGCCCAGCCCTTTCGCTGCCGCGCCCGGAGTGGTGAAAATGCCAGGATGTAAATGACCGTCACGACACCAAGCGCAATAATAGAAATCCAGTAGGCCCAGAGCGAACCGTAAGCTCCTACGCCGATAGAACCCACTGAGATAAAACTACCCACGCCCACGGCAGCCAAAAAACCTAGTGCTCCAAATATCACCCCGATCAGCGCCAGCCAGGGGGCAATTTTGACCAGTAATTCCTTGATTTCTTCCGGGAAAGCGGGCAGTTTGTCCTTGAAGATTCCCGCGAGTTCTTTTTCGAGTGGCAGCGATTCGTTCATCGGATCAGGGGGGGTGAGGTGAGTAAAAAAGAAAACCAGCCGTAAAGTGCTGGTTTTTGGGAAGAAACGCAACGACTCCCCCGATTGCCGCGCTTATTTTTATCAACACCTACGCCGACTGAACCGGCGGACGCTAGGCCTCCGCCTCCACCACGACCGGCCGGTCGAGTTGCAACTCCCCTTCGAGCTTCGAGATCACCGCCGTCGCCACGGCATTGCCGGCCACGCTGGTGGCGCTGCGGCCCATATCGAGCACCTGATCGATGCCCAGCAACAGCGCCAGCCCCTCCTGCGGCAACCCAAACGTAGCCAGCGTCCCGGCAATGATCACAAGCGAAGCCCTCGGTACACCCGCGATGCCTTTGGACGTGACCATCAGCGTAAGCAACATCAGAATTTGCTGCTCGACGGTCAGCGTGATGCCGTAGGCTTGGGCGATGAAGGCCGTGGCGAAGGTCATGTACAGCATCGATCCGTCGAGGTTGAAGGAATACCCCAGCGGCAGCACGAAGGAAACGATGCGCTCGGAGCAGCCGAATTTTTTAAGCGCTTCGATGGTCTGCGGGAAACTGGCCTCCGAACTAGCCGTGCTGAACGACAAAATAATGGCATCTTTCACGTGAGCCAGCAGCTTCAAATACGGAATCCGCATCACCAGGCAAATGCCCCAGAGCACCACGAAGAGGAAAAACAACAGCCCGCCGAAAAAGCACACAATCAGGTACGCGTAGCCCGCCAAAATGCCCAGACCCTGCCGGGCCACGATGTTGGCAATGGCCCCCAGCACCCCGAAGGGCGCGAATTCCATCACGTAGCCGGTAATTTTGAACATGATGTGCGATAGCGAATCGAGGGCTTTGATCATGATTTTACCCTTCTCGCCCACACTGCCCACCGCCACGCCAAAAAACAGGCTGAACACCACGATTTGCAGAATCTCGTTGGTGGCCAGCGACTCGAAAATGGACGTCGGGAAAATGTGGGTGAGGAAGTTTTCCAGCGTCAGCGCCTTCGCTTCCACGCCGATGTCGGCTCCCTTGGGCGGCAGCGGCAAGCTCATCACCTGGCCGGGTTTCGCCACGTTGACCACCAGCAGCCCCACCAGCAGGGAAAGAATCGTGGCGAAATAAAAATAAGCCAGCGTTTTCAGCCCAATCCGCCCGACCACTTTGAAATCCCCCAACTTGGCGATGCCGACCACCAGCGTGGCAAACACCAGCGGACCGATGATCATTTTGATGAGCCGCAGGAAGATTTTGGAAAGAATCGCCAGGTCTTCGCCGCCAAATCCTTCGGGGTTGTTGGGCCAGAGCCAGCCAATCAGAATCCCCAGCACCATGCCGAGAAAGATGCGGGTGGTAATCGTGATTTTCATGGAGGTGAGTTTTGAGTTTACGTAGTTTTCGGTTTACAGTTTTCAGTTAACGAAATCCTGAACTGAAAACCGAAAACTACGTAAACTCTCGTTTGTACACGGGTTTTCGATACCGAAATTGACCGTACAAAATAGGGTAAAAAAGCCAGTCCGTCAAAATGGAAGGGGTTTTGAAGTCAATCTCTTCGATGATGATGCTGCCTTCGTCGCGCCGCACGATCCGATGTTTATGGTGCCAGGCTCGCAGGAAAAACGGCAATTTTACGCCTTCGTCCACGAAATAGATTTCATCGGGCGTCTGGCGCTGGTCGGTGATGCGGCTGACCCAGACTTGCTTGAAAAACAGGAAGTTTAGCTCGATATGGACTTCATCGCCGGGCATTGAGCCGTCGAAACGGAGGAGACGGGAGGGCGGGAAAGGCGGGGAAAGTTTCTTAAAAAGGGCGGCGTTGAAATTAGCCCACACCACTTCGACGGGCTGGGCAACGGTTGTGGGAATGGTGATGCGCACGGGGGAACTGGTGAAGGGTGAGTTGTGAAATGTGAATTTTACCCTTCACATTTCACAACTCACCCTTCACCAGTTGGTTTAGCCTACGCTGTTCAATTTTTTGGCCATTTCGCCGGATGCTGTCGAGGCGTAAGTGCCGTAAGCATTGACCATCAACCCTTTTTGTCCATCTTTCGATTCAATCGCGTACACCACCGACATATCGCCGGGGTCGCTTTCACCTTCGAAACGGTGGGTTTCCACGATTTCGAAGTCGTCGGGATTGAAGCGGAGGTTGAGTTTACTACTCGTGAGTTGCTCGCCTTCCAGCGTAAAGTTTTCGGTATACCCCCGGGCCAACAAGTCGTTGGTGGCCTGGGAAAGGGTGTCGTAGCTGTGCATGGTTGAATAAAAAGCCAAGCCCCCCAACCCCCGAAGGGGGAGCTTTTATGTAAATTTAAACTCCCCTTCGGGGGTTGGGGCGGATGCCGCGCGGGGCTTTCCTTCGGGGGTCGGGGGGCTTTTCTAATTATTCCAGATACGCCCGGAGCATCCAGGCGGTTTTTTCGTGGTATTTCACGATGTCCACCAGGAAATCGGAGGTCGTATCCATCTTGAACTCGTCGGCTTTTTCGATGTCTTGCCGGGTCGCTTTTACGATGGACTCGTGGTCGTCTTTCAATTCTTCGATCATTTTGAGCGCCTCGCTGGTAGCGTGTTGCTTCGATTCGAGCAGGCGGGCCAATTCCAGGAAATCCTTCATGCTGCCCACCGAGTGGTGGCCCAACACGCGAACTTCTTCAGCCACTTCATCGATCCGCTCCGCGATTTCGGTATACTGCTTTTCAAAAAGTTCGTGGTATTCAAAAAAACTCTTGCCCGTCACGTTCCAGTGGTAATTGCGGGTTTTTACGTACAGCACGTGTTCATCGGCCAGCAACACGTTGAGCCGGTTGGCCATTTCCTGAAGTCGGTTCTGGGGGACGCCAATGTCTGCTTTCATGAAAAGAAGGATTGTAGGTGAAACAAAACACCCCGGCCCTGGTCGGGATGGGTCGCCCGCCCACTGGCAAAAAAACCGTGCCCTCCGGCTGTTGCTGGGCCGGACAAGTAAAAAGGCTACCGGAAAATCCAGTAGCCTTTTTTCATCCCTCTCTCAGAAAAAAACATAGTTACTTTTCAGGGCCAAACTCCCCGGAGGAAGTACCGCCGAAACGGTAGAGGCTATGCAAATGGCGGTGTGCGAATTTCAAATTTGGTCGAAACTGGAGCGCTGACGGTTGCATCAACGAAATTCTGATAAACTGGGCGGCGGCGATTCGTATCGTCTGAATCAGCAAGTTTATCCGAAACGTTTTAGTGTAAATTCCGTCTGGCGGTTATTGAACGACCGAAAATAGGGCGGTTTTACTTAACTCCCCAACAAATTTAAATTTTTCTGCTGAATTTTCTTTTGCAGACGATTGCTCAACGGCTCGGCATTAGGGATAGAAAACAATTCAAACTTTTGATTTTCAGATGGTTATCAAATTTAAATTATGAATGAGTACTACCTTTTAGTTTACTGTCAATCCTTTTGGAAACCGAATGCCCAAACGAGAAAATTCGATTGCTCTGTCTCAAATTGACCAGGCTCGGTCTCACTTGGGGTTTGTCAATAAAACCAATTGAATTAGACTTCCCTCGGTTCAGGGACGGAGAACCGCAACTTCTGCTTGCCCCAATCCGCTCCGTATTTCTTCATAAACAGCCTCGGCTCAAAATTGTTGGCTGGATCGTAGAACAGTACGCTGCGTTCGGCGTAAAGGTTGCTCAACTTACTGGCAAGGGCTTTCAGCAACGCCGCCCCAATCAATACAGGCCGGTTAAAGCCTGACCTGTTCCCTACAATCGTTCAAAAATCCGCTCCATCGAAACGGCGTGGCCGATGCGGGCCTTCAACTCAGCAATGGGCACGCGCTCCTGCTGGGTGGTGTCGCGGTGGCGGATGGTGACGGTGTCGTCTTCCAGCGTTTGGTGGTCCACGGCGATGCAGAACGGCGTACCGATGAGGTCCTGCCGGGTGTAGCGCTTGCCGATGCTGTCGCGCTCTTCGTAAAATACGTTGAAATCGAATTTGAGCAGATTCTGGATTTCGCGGGCTTTTTCGGGCAAGCCATCTTTTTTCACCAGGGGCAAAATCGCCGCCTTCACGGGGGCCACCGCCGGGTGGAATTTCAGGTACGTGCGGGTTTTGGCCTCGGCTCCTTCGCCGGAAGTTTCCTCCGTAAACGCATTGCAAAACACGGCCAGGAACAGCCGGTCGGCCCCGACGGAGGTCTCCACCACGTAGGGGATGTAGTTGCCGTAGGGTTTTCCGGCCTCGTCGAGGTCGTTGTCGAAGTACTGTTGTTTCTTTTTGGAAAACTCCTGGTGACTTTTCAGGTCGAAATCGGTTCGGCTATGGATGCCTTCGATTTCGCGGAAACCAAACGGAAACTGGTACTCGACGTCCACGGCGGCGTTGGCGTAGTGGGCCAGTTTTTCGTGGTCGTGAAATTTGAGGCGTTCGGCGGGTAGCCCCACCGCCTGGTGGAAGCGCATCCGGGCGGCTTTCCAGTGTTCGTACCATTCTTTTTCAGTGCCGGGGCGGCAGAAAAACTGCATTTCCATTTGCTCGAACTCCCGCATCCGGAAGGTGAACTGCCGCGCCACGATTTCATTCCGGAAGGCTTTGCCAATCTGGGCGATGCCGAAAGGTAATTTCATCCGACCCGTTTTCTGGACGTTCAGGAAATTGACGAAAATCCCCTGCGCCGTTTCGGGGCGCAGGTAAATCAGGCTGGCATCTTCGCTCACGGCCCCCACCTGGGTGCTGAACATGAGGTTGAACTGGCGCACTTCCGTCCAGTTGTCGGTGCCCGAAATGGGGTCTTTGATGCCCTCCTCAAGAATCAATTCGCGCACTCCTTCCAGGTCGTTGGCATCGAGCAGGCGACCCATCCGATGCAACAGTGCCTGGCCGCGTTCGGGGTGGCCGTGGGCGGCGTATTCTTCGGCCCTGCCTTCGAGGAGTTGGTCGGCCCGGTATCGCTTTTTGGAATCCCGGTTGTCGATCATCGGGTCGTTGAACGAGTCGACGTGGCCCGAAGCCTTCCAGGTGAGTGGGTGCATAAAAATGGAAGCGTCGATGCCCACCACGTTGTCGTGAAGCATGGTCATGGCCTTCCACCAAAGGGCCTTGAGGTTGTTTTTGAGTTCGACGCCGTTCTGGCCGTAGTCGTACACAGCCTGGAGGCCGTCGTAAATTTCGGAGGAAGGAAAAACGAAGCCGTATTCTTTGGCGTGGGAGATGATGTCCTGGAGGGAAGTGGCTGGCGTTCCAGTGGCCGGGGCCGGGGTAGTCGTGTTCATGGGGGGCAAAAATACGGAAGTTCGCCGAACGGCGTGGGGTTGGCGTGCGGAGATTCGCCGGAAAACGTAACTTTAGCCCATCAAGACCCCGTCAAGCCATGTTGATCAATTCGCTTTCGCTCAAAAATTTCAAGTGCTTCGAAGAGGTGGACGTGAAGTTCGCGCCCATCACCCTGTTGACGGGCGCGAACAGCAGCGGGAAGAGTTCGCTCATCAATGCCATCCTTGCCGTTTTACAGACGGAGCGGTTTCCGTTTTACCTTTCACCGAATGGGAAGTATGTGAATATGGGGAGTTTTGAGGAGATGGTGAAAGGGAATGAGGAAAATAATACTATTGAGATTTCTCTTGAAGGATTATTTAAAGCAAAATACAACAAAGATTCTCTTGGAAAAATCTTTACAAATTGGCAAATCGATCACAAGAACGGCTTACCAAAACTATCAAATATTAATGTAGATATGCTCCCTGTAAATATAAAAGTTTTTTTTGAAGAAAATACTTTAAAATCTATTTTAGAATTCGAATCGACATATGCTTCTTTTATGAATAAGGAATCGTTAAATCATTTTCTTGGAAAAACCCACTTTAAACCTTTCAGATATACAAAATCTAAACTCCATCTAAAAACAAAAAAAAAGATTTCCTTTGACGATTTTATGAATTCATTTAATGAAAGTAGTACCGATTTTTCAAAAAACTTTATCTTACATTCATTAATTGAAATTTTATCTGAAAGAATTAAATCAATTGATGATGATTTTAACTACATTGGATCTTTTCGTCAGCCGCCTGCTCGTACCTACTATCAGAAATCCAGGTCAGAAACAAAGGTTTTATCGGATGGAGAAGGTTATATCGATCAAATCATTCGATGGGAAGAAGCAAATTACACAAAATATACAGAATTTATTAACATAATTAATGAGCTTGATTTAGCAGATGTCATTCTATCAAACCAACTAAAAGGAGGGAGATTCGAGTTAAAAATTAAAGCGAAAAACTCTTCAATAATGGCTTCATTGACAGATGTTGGATTTGGAATAAGTCAATTTTTACCTATAATTATAGCTGATCTACAATTATCTGATTTGTCTTGCTTAACAATTTCTCAACCCGAAATTCACCTTCATCCTAAAGTTCAAGCATCATTTGCCAATTATCTGACCAACCAAGTTAGACGTACTCAAAAACAATACGTAATTGAAACACACAGCGAATACTTACTCAATAGAATTCGACTGCTCCTTGTCAAAGGCGAATTAAATCCAGAAGACGTAAAAGTCTACTATTTTGAAAACGACGGAATAAAAAGCGTTGTCCACGACGTGGAATTTACCACGGATGGTCAAATCAAAGGCGCTCCCGTCGGTTTTTTTGAAACGTATATGTTGGACGTGATGGATATTGCCTTAAATGCCGTCGAATGAAAGACATTTTTATTGATACCAATGTTGCCAAAAATTTCCAGAATCCGCTTGACCCGGAGTACAAAAAACTTCTTTTATGGCTCAAGCACGAAGGAGTTTGGGTAGTTTCCCAAAAGTTATTAGTGGAGTACGGACGTACAAATCAGAACATCGCAGTTTTGGTAAATTTACTGCTCAGTAAAGGCCGTTTGAGGGTCATTCCGAGCGAAGAGCACAAGGCTTTCAAACTAACCAAGCGCGAGGAAAAAGGCCTTTGTTGCAACCACGAAGACCACTGGCATTTGCGAACCGTTTTCCTTTCTTACCGAAAAATTGCCATTGCAATCGACGAGAATTTTCGGAATGACATCAACGGCTTTCGGAAAATTGACGGCATCCAACCCCAGGCGGTATCTCGTCCCGAACAAATTGATTACGAAAATCTTACGGTGTACTGAGCGAACGGTTTTGAAGCCGGAAGGGCAATCCTAATTTTTGCCAAATTCCTCTTCAACTCCACGCCATGTTCCGCCGCCTCCACCGCGCCGTTCAGGATTATTTCGGTTTCAGCGTCAGCGAAGCGCGGGGTTTTCTGGTGCTGATGGGCATCGTGGTGCTGGCGCTGCTGGCTCCATTTGCGCTCGATTTGTGGCCCACGCATTCCCCCGAACCCAGCCCAGCCGACCGTCGTCAACTCGACAGTTTGCTGGCCGGGCTGGAAATCAAAGCCGCCGAAACCCGCCCGGAGCGACGCTACGCCAGCCGCAATACGGAAACACCGGAGAATGAATCGCCGGACGCACTTCCGGTGCGGCTTTTCGCCTTCAATCCCAACCAGATTTCGAGTGAACAATGGCAACAACTCGGCCTGCCGCGCTGGCTGGCCGAGCGCATCCTGAAGTACCGTGCAAAGGGCGGCACGTTTCGGAAAAAAGAAGATTTATTGCGGATTTACGATTTCTCCGAAGAAACCTACCAGCGCCTCGAACCCTACATCCAACTGCCCGATGGAAGGGCGGCGCGGGCGGATGGCCCGCCCGCTGTCGAGAGCAGCCCGGCTTCTGAAGCGTCCGCCCCTCCCCCGCCAAGCCCGAAACCCACCCCCAAAGCCACTTTCACCTTCGACCTCAACACCGCCGACACCACCGAATTGAAGCGGGTGTACGGCATCGGTTCCAAACTCTCGGCGCGGATCGTGAAAAAACGGGGGGAGTTCGGCGGCTTTCACGACCTCAACCAGGTGCGGGAAGTCTGGGGGTTGGATTCGGTGGTGGTGGACGAACTTTTCAAACACGCCACGCTGCGCAACCCGCAACTGCGCCGCCTCAACGTCAACTCGGCCACCTTCGAGCAACTCCGGCATCCCTACCTGAAATTTCACGTGGCGCGGGCCATCATCGCCTACCGGCAGCAGCACGGGCCGTTTGGCTCCCCCAACGACTTGCTCAATGTGAAGGTGCTGGACGTGAAAACGTTGGAGAAGCTAACGCCGTACCTGGAGTTTTAGGAGAAAGGAAAAGGGGAGAAAGAAGAAAGGATTTTTCGCCCTTTCTCTTTTCTCCCCTTTTCCTTTCTCCTTCTCTAAAAATTCGGCTTCAGCAGGTATTTCGAGTAGAACTCATCGATCACCTGCACGGCTTCGTCGGGCGTGTCTACAACGCTGATCAGCTTCATATCGCCGGGACTGACGGTGTGTTCCCGCTGGAGCATCACGGCTTCGATCCAGCCCAAGAGTCCCTCCCAGAACGATTTCCCCACCAGTACGATGGGAAAGCGGGCGATTTTACCCGTCTGAATGAGCGTCATTGCCTCGAACAATTCGTCGAGCGTGCCAAAACCGCCGGGCAGCACCACAAAACCCTGGGCGTATTTCACGAACATCACTTTTCGCACGAAGAAAAAATCGAAATTGATGCTCTTGTCGTGGTCGATAAATTTGTTCGGGTACTGTTCGTGGGGCAGTTTAATGTTCAGACCCACCGATTTGCCGCCCTTCGACTGCGCCCCTTTGTTGGCGGCTTCCATGATGCCCGGCCCGCCACCGGTGATCACGCCGTAGCCCTGTTCAACCAGTTTACAGGCGATTTCCTGGGCAATTTTGTAATACTCCGAATCCACAGGTGTGCGGGCCGAACCAAAAATTGACACGCAGGGGCCGATTTTGGCCATGCGATCAAACCCTTCCACAAATTCGGCCATCACCTTAAAAACCACCCATGAATCGGCGCTTTTGATTTCGTTCCAGTTGCGATCCTGAAAGGCTTCGCGAATCATGGCCTCGTCGTTGGGCACGGCGGGGTTCATCAGCGAAACGTCGGTGAGTTTGCTTTTCTCCGAAAGGTCGTGGGTTGGTTTGGGTAGTTTAGGGTTGGCGGGAATCGCCACGGAAATACCGTTTTGCGCCTCGCCGGATGCGGTTACTTCGTCCGTTTTCATGATCAATTTACGTACTTACCAGGCGAACCGAAGCCCCCAACCGGTCTGCCTGAATGGAAGAGAATGGTTACTTTTGCCCTACGCCAGCCACGCGGGCGGAGTCTGCTAACGCGGTTTTCTCCCGAATTGTTACAAAATCCATACCTTCTTCCAAAATGTCCCTCCGCATCGCCGTCGGCGCCGACCACGCCGGTTTAGCCTACAAAAAAGCCATTGCCGACCTCCTCAGCCTCCAAGGGCACCTGGTCACCGATTTCGGCACCTACCTCCCCGATTCGGTGGATTACCCGGATTTTGCCCACCCCGTGGCGCGGGCCGTCGAAAGCGGCGAAGCTGATTTTGGAATCCTGGTATGCGGCAGCGGCAACGGCGTGTGCATGACGGCCAACAAGCACGCGGGCGTCCGGGCCGGGCTGGTTTGGGAGCCGGAAGTCGCCGCCCTCGTTCGGCGGCACAACAACGCCAACGTGCTGTGCCTCCCCGCCCGCTTCATCGCTATCGAACTGGCCCAAACTTGCGTGGATACGTTCCTGAAGACCGATTTTGAAGGCGGTCGCCACGAGCGCCGGGTGGAGAAAATGGGATGTTAACTAGAGATGAGAGTAGAGAGAATAGAAAAATGCAACCCCAGCAGCGGTCTGACTGCCTTTTCTCTCTTCTCTCTTCTCTATCCTCTCTTCTCTCTTCTCTGATAAATTCCCTCTCCTACCCGCTGGTAGCGGCGTTCGAGGGCGGGGATGCGCTGGAAGAGTTTGGGCACCAGATTTTGGCGATCGATGATGTACTCGGGCGGATCCTGTTCGAAGTTGTGCAGGATGTTGATGACGTTGTCGTAGTTATCGAGGCGTTCGAGGTCGTAGCGGGCCAGGTTCCAGTTGAGGTAGGGCGTGGCCGGATAGTTGTTCTGGTATTCGCTCAGGGCATCGCCGAGTACAATGATGCGCTTGCCGCGAATCTCGGCGGGTAGCGCAGCGGGTTTCAACCGCAGGTTGGCCAACTGCCCGGTGGGCGTGTTGCTCGCCACCGCCTGATACCCGATGGCCAACACGCCCCCAAAAAACAGCAGAAAAAGAACTTCAGCCCGCCATTGCTTGCGGAACGTAGTGAAAAAATAAACGCAAAAAAACGCGATGCAGGGCACGAAGGGTACAAACTGCATCGGAGCCAGAAACGACATCAGGGCGATGGACAACACCGCCGTAACTACCCAGAACGCCATGATTTGCTGCACGCGACTTTGAAAGTTAGTCGAACGGCCGGAGTTGAGCATTCGAAGAAAGCCGAGTACGGCGAATGTAACCGGTAGCAACACGGCGAGTAGCAGACTGCGAAAATCGTTGAGGTTGTACTGGCGGATTTGCAACACCGAAGTCAGAAAAATGCGCTGGAAGGCGTCGAAATTTCCGTCGAGGTAATAATACAGGAGGGTGATCAGGAGTGGAAACAAAAAGCCGAACACCAGCAATGCGTGCTGCCGGAAACTGGCCCCGCTGTAGAGCAGCAACGACACGAACGCCCAGAGGATAAATAACCCGGCGGGCGGGTAAAACAACAACGCGGCACTGACGTAGAACCCAATCTCGAACACATCGTCGGTGGCCCCGGCCCGGTCGAGTTGCTTGAGCAAGGTGCTCAGTGCCAGCAGCAACGGCAGCGTCGCCATCAGTGCGGGCGAAAGCGTGAAGCTGTCCACCGAGGTACTCAGCACCACGAGGTACATCAAACCCGGAAGGTAGCTGCGCTCCGAGAAAGCCCCGCGCCGGTTCATCAATTCGTTGAAATACACCACCTGCACCGCCGAAATCAGCAACGCCAGGGCCTGGTAGGCCCCCTGTGACCGCCCGAACACGGCCCCGATTCCGGCGTACACCAGGGCCGCGAGCGGCGCGGTGCTGTCCCACACGTCGGCGTACAGCATCAGGCCCTTATCGAGTTGTTCGCCCAGCAGCATCCATTGCAACTCCGGCACGAGTAGCGGCAAGCCACTCAGGTAAGCGGGCAAGCGCACCAGCACCAGCAGGAGCAGCAGGCTGACTACTTGAAAAACGGCGTTGGAACGGAAAAAACTAAGCACGGGAGCGGGCAGACCAGATTTGACCGCCAAAGTTCGGCTCTTTTCGGGGAAACGTCGATGCTCCTTCCGGCAAACTCCCCGGAATTGCGGATATTTGTAAAAAAGTCGATAGTCGTCAGTCAATAGTCGTTAGCAGAAACCGGTATGATTTTTTATTCAGACGACTCTCATCCGGCCGATGCCTACCCCGGCCACGGCTTACAACGACTACCCGCTATCGACTGACGACTACCGACTAACGACTTCATTTCATGGATTCCAAACGACAGCAAAAATTCGCCCGGCAGATTCAGAAAGACCTGGGCGAAATTTTTCAACGCGATGCCCGCAGCTTGGTCGAGGGTGCGTTTATCACCGTCACCGAAGTGAAAGTGACGCCCGACCTCGGCATTGCCCGCGCTTACCTGAGTTTCATGCTCGTCAAAGACAAGGAAGAACTCCTCGACACGCTCCGCGTCCAAACCAAAACCATCCGCCAGCACCTCGCTAATCGCATCCGTCACCAGGTGCGCGTCATCCCGGAGTTGCAGTTTTACCTCGATGACACCGCCGAATACGCCGCCAAAATGGACGACCTCTTTGCCGGGCTGGAGATTCCGCCAGCAGAAAAGGAGTGATTGAGTGAGGGAGTGATTGAGTGGGGGAAAGCAGATGTCTTTTCCTCACTCAATCACTCCCTCACTCAATCACTCAATCACGTAGTCCCCATGTCCCTCCCCCTCCGCATCGCCCGCCGGTATTTTTTTTCGAAGAATAAAAAGACGTTCATCAGCCTGATTGCCAACATTTCGATGGTGGGCGTGGGTCTGGGAGCAATGGCGATGGTGGTGGTGCTGTCGGTGTTTAACGGGCTGGAAGATTTCAACCGCCAACTCTTCCGCACCTTCGACGCTGATTTAAAAATCAGCCCGGTGCAGGGTAAACGCTTCACCCTCGACGCGAACCGCTTTCAGCAACTCCGCCGGGTGCCCGGCGTGTTGGCAGCGGCGCAGGTGATCGAAGAAAATGCCCTTGTGCAGTACCGGGGTCGGCGGGCAGTGGTAACCCTCCGGGGCGTGGACGATAATTTCGCCACCCGGCCCCAAATGGACACTGCCCTGGTGGAAGGGAGCCTGACCCTGCAACGCGGCCCCGAAGCCTTTGCCGTGCTGGGGTACGGCGTGGCGCGCAGCCTCGGCGTGGCACTCGACGACGACCTCAGCCCGCTCGAACTCTGGTACCCCCGCCGCGATGCCAACCTCAGTCTGCCCACCGCCGATGCCTTCGTGCGCGAGCCGGTGCAGCCGGGCGGGGTGTTCAGCATCGAGCAGGCCTACGACGACCAGTACGTGATCGTACCCCTCCCGCTTGCCGAGCGGCTTTTTGAAGCGCCCAACCGCCGCAGTGCCGTCGAACTCCGCCTCCAGCCCGGTGCCGACCCCGAAGCGGTAAAAGCGGCAGCGGCGGGGCTGATGGGCGCTGGGTTTAAAATTCAAACCCCCGACGAGCAACACACCGGGCTGCTCCGGGCTATTCAGATTGAAAAATTGTTCGTCTTTATCACCATCACGCTCATCATCGCCGTGGCCTCGTTCAACATTTATTGTTCGCTGAGTATGCTCGCCCTCGACAAGCAGGCCGATGTGCGCGTGCTCTACGCGATGGGGGCCACGCCCACGCTGGTCCGCCGGATTTTCCTGACTGAAGGGGCGCTGGTGGCGGCCATCGGGGCGGTGCTGGGCCTGGCGCTCGGCGTGCTGGTGTGCTGGGCGCAACAGCAATTTGGGTTGGTTAAAATGGGCATAATCACCTCGCTGGTGGACGCCTACCCCGTGAAAATGAAAAGCAGCGATTTTGTGCTGACGGCCCTGGCTCTGGTGGGAATCACCCTGCTGGCCTCTTACGGTCCGGCCATTCAAGCCGCCCGACAGGGAGAATTAAGAATTAAGAATTAAATTACTTTTCATTCATCGTTCCACCCGTTTTGCAGTCTCAAAAATCACGGGTTTATTGAAAATACCTGTTTCAGCTAACACCGTTTTCACCCGAAAAACAGTATTTCGTCGTTAGCTCAACCGTACCGCACCCCGTCCGCATGAGATTTCGCTACGCGACCCTCCCTTTCGTTTTTTTAGTTTCGCTGCTGACCACCCGCAGCCTGGCGCAGCTTTCGCCCTCCGTCCCTCCCCGGCAGCCCAACGTGCCGGTACTGGTGGATTCGGCGGAGCGGGCGAAGGCCATGCAACCCATCATTGAAGAAAGTGCCCCCGTGTTGCCCACCGCTCCGACGCCGGGAGCGGCGAAGAAAGCGCCCGCCTGGGTACCGAAAAAAGGCCCGTACCGGCCCAGCCGCCCGCTCTCACACGACCTGCTTCACACCCGGCTCGAACTCCGCCCCGACTGGACCCGGCAGCAACTTCAGGGCACGGCCACGCTCACCCTCCGCCCGCATTTTTACCCCGAAAACACGCTCGTGCTCGATGCCAAAGGCATGAGCATCGCCTCGGTTTTACGGATTGATTCGTTGCCCGCCAGCGAAGCCCTGCGTACCCGGCTGGCCCGACGCGATACGTTACTGGCTTTTTTACGGGCTGATACCTCCGGTACCTTAGGCCAGGATTCCCTTTTGATGGCGGCACTGGCCAGCCGAAAAGCCCGCCAGGATACCCTGCTCCTGCCCGATGGTTCGGTGCTGGCCGTTGACTCGCTCCCGTTTCGCTACGACGGGCAGGTGCTGCGGGTGAATTTGAAGCAGAGTTTTTCAAAAAATCAGCGCTTTCACGTGCAAATCCGGTACGTGGCCCGCCCCACCGAACTGCCCACGGGCGGCAGCGAAGCAATTCGCAGCAACCGGGGGCTGTACTTCATCAACCCCAGCGGCGCGGACTCGACCAAACCCAGGCAACTCTGGACTCAGGGCGAAACTGAGTCGAATTCGGCTTGGTTTCCTACCTTCGACTCGCCCAACGTGAAGATGGCCCAGGACGTGTACCTGACCGTGGAGCCGCCCTTTAAAACGCTTTCCAACGGCACACTGATTGATTCGATTTTCAACCCCGACAGCAGCCGCACCGACCACTGGCGGCAATCCCAACCCCACGCGCCGTACCTGGCCATGCTGGCCGTGGGTGAGTACGCGGTTGTCGAAGATTCGGCGGTGGCCGGGGTGCCCATCCGTTACTACGTCGAACCGGCTTACGCTCCGCACGCGAAGGCGATTTTTGGTCGAACCCCCGAAATGCTGCGGTTTTTCAACGAGCGTTTCGGGGTAAATTTCCCCTGGGACAAATACGCCCAGGTGGTCGTGCGCGATTATGTGAGCGGGGCGATGGAAAACACCACGGCGACGGTTCACGGCGAATCGGTGCAAAAAACGCCCAAGCAACTCGTCGATGCCGACGACGACGCCACCATTGCCCACGAACTTTCGCACCACTGGTTTGGCAACTACGTCACGGCGGAATCCTGGGCTAACTTGCCGCTCAGCGAGTCGTTTGCCACCTACGCCGAGTACCTCTGGGCCGAGCACAAACTGGGCAAAGACGCCGCCGACTACGTAGCCCGGCAGCAACTCAACGAATATTTGGCCGAAGCCGAACAAAAGCAGGAACCGCTCGTGCGGTTCAACTACCTCGACCGCGAAGACACCTTCGATGCCCACTCCTACCAGAAAGGCGCGCGGGTGTTGCACCAGTTGCGCAAGCTGGTGGGCGACGATGCTTTTTTTGAAGCGCTGAAACGCTACCTGACCCGCCACGCCTACGGAACCGCCGAAATCCACGACCTGCGCGAAGCCATCGAAGACGTGACCGGGCAGGATTTCAACTGGTTTTTCAACCAGTGGTTCCTCTCGCCCGGCCACCCCGAAATCAAGGTGGAGCAGAATTTCGACGGAAAGCGCTTTGCGGTGACGATTTCCCAAACTCAGGACACGCTCTACACGCCCCTGTTTCGCCTGCCCACCACGCTCGACGTGTGGGTGGGCGGCAAGCGCAACCACTACGACATCACGCTCGACAAAGCCCGGCAGGTGCTCGAATTCCCCCTCACCCGCCGCCCCGATCTGGTGGTACTCGACGCCGAGCGGGTGATTCCGGGGGTGATCGAGCACGAAAAGCCGCTGCGCGACTGGGTGTTTCAATTCCGCAACGCCGACTATTACGCCGCCCGGTACGAAGCCATCACCCGGTTGGAAAACAACATGACCGACTCGGTAGCCCGCTCGATCATGATGCTGGCGTTGACGGATAAGTTCTGGAAAATCCGGCAGGTGGCGGCGGGGAATTTCACCGATTATGACGGGCCGCAGTTCGTGGAAATCGAGTTGATGCTCCAGAAACTCATCAAACAGGACCCTTCGCCGATGGTGCGCTCGGAGGCGGTGATTGCCCTCTCGTCGTTCAACGACGACGAAAATGTGACGCTGTACCGCCTGGCCCTGCAAGACACCTCCGACCTCGTGGCCTCGCAGGCGCTCGAAGCCTACCTCATCACCAAACCCGAAGACGCCGGGGCCATCGCCACGCGATTCGAGAATTCCGACAACCCGGAAGTAGTCGTGGCGGTGGGAAATTTCCTGGCGAACGGTGGCGACGAAGTCCGCTACGACTGGTTTAAAAAACAACTCGAACGCCTCAATGCCAGCGGATTGTACCAATTTCTGCCCGTATTTGGCAAATACCTCGTCAAGTCCAACGACGTAGTGAAGCGTCGGAGCATTGCCCCACTGGAGCGCATCGCCCGGCGCGGCGACACTTACTTCGTGCGCTTGGCCGCCTACCAGGTGCTGGGCCTGCTCACCGACGTGGAGGGCGTCAAGGGCCTCCGCCGCGACATCAAAGCCGGGGAAAAAGACCCAAAACTGGCCGAGATGTACAAGCAGATGGTGGAGTTTTGAGGTTACTCAAACGTTTGCTCGTTGTCGTCGTAGAGGGTGACGCCAATTTCATCGAACTTCGTTGCTGAAAAAATATCGCTGCTCGCCGTTTTCGGACGATTTTGTGTGGTTCCTACGCACAAGTGCGCTTCAAGCACAACCTGACCAAAATTGATTTTTTTTTAAACCACTCAATCGTAGCTAAAAGCTGAGTCTTCGCCTTCTTCCGGGCATTTTTTCGCCGACTCGCGCTCTTTATTTCCTTAATTTCAATAAAACAAAACGTGCTTTCATCAAAAACAGCACAGTCACAACGTTTCGGGTCAGCACTCGAAGAAAGACAATGGTCAATTGCTAAGAAATGAATTTTCCTTTCGCTCGGATTTCTGACCGTGAAGTGAATACGTTTTGTGAAATCTTTTTCGATGTAACACCTATCCTGCCCAATAGGATCAGTAATTCCAAATGCAACCTCGGAATGAGTTTCAAGACAATTTTTCAAGAGAGTATTTGGAAACGCTTGCTCAACTAACACTTTCATTTATTTTGGGTTTACTACGGTAAATATAAAGTAATGCGTCGAGTTCGCCGGCCAAATCCTGTGAAACGTCATCTAATTCGTTGTCACTAATTAAACCAAATTCAGGATCAATAATTGAACGAACCGTTCCATCTGATACGTAGTAAGCCGCAAAATCTTCAGGATTTAGCCAGCTTGCTCTTGGCACTATTTCTGCGATTTCTGCTTCTTTATCAGGATGCTTCAGCCAAACCCTGTAGGCCAAAAGCTGAATATTTAATGAACTGAGAACGTAGGGACTGTGCGTAGTCAGTAGACTTGTCTTTTTGTTGATTTACAGGTAGTTGCGCTATATTTGTACTGTA
>CAXTIG010000007.1:0-188424 GCA_964244295.1 uncultured Cytophagales bacterium
TTGACCATCAAGTTCAGCTCATTTAGTCTAAACTAATTCAGCCCAAATACTTAGTTCGAAAAATACAGCAGTAAATGGAGGGCGTGTTACTCGCGAGACATACCCATCAGTTACGGGCAAAGTTCAAAGCGGGCGGCAGCATTTGGAGGTGCCGTAGATTGCGTCAGGAGACCGGAAGTGCCCTTTTAGGGTTTGGTGGTGGGCGTTGAAATTTCCGCCGTTTGGAAGGCCGTTTATGGAGTTTCTGTTGGCAGAATGCCAGGAACGAGAGCTAACACGTCTGTTTTACAAGGAGTTGCAAAAAATTGATTAGTCCCTCTCCCTCTGCATCGTGTCCGAGTCATAATGCTACAAATCAGCGTATTGACTCGGACATTTTTGCTTTTGTTCCCGCCCTGTTCCCCACTACGCAAACATTTACCCCCACATTTAACTTTCTACCCTACGTCGGCACTGGTCAAAAGCAGCCGACGCATTCCCTGGTCCTACTCTTTCAGCGTGCATGATTCCATTCACCGAACTAGGTGACGGTGGTGAAGTAGCGGTTCAATCGCCCCCGAATGCTTTTCTCTTCGAGGAACCCCAGCCTCATCCTGACTTACGCGTCTCGGTCATTGTCCCCGTCCGCAACGAAGCGGCTCATCTCCGGCACACGTTGGACGCCCTCCGGCTCCAGGAGGATAGTCAGGGCAAACCGCTCTCACCCGACCACTACGAAGTGCTGCTGTTGGCGAACAACTGCACGGATCGGTCTTACGACTTAGCGACGCAGTACCAGGCTGAGTTCCCCAATTTTGGGTTGTACGTTGCCCGCCTCTGGCTGTCCCCGCCCCAAGCCAACATTGGTTACGTCCGGCGCTTGCTCATGGATGAAGCCTGTCGCCGGTTGCTCCTCCATGAAACGACCAACGGCATCATTGCCTCGACGGACGGCGATACCGTAGTAGACCGCCACTGGATCTGTCAAAACATTGCTGAGATCGAAAAAGGCAACGACGCCGTGGGAGGGCGGATTCTGACGCAACCCACCAACCGCCCAGGCGGTACAGGTGCGCTTCCCGAACGAACCCGGCGCTACCACCTCTGGGACGTGACGTACCGCCACCTGGTGGCCCGACTCGAAACGCGGCTCGACCCGAGCACCAACGATCCCTGGCCCCGGCATTTCCAGCATTTTGGGGCCAGCCTGGCCGTTACCTGCGCGGCGTACCTGCGGGCGGGGCGGTTGCCCACCGTGCCGTACCTCGAAGACGAGGCCTTCTACCGGGCGCTGCTGCGCATCGATGCCCGGGTGCGCCAGAGTCCCGCCGTGCGGGTGTTTACGTCTACCCGGCTGACGGGGCGGGTGGCGGTTGGGTTTTCGTGGCAGTTGCAGCAGTGGGCCGACCTGGGAGTCGCGCAGCAGATTCCAAAGGTGAACGGATTGGAAGCCCTGGTTCGTCGATTCAGCGTTCGTCGCCAACTGCGCGATGCCTGGCAACTGCCCCTGGCCGAACGGGCGCGACGAGTCGCTCACTTAGCCGGGGCACTGGAAATCAATCACATCTGGTTGGCCCGCGAAATAGCGGGGTGCCCGTATTTTGGTCAGCTTTGGGAGCGGGTAGAGGAACGACTGGCGCAACGCACCCGGCCGGAAATCTACGCCTCCGTGTCCGTCACGACCGCCATTCGGGACCTGCGCCGGTTTTTGAGTTCGTAAGAATTGGCAGGTCGAAGTTTCCAAAGCAACGCGTTCGACGCTTGAACGTTAACGTTTCTCAAACACATCCAGCCGGTATTTTTCGGCCCGCTGGCCGCTGAGGTGAGTCAGGGGCTGTCCATGGCTGGCAAGCGCCAGAAATGCCTCGTGGACCCGATCGCCCGTGAGTGGGTAGTCGGGGACGAAGGGCGTCCAGTGGACCATGACCAGATGCCCGCCGGGCCTCAGCCGCTCGATGATCAGCCCCCGCACCCGTTCCAGGTCGGGCAGGGAAAAATAATAGCCTACTTCCGAAAATAAGATCAGATCGAAAGGGCCGGTTGGAAACTCCGCCGGTACGCTCATCTGCCGGATCGTTACCTGTGGAAACGAAGCCAGGCGCTCGCGGGCCGCTCGCAACGGCGTTTCGCTCACATCGACCGCCAACAGCGCCTCACACCGGGGGGCTAGCCCGGCGCTCAACACGCCGATGGAGCAGCCAATTTCAAACGCGCTGGCGTAACGGGCCTTGGGCAGCGCGGCCAGCGTAGCCGCGTATTTCTCTCGTTCGTACTCGCTGCTAGTAAACGACCAGGGGTCTTCACTGGCCTTGTACACGTCGTCAAAATAGTGCTGCGACAGGGTGCTCATGGGGCAGAGGTTGAATCGATTCAAAAAATAATTCGTAGGGCACGTCGAAGTGCGCCAGCAGTTCGGGTGAGAGGTAAAACGCCGTCGGGTCATCGTTAATCAGCCGCGTCACCTGCGAACGGTGCGCCGCGATGGCCCGTTTCTTACGCGCCACGGCGGGCGTGATGTCCAGCCGCAGCACCCGCACTTCGTCGGGTCGGGGCTGATCCGCGTCCTGCCCGAGTTCCCAGAGCCAGATCGGATACTCCAGTACCCGCGTTGGGCGATCCAGCGTGGCGACTGCCTGCCGCAGCAACTGCCAGGTGGCGCGGTGGTCGCGGTGCGGGTCACGACGCCAGGGCACCAGCACGGTAGTGGGCCTGAACTCGCTCAACCGGGTGGCGATGGCCCGAGCGGCCTCGCCAAAACCGGCCTCGTCCGGCGTAGGAACCTGGGTGTCTGGTACCCGCAAAAACGTGGCATTTTCGGGTAGGATCCCCAAAATCGACAGGGCTTCGCGGGCTTCCGCTTCGCGCAACTCGCGTAGCGTTTCGGGCGGGTAGGTCGCCGAGTTAGGGTGTGACTGGCTGCCATCGCTGACGAACAAGGCAAAAACCGGCAGGCCCGCATCGCGCAACAAACTCAGAACGCCCCCCGCGCCGAGCGATTCGTCGTCGGGGTGCGGCGCCACCACCAGCGTCGCGCCCAGACTGGTGACGTCGGTCAGTTCGGTTGGCGGGCCGGTGCGGTGGAGCAGCGCCGCCTGGTTACGCCCAGAGGTCGTTTGCATCGGTGGAATGGGTCAGAGCAAAACGGCCAATGTCGAGCAGCGTCGCGTCGGGGGCGGGTTGGCGGAGGTAGAAAGTCAGGTCGCGGTGAAGGCGCTCAAACGGCAGGGGCCGCATCAGCCCGCGCGCCCCCACCGACCGCTCGGCCAGGGGCATCACCCGCAGGCAAATTTCCTCAATGGCCGTGCGGGTCATGTTGGCGTAGGCCACCACTTTGGCAGCTTCCCCGCCCGTTCGCAGCCACTGATCCGTTTTGGCCCCGGCCGTCGCCAGCCACTGATGGCCCGACTCGATCAGCCAGGCCATTTCGGCCAGCCGCGTTTGCTGAAACCCGTCGTCGGTGCGGCCCAACCCGGTCAGGTACGCACGGGTGGCATCGAAAATAGCCTCGGCACCACCCAACTGCACGGCCGCAAATCGCAAGGCCCCGCCGCCAAAATACGGTTGCTGGTAGTACGCGTCGGGCGGCCCCAGCAGGTCGTGTTCCGTCAGTTCCACGCCCGTAAAATCCAGCCGGTAACTCGCCGAGGCCCGCATCCCCAACGGTTGCCAGAACTGCCGATCTTCGGCGAGGGTTTTTACCCGCTCGGTGGGCACGATCACCATCTGCCAGCCCTTTTTTTCAGCCCCGACCCATTCGCCGGTAATCAGCGGACGTTGAATCCAGCCCGCGCCGGAGCAGAACGTTTTGGCCCCTTCGAGCCGGTAGCGATTCTTGCCCAGCGGGTGAAGTCGG
Organism: uncultured Cytophagales bacterium; assembly: GCA_964244295.1. Lineage (GTDB taxonomy): Bacteria > Bacteroidota > Bacteroidia > Cytophagales > Spirosomataceae > JAJAZB01. Next base: position 3,833 of record CAXTIG010000007.1, read on the forward strand.
ATGCCGTGGTCGGCTTGCGTATTCCAGACGCTGAACAGCCGTTGGTGTTCGGCCACGTCGGCAAACCAGCGTTGCTGCTGGGCGGGCGTGGCGTACAGAAAAATGAGTTGCAAGGCGTTGAGGTGGCCCTCGTACACCCGCCCTACGGCTAGGTTGGCCGCGCCCACCCGTTTCAACCAGTGCAGGAGTTGTGGCGTGCGCGCCTGGGTCAGGTCGAGTTCCTGGCCGGGCAGGGTAACGCCGAGCAGGCCCGCTTCGGCCAGCCACCGGAACGCGTCTTCGGGAAATGAATCGTCGTGATCCATCCGGGCCGCCTGTTCGGCCACGCGCCGGAGCAGCGGAGTGGCCTCGGCCAGCGGCGTAGCAGATTTGGGAAAGGCAGGAGCATCGGGAAGCAGCATACCCAAGAAACCACCAAACGGGGCCGCAATGTTTTGCGAGGGCTTCAGGAAAAAACCCAATTTTTTAGGGCGGATGCAACCCTTCGACCTGCCGCTTCATCTTTCGGGCAAACCTTACAATCTCCGAATCCATGAAAAAGCTACTCGCCGCGTCCCTGCTTACCCTGCTCACCCTCCCCGCCGCCCTGGCCCAGCGCAGCGTCGAAGCCCGTGAGATTTTTGCCAAAATTGACCGTAAAGAGGCCGTTTCCTACGAAAACGTGACTGTCAGCGGCGACCTCGACCTGACGAGTTTGTCCAACCGTCGGAACGTGAACGAGGGCCGCTGGGGCAATTCCGAAAGCTTCCTCAGCGTCGTAGAGGCACCCATCACGTTCCGCAACTGCACCTTCAAAGGAAAATTTCTGGCCTACCGTACCGAGCCAAAAGAAGGCAATGCGTTTGGGGGAAATAACAAACTCTTCAACGCCAACTTCAGCGAGGCCGTCATCCTCGAAAACTGCACGTTCGAGGAAGAAGCCGCCTTCAAATATTCAGAAATGAGCCAACGGGTCGTGTTTCGGGGCAACACCTTCCGGCAGGGCGCTATTTTCAAATACACCCGGTTCCGCAACGACGCCGATTTCAGCGGCTCGACTTTTCGCCGGTTTGGCGATTTCAAGTACACGAATTTCGACGAGGCCATCTCGTTCGAGAACGTGCGTTTTGAGGGCATCGCCGATTTTAAGTACACGCACTTCGATGAAGGGGTGAATTTCAAAAGCACCCGCTTCAACCAAACCGCCGATTTTAAATACGCCCACCTGCCGCGCGGCTCCAGTTTCGACAACGCCACCTTCGACGGCCCCTCCGATTTCAAGTACGCCACCCTCGACGGGCGGAAGTTTTCGCCGGGACGGTAACCTGATCTCATTCAACCGCAAAAGCCGTGAAGGGCGCACTGGAAAACCCGTTGCGCCCTTCACGGCTTTTTGTGAACCACCACGCCACCCGGATTGGCGGCGGGCTGGCAGGCGGTCAGGACAAGGAAAACGAGGCGTTTCATCGGATAACAGGATTGTGTTTCTTCAATTCGACGCCGCGCCTTCGGTTGCAGGCTTTGAAACCAGCCCGATGAAAAAAAGCGGATACACCAGCAGGTACAGGTTGGGCACCCACCAGGAGGGGTCAAAATCGCGGCGAATCCCCCAGAACGCAATTGCCATCAGCCCCGAACAACTCGTGAGCACGAGGGAAATCAAGGCCCAGGGTTGCCAGATTCGGTGCGTTTGTCGGGTGTACAAACTGTACAGCCCCGTGGCCGAAATGAGCAAATCGAGCGGCAGAAAAGACCAATTCCAGGCCATCAGAATCGGGTCGTGGTAATCTTTAAACAGCCAGGCTTCGGGCAACCAGTGCAGGGCCGTCAGCAGCCAGTAAACGATAAACCCAAAGTCAGTAACGAGGAAGAACCGGGAAAGGAGTTTCATGACGGCCCAAAGTTACGGCCCGATGGGGTACACGTGCGCGGTTTCTCCGCCCTTGTCCCTACTTTTACCCAACCAACTCCCGACCCGACCATGTGGCAGGAAACCAACAACCAACTCGTCCGCGAGTTTAAATTCGCCGACTTCTCGGAAGCCTTCGCCTTCCTGACCCGCGTGGCCCTCGCCGCCGAAAAGATGGACCATCACCCGACCATCGAAAACACCTACAACCGGGTCACACTCCGCCTCAGCACCCACGACGCGGGCAACACCGTGACGGCCAAAGACCGGAAGCTGGCGGGGGAAATCGATAAACTAATGGAGAATTGAGCGCACGCCGCGCGGAATGGAGAATGTAAAGTCACGCTGTTGGTCTTTTTCATTCTCAATTCTCCATTCTCCACTATGAAACTCTACCTCATACCCACCCCCATCGGCAACCTCGACGACATCACCCTGCGGGCGGTGAAAATCCTGGGTAGCGTGGACGGCATTCTGGCCGAAGACACCCGCACCACCGGGCAGTTGCTGGCGCACCTGGGCATCAAAAAGCCGCTCTACGCCCACCACGCCCACAATGAACACCACTCGGCGGCGGGCGTAGTCAAACTGTTGAAGGAAGGAAAAACCCTCGCGCTCTGCTCCGACGCGGGCACCCCCGGCATCTCCGACCCCGGCTTTTTGCTCGTCCGTGACTGCCTCCGGGCGGGCGTGGCGGTGGAGTGTCTGCCCGGCCCGACGGCCTTCGTGCCCGCGCTGGTCAACTCTGGCCTGCCCACCGACCGCTTCGTGTTCGAGGGATTTTTGCCGCAAAAAAAAGGGCGGCAAACCCGGCTGCTGAACCTGAAAGAAGAAATTCGCACGATGGTTTTTTACGAATCCCCACACCGACTTTTGAAGGCGCTGGAGCAATTTGCCGATACCTTTGGCCCAGAGCGCCCCGCCTCGGTTTCGCGGGAATTGACGAAGGTGTTTGAAGAAACGATTCGGGGAAGTTTGGCGGAAATCAGGGCGCATTATTCGCAGAACCCCACGACCATCAAAGGCGAAATCGTGCTGGTCGTGGCGGGGAGACCGGATTGATTTTTTGGGGGAAACAGGAACCGTCATGCCGAAACAAGTTCGGCATGACGCGCCTTTTTTAGATTGCCCGTACCTTTGGCCTTTCCCCTTGCCCATGTCTCGTCTTCACACCGTACTCGTCGTTTTCATTCTCCATTTTCCATTTTCCATTCTCCATTCGGTTTTCGCCCAATCCCTCAGCCCCCTGGCCAAAGTCAGCCTGCTCACGATGGCCCCCGGCAAGGAGTTGTACACGAGTTTTGGCCACACCGCCATTTGGGTTCAGGATCCGATTCAGGGCCTTGACCGGGTGTACAACTACGGTACGTTTGAATTTCGAGCGGATAATTTTTACTGGAAATTCATCCGCAATATTCTGCCTTACCACCTTAGCGCCTACCCATTTCAGTACGCCATCGCTGAAGCCCAGGTCGACAACCGCAGCCTCACCGAGCAAGTATTGAACCTTTCGCTCGCACAAAAGCAACGGTTGTTTGACTTACTTGAAACCAACTACCGCCCCGAAAACCGCGAGTACAGTTACAAATTTTACTACGACAACTGCGCCACCCGCCCCCGCGACATCATCAAAACCGCCGTCGGCCCCGGTTTTGCCTGGATGCCCGTACCGGAATTAAACGGTAAAAGTTTCCGGCAGTGGATGAATAAGTGCCTCGATTACCAACCCTTCGCCCGGCTGGGGATGAACCTGGCCATCGGCCAGCCCGCCGATGAGGTAGCCTCGTTTGAAGGCGCGATGTACCTGCCCGACAACCTGATGGCGGCCGTGGCGAAGGCAAAAAATGGTGACCGGCCGCTGGTAAGCGCCACGGATGAGTTGTTTGTGGCGCAGCCGGAAGCAAAAGGCCTTACGGCTTGGTGGGTACCTATCGCTGGGTTCCTGTTGCTGATTCCGCTCGCGGCCTGGCTATACCGCCGTCGTGACAAAGGGCCTTTCTGGTTCGACAAAGCCCTGTTCGTATTCACCGGGTTGGTAGGAGCCTTGCTGTGTTTTCTCTGGTTTGGTACGGGTCACGGCGTACCCGACTGGAATGCATCCCTGCTTATTTTTCTACCCACGCACCTGGTGGCTGCTTTTTTACTGCGAAAACCGCCTTACTTCCGTAGCCTGCTAATTTACTGCTATGCGTCGCTCGGATTAGCCCTGCTGGGTTTTATTTTGACGGCCGCAGAAAGCCGCTCGTTCGTGGTGGAAGGACTGCTGCTGCTCCGTTTGGTGCAACTTGCCCGTTTTTACCGAAAATCCTCCCAACCCGCTCCTATCGCATGAACCTCGAAAATCTTTGCCAATCCGCCTTAGCCCTGACGAAAGAAGTCGGCGCGTTTCAACGCCTGGAAGTGGCCCGCTTCGACCGCACCGTGACCGAATTCAAAGGCGCACCCAACAACCTGGTTTCTTTCGTGGATAAAGAATCGGAGAAAATCCTGGTGAAGGGCCTGGGCCAACTCCTGCCCACAGCGGGTTTTATCACCGAGGAAGGCACGGTGGAGCAATCGAAGAATCAGGAATTCACCTGGGTCATTGACCCGCTCGACGGCACCACCAACTTCATGCACGGCTACGCCTACTTCACCATCAGCGTGGGTTTGCTGCAACACGGCGTGCCGGTGCTGGGCATCATCTACGACCCCAGCCACGACGAGGCGTTTTATGGCTGGCAACACGGCGGGGCCTGGTGCAACGGGCAGCGGATGCACTGCTCGGCGGTGACGGCCCTCGGCGAGAGTCTGCTCACCTGCGGCTTTCCCTACAAACCGGGCACGCAGCGGCAGGCTTACCTCGATTTACTCGTCGAAATCATGGAAACCACCCACGGCTTCCGGCGGCTCGGCTCGGCGGCCATCGACCTGGCCTACGTGGCGCGGGGCTGGTTCGAGGGCTTTTTCGAGTACCAGCTCAACTCCTGGGACATGGCCGCCGGGGTGCTGCTCATCCGCGAAGCGGGCGGCACGGTGACCGATTTCGAGGGCGGCGAAACTTTCCTCTTCGGCGGCAACGTCATCGGCGCGGCGGCGGGAATGCACGAAGAATTGCGGACACTCGTGGCAAAACACATGGGCGGCTGAACTTTGCTTTCTTTCAAAAACGTTGGCTCGGAAAACGCCCGATTCCATGCTCGAAACCCTGCTCATCGCCCTGCTTTTTCTCGGTGCCCTGGCTTACCTCGGCAACGGCGTGCGGAAGGCCTTCAGCCGCAGGCAGGCAGCGGGTTGCGCCAAAGGCTGTGGCACCTGCGCGGCAGCGGAAGCCACGGCAGCAAAATCAACCTCCTTACGGCAGTAAAAAACTCCGGTGGGATTTTACTTCAGGAACTGAAACTCATCGCCCGTGGCAGGCTAGATGACGCCCAGGCACTCCTAAATCAAAACCGGTATGATGGGGCCGTTTATCTTTGCGGGTATGCGGTGGAACTGGGTTTGAAATACCGAATTTGCCGAACATTGAAATGGACTGCTTTTCCTTTGACAAACGGCGAGTTCAGGACGAAGAACAGTTTGAAAACGCATGAAGTGAACGATTTGCTCCAGTTCTCGGGCAAAGAAACTTTGGTTCGAACTACGTACCTTGCTGAGTGGTCAATCGTTGAACGGTGGAATTCCGAGTCGCGTTACAATTCGATTGGCACCATTACCCAAGCGCAGGCACGTGAAATGATTCAGTCGTCAGAAACCTTGCTCCGCGTGCTGTTAAAATAACCCATATGGACTCGCTCATCCAAAAACTTCAAGCCGTTCGCCTGGAAATTGCCGCTGAATTTGGCAGGCTTGATTTCTTCGCCCTCTTTCAGCGCGCCGACACTGAAAAGTGGGATGTTTTGGTAGCGGCGTCTTGGTTTGAGAACGAAACGGCTGGTCTTCGACTCATCGCCAAAAAATTACAGGACCGCCTTACTACGGGTGAATTGCTTCAACTGGCACGCGTCGTTGTACTCGATGATTCATCCCGCTCATACCGGCAATTTGTCGAAACCCACCAAGCAGAGGGTACCGTAATTCAACTCCACAACGAAACTATTTTTGGGCAGGACGTACGTAACGCCTACGTGTTGGCCTCTGGGAGTTTTGTTTGATTGCCGCCCGCACGTACTTTAGCCGACGCCCCCCGTCGGCCTTTTTATGCCCCTTCTCCAACACCCCCTCGCCATCCTGGCCGTGCTGGGCGCGATCATCGCCGCCGCCGAATGGCTCGCTCAACGGCCTTACCTGCGGCACCTGGGCACGGCCTTCACCGCCATTTTGCTCACCGCGCTGGTAGCCAACCTGGGGTTGATTCCGGCTTCTTCGCCCGCTACGCCGCTGTACGAGGGCATTTTCGGCTATGTGGCCCCGCTGGCAATTTTTTACCTGATGCTGGGTGTCAACCTGGGTAGTTTGCGGCGGGCCGGTGCGCCGATGCTGTTGTTGTTTCTGCTCGGCACGGTTGGCACTCTGGCTGGAATTGTGGTGGGGATGGCCGTGGTTTCGGGAAAAGAAAGCATTGGGCCGCTGTTTTACGCCCTGGGCGGAATGTTTACGGGCACCTACATCGGCGGCAGCATCAACTTCAACGCCGTGGCGCTGCACTACGGCGTGTCGCAACAGGGAACCCTTTTCGCGGCGGCCACCGCCGCCGACAACATTCTTTCGGCCCTGTGGATCGCCGCCACCATCGCCCTTCCGCAGGTGCTTAACCGGTTTTACCCCCGGAAAAAAGCCCTGGTCCCAGCCCAACTTTCGTCGGAAACGATGACTGCCGACCCCGACGCCGAAACCCTCAATCCCCGCGATGCGGGTATCCTGATCGGGCTGGGGTTCGCCGCGCTTTTTGTATCGGAAAAACTAACGACCTACCTGCCCGGCGTACCGTCGGTGCTGATGCTGACCACGCTGGCCCTCGGACTGGCGCAGGTTCCGGCCATCCACCGCCTGCGGGGCAACCGGCTGCTGGGTTTAATTTGCGTGTACCTGTTTCTGGCCGTGGTCGGGGCGTACTGCGACCTCCCGGCCCTGCTCCGCGACGGCCACCTGGCCCTGACCCTGCTGGCGCTGGTGACGATCCTGGTGCTGGTACACGCCCTGATTACGTTTGGAATCGGGGCCTGGTTGAAACAGGATTGGGACATGCTGGGCATCGCTTCTCAGGCCAACATCGGCGGCTCGGCTTCGGCCCTGGCCTGCGCCCGCAGCCTCGCCCGCCCCGACCTCGAACTCCCCGCCATCCTCGTGGGCGCGCTGGGCAACGCCACCGGCACTTACTGGGGCTTGCTCATGGCCGAATGGATGAAAACGTCGGGCTGGTTTTAAGAAAATTTTCGGTGAAGCCCCCTTCAAATCCAGTTTTTACCCGGAAACACGGGTTCAGGGGCCGGATTGGTGAGTAGAAAACCCCGGTTGCTCAGTTTACCCAAGTGCCTGCATTTCCCAATTAACCTCATTCCAACCATTGCCATGACCAATCGCCGTGATTTTCTGAAAACTGCCACCTTCGCGGGGGTGGGCAGTCTGTTGCCCGCCTCGTCGTTTGCCTACCGGGGGGCACCCAACGAGAAAGTCGTGCTGGGCATCATGGGCGTCAACAGCCGGGGTTTGTACCTGGCCCAGCAGTTCGCCAAATTGCCCAACGCCGAGGTGGCCTACATCTGCGACGTGGACGAGGCCGCGATGGCGAAAGCCATTGCCGAAGTCGAAAAACTGACGGGCAAAAAACCCAAGGGCATCAAAGACGTGCGCCAGTTGCTCGCCGTCAAAGACCTCGACGCCCTGGGGATTGCCGCCCCCGACCACTGGCACGCCCCCGCCGCCATCATGGCCTGCCAGGCGGGCAAGCACGTGTACGTCGAAAAGCCCTGCGCCCACAACCCCGCCGAGGGTGAAATGCTGGTGGATGCCGCCCAGAAGTACAAGCGGCTCGTGCAAATGGGCAGCCAGCGGCGCTCGTTCGCCTCGCTGATGGAAGCGATGAAGTCGCTGCGCGAGGGCGTGATTGGCCGGGTGTATTTTGCCAAAGGCTGGTACGTCAACAACCGCAAGCCCATCGGGGTGGGCAAAGTTACCCCCGTACCCGCCGGGCTGGACTTCGACCTCTGGCAAGGTCCCGCCCCGCGCCGGGAGTTCAAGGACAACCTGATTCATTACAACTGGCACTGGTTCTGGCACTGGGGCACCGGCGAAGCGCTCAACAACGGCACCCACGAAATCGACGTGATGCGCTGGGGCCTGGGCGTGGAATACCCGACCAAAGTCAGTTCGGGCGGCGGGCGCTTCGCCTACAAAGACGACTGGGAAACGCCCGACACCCAGACGATTACCTTTGAATTTCCCAACAACACGGCCATGACCTGGGAAGGCCGCAGTTGCAACAATTTTCCCGTGGAAGGGGCCGGACGGGGTACCATTTTTTACGGCGAAAAAGGCTCGATGCTCATCCCCGGCGGGGCCGACTACAAGATTTTCGACGAGAAAAACAAACTCGTGAAGGATTTCAAAAGCGGCGCGAAGGCCGACGCCACCAACCTCGTCAGCGCCACCGGCGACCAGGATTCGGTTCACCTGGCCAACTTCATCGAAGCCGTGCGCGAAAAGGCGAAACTCAACGCGCCCATCATCGAAGGGCATAAATCCACGCTGTTGCCGCAATTGGGCAACATCGCCCTCCGCACCGGTCGCGCCCTCACCTGCGACCCCAGCAACGGCCACATCCTCGACGACCGCGACGCCATGAAACTCTGGAGCCGCGAGTACGAAAAAGGCTGGAAGGTGGTGGTGTAAGGTACAATGATTGAATGCCTGAATGTTGAATGAGTGAATAGCTAGATCGTTCTGTTTTGCTATTCACTCATTCAACATTCAGGCATTCAATCATTGCTTTCTCAGCGCCAGCGTGGGTTCGGGGACGTTTAGAAAAGTCGCTACTTCGGCTTTCCACTTCGGGGTTTCGTTTTGGCAAAACGACTGGTGGCCGGAGTTTTCAAAAATCACCAATTTCTTATCCTTCGTGCCGAGGTTGGCAAAAATCGCCTCGGTTTCGGGGCGAAGCACGCGCTGGTCCTGCGCCCCCCAGTGGAGCAACACCGGGCAGTGGACGGCTTTGGCGTACTCGGCGGGCTGGTAGCCAAAGCCCCACATTCCCCGTTCGATGCTTCCCCAGAAAATCAGCACCGGGCTGAGCACGGCGGCGGGCAGGCCCATCGTCCGCAAGCGGCCCTCGACGGCGGCCTGCATCGAACCGAAGGGACACTCCAGCACCACCCGGCTCGGACGCAGGTCGGGGTACTCGTGCAAGGCGCTCAGGATACTCGCGGCCCCCATCGAAACGCCCCAGAGCACCACGTTGGAACCACCCCGGACGGGACCGTCCTGGCGGCGGGCGTAGTCGTAGGCCGCTTTCACATCGCCCGCTTCGCGATAGCCGATGGTGGTGACATTGCCCTCGCTGCCGCCGTGGGCGCGAAAATCGACGGCCAGCGTGTTGAATCCCAGCGAACGGCAGTACGACTGCTCGGCGAGTACCTTCGATTTGCAGGAAGCGTGGCCGTGAAACAGCACCACGGTGCCTTTCGGATTCGGGACCTGGGTGGCCCAGGCTTCGAGCCGCTGGCCGTCGGGATTGGTAAGCCAAACCGTTTGAAACGGTTTCTCCGGAAATTCCACGTTGGGGCGTTTGCCGAAACGGAACCCGAACAGGGCCTGCTGGATCCGCTCGCTGGTGGGAATGTCTTCCGGCTTCCGGTAGGGCACCTCGGCGGTTTCGTAAAAATACGTGAAGCGGTAGGCATGAAAGGCCAGTATTCCGTTGAACAGGACGAAAAGTACGAGCAAGACGCGGGCCAGAATTCGGAGCAGTTTCATTGAAAAAACGGGGTTTTGGTCAAAGATACGCCTAAAGCGTCAGGTGACTCCAGCCCTCAACTCTGCCGTTTAGCACTGACTGATTTTGGTTAAAAACTGGACGATTCCGTTCAAAAAACGGGGGCAACCGGATGCGTTGAGAGGGAACCGGTAAATAAATTCATCGATCGGATGTTCGTAGACTCCCAACTTCTGCTTACTTTTCGTGCCTAAAAATCAAGACGCCCACTTTCTGACTCAGCACGACTGGTTTTCCCCGGCCCCGCCTTCCGGGTAAATTCAGGGTGCGTGCCCGCTCCATCCCATGCTCCGACCCCGGCCCGATGCCCTGGCTCTGCTTGTGATTCCACCCCGCCGGTTTGTCCACCCCGCGCTTCCTGAACGGCCTTTTTTGCCGGAAAAATCGCCCGTATTTTTTACCGAACTCCCCTTCCGGGAACGACCCGAACCTGGGTTGGTCCAGCCCCCCTGCTGCCCCGACCAGCCTATCTGCCCCCATCTGTTAACCAAACTTATTTGACAATCACGCTTCCTTCAACTCATGAAAACACGATCTACCCTCCTTCTGAACTTACTTTTTCTGCTCGCTGCTTCCTTCTCCGCCCGCGCGGAACGGATGCCGGTTGTCAACGTGCCGCAGAATGTAGTGGCTACGGCAACGTCCACCACCGAAATTACCTTGACTTGGGCGGACCCCTCGGGCGGCACCGTGCCTGCGGAGTACGAAATCCAGACCGCCACCGATGAAGGCTTTGCCAGCCCGAATCCCGTCACGCCCAATCCGACTTTCGGAACGAACTCGAAGGTCATACCAGGCCTGACGGCGAATACCCTGTACTACATCCGAATCAGGGCGAAGAATGGCGCCGATCTCTCCGCCTACGTTTCGGTGCAGGCCACGACTTTCCCCGGCCCTCCCACGCTGAACGCCCCGACGAACGTCACCAACAACAGCGCCAGCCTCACCTGGAGCGCCCCCGCCGGAACGGGCACGATCACCAACTACGAACTTCAAACCAACGGCGGAGCCTACGTCGCCATCGGCACGGCCCAGCCCTACGTGGCCTCGCTGAGCGGCAACACGGCGTACACCTTTACCCTCCGGGCGGTCAACGGCGGCACGTCCGCTCCTTCCGCCTCCGTCGGGACTACGACGCTGCCCAACCAGCCGGGCACGATTGGGTTTAGCGATATCCAAAACAACAGCATCACGTTGACCTGGGCCGCCGGTGCGGGCGGTGCAAACAGTTACCTTCTTCAAGTCGATGGAGGGGCGGCCATCCCCGTGACCTCGCCTTACGTAGCCAGCGGGCTTTCTTCCAACACCGTTCACACCTTTTCGTTGGTGGCCTTCAACGGTCCGAACGGAACCGGCGGGGCTTCCACCCCCCGAACCGACAGCCAGATTACCCGGCCCGATGCCCCGACGGGCCTGGGGGCCAGTCTTCCCTCCGTCAACAGCCTCAGCCTGGCCTTCACGGCCCCCGGTGGTAGCGGAACGCTGACCAACTACGAACTCAGTACCAACGGCGGCCCCGGGACGCTGATCAACCAAACCTCCTCGCCGTACCCAGTCGGAAATTTATCGGCCAACACGGCGTACTCGTTTACGTTGAAGGCGCAGAACGCAGCGGGTCTTTCGGCTGAATCAGTGGCTTCGACCTCGGTCACTACCCGGCCCAATCCACCGAGTGGCCTGATGGAAAGCAACGTCAACACGGCGGGTATGCAACTCGACTGGACGGCTGCCGTTGGCGGAGCCGACAGCTACACGCTGGCCATTAGCGGGGCCGGTACGGGTACCGGTACCTTGCCTCCGCTGGGAAACGTGACGACGACCAACGTCACCACTCTTTCGCCCAACGTCAACTACACCTTCACCCTGACGGCCACCAACGCCTCGGGCGCTTCGTCTGCCATCCAACTTACCCGTGCCACCCGGCCCAACGCCCCCGGCGCACCCACCGTGGGCACCATCGAGCCCAACACCGTGGCCTTGAGTTGGTCGGCTCCGTCGGGCGATGCCTTGAGCGGGTACAGCCTCTCGACCGACGGCGGAACGACGTTCAACAACATTGGTACCCCTTCTCAGCCCTACACCGTGGGCGGTCTGAATCCCAACACGTCGTACACCTTCGTGGTGAAGGCCCTCAACACCCAAGGCTTGGAGTCAGCGGCTTCCGGCTCGGCGACGGCCACCACGCGACCCAACGCACCGGGGACGATTATCTTCAGCGACGTCACCACCTCCACCATCACCCTGACCTGGGCTGCCCCCTCGGGCGGGGCCGCCAGTTACCAGCTTCAAATCGACGGGGCGGCAGCCATCCCCGTGACCTCGCCTTACCCGGCCAGCGGGCTTTCTTCCAACACCCTCCACACCTTTTCGTTAGTGGCCTTCAACGGCCCCAACGGCACCGGCGGGGCTTCGACTGCCACCACGGGTAGCCAGATTACCCGGCCCATCGCCCCGGCTACCCTGGCCGCCAGCGCGCCAGCCACCAACAGCGTCACCCTCAACTGGACGCCCCCCACCGGTGCCGGACCGCTGATGGAGTACCTGCTCTCGACCAACTCGGGGCCGGATGTTTCCATCGGCCTGCCCAGCCTGCCCTACATTCACGGCGGACTGACCTCCAACACGCCCTACACGTTTTCGTTGAAAGCCAAAAACGCCGCCGGGGAATCCCTCGCTTCCAACTCCGTCAGCACGGCCACCCTGCCCGACGCACCGGGCAATTTCATGGTCACGGCGGGCAGCATCAACACCACCGACCTGGCGCTGACCTGGACGGCCCCAACGGGCACCCAACCCCTGACGGGCTACCAACTCGACCGGGCTACCGACGCCGGGTTTACCCAAAACCTGATCCCCATCCCCGTGGCGGGCACGCCCCAGACGGTGCCCGTGGCGGGCTTGTCGTCCAACACCCGCTCCTACTTCCGCCTGCGGGCCACCAACGCCACGGGAGCCTCAGCCTACGCCATCACCAACGCCCTGACCAAGCCCGACGCCCCCACCACCCTGACGACGAGCAACGTCGACAACAACTCGGCTCTGCTCACGTGGACGGCTCCGGGGGGCAGCGGGCCGCTGCTGGGCTACCAACTTTCGACCGACGGCGGGACGACCTTCGGCGCGACCCAGGCTATTTCCTCGCCTTACCCCGTGACGGGTCTGGCACCCAACACGGCCTACACCTTCGTGCTCAGGGCCGAAAACGCCACTGGGCTGTCGGTGGCTTCGGCTCCTGCTGCCCAGATTACCACCCTGCCCAACGCACCGGGGACGATTATCTTCAGCGACGTCACCACCTCCACCATCACCCTGACCTGGGCTGCCCCCTCGGGCGGGGCCGCCAGTTACCAGCTTCAAATCGACGGGGCGGCAGCCATCCCCGTGACCTCGCCTTACCCGGCCAGCGGGCTTTCTTCCAACACCCTCCACACCTTTTCGTTAGTGGCCTTCAACGGCCCCAACGGCACCGGCGGGGCTTCGACTGCCACCACGGGTAGCCAGATTACCCGGCCCATCGCCCCGGCTACCCTGGCCGCCAGCGCGCCAGCCACCAACAGCGTCACCCTCAACTGGACGCCCCCCACCGGTGCCGGACCGCTGATGGAGTACCTGCTCTCGACCAACTCGGGGCCGGATGTTTCCATCGGCCTGCCCAGCCTGCCCTACATTCACGGCGGACTGACCTCCAACACGCCCTACACGTTTTCGTTGAAAGCCAAAAACGCCGCCGGGGAATCCCTCGCTTCCAACTCCGTCAGCACGGCCACCCTGCCCGACGCACCGGGCAATTTCATGGTCACGGCGGGCAGCATCAACACCACCGACCTGGCGCTGACCTGGACGGCCCCAACGGGCACCCAACCCCTGACGGGCTACCAACTCGACCGGGCTACCGACGCCGGGTTTACCCAAAACCTGATCCCCATCCCCGTGGCGGGCACGCCCCAGACGGTGCCCGTGGCGGGCTTGTCGTCCAACACCCGCTCCTACTTCCGCCTGCGGGCCACCAACGCCACGGGAGCCTCAGCCTACGCCATCACCAACGCCCTGACCAAGCCCGACGCCCCCACCACCCTGACGACGAGCAACGTCGACAACAACTCGGCTCTGCTCACGTGGACGGCTCCGGGGGGCAGCGGGCCGCTGCTGGGCTACCAACTTTCGACCGACGGCGGGACGACCTTCGGCGCGACCCAGGCTATTTCCTCGCCTTACCCCGTGACGGGTCTGGCGCCCAACACGGCCTACACCTTCGTGCTCAGGGCCGAAAACGCCACCGGCCTCTCGGTGGCTTCGGCTCCCGCTGCCCAGATTACCACGCGGCCCAATACGCCTTCGGGCCTGACAGCGACGGCCACTGACGAAACGAGCATCACCCTGGGCTGGACCGCGCCGCTCAACGGCGCAATTTCCTACCGCGTGGACGTGAGTGGTGCTGGCACGGGAACGGGACCAGTTCCTTCCCTGACCACCTCGGTGGTGGTGAGTAACCTTTCCCCCAACGTCAAGTACACCTTCGTCCTGACGGCCATCAACAGCACGGGGGATTCGGATCCCAGCCCCTCCTACCTGCGGGCTACCCTACCGCGCTCGGCGACGCTTCCGACCACGACGAACATCACCAACAACACCCTCACTTTGGGCTGGACGCCGCCGTCGGGGGACGCCCTGACGGGGTACTCGCTGCTCATCTCCACGCCGGGTAGTGGAACCGGCACCGGGCCTTTTTCCGTATCACCGGGCAATTCGTATCCGGTCACTAACTTGTCGGCCAACACGGAATACACGTTTGCCCTGACCAGCCAGAACGCCAGCGGCAATTCCACCCCGCCATTGACCATAACCACCACCACCCGCTCCGCTGCGCCGACGGGTCTGATCGCAACGGCCACCGACGAGACGAGCATCACCCTGGGTTGGGATGCCCCAACGGGTGGAGCCACTTCCTACAGCGTCGCCGTCACGGGCAATGGCACCGGTACGGGAACCTTCCCCTCCACGACCACCTCGCTGGTGGTGGGCGGCCTTTCCCCCAACGTCAAGTATACCTTTGTCCTGACGGCCATCAACAGTGCGGGGAATTCGGATCCCAGTCAGCCCTACCAGCGGGCTACCCTGCCGCTCTCGGCGACGCTTCCGACGATTACGAATAAAGCCACGACTAGCCTCACCCTGGGCTGGATGCCGCCGTCGGGGGATGCCCTGACGGGGTACTCGCTGCTCATCTCCACGCCGGGTAGTGGAAATGGCACGGGGACTTTCCCCGTATCACCGGGTAATTCGTATCCGGTCACCAACTTGTCGCCCAACACGCCGTATTCTTTTGCCCTGACCAGCCAGAACGCCAGCGGCAACTCGACGTTGGCGCTTTCGACCACGGCCACCACGTTGCCCAGGCCCATCACGGCCCTGACGGCTTCGAACATCACCACCACCACGCTGACGCTGGGTTGGACGGCCCCGGCGGACGGAGCCGCCAGCTACCAGATCGTGGTGAGCAGCCCGGTCAGCGGAGCCGGGGGAACGGGGTCCTTCCCCTCGCTCACCACGAGTTTGCCCGTTGCGAACCTGACGCCCAACACCCCGTACACCTTTCAGGTGACGGCCCTCAACGCCGACTCGGGCGCTTCCACTCCCGTGGAAATCAGCCTGCCCACCCGACCCGATCCACCCACCGGCCTGTCGGCGTTGCCCATCGGAGCCACCAGCCTGACGCTCAACTGGACGCCGCCTTCGGGAACGGCCCTGACCAAGTACGTGCTCGTCATCACCAACGCGGGGGCTACCACCGATCCCATCGACGTGCCGGTAGGCACTACCTTCGTCGTCAACGACCTGACGCCCAACACCACGTACACGTTCGAATTGACGAGCGAAAACGCCAGTGGCCAGTCCACCACCGCCGCCAGCACCCCGGCCCCGGTGACCACCCTACCCAATCCGCCCACTGGCCTGATCGCCACGCTCGTCAACACGAACAACATCAAACTGGGGTGGGCAGCCCCTGCACTCGGTGGCAGCCCCCGCTACAAGCTCGTCATCAGCGGGGGAGCGGGAGCCGGATCGGTCGATCTAGATTCCGTCACCACGTACACGGCACCGGGTTTAGACCCCAACACCACGTACACGTTCAAGCTTACCGCCGTGAACGGCACCGGCGCTTCGGCGGAAGCCACGCTCACCAAGTCGACCAAACCCAACGCACCCGGTACGCCCACCGCCGTGACCACCGGTACGACGAGCGTCGCCCTGAACTGGGCCACGGTTTCGGGCAACGCCCTGGCCAATTACACCTTGACGATCAACGGCGGGACTCCGACCAACATCGGCATTCCGACCCTGCCCTACTCGGCCAGCGGCCTGATGCCCAACACCAGCTACACGTTTGTGGTAAAAGCCGTGAATGTGGACGGCCTGGAATCGGACGCCTCCGGCCCGCTCACGGTCGTGACGAAGCCCGATTCGCCCGGCAAGCCAGTCCCCTCGAACCCGACGACCAGCAGCATAACCCTCACCTGGACGGCCCCGCCGAGCGGGGGAGCCGCCGGGTACCGCCTGACCATCGCCGGGGCGGGTACCGGCACTGGCACGACCGGCACCGGTGGCTTACCCGCCCTGGGCAACGTGCTGACGACGACCGTAAGCGGACTTTCGCCGAACGTCAACTACACCTTTACCCTGGTGGCGCTCAACAGTGAGGGGGTCGCCTCCGCGCCCGCCGAGCCGCTCGTTCAGCCTACCAAGCCCGGTCCGCCGACTACGGTGCAGGCCCTGCCGGGAGCGACCAGCGCCACGGCGGTTCAACTGAGTTGGACGGCTCCGCCGGGCGATGCCCTGTCAGGCTACTCCTTAGTGATTACGGGCAGTGGCAACGGCACGGGCACGTTCGACGTACCGCTGGGCAGTGTCTACACCGCCAATAACCTGACCCCCAACACGCAGTACACCTTCAGCCTGACGGCTGTCAACCTGAGCGGGTCGTCCACCGCCGTGTTGGTCAATCCAGTGACTCGCCCCGGTACCCCGACTAATTTGAGGGTGACGGTGGCGAGCATCGACACCACGTCCATTCCGATTACCTGGGCGCCACCTGCCGGGGGCACCGTCCCGTTGGGAAGCTATGAAATTCAGTATTCGACGGATGGGACGAATTTCACGACCGTTCCTTCGCCGCCCACCGGGTTAGCCAGTTCATTCACGGTTTCGGGATTATCAAGCAATACGCTGTACACCATCCGGATCCGCGCCCAAAACTCCACGGGCTATGGGGAGTACGTGACCACCACCGGTACCACCGCTCCCAAAGCACCGAGCAACCTGCAAGTACCGCCTGCAACCATCACGGCCAACAGTGTGGTACTCACCTGGACGCCTCCCTCGGGTACGGAACTCATCCGGTACGAGTTGTACTACAACAGCAATGGCTCTTCTTTAAATACCAATGTCGATAAGAATTTGACCACGTACCTGTTGGCTCCGAATCCGCCCTTAACTCCCAATACCGAATACACGTTCCTACTGTTCTCGCGGAACATCACCCGTGCTTCGGTGGGCTACGCAGAAACTAAGGCTACGACCCTGCCCGCTCCTCCGACTAATTTCCAAGCCAGTAACGTATTGCAAACCACGATGACCGTGCAATGGGTAGCCCCGACGCCTGGTACTGTGCTTGGTTATGAACTGCAATACTCAGCTAATTCAACGTTTGCTTCAGGTGTAACCACCTACACACCAACCGGTTTAAGCCAAGACATCGCGAACCTAAATCCTTACACGCCGTATTACTTCCGCCTACGAGCGCGAAACATAACGGGGTATTCGGCCTACATAACCCTTTCGCAGGCCACGAAGCCCAACCCACCCGTGGCCCCAACCGACGTGCAGGTTCCGCTGGCGCTGATCACCCAGAACAAGGCGACGGTCACCTGGACAGGATCGCCGGGACCGCTTTTGAATTACGTCATCGAGTTCTCGAATTCAGCTTCTTTTTCTCCCCTGTCGGGTTCGGTGTCGCCTGACTCGGCCAGCCGGACGTTCGATATCCTGAGTCTTAGTTCGGGTACCACGTACTACTTCCGAATGAAGGCGGTCAACACGGGAGGAACGTCGGCGAATTCGGCGACGGTTTCGGCCACCACGCTGCCCAACCCGCCTCTGGGGCCGACCGGCCTCCAAGTGACGGACAGCAGACAAACGACCATCTCGCTGAGTTGGACGGCTCCGGTATCGGGAGACCAAAACTCCTACGAGTTGCGGTATTCGACCAACCCGGACTTTTTGCAGGATGTATTCATCCGAATTCTGTCGACGACCGGGACCACCTACACGGCCACCGACCTGCTGCCGAACACGACGTACTATTTCCGCCTGTATGCCCGCAACAGCGGGGGCACCTCGGCAGATTTCACCGCTGCCACGGGTGCGACCAAGCCCTACTCCCCCGCCGTGCCCACGGGCCTGACGGCGGCGAACGTCAAGCAAACCACGCTGACCCTCAACTGGACCGCCCCCACGGGGCCATTGACCGGCTACGCGCTGTCGTACTCCACCTCGGCGGCGTTTACCGACAGCACCGTGGTACCTGCCCCCGCCGTGGGCGACAACAGCAAGCCCGTTACCGGTCTGACGGCCAACACGACGTACTACTTCCGTCTGCGAGCGGTGAATACCGGTGGCTCTTCGCCGAACGCCACCGCAACAGTAACGACCGCTCCCAACGCGCCGACCGCCCCCGGTCCGCTGACGGCCACGAACGTGGAAGTAACCACGCTGACCCTCAACTGGACCGCCCCGACAGGGAACACGCAGACGGGCTACCGATTGGTGCGTTCCACCAGCGCGGCCTTTACCGACAGTACCACCCTGACACCACCGGCCGTGGGTGTCACCAGTCTACCACTCACCGGGCTGACGGGCAATACTACCTACTATTTCCGGTTGTACGCCCTCAACCTGGGCGGTTCCTCAGCCCCGGCGACCACCTCGGCCCTGACCAAACCCGCCCCCCCGACCCTGCTTGCCGCCCCGGCAGCGACCCTCACCCAAACGGGCCTGACGCTCACCTGGACACCCCCGGCGGGCGGCCCGACGAGCACGCTGACCAACTACGAATTGCAGTACGCGACGAGCGCGGATTTCACGGCGGGCCTGGTGACGACCACCCCGGCCAACACCGCCACGAGCGAACTCATCAGCGGTCTTAGCCCCAACGTGCTGTACTACTTCCGCTTGCGGGCGCAGAACGCCACGGGTTTTTCGACCTACGCCACGCTGCAAACCACCACGCTGCCCGGTGCTCCGTTGACCCCGACGATCTTTGCGGCCTCGGCAATTACCATTTCGTCGCTGACGCTGACCTGGACGGCCCCCACTGGCCCCATCACCGGCTACCAACTCGACCGGGCCACCGATGCCGGATTTACCCAAAATCTGGTCCCACTCACGCCCGCCGCCGGAGCCAGCAGCCAGGCCGTTGGCGGGCTGAGCGGCGGAACGCGGTATTTCTTCCGGCTCCGGGCCATCAATGCAGGTGGTAACTCGCCTTACGCCACGACCGACACGACCACCTTACTGGCCGCTCCGACGGGCTTTGCCGTGGTCGCCGGTTCGATTAAACAAACTGAGTTGACGCTGAACTGGGTCGCCCCGACGGGCACCGTGACGGGCTACGAACTCCAGCAGGCCACCGACGCCGGGTTTACCCAAAATCTGGTTACGCTGACCCCCGCCGCCGGTGCCCTCAGCCAGGCCATTAGCGGCTTGAGCGGCAACACCCTCTACTACTTCCGCCTGCGAGCGCAGAACGGCGGCAGTTTCTCCGCCTACGCCAGTACCCAGGCCACCACGCCGCCCGCCGCTCCAACCGCCCCGGCTGACTTCAAAGTGACGCCCGGTTCAATTACAACCTCGGCCTTGACGCTGACCTGGATCGCCCCCGCCGGTCCCATTATCAGATACCAACTCGACCGGGCCACCGATGCCGGGTTTACCCAAAACCTGGTTTCGCTTACGCCCACCGCCGGAGCCACCAGCCAGGCCGTTAGCGGATTGAGCGGCGGAACGCAGTACTTCTTCCGCCTGCTGGCTGTCAACGCGGGCGGTAATTCGAGTTACGCGACACTCGACGCTACTACGCTGGTGGCTCCGCCTGCCACACCAACGGGCTTTCAGGTAGTGGCTCAATCGCTAAAGCAAACTTCGCTAACGCTTGGCTGGAATAACCCGACCGGGACCGTAACCGGGTACGACTTACAACAAGCCACCGACGCTGGATTTACCCAGAACGTAGTTACGCTCAATCCGGGTGCCGGTGCAACCAGCCAACTCGTTGAGAACCTGAGCGGCGGCACCACGTACTACTTCCGTCTGCGGTCGCAAAACGCAGGCGTCTTCTCGGGTTACGCCAACGTTCAAGCCACGACCCTGCCCAGCGCTCCCGGTGTGCCGGGCAACTTCGCGGCCAGCAACGTGGCCCAAACCTCGCTCACCGTGTCGTGGGCCTCGCCGGGCGGACCCGTTACCCGCTACGAATTGCAGTATTCGACCGATCAGAATTTTGGCAGTGGCGTGACGACGTCCAACCCCACGTCGACGAGCCAGTCCGTGAGCGGCCTGAGTTCCGGCACCACCTACTATTTCCGCCTCCGGGCCGAAAACGCGGGCGGCTTCTCCGGCTACGCCAGCACCCAGGCCACCACGCAGCAGGCCCCGCCCGCCGCGCCAACTCAGTTCAGCGCTTCGGCCACTTCGTCGAGTCAGATTAACCTGACCTGGTCGAATCCAGGGACTCAGTCGGCCCTGGAGTTGCAATACGCAACGAATTCAAGTTTCAGTACCAACCTGCAAAACATCGCGGTCGGCGGCAGCGCTACGAGCGCCTCGGTGACGGGCCTTACCACCACCACCACCTACTACTTCCGCCTGCGGGCGCAAAACGGCGGCGGCTTCTCGAACTACGCCAACGCCCAGGCCACGACCCTACTCGACGCACCCGGTGCTCCTTCGGGCCTGACGGCCACCGCGCTGTCCACCACCCAAATCCGGCTTCAGTGGACCGACAACGCCTCGAACGAACAGGGTTATTACGTGGAAGTGTCGGTGAACGGGGGGAATTTCAACCAAATCACCACCCTGAGCGCCAACACCACCACGTACACCGCGACCGGCCTAACGGAGGCCACGAACTATACCTACCGGATTCGTTCGTACAACTCGGCGGGCACCTCAGCGGCCTCGAACACCGCCAGTGCCACCACGCCGCTGGGTCTGCCCGCCGCCCCGACTACCCTCGTGGCCCGCGCCACCGGCCAGACCACCATCGCCCTGACCTGGCTCGACGTGGCCACCAACGAATCGGGCTACGAAGTGGAACGCTCGCTCGATGGCACCACCTTTACGCCCCTCGCGCAGGTGGGAGCCAACGCCAACAGCTACACGGCCAGCGGCCTGACGGCGGCCACCTCCTACTGGTTCCGGGTGCGGGCCACCAACGCCACCGGACCGTCGGCCTACTCCAACGTGGCCACGATCAAGTCGCTGCCCAACCCACCCCTGGCCCCCTCCGACCTCTTGGCCATACCAGCCACCCAGACTTCGGTGCAGTTGAACTGGAAAGACAACTCGGCCAACGAAACCGGCTTTGAGGTGGAACGCTCCAGCGACAGCCTCAACTTTACGGCGGTGGCGACGGTCCCGGCGGGAAGCATCCAGGCGCAGGTAACCGGCCTGACGGCCAACACCCGCTACTACTTCCGGGTGCGGGCCGTTAACGAAGGGGGCAACTCGGCCTACACCGCCACCGTTGGCACCACCACGCTACCCATCGTACCCAACGGCCCCGCCAACCTGGTGGCCAGCGACACGACGCAGTCGACGGTGAAACTGACCTGGAAAGACAACGCGACCGACGAAACCGGCTACGAAATTCTCCAGGCCGAAGGGTTGAGCGCGACCCTCGTGCGGGTGTCTTTGTTGCCCGCCAACACCACGACCACCGTGCTGTCGGGGCTGAAGGTGGACCAGGTGTACCGCTTCGTGGTGCGCTCGGTCAACACCGGCGGTTCCTCGACGCCTTCCAACGAGATTTCGCTCCGCACCCTGCCCTTCCTGCCCCTGGCACCGACCAACGTGCAGACGAAGGTGCTCACCCAAACGGCCATTCGGGTGTTGTGGGACAACCCCGCCGGGGCCATCACCAAACTGGAAGTGGAGCAATCGCTCGACGGCAAGACCTTCAGCGTCGGGAAGGTGCTGCCGGGTACTGCGGTGGCGACTGAGTTTTCCGGCCTGCCTTCCAACACGATTTTCTACTTCCGCCTGCGGGCCTTTAACCGGGCGGGCATCGGCGCGTATTCGGTGATGGTGAAAGACACCACCCTGCCCACCATGCCCGCTGCGCCCACCAACCTGACGACCGAGAACGTCCGCGCCCGGCAGTTGCGCCTGCGCTGGAAAGACAACGCCGACAGCGAGGCCAATTTTGAAGTGGAATTGTTCCGCAACGGTCGCTTCGAGCGCATCGCCACGCCAGCGGCCAACTCCGACACCGTTACCGTCACGGGCCTGACCGACCTGACCGACTACCGGTTCCGGGTGCGGTCCATCAACCGGGCGGGCGCTTCGGCCTACACCGGCGAGGCCACGGCCCGGACCACCCTCGGCCCGCCCGATGGCCTGACCAACCTCACGCTCAACGCCAATCCGAGCCTGGTGACCCAGGTAAAACTCCGCTGGACCATCCCCAACGTCCGCATCCTCGACTCGGTGGAAGTGGAGCGTTCGACCGACGGCGTCAACTTCAGTGTGGTGCAGCGCCTGGCGGGACGGATCGACTCCTCCACCGTGACCAGCCTGGATCCGAGCCAGCGGTACGTATTCCGGGTGCGGGGTAAAAACCAGGTCGGGTTCTCGCCCTACTCCAACCTGGTCGAGCGGCCGGTGGTTGCCACCGGCGTGGAAGATCCCGCCCTGGCCGCCGTGCGGCTGCGGCCCAACCCGGTGGACGACGAGTTGGTCATCGAAACCGAAAACGACCAAATTTTCTTGCGCGCCGTGGAGGGATACCACCTTTCGGGCCAGCGAGCCTTCCGCTTCGAGTTCGACGGGCGCGACAGCACGCGCTACCTCTCGCTGGGCCACCTGCCCCACGGCCTCTACCTGCTCCGGATCGAAACCAGCGCGGGGATGACGCAGCGGAAGATGCTGAAGAACTAAGCCGGCACGTTTTTCACGAAAAAAGCCCTCCGAGTGTTTCGGAGGGCTTTTTTGTGGAAAACCAGTTGAAACCTCCCCCAGCGCGTCATTGCGAGCGGAGGGTGAAAACGTGAGCAGAGCGAAAGTTTTCACCCAGAGCGAAGCAATCCCCCCCCGAAGACCAAACGGTCCGTCGCACGGTAGTGTTGGGCGAGTCACTTGGTTTTCGCCTCTTTGCTCTCCGGGAGGGGATTGCCGCAGCGGCGGACCGCTTCGCTCCGGCGGACAAGTCTCGTTTCACTTCGCCTTGTCCGCCTCCGCTCGCAATGACGAGTCGAAGGAAGTTTTTTTTCAGCAAAAACTGAGTTGCTTTGCAACGCATCGTTTCATCCCGCATGGCTCCCCAACCCCGCATTTCTACCCAAAACCTCGGCACTTCGCCCGGCACGCTCACCTACGTAGGCACCGACGTGGCCCTCGACGTGCGCATGACCCGCATCGAGTACAACGCCTCGTTTATCGAAGAAACCCCGCTAAAAACCCTCGCCGAGTGTCGGCTCCAGCCCCCGCCCGACGACCGGGTCACCTGGCTCAGTGTCGATGGCATCCACGACCCCGCCGTGGTGGCCGAAGTGGGGCGACTTTACGGCCTACACCCGCTGCTGCTCGAAGACGTGCTCAACACCCAGCAAAAGCCAAAGGTGGACGACTACGACGGCGGAGTGCGGTTTGTGGTGATGAAAATGCTGGAGTTTAACCCCTACACCCGCTCAGTGGAACAGGAACACGTCAGCTTCGTGCTGGGACCGCACTACCTGATTTCGTTTCAGGAAGAGCGCAGCCGTGATATTTTCGAGCCGGTGATCGAACGCCTGCGGGCCTCGGTCGGCAAAACCCGGCGCAACGGGCCGGATTACCTGCTCTACGCCCTGATGGATTTGGTGGGAGACCAGTACTTTCTGGTCTTGGAAAAAATTGAAGACGACCTCGAACGTCTCGAAGAAGAGGTATTTCGCGGCGCCCGCCCCCGTTCCCAGACTGACCTCTACGCCCTCAAACGCGACCTGGCCCTGGTGCGCAAGGCCGTCTGGCCGGTGCGCGAATTGCTCGGAAATCTAATCCGCAACGACGAAGACAGCGCCTTGATCCACCCCAACACCGTCCTCTACTTCCGCGATTTATACGACCACACCACTCAGGTGTACGAAAGCGTGGACAACTACCGCGAGTGGATTTCAAGCCTGCTCGACCTGTACCAGTCTACATTGAGTACGCGCATGAACAACACGATGAAAGTGCTGACCGTGTTTTCGGCCATTTTCATGCCCCTGACCTTCGTGGTGGGGGTTTACGGAATGAATTTCGAGTACATGCCCGAATTGAAGTGGCACTACGGCTACCCCGCCGTGCTGGGCGCGATGTTGGTCATCGTCGTGGTGATGCTACTGTGGTTTGGGCGAAAGGGCTGGCTCCGGAGCGACCCGTCCAGCCGCGATTCACGCCGTGCCGCCGGGTGACGTGGGCGGCGCACCGGGGGCTTGTTTTTCAGAATTTTCATCTTCCGAAACCGATTCCGGCCGCCGACGGCGAGCCAGCCGCATGGTCAGCCACCACACCAAGCCCAATACCACCGGCACGGCCACTAGCAGGCGGCCCCAACGAAAGGGCGGGCTTGCCGTGGTGGGTGCTCCGGTACTCAGATCGTACTGCGGGCGAACGGTTTTGTCTTTAATTTGAAACGACTGGAAAAACCGCGCCTGGGCCGAGTCGGCGGCGGCAGAGGGGTACATAATCACGTACTTGACGGTGTAGATCAACGGCCCGAACACAAACAACTGGTTCCGGCTGGTGGCCATTACGCCCTGAAAATCCTGGGTCATCCGGTATTCCTTGCCCTGCACCCCGTTAACGAGGATGTCTTTCTTTTCGAGCAAGGTTCCACTGGTGCCCGATACGGAACCCTGAATGAGCAAATCGAAGAAGTGGGCGCGTTCGGCGCTCGATTCCGACTCCTGGGGCGGGGAGTAGTTGAGGGGCTTGGTGATGAGCAGCGTGGCCACGCCGAGGGTGTCTTGGGTCTGAATCACCCGCCGGACGGCCGTTTTGGATCGCGTCGCATCGTCACTCGGATCGGAGGGGAAGGTGATGAAGGCATCGTCGGTTTCAAACGCCGCCGCGCTGGGGCGGCTCGTCGAATCGGGGTCTAATTGGGCCCGTGCCGGGAGGCAAATCAGGAACAGGAACGCAGCCAGCAAGTTTTTCATGGGTGGGAAACGAGGGAACAAAGCGAATCGAATGAGGTTTAGACTTGAATCGTTCTTCAAAACAACCCAAAATCCGTCGGGTACGCAACCCCGCCTCCGCAATTTTTCGGGTTGTTGGTCCGTGGGTAACTGGTGATTGGGTAGTTGGGAAGTTGTTTAAGATTTTGAAAAATGAGGAGCCGTTCCACAGGGGTCATTCCACCGGAGGCTGTCATCCCGACGTTAGGAGGGATCTGGTTAGCCCTCCGGTACGCTTGCCGGTAGCCAGCGGTTTGGTAATCCAACGAGATCCCTCCTAACGTCGGGATGACAGCCTCCGGTGGAACGACCCCTGTGGAACGGCCCCAATCACCAATTACCCAATCACCAATCACGTGACCTTCCTCCAAACCACCGCCCGTTACCTGCTCACCGACAGCCGCCAATTGGTTTCGCCCACGGAGTCGCTGTTTTTTGCCATCCGAGGCCTGCACCACGACGGGCACCGCTTCGTCGCCGAACTCTACGAGCAGGGTGTCCGGCAGTTTGTCATCGAACAGGATGATTTTCCGGCGAATGCCTTTCCCGATGCGCAATTTTTTTTCGTAAAAAACAGCCTCGCCGCCCTCCAGGAACTGGCCACCGCGCACCGGCTCCGGTTCCGAATTCCGGTCGTGGGCATCACCGGCTCCAACGGCAAAACCATCGTGAAGGAGTGGCTGGCGCAACTGCTTTCTCCCGATTTCACCGTTTGCAAAAGCCCGAAAAGCTACAACTCACAACTGGGCGTGCCGCTGTCGGTGTGGGGGTTGAACGAGACCCACACACTGGGGCTGTTCGAGGCGGGCGTGTCGCACCCCGGCGAAATGGCCGCGCTGGAACGGGTTATTCAGCCCACGATTGGCATTTTTACGAGCATCGGATCGGCCCACGACGAAGGTTTCGCCGACCGGCGGCAAAAAATCCGGGAGAAACTCGACTTGTTCAGGCACGTAGATACGCTGATTTTCCGCGCCTATTACGCCGACATTGAAGCGGAACTGGCCGATTTTTTGCCCAACGACGCGTACGTGATCGCCTGGGAGGACGCGGATTTCGCCGACTTCCAACTTCCGTTTTCCGACGATGCTTCGCGTGAAAACCTTGGCCATTGCATCGCTCTGCTCCGGCACCTGGGCCTGGCCGACGACGAAATTCAGCGGCGGGTGCTCGCCCTGCGGCCCGTGTCGATGCGGCTCGAACTGAAGGAGGGCCTCAACGACTGCTACGTGGTGGACGACAGCTACAACAACGACTTTTCGGGCCTGCGCCTGGCGCTCGATTTTCTGGCCAATCAGCAGCAGCGCCCGCACCGGGTGGCGATTCTGTCAGATATGCTGCAATCGGGGATACCGGAGGCGGAATTGTACGGGCAGATTTCCCAACTTCTAAAAAATAAGGGCGTCAACCAACTCATCGGCATCGGGCCGGGCATGGGGCGGCACCAGATGAGTTTTGCGTTGCCCGCCAAGTTTTACGCCTCGACCGAGGAGTTTCTGGCCCGCTTCCGGCCCTCCGATTTTCAGCAGAGCGTGATTTTGGTGAAAGGTGCGCGGCCCTTTGCTTTCGAGCGCATCACCAACCGCCTCACCGAGCGTACCCACGGCACCGTGCTGGAGGTAAACCTCGACGCGCTCTCGCACAACCTCAATTATTTCCGCGAAAAAGTAGGCCGCAACACCCGCGTGATGGTGATGGTAAAGGCCTTCGCCTACGGCAGCGGCATCGAAGAAGTGGCCAATTTGCTCCAGTTTCACCGGGTCGATTACCTCGCCGTGGCCTACGCCGACGAGGGCGTGCGGCTGCGGCAAAGCGGCATCCGCCTGCCGATCATGGTGATGAATCCCTCGCCCGAAACCTTCGCCCAACTGCTCGAATACGACCTGGAGCCGGAGATTTATAGTCCGAAGATTTGGAAAGAATTCGTCACCAGCCCCCCCCGCCCGTTCCACGGCGGCCCCCGAAGGGGGAGCTACGTTGCTGATCAAGAAGGCTCCCCCTTCGGGGGCCGCCGTGGAACGGGCGGGGGGGGCTGTTTGGTTCATTTAAAGCTCGACACCGGGATGCACCGCCTGGGTTTTGATGAAAGCGAACTCCCTTTTTTGTTGGAGGAACTTTCTAAAAACCCGGCCCTGCGCGTAGCCACGGTGTTCAGCCACCTGGCCGCCGCCGACGAACCGGAGTGGGACGATTTTACCCGCGAACAACTCGCCCGCTTCAGCCGCATGGCCGACCAAATCGCGGCGGTGTTGGGCTACCAACCCCTCCGGCACATCGCCAATTCACCGGGATTGGCGCGGTTTCCCGAAGCCCGCCTCGACCTGGTGCGCCTCGGCAAGGGCCTGTACGGCACGGCCGTGCGGCCCGAAGACCAGGCTAATCTCCGAACGGTGGGAACGTTGAAAACGGTGATTTCCCAACTCAAAACCGTGAAGGCAGGCGAAACCGTGGGCTACGGGCGGCGGGGTCTGCTGCACCGCGACTCCCGCGTGGCCACCATCGCCATTGGCTACGCCGACGGCTACGACCGCGCCTTTAGCCGGGGCGTGGGAAAAGTGCTGGTGAACGGAATCCTTTGCCCCGTACTCGGCAACGTGTGCATGGACATGACGATGATCGACGTGACCGACGCTCCCTGCGCCGAGGGGGACCAAGTCACGCTCTTCGGCGATTTTCCCACCATCCGCGATTTGGCTCAGTGGAGCGGTACGATTCCCTACGAAATCCTGACCGGGGTGAGCGAGCGGGTCAGGCGGGTGTTTTATCGGGAGGGAAATTGAGTTGTAGAAACAAGAAATTAGAGACAGGAGACAGGAAATGAGGGCAGGAAACAAAAAATAAGAAACAAGAGACAAGAAATTACGTGGGCTGGTTTGGGATCAGAAAAAAAGGGCGAAAAAGAAGCCGATGACTCCTCCGCTCACCTTGCGCTGCAAGACAAAAAGCATTTTTTGAATTTCCTGAAGGCGCGAAGAAAGACTCCCCAAATCGTTCTCCGAAAGAAAGCCGAGCATTTTGGCCGCAATCAACTGCGTCTCGACCTCGTAGGCCGAGGACAGGCTGATTCGTAAAAAATGCGCAAAATCCCGATTACTGCCTCGTTCAGAACCCTCCGCAATGTTAGACGGAATGGAAACGACCGCTCGACGTACCTGAGCGGTCAGTCCGAAGCGTTCATCCACCGGGAAATGGACCGAAATCAGGTACACTTCTTTGACAAAATCCATGGCCAACTGCCAGACTCTGAGATTTTTGAAATTGTGCGCTTCCATGTTGAAGAGGGAAAGAGGGTGAAAAAAAGCCAACGAGGCTGTTCATCCAAATTTACTCCAAATCCTGAATCCTATCTATTTTTCTCATTTCCTGTCTCTTGTCTCTTATTTCTAATCTACGAAATTTTTCGTACTGATTTCTTGCTACCTACGAAATCGTTCGTAATCTTTGCTACGAAAATATTCGTAGACAAATTTTTCGTAGTAAAAATGGCGCTTTCCAAACCCACTGATTCCGAACTCGAAATCCTGCACGTCCTTTGGGAACACGGCCCAAGCACCGTCCGGCAGGTGTTTGAACACCTGAGCCGGGGCCGCGATCTAGGTTACACCACCGCCCTAAAATTGATGCAGATCATGCACGAGAAAGGGCTGATTACCCGCACGGAAGAAGGCCGCTCGCACGTGTACGCGGCCCAACTGACTGAAGCCGATGCTCAACGCGATTTGCTCAATCGCTTCGTAGACACGGCCTTTCGCGGCTCGGCGATGAAACTGGTGATGCAGGCCCTCGGCGACTCGAAGGCTTCAAAGGACGAACTCGACGAAATTCGCCGCCTGCTCGACCAACTCGACCCGCGTTAACTCAACCTCTAAACTTTTTTTCCATGAATCCCATCGGGCTTTTTTTTCCCGTTCCCTTCACCGAAGCCCTCGGTTGGGCGCTCGTGCATTCGCTCTGGCAGGGTACGCTGCTGGCCGTGGTCGTGGCGGTCGTTTTCCGTCAACTTCGCCACCGATCCGCCGCAACGCGCTACGCCGTGGCCCTGAGCGCACTGGCCCTGCAAACGGCGGCTTTTGGACTCACGCTGGCGCTTTGTTACGCGCCCGCCGCCCCGGTCGGCGGGCTTGCGTTCGCGTCGTCCTTGACGGAAACCACGGCCATTTCCGCCCCGGTTTCGCTGCGGACTTTTTTTGAAAATCACCTCGATGGACTGGTGCTGGGTTGGCTGGCGGGCGTTGGGTTGCTGGCCGCCCGGCTGCTGGGAGGTTGGGCGCTGGTGCAACGCTGGGCGCGGCGCGGTGCCCGGCCCGTGTCACCAGCCTGGCAGGCTTCGCTCGACCAGATGCGCCAGTCGCTGGGTCTGCGCCGGGCCGTGGCTCTGCTCGAAAGCGCCCGCGTGTCGGTGCCGATGACGGTGGGCTGGCTGAAACCGGTCGTGCTGCTACCCATCGGATTGTTGAGTGGCTTGTCGCCCCGGCAGGTGGAGGCCATTCTGGCGCACGAACTGGCACACGTGAGTCGGCACGACTACCTGGTCAACCTGATCCAGTCGCTGGCCGACGTGCTATTTTTTTACCACCCGGCGATCTGGTGGCTTTCGGCGCGGGTGCGGACCGAGCGCGAACACTGCTGCGACGACGTGGCCGTCAGGCTGACGGGAAACCCGGTAGCACTGGCCCAGGCCCTGGCCGCCCTCGAAACCTTTCAGACGCTACCCACGCCCGCGCTGGCGCTGGCTTTCGGTGGACGAAAAACGCCCCTCCTCGACCGGGTGCGGCGGGTGTTGGGGGGCGTCGAATCCCAGTCTGGTTCGGGGCAAAACGCCTGGGTAGTCGGGATAGTCCTGTTGCTGGCGAGTGGGTTAGCCATCGGACAATCGAGGCAAAAATCGGTGTCCGAACTACCACCGCCCGTGGTCATGCCGGTGGTACCGGCGCTTGATGCCCCCGATCCACCTTCAATCCCGATGCCACAGCCAGAACTTACCCCGGCGTTGCCTCCTCCCCCGGCACCCGCCCTCCCTCGTACCGATACGATTCTGACGCGGGCGGAATTCCGGCGGCTGGATTCGCTCAACAAATTGATGAGCCGCTACCTCGAAGAACGAAAACCGGAATTGGAACGGCTGGAGAGGGAACTGACGAAGGACATGGTTCGAGAACAGGAACGCGCTTTTCAGACCAATCATGATAAACTGGCTTTGGAACTGGCCCGGAAAAACGAACAACACCGTGTGTTGAACCTTGAACTGGCCCGCCTTGAACGGCTGAAAGGCCAGACCGCAGCGGGACATCGTCGGCAGAAACAACAGCAATTGGCGCAGGTAGAGGCCCAGTTGAGTGCGCTTGAGGAACAATTTAGTGCCGAAACCGAACAGTACAATTCCGTTGGGGAGCATAGCGTGGCCCTCTCGGATTCGCTGACCCGGCTCTACGAACCCATCACGGCGCTTTCCGAACAACTGGCGGAAGTGTCGGCGCGGCTCGCCGGGCAACACGAGGTGTTGGGAGCACCGGTGCCGGACAACGACGTTGAACTCACCACGGAGCCGATGCTTCCTCCCGCCCGTTCAGTCAGGCCGGTGAAGGCACCCCGGCCTCCACGTCCCGTCAGAACGCCAGCGGCGGTAAGCCCGGTCGTGGCTCCTACCCCGGCGGCCGCACCCAGTCCGGTTGCGGCTCCTACCCCAGCGACGGCCTCCTCGCCTAGTCCGAGGCCCGCCGTCGCCCCCCGACCCGCGCGATCCCGCACACCGGCGGCAACAACGCCACCCCGCAATTAAGCAGTTGATCGAAAATTTACCGGCAATCTCCAGGATGACAGCCGGGAGATTGCCGGTAAATTTTCGACCAGATAAAAAAGGGGTGTGACTGACGGTCACACCCCTTTTTTATCTATAGAATCAATCAATTCGGCTTTCGGCTTTTCATGGTTTCAACGCCCTGCCGTTGTTTTTCCAGTACTTGTTGGGCGGCGAGGCGTTCGAGGCGGTTCTGGGCGGTGTCGGCCTGAAGTTTGGTGAATTCCGCTTTATTTTCTTCCAGCTTTTTTGCGAGGCGTTCGGCTTCTTTTTTGTTGCTTTCCAAGTCTCGCAACAGGCGATCGTTGCGTTTAAGGGTTTCCTTACTCGTTTTTTCGGCTTCCGACAACGCCCCTTCGGCAACCCGCACCTGCTCGTCGAAGTCGAGTTTTTTCAAAAACTCCACCAGCACATTTTCCACCTCCCGGCCCTGCCCGTGCCCGGCGGCAACGTACTCGCCGTTGCTCTGCTCGACGCTCAGGAATAACTGAGTGCGCTTTTTGGTAGTCGACACGTGGCTGATGATGCGGGCCTGGTTATCGAGAAAAGGAAGTTTGGCGAAATTGACCAGCACCACGTCACCCTTGGTATCCACGCGTCCGTACTGGCTGAGTTTGTCTTTCCAGGCTTTTTCCACGGTACGCGGGTCTACGTCGGTGCTGGCGGCGTAGCCCTGGCGTTTTTGCTTGTCGATTTCCAGGAAGGCGGGCTGGGTTTGGGCGAAAACGCCGAGGGCGAGGGTTGAAAAAACGACAAACAAAACCTGCTTTTTCATGGTGATTGGTCTGGTTGGTTCTGGGGTGGTTTCGCGAAAGTACACATTCTACCGCAACCCTGACAGCGGGCGTAGCCCCTGTCAGCGGTTGCGGGCTGGTGGGTAGCTAAACTTGGTTATCTGGCGAGGCGCAACCGCTGACAGGGGCTACGCCCGCTGTCAGGGTTGCTTCTTGCCTACTACCAGCGCGTGTTGCCCGTCGGGCAGGGTGGTTGCGAAAATATAGTCTTCTCCCCCATCCGCCAACCCCAGGCGCTTACGAAGATCGGCCACCGTAGCCGGGAAATTGCGCACCGTCAAGTGAGCGCGGCGGACGGGCAGCAGGGCTTGCAGAATTTTCCGGTCGGGTTTGCAGACGGTGTTCACCGAAAAAATCCGCCCCGGAAAATCGGCCCGCAGGGCATCCGAGGTGTAAAGGTGGCTGTTGACGTGGAGTTTTGCCAACCCCAACCGCCCGGCCAGCAGCCGGAACGCGCCCGCTTTGAGCAGCGCCGCGTTGGGTTCGTAGAGGTAACGAAGCGGGGGCGAATACCTCACCTCGGCCTGGGCTTCTTCGTTTCGATGGAACCTAAAAACGTGTTCCGACCCATTTTTTAACAAATTCACCGCCCGGATCTCCGGGAACGGAACGGCGGTTCGCGTCAGCGAAAACAGCACTTCTTTCACTTCATTTTCGACGGCCAGGACGTGAACCGTTTCAACGGTTTCCAGTTGCCGGAAGGCCGCGTCGAGGTCGAGCCAGGGGGCAGCTTTGAGCAACACGCGGGGGGCTTTTTCGAGTAAAGTCGTCCGCAACCTGAGCACGTCCGGCTCGCAATTTTCCAACCGAAATACTTTCCCACGGTCGTCCCGCCGCGCGGGGTCGAGGTAAAGCCAGTCGAATGATGCGCCGGGTTTTGTCAAAAAATCCTCGGCGGTTTGATGTTCGACCAGGACGTTGCCAACGCCAAGGGCGGGCAGGTTATGGGCGGCCAATCCGGCCAAACCGGCTTCCCGTTCGACGTAGAAAACCGTTGAAACGGTTTCGGCAAACGCCCAGGTATCCACGCCCAACCCGCCCGTCAAGTCGGCTAGGGTTTCCCCGGAAACCAACCCGGCTTTGTACCGTGCCGTGCGCTCCGACGAACTTTGTTCGAGCGAAAGCACGGGCGGGAAAAGCACTGCTCCGTTGGCCACCCAGGTGGGCAGTTTGGCGACGACGCGCTGCCGGGCGGCCAGTTGCGCGGCCAGTTCGCGCAGGGGCAAATCGGGAAAACGCCCCGCCTGCATCAGCAACCGGACGGGGTCGGCGGTGGCGTAATCACGGAGAAAGGCGCGGGCTTCGGGCGTAAGCAGGGCGGAAAAAGTCGGAACGTCGGGAGGCATCACGCCACGAAGAACGCGAAAACTACCGGGGAAATGGGCCATTTCTGGAGTGGTTTTACGGAGCAACGCCATTTCTGACGGGTATTTTTGGCCCAATTCTTCCTTCTTCTCCCAAAGCGGCTATTTTTGTCCGTTCACCTTTCTCACTCCTTCCCTTCATGCCCGCATCTGCTCCCGGTTCGGTTTCCGCTGCCCGATTCGATAACAACGCCGTCAGCCCGGCCAAACTCTGGCGGGTCATCACGGCCTCCTCGGTGGGAACGGTCATCGAGTGGTACGACTTCTACATTTTCGGCTCGCTGGCCACCGTGCTGGCCGGGCAATTTTTCCCCTCCGACGACCCCACCGCCGGATTTTTGAGTACCCTGGCCACCTTCGGGGCGGGTTTCGTGGCGCGGCCCTTCGGGGCCATCATTTTCGGGCGCCTCGGCGACCGCATCGGGCGGAAGTACACGTTTTTGCTCACACTGCTGCTCATGGGCGGCAGCACGTTTTTGATTGCGCTCATTCCCGGTTACGCGTCCATCGGGATGCTGGCTCCGGCGCTGCTGGTTACGCTGCGCATCGTGCAGGGCCTGGCCCTCGGTGGGGAATACGGCGGGGCGGCGACCTACGTGGCCGAACACGCCCCCGACCACCAGCGCGGTAAGTACACGAGTTACATCCAGGCCACGGCGGCGGTGGGCTTGCTGGTGAGCATCGCGGTGATTCTGAGTTGTCAGGCCGGTCTGGGCAAGGCCGCGTTTAGCGACTGGGGTTGGCGGGTGCCCTTCGCGCTGTCGGGGGTGCTGGTGGTGGTGTCGTATTTTATCCGGCGGAACATGGATGAATCGCCGGTTTTTCAGGAACTCAAACAGCGCGGCGAGGTGTCGAAAAGTCCGCTGCGCGAAAGTTTTTCCGACCCCAAAAACGTGCGGCTGATGCTGCTGGTGATGTTCGGGGCCATCGTGGGGCAGGGCGCGCTCTGGCACACAGCGCAGTTTTACGCCCAGATTTTCATTACCAGAATCCTGAACGTGGAGTTTGAATCGGCCAACTGGATCGTAGCGGCGGCGCTGGTGCTGGGCACCCCGTTTTACGTGGTGTTCGGGGCGCTTTCCGACCGGCTGGGCCGCAAGCGCGTGATGCTCACCGGAATGCTGCTGGCCGTACTGTGCTACTACCCAATTTACAAAGGCATGGACGCGGCGGTAAACGGCGGGGCCGTGACCGACCAAAAAACGGCGGTGGTCGAGGGCAAAACCGTGGAGACGGTGACCTACGCCTCCGGCAACATCCTCACCAAAACCAGCGCCCCCGGTGGACTGGTGAAAACCGAAGTGGCCCCGGCGGCGGGCGCGACGTTCTGGCTCATCGCCCTGATTTTCGTGCAAATCCTCTTCGCCACGATGGCCTACGGGCCGATCGCGGCGTTTTTGGTGGAAGTCTTCCCGACCAAAATCCGCTACACGTCGCTTTCGGTGCCCTACCACTTTGCCAACGGCGTGTTCGGCGGCTGTTCGCCCTTCGTGGCCACCTGGCTCGGCACCCTGACCGGCTCAAAATTCGCCGGAATTTTCTATCCCATGTTTCTGGCCGCGCTGACGGTGGGGATTGGGTATTTCTTTTTGAAAGAAACGAAGGGGAAACCGTTGCGGGATTAAAAAGCATTTGATATAGACTGAAATCGAGACGGTATATTTGCTCCATGCCGACCAGAACTGATTTGCAGGAATTAGCCCAAAAGCGTATCGAAGAAGCGGAAGTGCTTTGGCAGGCAGGTTATTACGAAGGCGCTTTTCACGTTGCTGGCTATGCAATCGAAATCTCTCTAAAGGCCGCAATCTGCAAGCATTCAGGGATAGATTACTTGTTTTCCTTTCCTGAAAGCACCACCAAACCGAAAGAAATCAGCACGGTATTCGACAAGTTGAAAACGCACGATTTAGATGTCTTGGTCATTTTAGCTGGCCTTTATCAAGCGCTAAGGGACAAAAATCAAGAAGTATTCGTTAGCTGGTCAACAATTACCCAAATGAAGTGGACGGAGCAAGTCAGGTACAATCCTCGTGGAAAAAAAATGGAAACGGGACGTAGAACTCAATCAGGTAAACGTCAGAGATTTTATTGACTCAACAAAAATTTTTCTGTCATGGATTCGAAAGTTTTGGTAGCCCGTTTGAAAGGGGTTTTTGAGAAAATCAATGCGCAGGAGCGTGTGGTGGACTGTGCTGGGTTGGTTTCAGTGTATCCTGACCTTGAAAATAGTCCGTTTATCCTACTCGTTTCGATGCCCCAGACACAACATCTGTCATGCAGCGGCAAAATCAGTTTCGTAGCGGATTACCTCTACGACAATCTGGATTCCGCTGAATTGGAACTGGTTGACAGGGTGCGGGTATACGCGAGCAAAGAAAGCCTCGAAACAGATATGGAACTGGGTGAGCAAGGCTTCCGATACACCTGTGAAGATTTGGTAGCATCACGATTTTTGGTGAGTTAAGTTTTAAAGGAACTAAGAATCAGCCCTTCAGCTATGAAGGGCTTTTTTGTGATATTGGGCGACTTCTTTACTCTGTAACCTCTAACCCAACCAACTTTTCATGCCTTCCCCCGCTAAAACCGCCCTTCATCCGGCGGCTCCGGCCCAGAACATCCGCACGGTGATTGCCGCCTCCTCGGTCGGGACGCTCATCGAGTGGTACGATTTCTACATTTTCGGCTCGCTCGCCACCATCATTTCCACGCAGTTTTTTCCGAAAGAAAACCCGACGGCGGCCTTGCTCAGCACGCTGGCCACCTTCGCGGCGGGCTTCGTGGTGCGGCCTTTCGGGGCGCTCGTGTTCGGGCGGCTGGGCGATTTGGTGGGGCGGAAATACACGTTTCTGGTCACGCTGGTGCTCATGGGCGGCAGTACGTTTCTGATTGGCTGCATTCCACGTTACGAAACCATCGGCATCGCCGCGCCGATCCTGGTGCTGCTGCTCCGGCTGGTGCAGGGCCTGGCCCTCGGCGGCGAATACGGCGGGGCGGCGACTTACGTGGCCGAACACGCCCCCGAAGGGCGGCGGGGTTATTTTACGAGTTGGATTCAGACCACGGCTACGTTAGGCCTGTTCGTTTCGCTGCTGGTCATCGTCGCCACCCGGCAGGGCGTGGGCGTGGCGACGTTCGAGGAATGGGGCTGGCGGATTCCCTTCCTGCTTTCGGCGGTGCTGGTGGCGGTGTCGGTGTACATCCGGCTGCGGATGGAAGAATCGCCGCTGTTTACCAAACTGAAATCGGAGGGGAAAACGTCGAAAAACCCCCTGGCCGAGTCGTTCGGCAAGCGGGAAAATTTAAAAATGGTGCTGCTCGCTTTGCTTGGAGCCACCGCCGGGCAGGGCGTGGTGTGGTACACGGGGCAGTTTTACGCGCTGTCGTTCATTCAAAAAGCCTGCAACGTGGAGTTCGTGCAGTCGAATTACATCGTCGTGCTGGCGCTGCTGGTGGCCACGCCGGGTTTCGTGCTCTTCGGCTGGCTGTCCGACCGAGTGGGGCGGAAGCCGATTTTACTGGCCGGAATGCTGCTGGCCGTGCTCACCTACCGGCCCATTTACCGGGCGATGTACGACCTGGCCGACGTTTCTCAGAAAACCGAAATTTCCTCCGCTGAACGCATCGACCGAAAAACGGACGCGGGCCTGACGACGGCCACGACCGTCCGGTATTTCACCGACGGCACTACCCGGCAGGAAAGCACTTTAGAAAACAGCATCGCCGCCCCAAAAATTACCCTCACCCTGGGCAGTACCGGGTTCTGGACCATGACCCTGCTCGTGTTGCTCCAGGTGCTGTACGTGACGATGGTGTACGGGCCGATTGCGGCGTTTCTGGTCGAATTATTCCCGACCCGGATTCGCTACACGTCGATGTCCTTGCCTTACCACGTCGGCAATGGCGTGTTCGGCGGGCTGACGCCGTTTTTAGCCACAGCGCTGGTCGAAAAGGCCAAACTCGACGGCACCCCGCAGGCGTTCTTGCAGGGGCTTTGGTACCCGATTATCGTCGCGTCGGTGTGTTTTGTGATTGGGCTGGTGTATTTGTCGGATAAAAAGGTTGACAAGGGGTGAGCGGAAAATTCCCCTCCTTTTTTAAGGAGGGGTGCCCCGTAGGGGCGGGGTGGTTGGCTGGAAGATGAAAGCGGCTTGCTGGCAACCCAACCACCCCCGCTCACCCACCGCCCACCGCACCCCCTCCTTTTTTAAGGAGGGGAGTTTTTAGCTTCAAAACCTCAAAAAATGAACACCCTCAAACGCTACCTCGGCCTCGTCTGGATTCTCCTCGGCCTTTACGTTGGCTACGACCGCGTGGTGGATTCGTTGCAAAAAATTGGCAGTGAAAAACTCGACGACCAGATTTTTGGCTGGGTCGTGTTGCTGGTGCTGACGCCGCTGATTACCGGCGGGTTGTGCTTGTTTGGGTACTACGCGCTGCGGGGTGAGTACGGACCAACTTCCCGAAAGTTGTAGACATAAACTTCCCGGAAGTTTAAAAACTTCCGGGAAGTTCGCCGACCTGTCGGTAATTTTCGGGCCAATTTTCCCCGAAAAACCTCCGAACCATGCCCTTCCAAGTCCGCACCTTCGACGAATACCAGCAGGCTTACGACCATTCCGTCCGCGACCCCGAAGGCTTCTGGGCCGAAATCGCCCAGGAGTTTCTCTGGCGCAAACCCTGGACGAAAACCCTGGAGTGGAATTTTACCGAGCCGAGCGTGAAGTGGTTCGTGGGCGGTACACTCAACATCACCGAAAATGCCCTCGACCGCCACCTCGCCACCCGCGCCGATCAGCCCGCGCTGATCTGGGAACCCAACGACCCCGCTGAGGACCCCGTCACAATCACCTACCGGAACCTCCACGAACGGGTGTGCCGCTTTGCCAACGTGTTGAAGAAACACGGCATCCAAAAAGGCGACCGGGTGTGCATCTACCTGCCGATGGTACCCGAACTGGCCATCGCCGTGCTGGCCTGCGCCCGCATCGGGGCGGTGCATTCGGTGGTGTTTGGCGGGTTTTCGGCCCAGAGTATCGCCGACCGCATCAACGACGCCCAGTGCCGGTTGGTCATCACCTCCGACGGGGCTTTTCGCGGCCCGAAGCAAATTCCGATGAAGGCCACCGTCGACGATGCCGTCGAGAAGTGTCCTTCGGTCGAAAAAATCATCGTGATGACCCGCACCCGCACGCCGGTTTCGATGATCAAAGGCCGGGATTTGTGGTGGGAAGACGAGGAAAAATACGTCAGCGCCGACTGCCCCGCCGAAGAAATGGACGCCGAGGATAGGCTGTTTATTCTCTACACCTCTGGTTCGACGGGTAAACCGAAAGGTGTAGTTCACACCTGCGGGGGGTACATGGTGTACACCACCTACACGTTTGCTAACGTGTTTCAGTACCGGCCCGACGAAGCGGGCCGCGTTCCGATTCATTTCTGCACCGCCGACATCGGCTGGATTACCGGCCACAGCTACATCGTGTACGGGCCGTTGTGCTACGGAGCCACTTCCCTGCTGTTCGAGGGCATTCCGACGTACCCCGACGCGGGCCGGTTCTGGGACATCGTGGATCGGCACCGGGTCAACATTCTCTACACCGCCCCCACCGCCATCCGCTCGCTGATGGGGGCCGGGTTGGAATGGGTCAACGGCAAAGACCTGAGCAGCCTGACCACGCTCGGCACCGTCGGCGAGCCGATCAACGAAGAAGCTTGGCATTGGTATCACGAAAATATTGGCAAAGGCCGCTGCCCCATCGTGGACACCTGGTGGCAAACCGAAACGAGCGGCGTGCTGATTTCAAATTTGGCGGGCGTCACCCCCGAAAAACCCACCTTCGCCACCTTGCCGCTGCCCGGTGTGCAACCCGTGCTGGTCGATGAGCAGGGAAAAGAAATCGAAGGCAACGGGGTTTCGGGAAATCTTTGCCTGAAATTTCCCTGGCCGGGCATCGTCCGTACCACCTACGGCGATCACGAACGCTGCCGTCAGGCGTATTTTGCCACCTACTCCGGCCTGTACTTCACCGGCGACGGTTGCCTGCGCGACGAGAATGGGTACTACCGCATCACGGGCCGGGTGGACGACGTGCTCAACGTATCGGGTCACCGCATCGGCACGGCGGAAGTCGAGAACGCCATCAACCTGCACCTGGGTGTGGTGGAAAGCGCCGTGGTGGGCTACCCGCACGACATCAAGGGCCAGGGTATTTACGCCTACGTGATCACCGACCACGCCCCCGACGACGCTGATTTGACGCGAAAAGACATCGGCGCGACGGTGAGCCGGGTCATCGGCCCGATTGCCCGGCCCGACAAAATTCAGTTTGTAACCGGTTTGCCCAAAACCCGTTCGGGCAAAATCATGCGACGCATTCTCCGCAAAATCGCCGAAGGCGACACCAGCAACCTCGGCGACACCAGCACCCTCCTCGACCCGTCGGTGGTGGAGGAGATTAAGGGGGGGAAAGTTTAGCATTTTCGGTTTGTGGTTTACGGTTCATCACCTCATTTTCGGTCCCAACGACGTGGACCTGAGCCATTCGCCCCTGCGGACCACCATCGGCCCCGACGCGACCTACGTGCTGGGGGCCTTCAACCCCGGCCTGACCTGCCTGCCCAACGGCAACCTGCTCATCATCGTGCGCGTGGCCGAGGCCCTGCGGCAGTCCATCGTCGGCGACCGCATCCACGCCATCCGCTGGGATGTCCAACGCGGTTACGTGCTCGATGCCTACCGATTAGACGGCGTGAATCCCGCCGACCCGCGCAAGTTTCAACTGCTCGCGCACCATTCCAAAGTGATGGCCTTGACCCCGCTCTCCTGGCTGCTGCCGGTGGAACTAAACGCCGATGGCACGGGAGTCGTGCAGGTGCATTACGACAACATCATCGCTCCGCAGCGGAGTTACCAGGAATACGGCGTGGAAGACGCCCGGATTTCTAAAATCGACGGAACGTATTACCTCACCACCTGCTCGGTGAGTGCCGCTCGGCACTCGACTATGCTTTACACCTCGGCTGACGAGCTGAACTATACGCTGCAAGGCATCATCCTCGACCACCAAAACAAGGATATGCTGTTTTTTGAAGGAAAAATCGGCGGGAAATTTTTCGCCCTCACCCGTCCACTGGGCGATTTGTACTTCGCTTACCCGCCCGACAGTCCTTTCCAGGGCGGGCCATCGATCCACCTGGCCTCCTCGCCCGACGGCCTGCACTGGAGGCCGATCGTAATGCCCCTCCTCGTCCGGGAGCCTGTGGCCACCAAGCCGGTTGAGGAGACACTACTTCCCGCTCACCGCCGCCACCTGGCAGTTTTTGTCGTAAAACGTAATGTGGTTGTTGAAATCCCGCCAGGCGCCGCCTTTGGGGTACTTGGTTTTCATTGCTTCACAATCGCTGAACTGTTCGGTGTACCAGCGGCTGTAGTTGCGCTTGTGGAGTTTGATGAACGCGTCGCCGGTTTTCACGTAGTACGACTTGTCGAGGCCACCGGTGAGTTTGATGCCGTGCGCCCGCACGCCGGAGGTTTCTTTGGAGCGGGGGTCGTTGTACACCCGGATTTTCTGGTCGAAACCAGGGTTACAAATCTGATAAAGCCGGGTGCGGCCTCCTTTGGTGGTGGTTTCCTGGTAAAAATGGGCCAGTTCACCATAGCTGCTCATGTTCATCTTCGACTTTTCCATCACCGATTCGATCCCATCCCGGAAGGCTTGCATTTTGGCAAAATTCGAGGGGGCTACCGCCAGTTCCCGCACGTCGCTCGCCCAGTATTTGGCTTTCTTCCGGTCGTTGAGGGTGCGAACTTTTACCCATTTGATCAGCCCTTTTTTACGCTTGATTTTCCGCACCGTAAAATCGACCCGCTCGCCCGATTCCAGAATCAGGTAACTTGGTTTTTTACCGGAAAAATGCTGAAAAGCAGGTAAGAAATTCTGAGCGTTGGCGACCGCGCTGCTGAGCAACAAGGCGATGAAAAGGGATAGAATGGGTTTCATGGGAGTGGGGTTTTTGGATAAATGAGTACGGAGGGGACTTTATTCCGACAGTTTGTCATCCCGACGTTAGGAGGGATCTCGTTGGGGTACCAAACTACTGGCTACCGGCAAAGGACTTGGCAGGCTAACGAGATCCCTCCTAACGTCGGGATGACAAGCCGTCGAAATGACAAACCGTGGGGATAACCGAAGGTCACTTCACCAATTCGTATCCGTTGATCGTCCCGCCGGTTTTGAGGTTGGCGGTTGTGCGGGTCAGGTTGAGGCTAATATCGCTGGGTTCGCCGTTGAGCGTAAATTCGAGGATGCCGTTGGTACCGGTCGGCTGCGGGGTGAGGCCGCCCAGGGTGAGTTTTTTCTCGTCCGCCGAGAGCGTCCAGGTGCCCGTGAAGCTGTTCCCGTCGATTTCCGTCAGGACCACGCGCTGGGTTTGGGTGTTGCTCAGGTCGAGTTTGAAGGTGGCGTAGGCGGGTTTGGTGTTCGAGGCCGCGCCTTTGGTGTACACCACCGTGCTGTTCTCGCGGGCCACGTTCACCGTCCACGTCTGGCGGATGCGGTCGCTGAGGGCGGCGGTTTTGTCCTTACCGCCGCAGGCGGCGAGGACGAAGAGAGAGAGAAGGGAAAGCAGGATTTTCATGGAAAAACAGAGAAAAAAGAGTTGAATCGCGTTTAAAGCCTTCCCGATCCCGTCATTGCGAGCGGAGGACACCCGCACGAGCGGAGCGAGGGCGGGGGGCCGTAGCGAAGCAAATCGAAGATTCAGCGCAGCTAATCCCCTCCCGGAGACCGAGATGGCATTGGGCAAGTAACTTGGTTTTAGCTCTCTCGGTCTCCGGGAGGGGATTGCCGCGCTCCGGCGACCAGTTCTCGCTTCGCTCGCCCTGTTCGCCTCCGCTCGCAATGACGGGGGCGGTAAGGCTTTTTTTGTTCGTCGTCCCTACCCTATTCCCCCTTCACCACCTTCCGCACCACCCGTTTTCCCTCCGCTTCGGCGCGGAGGTAGTAGGGGCCGGCGGGGAGGCCCGCGAGGGGGAATTCGACTTCGTGCCGCAGGGCAGCCGGGCGGGAGGCGCGGGTTTGGAGGGCTTCGCCGCCGGGGCCGAGCAGGGTGAATTCAGCGGGAGCCGCCGCGCTCAGCGTAAGTTCGGCACGCAGGCGGGTGGAGGCCGGGTTGGGCGAAAGCCGCAGGGACAGCCCCGCCGGGCTGGGTTCGAGGCCGGTGATGAGGCTCACTTTCGTGACCACCGAGGTAGCCGAACACCCATCCCGCACCACGGTGACGCTAAACTCACCCGGCTCTTTGGCCGTGTAGGTGTTGTTGGTGGCCCCGGCGATGGGCTGCCCGCCTTTGCTCCACTGGTAGGTTTGGCCCGTGACGGCTGGTACACTTAGGATGACGTTTCCACCGGGTAAGAATTCCAGGGGGCCGCTTTTACCAATTGTGACTGTGGGCGTAGGTTTCTGAACGATATCTGTGCTGGTAGAAGTAGCAAAAATCCCTTTGCTATCAGTGACAGTGACAGTATAGTTACCCGCCAAGTTTACGGTAAGTGTATTGATGGTACCGACGTTGGTAATGCCTTGTTTCCACTGATACGTGTAAGGGCCGGTTCCTCCCGTGGCATTTGCAGTGAGTGAGGTGGATTGACCGCTACAAAAGTTTGTTGCACCGGAAATTGAAACCGTTAGCGTACCAGAAGAGACAATTTTTGCAACTGCCGATGTAACCGAGCAGCCATTTTCGACCACCGTGACCGTGTAATCACCTGGCTCCGTAGCCGTGTACGTGTTGTTGATAGCCCCGGTCAAAGGCTGGCCGTTTTTACTCCATTGATAGCTCCGCCCGGTGGCAGATGGAGTACTTAAAATTACCGATGCTCCCGTTGAAATCGAAGTTGTCCCACCCGGAGTGACAACGGCGGTAGGTGCTGTTTTTTGCGTAAGCGTAACACTGGTGGATGTGCCAATACAACCTTTACTGTCTGTCACCGTAACGGTGTAGAGACCTGCTGTGGTGGCGACAAGGGTGTTGTTAGTGCCTGTATTGGCCGTTCCTTGTTTCCATTGGTAAGTGAAGGGAGCGACCCCACCGCTGAGGGTTGCGGTAAGAGTTGTACTAGCACCTGAACACAGAGAGGTGCTACCAGAAATGGCAACGGGTACATTTCCAGCGACTATTTCACCACTATAGCCTGCCACTAAGCAACCTTTATTATCAGCGACATAGACAGCATAACTGCCTGGTTTTGAAACAGTAATATCCTTTGTACTCCCAGCAAGGTTGGAATTTCCGTTCGAATCTTTAAAAATCCAGTTGTATGTAAAAGGTGTATTCTTTCCTGTAACATCAACTGTAATTGGTAAAGAACCTCCTCCGGCACAAATGCTTTTTCCTTTTGGGGCCAAAAAATTCACTTGATGTGAACAGAGAGAGAGCTTATGTAAGTTAAATTCGTTTCCCGGATATCTGAAAAAAAATACTTCATTTCCAACCTGTAATTCATATCCCAAAGCCGTAAATTTGTCTAAATATGGTTTTGGAATTTCCTGGATTATCCCAGTGCTCGTAAAATTTATATCTTTAATATAATCAATTTGTTTTGAGACAAAATCATTCCTATTCAAGGAAAACAGATAATAGAAATAATTATCTGTTTCAATCACGCGAGCAATGTAGAATAATTGATTGTCTATTGAATGAAAAAAGTAATTCTTCTGAATTTCTAATTTATCAATACCAAGTATTTCACCCGAAAGAAGAGAATGACGAATTAACTTGAAACTATTTGAATTTTCATCAAATTTATACAACAAGTCAGGATTTTGTGCGCCATTAGAAAAGCGAGTTGCATAAAGAGTTTCATTCAAAACAAAAAAATCTCCAATTACTAAGCTACTATCAACAACGGTAACTTTTCCATTTATTTCATCAAATTTACTCAAAGGCCCGTCTCCAAGATATATGGAACCCTTGTATAGAATC
Organism: uncultured Cytophagales bacterium; assembly: GCA_964244295.1. Lineage (GTDB taxonomy): Bacteria > Bacteroidota > Bacteroidia > Cytophagales > Spirosomataceae > JAJAZB01. The sequence goes on from CAXTIG010000007.1 coordinate 48,041, forward strand.
ACGGAACGGGTATTAAATTGCTTTTCAGAAACCATTTTTGTTCCATTCACAGTCCCGTCGGTTTTTAGTACACCATCAAGTGCTGACGAACCAAAAAAATCAACATAAAAGTATGCAACTTTACCATCGGAAAGAACAGGATAGAGCGCATCGGCAGTGATTTCGGATAACTTTTTCGGCGTTTGGGACATAGGCTCAATGATCCATAATTGGAAGTTGTATTCAACTATCCAGTTGCTATTTACAACAATTGCCTTGTTATAGCTTGTAGGTGAGATGGGGAATGAAGATAGTTTTAGAGTGCCTGATTCTGTACCATCTGTTTGCCACAACTGGGCAGTCTGATGAAGGAAAAATTGAAGTTTACCATTGACTTCGCCCCACGAGATATGCACCCCCCCTAAAATCGATGATTGATAATTAAATACTTTGACGATCCCTGTACCACTTTCAGTCCCATCTGATTTCCATAAATCAAATTTGCCATCAGCGTCATCGTCGGCCCAAAAAAACAAAATACCTTTGTGATCATATTTCACAAGAAGATTAGTGTTGAGTATTCTGATTCCAATTCTTTTTAACATTTTGGTGCCCGTTTCCGTACCATCTGAACACCATAATTCACAAAAATTACCATAGTTTGAAAAATAAAAAAACTTGCCCCCTGATGAAATACCTGAATTCGATATATAATTTCCACCATTCACTTTTTTTACCAGTGAACTACTTTGGGCTGATGCAGCTTCGGAGAGATGGAGAGTTGCAATGAGTCCCAGCACAAAATATAATCCTTTTTTCATGGCTCAGCTCGTTTTTGGGAGGGCGATGGAAGCCCCCGCGTGGCAATTCCTTTTCCCAAACCTGCAACGCGTTTTTCACACTTGGATCCACTATTTCACGAAGCCCGGAATAATCTTTACGAAACCGGGGTTTGGCCGATCGAAGGCGGGGGGCGTTTTTCAAAAATCCCGGTTTTGGCCTTCGGGCCGGGGGCGGAGGCGCCCGCCGCCAGGGGAGGAGGGCTGCCCAACGGTACCCAGGCGCTGTGTTTTTTGCTTCCGGCTTCGTTTTGTAGTTTTATCCTGAGTTGTGCGGTCAGAACAAAGCCTTTTCAACCCAACCAAACCACCCCGGCCTAAAGGCCACCGCAGCGGCGGGGTGGTTTGGTTGGAAGCCGCTTGATGCTATTCCCCCAACCTGGGTTAGCTTTACCAAAACAAAAAACGAGATGGAACCCCAACCCAAACCCGAACGCCTGACGCGGGAGAAAGCCCACGCCATCATCGAGCGGCTCCTGGCCGATAGCCTGGAAACCCGGCGTAGCATGGAGGAATCTTTTCATAAAAATCCTGGTATTCAACAGGTTTTAAAAGAATTGAGGCAATTGCGCGAACAAAAACAAGCTGCTCCATCCGATGAGCCGGTATGAATTTAGGGAAGCCCCCGGAGAAGAAAACACATTTCTGTTTGAGACTCACTGGGGCCTTTCGTACGAAATCAAATTCAAGCACACGCCCTATTTGTTCGAGAATTCCCCCGAATACACGAACGACGTGTACGAACTGAGCATCATTCTGGCCGAACCGAGGCCAGCGAAGGCGCCGCCCGATGCGGCGATTGCCCGAACGGTGTTTGCCATCGGCCAAGCGTTCATCGACCGCCTGGGACATCCCATCTTCCTGTTTATCTGCGACACCCGCGACGGCAAGCAGGCCGTTCGCGCCCGAACGTTTACGCGCTGGTTCACGGAAATTGGCAATCCGTATTTGCTGAAAATCGACGGTTCTTTTCCCGACCCGCAAGCGGGGACAAACTACGTGTCGTTCATCATTCAGCTCGACCACCCCTATTTCCGGGAGGCCACGGCGGCCTTCGCCGACCTGATTGCCGCTTACAACCGACCGAAGTGATTCGTCCCATTTCCTCGGTTCTCCACCAACCCCACCCAAAAACCACCCGAACCCGGCCTTTTTCTCAACGAACAAAACCGAATGGTAGCAAACATCCGGTTTCGGCCTTAGTTTAGGGGACCGAACGCCCCCTCACCATGAAACCCTTGTTGACCGCCCCGCTGAGTCTGTGGCTGTGGATAGGCCTGGGTGTCGGCCCGGCCCTGGGACAGGATCCGCTTGCTTTCCACCTGCAACCCAAAAAACTTCAACTGGCCCGGCGGTTACTCCGCGAAGGCACCTCCCAACGCGATTCAGCGAAAATCGCTGAATCGTACTACGTCATGGGCCGGGCGCACTACATCGCGGGCGATTACCTCAATGCCCGGCGCTGGTACCAACGCTCGCTGCGGATTCAGGAACGGCGCGGCGATTCGTACGAACTGGGAAGGCTCTACATCCGCTTCGCTGACATTGAGGGAATCTTCCTGCATCACCCCGAACGGATGCAGCAGGTGCGCCGGGCCGAAGCGATTTTTAAGCGCATCGGCTCTAGACAAGGAATGCAGCACGTGTACTCGCAGTTGGGCGATTTGTACGTGCATTCCTGGCCAAAAGGTCGGGACGAAGCAGGCATCCCCGCCCAGCCCGACAGTGCCCTTTTTTTTTACCTGAAAAAGGAACGCCTCGCCCTCGAACTTCACGATTCGGTGGATCTGGCCTACGTGAAAGGAATAATTGGCGACTTTCTGGTAACGACCCGAAACGACCCCCGTGGCCTAACCTACCAGCACGAATCGCTTGCCTTGTACCGGCAGCAGCGCGATTCCCTCAACCAGATTTACAGACTCGCCGGTCTGGCCCATGCGTACCTGCACCTGGGCCAGGTCCATCGGGCTTGGCCCTACCTTGCCCAAACGAGTCAATTGGTTGAAACATATCATCTAAACGAACTCGTCTTGCGAAAGGGTATCGAAACGGGCCTCCTGCTGTATTATCGCGACACCGGCCAATGGCAACAAGCGTTTTTGCACCAGGAACAGGCGAGAATTTTGGAACAAAAACAAACCCTCGCCGACCGCCAAGGTGCCCTCACCCGCCTGAGTGTGGAGTTTGAAACCGAAAAAAAAGAAGCCCAACTCAAAGCCCAGCACAAGGAACTCCTCCTCCGGGCCGATAACCTGCGCCTTCAGCAACGCTACGGCTGGGTTTCGTCGGGGCTGCTCCTGTTTACGCTGGGGGCTTGCGGAGTGTTTTTCTGGCTTTTTCGGAAAAACAAGCGCCTCAGCGCCCACAACGCCGGGCTAGTGCGCGAGCAAAACCACCGGGTGAAAAACAACCTCCAGGCGGTGTCGAGCCTGCTGCACCTGCAAGCCAACCAACTCGCCGACCCCGCCGCCCGCCGGGCCGTGACCGAAAGCCACCTGCGCGTGAAAGCGATGGCGCAGCTTCACCAGCGATTGTACGACGGCGAGGAACTGGCCGTGGTCGATGCCACTGAATTTCTTACCGAACTGGTCGAAACGGTGCTGACTACCTTCGGCTACGGGCACGTCGAACCGGCGTTTGAACTGGAACCCCTGTCCCTGTCGGCGGATGTCGCCGTGCCGCTGGGCCTGCTGCTCAACGAACTCAGCACCAACGCCTGCAAGTACGCCTTCCCCGACCACGCCGCACCCCGGCTGCGGGTGGTTTTCCGGCGGGTGAAAAACAAATTTCACCTGCTCGTGGCCGACAACGGGCCGGGCATCGGGTCGCTGTCGACGGAAGGGCGCTCGTTTGGGATGCGGCTCATTCGCCTGCAAGCCGAACAACTCCGGGCCACGTACCGCTTTGGTTCAGAAGGCGGCACGCAGTTTAGCATGGAGTTCGGGGGCTGACTTTCCCATAGAAATGGGGGTAAGTCGGTCGGTTTTTAGCGCTTAGTTTTGTGATTGTCACGCGGGCTGCTCCGCTCCGCGTGACCACCCGCCTGACACCCAAAAATAGATCAGCCCCTCCACTCACCCTCCTCCCCAGCCCCATGAATTCCCTCAATATTTTGCTCGTTGAAGACGACACCCTCGTGGCCGACGACCTGCGCGAAACCCTCGAAACCGCCGGGCACCGCATCACGGCCATTGCCCGCAACCGCCCGGAGGCCCTCCGCGCCCTGCGGCGGCAAACCCCCGACCTGACCATTCTCGACGTACACCTCGAAGGCACTGCCGATGGCATCACCACCGCTCAGGACCTGCTCAACCTGCACCCGATGCCGATTATTTACCTGACGGCCCATTCCGAACGCCCCACCTTTCAGCGGGCCAAAGAAACCCTGCCCGCCGCCTACCTGCTTAAGCCCTTCGACCAGGCCGAATTGCCCCTGCAAATCGAACTGGCCTACCAGCATCACCTCCTCAATCGGCCGAATCCCGGCGAGAACCGTTCCGCCGAGGCGCGGCGCGCCGACCCCGCTACGGCGGAGCGGGTTTTTTTGCCCTTCGACAAGGGCCACGAGAAACTTTTGAAATCCGACGTGCTTTTCCTCCGGGCGGCCGGCTCGTACACCAACCTGACGGCCCTCGGTTACGACGAACCCCGCCTGCTGACGATGAACCTGGGCTACCTGAGTCAGTTTTTCACCACGCCCAACTTTTACCGGGTTTCGCGATCGCTGCTCGTCAACCTCGACCACGTGTCGCGGGTGGAACGAGGGCTACTTTTGCTCGACAACCACGCGGTGCCGCTGCCGATTCCGGAGGGTAACCAGGGCGAGTTGCTGAAAAAACTGTCGGTGGTGCGGTCGCGGTGAGGTACTCTTGTTTTTCGGTGTTGCTCCCGTTCAGGATTTTGAGTTTTTAGCAAAAAGCGGCTTGTCATCCCGGCGGGATGACAAGCCGACGGGATGACAAGCCGACGGGATGGCAACGGGGTGTCTCCGGCGGGTCCGATCGAGCGTACCTTTGCCCGACCGTGAAAAACCCCTACCTCTCCCTGCTCGCCACGGCCTGGCAGTACGCCCGGCACGAGCGGAAAAAGTACGTGCTGGTGTACGCGCTCTTCGTGGGGGCCAACCTCGTTTCGGCCCTCAACCCGATTTTGTACGGCTGGTTTGTCAACGCCATTCAGCAACGCGGGGCCGACGTACTCGGCGATGCCTGGCTCTACGTGGGGGCGTACCTGGGATTGGTGTTGCTGGAGTGGGTTTTTCACGGCCCCGCCCGCGTGATGGAGCGCGAACTGGCCTTTACCCTGAGCCGGAATTTTCTGGACGAAAAATACCACCAGACCCTCCACCTGCCCGTCAGTTGGCACCAGGACCACCACAGCGGGGCCACCATCAACCGCCTCCGCAAAGCTTACGAGGCGCTCAAGGAGTTTTTCCAGAACGGCTTCATGTACCTCCACGCGGGGGCCAAGTTCGTGTTTTCATTCGCGGCCATGCTGTATTTTTCACCCCTGTTCGGGCTGATTGGCCTGGCGCTGGGTGCGCTGACGATTTGGGTGATTTTTCAGTTTGACAAACCCTTCATCAAAACCCTCGACGAGGTCAACGAAGGCGAACACGTGGTTTCCTCCACGCTCTTCGACAGCCTTTCCAACATCCTGACGGTCATCACGCTGCGGCTCGAAAGCCGGATGCAGCACAGCCTGTTGGGCAAGGTGGCCGCCGTGTTTCCGCCCTTCCGGCGCAACGTCCGCATCAACGAGTGGAAGTGGTTTTGTTCCTACTTGCTCGTCACGAGCATTTACGCCGTCAGCGCGCTGGGGTACGTGTACCAGCATTACGTGCCGGGCCAGGTGTTCGCCCTCGGCGGCCTGGTCACGCTGCTGGGGTTTGTCAACCAATTCACCAGCGTGTTCGACGACATCGCCTGGCAGTACACGGAAATTGTGCAGCACCACACCAGCGTGCAAACCGCCCGCGCCATCGGCGAGGCCTACGCCGAGCACCACCGCCCCGAAGCCGCCCAAGCCCTGCCCGAAAGCTGGCAAACCATCGTCATCCGGGGTCTGTCGTTTCGGTACAACGACACCACACCGGGTTTGCAAGACCTTTCGATTCGGTTGCAGCGGGGACAAAAAATCGCCTTCATTGGTGAGAGCGGTAGCGGCAAAAGTACGCTGCTCGCCCTGCTGCGTGGCCTCTACGACCCCCAACCCGGCGCGACGGTGACGGTAGGTGGCTCCGACCTCCGGTCGGAGCGCGACCAACGGTCGCACATCCCGCCGGAAATCGACTTCGGCACCCTGACCGACACCGTCACGCTCTTCCCCCAGGAACCGGAAATTTTCGAAAACACCATCCGCTACAACATCACGCTGGGCCTGCCTTTCCCCGACGACGACGTGGCCGAGGTGTGCCGGGTGGCGCAGTTTGCCGAGGTGGTGACCCAGTTGTCACAGGGCCTCGATTCGCACATTCAGGAAAAAGGCGTAAACCTGTCGGGCGGGCAAAAGCAGCGCCTGGCCCTGGCACGGGGCGTACTGGCCGCCCGCAGCAGCCAAATCGTGCTCCTCGACGAACCCACCAGCAGCGTAGACCCCAAAACCGAAGGGCAGATTTACGACGCGCTTTTCCGGGCCTTCCGCGACAAAGCCGTGGTGTCCACGCTGCACCGGCTTTACCTGCTCCCCAAATTCGATTACGTGTACGTGCTGGAAAAGGGCCGGATTGTGGAGGCAGGAACCTTCGAGGAATTGCGCCGGAACGGGCCAATCTTCGCGGAATTGTGGGCGCACCAGGAGGCGACGACGGAGGGATAACTGAGGATCAAGATTGTCACCCTATGCCCATTGTGACGGAGCGAGACGGGCAGGTGTGGTACGAATACGCCGACGGACGGCGGGAAGCGGTCGCCTGATGCCGCCCGTCTGTTACGTCCTGGCCGGACCAAACGGCGCGGGCAAATCGGCGGCGCGCCGGTTTCGCCCCCGGTTGGCCCGGCCAAATCCATCGATGAAGTCCGTCTGCGCTACGAAGCCCTGAAAGCCCGCCGCTGATTTCCGTTTAACCCGCTCTCCCATGCGCCGCGCCATCATCCCCTACAATCCCAAACTCAAAGCGTTGGCCCGGCAACTCCGCCAAACCATGACCCTGGCCGAAGTGCTGCTCTGGAATCAGTTGAAGCAGGGCCAAATGCTCGGCTACGATTTCGACCGCCAACGCCCCATCGACGAATTTATCGTGGATTTTTACTGCAAAGACCTCAAACTCGCTATCGAGGTAGACAGGGCCAGCCACACCTGGGAAACCGCCCCGGAGTACGACGCCCGGCGGCAACGTCGCCTCGAAGGGCTGGGCGTACGGTTTCTGCGGTTTACCGACGAGGAGGTGAAAAAGCGAATGCCCTGGGTGCTGGACGAAATCGACCACTGGATTCGGGAACACGGGGGTGGGGGCTTGTCGCCGTGAGGGGGTGCGGTGGCAGGGGTGGGTGGCCAGGAAATGCGAGTCGCCCCCAGCGTTCAAACCAGCTAAGTCGCATTTCTAACCCACCCACCCCTACCCCTCCCAGGAGGGGACTCCCCCCCGCCCATGCCCAACTACATTTCCGAAAACGACATCGAAGCCGCCTGCGTGCGGGTGCGGCTGGACCAACTGAACTACGACGAACACCTCAACCTCTGGCAAAGTCCCGACGAGGGCAACGCCGCCTTTGGCCGCGCCAGTGCCGCCGACGTGGTGCGCCTGCCCAGCCTCCGGGCCAGCCTGCGCCCCCTCAACCCCGGCGCGTCGGCGGCGGTGCTGACGGCCGCCGAGCGCGAACTGCTCCAGAACCGCGCCCAGTTGACTCCGCTAGAAGCCAACCGCGCCGTGACCCGCCTGCTGCGCGAGGGCTTCGACGTGCCGACGCGCCCGGCAGGTGGCGACTTCGTGACCGAGCGCGTGCGCTTCCTCGATTTCAACAACCCGGCGGCCAACCACTTCGCCGTGGTGCAGCCACTCAGCGTCCGGGGCAAAGCCACCCGGCGGCCCGATTTGCTGCACCACGGCGGAGTGGGAGCAGTTTTTCAACTGGGAAAAACCACAGGGCGAACCCGACGCCCCCGTACCCGAAGGCGAAGTGGACCTGCTGCGTGTGCTGCGGGGGCTTTTTCGAAAAGAGGTGCCGTTGGATTTGCTCGAAAACTTTGTGCTGTTTTACGCCGGACGGGCCAAAATCGTGGCGAAAAACCACCAGTTTCTGGGCGTCAACAACGCCCTGGCCGCCTTCGAAAACCGGGCCGACGCGGCGGGCAAACTGGGCGTGTTCTGGCACCTCCAGGGCAGCGGGAAAAGTTTTTCGATGGTGTATTTTGTCCAGAAAATCCGGCGCCGGGTGCGGGGGCAGTTCAAGTTCGTGCTCGTCACCGACCGGGAAGACCTCGACAAGCAACTCTACCAAACCTTCGAGCGGGCCGGGCTGATTGAAAACGTCCAGACCAATAAAAAAGGCCAGAAACTGTACCGGGGACCGACTGGTACAAAAACGTTTCGATGCAGGGCAAGGTCAAAAAACTAGTTGGCGACGTGCTGGAGGAACACTTGCCCCAAGCACCGGCTTACCCCACCGACCTGTTCAAGGCCAAGCAAGCCGCCGTGTACACGCACCTGTTCAACGTTGCTTCGCGGGGGCGGGGGTACTGGGCCTGAGGAGTCGTTTGGTTTTCCGTTAACTTTGTCCAAACGCCAATGCCATGAAGCAAATCACGCTCCGGGTCGATGACAAAAAATATGACTCCCTGCTCGAAGCCATCAAAGGATTCGACGTGGAAATCGTGGAGGAAACCCCTTCGAAAAAGCCCCGCAAGGAATCTCCGACGGAGGCAAAGCTGACACCCGGGCAGAAAAAGACCTGGGCGCTCATCAAGGAAGGCTTTGAAGAGTTGAAGTTGATTGAACAGGGCAAAAAACAGGCGCGGCCCATCGAAGAACTCTTTCGGGAACTGAAGGAAGATGGTTTGTACCCATGAAAATCCGTTTTTCGGACACGTTCGAGCGGGAAATCAAACGTCTTGCCCCCAAGTACCCTTCGCTGTCGGGTGAATTGTTCCAACTCACCGAAGACCTACGTGTTAACCCCACACAAGGCAAACCCCTGGGCCGGGATTGCTACAAAATCCGCCTCGCCATTCGAAGCAAAGGCACCGGAAAATTGGGCGGCGGGCGCGTGATTACCTGCGTGAAAGTGACCGCCGAAACCGTCCCCTTGCTAACGATTTACGATAAAGCCGAACAGGCGGACATCGACGGCAAAACCCTGGCGAAAATCTTGAGAGACAACGATTTGATTTGAACCGCCTCTACCGGATTTCATTCATGTTCCCAAACGCCAACACACCATGAAGCACGTCAAACTTTGGGTGGACGACCAGAAATTCGCCTCCCTGCTGGAGGCCCTCCAACGTCTCGACTTTGAAATCATCGTGGAAGAACCCGCTGAAACAGCTTTCCCGGAATCCCCGACCGAAGCTGCGCTGACGCCTGGTCAGAAAAAGACTTGGGCTGGAATCAAGCAAAGTTTACGCGAGGTGAAACTTGCCGAGCAAGGCAAGTTGAAGCTCCAAACGTTTGACGAGTTCATGGAGGAACTTCGGGCGGAGGACTTGGCATGATGACGCTCGTCGTTTCATCCGATTTTAAGGCGGCGACCAAGCATCTGCTCAAAAAATATCCTTCCCTGAAGACCGAACTGGCCGAATTCGGCCGGTCTTTGCTCGAAAATCCCACGCAAGGCAAGCCATTGGGCCGGGATTGCTACAAAATCCGCCTCGCCATTCGAAGCAAAGGCACCGGAAAATTGGGCGGCGGGCGCGTGATTACCTGCGTGAAAGTGACCGCCGAAACCGTGACGCTGCTAACGATTTACGACAAAAGTGAACAAGAGGATATTCCAGACAAGGCGTTGACGAAACTCTTAAAAAATAACGACTTGCTCTAAACCTCCTGTTTTAGTTCATTCATGAAAAAACTCTTTCTCCTCGACGCGATGGCGCTCATTTACCGCGCCCACTTCGCCTTCTCGAAAACGCCCCGCATCACCTCCACGGGCATGAACACCTCCGCCGTGTTTGGCTTTGCCAACACGCTGCTCGAAGTGCTCCAAAAAGAAACTCCCACCCACATCGGCGTGGCCTTCGATACGCCCAAGCGGACCTTTCGCAAGGAAAAATTCGAGGCCTACAAAGCCCAGCGCCAGGCCATGCCCGAAGACATCATCGTGGCGATTCCCTACGTCAAACGCCTCTGCGAGGCGCTCTGCATTCCCATCCTCATCCTCGACGGCTACGAAGCCGACGACGTGATTGGCACCATCGCCAAAAAAGCCGCCGAGACCGGCGAATTCGAGGTGTTTATGATGACGCCCGACAAAGACTACGGGCAGTTGGTGAGCGAGCACGTCAAGATTTTCCGGCCCGCCTTCATGGGCAAACCCAACGAGGTGCTGGGCGTCCAGGAAATCCTCGACCGCTGGGGCATCGAGCGCGTGGAGCAGGTGGTGGATATGCTCGGCCTGATGGGCGACGCTTCCGACAACATCCCCGGTTTGCCGGGCATCGGCGAAAAAACGGCCCAGAAACTGGTGCAGGAATGGGGTTCGGTCGAAAACCTGATTGCCAACGTCGATAAACTCAAGGGCAAGGTGCAGGAGGTGGTGCGCAGCCACGGCGAGCAGGGCCTGCTGTCGAAAGAACTCGCTACGATTCACCTCGAAGTACCCGTCGAGTTCGACGAACACGACCTCGAACGCTGCGAACCGAACCGCGAAAAAGTGGCCGCGCTAATGGACGAACTCGAATTCCGCCAACTCCGCCGTCGTTTGCTCGGCGACGAAGTTGGCGAAGCCGAAGCCCGGAACGCCGTACTGGGTACCCCCGACGGCAAACCGGCCACCAGGCGCGGCAAAGCCGCTGCGGGCAACAGCCAGATGGCCCTGTTTGGCGGGGGAAATTCCTCCGCTGATGCGATTGCCGCCTTCGAGGCGGGCGAACCGCTCCAGCGCCCCACGGACGATGACATTCTGACGACTCGCCGCACCATCGCCACCACCCTCCACGACTACCGGCTCGTGGACACGCCCGAACTGCGCCGGAGCCTCGCCCATTTTCTGAGCCTTCAGGAAAGCTTCTGTTTCGACTCCGAAACCACGGCCATCGACCCCGTTGAGGCGGAGTTGGTCGGGCTGGCTTTTGCGTACCGGCCCGGTGAGGCGTTTTACGTGCCCACCCCCGCCGACTGGGCCGGGGCGCAGGCGGTGGTGGATGATTTCAAAGCGGTGTTGGAAAACCCCGCCGTCGGCAAGGTGGCCCAAAACCTGAAGTACGATTTGATCGTGTTGAAAAAATACGGCGTTCAGGTGGCCGGGCCGTGTTACGACACCATGCTGGCGCACTACCTCATCGAGCCGGAAAAGCGCCACAACATGGATTTCATGGCGCTGAGTTACCTCAATTACGAGCCGGTGTCCATCGAAACGCTCATCGGCAAAAAAGGCGCGAAGCAGGGCAGTATGCGCGACGTGGACCCCGCCGCCATCACCGAATACGCGGGAGAAGACGCCGACATCACCCTCCAACTCCGCGACATTCTGACCCCCAAACTCCGGGAAGTTCGGGCGCAAAAACTTTTCGACGAAGTGGAAATGCCGCTGGTCGAAGTGCTGGCCGACATCGAACTCGAAGGCGTGCGGGTGGACACCGCCGCGCTAAGCGAGTTGTCGAAAACGCTGACGATTGATTTGGAAAGTCTGCAATTGCAGATTTTTGAAATGGCGGGCGAGTCGTTCAACATCGGCTCGCCGCAGCAACTGGGCCGGATTTTGTTCGAAAAACTCAAGCTCGACACCAACGCCCCCCGCACCAAAACCGGGCAGTGGGCCACGGGCGAGGAGGTGCTTTCGAAACTCGAAAACCAGCACGACATTGCCCGGAAGGTGCTGGATTTTCGGGAATTGCAAAAACTCAAATCCACTTACGTCGACGCGCTGCCCCAACTGATTTCCCCCCGCGACGGGCGCATTCACACCTCATTCAACCAGGCCGTGGCCGCGACCGGGCGCTTGAGCAGCAACAACCCCAACCTCCAGAACATCCCCATCCGCACCCCGCGCGGGCAGGAAATCCGCAAGGCCTTCGTGCCCCGCGACGACGAGCATTTGATTCTCTCGGCGGATTATTCGCAAATCGAACTCCGCATCATGGCCTCCTTCTCGCAGGACCCGGCCATGATGGAAGCCTTCAACCAGGGTCGCGACATCCACGCCACCACGGCCAGCAAAATCTTCAACGTGCCCCTCGACCAGGTCACGGGCACGATGCGGCGGCAGGCCAAAACCGTCAACTTCGGCATCATCTACGGCATTTCCTCCTTCGGCCTGGCCGCCCGGCTCGACATCAAGCGGGGCGAGGCAAAGGACATCATCGACGCGTATTTTCAGGAATTTCCGGCGGTCAAAAAATTCATGGACGAGAGCATCCTGAAAGCCCGCAATCTCGAATACGCCGAAACCCTGCTGGGCCGCCGCCGTTACCTGCGCGACATCAACTCCCGCAACCAAACCGACCGCAACTTCGCCGAGCGCAACGCCATCAACGCGCCCATTCAGGGCACCGCCGCTGACATTCTAAAACTGGCGATGATTCGGATCCACGGCTTTTTGAAGAAGGAAAACCTGAAGTCAAAAATGATTTTGACCGTCCACGACGAACTGGTGTTCGATGCCTACAAACCAGAAATCGACTTTTTGAAGGAGCACGTCAACGAGTTGATGGTCAACGCCCTGCCGATTTCGGTGAAGATGGAAACGGGCATGGGTACGGGCGTGAACTGGCTGGAGGCGCACTGATTTTTCGCAAAAAAATGCCTGAATTGGCCCTTAAGGAGCGTTCACTGGCGGGGTAGTACGCCAATAATCATGATTCACGAAGGAGAGAAGGTTAAGCGAGGGTCTGAATACACTCCATGCCCTTCCTTAACCTGCTTAGTTCGAGGAACCCGGCCGCGAGGGCGGGTTCTTTCTTTTCAGGGAGTACGGCGGTCACAAATTTTTTAAGGATATTGACCACGAAAAACCTCGCTCCATCACGCCGTTTTGCTATCCAGCCAATCATCTCATTACCTTTCTTCCACTATGAAAGCAGTTTTTGCCGCCCTGTTGTGTGTTTTAGTGCTGGCTTCCTGTGGCCAGTACATCCCCGTCCGGGGAATCTACCAAAAAGGCCCCTATTCGATTGATACCCAGAAATCAAAAGATGAAATTTGGGAGAATCTAATGGATTTGGTCACCAGGAACGCATTACCGGTTACGCTGTTGGATAAGGCCAGCGGGGTTTTGATTGTAGGACCAACGGCGATTGAAATTACCCGCGAACTTGGTCCTTACGACCTGGACAGCCAACGACGTCCCGCCGACACGGCCCCCGAATTGAGTTTGAAAGATGCGGCTGGCGTGTCAGGATACACCTATCAAAACGGTTCATTTTCCTATCCCAAAACCGGCTTGACGCGGTGGAACGTGCGGGTACGCGATGGGGGGGATTCGCGCACGGTGAGCGTGGTGTTGTACGGACAACGAACCGCCGCCGGGGATGCCTTTGAACAGGCGCGGGGCAAGACTTCCTTACGTCCGACTAAACTCGACGCTGGATTTCAGGTCTACTCGACGGGCTATTTTGAGCGAACGATAGCCGAAACCATCACAAAATAACCCTCGGTGTGAAGTCTTTTTTACAACCGTATCGAGAGGCTCCACGGGTTAAATCCACGGAACCGGCGGAACTGAGCGAACGGTAATGGCTTTCCAAATCCCACTCGTAATTTTAGACCACTAAAGCGCTCCCCTTATTAAACAAATTACTCCGCTGAAATGGACTTACTCGTTTTATTCATCGGCTCCGCCTCCATTGGTCTGCTTGCGTACGGCGCGGTTCGTTTCGTACCAAGGTTCTTCCCTAACTCCTTCAGCACCGGGTCGGAACGACACAATCCCGAGCAGCAGGCAATGTGCGTAGCCCCGGCGGTGAAAAACTACGATTACAATACGATTGGCCTCACCACCGAACAGGCAAACAAGGCCTTCGTTCAATTGCCCAAAGTAACCCAGGATCTGATTGCCCGCGTTTACGCCGATACCCAAAACGAGCGTGTGCGGGAAGTGGTTGAAGTTGAGAATTAAGGTACGCTTAAAATGACACGGCCCCGAGTCCCAGGCTTCGGGGCTTTTGTGTTTCCAGGGTATGGTTTAACGGGATTTCTGTAACCCATCAGGGAGGCATTTGGTAGTTGGTTTGACCGGGATCAGGAAAATTCAATCGCTGAATCACCGCCTTCCCAGCCCGAAGCCGACAAACCGCCCAAAATGCAACGAGGAGTGCTGTAAGGAGAATTTATGACCCCGGGGATGGGGGATGTAAGGACTTGTTTCAACCAGCGTTGTCCCTGAAAACAAAAAAGCACCCAACCTTTCAGCCAAGTGCTTGATTACAAACGAGCGGGAAATGGGTCTCGAACCCACGACCTACAGCTTGGGAAGCTGTCGCTCTACCAACTGAGCTACTCCCGCTTGGAGACCACAAGTTTACGGGAAAAAATTGACTGCCTCAACCGCCTTCCCGTAAAAAAATGGTCAAGTCGTTCTGTGATGCCCTATTTCACCATTGAAAGCAAGGCAGAAACCAGCCCATTGACCAGCCACACGCAGCCTTTGAGCATCGCTTCGCCGAGGGCTTTGAAGCCATTGGCTACCCATTTGCCCAGGGTGGAGGTAAAGGTGGCGGGTTCGTACGATTTGGGGCTGTTGCCTTTCCCTTCGACGGCTTTCGGGGTGGCAACGGAATGGCCCGAAACCGGTTTAGCCTGGGCCGACTTCAGCACGCCGTGGCTGCGCTGGGTAGGCATCAGCACGGAGCGTTCAGGCAGGCCGAAGCCCGTACTCAGGTTGAGAATCAACGCCGTGCCGAGCAAGAGCAACAGACGGGTAGACAGCGAATGGAGTGTAGTGGACCGGTTCATGGGAGTTGGTCGAAAATACTCGGCAATTTTACCGAATTTCTTTGGGCAAAAGAAGCTTACGCGCTTTTTTTCAGAGCGTTCCGTTCAAAATATAGGCAAAAATTAGCGCCACCAGGGGCGGCTGGGGTACGGGCCACCCACCATGACCGGCTCCCCGATTTTCGGCGTGGTCACAGGCAGGTTTAGCTCACGGGCCTTTTGGGTGACGCGCTCGATGGGGTCCGTCCAGGCGTGGAGGGCGAGCGTGAATTTGCCCCAGTGGACGGGCAACAGGGTTTTAGCTTTCAAATCGAGGGCCGCCTGGGCTACTTCTTCGGGCATCATGTGGATGAACGGCCACTGCCGGTCGTACTGCCCGTCTTCGAGCAGGGCCAGGTCGAAGGGGCCGTATCGCTCGCCGATTTCGCGGAAGTGCGGGCCGTAGCCGGAGTCGCCGCCGAGGTAGAGCGTGTGCGTGGCCGAGCGCAGCACGAAGCCCACCCAGAGGGTTTTGCCCCGCGTCAATCCGCGTCCGGAAAAGTGCCGCGCCGGGGTCGCGACGAGCGAAAGCCCGTCGGCAACCTGTCCGCTTTCCCACCAATCGTACTCGGTGATTTTCTGGGGCGAAATCCCCCAGCGTTCGAGGTGGCCCCCCACGCCGAGGGCGGCGTGAAACGCCGCCGTTTTCGGGATGAGTTGGCGAATGGTTTCGTAGTCGAGGTGGTCGTAGTGGTCGTGGGTGAGGATCACCGCGTCGAGGGGCGGCAGGTCGGCCACCGAATACACGCGGGTGCCTGGATAGCTGCCCGTGCCGACAAACTGCACCGGCGAGGCCCGGTTGCTGAACACCGGATCGATGAGCAGGTTTTTCCCCCCGATGCGGATGAAGTACGAGGAATGCCCAAACCAGACCACGATGGGCGAATCGCCCGCCAGGGTTTTCAAATCGGTTTTTACCGAAGGCAGCGGGGCCGACGGTTCGCGGTTCGCCGTTTTGCCAAAGAAAAAATCCCGCGCCATTGTCAGGTACGAGGCATCCGGAGCCAGCATCGGCGTTTCGAGGGGGTAATGAAACGTCCCGTCGCGGTAATTCGGCGATTTTTCGATGCGCGCCAGGCGGGCACCGGAGGGCTTGGCCCCGAAGGCGGGCAATTGCAAAAAAGCCCAGGTAGCCGCCGCCAGGACGACCAGCACGAGAAAGAGATAGAGCATGATTTTTCGGAAACGGCGCACGGGAAAAGGCAGCAAGTTATTTCATCGAAAGCTGCGGAATGTTGGGGTGTTCGGGGTTGACGACGAGTTGATTTTTTGACGGGTGAATCAGCACGTCCATCAATTCCATCGGCACGGCCCCCAGCAGCACCTCGGCGTTGCCGGGCAGCACGAAGGCTTCCGTCAGGCAACGCCGGTTTTCAAACCGCACTTCCACTGGCCCGACTACTTCCATGGGCAGCGATTCGTCGGCGAGGCGGGCGGTTCGGTATTCGAGTACGGGCAGGTCGAGTTGAGTTTTTACGGTTTCGTTGATGGCCAGCATCACCGCGCCGCTGTCGACCATTGCCTTGACTTTGAGGCGTTTTACTTCCCCTTCCGTAATCCGGCCCCGACGAAGAGACGTGAGGTCTTCGGCGTTGATGAGTTCGATGGTGGCGTAGACGAGGCCCATTGATAAAATAGAGTTGTATGTATTGTCGTTTTCCTAGCCAGAATATTTTATCAAATTTACTTTGATCCTGATTCGTAAAAAAGTACGTTTGAAGCCACCTTCGTCCTGAGACGTAGGAAACCATCATAAACCCGCTAGTTTTATGAACCGCCAAGTACCCCCCCCCCCCCCCCCCCCGCCGCTGGCAGTCTCGCCTGAGAATGCCCTCGTTCCGCGCTACGAAACTCGTGGCCGGTATCTGCTCTCTGGTTTTGATGACGCGCTGTAACACCAACGACAGCGTGACCCCAACCGATTCCGCTTCTCAAAACCCTTACGCCGTTGATTTGCAAACCGCACAACGAGTGGCAACCCGCCAGTACGAAATTCAGGTTGAAGATGCCAACGCAAAACAACCCAACCAGGCGGCGCGAGTTACGGCGCCCCTGCCCCGCACTATCCGGAAAACGGATGCCGTGAAAGACGGAAATGAGACGCTCTTCCACGTCATCAATTACGACCAGGGCTTCGTCATCGTCTCCGGCGACCGGCGTACCGTACCCGTGATTGCCTACTCCGAAACCGGCTCCTTCGAGGTAAACAACGCGCCAAATGGCGTGAAAAACTGGATTGACTTTGCTCAGGATCAAATCAAGAAGGTGAAAGTCAAGGTCAGGAAACCGGCGGCGATCATCGACAAGATTTGGGCACGCTACCTGCAAACGGGCTACTTCGTCCGGAACGGCCGCACCACATCGGGCTGCCCCGACCCGGAGTATTTTGACTCTGGCATTCTGGTGCCCACCCGCTGGGATCAGGGAGCCGGGTACAATCACTACTGCCCAAGTCGGTCCCAATGCGATTGCCAGAAAGCGTTGGTGGGTTGTGGAGCCGTTGCCGTGGGGCAGATCATGGCCTTTTGGCGATTTCCCAATCAGGGGCCGCACGAGCCTTACAACTGGAATTTGATGCTGGCCGATCAGAGCGTGAATGCCAGTTGTGGGACCTTGGGCGAAGGCGACCGACTCGTCGCCCGCTTGCTCAACAACGTGGGCGAATGGGCTAATTCGCACTACTACAACAACCCCGTCAATTGCAATACCTACACGTGGTCGGGCAATTTGGACGAGGCTTTCCAGAATGCCGGCTATTCAAGCGGCGGCGATCTGATCAACCACGTGGTCGGGCAATTTGGACGAGGCTTTCCAGAATGCCGGCTATTCAAGCGGCGGCGATCTGATCAACTTCTACGACAACCTCGAATCGCTGCGGGGATTACTCCGGGCCGGTACGCCCTTTATTTTGGTGGGCACCACCTGCGATACCTGCATGGGAGAGGCCCACATTTGGGTGTGCGACGGCTACCAGTACTCGATGTACTACGAGGAAGAAAACCCCGGCGGGGGTAAAGCCTCGTTTTGCACCGGCTACGGCTACGAACTGTTCCACGTAAATTGGGGGTATGAGGGTCGGTGGGACGGTTGGTTCGGTTCTCACGATTTCACGAATGGCAACCCGCCCAACACAAACACTTACAACCACTGGATGCGGGCGCAGGCATACATGCATCCTTAACCAAAATACTCATGAAACCACAACGTATCATTACCAGCGTTATCGCTTTAGTGGTGATTCTCTTGAGCATTGGTTGCGAGAGAAAGTACGTTCCACCAGGCGGTATCAGTACATACATCTCAGGCGGTAAGTGGGTACTTGAAAAAATAGTCACCCCATCCGGTACTACTACCCCCGGCGCTGCTGGTTATTATCAGACGCTGGAAGTTAGTAACGACGGTCGCAATGATTACATCTCAATTGTGCGGAATGGAAAAGAAATTGTCCGCGAAATTGAACTGAGATCGGGTGGCTACGAAAACGTAAAAGAATACACGGTAGACCTCCGGTACCTTAACGGCCAAATGCTGCGATTCTTTTTGGTCGAGACCTACGAAAACGGAGTGCGTCAGGGCGTGAAAGAAATGCAGGTTACGCCGTTTATGAAAGAGTATTCCGCAGCGGCGGATACGGTGCGGTATTTTTACCGGAAGTAGTCGGCTTCGTTCAAACGAAAAAGGGGCTTCAAGCCCCTTTTTCGTTGTATTCCAATTCAGAACCCATCCGTCTTTGTAGACATTTTGCAGAAGGTCGGCGGCGTAGGAGTTCGAGGGTGGGAGACAATGCGGATTTGCTCTGCTTTCTATTCAAAATTGATTCGCTCCCTCAGCATTCGCTCGTCGCGTTTTTGGTGAAAAACGGCAACGATTTCAACTTCCAACGTTTCCTCGCTCACGACGTAGTACACCTTGTAAGGAAAGTTGGCGATGAACGCCCGGCGGACGAAAAGAAAAACTTCCTGGAACCGTTCGGGATTCGTCTGGAGTGAAGACCTGGTTGCCCGAAATTGTTCGAGAAAACGCTTCGCCCGTAATTCGTTTAGCGTTTTGTAATCGGAAGTAATCTGTTTCAAATCCTCCCGGGCTTCTATCGAAGTGATGATACGGTAGGTAGCCATACGTCACCAACCGAACTGACGATTTAAGTATTCGTCAACCTCGTCCGAAGTGAAACGAGCAGACTTCCCGCTCCGCAACGACTCCACCCGCCGCAACAACTCCGCTTCCAACAACTTCTGGTATTCCTCATCGCTCACCGTCGGCGTGGCAAATTTCTCTTCCAGGTATTCTAAAAAACTCAGCAATTCGCCCTGCGCGTCGTCGGGCAGGTGCGCGATTTTTTCCTGAATCGTTTCGAGCGTGGACATGGGCGTTCGTGGTTTTGGGTAAAACTACGAAAAAAGGAAAAGCGGCGAACCCTCCGGTCGCCGCCTTCAATTGTAATTTGTCTCCAATCGTAAATCGTAATTCGTAAATCACCCCACCATCTCCTCCGGCTTCACCCACTCGTCGAACTCTTCCGCCGTCAAATACCCCAGCGCCACGGCGGTTTCCTTCAGCGTCGAGCCGTTTTTGTGGGCGGTCTGGGCGATTTCGGCGGCTTTGTAGTAGCCGATTTTGGGGTTCAGCGCCGTCACCAGCATCAGCGAGTTGTTGACGTGCTTTTTGATGTTTTCGTACAGCGGCTCGATGCCCACGGCGCATTTGTCGTTGAACGACACGCACACGTCGCCAATGAGCCGGGCCGAGTGGAGGAAGTTGTAAATCATCACCGGCTTGAACACGTTCAGCTCGAAGTGCCCCAGCGAGCCGCCCACGCCGATGGCCACGTCGTTACCCATCACCTGGGCGGCCACCATCGTCATCGCTTCGCACTGGGTGGGGTTTACCTTGCCGGGCATGATGCTGGAGCCGGGTTCGTTGTCGGGAATGTAAAGCTCGCCGATGCCGCTGCGCGGGCCGCTCGACAGCATCCGAATGTCGTTGCCGATTTTCATCAAACTCACGGCCACCGTTTTCAGCGCGCCGTGGGCTTCCACGATGGCGTCGTGGGCGGCCAGGGCCTCGAATTTATTCTCAGCGGTGACGAAGGGCAACTCGGTCAGTTCGGCGATTTTCTTCGCTACGTTTTCGGCGTAGCCGGGCGGGGTGTTGATGCCCGTGCCCACCGCCGTACCGCCCAGGGCCAGTTCGGCGAGGTGGTCGAGGGTGTGGCGGATGGCCCGCAGGCCGTGGTCGAGTTGCGACACGTAGCCCGAAAACTCCTGCCCCAGCGTCAGCGGCGTGGCGTCCATGAAGTGGGTGCGGCCAATTTTCACAACGGATTTAAACGCCTTCGCCTTCTCGTGCAGCGTGTGCCGGAGTTTTTCAAGACCCGGAATCGTTTTTTCGACCAAAATCTGGTAGGCCGCGATGTGCATGGCCGTCGGGAAGGTGTCGTTCGAGGACTGCGACTTGTTGACGTCGTCGTTGGGGTGCAGGGCTTTGTCCTTGTCGGTCAGCGCCCCGCCCTTGAGCACGTGGCCCCGGTAGGCCACCACTTCGTTCACGTTCATGTTCGACTGGGTACCCGAACCGGTTTGCCAGACCACGAGCGGAAACTGGTCGTCGAGCCGACCGGAAAGGATTTCATCGCAGACCTGCCCAATCAGTTCCGCTTTTTCTTTCGGCAAAATTCCCGCCTCGACGTTGGTCAGGGCGGCGGCTTTTTTCAGGTACGCAAAGGCCCGGATAATTTCGCGGGGCATCCGGTTGATGTCCTGCGCGATTTTAAAATTCTCGATGCTGCGTTGGGTTTGCGCGCCCCAGTACACGTTTGCAGGCACGTGTACTTCGCCCATCGTGTCTTTTTCGATGCGGTATTCCATTGAAAAGTTTTCGGTTTACAGTTTTCGGATTTAGCTACGCTGAATCGTTGATTTCAGTTTCTACGGGAAACGGCTGGCGCAAAAGTAGAGACGAAAAGTGGTTTGCGGGCTTTCGTTTGCTCTTCCCTGTCTGTCATCCAGAGCGTAGCGAAGGACCTCGTTGGACTGCTGGGTAGCTTTTCGTTAGCCCGACGGTAGCTTACCGCTGGCTGTTCGGTAGTCCGACGAGATCCTTCGCTGCGCTCTGGATGACAAGCCTTAGGAGGATACTTTTTCATTCCTCCACCAACACCTTGACGGCAGAAACCGACCCATCACTGGTGTGCAAGTGCAACACGTACACCCCCGCCGGGAGGGGAGGCAAGGCCAGTTCGACCCGGCGTTGCCCGCTCACCGAACTGCGCCAGCGGATTAGCCCCTGAGCATCGCGGAGGCTGAGTTCACCGGTCTGGGGCGAGGGCCACTCCACGGAAAGTACCCGGCGGGCGGGATTGGGAAAAACCCGCACCTCTGCCTGGATGGCGGGCGGCAGGGCCGTGGCGATGATCGTGCGGGCGTTGGTAAACTGCGGGAGCGATTCCACGGGGCCGTTCAGCACACGCAGGCGGTAATAATACGCCGTGTTGGCCAGGGGCAGTGAGTCGACGTAGGTGGTACGAGGGTAGGCCAGCCTCACCACTTCTTGGTACTCGCCGTTGGGCGCGGTAGCGCGGTCGAGGGCGCTGTGGCTAAATCCATTTTCACCCGTGGTCGCCTGCCAGTCGAGCGCGATCCGGTTGATGGGCAAGGCTTCGGCGGTAAATTTCAAAATCTGGTACCCAGCTGTCACGACCCGGGCCGTATCGAATGGCGACTCGGCCCGGGCGGTACTGGCGCGGATGCGGTACTGGTAGCGGCTGCCCCGCACGAGGTTGCGCGTATCGGTAAACGACCGCGTGCTAGGCGCAATTCCGGCCAGCCGGGTAAAGGTGCGGCCCCCGTCGTCGGAGCGCTCGATCACGAGCTCGGTCAGCGGCTCGGCGGAGTTGACCTGCCACTGAAGCAGCACCGTATCCGGTCGGGTCTGCACGCGCAGGTCGGGAGCCGGGAGGGCTTCGGCGATGGCCACGTCCTGAAAAACAAACGCGCCGAGGCCGCGCCCGTTTCGGAGAAATGGCCCTTCGTAGGGCTTGTTGAGCGAATCCTGGTAAGCGGCGGGCAGGTAACTGATCCGCCGGGCGGTGTCGGGCTGGGCGAGGGTGAGGGTCACGGCGTTGCCCTGGGCTTCTCCCCGGCTCACGCGACCGGTGCGGCCATCGAGGTACACAAAGTCGGCCAGGCGGCGGACACTGCCGCGCACGGTGGTATCAGCGGGCCAGCGCATCGCCTGCCCCGGCTCGAAGAGCAGCCGGATTTCGGTGTGCCGGGGGCTGGTGTAAAAGGCTTTCCGCAGGTTGGGCGAGTCGATTTGAAGCGTGTCCGTCGCCCCGTAAAAGTCGCGGGCCACCAGTTTGGAAAGCTGCTTGCCTAGTTGAATGTACCCGGTGGCGTTGTAATGCGTACCGTCGTAGCCCGGCAGACCCGCCGTGGCCAGGTTGCGGAGGGTGGGATACACCAGGGCGCTTTGCCGTTGAAATTCCAGCACGTCGTCCGCCGAAGTGGATTTGGCCGCCACGATGTTAATCTGAAACAGATAAAACGGTCGGAGGCTGGGGTAGTCTTGCCGCCAGGCCCGGTACAGGGAATCGAACAGCGCGGCGTAGCCCCGTTGGTTGGTGAAAGCTTCAGCTTCGCCCTGGTACCAAAACAGTGCCTTCACCGCCGTTTGCAGTCCGGCTTTCCGCACGCGGTACAGCAGCCTTCCGTAGGAATTTTCGAGGCTGGCCGAGCGCAGGCTGTCGGGAAATTGAAAGCGGATATCGGTCCCGGCCAGGCCCCCGTTGATGATGGCCACGGGCACGCGGTAGGTTTCGGTGATAAACCGCTGGAGTTCCTGCCCCCACACCCCTACCTGCGCCGCGCCCCGGTTCGAGAGCGCCCAGAGCGTATCGCTCGCCGTTTGGGCGAATCCAATTTCGCCGAAGGTTCGGTGAAATTCGTTGCGGTAGGTGTAGGTCTGGAGGCCCACTTCGGTGGTGGCGTTCGACTGGCCGCTTATCAGAAAAGCATCGCCGCACACCACGCTGTCGCGCCGGGCCAGCCGCACCGAATCGCCCGCCGGACGAGCGGCGTATACCTCGAAGCGGTATTCGGCCAGTTCGGCCCGGATCGGGACGTTCAGCAAAAACCGGGCGGTGTCGCGGGTGTACACCAATGCCTGCTCGCGGTGGGCAAAAAGAAGTGCATTGCGAAACACGTTGAGCGTCACCCGGCTGTAGCCCGGCCGCACCACCCGGCCGCTCACGGGCACTTCGGCGGTGTTGGCCTCGGTGCGGGGATAGAGTTGAAAGGCGGCGGGCAACCGGGTGAATTGAACGCCGGTTTCCTGAGCCAGTCCAGCCATTGGGAGCCAGCAAAAGAGGAGAAAAAAAAGCCGGTACGGGTGCGCCATGCAAACAGGTTTACGTCCAAAAAACACCTTGAAAGTAAGGGAGTTATCGGCGTGGTTTTCTGCAAAAAGCCTCATTGACCCAAAAATTAACGACCCGTTCAGGGTTCGATCCAAAGTTTCAGAGAACGGGTGTGGGTGGTGTCGCTCAGGCGGAGCAGGTAAATGCCGCCGGGCAGTGCGGGCAGGGTAACTTCCTGGCTCGCGACCGGTCTCAGGTTTAGATCAAGACAGGGAATTCCCCGGAAGTCGAACAGCCCCAGTTTCCCACCCGTTGGTGGCCCTTCCACCACCAGCCGCCGCCGGGCCGGGTTAGGGTAAGCCCGCCAGGTGGCGGTAGGGTTTTCGAGGCCGGTAAGCAGGAGCGTCGTTGCGCTGGCCACGGCCCAGGCCGAGGTAGCCCCGCCGTCGGCCACGGCCCGCAGGCGGTAGTGGTAGGTGGTTTGGGAGGTTCGATTTTCATCGGTAAAACTTGTCGTCGCGGCATCGGGCGCGGCCAGGGCCACGAACGGCCCGCTGGCACTGAGGCCACGTTCGAGCGCCCAGGTTTTCACTGGATTTCCCGCCGGGATGCTCCAGGTCAAACGGATTTGCGCGTACGAAATCGCCGTGGCGCTCAACACGGGCGCATCGAAGGCAAACGTGGTGCCGCTAGCCACGGCCCAGGGTGAGGTAATGCCGCCCTCGGCGACCGCCCGCAGGCGGTAGTGGTAGGTAGTCTGAATCGTCAATTTTTCATCGGTAAAACTCGTCGTCGCGGCATCGGGCGCGGCCAGGGCCACGAAAGGGCCGTTGGCGCTATCAGCACGTTCGAGTACCCAGGATTTCACCGGATTCCCCTCCGGGATGCTCCAGGTCAGGCGGATTTGAGCGGATAAGATTGCCGTGGCGTTCAACGCAGGCGCATCAAAAATCGACGTTGCCCCGCTGGCCGTGCCGTAGCCCGACTCGCCCGCCACTGAGCGGGCTTTGAGGCGGTAATAATACGTGGTGTTGCGCTTGAGGGGGCCGTCGAGGTACGTCAGCGTCGGGGTACTCAGGGTCATCACTGGTACGAACGGCCCCGTGGGTAGTTCCGCCCGTTCGAGGGTGTACGTGGCCGCCGAGGGCACGGCCTGCCAGTCGAGCCGCAGTTGGGTGGGGCCGGTGGGCGTGACCGTCAGCGTGGGCGCGTCGAGGGGGAAGGTACTCGCCTGGCTCAGCGCCGGGGGTGACTCGCTGCTGTTGCTCAGGGCGCGGAGCCGGTAAAAATAGAGCATTCCCTGCCCCAGCCCGGTGTCGGTGGTGGCTCCGGACGAGGCCGGGTAGCGGCCTACTTCCACGAAGGGGCCAGTGGTGCTGGGGCTGCGTTCGAGCCGTAATTCGCTGGCTCCGGCGGGAATCGAACGCCACTCCACCCGAATCTGCGTACTGCTCTGGGCCATTGCCGTAAGCACGGGAGGGGCCAGCACGGTGCCCAACGTCACGTTCTCGAACGAAAACGCTGCCATGCCGCGTCCGTTGCGCAGGTGGGGACCGTCGTAGGTGTTGAAGGGGGCGTTTGGATCGCGAAACCAGGAAGGCAGGTAGCTGAGTTGCCGCGCCGAACTGGGGGCGCTGAGAAGGATTTTGGCCACGTTACCACTGGCGCTGAGGCTTTGCACGGCCCCGGCGTTGCTGTCGAGGTAGAGGTAGTCGCGCATTCGGCGGGTGTACGGTTGCCCATTTTTTCCCGTCAGTGTCGAGTCAGCCTGCCAGTACAGGGCCTGGCCTTCGTCGAAAACCAGCGTGATTTCCCGGTTGTCGGGGGTGGAATAAAAGGCTTTTCTCAAGGTCGGAGAAGTTGTGTTAGGCAGTGCGGGAGCACCGTAAAAATCACGGGCCACCAGCGTAAACCACTGCCGTCCGTGCTCACGGTAGCCTTCGTTGGTGTAGTGTAGCCCGTCGAAGCCCGCCGTGCCGAGCGAAGACCAGGCCACCACGTTGGGGTACAGTTGGGGCGTGCGGCGCTGAAAATCGCGGATGGCCCCGGCATTGGTGGAGGGATCGTTGATGATGGCAATCTGCGCGAGGTAAACGCGGGGCAGGGTACCGTGGTCGCGCTGCCAGGCGCGGTAGAGTGTGTCGAAGCGGGCCGGGTAATCGGGAATGCTGCGGTAGGCGTCGAGTTCGCCCTGCCACCAAAACGTGGCCTTGAGCTGGTTGACCAGCCCCGCCTTCCGGATTCGGTACAGCAACCGTCCGTAGGGCTGTGAAAGGTCGGTCGCGTCGGCCTCGCGGTGGGGCATCAGGTACTGAATGCCCGCCCCCGGAAAGGCCCCGTTTACCACGCAAACCGGAATTTTGTGGGTGTCGATGATCAACCGTTGCAACTCGTGTGCCCAGGTACCCACCCGCTGGGCCTCCGTTTGGTCGGCCAGCGCCCAGAGCGTATCGACGGGGTTGTAGGGGGCTTCACTGCCGTCGGTAAACCGGCCAAAGGTCCGGGCGTATTCATCGGCAGGGGTGTTTCCCGCTAAAATTCCCAGCGTGGCCGCGTTCGACTGCCCCGACACCACGTAGGCATCGCCGCAGACCACGCTGTCGCGCCGGGCCAGCCGCACCGAGTCGCCCGCCGGGCGAGCGGCGTATACCTCGAAGCGGTATTCGGCCAGTTCGGCCCGGATCGTGGCGTTCAACGAAAAATCGGCCTCATCGCCGCTGTACGACAGGATCTGGCGCTGATGAAAAACCGGGGCGTTGTTGCGAAAGACGTTGAGGGATACCCCTGAAAATCCACCTTCGAGCAGTCGCCCGGTTACGGGTACCTCGGCGGTGTTCTGCGCCGAACGGGCGATTAACTGAAACGAAGCCGGTAGGCGCGTAAACCGCACCGACGGCCCCTGAGCCAGTACCGGCCCAGTCAGGACCAAGCCCATCCATCCAAAAAAATAGCGAAAATTCACGGAGCAACGGCGAGGTAAGTGTTGATGAAATTTTAAAATAACCAGTCAGCGGTTCGTCCAACACACGCGTCTTGCCGCAGACCCCGACCGACGTAACGAGCCACAGGCCTAAACTCAGGAAGCGATTGCCGGGCAGTTTTCGGCCAAAAGTAGCGAATGCCCTTCCTCGCTGCAATTGGTTCGTTGGGCAAGGGGGACCAAAAACGCGTACCCGACTCGAAACACCGCAAGAATCGGGTAGCCCTGGCCTGCTTGGGAAGCGACCTTTGTCGGGTCCAATCAATTCAGAAGAACCAGAAGGACAATTCACGGCGCTGAGGCGGCTTTCCGCCGCTCATCCTAGTAACGGGCCACTTAAAGAACTATGCATTGCAAAGTACCGGCCTTAACCCACAACTTTGACCCGTCAAGCAGCCAGAAAAGAAAAACAAACCGAACGCTGCCGCTTGATTTCAACCGGAACTAAAAAGTTTTCAACACTCCAAAAACAAAAACCATGCAAACCAACCTGAAAGCCCTCGCCCTCGCCGCCGCCGTGCTAAGCACCTCGCTGGCCGCCCCCCTCGCCGCCCAGGCCACCGAACCCGTCGCGACCATCGCCCAGCCGACCACGTTTGCCATCAACGCGTTCCGCAGCATCAACCCGCTGAAAATTCGTCTGCATGTCGAGAACAAAGCCCACCAAGTGCTGAACGTGGTGCTGCGCAACGAACAAGGCCAGGCCCTGTACACCAGAGCCTTGAGCAAACACGAAACCGGCAAAGCCTTTGCCTTCGACCTCAGCGAATTGCCCGACGGCCCCTACACCGTGGAAGTGAGCAGCAAGAGTGAAACCCTGCGCAAGACCTTCGACCTGACCACGCCCGACCGCACCCTGGCGCTCAAGTAACGACCCGAATTCGCCAAACCGACCGTTTTTCGCCAGTTATCACACCAAAGCGACCGGGTATCAATCGGTGCTGTTCCAGCGGCCTGCACCCAATCAACTTTGCCTCACCAGACCGAAAAAGAACCCTTGACGGTTGGAAGTACAGCTATTTTTTCTCTCAAAAAACCCGGTGCTCGCCCTGGTTGCGGTACCAAAAACAAAATCAGTTTCAATCCAATCTTCTCAAAAAACAACATGAAAACGAATCTGAAAGCCCTCGCCCTCGCTGCTGCCGTCCTGACCACCTCGCTGGTCGCTCCACTCGCTGCCAACGCTACCACCGTGAACCCGGCCACCGGCAAAGCCGAAGCCACGTTTACAGTCAATACCTTCCGCGCGGTTAAGTCGACCAACCTGCGCGTATTTATTCAGAAAGACAACCTCGCCACCGTGCGGGTTACGTTGAAAAACGAAGCCGGTGACTTGTTTTACGAAACCACGCTGGGCAAAACCCAGTCGGGCAAGGCCCTCTCGTTCGACCTGAGCCAACTGCCCGACGGGCATTACGTGGTGGAAGTCAGTAATCGCGACAAAAAAGAAGTGAAGTCGTTTACGCTGGCCACGCCCAGCCGGACGCTGGCGGCGAAGTAAGGCCCCTTCATTTCCTTTCTCAAACCAGGCCGGTCAGCCGAAGCAATTGCGTGGTGGTGCCGGGCAACCCGGTCCTAAGCAGCACACCCTCGGCTCCATTTCAGGTGCGGATTCCGGGCTTCTCGTCCACGCCCACGGTGAGCAGCGCCAACAAATGTCCCGGCGAGGCCGTCCGGCTGAGTTTCACGGCGGGCGGTGGGTGCGCATTCTTCCCCGGCAACGTGTTTACGGCACAGCTCTCGAATGCCAGCGGGAATTTTTCGGCTCCGGTTTCGCTCGGTTCCGTGGCAGCGGGGCTTGCCAACGTGATGATTCCGGTCGGCACCCCGGCGGGCAACGGCTACAAAATCCGCGTCGTCAGTTCCAGCCCGGAGGTGGTCGGCGGTGGTAGTTCAAATTTCAGCGTGAAAGCCTGTGGTTCTAACCGGGAGATTACCCCCGAAGACCAGGGTCTGCGGGTGAGCGTCAGCCCCAATCCTTCGCCCGAAGGCCGGTTGCGAATTACCATTGCCGATGCCGAAGGGCAGGAAGTGAAGGTAGAACTCTTCAACGGCGCGGGCCGGTCGTTGCGCCTGCAACGCGTGGAACGGGCGGCGGAAGTAGAAGTACTGGACTGAGACATCGCCCGCCAGCCCCAGGGACTTTACCTGCTGCGCGTGAGTGGGGCGAAGGAAGTGAAAACGCTGAAAGTCCTGCACTAAGCCGGAGGTACTAGACATACAAGTGTGTCATCCTGGAAGGACCTCGTTGGACTACCGTTCCCATTTCAGGTATGGGAACGGTAGTCCAACGAGGTCCTTCCAGGATGACACACTTTTTTGGTGTCCGTGAAAATAAGCCTCACCCCTCCCCCGACCCCCGCTTCAACTCGTTCAATTTCAGCAACGCTTCGATGGGCGTCAGGGTATTGATGTCGAGTTTGGTCAGGGCATCGCGGAGTTGCGCCAGGCGCGGGTCGGCTTCCACCATCGCCACGTTGAGCGGTTTGGGTGCGTCGCGCAGGCGCTCGCCTTTCGCCTCGCCGAGGTGGTCTTTTTCAAGATGAGCCAGAATTTCGGTCGAGCGCCGCACCACGCCGGGGGGCATTCCGGCCATTTGCGCGACGTGAATGCCGAAACTGTGTTCGGAGCCGCCGGGCTGGAGTTTTCGCATGAAAATCACCTTGTTGCCCGCTTCTTTCACCGATACGTTGAAATTTTTGATGCGTGGAAATTCCTCGGCCAGTTGGTTCAGTTCGTGGTAGTGCGTGGCGAAAAGCGTACGCGGGCGGGCGGTGGGGTGGTTGTGCAAAAATTCGGCGATGCTCCAGGCAATGCTCACGCCGTCGTAGGTGCTGGTGCCCCGCCCGATTTCGTCCATCAGCACCAGGCTGCGGTCGCTGAGGTTGTTGAGAATCGAAGCCGTTTCGGTCATTTCGACCATGAACGTACTTTCGCCCCGGCTCAGGTTGTCACTGGCTCCCACGCGGGTGAAAATTTTGTCCACCAACCCGATTTCGGCGGCGGCGGCGGGTACAAAACTGCCCATTTGTGCCATCAGCACGATGAGCGCCGTTTGCCGCAGCAGGGCCGATTTCCCGGCCATGTTCGGGCCGGTGATGATGATGAGTTGCTGGGTTTCGTCGTCAAGAAATAAGTCGTTCGGCACGTAGGCTTCACCCGCCGGGAGTTGCTTTTCAATGACCGGGTGACGGCCTGCCGTGATGTCAAGCGTCCGGCTTTCGTTGAGCATGGGCCGCACGTACTGGTTGCGGCGGGCGGTGCGGGCGAATCCGGCCAGGGCGTCGAGCACGGCCAGCACGCGGGCGTTTTGCTGAATCGGGGCGATGTACTCGGCGGCGGCCAGCACGAGGTCGTTGAAAAACTGGGATTCCATCGAAAAAATCCGCTCCTCCGCCGAGAGAATCTGGTCTTCGTATTCCTTCAGTTCGGGCGTGATGTAACGCTCGGCGTTCACCAGGGTTTGCTTCCGAATCCAGTCGGGCGGTACGCGGCTTTTGTGGGCGTTGGTCACTTCGAGGTAGTAGCCGAACACCTTGTTGTAGGCCACTTTGAGCGAGCCAATGCCGGTTCGCTGGATTTCCCGGTTTTGCAAATCCACCAGAAAATCCTTGCCGGAGTAAGCGAGTTGGTGCAGCCGGTCGAGTTCGGGGTCCACGCCGCTGCGAATCATGTTGCCCAGGTTGGTCAGCAGGGGCACCTCCTCGCGGAGGGTGCTTTCGATGCGGTCGAGGAGTGATTCGCAGGGATTCAGTTGTTCGGCGTAGCGCCGGAGCACGGATTTGATGGCGGCTTGTGGGTCGCGGGCGGTGGCGTGTTCCTCATCGAGCGTCATCTGGTTCACGTTGGCCGCCGCCAGTTGGCCCACCGCCAGTTGTTCCTGCAAGACGCTTTTCACCGGTCCGATGTGGCTCAGGGCTTTTTTCAGCGCCAGCAACTCGCGGGGATTGATGCGGCCCACGGCCACTTTCGAGATGAGTCGCTCCAAATCGCCGATTTGCCGGAAGCGCTGTTCGAGGGCTTCGGCCAATTCCGGCTGGTCCACAAAAAACTGGACGGTGTCGAGGCGCTCTTCGATGGGGCGGCGGTCTTTGAGCGGCAACACGAGCCACTTGCGCAGCAGCCGCGCGCCCATCGGCGTGACGGTGTGGTCGAGCACGTCGATGAGCGGTACGCCACCTTCCGCCGACGATTGGAGCAGTTCGAGGTTGCGAATCGTGAACTTGTCGAGCCACACGTACTTGTCTTCCTCCAGTCGCCCCAGCCGCACGATGTGGCCCAGCCGCTTGTGCTCGGTCACCTGGAGGTAGTGCAGAATCACCCCCGCCGCCACGATGCCCGCCGAGAGACTTTCCACACCAAAGCCTTTCAGCGAAGCCGTTTTAAATTGATTGGTGAGCAGCGGGTAGGCGAAATCGTGGGTAAAGGCCCAGTCGTCGAGGGCGTAGGTGTTCCACTTATCGCCGAAAAAGCCGAGGAGTTCCGAGCGGTTTTTCTTGCAAAACAACACCTCGGCGGGGCTGAAACTCTGGAGCAGTTTCTCCACGTAAGCGGCGTTGCCCTGGGTGGTCAGGAATTCGCCGGTCGAAGCGTCGAGGAAGGCGATGCCGAGGAGGTCTTTCTGGAAATGAATGGCGGCGAGGTAGTTGTTGCGCCGCACGTCGAGCACGGTATCGTTGAACGACACGCCCGGCGTGACCAACTCGGTCACGCCGCGCTTGACGATGCCTTTGGCAAAAGCCGGGTCTTCCAATTGGTCGCAGATGGCGACCCGCTCGCCCGCCCGGACGAGCTTGGGCAAATACGTGTCGAGCGAGTGGTGGGGAAATCCCGCCAGGGGCGTGTCTTCGGCCCCGCCGTTGTGGCGTTTGGTGAGGGTGATACCGAGAATCCGGCTGGCTTTCACGGCATCATCACCGAAGGTTTCGTAAAAATCACCGACGCGGAAGAGGAGCAATGCGCCGGGGTACTTGGCTTTAATCTGGTTGTACTGGCGGTTGAGCGGGGTATCTTTCGGGGTCGCTTTGCTCGTCGGATTAGAAGAAGGTCGGGCCAAAATCGTGGGGGAGTTTTTCGCGTAAAGTAGAATCAAAAATAGCGAAAATTGCCGGGGCGAGCAAGCAACCCTGACAGCGGCCAGCGGCCCCGTCAGGGTTGCGTGTTTGCCGGATAACCGAACTTCTGCTAACGACCAGCCAGCAACCGCTGACAGGGCCGCTGGCCGCTGTCAGGGTTGCTTCACCCCAATCACCGATATCATTCGACCCGTGGTTCCCCGTTCCAGCCGGTGCGAAAAGTAGTTGGCGTTGTGGGTCACGGTCGAAAACGGGGAGATTTCTACCTGGCGTTCGGGAATCCCGAAGGCGTGTAGTTGCGCCGCATTCGCCGCTTTCAAATCCACGAAAAACTTCTGGGTCGCGTTGTCAAGCCGTTTAAAATCATCGGTGAAATGGTCGGCCACGTCGTCCCCGACTTCAAAACTGCCCACGTCGATGCAGGTGCCTACGTAAGCG
Source organism: uncultured Cytophagales bacterium (assembly GCA_964244295.1). Taxonomy (GTDB): domain Bacteria; phylum Bacteroidota; class Bacteroidia; order Cytophagales; family Spirosomataceae; genus JAJAZB01. Next base: position 79,770 of record CAXTIG010000007.1, read on the forward strand.
AAGCAATCCGTGCCCTGGGTGCCAAAACGGGTGGTCATCGCGGCCAACGTCTTCGCCACAATGCTCGCCGCCGTGCCCCGCCAACCGGCATGGATGGCGGCGACGGCATCATTTTTCGAATCAAAAACCAGAATCGGCGTGCAGTCGGCCACGCTTACGGCTACGAATACGCCCGGCCGGTCGGTGATGAGCGCGTCGTAACCCTCGCGGTGGCCGGGCGAGTCGGCGTAGAAAATTCGCTCGCCGTGGACTTGGAACGAGTTGGCAACCTGGCCGGTATCGATGCCCAGCCCGTTGAAGAAGCGGCGGCGGTTTTCAAGCACGTTTTCGTGCGCGTCGCCGGTGGACAGGCCGAGGTTGAGGGAAGCAAACGGAGCTGGGCTAACGCCCCCGTGCCGGGTGCTTTCAGCGGCGACGAGGTGGAGGAATTGGGCGAAGAGGGCGGGTATTTGGAAAGTCAAGGGTTAGAGGGTTTGAAGGGGTTTGAAGTTTGAAAAGGTAAAAGTACACGCTTCGAACGTGCCCCCCTTTTCAAACCTCAAACCCTTTCAAACCCTGTCAGGCTAAAAACGTCGCGCTCAGCACGAAGCAGACCGCGCCCAGAAAATACAACACCGACGGACTCAGGCCCGGCGCGGCGGTGGGGCCGAAAGCGGCTTCGCGGGGGTTGTGCGGGTTGTAGCGCACGTACACCCACTCGCCCGTTTCGAGGGGTTCGTCGGTGCCCGAACGGGCTTGTTTGCGAATGGACCGGCCATTGACCAGAAACAGCACCGTCGGGAAATACCAGGGTTGTTCGCGGTCGGCGTCGGCGCGGTCGTACTGTTTGCGCACCTCCACCACGATACCCTCCGTCAGGGCCGACTCGTGAAGCCAGCGCCGCCGCCAGCGGCTGCGGTACCAGCCTGCCGTGAGCAGGGCGAAGGCACCGAGTAAGAAAAGAAGGAAAAACGCTTCCATGATTCTGATTGATTGGGACGTTGAAAACTTGTTTCCGCTTCAACGTCTTCACCCTTAAAAAGTTGGGCCGATTTAGCGAACGGTAAAACCGGCTCCTCTCTAAAAATCATCCCGTCTGAAGGGTTTGTAACGAAAATCATTCCGAACCCGGTGTTGGCCCCCCCAATTGCCCGAAAAATGTACGGCAAATCCAGTTTCAGGGCTTTTTTGAAAGCGGTTTATTCGTGAAAAAATCTTTTTTCAATTCAAAAAATCAGGGTTCATTCGGTTTCTCGGCCCCGTGTTTCTGCGTTTTGAAAGTAATCGCAGTTCTCCCGAAGCACACACTGCCCGCACGCCGGACGGCTCCAGAAACACACCCGCTGGCCGTGCCAGTAAAAGTGCTTGTGAAAGTTGAAGAGGATTTTTGGCTCCGCCGGGAGCATGGCCAACAGCAGAGCGTGTGCTTTTTCAGCGGAGGTTTTCATCGAAATCACCCCCAGCCGTTGCGTGACCCGGTGAACGTGCGTATCGACGGGCAACACAGGTTTTTGAAAATTAAAAAGCAGCACTAACGTGGCTGTTTTCAGCCCCACGCCGGGGAGGGCGGTGAGCCAGGCCATCGCTTCGGCGGTAGAGTATTCACGCAAAAAATCGAGGTTGGCCTCGCCGCGTTCGGTCAGGATTCGGGTCAAAATCTGCTGAATCCACGGGGCTTTCACCTCGGGGTAACGACTGGTCTGAATTGCTTCGATCAACTCAGCCAGCGGCGCATCGCGCACGGCTTCCCAAGCAGGGAATTGCTCGTGCATCCGGCGGTAGGCGGTTACTTCGTCGGCGTGGGTCGTCCGGTGCGATAGCACCGTGGCGATAAGCTCGTGCATCGGGTCTAGCCGCGCGTAAATCTCCTGCTCGCCGTACGCTTCCTGGAGGCGGAGGTGCGCTTGCCAGGCTTTTTCGGCGGCCACGGGGCGGAGGAGTTGCGGGATCGTCATCAGGAAACGGGGTTGGTTCGTTCCCTGAAAAAAAACGTGCCCTTTTCCCGGGTGGAAAAGGGCACGAATGCGTCGTAGGTAAGGCAGACCGTCAGTGCGAATCGGCGTGGTCGGCGTTGTAGTAGGCCACGAAGGCCGAACCGATGAGGATAATTCCCAGCACAAACGTGAGGATGTCACCGAAAATCCAAAGGACCAGGGCGAAAAGCAGGAACACGGCAATGAGGGCGTTGCCGGAAAGAGTCTTCGAATCGGAGTGATGCGTGTTGTCCATGCGTGGAAAACGAATTGGGGTGAAAACGGACCGGCAAGTTCGGCATTCCCCGTAAAACAAAAAAGCCAGGCCTTTACTCGGCCTGGCCTTTCTATAAAAACGAAACAGGTTAAAGCAAAATCGCTGCGCCAAGCAACAGGCTGAGGCAGCTTACAATGAAAAATGCCTTGGGGTTCATCATCGGCACCGGCTGCGGACCAAACACGACTTCGCTGGGGTTGGTCGGGTTGTAGCGCACCGGCACCGTTTCGCCGACCCGGAAGGCTTGCTCAGTACCTTCTTCGGCTTGTTTCTCGAACCGTTTGCCGTTGACGTTGAACATCACCTTCGGAAAATAGAACGGATTCAAACCGCGCTGGTCGTCGCGGGCGTGTTTCTTGAGCACGTCCACCACGGTGCCCTGGGCCATCACCGAGTGCGCGAGCCATTCGCGGCGGCGGTTAACCCAATAAAAACCGGCTACCAGAAAGGCCCCGGCTAATCCGATGAATAAAATCGAAACCGAAGGACTGATTTCCAGCGTACCGCCACCCGGCATCGACATGGCGTATAAAATTGAAGTGAGTTGCATGAAATTTGGTTTTTAGTTTACTGAGGAGAGCGTTCCGCGTTTGGAGCGACCGTGTTGACAACCCAAAATTGAGGCTAAGTATTCAGATAATCAAAACCTTAGCGTAGAGAGTGAAAGAGGGTCAGGTTTGAAAACGAAGATTATTTGGCGGGAAAAAGGATAAAAACTGCGGGTAAAAGTTTCATTTTCCTTGAAATCACCGCTTCTTTTTCCGAAACAGATAAAAAGAGGTTTCAAAATAGCCCCAAAAAAAGTTTTAAAAATTTTGGGGAAATTTTAGGGCAGTTTTAATAAAAAGTCCGATTCCAAAGCCCTGGCGGAAGGCAGGGAGGCAGAAGTACCAAAGAATCACTGGTCAACTGACCCGATTGGCTTGAATTCAGGTACTTTCGGAGCCGATTACCTTCAACAACTTCGAATGCCGCTGCCGCGCAAGAAAATTCTTTACGTTGAACTCCAGCAGGAAACCAATTCTTTCTCGCCCCTGCGTACCACGCTTACGGATTTCTCCCACCTGATCTTGCTCTACGGCGCGGAAGTGGAACCCGTGGCGCGTCGCACCCGCTACCAGTTGCACGGCTTTTACCAGGCTTACGACCAGCACGGTCGGGACGACATCGACGTGGTGCCGGTGTTTAGCGCCTGGGCCACCTCCGGCGGACCGCTGACGGTGGAAACCTGGGCGCATTTTCTGGAAAAGATTGAAAATGCGCTCCGTCAACACGCCGACGTGGCCGGGCTGTACGTCTCGCTGCACGGGGCAATGGCCGTAGAAGGCAGCATTACCGACGCCGAAGGGACGTTGCTGGAATGGCTGCGCGCGCGCGTCGGGCCGAACGTCGTCCTCGGTGTTTCACTCGACTTGCACGCCAACCTGACCCGCCGTATGGTTGAAAATTCCACGTTTATCCTCGCCTACCACACCAATCCCCACCGCGACCACGTCCGGCTGGGTTACCAGGCCACTAAACTGCTGTTTGACACCGTTCACGGACGCGTCAACCCCACGATGGCCTGGCGAAAACTACCAATTTTAAAGGGCGGCGGGTTCAACATCGACTTCCTGGCTCCGATGCGGGGCATTTTTCGGCGAATGAAAAGCATGGAGCGCCAACCCGGCGTGCTGGCCGTGACCCTACTGATGGTTCACATCTGGCTCGACGATCCCGAACTGGGCTGGGCCGTCACCGTGGTGACCGACCAAGACCCTGCCCTGGCCGAACGCCTCGCCGACGAACTGGCCGACCGCGCTTGGGCGGTACGTCGGCACCGGCACCCGGCCCCCGACACGCCCGAAACGGCGCTGGCGAAACTACGGCGCAACCGCTGGCGGCTCCGGGCGGGCACGGCGGTGTTCTGCGACGCCTCCGACGCCGTGGCCGCCGGGGCGGCGGGCGAAAACACGCACCTCCTGAAAATTTTGTCGGAACAAGCCCCCGACCTGACGACGTACATCCCCATCCGTGACGAAGCCGCCGTGGCTGAGTTGCGGACGGTGCCCGTCGGGGAAATTTGGCGCGGCACGCTGGGTGGGCGGCTCGATACGCGCTTCAACGCGCCGCTGCCGTTTGAAGGAACGGTGCTGAGTCACCACGAAATGGAGGATGCCGGGCCGGTGGTGAAGGAAACCGGGCGGGTAACGGTGCTGCGGCAAAACGGGACGCACGTCATCGTGACCGAGCGGGCCAACCCGGTGTTCCGACCCCAGTTTTTTACGAGCCTGGGCCTGAGCGTGTGGAAAGCCGATGCGGTGGTGGTGAAGAATATTTTTCCGTTCCGCTATTTTTTCCTGCCCTACAACCGGCTCACCCTCAACGTAGTGACACCGGGCGTGACGCTCATCGACGTGTTCGGATTGGGTTACGAACGGATTCCCCGGCCTATTTTTCCGCTGGATGAGGTGGCGGATTGGCGGTGACTATTTTCACTGTCATCCAGAGCGCAGCGAAGGACCTCGTTGGAGGACCGAGTGGCTGGATAGTAACCCAGCAGTAGCCCGGTTCCGACTATTCGGCAGTTCAACGAGGTCCTTCGCTGCGCTCTGGATGACAACCAACTGGGTTAATCCCGCCCCGTCGTGTCAGCAGCGGCGCTGGCGGTGTCTTTCGCCACCGCAGCGGGTTCGGGCGAAGCGGGTTTCAACTTTCCTGCTCCTTTTTTCAAAGCCAGCAACCGCCCCTGCGCCTGACCGGCGTACAGGCAATCCGTACCGGACTGAACGGCTTTTTTAAGGTTTTTACACACATCCAGCAATTCGCGGTAGTAAATAGCGGCCAGGTCGGGGTCTTTGGTTTCGTACAACTGGCCGAGCCGGTAGAGGGCTTTCGGGCGCTGGTATTTTTCGTACACTTGGCGGTAGTGCTTGGCTATTAAATCCATTGGCAGTCCGTCTTTCGTCATGGCATCGGCTTGCCCGATCAGGTAATCCGGAATTTGAGCGGACGTACCCCGCTCGATAGCCAGACGAAAATGCGTTTGGGCCGGGCCGTTGAGACGAAAAGCCTTTCCGATGGAATCCGGGGGCAGGGATTTCATGCCCAGCAGCAAGGCCGTTGCCAGGCCCGCGTGAACGGGTTCGGTATCCTCGCCAATTTTCAGCAACCGTTCAAACGTCCGCACCGATTTATCCAGGCTGTCCATCTGGTAGTAGGCCGTGCCGAGCAGGCGCTGGTAGTAGGCGGTGGTGTCGCCGAGGGCCATTGTTTTTTCGATGTTCCGAATCACGCCATCGAAGGCTGCGATGCGGTAGTTGAGGCGGCTATCGAGTTGCAGCAAGCGCACTGAATTGGGGTCTAGTTTCAGGCCCAGGTCGAGCAGCCCGGCGGCGAGTTGGTCTTTTTTGCCTTCGTCGAGGTAAAGCCGGGCCAGTTCGGCGATGGCTTCCAGGTCCTTGCCGTTTCGCCGAAATGCTTTTTGGTAAAACGGTGTGGCGGCCTTCGGTTGGTTGAGCCGAATGTACTGGTAGCCGACCTGTTTCATAAAATACGCATTCGTTGAATCCTGGGCCAGCAGTCGACGGTACAGCCCCAAGGCTTTGGTGTAATTCGCCTCGCGCTCGGAAAGCAGGGCCAGTTGGTTGAGCGCCTCGGTCAGCGTGGGGCGACGTTGCAGCAAACTCTCGTACTGGCGCTTGGCCTCCGCCCAGGCACCCGTGCGTTGTTGCGCGAAGGCCAGTTGCAGGGCGGCGGCGATGTTGGTCGTGTCGGCGGCAAGCGGAAGCAACAAGGGAATGGCAGCGGCAAAATCGCCCCGGCGGATGGCTTCCTGGGCATCGGCTGGCGGTTCGGGGACGGCTGGACGGGTTTGGGCGTTCGTCGGGGTCAGCCCGCAGGCTAACAAAACAAGGAGAAAAAACCGGAGCATGGTCAGCAAACGGGTTAGCGGGTGAAAACTGAAACGGACTGCGAAGCCGACGCAAGGTAGCCGTTTTTGAATGCACAACTATTTTTTTAGGTGATAAAAATTACCCGCAAAAAAGGAGCCGGTTTTAGTAGGAATTTTCCTACTAAAACCGGCTCCTTTTTTACGAAACCCCCGCGAAAATCAAGCCACCTGCCCAACATGGTGTCCTTCGGTAATTTCCTCGATCATTTTCCGGTTAAAGGCCGGAATGTCGGCGGGCGTTCGGCTCGTGACGAGGCCCTGGTCGGTGACCACTTCTTCGTCTACCCACTCGGCCCCGGCGTTGCGGAGGTCGGTCTGGAGCGAGGGGTAGGAAGTGAGGCGACGGCCTTCCACCACATCAGCCTCGATGAGCAACTGCGGGCCGTGGCAAATGGCCGCTACCGGTTTGCCCTGCTCAAAAAACGAGCGAACGAAGTCCACGGCGGCCTTGTCTTGCCGGAGGTGATCCGGGTTCATCACCCCGCCGGGCAGCAACAGGGCGTCGTAATCGCCGGGGTTGGCCTGGCCGAGAGGCACATCTACCGGGAAGGTGGCACCCCACTCTTTTTCGTCCCAGGCTTTGATTTCACCCGCTTTGGGCGCGATCAGGTGCGTCGTGGCTCCGGCTTCGTCGAGGGCCTTGCGGGGTTCGGTGAGTTCGGCCTGCTCAAACCCCTCGGTGGCGAGGATGGCCACTTTTTTTCCTTGCAATGACTGGTTCATGGTCGGTGAAGCTTGGTTTCGGGAAAAAGCGAAAAAGATCATTCCGACTCCTTCAGGAAGGGTTCTGGCGGGATGGGGTGACGCGCCGCTTCCCCACCGTGTTGCCGCTGGGTGAGGCGCTCACCCGCCACAGTTTTCCGCCCGCGTCGTCGGTCACGATCAGGCTGCCGTCGGGCAATTGAAAGGCCCCCACGGGTCGTCCGTACACCTCCCCCGATTCGGGATTGGCGATGAAGCCGGTCAGGAAATCCTGGGGTTTCCCCGCCGGTTTCCCCCCTTCAAACGGCACGAACACGACTTTGTAACCCGAAAAAGCCGAACGGTTCCAGGAGCCATGTTGCCCCACGAAAGCTCCATTTCGGTAGGGTTCCGGGAAGGCGTTTCCCTGGTAAAAAATCAACCCCAGCGAGGCAGTATGCGCGCCCAGTGGCACGTCGGGCGCGATGGTTTTCTGCACCAGGTCGGGGCGTTCGCCCTGGCGGCGGGGGTCTTCGTTGGGGCCGTAGTAGGCGAAGGGCCAGCCGTAAAATGCCCCTTGTTTCACGCTGGTCATGTAATCCGGCACGAGTTCGTCGCCGAGTTCGTCGCGCTCGTTAACGGCCACCCAAAGGGTGTTGGTGCCGGGTGCCCAGCTTAAGCCAATGGGGTTGCGCAGACCACTGGCGTAAACGCGTTCACCGGAGCCGTCGGGGTTGATTTCCAAAATATTGGCTCGGCGCACTTCATTTTCCATCCCGTGTTCGGCCACGTTGCTGCCCGACCCAACGCTCACGTAAATTTTAGAATTGTCCGCGTTGGCGAGCAGGTTGCGCGTCCAGTGGTTGTTGTAACCCCCGGCGGGGAGGTTCAGGATTTTTTTACCCGCGCCGGTCAGTTGGGTCTGGCCTTTCTGGTACGGAAAGGTCAGGATGCCGTCGGTGTTGGCCACGTAAAACGTGTTGCCGATGAGCAACATTCCGAAGGGTTGGTTGAGGCCGCTGACGAACACCTCCCGCAGGTCGGGTTTTCCGTCGCCGTTGGCATCGCGGAGCAGGGTGATGCGGTTGGCACTTTCGCCTTCGGCCCCCGATTTGGCCTGGCCGTTCACTTTCGCGACCACTTTCTTAACGCCCTTGCGCTCGGTTTGCGACTCGGCCACGAGCACGTCGCCGTTGGGCAGCACGTAGGCCCAGCGGGGATTTTTCAACTCAGCGGCGTATTCGGTGACGGTAAAACCGGCAGGAGCCGTGGGCGTTTTCCCGGCGGGCCAGCCAATCACGTTGCTAAATTTTTTCTTCGATTCTGTAGCAAACGGCTTGGGCAAATCGAGCGTCTGGGTTTCGGTGGCGACTTCGGCGGCTTTGCCTTCGGGTTTTTTCTCCTGGCAGGAAGCCAGCAGCGCCAGGGCGGCGAGGGAAAAGAGTTGGCGTTTCATGGATGCGTTGAACGTTGGGTGATGAACTGGTTTTCAACGCGGAAAAGAGTTGTGCCAGGGTGGAGAGCGGAGATTTCCAGGCGGGTTTTCATCAATCCCCATCCGGAAATCTCCGCTCTCCACCCCGGAAGCGGCCCCGTTCCGGCGTAGCCGGGGCAGAAGCTACCCCAAAATTCCGGAAGGTGTACGTAAACGTCAGCATCGCGTACTGCTGCAAAACCTGCGTCTGGGTGTCTTCCACGTAGGTTTCGGTCACGTTGCGGGCGATGCTGTTGTTTTGCTTGAGCAGGTCGAACACGGTCAGCTTCAGTTCGGCCAGTTGTTTTTTGCCAAACTTCTTGCCCGCGCTCGCGTTCCAGAGCAGGAATCGCTGGTCGAAGCCGTCGCCCAGGCCGGAGTAAAGCGTTTGGGTGAGGTTGGTGTTGAGCAAAAATCCTTTTCCCAGCAACCAGTTGACTTGCGCGTTGGCGGAGTGAAAGTAGTAGTTGGAGTTGAGTTGGGGCCGGAGCGTGTTGCGCACCAGGTTGTAATTGCCAGAGTAGGAGAGGGTAAAATCCAGTTTCTCGCTGGTGCTGCTGCTCAACACGAAGCCGCCGTTGAACACGCTCGTGTTGGCCAGGTTGAGGGCGTTGTTGAGCAGCCCCGGCGTGCGGGTGTAGGTGTAGCCCAGGTTGAGATTGAGGTTGCTTTTCAGGGGTTTGAACGGCATCCCGTAGGTGAAAAACGTGCGGACGCTGCGGTACCCGTCGAGGTTGACGGGGCGGGTCAACTGCGACCCGGCGTAGAGCGTCACGCCCCGGGCGATGACCGTGTCGCGGCTGGCCAGAAAGGTGGTGCTGGTGATGTTGTCGCTGGTGAAATTGGCCGAAAGCAGGGCGAAAAACGAGGTCGCCGCCTTCGGATTCGTTACGTTGTAGCGGGCCGTGAGCGAGTGCGTGTACTCCTGGCGCAGGTCGGGGTTCCCGGCTCTGAGTTGCAGCGGGTTAGAATTGTCGATGACGTTTTGCAACTGATTCACGCTCGGGAAATCGGTCGAGGTGCGGTACATCAGCCGCAGGTTATCTTGCCGCGAAAAGCGGTACTGAAGCATCGCGTTGGGCAACCAGTTGCCGAACGTTTTATCGACCACGAACGGGCGGGGAAAGGTCTGGTCACCGCGCAGGGAGGCGGTTTGGTAAAACAAGCCCGCCGTGATAAACCACTTGTCGTTACGGTACCGGTAGCCCGTGCCCACCCGCTGGTTGAAGTACTGGCTGGCAAACGTGTTGGAGAGCGTGGTGTCGAGGCGGTTTACACCGTTGACGTTGTAGGTTTTCTTGTCGGTGTTGCCGTCGGTGTACGAGGGCACGTAGCTGAGTTGCAGTTGACTCCGGCGGCTCAGCGGCTCGGTATAGGTGAGGTTGCCGCTCAACGTGTAGCCGTTAGTAAACGAGTTGGTCAACTGGTTGAGGCGAAAGGTCGAGTCGGTCGTTCCGTAAAATTCGTTGTCCGACGTGAGCCGGTTGGTGCCATCGCGGTCGTTTACGCTGGTGGTCAGACCCACCGACATGGTCCGGCCTTGTTTGCCAAATTTGTGTTGAAACAGCAGGTTGTTCGAGAACGTATACCCCTGATTTTGAGCGGTATTGTCGCTTTGGGTGCGGCTTAGTAGCGACCCTTCGCCGAGCCGGTTTTCGCCGATAAAGTTGGTGCCGGAGGCCGTGTTTTGCAGGCTGAGCGAGGGGGTGATGAGCAGCGAATTGCTCGAATCGATTTTGTATTCGAATCGAAAATTAAAGCGGTGGTTGAAATTGTTGGTCGACCGGGTCTCCCGTTCGTCGTAGGTCTGGCCCTGGTTGGTGAAATACGTGCGGTTGCTGATGTTGGTGTTGAGGTTGCGGGTGTTGTTGAAAAAATAACTGCCGCTCACGGTGATCTTTTTCCCCCAGGAATCACTGTAATTCAGGCCGAGGGCATTGGTCGTGGCGATACCGCCTTGCTGCCCGACTAGAAAATTACTCGGGTTGGCCCCGCCCCCGCCCTGACCGCCCCCGCCGGGTCCGCCGCCGGCATTGCCGCGACCACCGCCACCCCCGCGTGCTCCCCCCGCGCCGCCCCGCCCGCTGGTGCCACCGAGGGCACCGAGCAGGTCCTGGCTACTGAAATTTTGCTGGTTGATGTTGTTGAAAAGCCCCAGCACCGAGATGCGCCGGTCGCCCTTGAACAGGTTGGTGTTGGCTCCGGCAGCGTAGCGGCCATCCGTTCCCACGCCCGCGAAGACTTTGCCAAACTGCCCGTTGTTGCGGCCCGGCCGGGTCACGATGTTGATGGTTTTGTCGGTATTCCCGTCGTCGAAACCGGTAAACTGCGACTGGTCGCTGAGGCGATCGAATACCTGAATTTTGTCGATGACCTCCGCCGGGAGGTTGCGCAGGGCCAGCGAGGCGTCGTCGCCGAAGAAGGGCTTACCGTCGATCAGGACGCGTTTCACGTCCTCGCCCTGGGTTTTCACGGCTCCGTTTTCGAGCGTGATTCCCGGTAATTTTTTGATTAAATCTTCCGCCGTGGCGTCGGGATTGACTTTGTAAGCCCCGGCGTTGAACTGCGTCGTATCGCCTTTCATTTCGACCCGGAGTTGCTGGCCGATTACGGTAACTTCCTTTAATTGATTGGCATTTTCAAAAAGCCGCAACTCACCCAATTCCACGGCCTGGCTGTCGACCCGGACGGTGGTTTCGAGGGTTTGGTACCCGATGAATGAAGCCCGGAGCCGGTACGTGCCGGGCGAAAGCGGGAGGCTGAACCGCCCCGCCGTGTCGGTCACGATGCCATCGCGCTTCGTGGAATCAGCCAGCGAGTTGACTACCACCGTCACCCCGATGAGCGCGCCGCTGCCATCGCGGAGGGTACCCCCGACGGGGAAAGTCTGGGCGTGGGCCACCGGGATAAAAAACAAGGAGGCGACGAGAAGGCGTAGGATGCAATTCATGAGACGGGGAAAGATGCCCGGTTGGAGTCGCCAGATTACGGCGGGTTTAACCGGTTTTGCCCCGATTCAGGCCAGGGGGGGAAGTCCGTAGACCAGCGCGGAGATTGCGTAGACGCAAGTAACCTGGACAGCGAACGTAGCCCCTGTGAACGGTTGCGTTACACCGCCGGTTTCCCGGAAAGCGAGCTGGGCGCGTTTACGTGCGCCCCCCGGTCCACGCCCACGCCGAGGCGATCCACCAGTTCGCCGCCCAGCCAGCCCGTAAATCCCGCCAGCGCAAACCCCAGCACCGAAGCCAGCAGCGAAAGGGTGGGCGGCGTGGTGATTTCATCCCCGCGAAACAACGCACTGACGGCGTACAGCCCCAACACGACCACGTTGCCCAGTCCGTGTACCGCCCCGACTCGTCTGGCCCGCGTACCCGACGGAATGGCGAGCCAGTCGATCAGGCCGAATGGTGCGGCCACCAGGCCCCCCAAAATTCCGGCCACCTGCATGTAAAACGAGGCGGTGGCCAGGCCCTCACTGCCGTTGAACCAGTAGATGAGGTCGAAAAGCGTGGCGGTAGCCAGCAGCCCCAGCGGGAAAACCACCAAAATGGGGTGGCCTGGGTGTCCTAATAATTTTGCGCGACTTTCCATGGTTAGTTTTGATGAAGCGATCGGGTTGACCCGCCGCAAAAAAGTATGCCGACTCCCGGCGCAATTTTGGTGCGTTTCGGTAAAAAATCTAACGTGCTCTTGACTCAACCCGAAATCGCCGCGTACCTGGCTGGATTTTTTCAAACCGAACGCTACCCCACCGACGAACGGGGCGGAGTCTGGCACCCGACCGCCCGGCCCATTCACCGGCTTGGTCTGGCCCTGGAACCGGATGCGGGCTTGTTGGAGTGGGTTTTCCGGGAAAAACCGGATGCCCTCTGGCTGCACCGCCCCTGGAACCTCGAGTTGAGCACCCTGCCCCCCGAAGTCGGCGTACTGACTCAGCACTTGCCCTTCGACGAAACCCTGACGCTGGGTTACAACCGCCGTTTGGCGGATACGTTGGGTTTGGCCAACCTCGAAGAAATCGGGTGTAAGCAGTTTCCCGGCCTGCCACGCCGAGCGATCGGAATGCTGGGCGACACCCCCGCGACGGACTGGCTGGAAAAACTCAATCGGGAGTTTGGCAGAAAAGGGGACTTCGACCTCCTGGTCGGAGTTTTAAGTCTCACCCGCATCGCCGTGGTCGGAGCCATGACGGACGCCCTCGTGCGCGAAGCCGCCGAACGCGGCGCCACGGTGTACGTCACGGGGCAGGTTCGCCAGCCAGCGCGGCGGGCCGTGGAAGAAACCGGTCTGAGCGTTATTGAAATCGGCCACCGCCCCAGCGAGGAATGGGGCCTGCGGGCGCTGGCCGAACTGCTGCGTGAGCGCTGGCCTCAGTTGGAAACGAGAGTTTACCCCAGTTTTTTGACCAACTCCGCCGAGGCGCTTTCGGCGTAGGTACCGTACGCGTTCACCATCACGCCCTTCAGGCCATTGCTCGATGAAATTCCGTACACCACGGCCTCGTCGGCGGGGTCGGTTTCGCCCTCGAAGCGGTGGGTTTCGTCCACTTCAAACTCATCGGGATTCAGGTTGAGGTTGTGGGCGGCGCAACTCAGGTGGTCGTTGGTCAGGCTAAAATCTTCGACGTAGCCGCGTTGGTGCAGGCCCTCGACTGCTTCGGAAACCGTGTTGTAGGTAATCATGGCGAATGGGGGTAGGGTTGAAAAGAGGTTGACAAGATTACAAAAAAAAAGCGGGCGAGCCGGCTGTTGGCCCGGTTCGCCCGCTGTCAAAAAACGATACGCTGGTTAATTCGTCGCGTTTTCTACCTTCGTTTTCAACGTGTTCCAGCCGTCTTTGGCGCCGTCTTTCACGTCTTCCCACTTTTCTTCGGCTTTTTCACCGAGGTCGTGGAGGGCCAGTTTGGCCTCGTCCTTTTTTTCGACCACCTTGTCGCCAGCTACGTCGGTCTGGTCTTTCAGGGTTTGGGCTTTGTGGTCGGCGGCTTCTTTTTCGAGTTGTTCGCGGGTCGTTTCCATTTGGAGGATGGTTTACTTGTGTTGAAATCGTCAAGGGGAGTAAGAAAAATGTGCCGAAGCCATTCAGGTTGAAAAATGAACCTCGGATAAAAGAAGCTGGCAAATTTTTCTACATTTTTTGAAAAAATAGATTATGCACGCTAATTCAGCCTGTTTTAGTAAAAAATTCATGACAAGCCGACGGGCATAACCCGGCGGAACGGCCCGGAAAAACTGGACCATTTTCAAAACCCTAAACTGTTTCCATGAAAACCGGTCTGATGCTGCTCGTCACTATTGGCTTACTCGCCTGCCAGGCCCGGCAATCCGAAGAGGGAATTTTGGGTGGTACCGCCGCGAAAACCCGATTTGTCGCTCCCGAAGTACTGCCGGAACAGGCCGCCGCTGACGCGTTGCCATCGCCCCCGCCTGCCCCGGAACCCCGAACTCCGCCCTCGGTTACCCCCCGCCAGATCATCCGCAACGCCGACCTCCACTTTCGCGTGAATGATTTCACGGCTTCGGGTAAGCGCCTCGAAGCGGCGGTGAAGGCTACCGGCGGGATGATTGCCCGTGCCAACGAAACCCGCGCCGACGACCGAATCGAAAACGAGTTGACCCTCCGCGTCCCGGCCCCGAAGCTGGACGGTTTTCTGGCAACGGCGTTGAAAGAATCCATTTTCACCGACACCAAAACCATCACCGCCGAAGACGTCACCCGGCGCTACGTCGACCTCCGGGCGCGGGTGCGGAGCAAGCAGGCCGCCGAGGAACGCTACCTCCAGTTGCTCAAACAGGCCAAAACCGTGGAGGATGTGCTGAAAGTGCAGCAGCAACTCGACCAAATCCGGGAGGAGCGCGAGGTGCAGGAAACCGAGTTGCGCGAACTGAAAACCGACGTGGCCATGAGCACCGTCAACCTGAGCTACTACCAGCAAACCGAACGAGCACTGCAACCGGAGCAGTCGTTTTTTGCCCAAATTGTGGATAACCTCGGGGCGGGGTATCGCTTGCTGACGGGGGCGTTCCTGGGAATTTTCTACCTGTTGCCGCTGCTGTTGGTGGGCGGCGGTTTACTCTGGCTCCTGCTGCGCTGGCGACGGAAACGGCGGGCGAACGACAAAATGTAAAGGACACCCGTTCGTTGCGTCAGCCCCGTTCGGGACTCGTCATTCGTAAAATTGCGCCCCTTCCTATTTTTCCAAAAAAACAAGTGGCTACCGGTCGCCCCTTTTCCCCATGAAAACCTGGATTCTCTTTTCACTCGCAATGGCATCTACCCTACTTTCCGGGCACGCCCAAACCCGTTTCCGGTCCACCGGCCTCCCCATCGGCATCCTCAAAACCGGCCCGCTCAATGCCCTGTCCGACGTGCCAGGCGTGCGCGTCGGACAGGTGACGCTGAGCCGGGGCGACAGCGTCCGCACGGGCGTGACGGCCATCGTGCCCCACGGCGGGAACGTGTTCCAGCAAAAAGTCCCGGCGGCGGTGTTCGTGGGCAATGGCTTCGGGAAAATGACTGGCCTGAGCCAAATCGCCGAACTCGGTAACCTCGAAACGCCCATCGTGCTGACCAACACGCTGTCAGTCGCGGCGGCGATGGAAGGGCTGGTGGCGTACACCCTGGCCCAACCCGGCAACGAGCGCGTCCGCTCGGTGAATGCCGTGGTGGGCGAAACCAACGACGCGTTTCTCAACGACATCACCGGGCGGCACGTCCGGCCCGAACACGTGCTGGAGGCCTTGCGGGAAGCCAAACCCGGCCCCATTGCCGAAGGGGCCGTGGGGGCCGGAACCGGCACGATCTGCTTCGGCTACAAAGGCGGCATCGGCACCAGTTCGCGGGTGGTGCCCAAAAAATC
Source organism: uncultured Cytophagales bacterium (assembly GCA_964244295.1). GTDB lineage: Bacteria > Bacteroidota > Bacteroidia > Cytophagales > Spirosomataceae > JAJAZB01. Next base: position 94,947 of record CAXTIG010000007.1, read on the forward strand.
GGGCGGCTACACGCTGGGGGTGCTGGTGCAAACCAATTTTGGCGGGGTGCTCGAAATCAAGGGCGTACCCGTGGGGGTGAAACTGGGCAGGTATTTCCTGAGCGACCAACTCAACGATCCCGCCGACGGCTCGTGCATGGTCGTCGTCGCGACCGACGCGCCGCTCAGCGCCCGCAACCTCGAACGCCTCGCCAAACGGGCCTGGTCGGCGCTGGCGAAAGTGGGTGGCATCGCCTCCAACGGCTCGGGCGAGTACGTACTGGCGTTTTCAACTCACTCCAACGTACGGGTGCCGATGAACGCCCCGCGCAGCACGACGACCGAAGAACTCAGCAACGACGCGCTTTCACCGCTGTTCCTGGCTGCCCTTGAAGCCACGGAAGAGGCCATCCTCAACTCGCTCTGGGCGGCTCGGACAACCAAAGGCAAAAACGGGACGGTGGATGAACTGCCGAGAGAAAAAGTGCTGGAGTGGCTGCGGAAGCCCTGAGTGGTTTTGGGGGAAACAAACCTGCCCGAAGAACCGTATTTTTGGTAATCCTTCGCGTTACCGGCGGGGTATCGAGGCTATGCGTACCCGATTTTTTTTGGGGTTGAGTTGGCTGGCCGCGCTGTTGCCCGGCCTCGCCCAGGCCCAAAACCTGGTGCCGAACGGAAATTTTGAAAGCTACCGAACCTGCCCGCGCCAGAACAACCAGTTGGAGGAAGCCACGCCCTGGTTCAGCCCGAATCAGGCCACGCCCGATTTTTTTCATTTCTGTTCCGCCAGCGCTAGTCCCGAACTCCCCCCGCATTCGGGCCGGGGCTTGGTGACCTTGTTTATCGACCTCAATTTTGGCGAATACGCCGCCGTGCCCCTCGCCCAGCCGTTGGAAGCCAACGAGTGCTATTTTTTTGAAATGTACGTGGCACTGAAAACGCCCAACAAGTTTTTGCCCAACACGCTCGGCGCTTTCTTTTCCGAACAAGCCCTCACGTCGCCCAACAAAGGCCTGCTCCCGGCCACGCCCCAGGTACTCGACACTCAACTTGGTTCGGGCACTCAGGCGTTTACCTGGGAAAAAGTGGACGGGTACGTCCGGCCTAAAGGCGGCGAGCGGTTTCTGACCATCGGAACCTTCAACCGCCTGCCTGATCTTTTGGGGTTTTACTACGTGTACCTGGATGACGTGTCCCTGCGGCGGGTGCGGGTCGATTTAGGCCGGGATACCACGCTTTGCGGGCGGCAAAGCAGCTACCTGCTCCGGGCCGAGGCCCCCGGTGCCACGGCGTTTCGTTGGCAGGACGGCAGCACGGACCCGACGTTTCTGGTGACCAAACCCGGCACGTATTTCGTGACCGTCACGACGCCCTGCCGCACGGTGAGCGATACGGTGAAGGTGGCCTACACCCTCGATTTCGACCTCGGAGCCGACACCACGCTTTGCGAAGGACAAACGCTGCGGCTCAACACCCCCGCCGATGCCCGGACGGTGCGCTGGCAGGACGGATCCAGCCAGCCTGGGTACACCGTGCGGCAGACGGGTACGTACCGGGTGCGGGTGCAACAACCCGGCTGCACGGTGGAGGACAGCCTCCGGGTGCGGTACGTTCGTCCGCCCCAACTGGAGTTAGGCCCCGACCGGGCGCTCTGCGTGGGCGAAAGTTTCACCCTCAGGCCCTTCGTGGCCGAAGGTACGTTTGCCTGGGACGACCCCTTCCCCGACCAGGAGCGGACGCTGCGACGCACGGGCACGTTCCGGGCCAGCGTGCGCAACGAATGCGCCACCGTGCGCGATTCGGTGCGGGTGCAACAGGGCGTTTGCGGCTGCATTCTCCACGTGCCCGACGTATTTACGCCCAACGCCGACGGGCTGAACGAAACCTTCGGGCCGGTGGTGGGTTGCGCTGAAATCACGCTGATTTCGCTGGCGGTGTTCAACCGCTGGGGAGAATTGATTTTCCGAACCAGCACTCCACCCTTTCGCTGGGACGGGACGGATGGAGGCGAACGCTGTCCCGGCGACGTGTACGCCTGGGAAATCAGCTACCAGGTAACCCAAGACGCAACGCTGCGCGACGAACGAAAGCAGGGAGCCGTGCGGCTGGCCCGCTGAGCCCTTACCCGACCCGTTCGGCGTGGGCGATTTCCACGCCGGGCAGGTCAAACGCCTCGGCCAGCAAGCGGTACGATTCCAGGCGATCATCGAAGTCGGAGGCGATGTTGGTCAGCATCAATTCCTCCACGCCGTAGTCGGCGGCGTGGGTTAGCAACCCCTCCCGCACGTCGTCGGGCGTTCCCATCACCATGCGCTGGCGGTTGTGAAGAATCCGGGCTTGTTCCGCCGGGGAATACACCGCCGCGCGGGCCTGTTCGTAGGTGACGTGTTCAAAACGGCCCCGGGTTTCGAGTTGCAAAAAGCGGTAATCCACGATGGTTTGTTGCTGGTGAACCTTCTCCGAATCTTCCGAACAAAAGACGAAAAAAGCCGCGTTGGCGGCGGGTTCGGGCTTATTTTCCGAAGGCTGGAAGTGGCGTCGGTAGGCTTCCACCGCCTGCGGCCCGCCCAGGGGATTGATGAAGTGCGCGAACGAAAAACCCATGCCGAAGTGCGCGGCTAAGGCCGCACTCTGCCCGCTCGAACTCAGCACCCACTGTTCGGGCACCGAGGGGGCTTCGGGCATGGCCCGGACGCGTCCTTGCACGCTGCCCGGTTCGTGACTGTCGTTGAGGTAGGCTTGAAGGTCGGCGAGTTGCTGAATAAAATCCCGTTCGCTGAAGGTGTTGCCGGGGTTGAGTACGCTGGCCGTCAGGCGATCCCCGCCGGGGGCGCGGCCTAAGCCCAGGTCGATCCGTCCGGGGAAAAGGGCCTCCAGGACCCGGAAGTTTTCGGCCACTTTCAGGGCGCTGTAGTGCGGCAGCATCACCCCGCCCGACCCCAGCCGGATGCGCTCGGTTTGCCCGGCCAGGTGGGCAATCAATACTTCCGGCGACGAACCGGCCAGCATGGTGGTGTTGTGGTGTTCGGACACCCAAAACCGGGTGTAGCCCAGGCGGTCGGCAAGTTGGGCCAGCGCGACGGTTTCCCGGAACGCTTCCCGCGCATCACTGCCCTGGCGGATGGGCGATTGGTCTAAAACGCTTAAGCGCATCGGTTTTTTGGTTGATGTAAAATCCGCCGAAGGGCAGTTTTTGGTTTCAGCCAGAACAAACCGAAGGGCGGAAAAGGTGCCGGGCGGTGGTGAGTACCCGTCGGAATGTGAGAATGATTCAACGATTCCCCTCCTTTTCAAGGAGGGGTGCCCTTTAGGGCGGGGTGGTTAAGCGGTTGCCAGCAAGTTGATTTCATCCGCCGAGGAACCACCCCGCCCCGCCGCTACGCGGCACCCCTCCTTTTCAAGGAGGGGAGTCGTCCCCCCTCCTTCTAAACCAAATAAATCCCCTCGTCCGCCAGCCGCACTTTCCGCTCGCGGTACAGCGTACCGACCACTTTCTTAAAGTTCTTTTTGCTCATCCCGAACTGGCTGTAAATCAGCGCCGGTTCGCTCGCGTCGCTCAGGGGCAGGAAGCCGCCGCTGGCGCGGAGGGCATCGAGAATCTTCCCGGCGTTGGTATCCACGGCCTGCTGGTAGCCGGGTTTTTGAAGCACCACGTCGATGCCGCCGTCGTCGCGGATGGTTTTGATGAAACCCCGGACTACCGAACCAATGCGCAGGGGTTGGAAAATCTCGTTGGCGTAAATCAGCCCCCGGTAGCGGTCGTCGAGGATGGCGTTGAAACCCAGGTCGCTGCGTTCGTACACGAATGTTTTCACTTCCTGTCCCTCCTGAAAGCCGATGGGTTCTTGCTCCAGAAATCGGTTGACTTTGCAGGAACCGACCAGCCGCTCGGTGTCGAGGTCGAGGCGCAGGTACACCGCCGTCCACTGACCGACTTTCAGCGGTTCGGGTTGTTCACGGAAGGGCACGAGCAGGTCTTTGTCGAGGCCCCAATCCAGAAAGGCCCCGAAGTTGCTCAGCGCCTTGACCTGCAAATACCCGAACTGATTGACCAGCAGGGCGGGTTGCTGGGTAGTGGCCACGATGCGGTCTTCCGAATCGGTGTACACGAACACCTCCATTGAATCGCCCTCACGCAGGTTTTCCGGTACGAACTTGTTGGGCAGCAGCACGTCGTTGCCGTAGGCATCGCCCAAAAACATCCCGACGCTGGTGTGACGCAGGGCGGTGAGCGTGTTTTTTTCTCCGAGTAAAATCATGGGCTGAAGGGGTGCGGCGGCAATTTTAAATAGGCCAATTAACAGGAAAGCTGTCACGTTGAGCTTGTCGAAGCGCCGGGTGGATTTTGGAAGCGACTTCCCATTTCTACCCGGCGCTTCGACAAGCTCAGCGTGACAGCCCAATTTCTACGTTTTCAGTTCAAAACATACCCTTCAACTCACTTGCTCCCGTAGGCAATCCGGTAAATAGTCCCGTTCAGATCGTCGGACACGTACAGCGAGCCGTCGGGACCCTGGGCCAGGCCGCAGGGCCGGTGTTGAACGGGGCCAGTCGGTTTGACCAAATCGATGCCCGCAAAGTTATCGGCAAAAACCTCCCAGTTGCCCGAAGGCTTGCCGTTTTTAAAGGGCACGAACGCCACCAGGTACCCTTTCTTGAGTTCGGCGGATTGCCCATGGAAGGCAATGAAAGCCCCGTTCCGGTACCGGGCCGGAAAGCTTTTGCCGGTGTAAAACAGCAGGCCGTTCGGCCCAAAGTGGGCGGGAAACGCTACGACCGGATCGATTACTTTTTCACCGCCGGTTTTTTTGCCGTCGCCGCCGTACTCCGGGGCTAGGATTTTCTTTTTCTGGAATTGGTCGTAGTACACGTAGGGCCACCCGGCGTCATCGCCCCGGCGGACTTCGTACATCGTTTCTCCGGGCAACTCGGCGCTTTGCTTGGGCGTGTAGTACTGCGGGTAAAAATCATGAAATTGCCCCCGGCCGTGCTGCATCACAAACAGCGAGTTCGACTGGCCGTTCCAGTCCAGCCCGACCACATTTTTCAGGCCCGTGGCAAACTTTACGCCCTCCGGGTAGCTCTGCTTGAGTTTGTTGGTTTTGAACTGCCAGATTCCGGCTGCCGAATCCAGAATGGGGCAGGGCATCAGCCCCTTGCCGGTACCCGCTTCGCGGCAGGCATCGCTCCAGGACGCTACGTTGACATACACGTTGTCGGCGTTGTCGACGGCAATGGATTTTGATTTATCCCGGTCCCGCACCACCAGGCCGGTCACGATTTCTTCGGGCGCGTCGGGGTTCAGCACTTCTTCGTTGGCGTTGAGCGGGTAGCGGTAAATGCTGCTGTTGGACGAAGCGTACAGGTACCCCTTTTTAAGGTAAATGCCGGTGCCGGGGTAGGCACCAAATCCGGTTTGCTGGTCGGCCACGCCGTCGTGGTTGGTGTCTTTCAACTGGTAAATGCCTTTCCCGTCTTTTTCCTTCGACAGTTTCACGAACACCGTACCCGTTTTGCTGACGGCCAGGTGCCGGGCAGCGCCCATTTCTTCGGCAAAAACGGTCGCCGAAAAACCGGCGGGCAATTTCAGGTTGGCGGGCGTGGCATTGCGGGGCAGGAGGGAAGCCGTGGGGCCTGGCGCGTCGGGTTTGAACCAAGCGGTACCAACACCCACCAGCCCGGCCAACAGGCAGGCGGTGGGTAAAAGTGGGTTTTTCATGGAAATAAGGAATAGAGAAAATGAAATAAACCGCTCAGCGTGACCGGCTGTTTTTACAAATCCAGAGCGAATTTGCCGGAAATTCTACTCAGGGCGCGGGCTTGAACAGAAACAAATCGCTGAATGCCCAAGCGCCGTCTTTCCGCGTGCCCCGCGCCACAGCCAACACCAAACCAGGTCGTTTTTCCCAAACCACGCGGAGCGGGTCGCCGCCGATTTTCTCTAACAACACCCGCTCGTTTCCTGCTTCAACGACTACGTACTGGTCGAAAGCATCTTTTTCTTCCCGCCCGGTCAGGCCAGGATTGAAGTGCTTTACCCGCAGCGTCACGCCCGGCCCGGTCTGTTCGGCGACCAGGATTTCGTACATCGTGGCCTTGCCGTCTTTCATCATCCGCATCGAGCCGAGCGCGTTGTCGCCCGAGGGGGCCGTCCACGTCGCTTCCACCGACCCGCCGAAGGAGGCCGTGCCCATCCAGTGTCCGGTCAGGAAGCCGAGGTCGGCGACGCTGGCCTTAGCGGGAGTGGGAGTTTGGGCGTGGAGGCGGACAATGAGGCCCGTCAGCAAGGTGGAAACGAGCAGGAAGCGGCGAAGGGGCACGGTTTTCATAGGGGTAGAAGCAGAAAAATTGAGCGCGCAAGTAACGAGTTTTAGTCCGCAGCGCAAGTAGCCCGTTTCCACAAAAACCAAGTTAAACCCGTGAAAAACGTATTTTTTTGTATCGAACGATTCATCCGATATGGCCCTGATTTAGATTTTCTCTTTCCGAGAAAAAAGAGATTTGTCATTCTCACGCAGGAGGGCTCCCGTCGAGGTACCGAACTACTGGCTACCGGCAAATTTCCTGGACTGGTAACGGGATCCCGCCTGCGTCGGGAGGACAAATCCCTTTTTCAGAACCCAAAACAGGTTCTTCAAAGGCCGGGATTCACGCTACCTGTCGGTTGGCTGGGGCTGGTGCTGATGGGGAGTGGGCTGCTGGCCTGCGCGCCGGGAGCGTCCACCCGGCCAAAAAAGCTTCGGTTGTCCGTCGGGGAACTCAAAGAAATCACCCTACCCACCCCCGCCGACTCCAGCGTGCAGGTCCTGGCAACCTCCGAAAACCCCGAAGTGGTGGACGTATCGCGCCTCGAAGCCCTGAACGACAGCACCACGTTGACGAAGGGGCGGCCCGTTCGAATGAATTTTCTGCTGAAAGGCGTCACTGCTGGTACGGCCCGGGTCGTCTTTTCCGAAAAACCGGCGGGCCCACAAGCCCCGGATCGCATTCGGCGGACGTACCTCGTGGAGGTGGTCAACAAGTAAAAACGGGTCTTTACCCCTCAGCGGGCTTTGGACGATCCGCTCCGGCCTGGGCGTTTCTTGCCCGGTTCTTTCTTTTTCAGTTCGGTAATTTCGTAGCCGACGGCGTCCGATCTTGGCGGCGAGTCCAGGTGATGAAATTCGGCGTAACTCCGGGTGAACGCCGCGCCGTAGTAAAAAATCAGGGCCGAATAAAACACGAACAGCAGCAGCAGAATCACGGCCCCGGAGGCCCCGTACAACGGCCCGATCGGCCCTTGAATCAGCAGGCGATTCAGCACCAACTCCCCCAGTTTAAACAACACGCTCGTCAGCAGCGCCCCCATCCAGACGGCCCGCCAGCGGACTTTTACGTCGGGCAGGTACTTGAAAATGATGGCAAACCAGATCGTGATCACCGCCACCGACATCCCGAAATTACCGACGTTAAGCACCCAGGCCGGGTAAACGAAGGAGTCGGTCACGACGTACCGGTTGAGCCGGATCAGGGACCGATCCAACCGGAGGGAAGCGACAAACAACAGCCCCGAAAACAGAATGAGGCCCAGCGCCACCAGCCGGTCTTTCAGCACGTGTACCACACGCCGCTCTGATTTGGCTTTCACGTTCCAGAGTTGGTTGAGCGAGTTTTGAATGACGGAAAACAAGGTGGTCGAGGCCAGCAACAGCACGACCCCGCTCAGCGCGAGCAGTTCCCAAGTCGCATTCTGCCGTTGCAGGTTCTGGGAAATGACTTCGAGTTGATCGGCACTCTGGCTACCGAATACCTCTGCCAACTGATCGAACAAGCGCCACGCAAACCGCCGCTGGTTCAGGACCGGACTCAACGCCGTGGTCAGGAGGATGACGATGGGCGGCAGGGCAAAAAAAGTAAAGAATGCCGTGGCCCCGGCCATGCGCACCGGGTCGTTGCCTTGCAGGCGGGTGAAGGCTTGTCGGCCCAGGACGAAAAAAGAAGGAAGCTTTTTCAAACGGTGCGGAGTACGAAGGAATGCTTTTTCGCTCAGGCATCATTCCGAAAATACCGAATCGTGTTGACCAGTAACACGCCCAGCCCGGCCCCAATGGCCAGCAACGTGACGACGTGGATAGTCCGGATCGCCTCCGTGCCGGGTAACCGGGCGTAATTGCCAATTCCCAGGATAACGACAAACAGGGGTAGGATCAGCCTGCGCAGGGTGGGGTTTCGATTCATGGGGATGGATTCAGGTTTCAAACGCAACCGGGGAATTTTTGAGGGGTAGAAATGTACGGACAAGGTACGCCGTTGCGGTTGTTTTTAGGTAGCATTCGCCGTTGAATCGGCAACTCTCAACATAGCCAAATGCCTACCCAAAGCCTGGATTACTTCCTCCCGGAAGGTGGGCGATGTGGAACAGGAAGCGGGTAGTCTGGACAAGCCATTCTACTTTTTCTCGAAATACCCCCAACTTTAGGGCGCGTTACCTGATTTATGAAACCCACCTACCCACCGCTTCTCCCCGGCGGCTTCCAGCCAATTGGCTCCTGGCAACTCGACCAGCAATTCCTCGACCCGTTTCCGGCGGGGGCCAAACGCCGCAATCGCTTGCTAACCCGCTTCAAACGATTTCTGGACGATTTAACCAAACTCAACCTTCCCCTCGAACTCTGGATTGGTGGCTCTTTCACCACCCTCGACCCCGAACCCGACGCGGTGGACGTGGTGGTGTGGGTGGCGGAGGCCGATGCCGAACGGCTGGCCGCGAAACGCCTGCGGTTGTTCGAGCGATTGCTGCACGTCACCCAGCACGAGTGGGTGAAAGTCACCTACGAAGTTTCCGCTTACCTGGCCGATCCGGAAAGCGTCGCCGACCACGAATATTGGGCCAAAAAACTGGGGGCCGACCCCAGCAATTTGTACCGGAAAGGAATTTTTAAACTGACGATGTTTCCCACTCAAGTCGGACGCGACTCCGGCTCCCCTACCGGGGGAGGGTTTAATTTGTAACCATGTTTAACATCGCCCGCATCGAGCAACTCCGCGTGTTTGCCCAGCGAATGCTCGCCGAACAGGAACAGCGCCTGGTGGTCCAGCCCGCGCATTTTTACCGGCAGATGCTGGTCGAAACGGCCCGGCATCAGGTCGATGACCTGACCCGCCAACTGGTCGAAGCCAAGCAACAGCGCGAGGTGGAGGTGGTCGAAATCCGGCTCGACGGCCCGGCGGCGTTTTTCGGCTCGGTGCCGCTGCACGTGCTGGGGCCACTCACGGCGGCATTCGAAGAACTGCTCGTGCAGGCGGGGCGGTTCATCCGCGACGGCTCCCGGCGGGCGGGCACGCTGGCCGAAGTCCGGGGGCAGTTCGACGTGCGGCTGAAGCACCTCGCCACCGGTTCCGCCGGGCTGCTGGTTACGCTGCAAACCGCCCCTGATTTGTTTGGCGGCAGTTTGTCGGAAGAAGCCCTGCGCCGCACGTTCGGGCTGCTGGCCGTCGAAACGCCCGAAGACGCCACCAACCAGGTGGTCAGTTACGGCAAGGCGGGCGTGTTTGGGCTGGTGCGGTTTCTGAAGAGCCTGCACGAGGCCCAACTCGAAGCCCGCCTCCACTGGCTCAGTCCCACAGACGAAGAGCGCACCTGGGAAGGAACCAGCGAGAAAATTTCCGGTCTCAAAACCCTGCTCGAAAGCATCGTGACCTCCGAACCCGAAGAAATCAGCTTCGCGGGCCTCGTGTACACCGAGAGCATCCGGGGGCGTTTTGAGGTGAAAACCCACGCGGGCACGATTTACAGCGGCAGTGTCCCACTGGAGGTAATGCCCTCGCTCGTGGCCGTATCGGTCGGCGACGAGTGCCAGGGCGTGGTACTCGAAACCCTCAGCACCAACACCACGACCGGCGTGGAAAAACGCAGCTACGAACTCAAAAGCATCGAACCGTTTCACCGAAACCGAAAATCCGCGCAGTTGCCGCTGCCGTTCTGACCGGAGGGAGCCTGAACAAGCAGAACCACTAAACCTTCAAAACCCAACCATGAACCCAGCCAAGCCATTTTCCAGAAGAAACTTTCTTAAATCATCGCTCGCCGCCGTCGCCGCTACGCCCGGAATGGAGTCGCTGCTCCGGGCCGCCCCGTATTCCCTGCCCCTGGGGGTTTGCACGGAGTATAAAAACGCGCCCTTGTTAAAAAAGCTGGGCTATTCGTTCGTCGAGGAGAGCGTCGGGCGTTTTTTAATCCCCACGTCGGGCGATGAAGGCTTTGAAAAAAACCGGCAGGAGTTGCAGGCCGTCGCGCTGCCCATCCGGTCGTACATTTATTTTTTTCCGGGAAACCTGAAATCCGTGGGACCGGAGTTACACCACGAGGCGATTCTCCAACGGGCCGATCTGGCCCTGCGCCGGGCGAAGGAATGCGGATCCAAGAATATCGTTTTTGGCAGTGGCGGCTCGCGGGCCATCCCGAGCGGTTTCGACCGGGATAAAGCCAAAGCCCAGCACATCGAACTTTGCCAAAAAATGGCTCCCCTGGCCGAGAATCACGGGGTGACCCTGGCCGTTGAGCCGCTCAACCGGGGCGAGACGAATTTTATCAACAGCCTGGCCGAAGGGGTGGAAATTATCGAGGCGGTCAACAATCCCTGGTTTAAGCTGCAATGCGACATTTACCACATGCTCCGGGAAAACGAACCCCCGGAGGAAATCGTGAAACACAGCCGCCACATCGTGCATTGCCACATCGCCGAGAAACGCACCCGCTCGGCCCCCGGCCTGGACGGCGACGATTTCAAGCCGTATTTCAGCGCGTTGAAAAAGGTGGGCTACCAGGGCGGACTTTCCCTGGAATGCAACTGGAAAGAATTTGAGCCGGAAGTGAGCCGGGGGATCGAAGTCGTAAAAAAGCAATTGAGCGAGGTCTGAGGGGAAATGACGGGAGGGGGGAAGGGGCCTCGATCAGCGGTGCCGGTCCACCCCAACCCGCTCACAAAATTCGTACACCGGGCAAGTCGAGCACTTCGGTAGCGTGCCGGTACAAATGTGCTTGCCGAAGGGCATCAGCAGCCGGTTGATGTCGATCCACTGCGGCACGGGGACGGCGGTTTCCAGGGCCAGCAGCGTTTTTTCGGGCGTGGACGTTTTCACAAACCCCCAGCGGTTTACGACCCGGTGGACGTGGATATCGACGCTGATGGCGGCTTGCCCGGTGGCTACGCCCAGGGCCAGATTGGCGCACTTGGGACCGACACCCTTCAGCGCCGTTAGTTTTTCAAAGTCGGCGGGGAGTTGTCCGCCGTACTGTTCCACCGCCGCTTTGGCAATGCCCAGCATCGTGTAGGCTTTCTGATCGGGATACGTCGATCCAAAAAGCAGTTCGGCAAGCCGTTCGGGGGAAAGTTGAAGCACTTGGTCGGGCGTTCGGGCTACGGCGAAGAGCCGTTCCGAAACGGGCAGGCTGGTTTCGTCGAGGGTCCGGATGGAAATGATGCAGGAAATCAGTTGTACGAAAAGCGAATCGTAGCCCCGCTCGCGCAATTCGAACATAGCGGCTTTCGGGAAGGGCCGGATGGCTTCCCCGATGCGGGATAAAACGGGGAAGAGGTCAAAATTGGGGAGCATGGCTGGCTTTTTGAGTAGCTTGCCGAATCAAAAAACGCTCGTCATGATCCGCGCCTTTTTCGGCTTGCTGCTGCTTCAAATTTTTGTGCCCGGCTCCGAAGCCCCGGCTCAGTCGAAGGTTTCCACGAGTCAACGCGGACCCGTTTACGACTTCAACTTCGCGGGCCTGCGCCTGGGCGTCGATGCCTTCGACGGGGGCAAAGTCGCCTCGCTCCAACTCGATGGCCGTGAGGTGCTTACGCCGCGTTCGGTCGACAGCGTTACCTACGGGAGCACGTTCTGGACGGCTCCCCAAACCTGGGGCTGGCCCCCGCCCCGGCAAATGGACGGCTTCCCGATGCAAACCCGCTGGGAGGGCGACCACCTCTGGCTGACGGGGCCGGTGATTCCGAAAGTCGGGTTGTTTCTGACGAAAGAAATCTGGATCGATCCCGCCGACACTTCGGTTCACCTCGCCTGCACCTACCGCAACGCGTCACCCACTTCCGTGCCGGTGGCGGGCTGGGAAATCAGCCGCTCGCCCAAAGGCGGACTGGCGTTTTTGCCCGGCGGGGAAATCCAGAATAAAGTAGGATTGACGGAATTGAACCTCCAGAAAATCGACGGCACGTACTGGCTCGACATCCCCGATCGTCGGTACACGCGCAGCGGTAAAGTTTGGATTGACGGGCACGGGAGCTGGTTGGCCTACGCCCGCGAGGGCCTGTTGCTGGTGAAGCGCTTCAAAGACCTGCCCCCCGCCGAGGCGTACCCCGGCGAAAGTGACGCCGAAATTTACGTGGACGACGACAAATCGTACATCGAACTCGAAGAACTGGGAAATTGGAAAACACTGGAACCCGGTGACTCCCTGCGGTTTGAGGTCAGTTGGCGGGTAGCGGCCATCCCATCGACGGTGCTCGTAAAGCCCGGTTCGGTGGAATTGCTACGAATGGCCCTGAAACTGAGGCATTCAGTGGAGGCTAAGTAGCGAGTAGGCAATTGGGTAATTAGGCAGGTAGTTAGAAGGCAACCAAGTACCCAATTACCCAATGACCATCCGCTCAAGACGGGGCGTTGTCCGTCGGGGCCGGAGCGGGGGCTGGTTTCGGGGCCGGAGTAGGTTTGGGAGCCGGTTTTGGGGCCGGGGCGGGAGCCGCTGCGCTGGGCTTGGGGGCGGCGGCGGCCGCTGGCTTGGCTTTCGCGGTGATGGCTTTGGCCGTCTTGGCGGTTTTCTTGGCTTTTTTGGCGAGTTTCTCGCGGTCTTTTTTTGATTTTTTCTTCTCGTCGTCCTGCTCTTTTTCCAGCAGTTTAGAGAATTTTTTCGCCAGTTTTTCGGCGGCATTTTCCACCGACTTGCTGATTTTCTTCGCGTGCTTGTCGTTGAGGCCGCTCAATTTGCCCGAAATGGCCTCGGCCAGTTTAGCCGTGAGTTCTTTCTTGTCGCTTTTCATAAGAAAATGCAGGTTTGGGGTTTGAATTTCTAGAACGGGGTCAAAGTACGGGTTTCTTTTCAAACCTGCCATTACGTTCGTGTTAAGTTTATGGCCGGCATTTGCTGACGAAAGCCCAAGCCACGATTCCGGCCACCACGGCCACGTTGAGGGAATGTTTGGTGCCGAACTGCGGAATTTCGAGGCAAAGGTCGGCGCATTCCACCACGGCTTCGCTTACGCCATCCACCTCGTTGCCCAGCACAAACGCGTAGCGCTGACCGGGTTGCGGCTCGAAAGCCGCCATCGAGGTGCTGCCCACGGTTTGTTCGAGGGCGCAGACCACGTAGCCTTCCGCTTGCAGTTGCCCAACGAGTACCCCGGCATCGGGGGCGTAGGTCCAGGCCACGGATTGGTCGGCTCCGAGGGCGGTTTTGGCCAGTTCGCGGTGGGGCGGAGTGCCCGTGATGCCGCAGAGGTAGAGCCGTTCGCAGCGGAAGGCATCGGCGCTGCGGAAGATGGAACCCACGTTGAGCAGGCTGCGGACGTTGTCGAGTACGAGTACGAAAGGCAATTTTTCGGCGGATTGAAATTCAGTCAGCGTCAGGCGGTTCAGTTCGTCGGTGCTCAGTTTGCGCATGAAAATAGAGAGAAGACGATTTTTTTTGAGAAACAACGTTTGCACAAAGCAACGCGCCGCCGTCTAAATTGCCTATCGGATGCTGAGTCAGAACCGGGAAATTCAGGAAATTGAACGTCAGCCTGCTGCCTGCTCACTCGCCTGGATTTCGTTCGCTAATTGATTCTGACCGGGTGTATGAAAAAAGCCCTGGCGGATTTGGGTTTAACCTGAAAAACAGCGCGGTAAGGAGCAAAAATTTTACGACCACCGGGTAAGGCCCCAGCGATTGGGCCTTTATTTTTACGCCGCCGCTGGCTCCGTCCGGTCAGGATCCTCACCAGCCTATCCAGCCAGGCCGGTCGATGAGAACACCGGCTGCGCCCAGGGACCCACCACTCGCAACGCGTCTTTCAACCCTTGTAACCCCTCCGCTTTTGATCATCGAAACCCGTGCCTACGCCCGCGCCGGGCTGCTGGGCAACCCGTCCGACGGGTATTTTGGCAAAACCATTTCCGTCATTGTCCGCAACTTCGGCGCCTCGATTACCCTGTGGCCCTCGCCGGAGTTGCGCCTCGAACCCCAACCCGCCGACGACAGCACCTACCGGAGCATTTTTCACCTGCGCGAGGCCGTGGGCCTGACGGGCTACCACGGGGGCATTCCGCTCATCAAAGCGGCCATCAAAAAATTCGTGGAGTACTGCGAAGCCGAGGGGCAACGCCTCCCCAACCGGAATTTCACGGTGCGCTACCGTACGTCGATTCCCCGGCAGGTAGGCCTGGCCGGGTCGAGTGCCATCGTGGTGGCCACCATGCGGGCACTGATGCAGTTTTACAACGTGGAGATTCCCATCGAACGCCTGCCCACCCTCGTGATGCTGGCCGAAACGGAGGAACTCGGCATCACGGCGGGGCTGCAAGACCGGGTCATTCAGTGCTACGAAGGCTGCGTGTACATGGATTTTGACCGGACTCTGGTTGAAAGCCGGGGCTACGGAGCGTACGAACGCCTCGAACCACGCTGCCTACCCAAACTCTACATCGCCTACAAAACGGCCCTCGGCAAGGTGTCGGGCCGGGTACTCAACGACGTGCGCACCCGCTGGGAAAAAGGCGAACCGCACGTGGTGGGTACGCTTGAACAAATTGCCGGGGTCGCCGAGGCGGGCCGGACCGCCCTGGCGGCGGGCGACGAGGCGGCGCTCGCGGCGCTCATCAACCGCAACTTCGACCTGCGCCGCGAAATCATGCGCATCAGCGACTCCAACGTTCAACTCGTCGAGACCGCCCGACGGCTGGGGGCTTCGGCCTCGTTTACCGGCTCCGGCGGCAGCATCATCGGCACCTACCGCGACGACGAGATGCTCAACCGGCTGTTTTTTGAATTGAAAAAACTCGACGCCCGCGTCATCAAACCGTTCGTTGTGTGAGATGTAAGCAGTGAGAGGAGAGATGTTTTCGAGAAACATCCGGTCTACATCTCACAACTCACATTTCACCTCTCACTAAAATGATTAAAAAAGCCATCATTCCCGCCGCCGGTCTGGGCACTCGTTTTTTGCCCGCTACCAAAGCGCAGCCCAAAGAAATGCTGCCCATCATCGACACGCCCACCATTCAGTACGTGGTGCAGGAAGCCGTCGATTCGGGCATCGAAGACATCCTGATTATTTCGGGCAAAGGCAAGCGCAGCATCGAAGACCACTTCGACCGCAATTTTGAACTGGAAGCCCGCCTGGCCGAAAAAGAAGAGGAGGGCCTGCTGAGCGAACTCCGGCGCGTGTCGGACATGGCCAACATTCACTTCGTGCGCCAGCGCGAACTCAACGGCCTCGGCGATGCCATTCGCTACGCCCGCCACCACGTGGGCAACGAACCCTTCGCCGTGTTGCTCGGCGACACGATCATGGATTCGGTCATTCCCGTGACCCAGCAACTGATGGACACCTACGAAACCTACCGCTGCTCGGTGATTGCGGTGGAAACCGTGCCCGCCGACAAAGTGAATCGGTACGGCATCGTGGGTGGTAAGGCCCTCAGCGATACCATCCTCAAACTCGATACGCTGGTGGAAAAACCTGCGATCGGCGAAGCACCCTCCACGCAGGCCATCGCCGGGCGGTACATCCTCACGCCCGAAATCTTCGCCTGCCTCGACCAGACCCTCCCCGGCAAGGGCGGCGAAATTCAACTCACCGACGCCATGCTCCTGTTACTTCGGCGTGAAGACCTGTACGCTCACCGCATTGAAGGCAAACGCCACGACATCGGCAACAAGCTCGATTTCTTGAAAACCACCGTCGAATTTGCCCTGAAACGCCAGGAATTCGCCGCACCGTTTTTGAAATTCTTAAAGGAAATCATCGCCGAGCAGGAAAAAGGGTGAGTGATAAACCCGTTAAAACCCTTTGCTGCCCGCGTTCGTTTTCCTCAAAAAAGCGACCATGTTCACTACGGCCCTTTTCCTCCTGCTGGCATTTTTGCCCATTACCCAACGCGTTGGCAGCCCGATTCACACCGTACCTCCCCCGATCGACTCCACGGGCTACGCCAAACGGCTGGGTGGGTTTCATTGGAAACTAACGCGCCTCCGGCTGAACGACTCCCTGAAAACCGTTCCGCCTACCTCCAAAGCCTACGTCCAATTCAGCCTGGGTGAGCAGCGGGTGACGGGTCACGGGGGCTGCAATCGTTTTTCGGGGAAACTAACCCGGCTCGAAGGCCAGAGCCTGGGCATCGGCCCGTTGATGAGCACCCGGATGGCCTGCGCCGATCCGCTTGGCAACCGATTGGAGACGGTATTTCTCAGTGTCCTGAACGAAACCCAATCATACCGCATCAAGGGCCGTCGGCTAACACTGAGCAAAAACAAGCAGGTGCTGGCCGTGCTGACGCGCTGAAGAAATTCTAAAAAAGAAACCCCACCGCGAACCGTCGCGGTGGGGTTTCTTTTTTAGAAAATTGCTTGTCATTTTAACGGATGCCGATGGGATCGGGGGTTCCGTCGGGGTCGCTGGTGGCGGTGCGGCCATCGGTGCCGAGGCTACCGCCGCGCAGCAGCAGAATTCCCGCTGCGTGGGGGGCGGCCATCGAGGTGCCGCTCAGGGTGGCGTACTGGCCACTTTTGTACGTGGAAAGAATGCTCACGCCCGGCTCGGCGATGTCGATGGGGGGATTGCCGAAATTGGAGAACGAGGCGAATTGGTCATTGATGTCCGTAGCCGAAACGGTGAACAGGTTGGTCGCGTTGGCGCGGGCCGGCGAGAACGTAGTTGCATTTTTGTAGCTGTTGCCAGCGGCCAGGGACACAAAAATTCCTTTGTTTGCCACGGCGACCACGGCGTTGTCGAGGGCTACGTCGATGCCCCCACCGAGGCTGAGGTTTGCCACGCTCCCCGGCTTGGCGGTGTTGCCCACGTAGTTCAATCCTGCCACAATGTCGGAGGTGTATCCACTACCCCGTTTGTCGAGTACCTTGACCGCAACGATGGTAGCGCCAGCAGCCACGCCTACTACTCCGACGGAGTTGTTTTTAGCGGCGATGATCCCTGCGACGTGGCTACCGTGCCCGTTGTCATCGTCGGCGTTACGTACAAACCAGATAAACGCGCGGCTGAGGGAGGTATTGACCGTCAGATCAGGGTGATCGAGATCCACCCCCGTATCGATAACGTAGGCAAATTTACCCACGCCATTGCCCGCTCCGCCCACCCGGGCAACGCCCCAGGGGGCCGTTTGCGCAGCCTGGATGTTGATGGCTTCGGTCTGGGCTTGAATATCACCATCGCTGGGCCAAAAGTCACCGAGCGTCCAGATGCGATCCTCCACCACGAATTCTACTTCGGGGCGGGCTTTCAACCGGGCAACTTCCGACGCACTGAGCTTGGCGGCGAAACCTGAGAACTCACCCACGTACGCGTGGAGTAAATCGCCAGTTTCGAGTTCGACGCCGATGCGGCGCATCAGGCCCTGCGTGTAGGTTTCCATTTCCTTCACGTCTTGCTGGTAATCGCCACTGACCGACCGGCGACCGGTGGGCAGGTTTTCGTTTTTGTACTTGACGACGTAACTGCCCGGTACCGCCACGCCGTTGGTGGCCGTAGTAGCCGAAAGGCTGGGTTCATTAGTGCTCGGCTGGCAGGCCGAGAGGGCGATCAACGCGGTGACGGCTGCGTACGATGCCCGTTTCAGGGAAAGGTTGAACATGGGTGGATTGGTTAAAAGGTTGAAATTTGGCCCGTGTGGGGGGCATTTTTCCGAAAGGTCTTCAAAATTCGGTAAAAACGCAGCAGAGTCTCAGGAAAATTATTTTGTGGTAAACCGCTCCCTTACCCCCTGAAATCTCCCTCATTCCGGCGGTTTCGCCGAAGGGAATTTGGTCTTGGTCCATTCGGGTAGCCAGTGGGAAATAAAAAAACCGCCACCCGGTCAGGTAGCGGCTTTCTAGTTTAGAACCCCGCCGGTTAGCGGGTGATGCTTTTGATTTCAATTTCAAATTGGAGTGGCGAATACGGCTGAATCGTGTACTGACCGGTTTGGTTGGTACGGCCGGTTTTCTCGTAGCCAAGCGAAGAAGGGAAGATGATCCGGGCTTTATCGCCCTCTTTCATCTTCAACATCCCTTCCGTAAACCCTTTGACTAACCCACTGGTACTACTGGCACTGTACGTTTGGGTTGCCGTGGGTTGAAACACCGTCCCGTCGAGTAATTTCCCGGTAAATTCTACCGAAACCTGCGTATCCGTTGCCTTCACGGTATCGGCATTGGCGAGGGTACTTTTTTGGATCAACGTAAACCGCAAACCCGTCTCGGTGCGCTCGTCCACCCGGAAGTTGTTGGTCTGGATGTATTCCTGAATCTGTTCTTCTTCGGAGCGAATACGAAGGACGTTTATGTCGTAGCGGATGGTCGAGTAGGGCAGCAGACCCGGCCCGCCCCGTGCTCCGAAGGCCAGCGACGAGGGCAGCAGCAGCACGGCCTTGTCGCCTTCTTTCAGCAGGGAAATTCCTTCGCGCAGGCCCTCGGTGCCAGTAAACGACCCGATGGTCAGTTTCAGGGGTTGATTTTTGGAAACCCGGCTGCTGTCGATGATCACGTCGTCGGTAATCCGGCTCAGTACGTAATAAAGTTGCACCTGGTCGCCCTCGGCGGGTACGCGCATCCCGTTGCCGGGTGTCACGGCGTAATACAGGCCCGACGTGGTTTTCTTGGCATCGAGGTTTTTCCGGGCAATGTACGCCTGGATTTCCTGCTCGTTTTCGACTTTTTTATCGGCTTCGGTGGTGTCTTTGAGGCAGGCGTTCAGCCCCAGCGTGAGGCTCAGAAGGAGAAAAGAAAGGGCTTTGTTCATGCAAACGGTACGGAATCAGTTTGCAAAGGTAACGCCGGGAAGGGGGTTTTTGGTTTTCGGTTTGTGGTTTACGGCTGAGTACATGACAAAAGGTTGGGGAAAAGCCAAAGAAGCCGTAAAGTGGAGTCGTCACACCACACTCTACCGGCTTACCGGCTTTATGCGGACGCCGCGCGGGCGCACACCGTGCCGGGGCAAGATGCGCAACTTTTGGCGCAACCGCGCGGCGTCCGCTCCAACCCCACTTACCCGGCTGGCAGTTGGCCCGCCAAAAGTTCTTCGCCCTCCTTATTTTGGCCCTCATCAAGGCTCAAACCGGTCGTTTCACGCGCATTGCCCCGTACTTGTCGGGGGTTCAACCCAGCAGCAACCAGGGGCGGATGGGGAGCCTCCGTACCCGAATTCGGCTCCCGACGGGTTTTTGGCTACCTTTGAATCAATGAAACCCAAGTCCGACGCCCCCCCCTCCGAGCTGCTCGAAAAACGCTTTCCCCACACCCCCACGCCCGGCCAGTTGCGGTTTTTCACCCAGATGGACGAGTTCCTGCCCGACGACGACCCCTTCGGCATCCAGGCGTTTCTCCTGAAAGGCTACGCCGGAACGGGCAAAACCACGCTCGTCGGCACGGTCATCAAGGTGCTCAATAAGTTTGGCTACAAGGCCGTGCTGCTGGCCCCGACGGGCCGGGCGGCGAAGGTGATGAGTTTGTATTCGGGCAAAAAGGCGTTTACGATTCACAAGAAAATCTACCGGCAAGTGACCAACCCGCACTCCGGGGCGCTGGAATTCAAGCGGCAAAACAACTACCACACCAACACGCTGTTCATCATCGACGAGTCGTCGATGATTACCGACGATGCCGAGTTTGGCACGCGGGGCCTGCTCACCGACCTGATCGAATACATTTTCATGACCGAAGACGGCGACGCGGGCAACAAAATCCTCTTCGTCGGCGACGTGGCCCAGTTGCCGCCGGTGGGCAAAACCCTCAGCCCGGCGCTCGACGCGGAGTACCTCAAAAGCCAGTTTCACATCGGCGTGCGCGAGCAGGAACTTACCGAGGTGATGCGGCAGGACGCGCTGTCGGGCATTTTGTTCAACGCCACCAACCTCCGCACGATTCTGCACGACGAAAAACCGGCGATTGCCTTCACCACGAAGGGCTACAAGGATTTTTACCGCATGACCGCCGACCGCCTCGAAGACGGCCTGCAATACGCCTACCGGAAGTTTGGCAAGGAAAACACGATTATCCTGACCCGCTCCAACAAGGCCGCCGTGCAGTACAACCGCTACATCCGCCAGCAGATTTTTTTCCAGGAAGACGAGTTGAACGCGGGCGATTTGTTGATGATTGTCCGCAACAACTACCACTGGCTCGACGACGATTCGCCCGCCGGATTCCTCGCCAACGGCGACTTCGTGGAGGTGCGGAAAATCGTGAACACCGAAGAAATGTACGGTTTCCGCTTCGCCACCCTCCGCCTGAGCCTGGCCGACTACCCCGACCAGGAGGATTTCGAGGCGAAAATCATCCTCGACACGCTCTACGCGCCCTCGGCCTCGCTCACCCAGGAAGAAAGCCGACGGCTCTGGGACGCCGTTTCGCAGGACTACGCCCACATCGTGTCGCGGCGGCAGCGGATGGACGACATCCGCAAGAACCCCTACCTCAACGCCTTGCAGGTGAAATTTGCCTACGCCCTCACCTGCCACAAGTCGCAGGGCGGGCAGTGGAACGCCGTGTTTGTGGACCAGGGCTACCTCACCGACGAGCAAATCAACGAAGAATTCATCCGCTGGCTCTACACGGCCATCACCCGCGCCAGCGACGAGGTGTTTCTGGTCAACTTCCACGCGGCGTTTTTTGGGGAGAAGAAGAGTTGAATAGTTTTGAGGAACACCAACCCGAAAACCGATGGACTATTCGAAAAAAGACGATCTGGAACCCATTCCCCCGCTGAGTGCAGGCCGAAGCTACCGACCAGAGGATATCCGGCGCTGGGGCGTTCAGCGATTTTTGGATGAAGTGGCTCCGAAAGAACCGATTCCGATGCCTGATTTTGGCTTCACGGAAGAGGAAAACCACCGGATAGACGAATTACTCCAGGAAGAACAAGACCTGAAAGCCCGTGGTATTCGACTCTAACTTCACCTGCACACGACCGACGACGTTTTCGACCATTTGCCCGCTTTTGGGCTGAAGTTGGTGAAAGGCTGATTCAACGAAACGGATTCAGAATGGTCAAAACTCCATCGATGACCAGGCCGTGGTGCATATCTTCCGAATAGACTGTCTTGCACCCGTTTTCCAGGGCGGTAGCTACGATGAGTGAATCGTAAAACGAGCGTTGATACCGAGCCGCGATGCGCAGGGCATCTACTACCGTCACCGGAGAATTTACCGAAACATTTCCACCAAAATTTCTCAATACCTCTTCGAGCGAACTGGCAATCGTAGGCCAATCGAAACCGATGCGCCGTTTCAACACGTTGCAGAATTCCTGTAACACCTGGGTTGAGATGCAACGCCCTGGCTGGCGAAGCAGCCCTTGAGCAAGGGCTTGCTTCCGGGGTTCTCCGTCGTTGTAAGCGTACACCAACACGTTGGAGTCGGCGAAAAAGTCAACGTTCATTGGCTTCTTCGCGGGTAAATTTGAAGCCCGGTTTGTTGAACCGGGCCGCTTCAAAAGTGGGTTCAGTCACGGTTCGTTCAGCGGGCGTAGGCGTTGCTTTTTTCACCCTGGCGAAATCGAATTTCTGAACCAGCTCTAAAAAAAAGCAGCTTCTGATTCCTTTACCTGAATGAGAATTTCCATCGTAACCGTGCGTTTGTCCAACCAAAAATAGAAAATTCCGGCTACTTCACCAGCGTCTTCCCCGCGCAGCTTCCCCTAACCCCGACCACACACCCCTCCCATCAACTGGGTTCGCCGGATAAATGGCTTCAACGGGTGAACACCTGCTAAAATAGTTTAAGAACTCGGTAACGGAGTTTATTCACGCCACCGGGTCAACTCCAATCTTTGCGGAAGGCAGCGAAGGGGACCGTCTCCATTCGTGCCGTTTATCGCTGACCAACCATGTCGGTATCCCTCTTCGATTTAACCGGAAAACGGGCGCTCATCACGGGCGGCACCCAGGGCATTGGCGCGGCGATTGCCGAAGGCCTGGGCCGGGCCGGGGCCAGTCTGGTCATCAACGCCCGCAACCCGGAGAAACTGGAGGTTTTTTTAGCGCAACTCCGACAAGCGGGCATCGAGGCCAGCGGGGCTTTGTTCGACATTGCTGAACCAACGGCGGTGAAGGAAGCGGTCGCCGAAATCGAAACCAACGTCGGCCCCATCGACATTTTGGTCAACAACGCCGGCATCATCCGCCGGGCACCCGCCGAAGACCTGGACGAGGCCGATTGGGAAGCCGTGATTCGCACCAACCTCACCGCGCCCTTCGTGCTCTCGAAGTACGTGGGCCGACGGATGATTGAACGGCAGCGGGGTAAAATCATCAACATCTGCTCGCTGATGAGCGAACTGGGCCGCGACTCGGTGTCGGCCTACGCCGCCGCGAAAGGCGGCCTGAAAATGCTCACTCGCAACCTCGCCACCGAGTGGGGAGCGCACAATATTCAGGTCAACGGCATCGGGCCGGGCTACATCGCCACGCCCATCAACACCGCCTACCGCGCCCCCGGCAATCCGCTCGATGCGTACATCGTCAGCCGTACGCCCGCCGGGCGCTGGGGTACGCCCGACGACCTGGTCGGCGCGGCGATTTTTCTGGCATCGGGGGCCTCGGATTTCGTGAACGGGCAAATCATCTACGTCGATGGCGGGCTGTTGACGAGTTTTGGGAAACCGGGGGTTTAGGTAAAATGCTCAATGCTCAATAAATTGAAAGACAGAAAGTTAGTTCTTTTTGTAATTGAACATTGAACATTTGATTTTCTACTGACTTCGTCACGCTACCTCTACACCAACATTCCCCTTGAAACCCATCCCCAATTTTCGCTGGTGGATTATCGGCCTGACGGCCCTGGCGACGGCCATCAACTACCTCGACCGGCAAACGCTGCCCGTCGCCCTGAGCGAAATTCGGAAAACGTTTCCGGTCAGCGATTCCGGCTACGGCCTGATTAACAGCCTGTTCCTGGCCGCTTACGGCACCATGTACGCCGTCGGGGGCCGGATTCTCGACCGCTTCGGCACGCGGCTGGGCTACGCCGGGATGATCATCGGCTGGTCGTTGGCGAATATATTACACGGCCTGGTCACGAGCGTCACGGGCTTGGGCGCGGTTCGGTTTCTGCTCGGTGCGGGCGAAGGCGGCGGGTTTCCGGCTTCTGCGAAGGTCGTTTCCGAGTGGTTTCCGGCCAAAGAGCGCTCGCTGGCTTTCGGCTTGTTCAACATGGGTTCGAGCCTGGGGGCAGTGGTGGCCCCGCCGCTGCTGGCTTCCATCATCGGCGTACTCGACTGGCGCTGGGCCTTCGTGTTGTCGGGGAGCGTGGGGCTGGTTTGGGTGGTGGTCTGGCTGCGGGTGTATTCCCGACCGGAGCGGAGCCGATTCGTCGGAGAGGCGGAGAAAGCGAAACTCGTGCGGGAGATTCCGCCGGAAACCGGGTCGGAACCGGGCATTCCCTGGAGCCGCTTGTTTGGCTACCGCAAAGTCTGGGGCATCATGCTCGTCAAATTCCTGCCCGATGCGGCCTGGTATTTTTTCATTTTCTGGCTCCCCAAGTACCTCAACGACGTGCGTGGCCTCGACATCAAGGGCATCGGGGCCTACGCCTGGATTCCCTACGCGATGGCCGGGGCAGGGAGTTTTCTGGCGGGCTGGGGGAGTAGTTACCTGTTGAAAAAGAATCTTTCCCTCGATTTGGCCCGGAAAATCCCCCTCGGCCTCGCCGCCGCCCTGCTGCCCGTTTCGCTGCTCATCACCAGCGTGTCGTTGCCCTACGTGCTGCTTTTTTTCGGGCTGGCGATGTTCGGGCACCAGGCGTATTCCACGCTCGTGCAAACCCTCGTGGCCGATATGTTTCCACCCCGGCTGGTCGGGTCGGTGTCGGGGCTGATGGGCGCGGCGGCTACCTTCGGCGCCATGCTGTTCAGCCTCGTGGTCGGTTTTCTCATCGAGCGGCACGGCTACCAGCCCGCCTTCGTGCTGGCCGGGCTGTTTCACCCGCTCGGTTTTTTGCTGGTGCTTTTCGTCATTCGGAAAATTGAACCCCAATCCCTCGTTCCGGCCACGCGGCCGGTGCCCCTTCCCGCATGAAAGTATCCATTGCCATTGCCGACACCCACGCCCTGCCGAGTGCCTTCGTGGTGTACCGGGGCTTCGAAGCCTGCATTCCTAAAGCCGCCCGGCTGGGCTTTCAGGGCGTCGAACTCGCCCTGAAACGCGCCGACGAACTCGATACCCGCCGCTTGACTGAACTGTTGGGCGAAAACAACCTGGAGGTCTCCTGCATCTCCACCGGGCAGGTGTACGCCGACGGCGGCCTGACGCTCACGCACGAAAACCCGGCGACCCGACGGGAAGTAGCGGCGATTTTCCGCGAATTCATCGACCTGGCCCAGGGCTTCGGCAACCTCGTCAACATCGGACGGGTGCGCGGCCCGCTCGACGGACGACCCCGCGAGCGGGTCGAAGCGCTGTTCGTGGAGGTGGGGCGGGAGCTTTGCGCCTACGCCCAGGCCCGTGACGTGACGCTGATTCTGGAACCCGTGAACCGCTACGAAACGGATTTCATCAATTCGGTGGAGGAGGGCGTTCACCTGATGCGCCTCGTCGATTGCCCCAACCTGATGCTCATGCCCGACGTGTTTCACATGAACATCGAAGACCGCGCCATTGGCCCCGAACTCGCCCGGCACATCGACTACGTCAAGTACATTCACGTGGCTGATTCCAACCGGCTCGCGCCCGGCCAGGGGCACCTCGATTTCCCGGCCCTGTTCACCGACTTGTTCCACGCCGGGTACGACGGCTGGCTCTCGGCGGAACTGCTGCCCCTGCCCAGCCCCGACGTGGCCGCCCGGCAAGCAGCGGAATTTCTGCTGCCGCTGGTAAAGGTGTACAATGAAAATCGGGCTGTGGTAGCTACGGACTTTAGTCCGTAGTCGGCGTCAATCATGCCCCTGGCTACGGACTAGAGGCTGTAGTTACTCATCAAATTCCCATGAAAAACTCCCCCATCCTCATCGGCAACGACCACGGCGGCTACGCCCTGAAAGTAGCCCTGGTCGCCCACCTGCAAAAGCAGGGCTACGCCGTGGAAGACGTCGGTTCGCACTCGGAAGACATCGTCCGCTACCCGCACTACGCGGCGCAGGTGGCCACCGCCATTTCCAGTGGGCAAGCGCAGCGCGGCATTCTGATTTGCTCGACGGGCATCGGCATGAGCATTCTCGCCAACAAATACCGGGGCGTGCGGGCGGCCCTGTGCGCCACTTCGTACCAGGCTAAAATGACCTCGGCCCACAACAACTCCAACATCCTCTGCATGGGCGGCCGTTGCATCGGCGTGTTCGAGGCCATCGACATCCTGGACAACTGGCTCCAAACCCCCTACGAAGGCGGGCGGCACGACATCTCCCTCGGCCTGATTGGAGAGGCCGAAGCGGTGAATTTTTCGGAAAAGCAGTGGATACCTGAAGTGCCGGAGAAAGAATAGATGGAGTGGTTCGGGAAAGCGGGGTCACCCTGAGCGAAGTCGAAGGGTGTGCGTACTTCGACTTCGCTCAGTATGACAGGTCAGCGCTTCCCCACCGCACACCCTTCGACTTCGCTCAGGGTGACGCCCGCTCCTCCCAACCAACCAATAAAACCACTAGCAGCTTCCCCCTATTTTCTCACCCAAATTAACGCCCACCGCCCCGAACCCGCCGGATACTTGCTAACTAAGTTTAAGTATTGGCTAATCCACTTTATTTCCCGCTGGCTGGACACGCTACCTTTGTTTAGGTTTAGAATAGGAAAATACGCCGTTGAAGTAAGGCTTTTCTCAGCGAACCTAAATCCGCATTCACGCCCAAGCGCTTTGCCCCATGAAATCAATCCTCGTCGGAATCTGCCTGCTGGTTTCTCCCCTGACCGCTTCGAGGGCGACCGATCCGGTCAAAAAGCCGCTGCGCTCCTTTCCCGTTGAAACCATCACCGACAAAATCCGGGGCGGGCTGCTGGGTCAAATCCTGGGCAACCTCAACGGCCTGCCCTACGAGTTTAAGTACATCCAGGAGGCGGGCGATTTGAAAAACTACGTGCCCTCGCTCCCCAACGGGGCCGTGACCGACGACGACACCGATTTCGAGTGGGTGTACATCCACACCATGCAAAAAAAGCGCACGGTCTTTCTGCCCTACGACGAGGTACACGCGCTCTGGAAAGAACGCATCAACCGGGGCATCTGGAGTTCGAACCGCTACGCCCGCCACCTGATGGACCTTGACCTGAAGCCGCCCATGACGGGCCTGATGACGCTGAATCCCTGGGCGGATTTCAACGTGTCGGGGCAGTTTTTGTGCGAAACCTTCGGGCTGCTGGCCCCGGCCATGCCCCAGACGGCAGCCAAAATTGGCCTGCACTACACCAAAGTCGCCATCGACCACGAGCCGGCCCAAACCACGCAGTTGTTCACCGCGATGATTGCCACGGCTTTCGTCGAAAACGACATCAGTAAAATTCTCGACGCGGGCATCGCCTCCATCGACCCGGCCAGCAACACGCTCAAGATTATCAACGACGTGAAGCAATGGCACCGCCAGCACCCGACCAACTGGCAGGAAACCCGCCGCTTGCTGAAAGCAAAATACACCCAGGAAAACAGCGGGCGGCGCGACCAAAACGGCACCGAACTCAACACCGGGGCCATCCTGATTGCCTTTTTGTACGGCGAAGGGGATTTTTCCGAAACGCTGAAACTTTCCTTCAACCTGGGCTGGGATGCCGACTGCAACGCCGCCACGCTGGGCACCATCCTCGGCGCGAAAGACGGCTACCGGAAAATGCTCAGCGAAGGCTGGATGATTGTGGACCGCTACAAAAACACGAGCCGCGACAAGATGCCGATGGACGAAACCATCACCAGTTTCGCCGACCGGTTGATTGATCTCTTTGAGTTGGTGAACGAAACCAACGGGGGCCGGAAAACCGTAGCCAATCAAGTGCTGGTTTACGAAATTCCCACCGAAAGCCCCGCGCCCATCGACCCATTACTCAGCCACGAAAACCAGAAACTGGCCCTTCAAAAAGCACACGAAAAAGAGATTACCAGCGCGATTCTCAGCGGCAGCAAAGAGCAACGGGCAAAGGCGGCTTACCTGGCGGTTTGCCTGGACTTCGATAAAACGTTGAACCAAAATCACCCGAAGGAGTGGGAAGCCGCCCGCTACGCGTTGAGCGGGTATTGGCGGGTGATGAACAACATTTTCTTCGGGAATTTTATCAGTTTGGGCAAACTGAAAGATAAATTCCTCAGCGCGGGTTTCAAAAAACCGGCGAAACAATACAGCGACGACGAACTATACGGCAACGTGACCATCTGGAAAGACCCTAAAACCCTGTACTGAGCGCCTGCCCCGACGCGCCTCGCCGCGTTCCACGTTCCGCCACCTCCGGTTTCTTTTTTACGTGTTTCTTTCCGGCGAAAAATCGCCGGGCGGTACTTCCTTGCCCCAATCGAATGAACCTCTACACCCCCAATCACACCTGCCATGAACACAGCCTGTACCTTTTTTTCGCCGGGAAGCTGGGCTAAATCCGGTCTCCGTCGGGTCGCTTTCCTGCTGCTTTGCGTCCCGGCTTTCTTCGCCGCGAACGCAGCCACTCCACCCGCCCGCAACCCGGCCGCCGCCGTCACGGGTACCGTCACCGACGGCAGCACGGGCGAGGGCCTGGCGGGGGTGAACATCCTCGTTGAGGGAACTACGAAAGGCTCCGTCACCAACGCCGCTGGCAAGTTCAGCCTCGACGTGCCGGGGCCGGAGTCCGTCCTGGTTTTTTCCATCGTGGGCTACGAAACCCAAAAAGTGGCGGTGGCCGGAAAAACGGTTTTAACGATAAAAATGGTGGCGACCGCCCAGGGCCTCGGCGAGGTGGTGGTGGTCGGCTACGGTACCCAGAAAAAAGCCGACATCACCGGGGCGATTTCCTCCATTTCCGAAAAAGCGTTGAAGGAAATCCCCGTCACCAACGTCTCGCAGATGCTCCAGGGCCGGGTGGCCGGGGCCTACGTGCTCAACACGGGCAATAAACCCGGTTCGGGCGTGTCGGTGCAGATTCGCGGGCGGCGCTCGTTCAACGCCGGCAACGACCCGCTCTACGTCATCGACGGCATCCCCATCAGCGGGGGCCTCAACGACATCAACCCCAGCGACATCGAGGCAATGGAAATTCTGAAGGATGCCTCGGCCACGGCCATTTACGGCTCGCGGGGGGCCAATGGGGTCATCATCATCAGCACCAAACGCGGCAAGCCCGGCAAAACCGTCGTCAGCTACGACACCTATTTCGGGGCTTCCCGGATTTTCCGCTACGCCGATTTGATGAACGGGGCGCAGTTTGCCGAATTCAAACGCGAATCGCGCCGGGCCGTTATCAATCCGGCCACGGGACGGCCCCTCTACGACGATGCCGACCCGCAGGCCGATGCCAAACTGTTTGAAGCCACCGAACTCGAAGGCATTGCCCAGGGCCGCTCGACGGACTGGCAACGGCTGATGATTAAAAACGGCAGCGTGCAAAACCACGAACTGAGCGTGTCGGGCGGGACGGAAACCACCCGCTTCAACGTGGCCGTCGGCTATTTCCGCGACGTGGGCATCATCGCGGGCCAGGATTTTACCCGCTACACCTCCCGCATCAACCTCGACCAAAACCTCGGCCAGCGGTTTAAAATCGGGATGTCGTCGCTCGGCTCGTACAGCGAACGCAACGGCGAAGACGTAAACCCCTACGGCCAGTACGCCGATTTTGGGGCCATCACCGAAAACCCCCTGGGTCGGGCCTACGACGACAAGGGCGAACTGGTTTTCCTGCCCACCGGCGACGGGCTGCGAAGCAATCCGCTCTCGGAACTGGTGCCGGGGGCGGTCATCAACAAGGGCAAGCGCTTCCGGCTGTTGAGCAACCTCTACGGCGAAGCCGAACTGACGGATGGCCTGCGGTTTCGGATGAATTTCGCGCCTGATTTGGCCCAGAACAAAAAGGGAAATTTCCGGGGCCGGTACACCAACGTGCGTCTGCTCGGCGACCCTTCGGCCTCGACCAACGAAGATTTCACCTTTGCCTACACCTGGGAAAACATCCTGACGTACAAAAAACGCCTCGGCGCGAAGCACAGCCTCGACTTCACCGGCCTGTACAGCCTCCAGACCCGGCAGGCCGAAAGCTCGCTCGTCAACGTGGCCGGGTTGCCCGCCGAATCGTTCGAGTACTACAACCTCGGTGCGGCTTCCATCATCAGCGGCGTGGGCAGTCAGTTTGAAAAATGGTCGATTCTCTCGTACATGGCTCGCCTCAACTACGCCTTCGACAACCGCTTTTTGCTCACGCTCACGGGCCGCGCCGATGGGTCGTCCAAGTTCGCGCCGGGTAAAAAGTGGGGGTATTTCCCCTCGGCGGCCCTCGCCTGGAACGTGAGCAACGAGCCGTTTCTGAAAAACTCGAACCTTATTTCCAACCTCAAACTCCGCCTGAGTTACGGCTCGACGGGCAACGAGGGCATTCTTCCCTACCAAACCAACAGCGTGCTGGGCCGGACGCAATACGATTTCGACGGCGCGCCGGCGTTTGGTTACTCGCCCGCCAGCATTCCCAACCCGGATTTGCGCTGGGAAACCACGACCACGTTCAACGCCGGGGTGGATTTCGGAATTTGGAACAACCGGGTTTCCGGCGCGGTGGAATTTTACCAGTCCAACACGACCGACCTGCTGCTGCCCAAGCTGCTGCCCATCACCACCGGCTACGTGTCGATTCTCTCCAACGTCGGCTCGAAACGCAACCGGGGCGTCGAGTTTTCGGTGTCCACGCTCAACGTGGTGCCGCAAAAAGCGGGCGGCTTTGAGTGGAGCACCGACCTGAATCTGTTTGCCAACCAAGAAGAAATCACCGAACTCTCGCAGGGGAAAGTCGACGACGTGGGCAACCTGCGGTTTATCGGCCAACCCGCCGTGGTGTACTACGATTTCGTGAAAACCGGCATCTGGCAACTGGGCGAAGACGAGCAGGCCAAAAAGTTCGGCTCCGTCGTGGGTGGAATCCGGGTGGAAGACGTAAACGGCAACGGGGTCATCGACCCCAACGACCGGCAAATCCTGGGTTCCGACGTGCCCAAGCTGATGGCGGGATTCACCAACCGCGTTAGCTTCAAGGGCTTCGACCTGTCCGTGCTGGCCTTTGCCCGCTTTGGCAGCACGATTAACAGTCCGTTTCACGGCACCAACCGGTTTTTGTCGGGGCGGGTCAACCAGTACAACGTCGATTACTGGACCAAAAACAACCCCACCAACGACTACCCGCAGCCCAACGTCAACCAGGTGCGGCCCCTCTACGGCTCGACGCTCGCGTATTTCGACGGGACTTTCGTCAAAATCCGCAACATCAACCTGGGCTACACCTTTCCTCCCGGCCTGGCCGAACGCTTTAAAATGCAGTCGCTGCGGCTCTACCTGAGCGTACAGAACCCCTTCGTGTTTTCGCCCTACACCGCGAAACACAACGGCATCGACCCCGAATTTCCCACCCAGAGTACCCCGCCGGTTCGGAATTTCCTGGCTGGCTTAAACGTCAAATTTTAACGCGCCTCCTCCATGAAAACCAACCTTGCCCTCGCGTTACTATCCAGCTTTTTGGTGCTCGCCGGGTGTGACAAACAACTCGACGAAGACGTCCGCACCCAGATTACCGACAGCTACCTCAACACGGCTTCGGGCTTCAACGACGCGGTAAACGGGGCCTACGCCTCGCTGAAGCCGGTTTTTTGCGCCCTGAGCAACGGCGGTCTCAACGCGCCCATCACCCACGTCACCGTGTTCGGTACCGACACGTTTACGAACGGCTTCGACGGGGCCTCGAAAATGGTCAATTTTTACAACGGCGACCTCAACCCCCGCACGGCACCCATCACCTACACCTGGAACAACCTCTACACGGCCATCAACGCCTGCAACGCCGTGATTTCGAGGGCATCCAACGTGACAGGCCTCACCGACGCGGTGAAGGCGACCCGCGTGGCGGAAGTGCGGTTCATCCGCGCCCAGTATTACCTGATGCTGGTGCAACTCTATGGCCCGGTGCATCTGGCCCTGACCGAAACCACCGAAGTGACCACCACGGCGACCCGTTCGCCGGTCAAGGACGTGTACCAGGCCATCCTCGACGACCTGACCTTTGCCGTGCAAACCCTGCCCGCGACGCCCAGCAATTACGGCCGCGTGTCCAAACCGGCGGCGGAACACGCGCTCGCCAAAGTGTACCTCTCGCGGGCGGGTTCGGAGGCCAAACAAGCTGACGATTACGCCAAAGCCGCCGAACTGGCAAAGGGCGTGATTTCTAAGTACAATTTCCGGCTGCTCGACGATTTCGGGAGCCTGTTCGCGCAGGGTTCCGGCGAGAAAAACCCGGAGGTGATTTGGGCCATTCAAAACAACAAAGACGTGATTTCCAACGGCGGCGGGAATTCCCTGCACCTGTTTTGGGTGATGAAATACGACGACCTGCCGGGGCTGAAGCGGGACGTGCTGAACGGGCGGCCCTACGCGGAGTTCAAGCCGACGGATTTCACCCTCAACGTGCTCTTCGACCGCAAGCTCGACAGCCGCTACGACAAAAGTTTCAAGCGGGTTTTTTACTGCAACAACCCCGGCACCTACACCATCGCGGGCCGAGCGGTGAAGCTGGCCCTCGGCGACACGGCCATTTACCTGGCCGACCGGGAGTACACGGCGGCGGAAATCAGCCGGGCCAACTACACCGTGTACCCGCCCAGCAAGCAAACGGAGCGGGTTTTCCCGACCCTGAGCAAATTTCTGGACATCGAACGTCCGGGCATCAACGACCAGGCCGGTTCGCGGGACGTGCTGTTTTTCCGGCTCGCCGAAACCTACCTGATGGCCACCGAAGCGTTGATGATGAGCGGCAACAAAGCCGAAGCCGCCACCTTCGTCAACGTGGTGCGCCGCCGGGCGGCCAAAACCGGGGCCACCGCCGCCGAAACCGCCGCCAACCGCACGGCGATGGAAATCACCGCCGCGCAACTCGACCTCGATTTCATCCTCGACGAACGCGCCCGCGAACTGCTCGGCGAAGGCACCCGCTGGAACGACCTCGCGCGGACGGGAAAACTGCTGGAACGCGTGAAGAAATACAACCCCGTGGCCGCCGCGAACATCAAACCGCACCATATTTTGCGGCCCATTCCCCAGGAGCAGATTGACCGCACGGCGGAAGGGGCGACGAAGTTTCCGCAAAATCCGGGGTATTGAGTATTCGCCGCCCAAAACCCCCAACCCCCTAAAGGGGGGCTACCTGCCTGGAAGTTTCAGCTACGAAAAGCCCCCTTTAGGGGGTTGGGGGTTTTGGGCGGCGAATACTGATTCTCATAGGTTTAGAATAGAAAGTGCCGGTCGAATTGACCGGTACTTTTTCGTACTTCATCCCAATTTGTTCATCGAAAGGCCATGAAACCCGTCCTCAACGTCAGCCCTTTTCAACGGAGTGTGGAACACCGAAAACGACGCAATCCGCCCAAAACCTGGCCCGCCTTGATGCTGGGGCTGTTGGTTTGTGCCTGTTCCGGTTCCGTGGACATTCCCGACGAAGTTGCGGCGGCGGCGGCGCGTTTGCCCGAAACGGTCGATTTCAACCTGCACATCAAGCCCATCCTGTCCGACCGCTGTTTTAAATGCCACGGCCCCGACAAGAGCAAAATCGAGGCGGGCCTGCAACTGGCGAGTTTTGAAGGGGCCACGAAAACCCTCGAAGAAGGGCAGCGGGCCATCGTGCCCGGCAGCATCGCCAAAAGCGAGTTGGTGCGGCGCATCCTCAGCCACGACCCCAAGCGCATGATGCCCACGCCCGCGTCGAATCTGACCCTGTCGGACGAAGAAAAGGCGCTGCTCATCCGCTGGATTGAGCAAGGGGCCGAGTACAAGGAACACTGGTCGCTGGCGGCGATTGAAAAGCCCGAGGTACCCCGCGTGGGGAACAGTTTTCTGGCCCGCTGGGGGCTTTGGAAAGACGAAGAAACGCGGTGGGTAAAAAACGAAATCGATCCCTTCACGTTGGTCAAAATGAAACGTCTGGGCCTGAACCCCGCGCCCGAAGCCCCAAAAACCACCCTGCTCCGGCGGGTGTCGATGGATTTGACGGGCCTGCCCCCCAGCCCAGCCGAAACGGCCGCATTTTTGACAGATAATTCGGAAAATGCCTACGAAAAAGCGGTTGACCGGCTTTTGAAGTCCCCGCATTTTGGCGAACAGCAGGCCGTAAGCTGGCTCGATTTGGCCCGCTACGCCGACTCCAACGGCTACCAGGACGACGGCCTGCGCAACGCCTGGCCCTACCGCGACTGGGTGATTGGGGCTTTCAACGAAAACCTGCCCTTCGACCAGTTCGTCCAGCAGCAACTCGCGGGCGATTTGATGCCGAAACCGACCCGGAAAATGCTCGTCGCCACGGCCTTCAACCGCCAGCATCCGCAAACCCAGGAGGGGGGCGTGATTCCCGAAGAATACCGCACCGAGTACGTGGCCGACCGCGTGAACACCTTCGGCAAAGCCTTTCTGGGCCTGACGATGGAATGCGCCCGCTGCCACGACCACAAGTACGACCCAATTCTGGCGAAAGATTACTATTCGCTCTTCGCGTTTTTCAACCAAAACAAGGAAAGCGGCGTGGTGCCCTACCGGGGCGAACCCAGCCCGACGGTGCTGCTGCCCAGCACCCCAACCGAGCAGAGCCTCCGGGTGCTCCGCGCCAAAATCAACCGCCTGCTGCCCCGGCTCCAACCCGAACACTACCGCCAGCCCTTCGAAAACTGGCTGACCCAACCCGCCGCCCCGCCGACCCTCGACCAGGGATTGCTGGTGCATTTGCCCCTCGACGGCGCGGCCCCCGACAGCACCTACCCCAACCGGGCCGATAAAAAACTTGTCGCCAAAATAGCGGGTGATTTGGAGCACAAGCCGCTCCTGACGACCGGGAAAATGGGGAACGCCCTGCACTTCCGGGGCGATTGCGGCCTCGAAGTGTTCATCCCTGGTTTTGACAAAACCGGGGAAAAGCTGAACACGACCAACGTGGCGCGCTTCGGCAAGGGCCTGAATTTTGAAAGCAACCAGTCGTTTTCGGTCAGCGTGTGGGTCAATCCACTCGTGAAGGGCAACGACGGGGATTTGTTCCAGCGCAGCGGCGGCGATGCCGACGGCTGGCGGGGCTACGCCGTTCACCTCAATCCCGACCAAACGCTGTCGGTGGTGTTCAGCTACACCTGGCCCGCCAACTGCATCGAATACCGCACGAAGGAAAAACTGACCCTGAATGCCTGGCAACACCTCACGCTCACCTACGACGGCAGCAGCAAAGCCAGCGGCGTGCGCCTGTACCTCAACGGTGCGCCGACCCACGCCAAAATCCTGACCGACAACCTGACCAAAAGCCTGCTCCACGACGGCAACGTAGCGCGGTATTTCTTCGTGACCCCGTTTGAACTCGGCACCGGCTACCGCGAAAAAACCATCGCCGACGTGCGCATGGACGAACTGCGGATTTACAACCGCCAACTTTCCGGGCTGGAAATCCAATCTTTGACCAGCAACCAAGATAGGGTCGCGGCGGTGCGGCGGCTTCCCGTCTCCACACGCAGTTTTCAACAAAAAACGCAATTGCTTGAACACTACGCCCTGACCACCGACACCAGCTACGCGGCCCTCAAGCGCCAGTACACCGACCTGCGCGGGCAGGAAGTGGCCCTGCTCACCGCCGTGCCCGAAGTGATGGCGATGCAGGAACTACCCGCCGACCAGTCCCGCAAAACCTACCTCCTCAACCGGGGCGTGTACGACGCCCACGGCCAAGAAGTGCGGGCCGAAACGCCAATCCGCTTGGGAAAACTCCCCGCCGGGTATCCCCGCAACCGCCTGGGTCTGGCCCGCTGGCTGCTCGACGGGCGCAACCCGCTCTTTGCCCGCGTGATGGTCAACCGGTTCTGGCAGCAGTATTTTGGCAACGGGCTGGTGAAAACCCAGGAAGATTTCGGCAATCAGGGCGAACTACCTTCCCACCCCGAACTGCTCGACTGGCTGGCGGTTCAGTTTCGGCAGGACGGCTGGGACACCAAACGGTTCATCCGGCGGCTGGTGCTGTCGGCTACCTACCGGCAGTCGTCCACGGCGCCGAAGGAAGACCTCGAAAAAGACCCCGACAACCGCTGGCTGGCGCGGGGGCCGAGTTACCGCTTCGCCGCCGAGCAGGTGCGCGACAACGCCCTGGCGGCGAGTGGCTTGCTGGCCCGTAAAATCGGCGGGCCGAGCGTGTACCCCTACCAGCCCGCCGGCATCTGGGAAGCGATGGCCCGCAACGTGAGCCGCTACCGCCAGCACCACGGCGATAGCTTGTACCGGCGCTCGATGTACACCATCTGGAAACGCAGTTCGCCGCCGCCGATGATGCTCAATTTCGACTCGCCCGACCGCTCGCTGTGTACGGTGCGGCGGCAGAAAACGGCCACGCCGCTGCAAGCGCTCGTCACGCTCAACGACCCGCAGTTTGTCGAAGCGGCCCGCGTCCTGGCCGAGCGCACGATGAAAAAGCAATCCCGGCTGGACGGACGCATTGCCCTGTTTTTTCAATCGGCACTTTCCCGCCCACCCCGCCGGGCGGAATTGCGTTTGATGCAACAACTGTACGCGATTGAATACCAGGGTTTTGTCAAAAACCCGGCGCGGGCGGAAGCCTTGCTCGGCACGGGCGAATTCCCCCGCGACAACACCCTCGACCCGGCTCAGGTAGCGGCGTTTACGGTCGTTGCCAACACCGTTTTGAATTCGGATGAAGCGATTACCAAGCGGTGAATCTGTTCAATTTTTCGCGCGGCGGTCACCCTGAGCGGAGTCGAAGGGTGGTGCGGTGGGCCAGCGCTGACCAGCCGCACGCCCCGCGCGGCGTCCGCTTCGACTCCGCTCAGGGTGACCGCCACTTTTTTTCCGCTTAGGACAAACTACCAAACAGCTATCCCCATGGAAACCACCCCCGCTGAACACCTGCACGACGCCCTCAGCCGCCGCACGTTTCTGGGCAAGGCCGGGCTGGGCCTGGGCGCGGCGGCCCTGGCCTCGCTGCTGCCGCAGGACGCCCAGGCCAGCGAATCGGCCCCCACCGGCCCGACGTTGCCGCATTTTTCCCCTAAAATCCGGCGGGTGATTTACCTGTTCCAGAGCGGGGCACCGTCGCAGTTGGAGACCTTCGATTACAAGCCCAAACTCGAAGCGATGTGGGGGCAGGACCTGCCCGAATCGGTGCGGCGGGGGCAGCGGCTCACGGGTATGAGCGCGGGGCAAAGTTCGTTTCCGCTGGCGGCATCGCTCTACAAATTTGCGCAGCACGGGCGGAGCCGGGCCTGGGTGAGCGAGCTGCTGCCGCACACCGCCGGGGTAGTCGATGAGCTGTGCTTCATCCGCTCGATGCACACCGAACACATCAACCACGACCCCGCCGTGACCTTCATTCAGACCGGCAATCAGATTGGCGGCCGCCCCTCGATGGGTTCCTGGGTGAGCTACGGGCTGGGTTCGGAAAACCAGAATATGCCCGCCTTCGTGGTGCTGCTCTCAAAAGGCCGCAACGGCGACCAGCCGCTCTACGCCAAACTCTGGAGCAACGGCTTCATTCCCTCCACCCACCAGGGCGTGGTGTTCCGCTCCGGGCCGGACCCGATTTTTTACCTCAACAACCCCGGCGGCATCGACCCGTCGTCGCGGCGGAATATGCTGAAGTTTTTGGCGAAGATGAGCGAAGACCAGTACCGGCAGGTGCTCGACCCGGAAATCAACAACCGGATGCAGCAGTACGAAATGGCCTACCGGATGCAAAGCTCGGTGCCCGAAACCCTGGACATCAAACGGGAACCCGATTCCATTTTCGACCTGTATGGCCCGGAAAGCCGCATTCCTGGCACCTTTGCCGCCAACTGCCTGCTGGCGAGAAAATTAGCCGAGAAAGACGTGCGGTTCATCCAGTTGTACCACCAGGGCTGGGACCAGCACGGCAACCTGCCGAAGGACATCAAGACGATGGCGAATTCGGTGGATCAGGCCTCGGCGGCGCTTATCAAAGACCTCGGACAGCGCGGCCTGCTCGACGACACGCTCGTGATTTGGGGCGGGGAATTTGGCCGAACCAACTACTCGCAGGGCAAGCTGACGAAGGACAACTACGGTCGCGACCACCACCCGCGTTGCTTTACCCTCTGGCTGGCGGGCGGCGGCATCAAAAAAGGATTTACCTTCGGCGAAACCGACGAGTTCAGTTACAACATCACCCGCGACCCCGTCCACGTCCACGACTTGCAGGCCACGATTATGCACCTGCTGGGCCTCGACCACGAAAAGCTGACCTTTAAATTCCAGGGCCGCCGCTACCGCCTCACCGACGTGGCCGGGAAGGTAGTGAAACCGATTTTGACCTAAACGCGCATGAAACCCATCCTCAAAATCATTGACACCCAGCAGCACGAGGCTTTCCAGATGATGAAAGTGGAAGAGGCGTATTTTTTTCCTTCCTGGCATTTTCACCCGGAATTTGAAATCATGCTCGTGCAGGAAGGGGCGGGGATTCGCTTCGTGGGCGACAGCGTCGAGCGGTTTGGGGAAGGCGATTTGGTGTTGTTCGGCAGCGGCGTTCCGCACCTGTTTCGGAGCGACGGCGCGTATTACCAAAAAGACACTGACCTGGTTTCGCGGGCCATCGTGGTGTATTTCAAGGAGAATTTTCTCGGTGAAAGTTTTTGGGGATTGCCGCAGGTCGCGCCCCTCAAAAAACTACTGGCGCTGTCGAAACGGGGCATTCGCTTTACGGGGGCCTCGAAAGAGGCGTTGACGCAGCAAATCAGGAAGCTGGACGAAGAAAAAAACGGCATCAGCCGCATCATCGACTTGCTCAGCATCCTGAATCGAATGGCCGAAAGCCGGGAATTCGAGGTGCTCTCAAGTACGGGTTTCTCGAAACAGTCGGACGAAAAAGAATGCGAGCGCATGAACCGGGTGTACCAGTTCATCATCGACAACTACACCCGAAATCCCTCATTGGAAGAGGTTTCGGGGATTGCCAACCTAAGCGTCACGGCGTTTTGCCGGTATTTTAAATCACACACCAACAAAACCTACACGCAGTTTTTGAATGAAATAAAAATCGGCAACGCGTGTAAACTCCTCATCGACAAGGAACTGAGCATTTCCCAAATCTGCTACGAAACCGGTTTCAACAACTTCACCCACTTCAACGGGCAGTTCAAGCGGATCGTCGGACTGACGCCGAAGCAGTACCAACATTCGCACCAGAAACCGACCCCCTTCACGACGGCTTCGTTCGCGTCTTGACGATCGCCTTGCCCCACTGAGGCACCAAGTCTCCCTGGTCGGCGATGGCTACGGTTTTGTTGTTCATGATGTCGATCCAGGGCGCTTTCTGCCGCAACATCTCGCCGTTTTCCGGTCCGCCCAACTGGGTTTCGTAGTAATCGACCAATTCGAAGAGTAGATCCTTCAGCAAGTCGAGCCGCTCGGCCCCGAGGATGGCGCGGAAGCGCTCGTCGATCACGACGGTGCATTCTTTCCAGTCGAGCATAAACTGCGCGCCCTTGTCGCTGATGGTCACGACCACCGAGCGGGCGTCGCCGGGGTGTTTTTCGGTCTGCACGTACCCGGCATCCTGCAATTCCCGCACGATTTTGCTCACGGCCTGCTTGGTGATGCCCGCCATTGCGGCCAGTTCGTTGATGGTTGAGCCGTCCACGTCGATGTGGATCAGTGAAATCAGATGGCCGAGCCGGAAGGTGTCGTAGCCTTTTTCGCGTAACTGCTCACTGGCCAAGTCCGACAGGAAGCGGAACGACTTACTCAATAACCTTCCCATCAAGCGGTTTTTCTGGGATTTAAAATCAATCAGACGGGTTTTCAGACTCTCGTTCATGGCTCGTTGGGTGGTGCTTTCGCGCTTCCTGAATTTTCAAAGAAAGAAAAATTCAGGGGAAATGTGGCACAAAAGTACGTTGCTAAAAAATAATAGTCAACCTTATTGACTTTTTTAGTCAACCCGGTTTACCTTTGTATCGTCAATCTGGTTGACTACTTCAATTTATTCTTCTCATGGCAACTGAAAACTCGTCTAACATCCGCACCATCGCGATTCGCATGGTGCTCGTGGCCCTACTCGGCGTGGGGGCCTGGTACGGCATTTCGGCATTCAATAACGCCCGCCACCACGAAACCACCGACAACGCCCAGATCGAGACCTACCTTGTGCCCGTACTGCCCCGCCTGGCCGGGTACGTGAAAACCGTGAACGTACGCGACTACGATCAGGTAAAAAAAGGCCAGCTTTTGGCCGAAATCGACGTCGCCGAAGGCCAACTGGCCCTGACCGAACTCGAAGCCAGCTACCAGCAGGCCCTCGCCGACGTGGAAACGGCCCGCGCCACGCTGCGCAACACCCAACTCACGATTCAGTCGAGCGATGCCAACCTGAAACTGGCCCAGATTCGCCGTGACAAAACCCAGCGTGATGCCGACCGCGACGTTCAGCTTTTGACCGACCGGGCCATCACCCGCAAGCAGGCCGAAGACTCTCGCAACGCCCTCGACGTGCAGAGCCAGCAGGTCGTGGCCAGCCAGACCGACGTGGTCACGGCCAAATCGCGGGTGGACATTCAGCGGGCGGCTTTGCACCGCGCCGAGGCGCAGTTGAAGGTAATTCAAAGCAAAATCGATCAGCAACAACTCCGGCTGACCTACTCGAAAATTTTCGCCACCACCGACGGCCGCATCGGGCGCAAGAGCATCGAACCGGGCCAATTCGTTCAGGCCGGCCAAACGATGATGACCATCGTCGACGACCGGACGTTCTGGGTCGTGGCCAACTTTAAGGAAAGTCAGTTGGAAAACCTGAAGGTGGGCGACGTGGCCGAAATTGGCGTGGATGCTTACCCCGATCTGAAAATCCAGGGTAGAATCTCCTCGTTCAGCGAAGCCACCGGCTCGAAATTCTCGCTGTTGCCCCCCGACAACGCCTCGGGCAACTTCGTGAAAGTGACCCAGAAAATCCCCGTCCGCATCGACCTCGCCGGGGCCGACTCCCTCCGCGACAAACTCCGCGCGGGCATGAGCGTGGAGGTGTCGGTGAAAGTAAAATAAGGTTTGACGAGGTTTGAAAGGATTCCTTCAAGCCCTCAAACCCTGCGGCGACCTGCCTCAAACCCTCAAACTTCCAACCCTTAAACCATGACGACCCCAACCGGTTTCAGACGGACGATTATCGTCGTCACCGCCATTTCAGCGGCCATTCTGGAGTTGATCGACGTCACCATCGTCAACGTGGCGCTCAACCAGATGGCCGGGTCGCTGGGCGCGACCATCGAAGACGTGGCCTGGGTGGTGACCTCCTACGCCATCGCCAACGTGATCATTATCCCGATGACGGGCTTCCTGGCCCAATATTTCGGGCGGAAGAGTTATTACCTCGCCTCGATCGTGCTGTTTACGGTGGCTTCCTACGCTTGCGGCAACTCCACGAGTTTGTGGGAACTGGTCTTTTTCCGGTTCATTCAGGGCATCGGGGGCGGGGCCTTGCTCAGCACGTCGCAGGGCATCATTTTCGATGCCTTCCCGCCCGAAAAACGCGGCATCGCCTCCGGGTTGTTTGGGATGGGCGTGGTGCTCGGCCCGACGCTCGGCCCGGCGCTCGGTGGCCTCATCATCGACAACTACCACTGGTCGTACATCTTCTTCGTCAACCTGCCCATCGGGATTGCCGCCACGGTGCTGACGTTTTTATTCGTGGATAAAAAAGAAGGGGAGGGAAAACAGAAAAGCAGTATTGTCATTGATTACCTGGGAATTGCCCTGCTGGCCATCGGCATCGGGGCGTTGCAGTTCGTGCTCGAACGCGGCGAATCCGACGACTGGTTCGACTCCGACCTCATCAGCGGCCTGACCTTGACGGCGGTCGTGGGGCTGGGGGCCTTTATCTGGCGCGAACTGACCACCAATCACCCCGTCGTCGACCTGCGCATACTGGGCAAGGGCACCCTCGGCGTCAGCACCATTTTTAGCTTCGTGGCCGGGTTGGGGATGTTTACCTCCGTGTTCGTGTATCCGATCATGGTGCAGCGCATCAACGGGTTTACCCCGACCATGACGGGCATTTCGCTGCTCTGGCCCACGCTGGCGGGGGTGTTTATGATGCCCATCATCGGGCGGCGGCTCTCGGCGGGGGCGTCGCCCATTCCGTTCATCGTCATCGGGATGCTGCTGATGATTGCCTTTGGTTTCGTGAGCGGTACCTACACGGGAGATGCGTCGCAATGGCAGTTTTTCCCGGCGCAATTGCTGCGGGTGCTGGGCATTTCGATGCTCCAACTGCCCCTCATCAACCAGGCCGTCGCCGGGTTGAAACCCCAGGAATACCCCGGTGCCATTGCCATCAACAACATGATTCGCCAACTCGGCGGGGCCTTTGGCATCGCGCTGGCCAACAACTACGTGACCCTGCGCTACGCCCAGCACCGCTCCGACCTGGTGAGCAACCTGTACGAGGGCAACCCGCTCCTGACCGAGCGCCTCAACCAGTTGGGTGGGGCCGTGTTGCGCAGCTACCGCCAACTCGAATTGCAGGTGGATAAGCAAGCCTACCTGCTTTCGTACCTCGACACGTTCCGGGTGGTGTCCGTGTTTTTCATCGCCGTTCTTCCCCTGATTTTCCTGCTGGTTAAACGCCGCCGCCAAACCCAACTCAGCACTGCCGAGGTGGCCGAAGCCGCCAAAGCGGCCGCCGAAGCGCATTAAAAAGTTTTCAGTTTTTCTGGAAACAATAACTGAGGACTGTAAACTGAAAACTGCTCATGAAATCCCTTTCCTTTTTCATCTTCCTCCTTTCCGGTTCGTTCGTGCTGGCGCAAGCGCCGGGGGCGACCGACCCCCTGCCTGGCCTCGTGCGGCAAGCCATCGACTACTACCCGCGCCTGAAAGAACTTCAGCAGAACGTCACCTCCGGTGAAATCCGCACGAAAATCGCCGAGAGCCAGCGCCTGCCCACCCTCAGCGGCGACGCGAGTTACACTTACATCTGGCCCACGCCCAAAATTGCCATTCCGATTCCGGGCATCGACGCGGGCATTCAGTTTCAACCCCACAACAACTACAACGTGGGCCTGATCGCCAGCCAAACGGTGTACGATTGGGGAAAAGTGGCTGCCAACGTGGAGCGCAGCCGCGCCGAAACCCGGCAGGCCTTCGACAACGTGGATGCCCAGAAAACCGCGCTCGCTTACCAGGTGGCGCAGGTGTACTACGGCCTCGTGTTTTTGCAAAAAAACCTTCGCGTGCAGCGCGACCAGCAGGCGCTCGTTGGGGCCACCGAGCAGGTGATTGCCAACCGGGTCAAGAGCGGCGACGAAATCGACTACAACCTCGTTTCGACCCGCGTGCGTTACCGCAACGTAGAAACGCGGATTGTGGATGTACAAAACCAAATCGAACGCCAGTACATTTTGCTCGGATCGCTGATTGGCCGCGATGCCCGCGCGCTGGTGGACAGCACGGCGGGTTTCAACGCGCCGGGTACCCCCGGTGCCGACCCGGCCAACGCCTACGAAGCCGCCCAAACCACCAACCCCGACCTGCGCCTGAGCCGCGACCGCGAGGCCATTGCCCTGCGCGACCTCGACGTGGCGGGCGTGGCCAACCGACCGAGTCTTGCGTTTTCAGGGCAAACGGGCTACCGCAACGGTTTCCAGCCCGACATCAACCAGGTTCGGTTTAACGGCTCGGTGGGTCTGCGCCTGACGGCCCCGATTTACAGCGGCAAACGCTACCAGTTGCAAAACGAACTGGCCCGCGCCAGCCTCCAGCAAGCACGCTACGGGATTGAAAGTCAGCAAGTCGCCTTGAAAAGCAGCGTAGATCAGGCGCAGAGTGAACTAAAATCGGCCGCTGAAAAGTTACGCCTTTCAGAATCGCAG
This sequence comes from uncultured Cytophagales bacterium, assembly GCA_964244295.1. Lineage (GTDB taxonomy): Bacteria > Bacteroidota > Bacteroidia > Cytophagales > Spirosomataceae > JAJAZB01. The sequence continues at coordinate 138,139 of CAXTIG010000007.1, forward strand.
GTGCAGCAGGCGCGCTACGCCCTCCAACTGGCCGACGTGCGGCTGAAAGCCGGGGTGGTGACGCCCCTGGAAATTCAGACCTCGCAGACCGCCCTGGAAGACGCCGAGTTTAACCGCCTTCAGTTTGAGTACCAGCAAACCCTCGCCCGCCTCGAACTGAACCGGCTGATGGGAACGAAGTTTTGGTAGAGAAAAGAGGATCGCGAAAAGAGAAGTGTCTTTGGCTATCCTCTCTCCGCTGTTCTCTTTCCTTCTGTCTACCGGATGTTTGGTCAAGGATTTTTGTAGAACGTCGCGTTTCCCTGCCGTTTCACCCGCTTGAACCGACCATTTAACCGTCTTTGTTGCAGGTTCGGCCCGTTCCTGACGTTTTGAAAACACGGCTCTTTTTATTTTTAGAAAAAATCCCCCGCGCCCATGAACATTCTCGAATCCATCCGGCAAACGCTTACCACGCATTTTTTCATCAAACCCGATTTTTTTCAACCCTTCCGGCAGTTGGAAGCCGATTTCGGCTTGACTTCCCTCGACCGAACCGAGTTGGTGGTGTACCTGGAGCAGGCGTTTCAAATCACCCTGCCCGACGACGAACTGGCCCGGGTGCGCAGTGCCGCCGACCTGGCCGCTTGCATCGAACGCCACCTCTCGCCAGTACTCGCATGAGTTTCGAGGAATTTTTGGTTCATAAAAAAATCGACGGCCCGGCCTTCCAGCGGGCCGAACCCGCCCGCTACGCCGAGTGGGCAGCTTTGTTTCCGCAACTGCACCCGGAGGGGTTTACGGCCCAGAAGAAATTCCTGATCAACGACCTGCGGCGGCGACACCGAATCAGGCCAGAAGTGATTGGTTAAGGATTGTTGGTTGCTGACAATCAGCCCAGTAACCATCGACTCTAAAAAAGCCCGGTCATCGACCGGGCTTTTTAGGTTATCGTACCCAGTCGGGGCTAGACGCGGCGGTGCAGACCATGAAAACCGGTGGGAAGGCGGTAGGTAAACGGGCTCAAACGCCCTCTTTTTTGCAGAACGGCGCTTTGTAATTGAACCTGGTTTTTCGATCCGGCGGTAGCAGCGACCCGACAGTCAGGAAACTTCGACGTTTGCCGGGGCGTCTGGTTCAGAAGCAGGTTGCCACCTTGGGGTACGCGGCAAGCGGCCGGTTTCACTTCAGCCGCCGAAACCGCCCCAGGTTTCCCTTCCCAATCACTGCGTTGAGTTCGGCTACCAGGTTTTGGTAGTCGGCCCGGTTGCCGCCGTGGTAAAGTTCGAGCAGCGGGTCTTTGCTCAGGAGGAGGCCGTAGAGTTCGGCCAGCGGGGGCGCTTTCGGTAGCGCCGCGTACTGCTGGTACGTCAGGCCCAAAAAGGCGACGTTTTTACCGATTCCCCGGTTGTCGAGCAGGTAGCCGCGCTTTAGTTTCGTGGGCAGGGCCAGCTTACCCTGGTCGTACACGTCGGTCGGGGCGGGGTAGGCGATGATTTCGGTTTTGTCGTCGGAGAGCAACACGGGAACCAGGTTCCGGTAGTCCTGCCGGGTTTTGTAAATCAACACCGGCTGCTTGCCCACTTCCGGCCCGGAAGCGGGCCGTTGGGCCGCGCAGGCCAGGCATCCGAAGGTCAACAGGAGCAGGTATTTCATCGGAGCAGGGTGATTTTTTTCAGAACCGTGCCTTCCGCCCTTTCCACCCGCAGCAGGTACAGCCCCGCCGGGTAGGCCGATACGTCGAGTTCGTGGCGGTGGGTGCCGGGCGGCGCGTCGAGGAGGCGCAGTAGTTTTCCCGTCGCGTCGCGCAACGTAACCGCCCGGACGGTCGCCGTGGCGGGCCAATCGACCGTGACCGAACGCGTGGCGGGATTGGGATACACCCGCACGTCGGCGGCTTCGTCTTCCAGGCCCGTGGGTAACGGCACGATGGTAAACGCGCCGCTGACGGCCTGGATGCTGGAACTGAGGGTGCTGGCAATGCCGATTTTGTAGTCGCTGGCTTCGGGCAGGTTGGCGGGGATGGTCCAGGAAAACTGCCCGTTGCTGGGGGTAGATGCCGTGATGGTTTGCACGGGGGTGTTGCTGGTTCCGCGCAACAGGGCAATCAGCACGGGTTCGTCGAGGTTGTCGGTCCAGGTGATGCGTTGGGTGGTGGTCATCATCCACTTGTCGCCGGCGGCGGGGGCGCTGAGGCGAAGGTAAGGCTGTTCTTTCCGAATCACCCGAATATCGAGCAGGTAGGTGCCTTTTTCCCCGGCGTTGTAGGGCGCGACTTTAAAAATCAGGCTTCCCCCGTTGCTGAGGGCAATTTTGTCGTTCACTTCATTCACGCTCACGTCGAAGGCTTCGGAGTAACTCCCGCTGCCCGCTTTGTAACTAAAAACCACGTCGCCCGAATAGGTTTTGCCGTTGCCGCTGTTGTCGCTGTCGTGAACGCGGGCGGTGACTTCGTAGAGGAAGCCACCGGGCAGGTCGAGTTTAAAAAAGTCGAGGTCCGTCCCCACGTGCAGGTTGGTGCCCTCGGTGTTGACCGGGGCCGAATTGCCGGAAAACGAAACGGGCAGGGATGCCGCCTGGTTTTCCCGGTCGTTGACCTCGAAGCGGTCGGCCAGCAGCGGCGGGGTCGCCACGACGACCCGCAACAGGTTCGGGTACGTCGTACTCCCGTCGGTGCGGGCGGCGAGCACGTAAAACGACGTGCCGCTTTTGGGTTTGTAAACCGGGGCCAGCAGGTACGTGCCGGGGGCCACGTCGAGCCTCGTGGTGTTGTATACCAGCGGATTCGTAAAGGTTTTGTTCGCCCCCAGCGACAGCGACCGGTTCTCGATTTCCTTCACAAAATTGCCTTCCAGGTCGTACAGCCGCACGCTCAGGTCGCCCTCAAAGGGGGTGGTGCCAAAGTTGGCAATGTTGAAGGTGACATCGACCGCCGAATTCTGGTACATTGGGCTGCTGCTCACCCGGAGCGGGGTGCCGTACATCGTCAGGTCGGCTTCGACCGGTGCCACCTGAATTTTTACCGGGTTTTCAAAACCGGCTTTGTTGAGCAATTGCCATTCTTTCCCGGTTTCGCGAAAGTACGCCGCCACGACGTACTCGCCTTCGGAGAGAAACAGCTTTTTCTGGGTGAAGGTCAGGTCGTTGACGTACACATTCCCGGCGGAGAGCGTGTAGTTGGTCAGGGGTTGCCCCACGAAGCTGATGAAGTCGAGGTCTTTGTCGAAAAGCGCCACGGCGTAATCCCCCTGAAACGACGCGGTTCCCCGGTTGACGATGTTGAGGCTCACCGTCAGGTCATCGCCGAAATCGAGCGGCGTGGGGCTGATGGTCAGGCGTTTGTACACCTGTAAATTCGGCGTAGCCGTCACTCCGGCGGGTTGGATGCCGATGACCGCCCCCTGGCTACTGTTAAAACCCCCTTCTCCCCCTCCGGTACCCAGACTGCCGGGGTTCAGCGCCCGCAGGTTCATGTAGTTGTCGGAATTACCACCCCAGCCCCAGTTCATGTGAAAGAAGCTGTTGTCGTCGTAGCCGTCGCAGACAAACGAGTGGCCGCCGCCCGTGCCTTGTCCCCGGTATTGCAGGGGTCGTTTCGCATCGAGTTCTGTTTTCAAGAGCGCCGTCCAGGCGGCTTCCGAGTAGTCTTTTTTCTCGACGTACTTTGCGCTCGTGGCGTAGCCAAAATATTTTTTCAGCACGTTGCTGACCTGGGCCGTCGAGGCACTGCTGCCGCCGTTTTGACCGATGTCGTAATTCATGTCCAGGCTCACCCCGCAGTGGTACATCAGGGTAGCCACGGCGGTATTGCGGCTCGTGACCCGGTTGGGCATGGCTGCCCACTGGTAGGTGGTACTGCCAAAATCGGCGCTCAACCGCCCGTATTTTTCGTGGACGTAGGAATAAATCCCCTGGCCGGTTTTGGGGTGGTTGTGGTATTTCATGAGTTGGGCCATCGCCGTCGCCACGCAGCCGCTCACCACCCGGTTGCCGTCGTCGGCCGTTGCTTTTGGGTCTTGCGGGCACAAGTCGTTGTAGTAGGGCGACTGGTCCCAGCGGGTTGCCACGAGGGGGGCGACGGCGTTGTTGCCCGTCGTCCGGGCCACGGCGTTGCCGGGGTGCTCGATTTCCTGCCAGGCCTGCCGGATGTCTTCGTCGGCCCCAAAGCCTTTCTGCTGGATGTAGCCGATTTCCCTGGCCCGGTGCCAGAGGATTTTATTCAACTGAACCGGCACGTTTTCCGGGAAAAACCGGCTCTCCGTCGAATAGCCCAGGATGGGCAGGCAGGCATCGTCGGCGCTGACGATGACGTAACCGTTGCCCTTTTTTAGGTTAAACACGTAGTACCTCACCTTCCCATTGGGGGCGGTGTTTTTGGTGCTGAATTGAAGCTGGTTGGCGTCTGCCACGTAGCGGGAGAGGAACGCAACGGCCACGCGCGAGGCCCGCAGGCTGTCGATGGGCGTGGCGCAGAGCCGGTAAAGCGGAAGGGCGGCCAGCGTGAGGAGCAGGCTCAGGGCGTAGTGCTTTTTCATGGGAGAGGGGATGATTTCGCCGGGTTGAAGACAAATTTGGAGGTTAATTTTTAGAAGTAAGCCCCCAGTTTCCAGGGTAAGCTTTCTCCGGTCGTGGATTTGATGGGCTGAACTGCGAAAACGGCCCGCTGAAGCGTTCCTTCCTGAATCCGGAGAACGGATAAAAATCTCCGGGCAAACCTGTCCTTCTTTTTTTGAAAACGCGCAACCGTTTGAAAGAAACCGGGCGTAGTACCCGTTTATCAGCCCCTGATTTTAATCAGGGGCAAGCGGGAATCGGGGGCAGATTGAGAACCGTTTCAACGGCACCTCGTCGAAAATTACTCGACCTGGGCTGGCAGCGTGTGCTTTTTCGGTGAATCGGGCGGCGGGGGAAATCTCCGGTCGTTACCCTAAAAAAATTCCCCCGGTGAAGCTTCGCCGGGGGAATTGAGGGAATTGAAGTCCGGGGCAAGGGCCGACGAACGGGTGAATTTACTGGCTGAACTGCTGCAAAAACCGCACGTCGTTTTCCGAGTACAGCCGCAAATCGCGGATGCGGTACTTGAGCATGGCAATTCGCTCGATGCCCATGCCGAAGGCGAAGCCGGTGTATTTTTTGGAGTCAATGCCGCAGTTGTCGAGTACCTGCGGGTCGACCATGCCGGAGCCGAGAATTTCCACCCATCCCGTGCCTTTACAGACATTCTGCGAACCGCCGCACATCCGGCAACCGCCGGGCCGGTGCATCTCGCAAGAAATATCCATCTCTGCGCTGGGTTCGGTAAACGGAAAATAGGAAGGGCGGAAACGCACCTGGGTTTCAGGACCGAACAATTCTTTCGCGAAGTGGTACAGCGTGTCTTTCAAATCGCGGAAGCTCACGTTTTCGGCCACGTACAGCCCTTCGACCTGGTGGAAAAAGCAGTGCGCCCGCGCCGAGATGGCCTCGTTGCGGTACACCCGCCCCGGCATGATGCTACGAATGGGCGGCGGCTGGCGCTCCATCAGCCGGATTTGCACCGTCGAGGTGTGGGTGCGAAGCAGGATATCGTCTTCCTTCGTGTCGGGAGTCGCTTTTTTGATAAAAAAGGTGTCCTGCATTTCCCGCGCCGGGTGGTCTCTCGGAAAGTTGAGGGCGGTAAAATTGTACCAATCCGTCTCGATTTCCGGCCCCTCGACCACATTGAAGCCCATCCGCTCAAAAATCTCGACGATGCGCTGGCGGGTAAGCGTGAGCGGGTGAATCGTGCCCATTCCGTTGGAAATGGTGGGCAGGGTCAGATCCATTGCCGGAGCATCGGCGGCTCCGTTCTGGCTTTCGATTCTTTCCTGAAAAAGCGCAAATTTTTCCTGCGCTGCATTTTTGAGGGCATTCAATTCCTGCCCCATCGCCCGGCGATCGTCGGCGGGTAAAGTCTTCAACTCATCGAACAACTCGGCAATCACGCCTTTCCGGCCTACGTAGGCCAGCCTAAATTGCTCCAGTTGGTCGGGTGATTCGATGGCAAACGCCGCCACCTGTTGCTGGATTGTTTCCACTTTCGCTCTCATGCCCGCAAAAGTAAGAGTTCGGGGGCAAACTGGCACTGCGTGGGAATAGGGCATTCGTCGGTGCTGGTGCTATCCCCTGAGCCTTCGTGGTTTGTTCAAAAAGTGCGGACACCAAATCTGATTTTCCTCCTCCCACCCTTTACCAACGATTCCGGAAGGAGTACGTAAAAATACCTGTTTTTGAAATCGCGTGAATTCACGCTAAAAAACGACTCGGCGCGGTGGTTGCTTTGTATCGTCAAAACAGGCAAGCCAACTGGCTTCCAGTAACATCCCTCTCTCAAACAGAAAAAATTATGACGGCTTTATCCACCTTTTCCCCTTTTGTCGCTCCATTTATCGACGACCAGAATTTTTCCCTGCCCGTGTACGATCGTACCCACCGGGAGGTAGCCGTCAACGAAGTCGTCATGATTGAAGGCGATGGGAACTACGCTCTGTTTTACTTCAGTAGCGGCAAAAAGCTGATGGTTTCCAAGACGTTGAAGGAATACGAAACGCTGCTGGGACAGCACAGTTTCGTCCGAATCCACAAGTCCTACCTCATCAACATGCACCACCTCAAGGAGTACGACGACCGCCACGAAGAAGTGGTCGTGCTCAAAAACGGGTTTAAGGTGGAAGTGGCCCGCCGTCGCAAAAAAGAATTTCAGGTCATCGCCGAATCCTTCTTCCGGCGTATGGCCAGCTAAGTTCACCCGTGGGTGAACCAGTTTTCAAAGTCTTTAGTGGTTAGGTGAATTGTCGGAATAGCGATGGGTCCTGCCCACCGCTATTTTTGTTTTTGGAGGGAAGCAGGAGGGTCACGCTGAGCGTGACCCTCCTGCTTCCCTCCTTCTCGCTTCTTCACAAAATCTCAAACCCCAACGTCGCCTGAAATAGGTTGAGTTTCCGTGAAAACTGTCCATTGGCCGAACCCAGGTCTACATCAACGACTTTCTTCACGTTGCCCTCGTAGCGAACATCGAAGTTGAGCCGACCAAAATCGAGGCCTACCCCGACCTGATACCCCAACGCGGCGGTTTTAAAGACATCGTCCGCGTTTTGGCCGGAATACTGATCGAGCGTAGTTTTAAGGTTACCGTTGTCGGAAAGATTGAAGGAAGCCACCGGCCCCAGGTTAAGGCGCAAAACTTCGCCAATCCGTACCCCCACCAGCACCGGCACGTCGAGGTTCGTGAAGCGCACGTTAAGGTCTTGAACGGAGGTATTCTGGTTGTCACGGAGCACTTGAAAACGGCCCCCTTTCTGGGAAAGCACCGCCTCGGGCTGAATGAAAAACTTGTTGCCGAAACGCAAAAACACGCCTCCGATGGCTCCGACCTGATCCTTGTTGACGCTCTCGATGAAGGCTCCCCCCGAACTGAAGTTGTAACGGTCTCCTTTCAATTGCGACAAATTGGCCCCGGCTTTGATCCCGAAGGCAAACCCATCGCGCTGGCCTAGTTGCGCCTGGGCAGGTTGTACGCACAAAATTGCTCCCGTCAGTGCAGCAAACAGCGCGGATTTTTGCAGGTTAATTTTCATGATGAATTGATTTGAGTAATGAAGCCGTGACCCGGCTTTTCCCTTAAAAACAAAAAAGCGTACCGCCTGAAAGCGGTACGCTGAGGTAGTAGCCCGGTAAATTACAAAAACTTAAAGCCGATGGTCGCCTGCCAGAGGTTGGATTTAGACAGGAACTGGCCCTGATTGCTGGGGTTCACGAAATCAATACGGATGGCATCGCGCACATTGCCTTCGTAGCGGACGTCGAGAACAAGTTTGCCCAAATCAAGCCCTACGCCGGCCTGATAGCCGATGAGTCCTTTTCGGAAATAATCCTGGTCGCTGGTGTATTGGTCGAACGTGTCGCCCAGATTGCCGTTGTCCGACGTGCGGAAGGAGATAACCGGCCCAACGTTGATGCGGAATACATTAGCCAGTTTCACCCCTACTAACACGGGAAAGTCGATGTTTGAGAATTTAATGTCCACCTCCCTGGAGTTGACGGTGCCGCCCGTGCTGCCCACAATGTACCGTCCACCTTTCTGAGAGAACATGATCTCCGGTTGCAGGAAAATCGTTCGTCCTATCCGGAAGAAGCCCCCCGCCGCCAGTCCCCAGGCGCGGGCATCGCTGCGAGACAGGTCGAAGGCGTTTCCATTTTGAATGGAAAGGGCCTGATACCGTAATTCCGAGAGATTGGCTCCGGCTTTCAAACCAAAGGTGAAAAACGGATCGGCGTTGCCATCATCACGACGGCGGGTCGTTGAATAACTCTCGTTCGGATTGGTTGTCGCGTAGGCATCGGTACGGGTTGTGGTGTAGGTGCTCGCCGGGGCTGCCGTTTGGTACGTAGTGGTCGTCGTCGTTGAGGTACTCGTGACTGAATCGGGCGTGGCGACGCGGTAGTTCGTTGTGCTGGTCGTGTTGGTACTGTCTTGCGCCATCGCCGCGAACGCGTAAGCGGTAGCAACCACCAGGGCCGCCGAGGCAAGTAGGGTAATGAGAATCTTTTTCATTGGGTTGATTTGTTGATGAGTGGTTTTCGTAGAATGAATCCGTTTGGTAGAAAGCTCCAAGAAAAAAGCGTGCCTTTTTTACAAAAAGCACGCTTCAGATAGCACCAGAGCCTTTTCCTTAAAAAATTCGCCACCCTAACGTCACTTGCCAGAGGTTATTTTTTTGGTTAAACTGGGTATTTTCTGCCCCATACCCCAACGAAAGCGACGACACTTCGGAGAGCGCTCCCTCGTAGCGTACGTCGAGGCTCAACGAACCGATGTCTAAACCACCCCCCACCTGATAGCCGTAAAAAGCTTTTTGAAACGCATCGTTGGCGCTGCCCGACGTGTACTGCTGAAGGGCCTGCGACAGCGTTTGGTTGGTGCCCACCACAAACGAAGCCATCGGGCCGGCATTGACCCGGATGGGGCCGAGTTTCAGACCAACCAGCACGGGCACGTCGATGGTCGTCAATTTTACCTTCACCAGATCGCTCACATCCTGGCCGTTGTAGTACACTTTAAAGGCTCCACCCTTGCTCGATACCACCGCTTCGGGTTGGAGGTAGAGCGTCCGCCCGAAGCGCATCCAGATTCCCCCGGCCAGCCCGGTGCGGCTTTCGTAGCTTTCGCTCAGGTTGTCGCGTAACGTTTGCCCGTTGTAGTTGATCTGCGGCATTCCGTTGCCGTTGAGTCGTGCCGTAAAAAAGTCGCCGGTTTTTAGTTGCGAAAGATTTAGCCCGCCTTTCAGCCCGAAGGCAAACGCACTCCGTCGTTGCGCCCAGAGCGATGAAGTACCGAGCAGCAGGAACACCAAAATGAACAGGGATTTTTTCATGGAATACAAACCGGGGGTAGGTTCTGGAAACCGGCTCGCGACCATAACGTCACAAGCGCCGTGCCACTTGTATACGAAGGAGGAAAAGCGGGTGATTCAGTGTAACTTTAACAACTGTTAACCGGGTTGCTTGCGGGCTATCGAACACCAATTACCGCCCGCCTTGCAACCCGCAACTACCTTCCAATCACCAAGCATGGCTAAAGTAAAAACCTCCTTTTTTTGTCAAAACTGCGGGCACCAATCGCCCAAATGGCTGGGCCGCTGCCCATCCTGCGGGGAGTGGAACACCATCGTGGAGGAAGTAGTCCAGAAAGAAGAACCGGAGAAAGGCTCCTGGAAAATGAGCCCCTCGACCAAAGTGGCCACCAAGCCCCGCGCCGTCAGTGAAATCACCTACTCCGACCAGCCCCGCATTCTAACACCCGATCCCGAACTCAACCGGGTGTTGGGTGGGGGCATCGTGCCGGGTTCGCTCGTGCTGATTGGGGGTGAACCCGGCATCGGCAAGTCGACCCTGCTGCTGCAAATCGCGCTGAATCTACCCGGCCAACGGGTGTTGTACGTATCGGGTGAGGAATCCGACCAGCAAATCAAGATGCGCGCCGAACGCCTGAGCGAGCGCCGGGGAGCCAACTGTTTCATCCTGACCGAAACCTCGACCCAGGCTATTTTTAAGCAGGTAGAAGCCTTCGAGCCGGATATTTTGATCATCGACTCCATCCAGACGCTCCAGTCGAGTTTTGTGGAATCGGGGGCCGGGAGCGTGTCGCAGGTGCGCGAGTGCGCAGCCGAATTGATGCGCTTTGCCAAAGAATCGGGCACGCCCGTATTCCTGATCGGGCACATTACCAAAGACGGCTCGATAGCCGGGCCGAAAGTGCTCGAACACATGGTGGATACCGTGCTGCAATTCGAGGGTGACCGCCACCTGGCTTACCGGATTTTACGTACCACCAAAAACCGCTTCGGCAGCACATCCGAACTGGGCTTGTACGAAATGCTCGGCACGGGCCTGCGTGAGGTGACCAACCCTTCGGAAATTCTGATTACTCAGCGCGAAGAAGCCACCAGCGGCATCACCATTGGAGCCATGCTAGAAGGGAACCGCCCGCTTTTGATCGAATGCCAGTCGCTGGTCAGCATCGCGACGTACGGTACCCCCCAACGCAGCAGCACGGGCTACGACGCCAAACGCCTGAATATGCTGTTGGCCGTGCTCGAAAAACGGGGCGGCTTTCGCCTGGGGGCGCAGGACGTTTTTCTAAACATTGCCGGGGGCTTGAAGGTGGAAGACCCGGCCATCGACTTGGCCGTGTGTGCCAGCATCGTGTCGAGTTACGAAGACATCGCGCTGCCGCCCACCGTGTGTTTTGCCGCCGAAGTGGGCCTGGGCGGGGAAGTACGCGCCGTAAATCGGGTGGAGCAACGCATCGCGGAAGCCGAAAAACTCGGCTTCCGGGAAATCTGGATTTCCAAGTACAACCTGAAAGGTCTCGACCCCGGCGGCTACAAAATTAAGGTCAACACAGCCACTCGGTTGGACGAGGTATTCGTCGGTTCGTTGGTGACTCGGTGAGAAAGGGCAAAAAAAAGACTACCAGCCGCCACTGGTAGTCTAGGTTCACGCAAAAAATTGGCAGAGGCCTCTTTCTATAGTGAGCAACAAATGAACTTAATTAATTTGAATGTTCCAACATAGAAAAGTATTTTTTTTCCTTACCCGTGAAATTTCTGGTTTAGGTTAGGTGGCATTAGGCCCGTTGGAACGCAGCAACCATCATTTATTCTGAACTACCGTCCCGTTGTTCAGTGACAAAAAACGGATTTCGGGCTGTTTTATCGCTTGTTGTTTCTGGTGATCATTGAGGTACGGTGGTTTTAGAAAAAAGGGTCCGGTTGCCAACTGCCTCTGAAAACCTCTTGATTAGTCATGACTTACCCAACTTGTTCCACAAACCCGTCGGTAATGTCTTCCCAACTGAAGTAACTGCGTTTTCTGTCGCATTCAGGCCTTTTTGTTTCAGCGACCAAACTAGTTTTGCCCTTTCTTCTCTGTACTACTGCGCAAATTTTGCCGTTATTAGCGGTAGATTTTGCGCCTCTAAACCCCATTTCCCATGAAAACGATTACGCTTTTGCTTTTTCTGAGCTTTTCGATTGGACTGGCAGGACGTGCGCAGGCACAAACTGACGATGCACTCGTAAAGGAAACCCTACTCAATTACCTCGAAGGCGGCACCAATCAAGATACTGCCCGGTTGAACAAGGCCTTTTTCGGGGGCGTCATTCAAGTGAGTATCAACAAAGAGGGTCGTCCGACGGGGTCGAGTAAACGGGAGTTCATGAGCAAAGTACGCGTGGGCCAGAAACTCGACCGCACGACGCGCATCGTCGCGTACAGCATTATGAATAATGCCGCTACCGCTACCGTGGAATCAGAATATGCAGATTTTAAATACGTTGATTACCTGAATTTGCTCAAAATTGGCGACGAGTGGAAAATTGTAAGCCGGGTCTTTACTCGCGCCGACAAAGACCAGCAACCCGTCAGTTTTGGGTCGGGCAAATCGCCCGTAGCCCAGAAGAAATCGACCGGCAAGCCCAAACCCAAGTTTAACGACGGCTGGGATTGAGCGGGCCGCGTTCCTGACTTTACCCTAACCAACCCAACTTCCTTTATGACTCTGTTCGGCGTTCTGAAAGAAACCGTCACCCCTGCTCTACGCCTTAAAACGGCCCTGTTTGTCAGCGAAACCCCCGAAAAAACCCAGAAAGCTTTAGACGCGCTCTTCCCAACCGTAACCGGTGGTCTGCTCAAACGAGCCTCTACCGAAGCGGGCCTTTCGCACCTGTACCGGACCCTCCAAAAGCCGGAATTCGATAAAAACCTGATCGAGACGTTTCCACAACTCATCGAATCCCCCGACCGGCTCAGTCAACTGTCGGTCTACGGAAACAGCCTGGTGAGCCAGTTGTTGCCCGACAAAAAAAGCTCCATCGCCAACCTGGTTTCGAGTTACGCTAAGGTGCGCAACTCGTCGGCCACCAACCTGCTCGGGCTGGCTACGCCGCTCGTGCTTTCGGCGTTGCGCCGCGAAATGACCAACCGCAACCTCGACGTACAAGGACTCGGTAGCCTGCTCGCCGACCAACGCGAACCCTGGCTCAACAGCCTGCCTGACGGCATCCACGACAAGTTGTTTGAAGTGCTGGGCATCGACGATTGGCACGGCATGGACGCCGCCCTGCGCAACTCCGGGGCCGCCGTGCAACGCCGGGCCACCGCAGCGGCGGCCGCTGCGGTGAAAGTGCCCCCGACTAAAGCGACCACTCCCCCACCCCCCGTGGTGGCCGACGAGGAAGAAGAAGAAACGGCAGGCGTAAACTGGGGCCGCTGGTTAATACCGCTGGTGGTGCTGGCCGTGCTAGGGGGTGGGGCCTACTGGTACCTCAACCGCCCCGAACCAGAAGCGCCCGAGTCGGATCCCCTTGCCGCAACGGCCCCGCCAACCGCCGCCGACACGCTGGCCCGGGCCGATTCGTCGACCAGCATTGCACCGGCATTGAGCGACTCGGTGAAGGCTACCCCCACTCCACTCACCACGGCGGGGGCACCTGAATTTCTCGCCCAAATGAGCGCGTATCTAAACGACGCTAAGGCAGCCTCCGGCCGAACGTTTACCCTCGATAAAATCACCTTCGCCAACGGTAACTTTATCCCGACCGCTGAATCCCTGCCGGCCATTGAAGCCCTGGGAAAACTCCTGAAAGACCACCCCCGATTGCAGCTCAAGTTGGTTGGGTACGTGGCCGCTGACTCGGTCGATGCCCGAAAACTCTCGAACAAACGAGCCAATGCCATAAAAACCCGCTTGCTGGCGTTGGGCATCGACAACCTCCGCCTCGATGCCTCCGGGCTTGGCACGGTAGCGGGCAAGACCCAGGTTGACGCGCAGGTGATTCACCGTTGAGGTTGTTTTTGCCCATTCTCATTCCGGCCCGCTGCACCCGCAGCGGGCCTTTTTTGTGGGGGTCGGGTGGCACGATTTTCTGACTGGTGCCGCCCAATCAACCAAGTTTAACTCAATACTATGAACGTACAAACTGCCCTTGTGACCGGTGCTTCCAGTGGCATTGGCTACGAACTCGCCAAGCTTTTTGCCCAGGATGGGTACAACCTCGTACTCGTTTCGCGCAACACCGACCGACTTCACGAAATTGCCAGCGAGTTCAAAAACCAGTACGGTTTGTCGGAAATCACCGTGGTCGGTAAAGACCTTTCCCAGCCCGAAGCCCCGCAGCAGGTGTACGACGAAGTGAAAGGCCAGGGCGTTGCCGTCAATGTGTTGGTCAACAACGCAGGCATGGGCGAACACGGGATGTTTGCCACCGAAACCGATTTGGGGAAGGAATTGAGCATCATTCAACTCAACGCCACCTCGCTGGTTCACCTGACGAAGCTTTTTTTGAAAGACATGACTGAGCGCAACGAAGGCAAAATCCTGATGCTGGCTTCCGTCGCCTCGGTATTGCCCAATCCGCTCATGGCCGTGTACGGGGCGACGAAAGCGTTTATTTTGAATTTCTCGGAAGCGCTACGCAACGAATTGAAAGACACCGCCATCACGGTAACGGCCCTGATGCCCGGTGCCACCAACACCGATTTTTTCCACAAAGCCGGGGCCGAAGGCACCATCGCCCACCAACAGGCCCTAAAAACCGACGCGGCGGGCGTGGCCAAAGACGGCTACGAGGCCCTGATGAGAGGCAAAGACAAAGTGGTGTCGGGAATGATGAATAAGGCCCAGGTGGCCATGTCGCACGTGATGCCCGACCCACTCATCACGGCTAACGTGCGGAAGATGATGGAGCGACCTTCCAACGGCAACGGCCACCACGAAGGCATCACTAAAAAGCAGGCGACGACGGGTTCACTCTTGGCGAGTTTGCTGGTGCTGGGTTTGGTGGGCTGGGTTTACTACAACCGGGTTCGGGCGGGGGAGACTGATTTGCGGAACTTGTTTGGGTGAGATTGTCTAAAATTCAGGCAAGGCTGTCACCCTTCGACAAGTTCAGGGTGACAGCCTTGCTTTTTCTTAAAAAGGTATCTGGTTGATTTTCGAGAAAAATTTACTTGCAATACCCCTCCGTCAGGTTAAAAACCAACTGGTACTTCGCCTGCGCCAGCGTCGTGTCTTTCTGCAAAAAAGGCCAGCCTGTGGCCGGATTGGGACTGGCCCGAAACCCGTAGCGTTTGCCGAGTTGCAGGCGATAGGTCTGGGCTTTGAGTTGCTGGCGGCTTAGTTTGGCCAGGTCGGTCCAGGTGCCGGTATCGGCCAGCCGGTACTGCACGTAGGTTTCGTAGGGCAGGGCCGACTCGTCCACCGCTTTCCCCGCCGGGCATTTCAGACTGATTTCCATTGCCACTGATTTTGGTACGGGTACCGGCACGGTTACGGTGTACTCCGTCTGCTCGCAGGCGTCAAAAATGGCTGATTCAAACAGGAGTTCCGTGGCATCACCGCCGTAGTAATTGTTGCGGTTGAACAGCCGGAGTTTCAAGGGTTGTTTCGGTAAACCACCGAACGAGCGCCGGGCGTCGTTGTTGAGGTTGGTGTAGAAATCAGACACCAATTTTCCGGTCTGGGCGTTGAGTACCTGGCCGTAAAAACTGAGGTCGACGCCGTTGAGCGGAGTTTTAAAAATAAACGTCGGCCCCCGTTCGCAAACGTCCTCCCGCCCGGCCAGGGCGAAAAATCCGGGTTTTGTCGTGCTGAATTTTACGAGCCACTTGCCCGTGCTGGCGTCGCGTTGCACGGGCAAGTCGGCCTGCATCCGCCACTCGCCGGTTTCGGGCGCGTACCGCCAGAGCGGAATCCGGCTGCCCAGTTCAATCGGACCCCGGCCCACGTTGCTGGCAGGATTGATTTCTACTTTAACGGTGTAGGGCCCCGCCACTTCCACGCTGTTTTTCGCCCCATCCACCGACCAGGCCTCCAACGACACAAACCCGGCGGGAAGCATCCGAAACGTGCTCACCCGGTTGCCTTGCACGTCGTAACCCCGGTACACGGTCAGCCCGCCGGGCACGTAGGCCTGGGGCGTACCAGAACGGTCGTCGAAGTGCATCAGCGTCAGTTCCAGCGGTTTGATGCGCTCCCCGCTGGTTGTCAGTCCGGTGAAATCAGCGGGCAATTCCAGGGTGGCGGCTTCCTGTTTGTTCTGGGCCGGAGTCGTAACGACCTGCGGTGGATTTTGGCTTTTCAACTGGATGAGCGAGACCCCCTGGGGCGGATTGGCGGGTTTCATCATCCACACGCTCCATTCGCGGTTTTTCAGATCGGTGATGGTCAAAAATAGCACCCGTGTGGCGTAGCCTTCGGCTTGGGCCACCACCGAAAACTCGATCGGTTGCTCCACGCTCGCCGTGTATTCCGGGGCGATGGCGATGCCGAGAATTCCCTCCTGGCTGGGTTTGATGAGTTTACCGCCGGTGAGGTTCACGAGTTTGTCGGCATCGGGGCCGCGCAGGGTGATTTTCAACTTGGGCGGAAAGCGTTCCGAGTCGCCGTATCTGGCGTTGAAAAACGTAATTTTCATGGTGCCCGCCGTAAGCGGGTCTTTGAATTTGATGACGATGCCATCGAGCGGAGCCTTGCAGGCAACCAACGCCCAACCCAGCAGACCGGCCCCAAGCAGGGCGTGGCGGAAGAAACGGTTCATGGCGTGAGGCGGTAGCGGAGGTACAGGTTGAGGGAAGGCAAAAAACTGTAATTCTTCATGTTTCGCTCGATGTTCGGCAGTTCGTCGGGCAACGTCGTTGATTCGATCAGGCCGTCGGTGAAGAGCGAAAGGCGGGGACTTCCGAGGTAAAAACAGCCTAACTCGGCACTGACGCCGAAGCGCCGCCGGGGCACGGCGCGGCCCAGGCCCAAGTCCAGGTAGGGCATCACGCGCCGGTAGCGCAGCTCGAAGTCGAGCCTACCAAATTCTTCTTCGCTCAGGTTGATGGAATAATACTGGATGCCCTGCTCAGCTACCAGCCGGGCCGCGTACCGGGGCGCGATACCCAGGGCAAGGCCCCCGCTGAGGTGGAACGTGCCCCGCCGAAACGGGTGCCAGTCGGCCTGGACGCGCACCGTACTCATCTGCACGGTGGGGCTTAACAGCAACGGCGACTCCGCGTTGAGGTTGATGGTACTCGGCTTCGTGTAACCGAAGTAGTGAAACGCCGCCCGGTACTGCCAGCGTAGGTTGGCGTTTCGGCGAATGGCCCACTCCGCTCCGATGCCGTTGGTGCCGACCGAAACGGCGACGGCCTGTTTCCAGCCGGAAACGCGAGGCAGGGAATCGGAACGTTGGGGTGAAAAAGCGAACGTGCGTCCGGCTAGACCGAGCAGGAGCACCGGGCTGAGGAGCCAGGAAGGTGTTTTCATCAAATGGCGGTTTGGTGAGATAACAGGCCGAAAGTACGGAAAAATGCGGTGGGTGAACTCGTCAGTAGGCAGATTTGAAAAAGGAGTTGTCATCCCGACGCAGGAGGGATCTCGTTGGAACACCGATCACTTGACTATCGGCAATCAGCTCAAAAGGCCGACGAGATCCCTCCCGCATCGGGATGACAGCTCCTGCTTCAAAATCCGGAATAATTCCAAGATTTATAACACAACTATCAACTATTTGAAATACAAAAATCAGCGCTTTCAAAAACTTGCCGTACCTTGCCCGGCATGAACCCCTCATCTGAATTCTACCGCAAAGGCCGGGGTGCGCAGCAAAACACGGCCAATCATTTTCTAAAACACCGGGTCGAAGCCGAGGACGGCTTTGCCGATCCGGAAGAACTGCTGCCCAACCCGAAGACCCAATTTTTCACCGAAACCCCGAAGAAAATCCTGAGCACGTTCAACAGTCCGGATTTACCGATGGGCCGGTCGGTAAACCCCTACCAGGGCTGCGAACACGGCTGCATTTACTGCTACGCCCGCAACTCGCACGAGTTTTGGGGTTTTTCGGCGGGGTTGGATTTCGAGAGCAAAATCATGGTGAAACCCACGGCCCCGCAGATGCTCGACGAGTTGTTCAACTCGCCGAAATGGCAATCCGCCGTGGTGGAATTGTCGGGCAACACGGATTGCTACCAACCCGCCGAGCGCCGGTTCCGGCTCACGCGGGGCTTGCTGGAGGTATTCGTAAAATACCGCAATCCGGTGAGTCTAATTACTAAAAATACTTTGATTCTGAGGGATTTGGATTTACTCATCCAACTCGCGGAGCGCAACCTGGTTCACGTGTACGTGTCGCTCACGACGCTCAACGAAGACCTCCGGCAGGCGATGGAACCGCGCACCGTCACGGCGGCCGGACGGCTGAACGTGATCCGAAAACTAAGCGAAGCGGGCGTACCCGTAGGCGTGATGACGGCGCCGATTATTCCGGGCCTGAACGACCACGAAATCCCCAAACTCCTCGAAGCCGCCGCCCAGGCCGGGGCGCGGGGGGCGGGTTACATGGTCGTGCGGCTCAACGGAGCCATCGCGCCTTTGTTTGAAGACTGGATTCGGAAAGCCTTCCCTGACCGCGCCGAAAAAGTGTTGGCTCAAATCCGCGATTGCCACGGCGGGCAACTCAACGACAGCCGCTGGGGGCTACGCATGAGCGGCGAAGGCCCGCTGGCCGAGCACATCGCCCAATTGCACCGGCTCTCGCGCCAGAAATTCATGGCCGGGCGCGAGATGCCGAAGTACGATTTGACGCAGTTTCGGCGGGAGGGGATGCAGTTTCGATTGTTTTGAAAAAGCAACCCTGACAGCGGCCAACGGCCCTGTCAGCGGTTGCGCCTCGCCGGATAACCGGGTTTGGCTATCGACCAGCCCGCAACCGCTGACAGGGCCGTTGGCCGCTGTCAGGGTTGCTCTTCCCAAAAATCCAGGTCTTTCCGAAAGGTTTCTTCCAAAAACCAGAGCGATAGCAGTGCGCCAACAATCGTTAGCGCCCCCACAAGGAGTGCCCCGTACAGCAGCCCGACCTGCGGCCGGAGCAGGCCGAACAGCGCCGTGAGCGGAATGACCGCCCCGCGCACGAAATTGGGCACCGTCGTGGCGACGGTAGCCCGGAGGTTGGTGCCGAACAACTCGGCGGCAATGGTGACGAAGAGCGTCCAATACCCGTTGGCGAAGCCGAGGCACACACATACCGCGTAAAATAGCGCCGTGTGGCGCAGGGGCACCAGCAGGTACACACTCACGAAAAGAGCCGAAAACCCAATGAACAAGCCGATGACTTTTTTCCGGCTTCCTAAAAACTGACTCAAAAATCCACTGGCCAAATCGCCCGCTACCTGCCCGGAAAACGTGAGCATCACCGCCTTGCCCGCCACGACGGGGCTGGTCAGCCCGAGTGCCGCCCCAAATTCCGGCGAAAACGTAACCAGGATTCCAACCACAAACCAAATCGGCAAGCCCACCAAAATGCACTGCACGTAGCGCCGCAGCCGGGAGCCGCTGGAAAAAAGCAGCGCCACGTTGCCGCGTTGGATGGGGCTGGTTTTTAGTTTGGTAAAAAGCCCTGATTCGAACACGTTGAAGCGCAGCACCAACAGCGCCAACCCCAGCCCGCCGCCAATGAAATAGGAAATGCGCCAGTCGAACAGGTCGGCGACGAAGTAGGCCAGAATCGCCCCCAGCACGCCCATCGTCGCCACGAGCGTGGTGCCGTAGCCCCGGATTTTGGTTGGCAAAATCTCGGTTACGAGCGTGATGCCCGCGCCCAGTTCACCCGCCAGTCCCAGCCCGGCGATGAACCGCAGCACCGCGTACTGCTCCACGGAGGTGACGAAGCCGTTGGCCAGATTCGCTAAGGAATAAATCAGAATCGAGCCAAACAGCACCGACAGCCGCCCCCGCTTGTCGCCCAAAATCCCCCAGAACACGCCCCCGACGAGCATTCCGGCCATTTGTAAATTGAGCAGCAGAATGCCGTTTTGCAGCAGTCCTTCGCCGCTCACGCCCAGCGCCTTAAGGCTCGGCACCCGCACAACGCTGAACAAAAACAGGTCGTACATGTCGACCAGGTAGCCCAGCGCCGCTACCAACACGGGCAGGCGGAGGAGGTGCTGGAGGGGAGTGCGGGGGGGGGGGGGGGGCATTGGATGAATAATTTTTATTCTGTCATCCCGAGCGTAGCGAGGGACCTCGTTGGATAACCGAATAACAGGCTGTTGGCTACCGCTGGACTATCGACAACCTACCCGGAAGGCCAACGAGGTCACTCACTGCGCTCGGGATGACAGGGTACTTGAGTAATTTACAACCTCGGCAGCGTCAGCCCCCCGTCGACCAGAATCACCTGCCCGGTCGAGTACGGAAAATCGCCTCGTGCCAGCGCGGCCACGGCCCGGCCCACGTCGTCGGGCAGGCCCCAGCGTTTTTGGATAGTCAGACCGTCGGCGATGAGCCGGTCGTATTTTTCGGTGACACCCGCCGTCATGTCGCTGCGAATCACGCCGGGGCGGACTTCGTACACCGGAATGTCGAACTCGCCCAGCCGGGCGGCAAATAGCTGCGTCGTCATGCTCAATCCGGCTTTTGCCACGCAGTATTCGCCCCGATTGACCGAGGCTACAGTGGCCGAAATGGAGGAAACGTTGACGATGCAGCCGCTGAAATCGGGTCGTCCCGATTTTTGCCGAATCATCCAGTTGGCCGCCGCCTGGGTCAGGAAATATGCGCCCTGGAGGTTGGTCGCAAGCACGTGCTCGAAACTTTCCTCGGTGGCTTCCAAAATATCCCGGCGCTCCTTCGGGGCCACGCCCGCGTTATTGACCAGCACGTCGAGCCGCCCGAAACGCGCCCGGACTTTCTCCAGTATCGCAACGCGGGCTTCGCGGGAAGCAACGTCGCCGGGGCAGTACACGACTTCCGCGCCGAGTGCCCGCAAGCCCGCGAGGACGTCGGTCACGGCGCTTTCCGGGCGCACGCCGTTGAGGGCGAGGTCGAATCCGGCTTTGGCGAGGTATTCGGCAATGCCCAGGCCGATACCCCGGCTCCCGCCGGTGATGAGGGCTACGGGTTTCACAAGCTTTCTTTGATTCGTTTCAACTGCTCGGCTTCCGGCCGTTTTTTATAGAGCACATCGAGCGGGTAACAGCCCGAAATCAGCCCGTTGCGCGGGGCCGTGGTGCAGTCGGAGAAGGTGCGGCAAATCTGATTGCGCACCAGCGACCGGCCCGCGAGCAGGTCGGCGGGCAGGGTCGGGTACGAGAGCACCATGCGGCCCAGCCCCACGCTGTCGGTCAGGCCCGTTCGCAACGCGTACTGGGCCACGTGGGGCAGCCACTCCTGGAGATACGAATACCCCGACCCGATGAGAATGAGGTTGGGAAACGCCCGTTTGAGTTCGGCGGTCACGTCGAGTTGCCGCTTCACGCCCAGCAAGGGGTCTTCCGGCGGCAGGTAACCGTCGGAAGGCGGGAACAGGGCCGGGCGCATCAGGTGCGGGTTGTAGTACGGACTGCCCCCCGTGATGCACACCAACTGAATGCCCAGCGATTGGGCCAGGGTCAGCACGGCTTTGGTTTCGGTCAAATCCACACCCAGGCCGTTTCGTTGTCCGCCGAACGCGTAGGGGTAGTCGTTGGCGGACTCGGGTACGCCCGGCCCGTCGGCGCTTTTTTTGAAGGGCAAAAAGTCGAACGCGCTCAGGCGGATGCCGATTTCCAGCCCCGGCGCGGCGTGTTGGATGCCGGCCACGATGGTGCTCAGGTACCGCGTCCGGTTTTCCAGCGACCCGCCGTACCGGCCCGGCCGGTCGACGGCGCTCAGAAACTCGTGGCCGAGGTAGCCGTGGCAGTGCTTCACGTCCACAAAATCGAACCCGGCCTTTTGGGCCAGCACCGCCGCTTCGACGTAGTGCCCGATGATTTGGTCGATGTCCTCGTCGGTCAGCAGGGGGTAATCGGCCGCCATGCCGAATTTGGGATTCAGAAACGGATGGCTGTACAGAATTTTCGACTCGAACTTTTGGTGGATGTGGGGTTTGCAAAAACGCCCCGAATGCGTGAGTTGCAGGCCAATCACCAGGCCCTCCGCGCTGCCGAAGGCGGCGGTGTGTTCGTCCAGCAGCAGTTGCCGCAGTTCAACAAAATCGGGAAACGTTTCGGCGTTCAGCACCAGTTGGTTCGGGTTGGCTTTCCCAGAATGACAAACCGCCACGGCCTCGCAGCCAAATAACAACCTGGCCCCGCTGACGGCGAATTTTTTCCAGCGGGCGCGGGTGAAGTCGGAGGGCCGCCCGTCGAGGGTGGCGTCCCAGCCTTCCATGGGCAGGATGCACAGGCGATTGCCGAGGGTTTTGCCCGAATTCAACGCAATCGCCTGACCGAAGGGACTTTCGCCGGGGGGCAGCAGTTCGTCGTCAAAAGGCAACTCAATCCCGTTGGTCTGTAGGTAGTTGCGCAGCTCGCCCGCCGTTTTGAGTTGGGCTATGCGCGGGAAGCGGGGTTTGGCTTTTTCGCTCATCGGGGCAGGCAATCGAAAAAGGTGTAGTATGGCCCACCCTCGTTCAGCCGCTGGACGTACAGCGCCGCTTCCCGGAGGTGGTAATCGCCCCACATACTCGACTCGCCGTGGGCAATGTTGCTGCCTGGGGGCACGTAATCCCAGCCGTTGGGTTGGTGGTAAATCGAATGCAGCAGCAGGCCCTGGTGGGCCGAGTCAGTGCTGAGGTAGGGTTCTTCCAGCAATCGGTTGAGTACGGTCAGGCCCGCCTGGGTGTAGCGTTGGCCCGCTTCACCGAGGTAATGCCCCAGCCGCAGCAGGCCCTGCGCGGCGATGGCCGCCGCCGAGCTGTCCACCGGCTCGAAGTCGTTGAAGGGGTCGGCGGGGCGGTCGAGGTAATCGCCAAGGCGGTGGAGGTTGGGGGCGCCGGTGTCCCAGTACGGGATGCCGTCGATGGGCGTGTTTTCGAGGTAAAAATCGGAGGTAGCCGTGGCGGCTTTCAACACCCAGCCTTCGATTTCGGCCCGTCCGCCGAAGGGCTGCAATTCCTCGTCGGGGCGGGTGGCGAGCCATTCGAGTTCTTCGGCGAAACCGCACATCGCCCAGGCCAGGCCGCGCGTCCAGGTGCTGAAGCCGGTGTAACCCTGCTGGGAATTGGGACAGCGAAAGGCCCCGTCGGTCACGTTGAACACACTTTCGTGGGCCGTCCGGCCCCAGGCGTCGTAGCGGTCGCGGCCTTCGCCGTAAAAAACGGCGTAGTCGGCGGTGGCTTTGAGGTGAAGCAACGCGCGTTCGAGCAGGCTGATTTTGGCGTCGCCCTCGCCCTGAAACACGTGCCCCAGCGCGTGGCTCAGCACCAGCGAGCGGCAGGAACGGACGGTGTCGACAAACAGCGAGTGCGGGCCGTTGAACGAGTGGATGAATCCTTCCGGTTCGCCGCTGCGAGTTTTCGTCACCGTCCAGCGGCGGGCCTGCACGGCACCCGAGATTTTCAGGGCCAATTCGTAAAACGCTGCTTCCCAGTCGTTCTGAGGAATTTTCCCTTCCCGCATCAACCGGAGCAGGTTGCCGTAAGTGCTGACGTTGTTGAACCCGTGGTCGTGTACGCCGACGTGGCTGACGTGCGGGGCCATCCGCTCCAGCGTATTTTTCCGACCGATTTCCAGAAACTCTGCCTCGCCCGTAGCGTCGAATTGCAGCAAGGCCGAGCCGTACTGAAAGCCCTGAGTCCATTCCGTCCAACCGCGAGTGGTGTACTTTCCCGCCGCCGTGAAGACCGGCGAACCGTTAGAGGCGTCGTACTTCGCTTCGATGTGCTGGATTTTCTGACCGGACAGGCCCCAGAAGCGGCGGAGTTTTTCGGTAAAATGGGAAGGGGTTATCGCGGAATTGACCTGGAGCATCGGGTCGGGAAGGGGTCGGATTGGAGGGAATGAAGCGGACGGCGTGTGGAGGCGCTGCTTTTTCATAAACCCAGCAAACGGTGCTATCTACCTACGGCAAACTAAAATTCAATTCTGGAAAAAAAAGTCGCAGGCTACGTCGTTTTGAGGAAGACACCAGTAATCTCGACGAGGTTAGATGTTTCGAGCAATGAAACGGCATGAGCCAGGTACTTTCCGAAAATTTCACGCATCCGTTGATTCGACGTGTTGCCGCAGGTCAGCCAGATGATTTTGGGCGGTGGGCCGTGTCGGTCGAGCAGTTGCAGAAAATCGCTGTCTTTCGTGATGACCACGGCGTTCATTTCCCGTGCTTTGAAGAAAATTTCGGGGTCTTCGGCCCGGTGCATCCCCATGTGCCGAAGCGAGTAGCATTCATACCCGAATCGCTCCGTTACCCACCGGGCCAGCCCCGGCGTGAGTTGGGCATCGATGAGCATTGTCGTCATCCGACTTGTAAAACCGGATGGTTCAGTTTCGCCGAGGCGTAAGCCAGGCAAGCGTACACGTCGGCCAGTTCTAAATCAGGTAATTCCTCGTCTACGATTTGTTGCGGCGAAACTTCATTTGCCAACAAATCCAGCACATCCGTTACGCGAATGCGCATTCCGCGAATGCAAGGCTTGCCCCCACACTGGTTGGGGTTTATCGTGATTCGGCTTAACGCAGAGACATTCATGGTTGCAAAAGTAAACAACTTTGTAACTCAACAGATAGAAGTCATTTTGTCTTAAAATGGCTATTCAGGGTTTAAAAAATCCGTCAAAACGTCCGAATTTTAGATTGGAACCCCTTTTTTCTATCGTCCACGGACTAACGACCATCGACTAAAATGAACTTCAATCAGTACACCATCAAAGCGCAGGAGGTCATCCAGCACGCCGCACAAATGGCCCAGGCTGCCCAACAGCAGACTGTCGAGACCGGCTACGTGCTGAAGGCGCTGTTGGAAGAAGACCCCGATACCTCCGCTTTTTTGCTCAAGAAAAGCAACGTGCAACCCCAAATGCTCACCCGCACGCTCGAAGCCGTCACCAACAGCTACCCCCGTGTAAGCGGCAGCGAGGCGCAGGGCCAGATTTACCTGAGCAACGACCTCAACGCCGCGTTGGCGGCGGCCCAACGTTTGACCAAAGACTTCGGCGACGAATTCGTG
The DNA here is from genome assembly GCA_964244295.1 of uncultured Cytophagales bacterium. Taxonomy (GTDB): domain Bacteria; phylum Bacteroidota; class Bacteroidia; order Cytophagales; family Spirosomataceae; genus JAJAZB01. The sequence goes on from CAXTIG010000007.1 coordinate 162,608, forward strand.
AGCGTCGAACTGCTTTGGCTCGGCCTCACCGCCGGGAATGACACCATCGCTACGCTTCTGAAAGACAACGGTGTCACCGAAAAGGAATTAAAATCCGCCATTCAGGAATTGAGAGGAAAAAACAATCCCGTGAACGACCAAAACGCCGAAGCCAAGTACCGCTCGCTCGAACGGTACAGCAAAAACCTCAACCAGTTGGCCCAGCAGGGGAAAATCGACCCGGTGATTGGGCGCGACGAAGAAATCCGCCGCGTGTTGCAAATCCTGTCGCGGCGCACGAAAAATAACCCGATTCTGATTGGCGAACCGGGCGTCGGGAAAACGGCCATCGTCGAGGGCCTCGCCCAGCGCATCGTGCAGGGCGACGTGCCGGAGAATTTAAAACAAAAAACCATCTACTCGCTCGACATGGGCTTGCTCGTGGCGGGTGCCAAGTACAAAGGCGAATTTGAAGAACGCTTGAAGGCCGTCATCAAGGAAGTCATCGACTCCGAGGGCGACATCGTGCTGTTCATCGACGAAATCCACACGCTCGTCGGCGCGGGTGCTGGCGAAGGCGCGATGGACGCCGCCAACCTGCTCAAACCCGCCCTGGCGCGGGGCGAACTCCACGCCATCGGGGCCACCACGCTGAAGGAATACCAGCAGCACATCGAGAAAGACAAGGCCCTCGAACGCCGCTTCCAGTCCGTGCTGGTGGACGAACCCAACGTGGCCGACGCCATCAGCATCCTGCGGGGCATCAAGGACAAGTACGAAGTTCACCACGGCGTGCGGATTCAGGACGACGCGGTCATCGCCGCCGTCGAACTCTCGAACCGGTACATCAGCGACCGCTTTTTGCCCGACAAAGCCATCGACCTGATGGACGAAGCCGCCGCCAAAATGCGCCTCGAAATCGACTCGGTGCCCGAAGAATTGGACGAGTTGAACCGCCGCATCATGCAGTTGGAAATCGAGCGCGAAGCCATTCGTCGCGAGGAAAACCGCGACAAGGAAAGCCAGTTGAACAAAGACCTGGCCGACCTGGGCGAAAAGCGCAATTCCCTCAAAGCCCAGTGGGAAACCGAAAAAGGCGGTTTGCAGGAAGTCCGCAACCTGAAACAACAAATCGACCACCTCAAACTCGAAGCCGAACAAGCCGAACGCGCCGGGGACTACGGCAAGGTGGCGGAGATTCGGTACGGGAAATTGCCGGAGGCGGAGAAGCGGCTCAATGAACTCGCCGGGAAGAACCTCACCCCCGGCCCCTCTCCTGCTGAGAGGGGAGCCACTGCTGGAAGTTTCACCCCTCTCAGCAGGAGAGGGGCCGGGGGTGAGGTTCGCCTGCTCCAAGAAGAAGTCACCGCCGAAGACATTGCCGAAGTGGTGGCGAAATGGACGGGCATTCCCGTCCAGAAAATGCTGCAATCCGACCGCGAGAAGCTGCTGAACCTCGAACGCGAACTGCACCGCCGTGTGGCCGGGCAGGACGAGGCCATCGAAGCCGTGGCCGATGCCGTGCGCCGCAGCCGCGCCGGGATGCAGGACCTCAAGCGGCCCATCGGCAGCTTCCTGTTCCTCGGCCCGACGGGCGTGGGCAAAACCGAATTGGCCCGCACCCTGGCCGAGTACCTTTTCAACGACGACAGCGCGATGGTGCGCATCGACATGAGCGAGTACCAGGAGCGCCACGCCGTGAGCCGCCTCATCGGCGCGCCTCCGGGCTACGTGGGCTACGACGAAGGCGGGCAACTCACCGAAGCCGTGCGCCGCAAGCCGTACAGCGTGATTCTTTTGGACGAAATTGAAAAGGCCCACCCCGACGTGTGGAACATCCTGCTGCAAGTGCTCGACGAAGGCCGCCTCACCGACAACAAAGGCCGCGTGGCGAATTTCAAGAACACCATCATCATCATGACCTCCAACCTCGGTAGCCACGTTATCCAGGAAAAATTTGCCGAGGACGAAGGCTGGAACCACACCCTCGTGATGGAAGAGGCCAAAGCCGCCGTGATGGAGTTGCTCAAAGCCAGCGTACGCCCGGAGTTTCTAAACCGGATTGACGAAATCGTGCTCTTCGAGCCGCTCGACCCGAAGAACCTGCGCAAAATCGTGGGCATCCAGTTCAAGGGCATCCAGCGCCGCCTCGCCGAACAGGGCATCACCCTCGAAGCCGCCGACGAGGTTCTCGAAAAACTGGCCGAGGAAGGCTACGAGCCCAACTTCGGTGCCCGCCCGCTGAAGCGGGTGCTGCAACGCCGGATTCTCAACCAGCTCTCGAAGGAAATCCTGAGCGGGGCCGTGGGTAAAGACGCCGTCATCATGATGGAACTGGATGCCGAGGGTGGGATTCGGTTTGAGAATGTGGGCGGGGAAATGGAAGTGTAGCGCCGACATTGTTGTCGGAGCGCGCTACCGTAGAAAGGCCGTTGGTTAACCCCAACGGCCTTTCTGTTTAAACCATTACTTTTGGCAAAACACCAAGCGCATGGAATGGACGAACTACATCCACGCCGACCCAACCATTCTGGGCGGTAAACCCGTCATCAGAGGCACGCGCATTTCGGTTCAACTCCTGCTCGAACGCCTCGCCCACGGTTGGACGGAAGACCTAATTTTTGAAAGCTACCCCCACCTGCCCAAAGAAAGCCTGCGGGCCGTGTACGCTTTTCAAGGAAACATACACCAGAAAACAGAGACGAGACCATGACGCTCACCATCGAAGTGCTCAACGAAAAGGCCCTCCCACTGCTGCGCGACCTCGAAAGCCTCGATGTCATCCGCATCCAGCCACCCGAGCAACCCAAGCGTAAGCTGTCTGAGGAACTGTATGGCAGCATCACGCCTGAATTGGCAGCAGACCTACATCGGCAACTTGAAGAAATGCGTAACGAATGGGAACGCGATATCTTGCCGACTCCAATGCCCTGATTGACTTCCTGGAAGGGCGATTGCCCTTGAAAGGAAAACAACTCATGTTTGAAGTGCTCGACCAGGGCAAGTTGATTATTTCCGTCGTCACCGAAATCGAGGTGCCCGGGTTCCAGGCCCCGGACGACTACCTTCAAAAGGTGCAGCGGTTGATTGATGCCGCCGAAGTCATCCCGCTGGCTGATGCGGTGCTCGTCCGTGAAGCCATCGCCATCCGTCGCACCGCCCGTATCAAACTTCCTGACGCCGTGATTGCGGCCACGGCGAAGGTGCGTGGGTTAACCCTACTCAGCCAAAATGAGAAAGATTTTAGCCGGGTGGAGGGCTTGAGCGTGCTGAACCTGCACACGTTTTGATTCAGGTGGAGGAAGGGAATTTGGATGAGTAAATCCTACCTGCTCCACTGAAATGAAGAGGCCAACCCTTAACGGGGTTGGCCTTTTTGGTTTTCGGGCTGCGAAATACGGGAAAAGAGTTGAAAGAAAAAAGGGTGTTTTCCCCGTTGTATGACAAAAATTTTTCTTTCACCTTTGGCTCAACAAAAGAACAATGGGGCAATCCAAAGATTGGATTTTTGCGACCCAGCCTAAGCCCCGACCGTGCAGATTAATGATTCAGACTTGAAACAATAGGGGATTAGTATTTTTAAGCTGTGCAGCAGTCGTATCCCAATATCAAATATTCCGACAGGCCGTAGAAAAAACATCTCTTTACATCCAAACCTTTCAAGATTATGCCAACGGAAATTAAGCACCTGCCAGAAATTAGACAGAATCAACCTGTACAATCTAATGCGAATGTACTGCTTAGTATCCTAATTGGCAATGGACAAATAGGTGGTTCATTTGTTCAAGACCAAGACGGAAATCAGGTTGCAAAAGGCACCATCACAAATTTAAATATTGGAAAAGGCAGTTCATTAATCGGAAAGAGTATAAGTGTTTTTACTAACGTTTTGGATGTAAATGATGAAGATCCTGACAACGGCGTAATTATTACCCACAGGTTCACAAACACTAAACAAAGCTATCGGTATCCCTCGGAGGGAACAATAAAAATAAGCGATGGAGGTATCGTTGTGCTAACTGTTATTTATACATTTATCTCAGCTTAAAATGAAAACTTTTCAATTCTTGTTTTGTATCATTTTTCTGATTTACTTCAGTCTACCTATTCGTGGACAAGTTAATCAGGTAACTATTACCGATTTAATGACCCCAGTTAGCCCGGGTTTTATTATCTCTGATCAGACACCATCAAGTGTTAACCGACCAACTAATACGAAAGCATTTGTCGCAAGTCTATTGTCATTAAATAATGGAGGATCTTTAGAGGCCGCTCCTTATTGGCTAATTAACAGCAAATCAAGAGACAGGTTAAGCTATAAAGATTATGTAAAGAAGATATCTCCAGTCTTGCAAACCTTTAGCATATCAGCAACATCGTTTAAATCAGATACTGGTTCTTTTCTATCAGTAGGGGTGCGATTTTTTCCTATACGAATACATAAGAGTGAGTTAAATGATAAAATAGCTGAAATAGAATCATTACTTTCAGTACCCCCTCTTTCATTTGATACAACTGCAATTAATAAAGCTCGCAGAGAACTAAAAGAAATTGATAAACGCCCTAAATTTGTGATTGAGATTGCAGGTGCGTTATTAGGGTATGCTCCAACTAATGGATATGAGCAATTAAAACGTTCGCGCTCAGGAGGATGGGCGAATATTTCGTATAAACCAAAAGCTTTAAGCCTAACGGGATTGGTTCGTTACATAAACAATAAACAGCAGGGCTCTTTTTCTGAAAATTCTGATATACTGGATTTAGGTTTTAGTCTCGGAGGTGAGAATAGGAAGAAAAACCTTTCTTTGAATGCAGAGCTCCTTTTCAGAAAAGATTATTTACTCGCTCAAGAAAATCATCGTTTTGTTGTAGTAGCAAATTATAAAGTTTTGGAGCAATTATATGTCGTAGGGAGCATTGGAAAGAATTTTTCAAAAGTAGATAACATCATTGCACTATTAGGAATAAATATTGGCTTATCAACTAAAGACCTGAAGTTGTTTTAATTGTAGTCTACCCCGTTCTCCGTAGTGTATCCTCAAAAAAAATTAGAAATACGTTGTCCGACGTTTGCAACGTTGGACGCAAATGCCGGTAGTCTTCGACCACCTTTTTGCACAATTCAGCATCAGAACTTCCAATAAACCGAGTTGCGTCCCGTTGTTCCGAAGGGACATCGCGAACCGCAATACTGCGGGTCTGTGACCCGCCACCCCTCCCCGGCCAAGCCCAACGCGTTGTAACCCAACCCCTTTACACTCCTACACATTTTCCATCAGCGTAGTTAGCCGCTATCGCGGCCCGCCGTTTACAAAACGGCGTTTATTCACAGTGCCGGATAAACATCCGGCAAAATGTCTGAATTACCAGGCAAACTCAGCACAGGCAATTTACTGCGAAGTACTGGCAGGCTCCTTTCGGCGTTTCAAAGGCATCATCCAAACCAACGAATCGCTATGAAACCCGTAACCATTGCCCTTGACCTAAAATCATTTTTCCTCGGTGCGCTGACCATCCTTGGTCTCTTACTGATGACCAATTTCAAACCCGCTGACCAGCCCAAAGCCGAACCAGACCCCGACATCCGACGGTTTCAGGTTGTAACCGGTGATCGCCAGACCATTATTCTCGATACCAAAACCGGACGGTTTCTCATTGATGTCAATGCGGTTAATCCGCGCTGGAGTAAAGGCGATTTTGAAACTATTCAGAGGACAGAAAAGAAGTGACGCAGGAGTTGGCCAGTCACTAATCTAGTTGATCCTGAACCGCGTACGCAAGTCGATTTCCCGTTATTCGCGATGCGCTTCGGAACATCGCAAACCGCAATATTGCGAGTTTGTGATCCGCCATTCTTCCTCGGCCAAGCCCAACGCTTGGTAACCAACCCCCTCTAAATTTCTTCGCTTTACCCATCAGCGCAGGCCTAGATTGTTCGGGGTTGCTGTGTACAAAACTGCATTTCTTTCCAATGCTGATCCATCGACACTCTGGTAAAAAAGGGTGTTTTTCCCGGTTGCGCGGTGTAGGGATTGTCCTGAACTTTGATCCGGTAAGAAGTACATTAATTCCATTTAATCCCCCTCAACCCGCTTTGACAATGGCCGATTCCTCTCAACCCAATTTGAATGCGTTGCCCGAGGCACAGGTGATGCGCCTTTCGCACGGATTTAAACGAACGTTTTTTGGCCTCTCCCCCACGTTTGTCCGCATCAGCCAGGGGGATAAACACAGATACCGGGGCGATAAGTACGGCTATCTGTTCAGAAACCGGCTTCGGCTTCCCTGCACGGCCCAAAACCAGGCGCTCCTCGAGGAGTTGGGAAAAAATATGCTGGAGGACCCTGCGGTGGTCGATCCCCCCGACGGCACCATTGATGCGGGCTACACGTACTTCGGCCAGTTTGTCGATCACGACATCACCCTTGACGTCGATTCAAGAATTGGGTTCGACCTCCTATCCGATAAAAATGACCAGGACGCCAGAGAACTCACGAATTACCGCACCCCCAACCTGGAATTGGACAGCGTGTACGGGGACGGCCCGGCGGTGGATTCCTTTCTGTACGACAAAGACGGCGTGAAGATGATACTGGGTACGAATACCCCCTCCAACGTCAGCGTCCCAACGAACGATTTCGACCTGCAACGCAATTCGGGCAAGATTGCCATCATCGGCGATCCGCGCAACGATGAAAATCTGTTCGTTGCCCAACTCCACATGAGTTTCATCAGGTTTCATAACGCGGTGGTGGATGCCCTCAAGCTGGAAGACGCTACGCTAACTCCCGACAAACTCTTCGAGAAAGCCCAACTCGAAGTCCGGCGGCATTACCAATGGGTGCTGGTACACGACTTTCTGAAAACCATGGTCGGCGTCGCCCAGGTGGAAAAAGTACTGACCGGTGGCCTGACGTTTTTCCCCGAAAGTCGGCCCTTTTTCATGCCGGTCGAGTTTTCGGTGGCCGCTTATCGCTTTGGCCACTCCCTCATCCGGGATACGTACCACTTCAACGGTTCGTTCCCCAACGATTCGTTCCTGTACGCGTTCCAGTTCACGAAACGAGACATTCCCACCAACTGGATTATCAATTGGAAAAGCTTTTTCACGGTGGGCGGAATCCGCGCCATCAACAAGGCCCGTAAAATCGACACCCGCGTTGCCTTCACCATGAACAGCCTGCCGGGGCCGGGCAATCCGCCTTCCGGTTCGCTTTTTGCCACCCTCACTTCCCGGAATCTGGTCAGGAGCATGGCCCTGCGCGTACCCACCGGGCAAACCGTTGCCCGGCAAATGGGCGAAACCCCGTTGACGACGGCCCAACTCCTCCAAAGCCCCTTCCCGCATCCCACTCCCGCCCAGGAAGCACTTCACGAGCAAACGGTGAAGATTCTGAATGCCGACAACGGCCTGCTGTTGAAAAAAACGCCGCTCTGGTACTACGTGCTGAAAGAAGCCGAGGTTCTTGGGCAGGGCAACCAACTGGGGCCGGTCGGCGGCGGAATCGTGACGGAAGTGTTCATCCGGCTGCTGAAAGACACGCCGAACTCCATTCTGGCCGATTCCACTTGGCAGCCCCGGTTTGGTTTACCGACCGGCGCGGACCCCATCAACTACCGGATTGTCGACCTGTTGGAGTTTGCGGGTACGCTCGACATCCCCGGTACGGCCTAGCGCCCGTAGTCCGTAATCCAACCATAGAAACGGCTTACGCTGACGGAGGATAACGTCAGCGTAAGCCATTTCTCCACCTCAAAACGAAACCGGCACCGCTACCACCGTCGAATCCCAACCCAAGTACATCACGGCATTTTTCGCATCTTTCTTGACAAACCGAATCGAAAAATTCTCGAGGACCGTCTCCGCTTTCTGCACTGGTATGGTCACGCGGGCTACGTCCAGGGCTTCGTTGTAGCTGTAAGCCCCCCACTGATCAAGATCGGAACTGAGGATGATGGTCCACTCGGTTTCGTTCGGGATGGTCAGCAGGGCGTAGGTACCCGCCGGTATTTTTTTACCACCAACCGTCGCGTCCTGGTAGAATTTGACTTCGGGCGCTTCATTGGCTCCGGCCCGCCATACGTTGCCGTAGGGGACTAATTTGCCAAATACCTCCCGCCCAGCCTTGGCCGGGCGACTGTAGGCAACCCGCACCATCGCCTTGTCGGTACCGATCTTGGCCGGGGCGAATTTGCGGTCGTGTGCATAGTCGTCCGGGTAGTAGGCCATGTCCATGGGCGATTTGTCGAGACCCCGGAACGTTTGGGCCGCTGCCCCGGCTAACGCCAGGTAAAGTAATCCGACGAGCAGACCGATCGTTTTCATAGTGTTTTTCGAGTGATAGAGAAGCCGCACAAAAGTAGTCTATTCACACTCAAAAAACGCCCGATAGTGCGAAGCGTAGGCGGACGGCTGCCCCGGCCCGTCAGAAGCCGGGGCCGGTTCGGTTACTTGAACGACATGGTTAGTTCGGTCACCACGGGAATGTTAGCGGCGTTTTTTCCGGCCAGGAACAACTTCTGTCCGTTCGTAAACAGGTTGGCGTTGTTTGGCGCGTCGGGGAGCGGAATGGCCGCCGACCAGGTGTCTTTCGTCAGGTCGTACACGTAGATTTGCTTACCCTGCAACAGAAAGAGGTACTCGTTGAGCACGGCGGAATAGGTGCCGGTGGAGCTGGTATTTACTGGAAACGGAACGTCTTTCAAGGCCGTCCAGGAATTGGCGGTGGTTGAAAAATAAGATACTTTCTGCTGGATGCCCTGCCCGCCAATCGCGTAAAGCCGGTCTTTGTAAACGGCCATTTCGCTGCTGTTGGCCGGGTAGAGGTAATTGGGTACGGTAAACCATTTATCCTGTCCAATGCTGTAATATTTGAACAAGGTGCTCGCCGTGCGGCCACCCACGAAGTAGATGTTGCCGTTGAAATAGGCGGCACCAGCTTCGCCGTGGTTGTCCTTGGCAGTAGTCGGAAACGACAGCGTTTGCCAGGTATTCGACGAAGCAACGTACCGGGTGGCGTCATTGGCGATGTAAAAAACGTTGGTGCCGTCGGTCACGAGCCTGCTCGAGTAACCACATCCGCACACGTTCGGGGATTTGGCCAGGGCCGCCGAGAACGCGTTGCTGTTGATGTCGTACCGCGTAAAAAATTGGGGTTTGGCCGTGTTGGAGTTGCTGGCGAAATAAATGGCGTTGCCAACCATCACCGAATGAAAGCTGTAAGGGCCAATGTCGAAACCCGTGACGGGTACGTTGAACGGCTTGGCCGTCAACACCACATCGTTCACCGTTTTTTCGGGCGGACTGCCCGCATCTTCGTCTTTGGCACAGCCGATCAGCCAAAGCAACGTCACACACAAGAGCAAGTTTTTCATGGTTTGTGCTAGTTAAAATGAAACAAGGGTAGCTGACCGCCCGGCGGAACCCAAGCCAGGGCAAGGAGCGTGTAGAGAGGGTACAAATGTTCGGTAATTTATTGAAGACTAGTAGCGTAGAAATACGGAATCTACTCCAGACGGCCCGCCCGTTGTTTGCGATGCTTCGGAAGGGAGTCGCGAACAACGGTTTTGCCCTCGCACCCATCTTCATCACCCACCGCGTTAGCCTCCCCAGCAAAGCGAACCGTGTCGGTTGATTGGGCTTCGGCGCGGGAAGTCAGGAGCCCCCCGATGCTTTTTAGACCGGGTACTGGTGTTACGCAATACCCACCTGCGGCCCATCAGCCGGTTATTCAAAAAAGCAAAAAATCGTAACTTCCCGCTTCGTCCCAAACTTCACCGGCCTTCCCTTGCCCGACGCCCAACCCACGCTCTACCGAATCGCCGCCGCCGATGACCACCCGGTGGTGCTCGAAGGCATCCGGCTGATGCTCGATAGCCTCGGCGGTTGCGAACTGGTCGGGACGGCGGCTTCGCTGAAAGAACTCGTGTCGGTGTGCGCGGCCACCCGCCCGGATTTGCTGATTCTGGATTTAAACATCGAAGAAAAAAACAGCCTCGACCTGGTCCCCGACTTGCAGCGGCGTCATCCCGGCCTGAAAATTCTGGTTTTTTCGGCCTACCAGTCGCCCGGCCTAGTCAAAAAAGCCCTCGAAAGCGGCGTGCAGGGGTATTTGCTGAAAGACGCCCTGCGGGCCGAATGGGTCGACGCGCTGGCAAGCATCGGGCAGGGCAAAACCTACCTGAGTCGGCAACTGAAAACCGAGCGGATGGCGACTTTTCACGAGGAAAGCAAAATGGCCGATTTCCTCCAACTCGCGCTGCTTTCGGAACAACAAAAAAAAATCATCCGGCTCACGGCGCAGGGATTATCCGAGCAGGAAATCGCGGATGCGCTCTTCCTCAGCAAGCACACCGTGCATACCCACAAGAAAAATATTTTCAAGAAACTGGGCCTCCACACCAACGCCGACCTGGTGAAACTCGCTTACGAAAAAAAGCTGGTTTGAGCCTCGATTTCCACCGTGTGCCGCATCCCGACGGGCAGCCGGTCGATGAAAAAACGCCCGTTGAGCAGGTGTACCCTGGCCTCGATGTTTAACAACCCAATGCCCGTTGTCGCGCCGGACAGGTCGTAACCAATGCCGTCGTCGGTCACGTCCAGGCGGAGCAGGGTGCCCGTTTGCGTGAGTTCGAGCGAAGCCCGCCGGGCCTGGGCGTATTTTACGACGTTGTTGAGCAATTCGAGCGAAATCAGGTACAGCGTCTGCGCCACCAGCGGCTGCATCGCGTTGGCATCCACCGCTCGGTGTTGAAACGACAGCGACAGCCCAGGGTGGCTGCCCCGGAGCGTGTGGACGAGTTCGTCGAGGGCATCGACCAGGCCGTAGCGTTCGAGCATCACCGGCGAAAGCGCGTGCGAAAACTGCCGGACATCCTGCCCCACCTCGCCGAGTGCGTCCACCAACCGCTGCACTTCCGGGCCTTGACCCGTCATTTTTTCGGCCAGCATCGAGAGCCGCAGCCTCACGTTGGTGAGCGAAAGGCTGATGCCGTCGTGGAGTTCCTGCGAAAGCCGACGGCGCTCGATGCGCTGGCCTTCGAGCAACTGGAGCGCGTTGCGTTGCCGCTGTCCGGCCAGTTCCGCCGAAATCCGGGCGTTGTCCTGGTAAATGGTTTTAAATCGGTTCGCCAACAAAATCGATAAAATCACGGTTTCCAGCCCGGTAGCAATCAGCGGGAGGTTCTGGGTCAGGTAGGTATCGGGCCAGTACCCGGCGTGCACGAACACAATCAGAAATCCCGACAGCAGCAGCATCGTATAGCCCAAAGCGAACCACAGGCCTTCTACTTTTTTAGTTCGGAAAAACACGAGCACCCCGATGCCCATCACCGACACCAGGGAAACCACCGCCACGAGGTGAACCGCAATCATGAACCGCAGCAAGCCATCGCCCGCGTAGTACACGGGGTTGTACCAGTAATTTTTGAACCAGCCCAGCGCCGGATGCTGCGCCCAAAGAATCAGGAGCAGCGAGCCAATCACCCCCAACAGCCCTTGCGTGTAGCGAAACAGCGCCCGGTTGGTTTTCGACAGGTGAAAAAATTCCTGGGCGAACAAAAACGAAAACACATAAATCAGCAACACCGTACTGGGGCGGGCGGCGCTGGTCCACCAGGTGGCCTCCGGCCAGAGCAGGGCAAAGCCCAGCCCGGTGTGGGCCGCGAAAAAAAGCCAAACCGCCACGGTATAAAAAAAGTAGTACGTCGTGAGTTTTTGCCGAAAAAACAGGGCCGTCAACAGGCTCAGGATGGCGTAGAGACCGATGATGCCCAGCATAAACCCGGCAAACAGGTAAAGTTGGTAGCGGTTGGCTTCAAAAACCGCCCGGTCCCAAAGCCGGAGCGGAATCTGCACCTGTTCGCCGTGTTTGTCCACCCAGAGGTAGGCGGTCAGGGTTTGGCGCGGCGGCACGCGGACCGGAAACAGAAAATGCGGATGGCGGAGGGGACGCTGGGTAAACGGAAAATGGTCGCCGGTGAGGAGGCTGGCCCGCACCCGCCCCGGCGCGACCGTGAACAGGCGGAGCTTGTTGAGGTGCGGATTTTCAACTTCCAACAGCAATTCTTTCCCGACCGAATCGGGGTTGTGCATCCGAAAACGTACCCAGAAAAAACTGTTTGAAAACCCGAGGTTGATCGACGGCCCCGCGTAGCGTTTGAACCCTACGGCCCCGGCTGGAATCCGGATGCCGGGCCAGCTTTTCAGGGAATCATCGAACACCCCGGCTTGTCGGCTCACGACTTCCTGCCCGAACCGCCCGCCCACCTGAATCGGGGCCTGGCCCAGGCCGGGGAAGGCCAGGAGCGTCAGGGCTATCGCTTCAACGCACCTTCGCCAGGAGGGGGCCATGTTCAGGGATGATTTTTAGGGGAATGTACGAAAGAATACCCTCCAAAGGGTATTGAACGGGGTTAGGGCCGCCGACTACTTTTGGGAATCGAAACCCCCAAATCGCATGAAAAACAAGTACGGTTCCGGCGTTTTCCTCGGTCTGCTCCTGTTGACCACCGGCAGCTACGCCCAAAAACTCAACGATTTCCTCGATGCCTACCTGGGGCAAAACCGGCAGGGCTACCTCCAACCCCTCGCCGACCTGGTGAGTGCTGGTTCAAATACCGGTCTCCAGCCCTCGGCCCGGATCGACGGCCACTTTTACGTCCGCTTCAACCTGACGGCCCTGGGCGTGATGCCCACCTCGGACCAGAAAACATTTTCGGCCAGTACCGAAGTCCCCTTCAGCCCCGAACAAACCGCCACCGTACCGACGGTGGTGGGCGAAAATACGCTGGTGTCGGTCGAGGGTGAAAACGGAACGCGGTATACGTTTCCGGGCGGGTACGGCCTGAAGCGCTTGTTCTGGGCCGTGCCCCAACTCAGCATCGGTGGCATTTACGGCACCGAAGTTTCCCTGCGATTGCTACCCATCGATTTCGGCGATGACTTCGGGAAACTCTCGCTGCTCGGAATTGGCATCCGGCACGACATGGGGCGGTATTTTCTTGAAAATTCTCCGTTCGCCCTCAACGTCGGTTACGCCTACCACAAAACCGACATTGGGCGGGCCATCGCCGCGCAGAGCCACTACGCCTACGTGCAGGCGGGGCTGAGTGGCAAGCGGGGGGGAATTTTCGCCTGGGCGGGCTTCCAAACCGGCACCTTCGCCGTCTCCTACGAGTACCTCGAAAACAACCAACCCCAGGCGGTCACGGCAGATTTGACCGTGAAAAAGTCCTTTCTGGGCGGCATCGGAGCGCACCTGCAACTGGGCTTTTTCTCGCTCGGTGCCGGAGTGGGTGGCCCTTCGCCCCTGACGGGCTACGGCACGATGGGCTTTCGATTCGGAAAATCTCCTAACCAATAACTCCATGAAACGCCTTCTTTTCAGTTTTTTGACCACCGCATTGCTCCTGTCGGGCTGCAAGCATTCGTACCATACGTTCAAAGATACGCTCAAGGCCGAGCCAACGCTCGTGTACCGAATCAGCAAAACCGGTGCGTTTGAACAGGTTGCTTACATCAGTATGAGTGACATCGCCAGAGAACTCCAGGTCACCCGACCGGGGGCTAAAATTCAGAAAGTCAACCTGGAGTACGTGTCCATTTCCATTGACAAAAATTCGGACAACACCGCTGATAATTTGCGAATCCTACAATTATTGGCCCAGGAAACCCCCGGTTTTATCGATTTGGTTCGGGAAAATAACATCGACATCAGTAAAACCCAGGCCTTCGTGGCAAACGCAATCATCCTCAAGGATGGGGTAGAACCGTTAAACAACTTTCTGGTCAAAGTGCTGACGGCTACTTCCGGCAATTCTCGTCAGATTGGAGTCGTGCTGCGGGGAACCACCCTTCCTTCCAACAAGCTAGCTTCGATCACCTTGCGAATCGAATTGAAGTACGAGATCGAATACACGTATTGCGAGCTTTTGCTTGATGAAATTTTTGGGAAAGGCAACGACGAATGCAAGTGAGTAGTGACCGGCGCGGGATAGGATACCCCCGGGAAAAAACAGGCGTGGCCTGCCGGTTCGGAGATTTCATCCCGAACCGGCAGGCCACGCCTGTTTTCTGATTTTTTAACTAATCCCAGCCGGATCCATGTACACCACTTCCCAGAGGTGCCCGTCCAGATCCTGAAAACTGCGGCCGTACATCCAGCCCTGATCCTGCGGCTCGTTCGAGGCCGCTCCGCCCGCTTCCAGGGCTTTGTCCACCAGCTCATCCACTTTTTCCCGGCTCTCGGCGGAGATCGCCAGAATCACTTCGGTGCTGCGGGTTGCGTCGCTGATTTCCTTCCTGGTGAACGTCTTGAAGTATTTCTCGACGAGCAGCATCGCGAAACTCTCCGGCCCGATGAGCATACAGGTGGCGTTCTCGTCGGTAAATTGCGGATTGAACTCAAACCCGAGTTTGGTGAAAAATTCGACGGATTTCTGAAGGTCTTTGACCGGCAGGTTGACAAAAAGTTGCGTTGCCATTTTCTTATTTTGGTTGGTTGACAAGGCAAAAGTAAGGTGCTCCGTTGGGGTTGGAGGAGGGGGATTGCGACAAATTGGAGGCGCATTGCGACACTATTCAGCGACGGGTCAGAATGGCCGGGCGGATTAATTTTGCCTGAACGGGTTTCAAAAAAAACATGACCATGAGCCGTCTCAGCAAACGCTTCTGTGGCATCATCCTCCTGACCGTCCCCAGGATCCAGTACGGGGGCTATTTTCTGCTTATGCTGCTGGCCAGTTGGGACCCGCTTCCCCTGACTGATTTTCAGCGCAGTATGTTCCGGGCTGGTCACGCCCACGCTGGTACGCTGGTCATTCTGGCGTTGGTCGCGCAACTACTCGCCGACCACGCCCGGTTGTCCACCGCACTCAATTGGTCGGTTCGCACGCATTGGCTTTCCGCTGGCGCCAATCCTGGTCAGCGCTGGGTTTTTCGGCGCGACGGCGGGGTGAACATCACCCAACCGACCGGACTTATTGCCATTTTGTACGTCGGCATCGGGGTACTGGCTTTATCGGCGATTGCGCTGGGAATTGGGTTAATCAAAAATCGCTGACTCGTCAAAAACCAACGTGTAGCGCGATGTCAGAACGGACGAGCGAGAATGAGCCGGAAAAAATGAGTTGCCACCCGTTTTTCCTACAATCGCGGCGGCAACGAATTCACAAACGTGGTCAATTCCCGCACATCAAACACAAAATCAATCGCCGCGCCCGAAATGGCCTGCTGCGGCATAAACGCCACCTGGGCGGTGTCGGGCCGCTGAACGACGAGGGTCCCGCCCGCTTTTTTGATGGCCTTCAACCCGTTCGTTCCATCCGCGTTGGCCCCCGAAAGCAAAATACCCACCAGGGAAGGCCCGCACACGTCGGCAGCCGACTCGAAGGTGACGTCGATGGACGGTCGGCTGTGGTTGATTTTTTCAGAATCATCGAGCGAAAACGTCCCGTCTCGTTCAATCAGCAGGTGGTAGTCGGCGGGGGCGAGGTAAATGATACCCGGCAGCAGGGTGTCTTTGTCGTCAACTTCCCGGAACGGGATGCTCGTTTTGAGCGAAAGCAGCGTCGCCAACGTAGAGTCGGCGGTGTTTTTGCGGTGCAGAACGATGATCAGGGCAAACGGCAGGGGCGATTGCAAGGCCGGTAGCAGTTCGAGCAGCACCTCGATGCTGCCCGTTGAACCGCCGATCAGCACGATCCGGCAGGTGTCGATTACCCGATTTTTCGCCATATTTTTTCGCTGTCCAGTGGCTTGAATTTAGCCTGGATCGGGGAAAACTTCAGGGTTTCCTTGGCCCCCAACGCCAGGTAACTGAGCGGTCCCAGGCTTTCATCGAACAGGGTCAGGACGCGTTCCTGCAAAACCTTGTCGAAATAGATCAGCACGTTGCGGCAGAGAATCAGATCAAACTCGTTGAAGGAGCGATCCGAGACTAAGTTGTGGGTGGAAAACACCATTTTTTCGGCTAAGTCCTCGCTGAATTTAACCCGCCCGTACTGGGCCGTGTAGTACCTGGAAAAATCCTGGGTTCCGCCCGAAAGCTGGTAATTCTCCGAATACTGCTTCATAGGTGCCAGCGGAAAAATGCCCCGGCGGGCCGCTTCCAGTACTTCCGGGTTGAGGTCGGTAGCGTACAGCAACGACTTGGACAACAGGCCCGCTTCTTTGAGCAAAATGGCCATCGAAAACACTTCTTCGCCCGTTGAGCAGCCCGCGTGCCAGAGGCGGATAAACGGCTTGGCGGCCAGCGTAGGGAGCACCTCCGTTCGGAGGATTTTGTAAAACTGCGGGTCGCGAAACATCTCGGTGACGTTCACCGTCAATTCCTCCACAAACCGTTTCAGGTACGCTTCATCGGTTTTGACCCGGTACCGCAATTCGGCAAAACTGGGGAACTTATCCAGCGACCATAGCCGGGTAATCCGCCGCTTCAGCGATGCCCGGGCGTAATGGGTAAAGTCGTACCCGTACACCTCCAGCAAATCATTCAGCAATAAGTCAACGTCGTTCTCTTCAAGCATGGCAACTCCTTAAATGCCCGCCAGCAACTGCAAGAGCCGGTCCACGTCGATGGGCTTGGCGATGTACTCCGTGGCTCCGGCCCGCAGGCATTTTTCCCGGTCGCCGACCATTGCTTGCGCCGTGACCGAAAACAGGGGCGTATCTTTTCGGTTGGGTAGGTTTTTGATGCGCGGAATCGCCTCGTACCCGTCCATGTCGGGCATCATCATGTCGATGAGAACCGCGTCGATTACCTCGTCGGTCTGAAGGATGTCGAGCGCTTCCTGGGCGTTCAGACACGACCGGCACTCGAATCCTTTCGCCCGGAGGGTAGCGGTCAGGGCGAAAATATTTCGGGCATCGTCGTCGATAATCAGCACTCGTTTTTTGCGCATTTTACTGGGGTGAAGTGGCGATTCTGGTGCAGCGCGACCGGCCGCAGGGTTTATTCTACCCGGTAACTTTCCGATCAGGAATCCTTACGCCCGATCGTAAAGCCACACCCGGAGGAGTGAAATAAGCTGATCGATGTCCACCGGTTTGGTGATGTAATCCGATGCCCCGGCCTGAATGCATTTTTCGCGGTCGCCGGTCATGGCTTTGGCCGTTACGGCAATCACCGGCAGATCCTTCCACCGATACTGCTCCCGAATTTTCCGGGCCGTTTCGTATCCGTCCAGTTGGGGCATCATCATATCGAGCAACACCACG
This sequence comes from uncultured Cytophagales bacterium, assembly GCA_964244295.1. Lineage (GTDB taxonomy): Bacteria > Bacteroidota > Bacteroidia > Cytophagales > Spirosomataceae > JAJAZB01. The sequence goes on from CAXTIG010000007.1 coordinate 179,805, forward strand.
TCGATGTCCGGGTTTTCCGTTAGTTTTTGCAGGGCTTCCTTGCCATCCAGCGCCGGAATCACCGTCATGCTGTACTGCTCCAGCGCCTTCGACAAGGCAAAAATATTCCGCACGTCGTCGTCGGCCACCAGCACCGTTTTGTTGGTCAACACTTGGCTCAGGCCGCCCAACTTTTTAGGCGCGCCGTTGGTCTCGTTGGCTGGTTTGGCTTCCTCGACCAGGTGCAGAAAAAGCGATACCTCGTCGAGCATCCGCTGGTAGGAATGGGCCGTTTTGACGATGATGGAATCCGCGTATTTTTTAATCCTCAGTTCCTCGCCCATCGACAGGCTTTTCCCGGTGAAAATAATAATCGGCAGGTTTTCGAGGCCGGGGTTTTTCCTGGCTTCTTCGAGGGTTTCGTAGGCTTGGTGATCCGGAATGCCCATGTCCAGAATCACGCAGTCCACTTCCCTGCGTTTGAGGGCATCAATTCCTTCGGCGATGTTGCTTTTCAGTTCCGAGGTGATGTGGTAGGTTTCCAGAAAATAGGCTAGTGCTTTGGCGTGTTTGGGGTTGTCTTCGATGATTAGCACTTTCTTGGGATGCCGATTCAGGACGTATTCGATTTTCTTGAAAATCGCCTGCATCTGTTCGAACGCCATGGGTTTGTCTACAAAATCAATCGCCCCTTTCAACAGACTCTCGTTCTTGACCTGGTACGACGACATGATGTGGACCGGAATGGACCGGGTCTGCGGATTGGCCTTCAGGGCATCCATCACCTCCCAGCCGCTCATGATCGGCAACTGGATATCGAGCAAAATACCCAGCGGTTTGAAGGTGGCCGCCAGCGCCAGCCCCTCGTCGCCCCGAACCGCCACGATGCCTTTGTAGCCTTTCTTGCGGGCGTATTCCAGCAGCGATTTGGCAAAGGCCGGGTCGTCTTCGATGATAAGAATCGTTTTGTCCTGGGCCGTGATGGCGGTACGGTCGTCGGGGATGGCCTCCGGAATGACGGTGCTGAGGTATTTGCCCGGTACGGCGGGGATGGCGGGCGGCGGGGTGGGGAGGGATGGACTGGGTTTGACCGCCGGTGCCGGGGCGGGGGCCGTGCCCAAAACCGGCAGTTGCACCGTGAATTCGCTGCCCTTGTCGACCTGACTGGTCAGCGTGATCTCGCCGCCCAGCAGCTTCGCCAGTTCGCGGCTAATCGACAGGCCCAGGCCGGTACCGCCGTATTTCCGTTTGGTCGATCCATCGGCCTGTTGAAACGCCTCGAACACGAGCGGCTGTTTTTCCAGCGGAATCCCGATCCCCGTGTCCGTGACCACAAAACACAGGGTGTTGGCCGGAGTGCCGGTTTTTTTGATCGTCAACCTGACGCTGCCCTGGGCGGTGAACTTGAGCGCATTGGAAAGTAAATTCTTCAGGATTTGACCCAGCCGCATCCGGTCGGTTTCAATCACCGACGGCAGCTCCGGATCCACGGTGATGGCAAAGTTCAGGCCTTTGTCCCTGGCCAACAGACCGAACAGGGCTTGTAGCTCGTCGGTAAGCTCGCTGACCGGCACCGGCGCGTAATCCAGGCTCATCTGCCCGGCTTCGATTTTCGACAAATCGAGAATTTCATCGATCAACCCGAGCAACCCGTTGCCCGACGATTGAATCACCCGGGCGTATTCGACCTGGTCGTCGTTCAGGTTTTTGTCCGTGTTTTCGGTCAGCAACCGGCTCAGCAATAAAATCGAATTGAGTGGCGTCCGGAGTTCGTGGGACATATTGGCCAGAAACTCCGATTTGTAGCGGGTGGATACCTCCAGTTCATCGGCTTTTTTCTGAATCTCCCCGTTTTTCTCTTCCAGCAACAGGCCTCGTTCTTCGAGTTCGGCGTTGGTCTGCTGAAGTTCCTCCTGCTGCACGCGCAGCTCCTCTTCGGAGGCCTGGAGCTTTTGGGCCTGCATTTCCAGTTCCGAATTCAGGTTTTCCATTTCGCTGTGCTGGGCCTGCAATTCCTCCGACTGGGCCTGGGTTTCTTCCAGAAAATTCTGCAACCTCCCGTAGTCCAGGGCGGAATTGACGCCGATAGCGATGGCTTCCAGGTTGGCCTCGATAAATTCGATTTCCAGCGGATTGGGGGTACGCAACAGGCCCAGTTCGATGGCCCCCACGCACCCCTCGCCGTACAGCAGGGGCGCGATCACCAACGAAGTCGGCAGGGCTTGCCCCAGGGAGGAGCCTACCCGGTGGTAATCGGGGGGTACGTCCCGCACGAGCAGCGTTTTTTTGCGCTCAATCACCTGCCCGACCAGGCCCTCCCCCGCCCGGATGGTCGCGGGCACGCCCTGGGCCGCGTAGCTCCCGGCCAGCGTAAACGTGGCATCGTGATCGGCCAGGTACATCGTGCCCAGCGGGGCGTTTACGTAGGTGGCAATGGTATCGATCAGGCGGGTGGCCAGCCGTTTCAAATCCCGTTCGCCCCGCATGGCATCGCTCAGGATAACCGACCCCGCCTGGAGCCAATTTTTCGCGCTCAACTCCGTAAACGTTTGTTCGAGCGACCCCGCCATCTGGTTCAGCGCCTTCGCGATTCGTCCCAGTTCATCGTCCAGGGCATCCTGGCTGCGCACCGAATAAGTACCCCCGGCAATGGCCTGGGTGATGCCCTCCATCACCACGATGCGCCTGGTGGTTTCGATGTATTTCGCCTCGTCCAGTTGCTGTTGGGCAATCCGGGCATCCAGGTCTTTTTTGATCCGCCAGTACGCAAACCCCGTGATTAGCATGGAGAAAATGGCCGCGATCACCAGCAGGAAGGGCGTGTAGGTGATGTAAATCTGTTGCTGCTCGACGCGGGTTTGCAGCAGGCCCTCTTCCTGCGTTTTTACGCGGTTCATCACCGCCCGGAGGTCGTCCATCACCTGTTTTCCCCGCGCCATTTCCTGGTTCCGTTGGAGGGTATCCTGGCTGAAGGCTTTGTTGCGTCGGGTGAGGTCGATGATTCGCTGCATTTGAGCAAATTTGGCTTCGTACAAGCCCTTCGCCTGCTCAAGATTTTTTTGTTGTTCCGGGCTGTCGGTCGTCAGTCCCAGGAGTTGATTGTAACTGGCCGCCACTTTTTCACGACTGCCCGTGTACGGCTGCAAAAAGCGCGGATCGAGCGTGATCAGGTACCCACGCTGGCCCGTCTCGGCATCTTTCATGAACGAGATGATGTTCTCGGCTTCGATCAACACCTGATTGGTGTGGTTGACCAGCCGGGAGTTTCCGATCAGTTTCTGGATGCTGTAAAACGAAGCAACGAGGCTAACCAGCAGCAGAACGGTTGAAATGGAAAAGACCAGTTGGAGTTGCCGGATGACCGAGTTCGACGATGACGTTTGTGGCATGGGTAATTGGGTAAAACGGCTTAGGTTGTTGCGTAAATCAGTGCCGGACTGGGCTGTTTCACCGGGAGCACGACGGTAAAAATAGCCCCTTCGTCGACCTGGCTCCGGGCCGCGATCAGGCCCTGGTGGGTATCGATGTTTTTCTTGGCAATGGCCAATCCGATGCCGGTGCCTTCGTAGCTGCTTTGGTCGTGCAGGCGTTGAAACATACCGAAAATACGGCCCGCGAATTTTTCGTCGAACCCGATGCCGTTGTCCCGCACCACGATCCGACAAAACGTGCCATCGCTCGTTGGCTTTCCATCAATCGCCTTTGTTTCGATCAATTCGGCGCTGATTTCGATAACGGGCAGCACATCGGCTTTCGCAAATTTGAGCGCATTGCCGATCAGGTTCTGAAAAACCTGCCGGATTCGGGCCGGTATCGCATCGATCAAGGGAAATTTAGCCACGGTAATCACGGCCCCGTTGCGGCTGACGGCATCGTCAAAATCCAGCAGCAATTCATCCAGCAAGGCATTCAGATCGGTGGGCTGAAAGGCTTCGGGGGCCGAAAGCCGGGAGTAGGCCAGCACGGCATCGATCAAGCTGGACATCCGGGCCGACGACCGGATGGAGCGGTCGAGCAGGGAAACTGCTTCGTCCTGATTTTTAAGGTATTTTTCCTTGATGAGGCCATTCAGCAACTGAATTTTCCGGAGCGGCTCTTTCAAATCGTGCGACACCACCCAGGTAAATTGCTGCAACTCGTGGTTGCTGCGCTCCAATTCGGTGTTTTTAACCAGCAGTTCATTGGTTCGTACCCGAACCTGCTGCTCCAGCAGATCGGCGGCCAGTTTTTGCGGATGAATGTCGGTGAACGTACCAATCCAGCGGGTCAGCTCGTCCTGTTGCCAGACGGGCAGGATGCGGAGCAAATGATAGCGAAACTCCCCCGTCGACCGGTCTTCCAGGCGAAGCTCGCGGGTAAATTCCGTGCCGCTGGTCCGGGCCTCTTCCCATTCTCCCCACACATCGTCGTCCGCGTGGGTAGCCGGAAACGTCCTGGAATCAACGGCGTAGCGAAACCAGTGCGCGTTGACGTATTCGAGCCGACCATCCGGCGCCACGGTAAACGCCATTTGGGGTAACGAGGCCAGCACCGCCTGCAACTCCTGGACGCGCCCGGCCAGTTCCTCCTGCGCGCGTTGGCGCACGTCGATCTCTTTTCGCAGGGAATCCTGGGTGGCGCGGAGTTCCTGTTGCTGCCCGTAGAGTTTCTGGAGGGTCTTTACTTTCAGGACTAAAATATCCGGGTCGACCGGCTTGGTCAGGTAATCGACCCCGCCGGAGGTGTAGCCTTTGGTGATGAATTTTTTCTCGGTGTTCACCGCCGACAGAAAAATGATGGACGTATCGCGGGCTTTGCTGAACCCGGCGATGGCATTGGCCACTTCAAACCCATCCATGCCCGGCATTTGTACGTCGAGAATGATGACCGAGTAGGCGGTTTTCAGCACTTTCTTCAACGCTTCTTCCCCCGATTCCGCCGTATCGACCGAAAAGCGATGCAATTCCAGGATCTTTTTTAAAGGAAGAATATTTTCCGGTCGGTCATCAACGAGTAAAATCATGTACGATCGGTCGCGTGGCGTTTTGAAGAGGAGCGGGGTTAATCGCGACTCCGGGCAGGGCATCACAAAAATAGGGACTTGCTCCGCAAACGGAAAACGTTCCTGCGTGAGGAAACGGAGGAAATGCCCCTTTTCGGCTGCCGGAGACCGGCTCTCCGTTCTCGGGACGGTTTTCGACAATCCGGCCTTTTTTCTAAATCCGAAGGAGAATCGGCCTCGTTCGCTAAAAAAAGAAGAAAATCGTACCTTCCCCGCCTAAACCTTTCGCAACTCCGCATGGCCCAGTTCACCCTGCAAATCAACGGCAAACGCCTCAAGGCCGACGTCGAACCCGACACCCCGCTGCTTTGGGTGCTCCGCGACCACCTCGGGCTGGTCGGCACCAAGTACGGCTGCGGCATCGCCCAATGCGGCGCCTGCACCGTTCACCTCAACGGCGAAGCCACCCGCTCCTGCGTGTTGCCGGTTTCGGCGGTCGCCACCGCCAAAATTACGACCATCGAAGGCCTCTCGGCAAAGGGCGACCACCCCGTGCAGAAGGCTTGGGACGAAGTGGACGTGCCCCAGTGCGGCTACTGCCAGGCCGGGCAAATCATGACCGCCGCCGCGTTTCTCAAAAAGAATCCGAAGCCGACCACGGCAGAAATCGACGCCACCATGACCGGCAACCTCTGCCGCTGCGGAACCTACCACCGCATCCGCGAGGCCGTCAAATTGGCGGCGGCGAAGACCAAATAATTGGAAAAGGTACTAGTACTGTCATCCCGACGCAGGAGGGATCTTTCGCGGTAAATAACCAAGTAGTTTGATGGTAGAGGCGGAAGATCCCTCCTGCGTCGGGATGACAGCCTTGAATAGAGACCACACCGGCTTTTCTTAAAACCCTGAACCTAACTCGCTAATGACTTCCTCACGACGCAATTTCCTCAAAGTAGCCGCTTCGGCCGGGGGCGGGCTGGTGCTGGGCTTCAACTGGCTGACATCCCAGGCCACCGAAGCCGTGCTCGCGGACGGCGCAGCCGAAGCGGTCGGACTGGTGGATTTCAACAGTTACCTGTCCATCGGCACCGACGGCATCGTTACCCTGTTTTCGCCGAACCCCGAAGTGGGGCAGGGCATCAAAACGGCCTTCCCGATTATCGTGGCCGAAGACCTCGACGTGGCCTGGACGCAGGTGAAAGTCGTGCAGGCCCCGCTCGATACCAAAAAATTCGAGCGGCAGGTCGCGGGCGGAAGCGGGTCGATTCTGCATTCCTGGCAACGGCTCCGCAAGGCCGGGGCCACCGCCCGGCAAATGCTGGTGGACGCCGCCGCCGCCCGCTGGCAGGTGCCGGCCTCGGAACTGACGACCGACAAAGGCACGGTGCTCCACGCCCGCACGGGCCGTAAATTGGGCTACGGCGAACTCGCCACCGAAGCCGCCAAACTGCCCGTCCCGACCGACGTGAAGCTGAAAGACCGCAAGGAGTTCAAGCTCATCGGGCAAACCATCAAGAACGTGGACAACAAGGGCATCCTGACCGGCAAGCCGCTGTTCGGGCTGGATTTTTACCGGGAAGGAATGCTGTTCGCGATGATTCAGCGCCCGACGGCTTTTGGGTTGAAAGTAAAATCGGTGGACTCGGCGGCGGCGAAAGCCATGCCGGGCATTGTGGATGTGGTCACGTTTAAAAACAACGTGGCCGTGGTCGGGAAATCGACCTGGCAGGTGAAAAAAGCGAAGGACGCGCTGAAAATCGAGTACGAAAAAGAGGCGAACGCCACGCTCGAAAGCTCCGCCGACCACAATCGGATTTTCACCGAGCTGCTCGACAGCCCCACCGCGACCGTCCGTAGGAAAGACGGTGACGTGGAGGCCGCTTTCAAAAACGCGGCGAAAACCGTGAAGGCCGAGTACCAGTGTCCCTTTTTGCCGCACAGCCCGCTGGAACCGATGAATTTTTTCGCCCACGTCCGCGAGGACGGAGCGGAACTGATTGGCCCCACGCAAACGCCCGAACTGGCCCGCAACGAAACGGCCAAACTGCTCGGCATGGCCCCCGAAAAAATCACCGTCGAACTCACCCGGATGGGCGGGGGCTTCGGGCGGCGGCTCAAGACCGATTACGTGCTCGAAGCCGTCGAACTGTCGAGCCTCATCAAAGCGCCCGTGAAAGTCATCTGGACCCGCGAGGACGACATGACCGGCGGCAGCTACCGCCCGGCGGTGCGCTACCGCTTCGAAGCCGCCCTCGACGCGCAGAACAACCTCATCGGCTACAAACTCCGGGGCGCGGGCCTCAACGCGGGCAACCCCACGCGGGCGGACAACTTCCCTTCCGGCGCGGTGCCCAACCTGCTCATCGACAGCGTCGAGCACAAATCGCCCATCACGACCGGGGCCTGGCGCGCGCCGATTACCAACTTCCTGGCCTTCGCCGAGCAGTCGTTTCTGGATGAAGTCGCGCTGGCCGCCGGGAAAGACCCGGTGCAGTTCCGGCTGGAGTTGCTGGAGAAAGCCAAAACCGCCCCCGTCGGAGCCATCAAGTACGACATCGACCGGATGAAGGGCGTCATCGACCTCGTGGCCGAAAAAGCGGGCTGGGGTAAGAAGAAAGGCGTATCGCAGGGCTTCAGCGTTTATTTCTCGCACAACTCCTACGTGGCGCAGGTGGGTGAGGTGGCGATGAAAGGGGGCAAGCCCGTGCTGCAAAAGGTCTACGCCGCCGGGGACTGCGGCATCGTGATCAACCAGAGCGGTGCCAGCCAGCAAATGATGGGCGGCATCGTCGACGGCCTCGGCCACGCGATGTACGGCAACTTAACGTTTAAGGACGGCGCGCCCGAACAGAAAAACTACAACCGCTACCGCCTGATTCGCCTCGCCGAAATCCCCGACGTGGAAGTGCATTTCGTGGACAACGGCATCGACCCCACCGGCCTCGGCGAACCGGCGCTTCCGCCCGCCGGAGCCGCCGCTGCGAATGCGATTTTTAAGGCGACGGGGAAGCGGTTGAGGAACCAGCCGTTTGTAGAGGAAGAGGTGTTTAAGAGTGTGTGATTTTCACTACTGGTTGGACGGCCTTAGGCTGTCCAACCGGTTTCTAACAACGCAAAAGAGTAAATTATGGAATATATACCAGCGATCTTTATAAGTCTATTTCTGCTTTTAATTCTCACTCGCCCTCTTACTGTTTTACTGCATGAGCTTGGGCATGCATTGCCAGCGATATTCTTTACAAAGCAAAATACCACTATATATATCGGTTCATATGGTGATGCAAATTTTTGTTTTAGAATCCTATTACCCAAACTCGAAATTTATCTTAGGTATAATCCTATTAATTGGAGGGGAGGTATGTGCATATCACAATCAGATAATATCATTGTTTTACATAAATTCATTTCTGTCCTTTGTGGGCCTATATTTTCTTTAATTACTACTATAATATGTGTTTATCTTACTTTATATACCGATTTGCATGGATTTATAAAAATAATTTTTGTGATTATTGGATCGTCATCCATCTTGAGTTTTTTTGTTGATATTTTTCCTCGTAAGTTGATTTTTGAGAATGGCGACACACTATATTCAGATGGGTACATATTAGAGTTGTTGCGTCCTGATTTTCAGAACGCTTTATAGAAGTTCCACAGCCC
>CAXTIG010000008.1:0-7664 GCA_964244295.1 uncultured Cytophagales bacterium
GCGTTAGGCCGCACCTGAAGGTTTAATCAATGACACACTTCGTTGAACATTCCCATATTTTCCTGGAAATGATACCGTCCGTACCCCTCGGCAATGTTGGCCGTCGTGCTCCGGGACGCCCGAATAAGTTGGTCAACCAACCGGTATTTTTCATCTGGCGGAAATTTGCGTACCAGTTCCCGAATGGTCTGACGAAAAAGCCTCGCTTCCTGCCAGGTTTCTAACCCTTCAAATCCTCCACGGTAGGGTACTTCCCCTTCCCGCATCTCATTTCGTAAGTGTCCACTTTAAGTTTCTTAGTCAACCTAATTATCACACCAACTACCCTAATTACCCAATTACCTAATTCCCAATTACCCACCCTTCCCCGGAAACGTAATCTCGAAGCACGTTCCGCCCTCCTGACCGATGTGCAGCTTTCCCTTCAACTGCTTCGTCAGCGTTTCGACCAACTGCAAGCCCAGCGAATCGCGACGGATGCTGCCAAAATCGGCGGGCAGGCCCACGCCCGTGTCTCCTACGCTAAATCGGTAGCCCTCCGCTACCCGCGTCAGGTCGACCCACACTTGCCCCGAAGCGCCCCCCGGAAAAGCGTACTTGAAGGCATTGGAAACCAATTCGCTGGCAATCAGGCCCAGCGGCACCACCACGTCGGCGTCGAAGTGGAATGGCTCGATGCGTTTTTCCACCACCACGCCCGCGTGCTGCCGGTACGAGCGATCCAGGGTATCGACCAACTCACCGAGGTAAGCCTGGAGGTTGACTTCGGCCAGGTTTTCGGACTTGTAGAGGTGTTCGTGAATCAGTGCCATCGAGCGCACCCGCGCCCGGCCTTCGTCGATGATGCGCAGCGTTTTTTCGTCCGTCACGCCCTCGGTTTGCCAATTGAGCAGGCTCGTGACGAGTTGCAGGTTGTTTTTCACCCGGTGGTGAATTTCCTGGATCAGGGTTTCCTTCTCGGCCACCGAACGCCGGATGAGGGCGTTGGCCCGTTCGAGTTCCAGGTTGGCGCGTCGCCGGAATTGGCTGCGGTTGTGGAGCACACCCGCCAGCCCCAAAGCCAGCAACAAGCCCCCCAACGCCGAAAAAAGAACCGTCCGGTTGCGGTCGAGTTGCAGGGTTTGAATGGCGTTGTCCTGGGCGAGGAGGCGGATGCGCTGTTCCTTTTTCTCGGTTTCGTATTTGGTTTGGAGGTCGGCGATGTACCGGGTATTTTCTTGCTTAAACAGGGAATCGTTGAGCACTTCAAAACTCTTTTGGTAGACAAAGGCCCGCCGGTATTCCCCATTTTTGGCTGACAAATCGGCGAGTTTTCCGAGCGTTTCACGGCGTAATTCCGTGTACGCGGCTCCTTCGGCGATGGCCTCCGCCCGGCGCAAAAGCTGGAGGGCCTCGCCGTACTTTCCTTCCGCTTCGGGGGCTTTACTCAGGTTGTACAGCGCGTACCCCGCCGCCTCGTTGTCGCCGAGTTGTTGGCTGATTTTGAGGGCTTTGTTTAAAAAAAGCCTGGCTTTTCCGGTTTGCCCGAGTGTCTGGTATTCCCGTCCGAGGTTGTTGTAGCTGATGCCCACGTTGCGCAGATCGCGCAATTGCTCGTACAGGCGCAAGGCCCGGAAGTTGTAGTCGAGCGCTCGTTGCGGGGCGTGTTGGTCGGAGGCGATGTTGGCCAGGTTGTGGTACGAACCCGCCACGCCGCCCCGGTCGCCGAGGCGCTCGTCCATCGCCAGCGAGCGCTGGTAAAAATGGGTGGCCTGGTCGAGGTTGCCCAGGTCGTACTGCACGTTGCCGAGGTTGTTGGTAACGGACGAAATGCCCTTCGCATCCGCCGTTTTTTCAAACAAAGGCAAGGCTTGTAGGTACAGGCGGAGGGCAGTTTTGTAGTCGCCGAGCAGGTACTGCGCGCTGCCGCCGTAGCTCAAAGCGGTGGCCATTTGCCGAATGTCACGGCCCTGGCGGGCGAGGGTCAGCGCTTCACTGGCCAGCGCGAAGGCCTTCCGGGGGTCGATGCTGAAGTGGGCCTTGGCCAGTTCGTTGAGCGTGGCCGCCCGGCGCGGTCCCGTCTGGGTTTGGGCCAGAACGTTAAGACTGTCGAGGTTGGTAGACAGCGCCGGAGCGGGGAAAAGGGATAGCCCCCAAAGAAAAAAAAGATACCAGTTCCGCATGACAAAAGGTGCGGAATTTTTTCGGACGAAGCAACTTGTCGGGTCAACCAGCCAGGGAATTCAGGTCGGCGAAGCACTGGCAGAGGACGGTAAAATAGCTTTCCCCGTAAATCAAAAAACACCAGCGTTTGAGGTCACGGCGATCGGCGGAAGGCAGTTGGGCCAGCGCCTGGCGGAGGCGGCTTTCAAAGGCGGCGCGGTCGTGGCCGACGGCCCGCAGGGAGGTTTTGACGCGTTCCAGCATGGTGATGAAGGATTTAGGAATTGCGGCTGTAGTTCAAACGGTGCCGGGTTGCCAAACGGTATTCAGAAACCCTGGAAAGTGAACCGATAGGGGTAAAAAAAGGCGACCAGCGCCGTAATTGAACCCCTCGCCCCGCCGGAGCAGCCAGGCGGGGCGAGGGCGTTTTTTTTTATAAAACAAATCCACGTTGGCCCTAAACGTCACGCGGCTCGGCCTGACTTTTGTAACTCAGACCGGAGCAGTTCTACTTCCATGCCAAAAAACGACCAGCCAACCCCGACCAATCCCGACGTCGTCCTCATCGGCGCGGGCATCATGAGCGCCACGCTCGGCGTATTGCTCAAGAGCCTCCAGCCCGACCTCACCATCGAGGTGTACGAACGCCTCGACCACGCCGCCGCCGAAAGTTCCGACGCCTGGAACAACGCGGGCACCGGCCACTCGGCGTTTTGCGAATTGAACTACACCCCGGAGCGCGAAGACGGCAGCATCGACACCGAAAAGGCCGTCAACATCTGCGAGTCGTTCGAGGTCTCGAAGCAGTTCTGGGCGTTTTTGCTCCGGCAGGGTTTGCTCAGCGACGCACCCGATTTCATCCGCCCGATTCCGCACCTGAGTTTCGTGTGGGGACCCGACAACGTGAGTTACCTCCGCCATCGGTACGATGCCCTGCAACGCGCGCACCTGTTCCACGGGATGCAGTACACCGAAGACCCGGCCCAGATCAGCGACTGGATTCCGCTCGTGATGGAAGGCCGCCATCCCGACCAGCCCGTGGCCGCCACCCGCATGGATTTTGGTACCGACGTCAATTTTGGTTCGCTGACGCGCTGTTTGCTCGAGAATTTGCAAAAACAACCCGGCGTCACGCTGCACTTCAACCACGACGTGCGCGACCTCTGGCGCTCGAAGTCGATGGGCGGCTGGAAAATTCGGCTCGAAGACCTCGGCACCGGCCGCACCCGCGACGTGCGCACGCCCTTCGTGTTTATCGGGGCCGGGGGTGGCTCGCTGCGGCTGCTCGAAAAATCGGACATTCCCGAAAGCCGGGGCTACGGTGGTTTTCCGGTGGGCGGGCAATGGCTCAAGTGCCTCAACCGTGACCTGATCGAACGGCACGGCGCAAAAGTATACGGCAAGGCCTCGGTCGGCGCGCCGCCGATGTCGGTGCCGCACCTGGACACACGCTTGATCGAGGGGAAAAAAGAACTGCTTTTCGGCCCCTACGCCGGGTTTTCCACGAAATTCCTGAAACACGGTTCGTACTTCGACTTACCCAAATCCATCCAACTCAGCAACGTGGCCCCGATGCTGATGGCGGGTTTGCACAACATTCCGCTGACGAAATACCTGATCCAGCAGGTGATGCAATCGCCCGAAGACCGGCTGGAGGCGTTGCGCGAGTATCTTCCCGCCGCCCAACTGGCCGACTGGGAACTGGAAGTGGCCGGGCAGCGGGTTCAGGTGATCAAGCGGGACGAGGAAGAAGGCGGCGTGCTCGAATTCGGCACCGAAGTGGTGAGCGCCGCCGATGGCAGCATCGCTGCCCTGCTCGGCGCTTCACCGGGGGCTTCCACGGCGGTGTCGATCATGCTCGATTTGCTCCGGCGCTGCTTTCCCGAACAAACCGCTTCGGAGGCCTGGCAGGAAAAGTTGCGGGAAATGATTCCGTCCTACGGCAAATCCCTGGCCGACGACGCGGCCCTGACCGGGGCCATTCGGGCGATGACCAGCCGCGTACTGGGCCTGCCCGTGTTCGATCCGATGCCGATGGTAACGCGCTGATTAAGAAGAGGTGGCTAAAAATTAATCGCTATACTCCCCCTACTTCCGCAGCATTTCCTCACACGTCCTCATCTTTTCCCGCAAAGCCGTCTCCTCTTTCTTCGTCGCAATTACTTTCGTCAGTCCCCGCCGGTACTGCGCCAGGGCCAGGGCCGTTTTTTTCTCCTTGACCAACACATCCCCCGCTAGCCGGTAGGTGTCGTAGTAATCGGGATTGCTGGCCACGAGGCTGTCCGCGTTCACGGGTTCGCCCGCTTCGATTTGGTGTTTGTAGGACCGAAATTTTAGGTAACGCTGGTAAGCGGGGCTGTTTACAAACGGGTCGGCGGCGATGGTCAGGGACGCTTCGTTGATTTCCTCGTCCCGCTTCATCCCGCGACGGGCGAACACTTTGGTGAGGTCGTAGGCGATGAATTGCCCCAACTGGTAGGGTGAAGTCGAAATCCAGACCAGGCGTTTTTGCGGCTGAAACACCACGGCGTGGTGGGCCATGAGTTGGTTGAGCGCTTTTTCGTTGCCCAGCCCGATGTTGGCCCCGTGTAACCCACGTTGGTCGCGGAGCACGTCCACCGTTTTTTGCACCGTGTTTTTGCCGCTCGCCTGCATCAATTCCAGCAGCCGCTGGTAGCGGTAGGGCGAGGCGCTGTTGGTGAGTTGGGCCTGGTTCGATTCGATGCCGCGCAGGGTTTTGCTTTGAAAATGGTTGGCGCAGGCGATGAAATTCTGGTTCGGGTCGTACACGTCCACGGCCTCCGGGGTTTTCTCGATGATCACCGCCTTGTTGTCGGCGGCGGAGGCCACCAGAAACGACTCGGCCACGAACATTTTCCGCTTTTTCACGATGTCCACCGCCTCGGCGATGTTCTGCGCGTACTGCAACACCTCCCGCGCCACGAGCGAAACCGGCGTGGCCGAGCCGGAAGGCACCTCGCTCGGCGCGGCGTTGAGCGTGACCGACAGCCCTTTTTCGTTCATGCCCGACACCGCCCCGGTGAAGCCCGCCCAGGTGACGGTCATCAGTTTGTAGCCCCGCGTGGGGTTGTAAAACGCGATGATTTTTTCTTCGGCAAATTTATCGCCCACGTAAAAATCGAAGTTGCGGCCCACGATGAGCGTGCTGTCGGCGGAGCGGTCGTTCCAGGTACCGAAGGAAGTGCAGCCCACCAGCGCCAGGTTTTGCAGGGCGTGGCCGATGTCGTGGGCGGCGTGGTAGTTGAGCATCCGCTGGTAGCCGGAGCCGATGTACTCGTACTCCGGCGGGGCCGATTGCGAAACGCCGTAAATCTCCTGTTTGGCCTCTTCCGTCACGTTTTCGGCCAGGTGCCGGTTGAACCAGCCGATGAGGTATTTCAGAAAACCCCGGTAAAATTCGGAAGGCACGAGCTTGCTGATTTGCCCGGTGAAGTGGTCTTCCTGCCGCTTGAGCAGTTCCTTCGTCAGCTTGCCGTTGACCACGCCCCGCTCGAAGGGTTCCCCCTCGACGTAGAGTTCAAAAAAACCCGACTGGCTGTGGCGGAACCAATTGTTTTTAATCGTGAAAAAGCCCGGACTCGGTTGCTGGCGTTGCAAACTCAAACTGCTTTTGTCGGCCACCTCCGGCGGGTGTTCCAGCGCCACCACGGTCAGGTAAACCGTGAGCAGCACCAGCAACCCGGCCAGCACGGCCAGCGGATAGAGTACCCAGCGCCTCACCCCAACCCCTCTCCGATGGAGAGGGGCTACTCCATGCGTTTTTTTCATGCGGTTCTGATTTTTTCAATAAAGCGGTCGTCGCCGACGATGGCCGAGCAGGTAACGAGGCCGCTCATGGCCGCGCCCAGGATGCCGTGCAGGTTGAGGTTCTGGCCGGTCAGGTAGAGGTTGGGGACTTTGGTGCGCGGCGAAATGAAGGTTTTCAGCGGGTCGTGGTAGTCTTTGACGATGCCGTACAGCGAGCCGTCGCCGTTGCCGATGTAATCGCGGAACGACAGTGGCGTGGCCGTGTAGTACGATTTAATGCAGTCACGCAGACCCGGAAAGCGCCGTTCCACGGCATCGAGCAGGGTTTCGGCCTTCCGTTTTTTAAAGGCTTCGTAGCTTTCGCCCCGCTCGGCCTCGTCCAGCACGGTGTTGAAGGTATTCGCCCAGCGGGCCACCTCGTCGAAGCGCATGTAGGCCAGCACGGTCAGGCCCTCGGCGTGTTGGTCGATTTTCGAGGAAGCCGAGGGGAACATGGCGTAGCCCAGCGGCCAGGTTTCTTCGGTGTGGTCGAGGGCCGTCCACTCGTGGCCCGGTTGGTGGCAGTAGTAGTTGTGTTTGAAATACGGAAACGTGTTTTTCTTTAAAACGACGTTGAGCGTGAACGAGGAAATGGAATTTTCCAGCCCACTCAATCGCTTCCGGTAGGCCGGACGAATCAGGTCGGTTTCCGTGATTTCCAGGGTTTTTACCGGGTGCATATTCGAGATGAACTGTTGCCCCAGCACCCGCGAGCCGTCGGCCAGTTCCACTGCCACGGCGCGGCCCCCTTCCACCGCAATTTTTTTCACCTCGGCGTGGCGAACTATCGTGCCGCCCTGCGCGCGGATGTTGCGGCCCAGCAACCGGGCAATCTGCGAGCCGCCATCCACGCATTTCCAGGAACTTTCGATGTAGGAATTCAGAATCAAGGCGTGGACGTAAAACGGCGTTTTGTCGGGCTGCCCGGCGTAGAGCGCGTTGTTTCCCACCAGCACGGCCCGCAGTTTGGGGTTGGTCGTGAGCGACTCCACGAAGGCCTTGGTGTCGAGTTCGAGCACGTCGGCGCGGTCGTTGTAATCGCCCTTGCGCAGGTTGTAGAGCGGAAACTTGGCGCAGACCTCCCGGATTTTAGCGCAGTACGTCCGAATGGCGACTTCTTCATCGGGAAAATCAGCCACCAGGTGCTGAATGAAGTTGTCGTAGCCCTGGGCGTAGACGTATTCTTTCGGGTCGCCTTCGATGATGATTTTATCGAAAACGTCATTGTCCAGCCGCTGCAATTTTAATTTGGGCAAAATGCCGAGGTACTTGAAAATCTGGTGCAGGTTTTGCCCTTCGTCGAGGCCGCCCAGGTAATGCACACCCGAATCGAAAATGACTTTGTCGCGCACGTAGGTTTGCAAACAGCCGCCCAACTGTTTGTTTTTTTCGAGAATACACACCGAGTACCCTTCCTTGCTCAACAAGTCGCCGCAAACCAGGCCACCCATCCCGCTGCCGATAATCACAAAATCAAACGGAGCCATGTATTTTTTTGAATGCGCTATTTTTCAAAATCAGTTCTCTTGCGGCGAATACTGCTAAAAACACCTTCAAACCCCCGTCATTGCGAGCGCAGGCGGACGAACGAGCGAAGCGATGTTCGGCTGCCGGAGCGCGGCAATCCCCTCCCGGAGACCGAAATAGCTCAAGCCGAGTACCGTTCTTTCCCATCGCTATCTTGGTCTCCGGGGGGGGATTGCTTCGCTCCGCCC
>CAXTIG010000008.1:7764-47162 GCA_964244295.1 uncultured Cytophagales bacterium
TCCAATTCTCGCTCCGCCCTCCAATTCTCGCTCCGCCCTCCAATTCTCGCTCCGCCCTCCAATTCTCGCTCCGCTCGTATTGGAGGTCTCCGCTCGCAATGACGGGGGCTTGAAAGCTTGTTTTTTTAACGCCAGTTACACCGCCCTTTCCCGCTCCTGCCGCAACACAAAAATCACGTTCGAGGTAAATTTCGTGGTGTCGATTTCCTCACAAACCAGCCCCTGCCGCGCCGCCAGTTGCCGGATGGAGTTTCCCGACAAAAAAGACAACCCTTGCGCGGTGGTTTTGTTGAACGAAAACAGTTTCGTCGAAAAAAACTCGGACAGCCGGGTGCCCTGGTGCCGGTCTTCGAGGTCCTTGTTGCCATCGCGGATGATGACGCTGCCGCCGGGATTGAGGCGGTTCACGCAGGTTTCCAGTACGGTTTGTTGCTGCGCCGGTTGCAGGTAATGCAGCACGTCGCTCAGGATGATGGTGTCGTAGGTGGCGAAGCGGTAGGTCAGCACGTCGGCGGGGCTAAACCGGATGCGGTCGGTTTTGTCGAAACACTGGTTCGCCACGGCGATTTTTTCTTCGTCGTAGTCGATGCCCGTCAGCCGCCGTTCCGGGGCCGAAAACAGCAGCGCGTAGGACATAAATCCGTAGCCGCAGCCGATGTCGAGCACGCTGGCGTCGCGGGGCACCAACTGGTCGAAAAGCCGGTAGTTGCCCTCCATGCCGGTTTTGATGCGCATGTACCATTCCAGCACGGGGCCTTTGTAGAGGTAGTTGGCAAGCAGCCGCTCGCGGTGGTAGTCGGGGGTTTCGACCTTCATTTTCAATTCCTCGTACTGCGCCCGAAAGTAGCGCCCCACCGCTTTTGCGCGCTCGGCGTAGCCCGTTCCCCAGCGCGGGTCGTCGGGGGTGATGCGGGGGAGAAATTGCAGGGTGAGCGTGCCGTCTTTCACCATAAAATCGCCCTTGCTCATCACGTAGCCGGTGCCGTGCAGCACGATGGGCAACAGGTCGAGGTGTAGTTTTTCGGCCAGGAAAAAAGCGCCTTTGTGAAAGCGGCCCATCGTGCCGTCCGGCGAGCGGGTGCCTTCGGGGAACACCACCAACGAGTAGCCCAGCGCCACTTTTTTGGCCAATCCGTCGAGGCTTTTTTCTACGCCTTCGTCCACCGGGTAAAAATCGGCCATCCGCGCTACGGCCCCGAACAAGGGCGAATTCCAGACCCAGTGGTTGGTAAGCAGAATTACCTTTGGGTGCAGCATCAGCGTCAGCAAAATGTCGAGCACCGATTGGTGGTTGCCAATCAGGACGGCGGGTTTGGCGAAAGCCTCCCCTTCTGGATTAATGATGGTTTTCTTCACGTTCCCCATCACGTAAATCATCGATTTCGCAAAATTGGAGAGCAAAACGTGGTAAACCTCCCGACTTTTCTCCCGATTGAAGGGAGATAAAACCATGAAAAATGGTCCAATTACTGTGAGAATCAGGCAGCCCGAAACGAAATACGTCAGGCCAAAAGCCGATTTTAACAACTTGCTCATCGTCCAGGGAAACAACCCTTTTTCAATGCGGTTTTTTATCAGCAAGCGAAAGAAAAAAGGAATAAGCACCTGCGAAATCAACACCACGCAACCGATGCCGACGATGGAAATAACCGCGATGGATTTTAACGCCGGATGTTTGGCAAAAATCAAGGCCCCCAGGCCCGCCATCGTCGTGATGCCCGACAGCAAAATGGAGGATTTGTAGGAGGCCAGGTTTTGTTTGTCCGTCCGGTATTCCTGCAACAGCCCGTCCATGATAAACAAACTGTAATCGTCACCCAGGCCGAAAATAAGCGCCGAAATGATGATGTTGACGATGTTGAAGTGAATGCCGAAAATGCCCATGATACCCAGAATCCAGACCCAGGTAATCGCCATCGGCACGAACGAAACCAGCGCCAGTTCCAGCCGCCCGTAGGTGAGCAGCAACACCGTAAACACGAGCAGCGAGGTCATCCAGGCAATCCGCTGAAAATCGGCCTCCACGCCCTCGACCAACTGATTGGTGAGCGCCTGTTTGTCCACCACCGACGTCTGCGGGCGGTTTTCAAACGCCGCGTACACCCGGCGGTTGTGCTGCGGGGCCACTTTCAGCAGCGTCACCACCGTGGCCCGACCGGGCGTTTCAGTGAGGTATTCGTCGAGGGCCGTCTCGCGCAGCGCGGCGCGTTGTTGCCGGTCGAGGGGCTGAAAATCGGCGTTCAGAAATTCCCCGAAGGCGGCGAAGGCGGTTTCCCGAAAACCCAACGCTGCGCCTTCCGTAAGCAGCGTCGCCAGCAGGCGGGTCTTTTTTTCGGGCGTCCAGTACGCATTCCAGCGCTGGATTCGTGCTTTTTGCATCGAATCCGAAGGCAAGAGCGACGCCACGCCGGAGGCGCTCCGCACCAGGCCCTGCCGTTGAAGGCGCTCCACGGTGGTCATCGCCCGTTCGTTTTGCCGCAACGCCGCGTCGAGGTCGCGGCCTTCCGAGAGCACGTACATCGATTGCAGCGAGTAGGCCGTGAGCCGGTTGAGGGCGGTTTCGGCCCGGCGGGTTTGCGCCGACATGAAATTCATGTGGAGCACATTGGTTTCGAACCCCACGAAGCGGGCCGAGTAGGCAAACACGACCGTCAGCACCAAAATCAGCCCCAGCAGCGGCTTGCTGTACTCCAGCCGGTGGGCCGCAAGCCGGTCAATCCAAGAGGGTTTTCGTTCATTCACGGGGGCGGGAGCATCGCCCATCGTGATCAGGTGGGGCAGAAAAACCAGCGAAGCCAGCGCCGCGCCAATCAACGCAAACGCCGCGAACAGGCCCAGGTCGCGGAGGAGTTCGGATTCCACGAACTGTAAGCACAAAAACCCGCCGATGGTGGTGAACCCGCCCACGGTCAGGGGCAGGGCCAGGTCGGCGATGACCGTGCGGATGTGGCGGGTGTGGCGGTAGTGGTTGAAGACGTGCAGCGAATAATTGACCGCCACGCCGAGGATGATCGAGCCGGTGGCGAGGGCAATCACCGAAACCTGTCCTTTCAGGAAAAACAACACCGCCGCCGAAAATAAGCCCCCGAATACCACCGGCACCAGCACCAGCAGCGGTGCCCGTTTTTTCCGAAAATACAAGCCGATGAACAGCACCAGAAACAGCACGGTCACGCCCTGGGTCAACTGCGCATCACGCCTGATTTGCAACGCGTTGCCCACCGCCACGACCGTCGCGCCGAAGTAAGTGGCGGTGGTTTGGCGGTTTGCGCTGAGGGTAGAAATGATGTCGTCCAAACCCAGCAGCAGGCGTTCGTTTTGGCCGGTGTTGTTGGTCGGAAAAGCCGGGGAAACAAAGAGCAGCAGGTGGCGGTGGTCTTTGCTGATGACGTAGCCGTCGTACAACTCAAAATTGGCGTCGAACTGGAGTTGCTGGAGTTTTTGGTAGCCCAGCGTCGAAAGGCCCACCGGGTCGGCGGCAATGAATTGCTTGAGCACCAGCCCGGCGGGGGAAGTGAGCGTGCGGTAGTTCCGGCGCAGGGTTTGGCGCAGCACGGCGGGCGAAATCAGGGAATCCATCGCCCGGTAGTCGGCCTCGGTGAGGTAAATGGGCAGGCTTTCGCGGATGTTGCTGAAGAGTTCCAGCGCCTGCTCGTCGTCCACCTTGTAGGCCGTTTTGCCGAGGTAGGGCTTTAGTTTTTTGTCCGCCTCCTGGGCGAAGACTTCGGCGAAGGCGACGAGGCTGTCGGGGGAAACGGGCGCGGTGGAATCTTTCGGAGAAACGGTGATGACGAGGCGGTCGACGAAGCGGGAATTTTGGAAAACCTGGTTGAGGCTTTCCGTTTTTTTGCTGCGCGGCAGCACCTTCGAGATGTCTTCTTCGAGGTGGAGTTGGGCGGCGAAGAACCCGGTGGTCAAAAAACTAAGCGCCACCACCCCCCAAAACAAGCCCCGGCGTTTCTCGAAAAACTGGTACAGAAAAAGAAAGGGTTTGTCCATGAAGCGCCTGGGTTCGGCTCGATGCGTTTTCCGAAAAATACGATTTCTGGTTGACTAGTTCACCATAAATTGGATGGTAGAATCGAGTGGCTTCCATCTCCACCCAACCACCGCAGCGGCGGGACGGTCCGCCGCTGCGGTGGTTGGGTTGGATTGAAAAGGCTTTCTTCTGACCGTACAACTTGGGTTAGTTTACAAAAAAAAGCCATAGACGCGTCATGGGAGGTTTTTACCCCCTTTTTTCACCCACTCGCACCGGCTTCCTCCTCACCCCCTTCAACAAAAAAAGCGCCCCCAACCCCGCCCCCACACCGGCCAGCACGGCCAGGGTAAAGCTGCCGTAGAGGTACTGTTCAAAATTGCGTTGCACGGATTCGAGGGAGATGGTGCGGCTGAAGGCCAGCGTTTCGGCCCGGCTTCCCATCCAGTACCGGCCCAGCCAGTGGCTCGCGAACAGCAAGACCGGAATCATGGGCGGGATGCTCACGTGCGCGGCCAGGATGACTAGGGCTTTGTTGAGCTTCAACAACATGGCCGCCGGAATCGCGACCGCCAATTGAAAACCCCAAATCGGGACGATGCCCATGAACACCCCGAAAGCCACCGAAAGTGCCTTCACTCGGTCAGACTCTGCGGGATTGAATAGCTGTTGGTAGAGGAAAGCCCTGCCTTTTTTTTTACAAAAATGGCCCGGAAAAAGTCGCGGGGTTTGATGTACAAAAAAGCCCAGATGACGTACACCGTGTTCAGAATCGTAATCCGGGTGAAGTCGGTGAAGGGCCGGAAGTGCGACACCCGGGTTTCCGGCGGCGCGTAGTACACCGACACCGGCACCCAGGCAATGTCGATGCCTTTCCAGTACGAGGTCACCAGCACTTCGGTTTCAAATTCAAACTTCCGGGTCAGGAAACGCCTTTTTTTCAAGGCCTGCAAGGGGTACAGGCGGTACCCCGACTGGCAGTCGGGCGAGTGGAGACCCGTTTCGACCCAAAACCAGAAGTTGGAAAACCGGTGCCCAAAACTGCTCTTGCCCGGCACCGAAGGCTGGTCCATGTTCCGCGCTCCGATGAGGATGGTATCGGGCTTCGTTGCCAGCGCATTCATAAACACGGGCAGGTCGTGGGCAAAGTGCTGCCCGTCGGAGTCGATGGTGATGGCGTAGTCGTAGCCTTGTTCCGTGGCGAAGGCGAAACCCTGGCGCAGCGCCCAGCCCTTGCCCACGTTGGTGGGGTAGCTGATGACCTGCACGAAGGGAAACGAGGGGAGAATCGTGGCCGTCTCGTCGGTGGAGCCGTCGTTGACCACGATGATGTGCTGCGTGTAAACGGCCACGTCGCGGATGACCCCCGCCAACGTCGTTGCGTTGTTGTAGGTGGGGATGAGCACGCACACGCGGAGGCGGTCGAAGTCGGTCATTCGGGACTAAACTGGAGAGGTGGGTGTTGGTGCCAACAAAATTAAGCAGGAAAGCGCAACCGACTGGCGGCCCGTTTTAAAATCTTCTTACGGACTGAACCACCGGATTTCCCGCAGATGGCGCAGATTTACGCAGAGTAAGGTTTGAAAATCTGCGTAAATCTGCGCCATCTGCGGGAAATAGATTCCTAAACCCACGTTGTGGATATCGGATCGGACGGGGGTCATCGTAAAAAATCAGCCGTCGGTTCCGCTGCAATTCGCCGGGCTGTTTACCTTCACGTCCTGAACCTCTGACCCCGTTTTCCCATGCTTCCTCGTCGTGACTTTCTCAAAACTACCGGCCTTAGCCTGGCCGGGGCTACGCTGCTTTCGCCCGACTTGCTGGCCCATTACCAAGACCGCAAGGTACGCCTGGGCTTCATCGGCGTGGGCCTGCGGGGCCGCAACCACCTGCAAAACGTAATCGCCTCCTTTCCCGACGTAGACGTAACCGCCCTCTGCGATGTGGACCCCGACGCGCTGGCCAAATCTCAGGCCATGCTCCGCAAAGCGGGCCGGAAAGAAGCCGCTGCCTACGGGAAAGGAGACCGTGATTTTGAAAACCTGGTGAAACGCGACGACGTGGACGGGGTTATCATCGCCACGCCCTGGGAGTGGCACGTGCCGATGGCCGTGGCGGTGATGAAGGGCGGCAAGTACGCCGGGGTGGAGGTGTCGGCCACGGTGACGCTCCAGGAATCCTGGGATTTAGTCGACACCTTCGAGAAAACCGGCTCGCCCTGCTCGATTCTGGAAAACGTGTGCTACCGCCGCGACGTGCTGGCGGTTTTGAACATGGTTCGGCAAAACCAGTTTGGCGAAATCAACCACCTGCAATGCGGCTACCAGCACGATTTGCGCGGGATTAAATTTAACAACGGGACTTCCAACGGCACCGGCGTGGAATTCGGCGCGAAGGGCTTTTCGGAAGCGCACTGGCGCACCCAGCACTCGGTGGACCGCAACGGCGATTTGTACCCCACCCACGGCCTGGGGCCGGTGGCCGAGCTAATCAACATCAACCGGGGCAACCAGTTTTTGTACCTGACCTCGATGGCCTCGCCCGCCCGTGGCCTGCACCAGTACGTGGTCGAAAAAGGCGGGGCCGACCACCCCAACGCCAAGGTGCAATTCAAACTCGGCGACGTGGTACAGACGATGATCAAATGCGCCAACGGCGAAACCATCCTCATCACCCACGACACCAACCTGCCCCGGCCCTACTCGCTGGGTTTCCGGGTACAGGGCACGAAGGGCCTCTGGATGGACGATGGCGATCAGATTTACCTCGAAGGTCTCAGCCCGAAACCCCACACCTGGGAACCCGCCGAGCCGTACCTGAAAAAATACGACCACCCGCTCTGGAAAAAATTTGGTGCGGAAGCCGAAGGCGCGGGCCACGGCGGGATGGACTACTTCGTGATCCGCGATTTTATTCTTTCCATCAAAACCCGCACGGCCCCGCCCCTCGACGTGTACGACGCGGCGGCCTGGAGCGCCATCAGCCCGCTGTCGGAAGAATCCATCCGCAAGAATTCGGCTTCCGTGCCCATTCCTGATTTTACGCGGGGGAAATGGAAAACGCGCAAGCCGGTGTTTGCGCTGGGGGAGGAATCCTGAAGAAGGGCACTCAGCCGCCGTGGTCGGGGTCCTCACCAACTACGGCGTTGGGTTTGACTAAAAACACGACTCGCGCCAGCGTTTGCCCGGTTTGGTACGTCCTGGAAGTGCAGCGGCTGCGTTTACCCTCCCTTCATCCACGACACTCCTTCCTCTAAACCGCATGAATCAACGTCTCCTGCTGCTGGCCACGTTCCTGTGTTTCGTTACTTTTTTTGCCGCCGCCCAAACCTACCTGCTCACCGGCACCGTCCGCGATTCGCTCACCCAACAACCCCTCAACCGCGCCGCCGTCGTGATCGACTACGACAAATTCGCGAAGGGGAAAGGCACGTACACCGACGCGCAGGGCCGTTTTTCGCTGACCGTGGCACCGGGCAAGCGCATCGTGGTGGTGCGGCACGTGGGGTACCTGTCGTACCGGGCCGTGCTCAACGTGCAGGAAAATACGACCCTCTCCGTGCGAATGCCCACCGTGGCCAGCCAGTTGGAGGAAGTGATCGTGACCAGCAAGGGCTACGACCGTACCGTGCGCCAGCCGCTGCTGGGGGTGAGCCAGATCAACATCGCGACGCTGAAACGGATGCCCGCCGCCCTGGGCGAGGTGGACATTTTGCGGAGCCTGCAAATGCTCCCCGGCGTGACCAGCGTGGGCGAAGCCGCCAACGGGGTCAATATCCGGGGCGGCACCACCGACCAGAACCTGATCCTGCTCGACGACACGCCCATTTTCAACCCCACGCATATGTTTGGGTTGTTTTCGGTGTTTCCACCCGATGCCGTCAGCGGGCTGGATTTGTACAAAGGCAACGTGCCCGCCCGCTACGGCGGCCGGGCCGCCTCGGTACTCGACATTGCCCTTAAAAACCCAAGCCTCGAACGCCTCCGCCTGTCGGGCGGCATCAGCCTGGTGGCCAACCGCCTGACGCTCGAAACGCCGCTGGTCAAAGACAAACTCGGCCTGCTGGTGTCGGGCCGGGGGGCCTTCAATGATTTTTTGATTCCTCTGGCCTCCAAACGCCTCGACAACATCAAGGCCAAATTTGGGGACGGCGTGGTAAAGGCGTTCTGGCGACCCAACGACCGCAACACGCTGACGGCGATGGGCTACTGGAGCAAGGATTTTTTCCAAACGGCCCTGCTGGGAAGTTTGGCCAACATTCCCTCCGTCGCCACGCAGTTTGACCACCAAACCACCAACGGGATGATCCGCTGGTTTCACACGCTCAACTCCCGCCTCAACGTGCAGACGACGGCCTTGATCGCCCGCTACGTTCCGCAGATTTTATCGGTGGAAGACAGCACCGCCAATCGGGTTGCCCTGCGGCAGGCTTTGTTGCAGCGGACCCTGAAATCGAACCTGAATTACCAGTTGGAACGTCAGAAAATCGAAGTGGGCCTGAGCACCACCCAGTACCGGCTCGATCCCGGCGAGTTGCTCCCCGGCCGCAGCCCCAGCGTGAATTACCAGACCACGCCCACCGAGCGCGCCCTTGAACTGGCCCTGCACGCCGAGGACGAAATCAGCCTGTCGCCCAAGCTGGCCGTGTCGGCGGGCCTTCGGTACTCGCAGTTTCTCAACCTGGGGCCGGGCGTGGTGCGGCGCTACGCCAGCGACGAACTCATCGACGCCACCACCGTGGTGGATTCGGTCAGTTACGGAGCGGGGCAGGTCACGCGGAGCTACGGGGGCTTCGAGCCTCGGCTGGGCATTCGCTACTCGCTGGGGGAAAATGCCTCGGTCAAAGTCGGCTATAACCTCATGCGGCAGTATTTGCAGGTGGTTACCAACACGACCACGCCCCTGCCCACCTCGCGCTGGAAAACCAGCGACGCGAACATCCGACCACAAATCAGCCAGTTGATTTCGGCGGGCTGGTTCCAGAATTTCAGAGAAAACATTTACGAAGTGTCGGCGGAGGTGTACTACCGCGCCACCCGCAACGTGCTCGATTACAAGCCGGGAGCCAATTTCCTGCTCCAACCCTACCCCGAAACCCAACTGCTCCAGGGCCGCAGCAAGGCCTACGGGCTGGAGGTGATGTTTACCAAGAAAAAAGGGGAACTCACGGGCTGGGTCAACTACACCTACGCCCGCACGCTCAACCAGGTCAGTCAGGGCACCGGTTTCACCAATCAAATCAACAACGGCGATTGGTACCGGGCCAACTACGACCGGCCGCACAGTTTCAACGCCAGCCTCAACCTCAACCAGGGCAAACACCACAGCTTTTCGTTCAATTTTGCCTACAGCACCGGACGGCCCTACACCGCGCCGGAGGGGTTCATCCGCTACCAGGGGCAGACGTTTCCGTACTACGACGAGCGCAACCAATACCGGCTCCCGGCCTACCACCGGCTCGACTTTGCCTGGAATATTTACGGCCCCAGCCTCAAGGCCCGCCGCTGGCAAGGGCACTGGACGTTTACGGTGTACAACCTCTACGGCCGTCGGAACGCGTACTCGATTTTTTACCGCACCGAGGGGCGGGCCACCAACCCGTACCGCTTGCAGATTTTTGCTGCTCCTATTCCTAGTTTGACGTACAATTTTGAGTTTAACTGATGGAAGAAGCAGTGGGTCACCCTGAGCGGAGTCGAAGGGTGGTGCGGCTGGTCAGCGTCGGCCCACCGCACCACCCTTCGACTCCGCTCAGGGTGACCCACTGCTTGAGTATTTAATTACACCTCAGATTCAATGACTTCATCATTTGCAAAAAATGCTTGGGTACTGCTTGCCGCCGTTTGGTCGGCGGCGGGTTGCGTCGATCCCGACACGCCCAACCTCACCGCCACGGTCGATATCATCGTGGTGGACGGCACGCTCAACAACTTGGCCGAGCCGCAGATTGTGACCCTCAACCGCTCCCGAGCCGACCCCAAAACCGGGCGCTTCGGGTCACTGCCCCTGACGGGCCTGCGGGTGGAGCTGGTCGTGGATTCGATCCAGAGTGTGGCATTTCGTGAAACCACGGCGGGCACCTACCAACTTCCCGACGGCTTTCGGGGCTTGGTTGGACACCGGTACCAACTGCGGTTTTCGCTGGAGAATGGAGCGCGTTACGAGTCGGTGGCGGAAACCCTGCGGGCGGCTCCGCCCGTTGAGCAACTTTCGGCCCGGTTTAATTCGCAGAGCCTGAATCCGACGCTCTATAACGGTTTCCGGGCGGCCCACGACGTGACCCTTACCACGAAAGACCCCGTCGACCAGCACAACTACTACCGCTGGGACTGGGTGCTCTACGAAAAACAGAACTGGTGCCGCTCGTGCTACCAGGGGGTGTACGCCGTTTACACCCTGCTGCCCCACCAGGTTTACATCGATGACCAAAACCGAGGCTACTTCGTTTCGGGAAATCAGCTTTTGGAAGAATGCTTCGCCCCTAAAAAGGGAGACCCTGACTACAAAGAAGTATTCGAACGAATGAGCAGCGGCGGTACCCTGGGCGAGTTCACCTACGACTACCAGTGCCGGACCCGGTGCTGGGAAATCGTTACCAGTACCGGCCTGGTGCTGTTCGACGACCTCTACACCAATGGAGCAGCCCTGACCCAACGGGTCGCTCAGGTTCCTTTTTTTACGCACAATGCGGCGCTGGTTGAAATTCGCCAGACGGCCCTGAGCAAGGAAGCCTACCAGTTTTACAAATTGGTGGAAGATCAAATCCAAAATACCGGTGGCCTGGCCGACACGCCCCCGGTGGCCCCCGTCGGCAACGTTCGCAACGTAGCCAACCCCCGTGAGCGGGTGGTGGGGTACTTCGCCGCCGCCGGGGTTTCAGCGAAACGCCACTGGCTCGATCGTAAAGACGCCAGCGGCGCTACGCTAGGAACGTTTAATTCGCCCGCCGACAACCCCGTGCTAGTCGAGGAAGAATTGTTTGTGGCCCTCAATGGGCGCCGCGTGTCGCGGGAGCCTCCCCCGCCGTACGTAATGAACCGCTTTCCCCCGGCTATTCTGATTTTTGGCGGTCCGCCGCGCGTACCCACTGCCGTGTGCGTGCCCGGTTTCAACCGCACGCCCGTCAAACCGGAGGGCTGGCGGGATTGAGGATTGATTTGGGTGATTGGGTGCGTATCTGCAAATGAAGGTGTTCAGGATTTTTGAAAAAGAGGCCGTTCCACGGGGCTGTCATCCCGACGTTAGGAGGGAGTGCGTTGGATTACTAAACCGCTGCCTACCAGCAAGCGTACCGGAGGGCTAACGGGATCCCTCCTAACGTCGGGATGACAGCCCCGTGGAACGGCCCCTTTTTTCAACCTCCTGAACAGTTCAGGATTTTTTTAACGAACATTTTTTACCTCAAAGTTTCACCGTCACCCCCACTTTCAGGGCGGCGATACCGTAACCAACTTCAGCAAAACCACCAAATTTAGGCGTAAACAGGTACCGTGCGCCGGCGTGGACACCCAGGTACAGGCCGCTGTTGTAGGGGCTGCGGTAGTCGTAGCCGTACCCACTGTTGTCGCGGTACGAGGCGTGGCGGAAACCCAGTGACGCCCCGGCGTAGGGATCGAAGCGGTCGTTGGCGAGGTTCAACAACTCCCCGAAGTGGTACGAAGCCCGCGCCCCGGCGTAAATAAACGAGTAGTTCCAGCGGTAGCCGCCGGAGTTGTAGCCGTAGCGGGCGTAATCGACCGAACCGCCGACGGAGATGTTTTCGCGGATGGTTTTCTCAGCCGAAACCCCGATGGGCAGGCCGCCGCCCCAGTACGAAGCCAGGCCAATGCCCGCGTTGAGGTACAGCGGGTTTTCGCCCGAAGAACCTGCCCGCGAAGCACGGGAACGTTGCGAAACCGGGCGGGCCGAAGTCGCCGCTTGCCGGGTGGGGGCCGGTTCGGTGCGACGGGCGACGGGTTGCGGAGCTTCGGCACGGGGAGCCGGATCGGCGGCCGGTTTCGGAGCGGATGCGGCAGACTGGGCAACCGGAGCCGGTTTGGCCGGGGCTGGTTTAGCGGTAGCCACCGTGCGTTTTGGTGCCGTTGCCGGGCGGCTTTGCGGGGCTTTCAGGGTTGTTTTTTTAACGGAAGTCTGGGCCGCAACGGGCAAGGCACTCAAGGCCAGCAATGCGAAAAAAGGAAAGAACTTTTTCATGGGTTTTTTGAGAGAACGTCAACGGCCGTTGGCGAATCAAGCCCCCAACGGCCTTTTAACTGAAAACTGGTGACTAAAAACTGAAAACTTTTATTTCGCCTTCATCGTCATGGTTGCTTTGTAAGTCTGCCCGGCGGTGGTGAGTTCGTCGATGGTGTACTGCACTTTGAACGTCGAGCCGCTGGACTCCAGGATTTTCCAATCCTGGGCGGTGCCGTCTTCGGTGTCGGTGACGCGCAGCGTGTTACCGGCTTGCTGGTACTCCCAGGTGCCGGTTTGTTCGGTGGCGGGTTCGTCGTCGTCGCAACGGGCGCTGCCGTTTTCGTTCGTCACTTTTTTGTCGCTCTGAAAAATAACGAGATCGTCTTTCGAACAATCGGGCATGAGTACGAGCAGGTTTTCGTCGAGGGTGCCGTCGCC
Source organism: uncultured Cytophagales bacterium (assembly GCA_964244295.1). Classification (GTDB taxonomy): domain Bacteria; phylum Bacteroidota; class Bacteroidia; order Cytophagales; family Spirosomataceae; genus JAJAZB01. The sequence goes on from CAXTIG010000008.1 coordinate 20,357, forward strand.
GTCGAGGTCCACTTTGGGCGAAATGGTCATGGCCTGGATACCCCATTTTTTACCTACGAACGTGGGGCCGTTGCCGGGATTGGGCGTGGGGTCATTGTTGTCGTTTTTGCAGGCCGTCAGGGCGGCGAGCAGCGTGGTGGCCAGGGCCAGTGAGCGGAGGGAGGGAGAGAGGGACATGGGTTTTTCTGAAAAAGGGTTGATGTTTTGAAACCGTCGCCGGAGGATTGCGCCGTCGACGGGTCAAAAGTGGCGGGTGATGGGGGCGGAATTCAACGGAGAGCCGGGTGAAACGCGCCATTTTTGCGTTGAAACGGCATTTCGGGGGAATGGATTGGAAGACATCCAAGACGGGTGTGGGACACGTTTATCAGCCCACCACTTGAGTGGTGGGGAAAGGAACGAATGGGGTGCTTGGGTGGAACCGTTTCAACGGTTTACCGGCCGGTAAACCGTTGAAACGGTTTCCGATCCGACACTGACCGCCCTTCTTCCCCTGATTTTAATCAGGGGCAAATAAACTTTTCCTACCCCCTCCAAGACAGATGGAGTGTGTTCGATGGCCGACTTATCTATCTTTGGAATTCTGAATTGGCCGATTTTATGAAAAGTTTACTTTGCCTTCTGATTTCACTCGCATTGCCACTGTTGGCACTGACTCAGGTTCGCCGGGAGATTCAAGGTGTTCGCATGGATTTCCGCGTAACCGAGGCAACGCCTGTTTTCGATAAAAAGACGGGTGCCCGCATTCCTTTCGCCGAGTACCGGCGGATGACCTCCCCCGACCCACGGAAGTTCCACGCTGAACCCCGTTATGACGAGTACGGCGAAGCCACTTCGTTTTGGTTGCGCGAAACCACGGATGAAGAACGCGAGACCGGCAGGTTCAACGCGTTTGGTTTTGAAAATCAGCCCAAAATTGGGCAACCCCTCCCGATTTTCACGGTGGAAGCGGTCAACGGCCAACGGTACCGATCCGCTGACCTAAAAGGAAAGGTGGTCTTGCTGAGTTTCTGGTTTTCATTCAAATCACCAGTCTTCAGCGATAAGCAGCGCAAGCGTCTCACCGACGTACTCGATCCATTTCGGCAAAAGGCAGAAGTAATTTCACTGGGTTTTGGTACTGGCGTTGCAGAAGCACTGGACGAAGCCTTGCTTGCTCCTTCATCGCCGTTGATTCCAATTTCCGGGGCCAACGGGTTTATTCGCCGGTACGGGGTTATTACTTTGCCCTCCTTCATCGTCGTTGATTCGGCCGGCAATGTGGCTGGGTTTGTTGAAACGTTTTCCGATTCTTCCGGCGCTGAATTGCAAGCGATTCTTCAAAAGCTTATTCCTTAGCAACTTCCAGGAAGTTTTTTCTCCCTCACACCCGCCACTCCTTCTTCATCTCCCGGCTCAGTCGCTGATTTGCCTCGGCATCGCCCAGGAATTTTTCCTTGACCGGGTCCCAGCGCAGGGGGCGCTTCAGGGCGTAGCCGATGTTGCCCAGCGTGCAGACCGAGGCCGTGCGGTGGCCGATTTCCACGTCGCAGATGGGCGACTTGCGGCTACGGATGGCGTTGAGGAAATCGAGGTAGTGGTTTTCGCTGAAATACACCCGCTTTTCTGTTTCGCCGATCACCTTTGTGGCGAGGGTTTCGGGCGTGGTCGTGAGTTTGCCACGGGCCACTTTTACTTCGCCTTCGGTGCCGATGAAGTGGCAGAAATTCTGGCCTTCGATGGGTTCGTGGGTCATCACCACGCCGTTGGCGTAGCGGTAGGTCAGTCCCCGCAGGCTCCTATCGGCGGGGGGTAGAATTTCCACCGGTCCGGAATTGTCCATGCCCAGGCCCCACTGGGCGATGTCGAACATATGCGCTCCCCAGTCGGTCATGCCACCGCCGCCAAAATCTTCGTAATCGCGCCACTTGCCCCAGAATTTGCTGTCGGTAGGGGGCGCGAGCACGTTGTTGTAAGGCCGCTCGGTCACGTTGGGCCCGAGCCAGAAGGGCCAGTTCAGGCCCGCCGGGAGGGTTTCGGCGGGTAAGTCGAAGGGTTTTGGCGGGCCACCGATGCTCACGTTCACCGTTTTCACTTCACCGATGTACCCGTTGCGCACCAGTTCGACGGCCTGCCGGAATTCCTTCCAGGAGCGCTGCATACTGCCGGTTTGAAACACGCGCCCGTGTTTTCGGGTGGCATCCACCATTGCCCGGCCTTCGGCGATGGTAAGCGAGAGGGGTTTTTCGCAGTAAATATCCTTGCCCGCTGCGGCGGCGCGCACGGCGATGGGCGCGTGCCAGTGGTCGGGCGTGGCGATGAGGACGGCATCGATGTCTTTGCGGGCTAAAATTTCCCGAAAATCGGCGTAGGAATCGGCGGTTTTGTAACTGGCCTGGTCGGCTTTTTGGGCGTAAAATGCGTTGGCTTTGTCGATGAACGTCTTCACTTTGGGCGCGTCCACGTCGCAAGCGGCTACGATTTGCACCTGGTCGGTTTGCAGAAAATTCCGTTGCAACCCCCCGACCTGCTTGCCCAGGCCGATGAAGCCCATCGTGATGCGGTCGCTGGGAGCCAGAAAACCTTTGCCCAACACGTAGCGGGGCACGATAAAAAACGAAGAAGCCACGGCGGCCTGCCGGAGGAAGGTGCGGCGATTGGGGGAGGAAGAAGCCATGTAAAACGGGATTTAGAGTACGGCCCAAAGGTGGGTTTAAAGCGACGCAACGACACGTTTTTGCCCAAAACCACTTAAATAAGGGGAATTTGTTCAAAAAAATACCCGAAAATTCTTTTTCCTGATAGGAAACAAACCCTGCCCGGCTGCGTTTGAAGGGCGAACATCTAACCCCAATTTCCGCCCATGCGTTTACCCATTTCCGCCGCCGCTCCTGTCCTGTTCGCGGGCCTGATGATGGCCTGCCAATCCCAAAACGACTCGATTCCCGCCCAGGAATCCGTCCCCGTCGCCTCCTCTGCCTACGCCGAGCGTAGCGCTACCGAGGCCAACGCCGAGCGCAGCAATGCCCGCGAAGCCGCCGTTGCCGCCGCCACCCCGCTGCAAACCGAGATTCTGACGTACGTCAACCAGGCCCGGTCTGCTTCCTGCAAGTGTGGCACCACCACGTATCCCGCCGCACCCGCGCTGGTTCTCAACGACCAGCTCAACAGCGCCGCCACCAAGCACGCCACCGACATGGCCACTTACAATTACTTCAGCCACACGGGCCGCGACGGCTCCACCCCCTGGGCACGCATGACCCGCGAGGGCTACGTGTGGCGCCGGGCGGGCGAGAACATCGCCGCCGGGCAACCCACCGCCCGCGCCGTGGTGGATGGCTGGCTGAAATCGCCGGGCCACTGCGCCAACATCATGAACGCCGGTTTTAAGGACCTCGGCGTGGGGTATGCGTACAGCGTGTCGAGTACCTACAAGCGATATTGGGTGCAGGATTTCGGCGCGAAGTGAGAGTACCGGCTGGTTCTGATTTTTTGAAAAAAGCCCCTGCGAAACCAGGGGCTTTTTTCGTATTTGAAGCTTTCGGCACGCCTCCGGCTGGTTAACTCGAAGCAAGGTTTACGGTTTTTTGTTTAAAGCTAAGACTGGTAAAGATCCCCAAATTGACGAAAAAGGACTTGTCATCCCGATGTAGGAGGGATCTCGTTGGAGCAGCGAGCACTTGGTCGGTAACCAGCAGTTCGGTAGGTCAACGAGATCCCTCCTACGTCGGGATGACAAGTCGGCCTTCCGAATACTAAAGAAGTTTAGCGGTAAGCCACCGACGAAGTACCTTTGGAAGTACTGAATTTTGAACTTTACCCTTAAGTTTTGGGGTTCAAGAATGAATTTAATCAATTGATTAAAATTTTTGATTAAATTCGTTGCTTCGTATTCGTATCACTTCTACTTTTGACCCGTCCATGAGCAAGACCATGAATCAGACCACCGTATCGACCGAAGAACGCATCAAGGAAGCCGCCACAAAGGTGTTTCTTGAGAAGGGCTTTGCCGGTACCACCACGCGGGACATTGCCCGCGAAGCCGGGCTGAACAGTGCTCTGATGAATTACTACTTCCGGAGCAAAGAAAAACTCTTTGGGGCCGTGCTCAACGACATGATGGCACTCTTTTTCCAGGGAATGTACGACATCATTAACAAGCCGATTGGACTGAGGGAAAAAATCGCCGCCATGATCGAGCATGATTTTCAGATGTTCAAGGCGAATACGAGTTTGTCGATTTTTATCCTGAACGAAGTAAACCGAGGCACCTGTGGTTTTCCGAATGGCTTTCCTTCCGAAGCCATCATCATGAAATCCTTGTTTGCCGAGCAATTGAAAAAAGGCATCGAGGCGGGCGAAGTGCGCCCCATCGACATCAAGAGCGTGTTTTTACTAATGATCGCCAACATCCAGTTTATCTTTCAAAGCAAGGTGATGACCACCACGATTTACCAGATGACGGAGGACGAGTACGACCGGTTTACCGAAGAACACAAAAACGTGGTCATCGACATGGTGACGGGGTACTTGTTTCTGCCCAAATCTGAACCCTGATTTTTTTTACCCCTGCCTTAATCAATTGATTAAAGCAACTGATTATAACTACCTATTTTTTTGCCTCTGCATTAATCAAATGCTTAAATCAACCGATTACAATCAACACACACTTCCCAATCCATGAAATCAATCCCCATTTCAATTTTTCTGCTGTTGGCGCTGGCGGGTTCCGCAGCCCAGGCGCAGGACTTCACGCTCGACCAACTGGTCAACCAAGCCCTGACTACGAATCAGACCGTGCGCATGGCCCGCCTGAACGAAAGCAAAACGGAGGCCTACATCGACGAAGTAAAAGCCAATGCCCGCCCAAACGTGGCCTTCAGCGGCGATTACAAACGCTATTTCAAAATTCCCGGCCAGGTAGTACCCGCCTCGACCTTCGGCGGGCCGGAAGGTAGCTACCAGACCCTCGCGCTGGGCTTGCCCTACAACCTGTCGTCGTCGCTACAGGTGCAGCAGGCGCTGTACAACCCCTCGGTGGGAATCGGGCTGAAAGCCGCCAAAGTAAGTCGGGAAGTGGCTGGTTTGCAGACGGTTCAAACGAAGGAACAAATCGCTTACCAGGTCTCATCGACCTACTATTCCCTGCAATCAGTAGCGCAGCAGATGGCTTTTCTGCGCAGCAACCTGAGCGCGACCGACCGCCTCATCCGGCTCACCGAATTGCTGTACCAAACGAAGCTGTCGCAGGGCATTGACGTGGACCGGCTTCGGATTTCGCGGACGCAATCCCAAACCCAACTCGAATCGCAGCGGGCGGCGTACCAGCAACTGCTCAACCGCCTGAAGTACGACATCGGCGTGCCCCAGTCAGATTCGCTCCGGGTAAACGTGGGCATCGACCAGACCGCCGCCGTCCCGGCGTTGGGGACCGAAACGGCCCTCAACCGCACTGACCTGCTGCTGCTCGAACGCCAGAAATCGCTCAACGAACTGACGCAGCGCAACACCAAAGCCGGGTTTCTCCCGACGCTCTCGGCCTACGGTGTCGCGAACTCGACCTTTTACGGAAAAGGCGGCGACAACGGGATTTTGAAAAACGTACCCGGCTACTGGGCCGGTCTGCAACTCAACTGGAGCATTTACGACGGTTCGGCCCGGAAGGCAAAACTGGCCCAGCAGCGAATTGAAAGTCAGTCGCTGGCGCTGCAAACGGAGCAAACCCGCGAAGCGATTTCGATGGACGTGACCAACGCCCGTACCACGTTCGGCGTCGAACAACGGAACCTCGCCGCCAGCCGCGACCAGGTGGCCCTGGCCGAAAAAGTATACACCCGTTCGCAATTGCAATTTAAGGAAGGCACCACCTCGCTGACCGAGGTGATTCAGGCCGAAAACTCCCTGCGGGAAGCGCAGAATACCTACCTCAACTCGCTCGTCAACCTGCGTACCGCCGAACTGGCCTGGAAAAATGCCACCGGTACACTCATCGTCAATCAGTAAACAAAACCCGGTCAATCTTCTACCATTCAATTAAATGAAACGTCTCCTCATCCTGCTTGCCCTCGTCGGCACCCTCGGCCTGACCGCCTGGACCCTGCTCAACAACAAAGAAAATGTAGAAGCCAAAGTCTACAAACCCAATCCTAACCAGAAAGTAGGCGTGCGAACGGCCCGCGCCGAATTGCGGAATCTAGCGCAGGAAACGGAATTTCTGGGGTCTTTTTCGCCCAACCGGGAAGCCGAAATCCGCCCTCAGGCGGGCGGGCAACTGGTGCAACTGCCCATTGAAGAAGGGCAATCGGTGGGAGCGGGGCGGCTGGTGGCCAAGCTCGACGACGAACAACTCCGCTACCAGGTCGAAGCCCTGGAGGTGACGCTCGAAGGCCACCAGAACGACCTGAAACGGTACGAAATCCTCGTGCAGGGTGATGCCACGCCCGCCGTCAACCTCGAACGGACGCAACTCAACATCCGCGCCACCCAGGCCCAACTTAAGCAACTCCGCAAGCAAATCGCCAACACCACCGTCGTGGCCCCGTTCGCGGGCATTATCACTCAGAAACTGGTCGAGCGCGGCTCGGTGGTATCGGTCGGCTCGCCGATTGCGAAAGTAACGGACATTTCCTCGCTGAAACTGGTGGTCGAAATTCCCGAAAAAAGCATTAACCAGTTTCGGTTGGGGCAATCGGTGGGGGTGCAGACGGAAGTGTACCCCAACACCCGCTTCCAGGGCCGGATTTCGATGATCAGCGCCACCGGCGACGCCGCCCACAACTACCCCATTGAAATCACGGTGCCCAATTCGGCGGCCCATCCGCTGAAGGCGGGAATGTACGGCACCATCGCCAACACCAGCCAACTCCGGGCGCAAACGCTCTCCGTACCGCGTCAGGCCATTCTCGGCTCGGCCAAGCAGCCGCAGGTGTACGTGGTCGAAAACGGCCGGGCGGTGCTCAAACCCATCGAAATCGGGGCGACGACCAACGAGTTCTACGAAATCACGAAGGGCCTCCAGGCGGGTGACCAGGTGGTCACCAGCGGCCAAATCAATTTGCAAAACGGCACCCCGGTGCTGGCGCAGTAGAAATACTGAGTGACTGAGTGAGGGAGTGATTGAGTGAGGAAAAGGCAGGTGTTTTTTTTTCTCAATCACTCCCTCACTCAATCACTCAGTCACTCAATCACCCCTTTGACTTTTCACACCCATGAATTTCGTAGAAACCCTCATCAAACGCCCATCGCTCATCATCGTGCTGTTCGCCATTTTGAGCCTGGGGGGCCTGTTTTCGTACCGCTTGCTGAGTTACGAGCTGTTGCCGGAGTTTTCGGTGCCAACCATCACCATCACCACGGTGTATCCGGGGGCGGCGCCGTCGGAGGTGGAAACCGAAGTCAGTAAAAAAATCGAGGACGCCGTGTCGGGTCTCGATAACCTCGACGAAGTGAAGTCCAACTCCTTCGAGAACGCCTCCGTCGTGTTGGTGCAATTTAAGGCGGGCACCGACATCGACCTGGCCATGCAGGAAGCGCAGCGGGAAATCAACAAAATGGAAAGCGACTTGCCCGACGACGCGGAAACGCCCTCGTTGGCAAAAATCTCGCCCAGCGACCAGCCCATCATGCAGGTACTCGCCACCTCGACGCTGCCCAACGCCGTGTTTTACCAGCAAATGGAAGACCGGTACCTGCCCCAGCTTCAGCAGATTGCGGGCGTGGCCGAAATTACGATGGTGGGCGGCGACCAGCGCGAAATCCGGGTGAACGTCAACGACGACAAGCTCAATTACTACGGTCTGTCGCTGCTGCAAGTAACGCAGGCCGTCAAAGGGGCCAACCTCGATTTTCCGACGGGAAAAGTGAAAAATGCGTCGGAAAACATGACGCTGCGCCTGGCGGGTAAATTCGCCTCGCTCGATGACATTCGGAAACTGGTCATCGCCACGCCCCCGCAGGGCAGCCCCATCCGGGTAGCCGATGTGGCCGACGTAACCGACGGCCTGACCGAACCGACGAGCATCAGCCGCTACAACGGCCAGAACGGCATCGGCTTGTTCATCAAAAAACAATCCGACGCCAACGCCGTCGAAATCAGCCGCCTGGTTCAGGAAAAAATGAAGGCCATCGAAACGGCCAACGCCAAAGACCGCGTCCAGTTCGCCATTGCCTACGACAGCAGCGTGTTTACCCTCGAATCGGTCGAGGCCGTGACGCACGACTTGCTGCTGGCCGTGTTGCTGGTCGGCGTGGTGATGCTGCTCTTTTTGCACAGTTTCCGCAACGCCTTCATCGTGATGGTGTCGGTACCGGCTTCGCTGATTTCGGCCTTCCTGTTCATGTACGTGATGGGCTACTCGCTCAACCTGATGACCCTCCTGGCCCTTTCGCTGGTGATTGGGATTCTGGTCGATGACTCGATTGTGGTGCTGGAAAACATCCAGCGGCACTTGGAGATGGGCAAGAACCGCTGGCAGGCCACCCTCGACGGCGTGAAAGAAATCGGTTTCGCCGCCGTGGCCATCACGCTGGTCATCGTGGTCGTGTTCGTGCCGATTACGTTCGTCGATTCGGTCATCGCCGACTTGCTGCGGCAGTTTTCGCTCACGGTGGCCTTCGCCACGCTGGTGAGTTTGCTGGCCAGTTTTACGCTCACGCCCTGGATGACTTCCCGGCTGGCCAAACTGGAGACGTTGAACCCGAAAAATCCCTTTCAGGCGTTTCTGATTTTCTTTGAAAAAGGGCTGACCGGCCTCACCCGCTGGTACCACGGCAGCCTCGACTGGGTGTTGAGCCACAAGCTGGCCTTCACCGGAATCCTGGCCTCAATTTTCGCCTTCACGGCCTGGGTGACGAGCCTCGGCATCATCGGCTCGCAGTTTGTGGCCTCGGGCGACCAAGGCAAATTTCTGCTCACGATGAAAGTCGACAAAAGCGCCTCGCTGCAACAAAACAACCTCAGCGCGCGGAGTATCGAAAACTACCTCCGCTCGAAGCCCGAAGTACAAACCATTTTCGCCAACGTGGGCGGAGCCAGCACGGGTGCCAACAGCACCGGGCAGGGCGAAACCAACCGCACGGAGCTAACCGTGCAACTGGCGGAAGCCAGCGAACGGCCCGGCAACTTGCCCACGGAACAGTACATGATTTCAGTTCGGAACGAACTCGAAAAGCGGTTCCCGGCCATTGAATTCAATTCCTCGGTGGTGGGTATGGTCAACTCAGGCTCGTCGCCCATCGAGATTTTCCTCAGCGGCAACGACCTGAATCAGAACCTCGCCGCCGCCGAAGACCTCAGCAACCGCATCCGCAAAACCCCCGGTGCTAACGACGTAAACGTGTCGATTGAATCGGGAAACCCGGAAGTGCGGGTGGAAATCGACCGGGAGAAACTGGCGAAACTGGGGCTGGACATTCAGACCGTGGGTGGCACCCTGCAAAACGCCTTTGCCGGAAACGACGATTCCAACTTCCGGGAGGCGGGCGAAGACTACGACATCCGCGTGATGCTCGACGCCTTCGACCGCAAAAACCCCGACGATGTGAAAAGCATCAATTTCTACAGCCCGGCGGCCCAGCGACCGGTGCGACTGGCCGAGTTTGCCAACGTCAGCCTGAGCAACGGCCCTTCGCTGCTGCAACGCAACAACCGCCGCTCGTCGGTCACGGTCACGGCCAACACGCTCGGCACCGGGTCGGGCACGCTCATCAGCAGCATCCGGGCCGACTTGGTCAAAAACCCGCTGCCCGCCGAGATTTCGGTCACCTGGGGTGGCGACGCCAAAAACCAGGACGAAGGCTTCGGCTCCCTGGGCCTGGCGATGCTGGTGGGGCTGATGCTGGTGTATTTCATCATGGTGCTGCTCTACGACAGCTTCGTGTACCCCTTCGTGGTGATGTTTTCGGTGCCGGTGGCGGTGGTGGGGGCCGTGCTGGTGCTAGCCCTGACTTCGTCGGACATTGGGATTTTCTCGATGCTGGGCTTCCTGATGCTGATTGGGTTGGTGATTAAAAACGCCATCCTCATCGTCGACTTTGCCAACCAGCAAAAAGCCCAGGGTGTGCCGTTTCGGGCCGCCATTCTCCACGCCGGCGAAGAGCGCCTCCGCCCGATTTTGATGACCACCCTGGCGATGGTGATCGGGATGATTCCGATTGCCACGGCCAGCGGAGCCGGGGCCGAATGGAAAAACTCCCTGGCCTGGGTCCTCATCGGCGGCCTGAGCAGTTCGATGCTCCTCACGGTGTACCTCGTCCCGATGATGTACTACCTCGTCGACCGGACGCAGGAATGGGTCGCCGGGCGCTTGGGCAAGAAAAAAAGCACCGAACCTGATGCCGTTCCGGCGGAAGTGGCGCTGACGTGACCACCGGCGCTTAACCTGACCGCGCCGTTTTGTCATCCCGACGAAGGAGGGATCCCGTTGGCCTACCGGAGAGTTGGCCGTAGACCCACCGATAGCCCATAGCCTGCTGCTCGACAGGCCAACGGGATCCCTCCTTCGTCGGGATGACAGCCATCGAGCATTTTTCAATCGTAAAAACACATCTCCCATGACGCCTTCCCAACTCAGCACCCGCCTGCGCGACCTTTTCGTCGGCCACCTGGGCCTCAGCCCGACGGCCCTGACCGACGAGGCCAGTTTTACCAAAGACCTGGGCCTCGATTCGCTCGACGTGACCGACCTGCTGCTTCAGGTCGAAATCAATTTTGGAATCCGAATCTCCGACCAGGATTGGTGGAAACTCCAGACCGTCGGCCAGTTGAAAACCTACCTCACTGAAGAAACACTTCAGGTGCAGTCTGGCCGGGGGCAGACCGCCGAACTAACCGACTGAGGCGAAGCGCATATCCTCCGCCCCGCTTTCAATCCCGCCCCAACGATGAGCACTCAACAAATTAAAACACAACTTGCCGCCCTGGTCGGGTTGCTGCTGCTTGCTCAGCCACTGTCGGCCCAGACCATGTACCGCCTCAGCGGCCGCATCACCGACGCGGCCACCGGCGCGGGAATTCCCTTCGCTGGTGTCGGCATCAAAGGCACCTCGAAAGGCGGGGTGTCAGACGCCGAAGGCCGATATCGGTTCGCGTTTTCCGGGCAGGGCGATTCCCTGACCGCTTCCAGCATTGGCTACCAAACCCGGTCGCTGCGCCTGCGGCCCGATTCGTCCCAAACCCTCGACCTGGCCCTGACGGCCACGGCCACGGGCCTGCGCGAGGTGAAAGTGTACGCCAAAGGCGGCGACCCGGCTTACCGAATTCTGCGGGAGGTGATTCGCCGTCGCGACGAGTTCGACCCGGACCGGGTGAAGGCGTACCAGTTTGAAAGCTATTCCAAAGTCGAGGCCTACCTCAACAACTTTGCCGAACCACGCCGGAAAGGCCGTCGTCCCGGCCCGCTGGGACGGGCGCTTTCCAAACTGCCCGCCATCACCGACGAAAACGGCAAACCCGCCGTGCCGGTGTACGTTTCGGAAACGGCCTCCGAATTTTACTACCGCTCCGACCCCAAAAAAGTAAAGGAGCGCATCCTGAAAAGCCGCGCTTCCGGCGTGGGCATCAGCGATGGCGGCATCGCCGCCCAACTCACCGGGGCTTCGTTTCAGCAGTATAATTTTTACGGAAATTACGTCAGTCTGTTCCGCAAAGACCTGCCTTCGCCGCTGGGTCAGTTCTGGAAAACGCTGTACACCTTCCACCTCCTCGATACCGTGTCGATGCGGGGGACGGTCTGCTTTGAAATCGACTTCGAACCCCAACGCGCCAGCGACCTGGCCCTCAACGGCACCGTGTGGATCGACACCACCCGGTACGGGCTGATGGGCATCGACACCCGGATCGACCGGCGGGCCAACATCAATTTCGTGGATGAAATCCGGCTGAGTCAGGAATGGGAAGACGTAAGCGACAGCACCCAGGCCCGCCCCGTTCGCCTGCCCGTGTTGACGCAGTTGCTCATCGACACCGACCAGCCGACGCCCCGTGCTCCCGGTTTGCTGCTGCGGTTTTACGTGGCGGTAAAAAACGTGCAGGTCGACCGCCCACTCGAAGCCGCCTTTTACGAACCCCCGCTCGAACTGGCCGACGACTACCGCGAACTCACCCCGGCCTACTGGCAGCAAGCCCGGCCCGAATCGCTTTCGTCGCAGGAATTGCGGGCCTTCGAGGTGATCGACTCGGTGCGAAACACGCCCGTGATGAAAGCAATCGGCGAGGTGGTCAAACTCACCACGCTGGGGTATTACCCGCTGAAAGCACCGCTCAACGTCGAACTGGGACCGCTGCTGAACAGCTACGCCTACAACAACGTGGAAGGCCACCGCTTCCGGCTCGGCCTGCGCACCGATGCCCGCTTCAGCCGCCGCTGGACGCTGGGCGGCTACGCGGCTTACGGCACGCGGGACACCCGGCTCAAGTACGCCGCCAGCGTGGAGTACATCGTTCAGAAAAAACCCTGGACGGTGCTGGGCCTCCAGCATCGCTACGACCTGGAGCAGGTGGGGCTGTCGGCGGAAAACCTGGGGACGAACGCCCTTTTTACGGCGCTCCTGCGGTTTGGAACGCTCCAGCGGCCTTATGTTCAGCAAAGCAACTACGCCTACCTCCGGCGCGAATTGGGCCGTGAATTTACCCAAACCATCGGCCTGAGTAACCGGAGCTTTGAGCCACTTTTTGGCTTTGCCTACCGGACGGGCAGCGAAAGCGACCAGGAGTTAGCCAGCACCTTCCAAACCACGGAACTGCGGCTGGAAACCCGCTTCGCGCCCGGCGAACTGCCCATTCAGAACAACAACGAGCGCGTCAGCCTCGGGGCCAGCAACCGTCCGGTGGTGTTGTTTCGGTACCAACTGGGGATGAATGCCCTGGGCGGCGATTTTACCTACCACCGCTTCAGCCTCGACCTCCGGCATTCGTTCCGGCTGGGAGTGCTGGGCCGCACGACCTACCAGGCCAACGTGGGCTACATTCCCTCCACGATTCCCTACCCGCTGCTGCACATTCCGCTGGGCAACCAGAGCATTTTTCAGGTCAGCACGGCCTACAACCTGATGAATTACTCGGAGTTTGTCCTCGACCGCTACGCCGGACTGCTGGTCGAACACAACTTCGAGGGCTTGTTTTTCAACCGCATCCCGGCCATCCGGCGGCTGAAATGGCGCTTCCTGGCGACGGGCAAGGTGCTAGTCGGCGACGTGAGCGAGGCCAACCAGGCGCTGATTCCCAAAACCGACGCGCTCGGACGGCCCGTGCTGGGCTTTCAATCCCTGAGCCGGACGCCCTACCTGGAACTGGGCTACGGCATCGACAATATTTTTAAAGTCTTCCGGGTCGATGCCATCCACCGGCTTACGTACCGATCCAACCCGGAGGCCAGCTCGTTCGGAATCCGGGTTTCGGCCTGGCTGAACCTGTAAACCCCTTCATCGAACCCTTATTTTTCCTGGTCATGGAAACAGCGATACTCCTTCCCGAAACGGAACTGGACTTGCCGGTCCACTTCAAATTTTCCTTCCGGCCCTTCGTGGCCTACCTCCGCGCCCAACGCCAGCGGCTCCTCCCCACGGAGGGATTGCACGCGCTCTACGGCTACCTCATCGACCAGTTCAGCCCCTTCCTGACCGGGCCTGAATCGGCGGAAGACTGGCCGCCGGGCCAGTTGGACGAACTTTTTCAGTTGGCTACCGTAGCGGTGCTGCCCCTGAACCGAACCAACGACGCGATTCCCTACGCCTTTGGGATACCGATGCCCCTGCGGCTGTTTCACGGTTCGGACGCGTTCAAACGCATTTTGAACCAGTTTCCGGACCTGCTCGACGACCTGCCCGGCTATTTCTGCGAGGAAGACAAGCAGCGGATGGTGTACCAGCTTATTCTCGAACGAGGCTACGGCGTTTCGTTTGCCACCAAACCTGCCCCCTCGTTTCAGTTTCAAAAAACAACCGACGGGCTGACGAAGTACTTCCGGGTCGACATCAACACGACGTTTATGGAACCCCGTTCGGAGGGAACGTTGCCTCCATTGCATGCGGCCTGGGTTGAGTTTGTCAACGGTACCCGGCCCTACCCCGACTGCGAAAAGGGCTTGCCCATCGACGAGTTTGGGTTTGAAGGCTTTGCTTTTTTTCAGATCGAAGACATCACCGAAGCCGAGGCAATTCAGCAGTTGGAGGAGGTGTTCGTTCACCTCCAGACGGATACCGAACCGATGATTTACCGCCGCTTTGAAACCGCCCTGCGGAATCTTTTCGGCCAGCCCAACCTCCAGATTAGCCTCGTGCCTTTTCCGCAGGTAAACGGAATTTTTGTCCCCCAGCCCAGCACCAGCGCCCGCAGCGTGATGCTCCGAAATCTGGGCCTGGGCAATGAACTGGACGGCTTCCGGGAGCCAGCGGCGCAGCAACTCTTTCGGATGCTCGCCCAGGACCCGACCCCGCGTATCCACCCCGATTTGCAGGGTATTCCCGAAGAAAAGAAGCAGGCGCTTTACCAGAAAGGCATCCGCAGCTTTTTGTGGTATCCCGTCGTGGGGGCCAACGAAGGGCTGCTCGGCCTGCTCGAAATGGCCAGCCCGGAAGCCGAGGCTTTCCGCGAGGGAATCCTCCCGAAACTGGAGCGAATCAGTCCGCTGATTCAGGAACTGTTGCGGTACCAACTGGGAAAATTCAGCGAAAGCCTCGAACGGCTCATCAAAAAAAAATTTACCCCCTTGCAGCCCGCCGTGGCGTGGAAATTCTACGATGCCGCCTGGGAACACCTGCATTCGGGCAAAAAAGAGCCGGTCGCTCCGGCGGCTCAGGTGCGCTTTCCGGCGGTGTACCCGCTGTACGGGGCCATCGACATCCGTAATTCCTCGACGGAACGCAACCGGGCCATTCGCCAGGATTTGACCGGGCAACTGGCCGCCCTGGGCGACGTACTGACTCATCCCCGTTTGGCCGGCGAGCCGCAACGGGAGGCGATCCTCGCGGGATACCAGCACTGGAAAGACCGGATAAACACCAGCCTCACGCCGGAAGATGAACTCGGCATTACCGAATTTCTGACCAAACGCGCCGGCAATTCCCTCCGCGATTTCCGGCAGCAGTACCCGGAATTAGAAATTCCGGTGGCCGGGTATTTGACCCAAACCGAGCCGGAATCCCGGCACTTTATGCCGGCTTTGCGGGCCTACGAGCGGAGCCTGGAGTGGATTAACTCCGCCCTGGGCGCGTTTCTGGAAGGCGAGGAAAGGCAGTTGCAGGCCGAGTATCCGCATTATTTTGAAAAATACCGCACCGACGGTCTGGAATACACGATGTACGTGGGCCAGTCGATCGCGCCCCGGATTCCGTTTAGCCCGGAATTGCGGCGGCGGCTTTACGGCTGGCAGTTGAGTTCGATGGTCGATATGGCCCGGCTCACCCACCGCCTGCTGCCCAGCTTGCCCCAACCGGTGCAGACGACCCAACTCATCCTGGCCCACAGTCAGCCGGTCGACATCGGATTCCGGCAGGACGAGCACCGCTTCGACGTGGAAGGTTCGTACAGCATCCGGTACGAAGTGTTGAAAAAACGAATCGACAAAGTCCGCCTCGAAGGCACCCAGGAGCGCCTCACCCAACCCGACACCATCGCCCTGGTGTACAACCACGCCCACGAAGTAGCGGAGTACCTGCCCATGATTCAACAGTTGCAGCAAGCCGGAAAACTGGCGCCTTCGCCGGACTACCTGCACCTGGAAAAAGTGCAGGGAATCGACGGCCTGAAAGCCCTCCGGCTGCGGGTACGATACGAGGAAGAGGGCTTTAGTTTTTTTGAATAACCATATATGGCACCGGCCGGGTACGGTTGTCATCCCGACGCAGGAGGGATCTCGTCGGCCCTGCGAACCCGTTGCCAGTAGCCGATGTACTCGTAAGGCCAACGAGATCCCTCCTGCGTCGGGATGACAAGCCCCAAGTTGTTAAATCCAAAACAACTTAAAAACTCAGTACCAGTTTTTAACTCTTCAACCTCATGCCACGCCACCCTATTTTCAATACCCGGCTCCTGGCGCTTTGGCTCGGCATCGGGCTTTCGCTGGGGCAATTGGCGCTCGGTCAGTCGGCGGTACCGCCGACTGACCGGCTCATTCTGATTGGCGACGCCGGGCGCTTGCTCAACGGCCGAAATCCCGTAGTGGATGCCGTAAAAGCCCGCTACGCCTTCGACGACCCGCGCACGACCCTGCTCTACCTCGGCGACAATGTTTACCCGCACGGCCTGCCCGACGAGAGCGACCCGACGTACGAATCGTCGACGGAAATTCTGCGCTACCAGGCCGAATTGGGACTGGGGGGGCGTTCGCGCGTGTTGTTCATTCCCGGCAACCACGACTGGGACAAAGGCCAGGCCGAGGGCTGGGCGCGAATCAAGCGGCAAGGCCGCTGGCTCGACAGCCTCCACGCGTCGAACAGTCGGCTGCTCCCGGCCAACGGTTGCCCCGGCCCGGAAGAAATTCACCTGAGCGACCAACTCGTGCTCGTCCTGCTCGACACGCAGTGGTGGCTGCATCCCCACCAAAAGCCGGGGCCATCCGGCCAGGCCGCTAACGCGGTCGAATCGGATTGTGCCTGCCAGAACGAAGCCGCCGTGGTGCTGGCCGTGGCCGACATTGCCCGCCGGAATGCGTCCAAAGTCCTCATCGTGGCCACGCACCACCCTTTTCGCAGCAACGGCATTCACGGCGGGTACTACACCGCCAAGCAGCATTTGTTCCCGCTCACCGACCTTGTTCCCTCGCTGTACCTGCCCTTGCCGGTGCTGGGTTCGATTTATCCGCTCGTGCGCGGGGTGTTCGGCACCGTTCAGGATTTGCCCCACCCCCGGTACCAGAGCATGGTCAACGCGTTGGAAACGGCAGTGGCCCCGGCCCCCAACGTGGTGTTTGTGGCGGGCCACGACCACGCCCTTCAGCACCTCATCGACGGCTCGCGGCATTACCTCGGCAGCGGCTCCGGCATCAACCGCGAGCGGGTGAGGAAAGGCCCCCCCTTCGTGAGCGGCGACTGGGGCTACGTGGTGCTCGACGCCTGGGCGAACGGCACCGTCACCACCGATTTTTTCACCGTCGATGAAGCCGCCCACGCCACCCTGGCGCATTCGGATACGCTGTTTACGCGGCTGCCGCCCCCCGTCGATTCGCTGCGGGTAACGCCGCCCCGCCCCGACTGGCCCGACAGCGTGCGAGTCGCCATCGCGCCGGAGTACGACCGCGCCGGACGTTTTCAACGAACCATGCTGGGCGAGAACTACCGGACCCTCTGGGCCACGCCCGTCAGTTTCCCGGTTTTTGACCTGAAAAAAACCGGGGGCGGGTTTAAAATCCTTCAGCGCGGCGGCGGTCAGCAAACCAAATCGCTCCGCCTCGAAGACTCCACGGGCCGGGAATGGGTGCTGCGGACCGTTCAGAAAGACCCCTCCCAGACCCTGCCCGCCTACCTGCGCGAAACCCTGGCCCGCGACGTGATTCAAGACGAAATTTCGGCGGCCCATCCCTACGCGCCCCTCGTGGTTGGCCCCCTGGCCGAAGCGCTCGGCGTACCCCACGCCAGCCCGAGGCTCGTGTACGTGCCCGACGACCCGGCCCTGGGTATTTTTCAGGCGGAGTTCGGAAAAATGGTGGCCCTGCTCGAAGAGCGCAGCCCCGGCGCAGGCAAGTCGGTCAGCACGGCCAACGTGCTCGAAGCCCTCGAAAACGACCATGATCACCGCATCGACCAGCGGGCCGTACTCCGGGCGCGGCTGCTCGATTTGCTCCTCGGCGACTGGGACCGCCACGAAGACCAGTGGCGCTGGGGGAGCCGGAAAACCGGCGGCGGCAAGGAGTATTTCCCCATTCCCCGCGACCGCGACCAGGTGTTTTTCAAAGCCGATGGGGTGTTGCCCACCGTAGCCGCCCTGCCCTGGCTGTTTCCCAAGTTTCAGGGCTTCGATACCAAACTCACCAACGTCAACGGGTTTATGTTCAACGCCCGGCATTTCGACCGGCTGTTTTTGCAAAACCTCGACGAAAAAGCCTGGCGCGTAGAACTCGCTGAGGTTGAAAAAACCCTGACGGACAGCCTGCTCCAACGGGCCGTCGGTCGCTTGCCCGAACCCATCCACCAACGCAGCGGGGCGCAGATTCTGGCGACCCTCCGGGCGCGGCGGGGCTGGCTGACGGAGAAGGCACTGACCTACTACCGGTTTTTGGCAAAAACGGTGGACATTCCCGGCTCGGACAAACCCGACTTGTTCCAACTCGAACACCTGGCCGGAAAACGGCTGACGGTTTCGGTGTTCAAGCTCAGCAAAGACGGTTCGGTGGGCGCACTCCGCTACCAGCGCACCTTCGAGGCCGCGCACACCCGGGAAATCCGGGTGTACGGGCAAAAAGGCAAAGACCGGTTTGTGGTGAGCGGCGCAGAACCGTCGGGAATCCGCCTGCGGCTCATCGGCGGGAAAGGCGACGACGTGTTTGCCGTGGAAGGCCGACCGGGCAAGCCGCTGGTGTACGACCTGAGTACGGAAGACAACGAACTGCCCGACCGGAATCTGGTGCTCGACCGCACCTCGACCGACCCCGCCGTCAACCAGTTCGACCCCCACGCCTTCAAGCACGACAGGCTGGTTCCACTGCTCACGGCGGGGTACAACCTCGACGACGGCGTACTGATTGGGGCGGGTGTTGAGTGGAAGAAACAAGGCTTCCGCAAAACTCCCTACGCCTCGATGAACCGCCTGACGCTGAGCCACGCGCTGGCCACGGAGGCCACGGCCCTGCGGTACGAAGGGATTTTTACGCGGGTTTTGGGGAAAAACGATCTCTGGATCAACGCCTCGGTGAAAGCCCCGAACAACGTCGCCAACTTTTTTGGGCCGGGCAATGAATCGGCCTACGACACCGACCGGCGCATCCGCTACTACCGCACCCGCTATACCCTCATCAACCTCTCGGTGGCCCTGAAACGCGACCTGGGCGAGCACCTGAAGGTATCGCTGGGGCCGGTTTTCCAGCACTTCAATCTCGGTTCGGAAAACAATGAAGGGCGGTTTATCGAACGCTACCTGGCCGAACTTCCCGACGGGGAGCCTTTTTTACGCCGGGAAAGCTACGGTGGGGTGCAGGGAAATCTGGTGCTCGATACCCGCAACAACGCCCAGCAACCGGTTCGGGGCGTGTACTGGAATTCGACCCTGCTCGGTCTGCAAGGCTTCGGCGAGCGCAGCAACCACCACACCCAGGTCCGGTCGGAACTGAGCGTGTACGCCAGCTTCAGCACCGCCGCCCGCCTGGTGCTGGTCAACCGCTTTGGTGGGGCGCTCACCTACGGGCGTCCGGCTTTTTACCAACTGGCCTACCTCGGCGGGCACGACAACCTGCGCGGCTTTCGGGCGTACCGGTTCGCGGGCCAGCACCTGGCCTACCACAACCTCGAACTCCGCCTCAAGCTGGCGCAGTACCGCTCGTACCTGGTGCCGGGAAGTGTGGGGCTGCTTTTCTTCAACGACCTGGGTCGGGTCTGGAGCCGGGGTGAGGCCTCCGCCCGCTGGCACGACGGCTACGGCGGCGGGGTGTACCTGGCCCCCGCCGAGTTGCTCGTGCTGACGGCCTCCGTGGCTTTTTCCGACGAAGGGACCTTGCCCTACGTGTCGGTTGGGTTTCGGTTTTAGAGACCGGCTAGTGACAGCGAATTTTCCACTCCGTTCGCCCTGAATTTTTTCGTAAAAACAACCCCAATCCCGCTTCCCCGTGACCACGCTCCTTTTACCCCAGGTTGAATCCTACGTCCGCAGTTTTTTCCATCAACACCGCCAACCGGCGCTGGTGTACCACGCGTTTGCGCATACGCTGGGGGTGGTGCAGGCCGCCGAACAACTCGCCGAGGCGGAACAACTGGAGGAAACGGCCCGGCAAACGGTGCTGACCGCAGCCTGGTTTCACGACTTGGGCTACCTGGTTGGCCCGCCGGAGCAGCACGAGGAAGCGGGTGCCCGCCTCGCCGCCGATTTTTTGCGGACCCTCCTGGCCCCGCCGGAATTTATTGAGCGCGTCCAGGGCTGCATTCGGGCCACAAAAATCCCCCAGTCGCCCCTCAACCGGCTCGAAGAAATCCTCTGCGATGCCGACCTCTCCCACCTGGGTGGCGAGGGATTCAAAGACCAGAAAAAATTGCTGCGGGCCGAGCGCGAAGCCCTCAGCGGGGAGGCCATTTCGGGCAAAGACTGGCGGCGGGAAAACATCCGTCTGCTCGAAACCCACCGGTACTTCACCCGCTACGCCCTGGCCGAGTGGCAGCCGGTTCAGGACCAACACCTCCAGCGCCTGAGGGAAAAACAAGCCGAAAAAAACGAGGAATCCGAGGCGGCCCCCGACCCGGAACTGCCCCCGGTGATGGATAGTCTGGATGCCCCGGACTTGCCGCCGCCGGAACCCCCGGAGTCTAAGAAAAAAAGCAAGGACAACCGCTCAGAGCGGGGCATCGAAACGATGTTTCGAACCACCTCGACCAACCACCTGCGCCTGAGCGAGATTGCCGACAGCAAGGCCAACATCATGATTTCGGTCAACTCGATCATGGTGTCGGTGCTGGTGTCGGTGTTGCCGCGCCGGATTGAAGAAAACCCGTACCTAATTATCCCGGCCAGTCTTTTTCTGGGTACGGCCCTACTGACCATCATTTTTGCCGTGCTCGCCACCCGGCCCAACGTGACTCAGGGCACGTTTAACAAAGAAGACATCCTCCAGAAAAAGACCAACCTGCTCTTTTTTGGAAACTTTCACCAGATGAGTCTTGAAGACTACGATTGGGGCGTCAACGAAATGATGCGCGACAGCAGCTTCCTCTACGGCAGCATGACCCGCGATATTTATTCCCTGGGCAAGGTGCTGGCGAAAAAATACCGCCTGCTCCGGCTGGCCTACAACATCTTCATGGTTGGCTTCGTGGCTTCGATTCTGGGCTTCGTGCTGACGTTTTTGTTTTCCGGGAAATAAAGGGAATTCCGGAAAGTAGTTGAGGCTGTTTGCAATTATTGATGAAAGAGGATTGTCATCCCGACGTAGGAGGGATCTGGTTAGCCTTCCGAGACGATTGTCGGTAGCAGCGGTACAGCGTAACTTCCCAGAATCGTTCCACGCCGGGTTTAAACTGGTCGGCGTTCAGACTCCTGGAGGTTACCTTCCAGTGCTCCGTAGCGTTTTCGTACCGCTCTTTTGCGTAGCTTTGAACCTCAATCCCGCAAACCTGACCCCATGAAAAATCCCTTCGGAACGCTGCCGGTCTTCCTACTTATGGTGCCTTTTTTCCTGCTTCCCAACGATAGTTTTTCGCAGAAGAAAAGTAAAAACCCCGCCGCCGAAGGCTTCGATGCCGCCGGTTCGGACGCGAAAGCGGTCGCCATTGCCGACGACGTGATGGCCGCGCAGGGCGGGCGCAAGGCCTGGGACAACACGAAATTCATCCGCTGGAATTTCTTCGGTAGCCGCAAGCTCACCTGGAACAAATGGACCGGCGACGTGCGCGTGGAGGGCCTGAAAGATGGCTCCGTGGCGCTGGTGAACATTAACACTGGCAAGGGTCGGTACTTCAAAAACGGCACGGAATACACCCAGCCCGACTCGCTGGCCAAGTACCTGCCCCGCGCCAAAAGCGCCTGGATCAACGACAGCTATTGGCTCGTGATGCCCTTCAAACTCAAGGATTCGGGCCTGACGCTGAAGTACGTGGGCGAAGAAAAAACCGAAGCCGGGGCCGACGCCGACAAACTCCAGTTGACCTTTAAAAACGTGGGCGACACGCCCCAGAACAAATACTACGTGTGGGTAGACAAAACCAGCCACCTCGTGTCGCAGTGGGCGCACTACCGCAAGGCCGACGACGAGAAACCCAACTTCGTGCTGCCCTGGAAAGACTATCAGAAGGCGGGCAACGTGATGCTCTCCGGCGACCGGGGTGCCCGTAAAATCACCGAAATTGAGGTGCTCGACAGCCTGCCGGAGGCAACGTTTACGCAGCTTTGAATTTATTTCATCCCCTTATTTTGTCATCCTGAGCGGAGCGAAAGGACCTTGTTGGCCTTCCGTTTAGTCGGCGGTCACCTACTGCTGGGTTACCGACCAACTGTACGGACGGCCAATAAGGTCCTTTCGCTGCGCTCAGGATGACAGCGTGGGGTGTATTTTTGTAAAATGAACGCAACGAGCGAAGCCCCCATCCGCAATCCGCATTCCCCAATCCGCAATCCCAAAACCGGCGTGCTGCTGGTCAACCTCGGCACACCCGACAGCCCCGCCGTGCCCGACGTGCGCAAGTACCTCCAGGAATTTCTGATGGACGGGCGGGTCATCGACATTCCGTACCCGAACCGCTGGGCGCTCATCAACCTGATTATTGCGCCGTTTCGTGCGCCCAAATCGGCGAAGATCTACCGCGAACTCTGGACCGAGCGCGGCTCGCCGCTTAAATTCTACGGCCAAGACGTGCAGCAGTTGCTGCAACGGGCGCTGGGCGACGACTACCTCGTCGAACTGGCTATGCGCTACCAAAGCCCGAGCATCGACGCCGGGCTGGACACCCTGCGCCGGGCTGGGTTGCAGGAAATCGTCGTTATTCCGTTTTTCCCGCAGTACGCCTCGGCTTCGACGGGATCGGTGTACGAAAAAGTGATGGGCATCGTCGGCACCTGGCAAACCATCCCCCGCATCCGGTTCACGAACACCTTTTTCGACCACCCCAACTTCATCCGGGCCTTTGCCGACTCGGCCCGGAAGTACATGGCCCGGACCGACTTCGATTTCTTTCTTTTCAGTTACCACGGTCTGCCCGAACGGCAAATCACGAAGGGCGACCTGACTGGTCACACGTGCAAATTTGGCGCGTGTTGCGATACGCTCACCCCGGCCAACCAGCTTTGCTACCGCGCCCAGTGCTTTGCCACCACGCGTCTGCTGGTGAAGGAGTTGGGCTTGCAGGAAGGCACCTACACGACGAGTTTCCAGAGCCGCCTCGGCCGCACGCCCTGGGTGCAGCCCTACACCGACGACGTGGTGAAAGCCTTGCCCGGCCAGGGCAAAAAACGGGTGCTGGCCTTCAGCCCGGCCTTCGTGGCCGATTGCCTCGAAACCACCATCGAGGTGGGCGTGGAGTACAAGGAGTTGTTTGAAGCCGCCGGGGGCGAACACTGGCAATTGGTCGAAAGCCTGAACGATAATCCGCTGTGGGTGGAGTTGTTGGTGGAGAGGGTTAAGAAGTCGTAAGCGGGTCGTATTTTGTGCCGATAATTCCCCGTTCGGCCTTTCTGGTTGCCGCAACTTGCAGAGGATGAGAGTTGCGGCAACCGACTTATTATGACTGTGGCGACAGTGCAACTATCAATTGAAAATAAGAAATGGAACGAACAACTTTACCGATACATTTTGAGGACAGAAGCGGATACGAGTTTGAACGTTTGACTTTTGCTTTTGTTTCCAGACACAGGAATTGGGACAGCATTGAATGGATTGGACAAACAGGAGGTGATGGAGGCAGAGATATTTGGGGACAGTTTGACAGGGAAAGTTATTGCTATCAATGTGCGAACTATCGCAGTTTGACATTCAAAAAAGCAAAAGAGGACATCGACAAACTTGTAAAGCATAAATCAATTCCTAACAACTTCATTTTAGTGTGTGGCGGACGAGTAACTGCTAACATTAGAAATAAAGTAGTTGAATATGCAAAATCTGTAAGTATTAAAACTGCCATCGTTTGGACAGGTGTTGAATTTGAAGAATTAATTCGTAAAGATGCCCCTGAACTTATAAAAAGATTTGTTAAGGGTGAAGATTTTCCCGACACAGCTTCTGAGCTAATACACTTTGCCGTTGCAATTAACTTCAAAAATGATAAGGAAATTGTTGACTTAATTGCTGAATGTTTTGACAGGCCTGCATTCACGACAAGGTTTCGAAATGAATCAAACATTCCCGATTTTGAAAAAGCAATTAAGGATACAATTGAAGTTTTAAATACGGGTATTCATCGATTGCGTGACGGAACAACCATAAGGATAATTCCATCACGAAATAGAATTTCTGACCAAGAATTAAAAACAGAACTTGCTGTCATAACAAAACTTGTTGTTAAACTTCGTGACAATTTTGTTGAGTTGAAACGAAAGAACGAAATTAAATCTTGTGGCTGTAATCAACCTGACTGCCCTGTTCACAGTTTGTCAGATAACGCTTGTAAGATTATGGACAAGTCACGACAAGAGATTTTTGCCAAGTTCAAGAAAATAAAACCTGAATTCAATTTAGAACTTGATTAGCATATGGACAGAAAAATACCCCGCATCGCTCGCATCTTGCGAGTGATGCGTATTTCAAGCCCCTCTGGGGTGTCATCGGATGCGAGTGGGTTTACAACTTGAAAATCAGTTTAACCAGAATTTTTCATAAAAGAACTACTCGCAAGCAACCACGCGCCAGAGGCGCTTGCAAAAGTCATCACTCCAATTTCATTGCGGACAAGATGCGAGCGATTGCGGGGCTTGAGTATGTTTCACTTAGCAATTCCAGTTGACGTGACTTTATTTTGTAATTGCGGAAAACCTTTACACCGTGCTGCTTCAAGAATACCAGGGACGTTGGGTTCAGGATTCAATGAGATAAGCAAAATCATTTCGGAGGCGCTGCATCCGTTGTCGGTTGCCATTGAACACGTAGGGAGCACAGCAATTCCCCAATTGGTCGCGAAGCCCATTATCGACATCGATGTAGTTCACGGCGTTGACGTTGAATTCGCCGAATTAACGTCAAGGCTGGGAAAACTCGGGTATTATCACAACGGAAATCAGGAGATTCCTGACCGGGAGGTGTTTAAACGAGAACGGGCCGAAGCCCGCCATCCGGCGCTGGATTCCATCGCCCATCACCTATACGTTTGCCCGATCCACAGTTCGGAATGGCAACGGCATCTTCGGTTCCGGGATTTCCTACGCGCTAACGAGGAGGCAAGGGTTCAGTACCAGCGGCTGAAGCAGGAGCTTGCCGAAGAGGCGAATCAGGATCGAAAGCACTACGCTCAATTGAAAGAAAACAAAGCCGGAGCGTTTATTCGGGGAATCATTGAAAATACTGATGCCCTCGCTCGGCCGCTCCTGTGACGCGCGGATGCCGGAGCAAGGCGTTTGTAACGCCCGTGCGTTAAAGGCGCAAGCAAGCGGCAAAAAGTGTTGTAACTTGGTTCGCAAACGCACGGATGGCATGGAAACCATGAAAATTGTCTACTGGCAGGAAGGAGAGTACTGGCTGGGCTACCTTCAAAATTACCCCGCTTACTGGACCCAGGGCGAAAGCCTGGACGATTTGAAAAGCCACCTGCGGGATTTGTACGCCGACCTGTCGAGCGGTAAAATTCCCGGAGCCTGAGTTTATCTACCACTAAATTTCATGAATACACGTCGTAACGCGCTGTTCCTGGCGGTTTGCATCGGGCTGACCACGGCGGCATTTTCCCAGCCCACCGAAACCATCCTCCCCGAACGCGACCGCGCGCGGGTAGTGGATGAACTCCTGGAAGACCGCTTCAGCAACCTGCTGCCCCAACTCATGCGCCGCGAAGGCATCGACCTGTGGGTGCTCATTTCCCGCGAGTACAACGAAGACCCGGTGCTGAAAACCATGCTGCCTTCCACCTGGCTTTCGGCCCGGCGGCGCACGATTCTCGTGTTTTTCGATACCGGAAAAGACGTTGAAAAACTCGCCATTGCCCGCTACGACGTGGGGAGTTTGCTGAAGGGTGCCTGGGACATCGACGTGCGCCCCAACCAGTGGGACGCGCTCGTGAACGTCATTCAGACCCGCAACCCGAAAAAAATCGGGCTGAATTTCTCGGCCACCTACGCCCACGCCGACGGCCTGACGTACACCGAACACCGGGAGTTTTTCGGGAAACTGCCCGCTGACTTTCAGCGGCGCGTTGTCCCGGCGGAGCGGCTGGCGGTGGGCTGGCTCGAAACCCGCACGGCGAAGGAACTGGCCCTGTACCCGGCCATTTGCCGCCTCTCGCACGACATCATTCGCGAAGGGTTCTCGGATAAAACCATCCAGCCCGGCGTCACCACCACCGACGATCTGGTGTGGTGGTTTCGCCAGCGCGTCACCGACCTGGGGCTGGAAACCTGGTTTCACCCCACGGTGGACGTGCAACGGGCCGATGCCGCCCGGTTCGATCACCTCCGCACCTTCGCCAAGCGGCCCAACGGCGAGGTCATCCTGCCCGGCGATTTGCTGCACGTCGATTTTGGCATTACCTACCTCCGCCTCAACACCGACCAGCAGCAACACGCGTACGTGCTCCGCCCCGGCGAAACGGGCGTGCCGGAGGCGATTCGGGCCGCGTTTCGGAAGGGAAACCGCTTGCAGGAAATTCTGACGGAGCGGTTTCGGGCCGGAAAATCGGGCAATGAATTGTTGAGCGAAGCGCTCGAACAGGCCAAAACCGAAGGCATCACCGCCTCGATTTATTCGCACCCCATCGGCTCGCACGGCCACGCCGCCGGGCCGACCATCGGCCTCTGGGACCAGCAAAAGGGCGTTCCTGGCGCGGGTGATTACCCGCTTTTCCCGAACACCACGTATTCCATCGAACTCAACGCCGCCGTGGAAATTCCCGAATGGAAGAAAACCATCCGAATCATGCTCGAAGAAGACGGCCTGTTCGACGGCCAGACCTTCCGCTACCTCGACGGACGGCAAACGGAGATTTTTACGGTTGCGGGGAAGGGGGGGAAGTAGGATAGAGTAGAGAGGATAGAGTAGAGAGGATAGAGAACGGCATTTCC
>CAXTIG010000008.1:47262-186495 GCA_964244295.1 uncultured Cytophagales bacterium
ACTATCCACTATCCACTATCCACTATCCACTATCCACTATCCACTATCCACTATCCACTATCTCGCCTCCTCACGCGTTGACGTACAGCGTGTGGGTTAGGTCGTAGCCGCCGGTGGCGGCGCTGGCTACGACGGTAGCCAGTTCGTTGTCGAGCGAATCGCGGATGATGCCGTCGGTCGTGTTTTTGGTCGGGTTCTGGCCGTGGGCTTTGTAGAGGTCGGTGTTGTACACGGCGGTGTTGATTTCTTCCGGGAAAGCAATTTGTGAAGTGAGTTTGAGCGTGTTGTTGACGTACACCTGCACGTGAAGGTGCGTCACGCGGCCCTGGTACCAGCCGGGGTAAATGCCCTTGAATTTGGCAACGCCGTTGGCGTCGGTGGTTTGCAAGCCCCGGCAAAACGTGGCGCTGGTGTTGTTTTGGGTGCCCAGGTAGCCGCTGTTGGTGTAGCCGGAATAGTAGCCGTCTTTGTCGCAGTACCAGATGTCCACGCGGGCGTTGGGCAGGAGGTTACAACCGTCGTTGACGTTGCGGACGATGAGGTTCATCTGGAGCGGCAGGCCGGGTTTGCCCTCGCTGATGTCCACCCGGTTCACGGCCGAACCCCGGCTGTTGTAAAGCGGGTAGGGTCCATCGGTTTCGGTGTCGGTAACGGCACAACTACCGGGGGTGGGGGCCTCTTCGTCCGGTTTGCAGGCCAGAAGCAGGGGAGACGTGAGCAAGCCGAGACCGGCTTTTTTCAGAAATTCTTTGCGTTCCATGCGGAAAATCGGGTTGAAAGGCTGGTTTGGCGAGAAATACGCGATTGGGCGATTGGACGTTGCCCTGGCCGCATGAATTGTGCGGATGATCTGAAGTTAGGATTAAATCAGTCCCGCCCACCGCGCCGGGGCCACCGTCCGCCAGGCCGTTTTCAATACCGCCAAAAATTCTTCCCGTTCCAGGTTATCGAACTGCACCCGCGTCCAGCCCTGCGCGCCCCACTGGTTGGGGACGGCGGAAAACGTGACCGGGTCGAGGGCGGCGAGGCGGCTTTGCTCGGCCAGGGGCAGTTTCAGCACGGCCCGCTGTTCGTCGGGGAAAACGGTGGCGAAAATTTTCTGCTTCACCCGAAACGAGGGGCGGCCCCAGTGGCCGTGCTCGTTGGTGTGGGGCAGGGAAAGGGCCAGGTCGCGGAGGGTTTCGGGGGAGAGCATGGGGAAACTATTTTTCGGAGAAAGGTAGGGTTATCGCCCGGTCTACTCCATTTTCCTGCTGAAAACCTCGCTCGCACCGATTGCAAATCGGGGCGCAAACGGATCGGCGTCTCAGACGCCGATCCGTCTCCTACCGGACCTAACCCACACTCAAAAAATCCCCGACCAACCTGGCCTGGGACTTTTTTTGCTACTGAAAAGCCTGTGAAGTTTTTTCACACAATTTTCGTGTATTAACTTCACAACCGCGATGTTTACCGAATCGAACCCAGCACTCCATGACCGAGCGCGAACGCGAAGACCTCCGGCAAGCCCTTGTCATTCTGAAAAGGGCACTTGCCAAGACCCACGAGGACATCATCTATTATCCTGTGAAGGGCGATGAGAAAGGCTTCCGATTCTTAATTGAAAAAGCGAAGCGGTTGCAGAAAGCGATTGATGGGTTTCGGCAGCAACTCGACGACGATTCTTGAGGAGGCGGGGCCAGGTCCCGCTTTTGGGCAGCGTTAAAACAAACCAATCAATCTGATACCAGGACTTCATGGAAACAACCGAAGTTACCGCAAGAGCGCGGGCCTATCGTGAACGCATTCATGCCACAGAAACCGAAGTAGACGCCAAAGCGATTGCGGCGGAATTTCACGCGTTTTACAACGCGTTGACCACCGGGGAGCGAGAGGAGGCCGACCGCTTTCTGGAACAGGTCGTTGAAGAGCACCGCGAAGAGATGGCGGATATTGAGCGAATGCTGGAAACGCTGGAATTGAAGCGTAAGGGGGCGGTCGTGTACGAGGGGCGGGAGTATCTTTTGGGCGAGTGGCTGACGATTGCCGATTACTGCCGGATGTACAACCAGAAACCGAATACGGTGATGAACTGGATTGCCCGCGAAGTTGTGCCGAAAACCAACGTGGTGACGATTCCAGAACTTAACAACCTGAAACTGCTCAAAAATGAGTTATACCGAGCGGCGTAGCCTTTTGATTGAGTTCAAAGAAGCTAGATTGGTACGAGCCTGTGCTGGCTCCGCCGTCGCTCTGCAAAGCGACGGCGAGGGGATTTTACAACGGGATTTTGTCGAATTTCCGGCCAATCAAAAAAACCAACCTCACCCCAACGCCGCGTAAAGCGCCGCCAGGCCGATAAACAGGAAAACCGGCCACGCCAGATGCCGACCCCGCGAAGCCACGAGCGTCAGCGCGCCACTGGCGAGGAACACCCCACCGATCACCAACAACACACGTTTGGACGTCAACGCCCTCTGAGCCAAAAAGAGCAACAGCACGGCGAAGCCCCACCAGGCGAGGGTGGTGATGTGCCAGGCGAAACGAAGGGTGCGGGTGGTGAACGTCGTCCCGCCAAACAACTTCGGCAGGTTTTCCCGGCGAAACAGACGGATCAGGATGTAGCGTTCGCCCAGGTAAGAGTGGGCAACGCCGATGGCAAACGTGAGGAAGGCGGCGAGGTAGAGCAGGGTCATGGTGGCCTGAGTTTGGGGAAATTACACCAGCGGAGGCGGTAAAACGGGCCGTTTTGCCGCTTAAAATTCCACGATTTCCTGCTTGTCCGAGGCTTACTTCAACCCCTTCGCCACAATCCCGGCTCCCGGCGGCAATAAACAGGTTTCCCAGCACGAAAAGTCTCATCACCAACTTCCGGTTGGGCGAGATAACGGCTATCTGGTCGGCGATGGAGGCCATGGCAACTGCGTCCGTCTGATGAGCTGCTGCTCACTCAAATTTGCCTACTTCTTTCACGAGCTTCTGCAAGACTTTTTTATCGACCGTATCGTATTCAGATTTATCGTAAATCTCCACCAGATACACCGTAGCCCCCTGATCGTCAAGGATGACGGCGTAACTAATCACCCTGAACCCACCGCTTTTGCCCGTATTTTTCGAGCGGCTTTTGAGGCGAATTTTAAAGAAACCACTCCCCAGCTCCTCGCCCTGTCGATACTCCGATTGCAGCAGATGGATTAAATCGGCCAGGTCGTCGAGTAGCGAAGGGTATTTTTTATGAAGTCGCTTAAAAAGCCGGTCGAAATGCGGGAGGGTTTCAACTTGGTTTGCCATTGCGCAATTCCGCGATCAACTCGCTGGCGGGGCGGGATTGTTTCTTCCCCTGACGAACGGCCTTCAGTTCTTCCAGGCCCGCTTTCAGACTGCTCAGGCGGGGGTGTCGGGTTGGTTCGGGGGTGACCTTCACGTTGAGTTTACGCGCTAATTTCACCAGCAGGTTCAACTCATCCGGTTCGCCTTCGAATAGGTACTGGGGCATGGAGACGGGGGAGATTTTAGGTTGAAACTACTCATGGACTAACTAAAATTCAAGCAGCGGCGCTTCAACGGTCACGCTGAGCGAAGTCGAAGCGCAACGTTTCGCCCTTCGACTTCGCTCAGTGTGACCGTTCCATCTTCCTGCGTCGCCTCACACCCCCACCCGCCGAAACACCTCCTCCAGCCCGGCATCGTCGTGAATCAGCACGTCGCGGGCTTTGGAGCCGGTGAAGGGGCCGACCACGCCGAAGTGCTCCAACTGGTCAATGATGCGCCCGGCGCGGTTGTAGCCGAGTTTCAATTTGCGTTGAATCAGCGACGTGCTGCCCTGCTGGTGAACCACCACGAGCCGGGCGGCTTCCTTGAACATCCCGTCGAGGTCGTCGGCGTCTACTTCGCCGGGGGCATCGCCGGCTTCGTCGCCTTCAAATTCGGGCAGCAGGTAAGCCGAGTCGTAGCCGCGCTGGTTGCCGATGAATTCGCAGACGTCCTCCACTTCCTTCGTGTCCACGTAGGCGCATTGCAGGCGGATGAGGTCGGAGCCGGTCGAAAGCAGCATATCGCCCATGCCCACCAACTGGTCGGCCCCGCCGGTGTCGAGGATGGTGCGTGAGTCGATTTTCGAGGTGACTTTAAACGAAAGTCGCGCCGGGAAGTTGGCCTTGATCGTGCCCGTGATCACGTTGACCGAGGGCCGTTGCGTGGCCACCACGAGGTGAATCCCGATGGCCCGCGCCAACTGCGCCAGCCGGGCGATGGGCGTTTCGACTTCTTTCCCGGCGGTCATCATCAAATCGGCCAACTCGTCGATTACCAGCACGATGTAGGGCAAAAAGCGGTGGCCGCGCTCCGGGTTGAGGCGGCGCTGCACAAACTTAGCGTTGTATTCCTTGATGTTGCGCACGCCGCCTTCCTTGAGCAAATCGTAGCGCGAGTCCATTTCGATGCAGAGCGAGTTGAGCGTGTTGACCACCTTTTTGGTGTCGGTGATGATGGCCTCCTCGCCGTCGGGCAGTTTGGCCAGGAAGTGCCGCTCGATTTTGTTGAACAGCGTCAGTTCCACCTTCTTCGGGTCAACGAGCACGAACTTGAGTTGCGAGGGGTGTTTTTTGTAAATCAGCGAGGCCAGCATCACGTTCAGCCCCACCGACTTGCCCTGCCCGGTGGCCCCGGCCATGAGCAAGTGGGGCATTTTGGCCAGATCGGTCAGGAAAATTTCGTTGGAAATGGTTTTGCCCAACACCACGGGTAAATCCGCCGTCGATTTCTGGAATTTCTCGCTGGCGAGCAAGGCCCGGATCGGCACCATTTCCCGGTTTTTGTTGGGCACCTCGATCCCGATGGTGCCCTTGCCCGGAATCGGCGCGATGATTCGGATGCCCAGGGCGGCGAGGCTCAGGGCGATGTCGTCTTCCAGGTTTTTAATCTTGGAAATTTTCACCCCCGCGTTCGGGATGATTTCGTAGAGCGTGACGGTGGGGCCGATGGTGGCCGAAATTTTGGAAATGCCGATGCCGAAGTTGCTCAGCGTTTCCACGATCTGGTCTTTGTTGGCCTCCAGTTCATCCTGCGACACCTGCGATTGCCCCCGGCTGGCGCCGTGATCGACGAGCAGGCTCAGGGGCGGGTACTGGTAGTTGGCCAGGTCGAGGGTGGGGTCGTAAAGGCCGAAATCGCGCAGCAGGGTTTCGTTGGCGTCTTCCTCGTCCAACTCTGGCTCAGGGGCGGGCGGCGGGGTGGTTTCGAGTACCAGTTCAGGCACGTTGACGGCAGGCTGGTAGGGCGGTTCGACGGGCTGGAGTTGCACGTCGAGCGTCAGCGGGGGCTTGGCAGTTCGGGCCGCGTGACCATTTTGCCCATTGCCGTTGAGGGCTAGGGCCGCGTCGGCAGCGAGGCTGCTCACGCGGGCGTTCATCAGAGCTTCTTCGTCTTCGACGGAAGCCAGCGCATCGCTCAACGGCCCCTCGGGTACGGGGCGAACGGGGCGAGGACGGTTCGCCGCGATGGGCGAGTCAGCCTCAGACGTTTCAAAATCCGGCTCTTCGGTTTCAGGGTGGGGTCGGTCGAAGCGGTCGAGAAATACGTCGAGCGAGGTGATGCCGTAGGCGAAGACGATGAACACGAACAACACGGCCACAATCAACCCAATGGATGCCCAACGGAGCAGGCTATACAAAAACACGTTGATTTCGTAGCCCACGCCCCCGCTCAGGGCGCTGAGGGTGGCTTCGCTACCGGTAGCCAGCACCACGTAGCCCAGCAAAGCGCTGGCCCAAAACAGGTAAAACAAACAATGCCAAACCAGCCGCGCCAGGTTGGGCACGGGCCTCCGCCCGAGTAGGTGCAGTCCCGTGGCCGACAGCACCGGCACGAACAAAAACGCGGCGATGCCAAACCAGCGAAACACGAACAGGTGCGCGAGCATGGCCCCGGTGATGCCCAGCCAGTTGGCTACCGTTTTCCCCGATTCGCGCACGTCGGTTTCGAAGGTCGCCTGAACTACGCTTTGGTCGGCCTCGCCGGTAAACAGGTACGAGGTGAAGGCCAGCCCCAGCCCCAGCGCCAGCAGCAACGTGAGTACGCCCGCCGCCAGCTGCCCCTGCGGACTCGCCAGCGCCGCCCCCCAACGCCGGAACGGAAGCTGGAGTTGGCGCTTCGGCGGACGGGGTTCCGGGGTTTTTTTGGCGGGGCGGTCGGGTTGTTGTCGTGAGACGTTTTTCACGGAGCAGGATAGGGTTGGCCGGGCCGAAAATACGGAATGCTGAATGCTGAATGTCGAATGCTGAATAAAAAAAGGAGGTAACCAACGGTAAAACCTTGAAACCGAAAAAGAAAGCTCCTTCAGATTTCCCGGACAAGCTCAGCGTGACAGACGACACACGGTTCTCAAATCATGCAGCAGCATCACCGGGTCGCCTCTAAAATTCCCTCGCAAATCCGCTTCGCCACGCCCGGCCCTTCGTAAATAAATCCGGTGTAGAGTTGCACGAGGCTGGCCCCAGCTTCGAGTTTTTCGCGGGCGTCGGCGGCGGTTTCGATGCCACCCACGCCGATGACGGGGAACGCGTGCCCTGATTTTTCGACCAGATAACGAATCACGTGCGTGGATTGGTCTTGCAGCGGCGGCCCCGACAGCCCGCCCGCCCCGGCGGCGGTGATCACGGCGGGGTCGGTACGCAGCGGCGAGCCGTCGGATTCGGTGCGGCGGATGGTCGTGTTGGTGGCAATCACACCCGCCGTGCCGGTTTCAAGGACGATTTCAATGATGTCGTCGAGTTGGGAATCGGTTAGGTCGGGGGCGATTTTGAGAAGAATGGGTTTGGGGGTTTGAAGTTTGAGGTTTGAGGTTTGAAGTTCGTTCAAAAGTCGGGTCAGCGGTTCTTTTTCCTGCAAATCCCGCAGGCCGGGGGTGTTGGGCGAACTGACGTTGACCACGAAATAATCGACCACCGGGTGCAATTCGCGGAAAGCGTCGAGGTAATCGGCGGTGGCGCCTTCGTTGGGCGTGGTTTTGTTTTTACCCAGGTTCCCGCCCACCAGCACCCGGCTTTTCCGGCGGCGCAGGCGCTCGGCAGCGGCGGCGGCCCCGTGGTTGTTGAAACCCATCCGGTTGATGAGGGCGCGGTCGGCGCGGAGGCGGAAGAGGCGCGGGCGCTCGTTGCCAGGTTGGGGGCGTGGCGTGAGCGTGCCGATTTCGATGAAGCCAAACCCCAGGCAGGCGAGTTCGTCCATCAATTCGGCGTTTTTGTCAAAACCCGCCGCCAGCCCCACCGGGTTCGGAAAGCGCAAGCCGAACACTTCCCGCTCCAGGGCCGGGTCGGTTTTTACGAAAAACAGCCGCGCCAGCGCCTTCGCGCCGGGCAGGGCCAGGGCGATTTTTAAAAAACGAAAGGAAAAATGGTGAATCCGCTCCGGGTCGAACCGGAACAGCAGAGGGCGAATCAGGAATTTATACATTTCCGCAAAAGTAGAAGGAAAGGGAACGGACGCCGCGCGGTAAACCGATTTTACACGATTGTTTTGCTGCAAAACAATCGTATTTTTGATTCGCACGAACCCATGAACAAAGCGCAACTGATCTTCGACCTGCGGATGCAAATTGCCAATCTCCGGCTCCTGCTTCGGCGAAAAGGCGAAGACATCACCCCAGAAGAAAAGGCCCTGATTGAAAAGCAAATCGCCCGCTTGACTTACCTGATTTCCGAACTCGACTAAGTAACTGGAGGGTTTTGCCTCTTTTTCCCCTTTTTCCAATGGAAACCAAAGAACAACGAATTTCTAAGGAAGTTGCCGACGCCCTGGCCGAAGGCGAAGACCTCATCAACCAGGCCGAAACCTTCCTGGCCCTCGAACGTGGTGGGCAACGCTATCAACTCGGCGAATGGCTCACCATCCGTGATTACACGGCTAAATTTGGCCTCAGCAGCACGATGGTCGTCTCGAACTGGATCAAGCGCGGGATCATTCCCCCGGAAAACATTCTGGAGGTGCCCGAGCTCAATGACATTCGCCTGGTGAAGGCGATACCCTACCACGAGTGAGTCTGCCCCGATTTTACTCTTTTTCTCATGAGCCGCTACGTCGACTACATCCAGGACGTGCTCATCAGCGTCCACGCCAACCTGCACGATTTGCACGAAAAACGGGGCTTCGCCGACCCGGAAGAATTGGATTACCTCGAAGGCCGCATTATGAGCTATCAGGAAGTACTCGGCATCCTGCGCCAGAGTGCGCGGGAGTTTGGGGTTTCGGAGGAAGAATTAGGGGTTTGAAAGGTTTGAGGGTTTGACGGGTTTGTCATTCCGAGGAACGAGGAATCTCGTTGTCCTACCGAACACTTGGCCATCGGAAAGCAGTTTAGCAGGCCCACGAGATTCCTCGTTCCTCGGAATGACAAAACCGCTACCTTCAAATCCTCAAACCTCAAACCATGAAATACCTCCTGCTTCTCGCCTCCTGCCTCTTGTTTCTAAACGGCTTCGCCCAAACCTACGCCGAGCGTCTGGGTTTTCCCGCCGGGAAAAAAGTCATCATTTTCCACGTCGACGACGCCGGGATGAGCTACGACTCCAACCAGGGCACCATTCAGGCGATGGAAACCGGCGTGGCCACCTCCACCAGCGTAATGATGCCCTGCGGCTGGGTGGCCGATTACTTCAAACACCTTAAAACCAGGCCCGACACCGACGCGGGGGTTCACCTCACGCTCACCTCCGAGTGGGATGGCTACCGCTGGCAGCCGCTCGTGGGTCGGGAAAAAGCCCCCGGTTTGTACGACGAGCAGGGCAGTTTCTGGCGCAGCGTGGCGCAGGTCGTCGCCCACGCCAGCGCCGACGAGGTGGAAGCCGAAATCCGGGCGCAGGTGGCGCGGTTTCGGGCCTTCGGCCTAGAGCCGACCCACCTTGATTCGCACATGGGGACGTTGTTTCAACCCAAATTTCTGGAGCGGTACCTGAAAGTGGGCATCAGCGAAAAAATCCCGGTCATGTTTCCCGGCGGTCACAATACGCTGATTGCCGCCGAGCAACGCGGCAACGAGGCCACGCTGCAAGCCGCCCGGGGCATCGGGCAAACCCTCTGGCAGGCGGGCCTGCCCGTACTCGACGATCTCCACGCCGACTCCTACGGCTGGACCCTCCCCGCCGGGGAAAAAGCGACCGACGAGGCCCTGCGGAAACTGAAAACGGGCCGGTACATCGACTTGTTGAAAGCCGCCCAACCCGGCCTGACGATGATCATCTGCCACGCCACCGCCCCGACGGAGGTATTCGACAAAATCAGTACTTCCGGCCCCACCCGCAAGGGCGACCTGCTGGCCATGACCGACCCGGCGTTGAAGGCGTTTATCGAAAAAGAAGGGATTATTCTGACGACGTGGCGGGAAGTGATGACGCGGCGCAAGGGGCTGAAGTGAATCCTGCCGACCCGCATCCCCGTTGCTGAGTCAAACGACCCGATGAAACCGCATTTTCACAAAGTCCCCACCCGCGCCCAGGAGGCCTTCGGCATCCGGCACGACATCACGCACCACCCCAGCACAATCTGGCATTACCACCCGGAATTGGAACTGCACTACGTCATTCAGGGCGAGGGGGTGCGATTTATCGGCGACAGCATCCGTAATTTTTCCGCCGGGGAATTGATTCTGCTGGGCGAAAACCTGCCCCATACTTGGCGTTGCAACGAAGCCTACTTCCGCGACGAACCGGCTTCCAATTTCGAGGCCATCGTCGTGCATTTCCGGCCGGACTGGCTGGGGCGGGAGTTTCTTCAGTTGTCGGAGGCCAGCGCCCTCCAGAAATTGTACGAACGGGCCAGGAAGGGGCTGCGCTTCACCGGCCAAACCCGCGACCGGGTGAGGGACCTGATGCAGAACGCCCTCGGCCTGACGCAGCTCGACCGCCTGATCGCCCTGCTTTCGGCGCTGAACCTCCTGGCCGGGTCGAACCAGGCCGAAACCATCGCGTCAGCGCAGGCTTTCTACCAGTCCAACGAGCAGGAAACGGTGCGGCTGAATACCGTGTGCGGCTACACGTTGTCGAATTACACGAAGGAAATTACGCTGGAAACCATCGCGGGCATCGCCAACCTGAGCGTGACTTCGTTCTGCCGGTATTTCAAACTGATGACGCACAAAACTTACTACGATTTCCTGATCGAGGTGCGTATCAGCCACGCCTGCCGGGCGCTGGTGGAAGACCGCTCGTCCATCGAGGTAATCTGCTACGAAAGCGGCTTCAACAACCTCTCGAATTTTTACCGGCACTTCAAAAATATCAAAGGCGTTTCGCCCCGCGAGTACCAGCGGGCGTACCTGGGCCGGGCTAGTAAATGATACTAATTCAATTCTCAAATATTGTAGGGGCGGTGCTTGCCTCCGCCCTCACGCGCCGGATGGCACCCCAGGGCGGAGGCAAGCACCGCCCCTACGACACGGCAAATTTGATTTGGCGTAAGTAATCGGATGCCTCCCCAACCACGCTTGCAAACTTTGTGGCAAAACAGGATAAGATATTGGAATTTACGTCTCTCAAAATCCAATTGTTTTGTGGCATAGTTTAATTAAGCCCGGTTTTCACCGGTAAATCTCTTTCGATTTTGTACTATTTTGGTTGCATTCCGCTTCCGGTGGATTTGGGGGAAACGTGTGCCTGAACGCGGTGCCTTTCTCGCCAAATTCCGCTTTCCGGCGGCACCACTATCGTCAACTCCTCTAACCAGTTTTCACCCATGAAAAAAATGCTACGGTACAGGCTGCTGGCCGCGTTGCTGGGAAGCAGCCCGGTGTTGGCCCACGAACTACCCAGGGTCGGGACCTCGGTCGTCCAGGTTCGGATTACCGGGGCCGTCCGGGCGAGGGATGGCGAACAATTGCCCGGCGTGAGCGTGGTGTTAAAAGGCACCAACACCGGCACCATCACCGACGCCCGGGGCGAGTACGCCCTCACCTTGCCCGACGGAACCGGCACGCTGGTTTTTTCCTACGTGGGCTACCTGCCGCAGGAGGTGCCCGTGAGCAACCGCGACCGGATCGACGTGACGCTGGAAGCCGACGTCAAAGCCCTCGGCGAAGTGGTGGTAGTGGGCTACGGCACCCAGAAAAAAGTAAACCTGACCGGGGCCGTGGCCAGCATCGACGCCAAGCAAATCGAAAACCGGCCCATCACCAACATCGCCCAGGCCTTGCAGGGGCAGGTGCCGGGCCTGCTCGTCACCCAGACCGGCGGTCGGCCCGGTGCCGAAAGCATTGGGCTGCGCATCCGGGGCGTGAGCACGTTTACCGGCAACGACCCCCTCGTGATTGTCGACGGCATCGCCATCTCGCTGGCCAGCATCAACCCCAACGACATCGAAAGCATCAGCGTGCTGAAAGACGCCGCCGCCACGGCCATTTACGGGGCGCGGGCGTCGGGCGGGGTGATTCTGGTGACGACCAAAAAAGGCAAAACCGGCCAGACCCGCGTGTCGTACGACGGGTACGTTGGCGTGCAGTCGCCGACGATGATGCCCGACATGGTCAACGCCTACGAACACGCGCTGCTGTACCGTGAAGGCGAGAAAAACAACAACCCCACCACCACGACGTTCCGGTTTTCGGAAGAACAAATCGAGAAATACCGCACCGGGGCGTTGCCCACCTTCGACCGCCCCGGCTACCTGTTCCGCCCCGCCCCCCAAACCCAGCACAACCTGTCGGTGTCGGGCGGTACGGAAAACGCCAGCTACTTCGTCTCGCTGGGCTACCTCAACCAGCAGGGCACCATGCGCAACACGGGTTTCGAGCGATTCAACCTCCGGGTCAACAACACCTTCAAGGTGGGAAAACGCCTCGACATCGGCGTCATTGCCCAGTTTGCTCCCACCGTGCGGAGCGGGCCGTCGGAAGCCAATTACCCCAGCGGACCGACCCGGGGCATCGGCGATATTATTTTCTCGGCCTTCCGCCGGGCGGCCACCAACCCCATGTTTCTGCCCGACGGACGTTGGGCCTCCATCGGCGGTTTTGCCAACCGGATTGGCATGGCTTCGCCCGACGGTGGGTTTCAGAAACAACAGTTCAGCCGGTTTACCGGGGCGCTCAACTTCACCTACACCATCCTGGAGGGCCTCTCGGTCAACGCCCTGTACAGCGGCAAATTCGACCAGACCCGCCAGGACGATTTCAGCAAACGGATGAAGTTTTACAACGCCGTGGACGAAGGCAAAATCGGCACGCTCGAATTCGACCTCAGCCCCAACGTGCTGACGGTGTTCAACCAGGCCAACTACCAGCACAACCTCCAATTCCTGCTCAACTTCGACCGGCAGTTTGGGGTCCACGAGGTCAAGGTACTCGGCGGGTTTACCCAGGAATGGAACAACGACCGCCAGGAATCGGTCGGGCGGCGGGACTTCCTCACCGACGACATCTACGTCATCAACGCCGGTAGCCAGGACACCAAAAACTGGACCTCCTCCGGCTCGGCCAGCGCCTGGGCCATCCGCTCGCTGTTCGGGCGGGTCAACTACGTCCTCAACGGCAAGTACCTCTTCGAAGCCAACCTGCGCTACGACGGCTCCTCGCGCTTTGCCCAGCCGGTGCGCTGGGGCTTGTTTCCCTCGGCCTCCGCCGGGTGGCGCATCAGCGAAGAGGCGTTTTTGAAAAACAACACCGTGGTCAACAACCTCAAACTACGGGCTTCGTGGGGGCAGGTTGGCAACCAGAACGTGGCCCTCTACCAGTACGCGGCCACCATCGGTACGTCGGCGTACTTTTTCGACGGGCAGTCGAACCCGACGGCGTTTTACCAGGGCAGCCCCAATCCCAACCTGACCTGGGAAACCAAAACCACCGCCAACCTGGGCGTGGATGCCGAGTTTTTCCGGGGAAAACTGGCCCTCACCGCCGACGTGTTTCAGGACCGTACCCGTGACATCCTGCTCACGCCGCCCGTGCCCGACACCTACGGCCAGAGCGCCCCGGTGCAAAACATCGGCATCGTGCAGAACCGGGGCTGGGAACTTGCCCTCTCGCACCGCAATAGCCTGGGCGCGTTTCGGTACAGCGTCGGCGTGCAGATTTCGGACGCCAAAGACAAAGTCATCGACATGGTGGGGAGTCCGGTGATCAGTGGCAATAAAATCACCGAAATCGGCTACCCGCTCAACACCTTCTTTGGCTGGCAGGCCAACGGATTCTTCCAAACGGCGGAGGAAGTGAAAGCGCATTCGTTCCAAAACGTTCGCACCGGACCGGGCGACATCCGCTACGTGGAAAACGGCGGCGACCCGAAAACCATCACCGCCGACGACCGCGTGCGGCTGGGCAATTCCAACCCCCGCTACCCCTACGGGTTCAACCTCGAACTGGGCTGGAAAGGCTTTGATTTTACGGCCTTCGCCCAGGGCGTCGCCTACCGGCAGGTGTACCTCAACTCGGTGGCGGCCATTTCGATGCTTGACGAAAATGCCTCGGCGATGAAAGTCCACCTCGACCGCTGGACGCCCGAAACGCCCGACGCCCGCTACCCCAAAACCCGCCTCGGCAACGTGAGCAACATCAACAACGCGTTTTCCTCGTTCTGGCTCCAGGATGCCGCGTACCTGCGGCTGAAAAACCTGCAACTCGGCTACACCCTGCCCACCCGCCTGAGCGAACGGGTCAAACTGGCCCGCGCCCGGATTTATTTCAGCGCCGAAAACCTCTTCACGATTTCCAACGTCGTCGGCTTCGACCCGGAGTCCCCCGAAGGCAACGGGAGTTTTTACCCC
Organism: uncultured Cytophagales bacterium; assembly: GCA_964244295.1. GTDB lineage: Bacteria > Bacteroidota > Bacteroidia > Cytophagales > Spirosomataceae > JAJAZB01. The sequence goes on from CAXTIG010000008.1 coordinate 60,988, forward strand.
CTCAACAAAGTCGCCACCCTGGGCCTGAACCTGTCGCTCTGAACCAACCGGCGCTGCGCTGAAAACCGATTTTTACCGATGAAAAAACTCCTCAAACTTAGCCTGCTCGTCGGCCTCCTGGCTGCCTCCGCCTGCCAGAAGGATTTTCTGGAAACGGTGCCGCTCGGCGCGCCGTCGGATGCCACCTTCTGGACCTCCGAAGCCAACGCCACGCTCTGGGTCAATAACCTCTACCGCGAATTGCCCAAAGTGACCGACTTTTACTTCGACTCCATGAGCGACAACGCCACGGCCAGTTTCGGCGGTGAAGACGGGGGCGTCGGTTCGGTGGCCAACGGGTCCTTCGAACCGACCACGGGCACGATGACCAAAAAATGGGGCTACGCGGGCATCCGCAACTGCCTCGAACTCCTGGCCCGCATCGACGAAGTGCCCAACCTGACCGAACCCACCAAAGCCCAGTTCAAAGCCCAGGCGCGGTTCGTGCTGGCCTTCCGGTATTTTGAATTGATCACCCTCTACCGCGACGTGCCACTGGTCGATAAAGTGCTACCGCTGGAAGAAGCCGACGTGCCCAAGTCGGAGAAAAGCGTGGTGCTCAAGTACCTGCTCGAACAGCTCGAACTCGCCATCGTCGACCTGCCCCTGACCTGGCCCGCCAAAGACAACGGTCGCGCCACCAAAGGCGCCGCCCTGACCCTGAAGGCCCGCGTGATGCTCTTCAACAACCGCTGGGCCGAAGCCGCCGCCGCCGCCAAGGCCGTGATGGACCTCGGCGTGTACCAACTCCACCCCAAGTACGGGGAGTTGTTTCTGACCGTGTTCAACAACAAAACCAAGGAAGTGATTCTGGCCTACCAGTACGCCGAACTGGTTCCGCATAACCTGAGTTTTCAGATGCCGTTCCAGTCCATCGGCGGCACGGGGTCGTCAATGCCCCTGCCGGGGCTGGTCAATTCCTACGAAAGCAAGGACGGCCTGCCCATCACCGAATCGCCGCTGTACGACCCCAAAAAGCCCCAGGACAACCGAGACCCGCGTTTCAACGAAACCTTTATCTGGCCCTTCCAGACCTTCGCCGGGGTGGTGTACGATCCCATCAACAACGCCGTCAACAAGGCCGGGGCCAAAACCTACGTGTTTCAGCGCAAGTACGTCAACGACATCGTACCCCAGCAGCGGGTGAGTTGGGTCAACTGGACTATTTTCCGCTACGCCGACGTGCTGCTGATGTACGCCGAAGCGCAAAACGAAGCCAGCGGCCCAAATGCCTCGGTGTACGACGCCCTCGACCTGATCCGGGTGCGGGCCGGAATGCCCAAAATCAACCGCAGCCGCTACGCCACCCAGGCCACGCTGCGCGAAGCCATCCGCAACGAACGCCGGGTCGAACTGGCGGGCGAGGGCCTGCGCTACTACGACATCATCCGCTGGCGGATCGCCGAAAAAACGCAGAACACCGTGCTGTACAGCGTGGAAGTGCCCGGCTCCCTGCCCCGGCAAACCATCGAAACCCGCGTGTTCAACCCCGCCCGGCACTACGTCTGGCCCATTCCGCAGTCGGCCATCGACCGGGCCAAAAACCTGGTGCAGCACCCGGAGTGGAAGTGAGGGGGGCGAGGATGCTGTGGTTTGTAAAACCGATGAATGCAGGTATTTTACCACATCGAATCCGTTTTGGGAAACGGGTTATCATGACAACTCCGTTGGAATGACAACCCGTTTCCCAAAAAACAAAAGTCTTTAACAGCTTAGAAATCAATTCCATGAACCGAATCCCTGGCCTCGCGGTACTCCTCCTTTTTTCAGGACTCGAAAAACCCCGTGCCCAACCTTCGGCGGCGGGGGTGCCGGGGGTTGTGGTGGCGTATTCCCCGGCGGCGTCGGGGCAGTACCTGGGTTCGCCGAGCCTGTGCGTGTTGCCCAACGGCGATTACGTGGCCTCCCACGATTTTTTCGGCCCCAAATCGACCGAACACGTCCGGGCCGTTTCGCGGGTGTACCGCTCGACCGACCGGGGTAAAAACTGGCGGCAACTGGCCGAACTCAACGGCCAGTTTTGGTCGAAACTGTTCGTTCACCGCAACGCGCTGTACATTCTCGGCACCGACAGGCACCACGGCAACGGCATCATCCGCCGCTCGACCGACGGTGGCCAGACCTGGACCGACCCCACCGACGCCGACCACGGCCTGCTCCTGGCCGGGGAGTACCACTGCGCGCCGATGCCCGTGGTCGAACACAACGGGCGGTTGTGGCGGGCGATGGAAGACGCCATGGGGCCGATTCCCGGCTGGGGGAAGCGCTACGGGTCGATGATGCTCTCGATTCCGGTCGAAGCCGACTTGCTCAAGGCCAGCAACTGGACCCGCAGCAACGTGATGCGCTACGATTCGACCTACCTCAGCGGGGCCTTCGGCGGTTGGATCGAAGGCAACGCGGTGGTCGATCCGCAGGGGGCCGTGTGGAACGTGTTGCGGACGGATTACCGGGTGAATGGCGATGAAAAAGCCTCGCTCATTCGAATCAGCGAGGACGGAAAAACGGCTTCGTTCGACCGTACCACGGGGTTCATTGATTTTCCGGGGGGCTGCAAGAAATTTACCATCCGCTACGATCCCCGCACCAAACGGTACTGGTCGCTGACGAATTTTGTTCCGACGGAATTTCGGGGCAAAAACCCGGAGCGAACCCGCAATACCCAGGCCCTGTGCAGTTCCGCCGATTTACGCACCTGGACGGTTCACCGCGTCATTCTCCAGCACTCCGACGTCAGCAAACACGGGTTTCAGTACGTGGACTGGGATTTCGACGGTTCGGATCTCATCGCCGTGTCGCGCACCGCCTACGACGACGGGGCCGGGGGTGCCCACCGACAGCACGATGCCAATTTCCTGACCTTTCACCGCATCGAAAATTTTCGCAAACTGCGACGCGAAACCATCGCCGGGAATCCGTAGCGGTGAAGTTGTTTTGAATGCGGGGGGTCACCCTGAGCGGAGTCGGAGGGCGTGCGCGGGCCGCCGAGTCTGCCCACCGCACACCCTTCGACTCCGCTCAGGGTGACCCCCCGCATTCAAAAAACAGAAGCCCTGAACAGCGTTAACTTGCGCCCTTTTTTTCGCATGAAACGATTTGCTTTTTTTCTCCTGCTCTTTTTTTCAGGATTCCCTGGCAAAACCCAGCCGCCCGGCGTGGTCATTGACCGCAGCCCCGACCCGCAGCGGATTTTCATCGGCTCGCCCAGCCTGAGCATTCTCCCCGACCTGGCCCAACCCTGACCCCACCCGTGAAGCACCTCCCTCTGCCCGACCTGCTCATCCTCGCCCTGTACCTGATCGGGATGGTGGGCGTGGGCGTTTATTTTTCCCGGAAAAACAAAAAAGCGGGCAGCGACAACGCCGATCAGTTTACCACTGCGTCGGGCCGGATTCCGGGCTGGGCGGTGGGGCTGTCGCTGTACGCCACGTTTTTGAGCAGCAACACGTTTCTGGGCGTACCCGGCAAGGCCTTTGGCAGCAACTGGAGTTCGTTTGTGTTCAGCCTGTCCATGCCGCTGGCGGCCTGGGTAGCGGCGCGGTATTTCGTGCCGTTTTACCGTCGTTCGGGGGAAGTGTCGGCTTACACGCACCTCGAGAAGCGATTTGGTTCCTGGGCCAGGGCCTACGCCGTGGTGTGTTTTCTACTCACGCAACTCGCCCGGATGGGCTCCATTTTTTTCGGCATTGCGCTTACGCTCCAGGCCCTGACGGGTTTCCCGATGGTGAGCATCATGGTCGTGACGGGGCTGTGCATCACGCTGTACACGGTGCTGGGGGGAATGGAAGCCGTCATCTGGACGGAAGTGGTGCAGGGCATCATCAAAACCCTCGGCGCGTTGCTGATTCTGGGCCTGATCGTGGCCGGACTGCCGGGGGGCGCGGGGCGCATCGTCGAAATCGGGCGGGCCGCCGACAAGTTTTCGCTCGGCACCTTCGCGCCCGATTTCACCCAGGCTTCGTTTTGGGTGGTGCTGCTGTACGGGTTTTTCATGAACCTCAACAACTTCGGCATGGACCAAAACTACGTGCAGCGCTACCACACGGCGGTTTCGGCCCGGCAGGCCGCCCGCTCGGTGTGGCTGTGCGTGGCGCTGTACGTGCCGGTTTCGCTGCTTTTTTTCTTCATCGGTTCGGCCTTGTTCGCGTACTACCAGGCGAATCCCGACCTGCTCGACGCGGTGAGGCTCCAGGTGGCCGCCGAACGATGGCCCGGCACCCCCACGGCGGAACTCAGCCGACTGGCCGCTGGCCTCACGCCCGCCGACGTGGGCGACCGGGTGATGCCGCATTTCATGGTGAGCCACGTACCGCCGGGGTTGGTGGGCCTCATCGTGGCGGCGATTCTGTCGGCGGCCATGAGCACGATCAGTTCGGGCATGAACGCCTCGGCCACGGTGTTTTCCATCGACCTCTACCAGCGCTACTTCCGGCCCGGCCTCACGCCCCGGCAGGCCATGCGGGTGCTGTACGCGGCCACGTTTGCCTTTGGCGTGGCGGGGCTGGCGGTGGGCGTGGCGATGATCGGCATCAAAAGCGTGCTTGATACCTGGTGGCTGCTGTCGGGGATTTTCGCGGGGGGAATGCTGGGCTTGTTTCTGCTGGGGTTGATCGCCCACCGCGCCCACCGGGCCGAGGCCCTCACCGCCGTGAGCATCGGGGTGGGGGTGATTCTCTGGGCCACGTTTTCCTACCTGCTGCCCGACTCGCTCCTTTTTTTACGAAATCCGCTGCACGGGCAAATGACGATGGTGATCGGTACGCTGGTCATTTTCGGGGTGGGCCTGCTGCTGAGTCGGCGGCGGCGGAAAAACCCGTCGCGGATCGCCGAAAAACAGCACACCACGCCTGGATGAGTGGGTGATTTAAAAATTGGTGTTGCGCCGAAAAACATTTCCCGGCGCGTCATTGCGAGCGGAGGTGTAAAAAACGAAGCGTAGCGAGGTTTTTACGCTGGAGCGAGGCAATCCCCTCACGGAGACCGAGAGAGCTTTGGGGAAAACGGCTGGGAATGGACTGTACTCGGCTTTAGCACCCTTGGTCTCCGGTAGGGGATTGCTTCGCTGCGGGTGAAAACCCTCGCTTCGCTCGTCTTTTCATCCTCCGCTCGCAATGACGCGGTATGGAGGCTTTTTTATAAAACCTTTACCCATTTACCCCAATTACCCACATGAAACCAACCCCATTGCCCCAGGGCCTCACCCCGGTGATGCTGATGCCCTTCACCGCCGACGACCGCATCGACTTCGACGGACTCGACGCCCTGACCGAGTTTTACCTGCGGGCCGGGGCCACCGGGTTGTTTGCCAATTGCCTCTCCACCGAGATGTTTCACCTCAGCCCCGCCGAGCGCCTGGCGCACACCCGGCGGGTGGTCGAGGTGGCCGGGGGGCGGGTGCCGGTGGTGGCTTCGGGTACCTTCGGGGGTAGCCTGACCGAGCAGGCGACGTTCATCCAAAAAATGCACGACACCGGCGTGGATGCGGTCATCGTGATCACCAACCAACTCGCCGCCGCCGATGAACCGGACGCGGTGTTCCTGGCCCGGCTGCTCGACCTGCTCCGGCTCACGCCCGGCGTGCCGCTGGGGTTGTACGAGTGCCCCGTGCCCTACAAACGGCTCGTGACGCCCGCCGTGCTGGGCGAACTCCTGGCCACCGGGCGGGTGCTGTACCACAAAGACACCTCGTGTTCGGTACCCGACGTGGCGGCTAAACTGGCCGTGCTCAACGGGCAGAATTTCGGTTTTTACGACGCGCACGTGCCCAACGCGCTGGCCTCGCTGCGGCTGGGCGCACGGGGCTTGTCGGCCATTGCGGGCAATTATTTTCCGGAAATTCTGGTCTGGCTCTGCGAGCATTTCGACGACCCCGATCAGCAGGAAACCGTGTACTGGCTGCAAACGGAACTGACCCGCACCAACGCCCTGCTGCACGTGGAATACCCCGTGAGTGCCAAGTATTTCCTTCAACGCCGGGGTCTGCCCATTGGTCTCCACAGCCGGGTCCACCCCCTGGCTCCGACCCCCGAACAGTGCCGGGCGCTTGACGAACTGGCCGAAACCGTTCAGCATTGGCGGACGGTACTCCAATCCATCCCGGTGCTGCTGCCATGAACGCCGCGCGGTCGATCGGACTGGTCGGCCTGTTGCTACCCTTGGGTAGCCCGGTTTTGCGGGGCCAACCGAGCGCGAAGTTTATGCACATCGAAACGCAACTGACGCACCGGCCCCAGGGCCACACGCTGCACAACACGCAGGTCTTTTCGCCGGACGACCAGTGGATCGTGTACGACACCCGCAACGACGGGACGCACATCGCCCGGACGGGTTTCATCGAAAAAATTCATGTGCGCAGCGGGGAGGTAGTCCGGCTTTACCAGACCACCGGCCAAACCAGCCACGGGCCGGGCGTGGGGGCGGCGACGTACAACCCCCTGGCCCCGCAGGTACTTTTTATTCACGGACTGCGCAACAGCAGCGCCCAACGGCCCTACGGATTCACCCGGCGCAGCGGCGTGCTGGTGGACGAACGCCAGCCCGGCGTACCGCATTTTCTGGATGCCCGCACCCTCCGGCCCCCCTTCCGGCCGGGTGCCCTCCGGGGCGGCACCCACGCCCACACCTGGAGCGGCGACGGGCGCTGGATTTCCTTCACCTACAACGATTTCATTCTGGAACAACTCGAAAAGCGGGACTCGTCGGTGCGGCACCCGTCGGTACGCGACCTGCGGGTGGTCGGGGTGATGGCCCCCGCCGGGCCGGTGCGGGTCGAGCCGGATGCCGATGGCGAACACCACGACGGGGAGTGGTTTGCCGTGGTGGTGACCCGCGTGACGGAGCGCCCCCGGCCCGGCTCCGACGACATCGACCGGGCCTTTGACGAGGGCTGGATTGGTAAAAACGGCTACCTGAAACCCGACGGCACCCGCCAGGCGCGGGCGATTGCCTTCCAGGGAACCGTCCGCAATGCCGAGGGCCAGCCGGTCACGGAGGTGTTCGTGGCCGATTTGCCCCCGGACGTAACGATTGCCACGCCCGGTGCGCCGCTCGAAGGCAGCGCCACCACGCGCCCGGCCCCGCCCGCCGGGACGACCCAACGCCGGGTGACCTTCAGCGCCGAACGCCCCTCCGCCAGTATTCAAGGCCCCCGGCACTGGTTGCGCAGTTCGCCCGACGGGCGGCTGATTTTCTTCTTGATGAACGACGCACGCGGAGTGGCTCAGATCCACGCCGTGTCGCCCAACGGCGGAGAAATTCGCGCGATTACCGCCCATCCTTTTCTCATTCAGACGCCCTTCAACGTCAGCCCCGATGGGCAGCGCATCGCCTACGGGGCCGACAACAGCGTGTTCGTGACCGAACTGGCAACGGGAAAATCAATTCGCCTGACGCCCCGCTCCGGCGACGAGGCCCGCCCGGAAAACGGCGTCGTCTGGTCCAACGACGGCACGATGCTGGCCTACAACCGCTACGTCAACGGTCCGGACGGGCGGTTTCTTCAGGTTTTTCTGCTGCGTTGAGTGGCGCAGCGGTGGAGCTAACGTGAGGGAAATTCCCCCTTTGAAGGGGGGTGTGTGAGGCGGTGCGGTGGTAGGGGGATGTCTTCGGGTTCCAACTGGGTACATCCCCCTTCCACCGCACCGCCTCACACACCCCCCTTCAAAGGGGGAATTTTAATTCAAAAGCATCTTTTGAAAACCCCCGCCTTTTCCGTTTATTCGTCGGGTCGATTGGGGGAATCGCCAAATTTTATTCCTATTTCCGTACAAAATTTACTTTTACCGCAGTATGCTGAGTCGCGTGGCGAATTCCATTTATTGGTTGAACCGGTACATCGAACGGGCCGAAAATTACGCCCGGTTTGTGGACGTCAACTTTAACCTGGCCCTCGACTTGCCCCCCGACGTGGAAGAGCAGTGGGAGCCGCTCGTGATTGCGACCGCCGATAACAACAAGTTTAAGGAACACTACGATAGCCCCACCCGCGACAACATCATCCACTTCATGACCTTCGACGCCCAGAATCCGAACTCGATTCTGAGCTGTTTGCAGAGTGCCCGCGAAAACGCCCGCACCATTCGCGAGACCATCTCGAAGGAAATGTGGGAGCACGTCAACCGGCTGTACTGGAAAGTGAAAGACGCCGCCGCCGCCCGCCGGGCCTGGGAAATGCGGCACTTTCAGGATTTCTTCGAAGAAATCAAACTCAACTGCCAGACCTTTTACGGCATCATCGACTCGACCATCACCCGCAACGAAGGCTGGCACTTCGGGCGGCTGGGCCGGATGCTCGAGCGCGCCGACAAAACCACGCGCTTTCTCGACGTGAAGTACTTCACGCTGCTGCCCAACCTCGACGCCGTCGGCTCGCCGCTCGACTTGCTGCTGTGGAGTTCGGTGCTCAAATCGGTGAGTGCTTACAACATGTACCGGCAGCAATTCAAGCTCATCAACTCGGCCCACATCGTCGATTTTCTGATTCTGGACAAAAATTTTCCCCGGGCCGTGCTGTACTGCATCCGGCAGGCGGAGCTGTCGCTCTACGAAATTTCGGGGGTCAACATCACCGGCGGGTACAGCAACCCGGCGGAGCGGAAATTGAGCAAACTGCGTTCGGAAGTGGAATTTACCGAAATCGAAGGCATCTTCGGCACGGGTTTGCACCAGTACCTCGACGACTTCCAGACCCGCAACAACGCCGTCGGGAAGTCGATTTCGCAGACCTATTTCGAGCTAAAACCCATCGAAGACTACGCCAGCCAGAGCCAAAGCCAGTGAAATTTAGAGGAGAGCGAATAGAGGAGAGAGGATAGAGAAAAATACTCAGGTTAGCTTGGTTTGGTTACCCGGATTCGGTTGGTGTCGGCTACTTTTGTTTCATACTATCGGTTCAGAGAACCAGAGGAAGGCATTTTATCTATCCTCTCTACTCTGTCCTCTCTACTCTAAACATGACCTATTGCCTCGGCATCAAAGTCGCTTCCGGTCTGGTCGCTCTGGCCGATACCCGCCTTACTTCGGGTACGGAAATGACCACCAACAAGAAAATTTCCATTCACGAAGTCGAGCACCACTCGCTGTTTATCATGACCTCGGGCCTGCGCTCGGTGCGCGACAAGGCCATCACGTACTTCCGGGAGGTGATTGCCGAGCGCGACCAGCATTTCAACAAACTCTACAAGGCCGTCAATGCCTTCGGCGAGCAGGTGCGGCGCGTGGGGCGGGAAGACCGCGCCTCGCTGCACGAATCGGGGCTGGAATTCAACCTGTTTGCCATCGTGGGCGGGCAGTTGGAAGACGACGAGGAACACAAGTTGTTTTTGTTGTATCCCGAAGGCAACTGGATCGAGGTGGGGCAGAGTTCGCCGTTTTTCGTGATTGGCAATTCCGGCTATGGCAAACCGCTGCTGTACCGGAACCTGCACTACCAGACCAGCATGAAAGACGCGCTGAAGATCGGATACCTGAGTTTCGACGCCACCAAGGTGAGCGTCAACGACGTGGATTATCCCCTCGACGTGGCGATTTACGAGCGTGACAGTTTTCACATGGTCGAACACCGCCTCGAAAAAGAAGACGTCGAGAGCGTGAGCCACCAGTGGAGCGCCCTGCTCAATGCCTCCGTTCAGCGCCTGCCCAACGATTGGATGGCCCCCATTTTTGACCAGGTAATTCGTCAACCGGTATGAAAATTTCCGTTCGGCACGAGTTGCTGTATACCTACAGCGACCGGGTTTTGCTCACCCCCCACGTGTTGCACCTGCAACCGCCCACCAACGCGTACCTACGCCTGGAGCGCTTCGATCTGCACGTGGACCCGCAACCCGATAAACTCGTGGCGACCATCGACGCCGAAGGCAACGATCAGCACCTGCTGTTTCACTACCAACCCACCGACCACCTGCGCGTGGTGGCCGAGATGGACGTAGAAACCCGGCTCGACAATCCCTTCGACTTTGTGTTTCACCCCACCGAAAGCGGGCGAATTCCGTTTAAATACCCCGACCACCTGAAGCGCGTGTTGCAGCCGTACCTCGCGCCGGAAGGAATTACGACGCTCGTCGAGCAGTTTGCCCGGCAGGTGGCCGCCGAAGCCGGCTGGGAAACGCTGGCCTTTCTGACGCACCTCGACGAAGTCATGCGGCGGGGTTTTGCTTACCAGATTCGCGAAACCGGTCCGCCCATGTCGCCGGAGCATTTGCTGCTCGAACGCAAAGGCTCCTGCCGCGACTACGTCAACCTGTACATGGCCGCCTGCCGGGTACTGGGGCTGGCGTCGCGATTCGTGAGTGGCTACTACTTCGGAGCCGTCAAAGACCAACAGGAACTCCACGCCTGGGCCGAGGTGTACCTGCCCGGCGGGGGCTGGCGGGGCTTCGACCCGACCAACAACATCACCGTGGCCGACCGGCACATTCCGCTGGCGGCCTCGGCAGTGCCCAAACTGGTAACGCCCATTGCGGGCACTTTCACCCACCGGGGGCCGGTCCACAGCGAATTCGAAGCCCTGGTCAGTGTGCGCCCCCTGGAACCGGAAGCGGTTTTTTAGGTTATTGAGTTATTGGTTAACCTAAGCTGTGTGGTAGCCGGAAGGGGTGGCAAAGGCTCCCCGATTTTTTCTTTCAGCCCACGGTTTTAACCGTGGGAAAGCGGAAAACAGGAGTCTTTTTAACGGTTTTAACCGTTTCCGCAGCGTACACCCTCAGCTTGCTTCGCACCACACAACTTGGGTTATTGGTTATTGGGTTATTGGGGATTCAGGAAATTTACCCAATAACTCAATAACCAACTAACTCAATAACCCCACTGACTGCCTATCGAAAAAAAGGCGGTTGAGGTTCAGCCCGATGCGGGCTTTTCTGCGTTATAGCCCCGAAGCGACCCCGGCAAACCCAGTTCGTTTCGTTATATTTACCTCCCGTTCGGAACTAACCTACACGCGCACCCTTGACACTGATCAAATCCATTTCCGGAATTCGTGGCACGATTGGCGGCAAAAGCGGTACTGCCTTCACGCCCATCGACGTGGTAAAATTTACCGCCGCCTTCGGAAGCTGGCTCAAATCCAATTCGACAACGTCGACCAAAATCGTAATCGGACGCGATGCCCGGCCATCGGGCGAGATGATTTCGCGGTTGGTGTCGGCTACCCTGCAAGCGCTCGGCCTCGACGTGGTCGATTTGGGCCTCAGCACCACGCCCACCGTCGAGCTGGCCGTGCCCGCCGAAGGTGCCCTGGGCGGCATCATCCTCACCGCCAGCCACAACCCGATTCAGTGGAATGCCCTCAAACTGCTCAACGGGAAGGGGGAATTTATCTCCGCCGCCGAAGGGGAACAGGTGCTACAACGGGCCGAAAACGAAGATTTTACGTTTGCCGAAATCAGAAAATTAGGCCGGTACGTGACCGACGATTCGTACCTGAAAAAACACATCGACGCCATCCTGGCCCTGCCGCTGGTAGACCGGGAGGCGATCGAGAAAAAGAATTTCAAGGTGGCCGTCGATGCGGTCAATTCCAGCGGGGGCATTGCCATTCCGCTGCTGCTCGAAGCCCTGGGCGTGCAAACGGTAAAACTCATCAACTGCGAACCCACCGGGCAGTTTGCCCACAATCCGGAGCCGCTGCCCGAACACCTCACCGAAATCAGCAAGGAAATCCGCAAGGGCAAGTACCACCTCGGCATCGCCACCGACCCCGACGTGGATCGTCTGGCGTTTATCTGCGAAGACGGCGAACCTTTCGGTGAAGAATACACGCTGGTGGCCGTGGCCGATTACGTGTTGAATAACGGGGCCGCCTCAGGCCGCCCCGGCAACACGGTGTCCAACCTCTCGTCGACCGCCGCCCTGCGCGACGTGACCCGCAAGGCCGGGGGTGACTACTACGCCGCCGCCGTGGGCGAGGTCAACGTGGTGACGAAAATGAAGGAGGTGGGGGCCGTCATCGGTGGCGAAGGCAACGGGGGCGTGATTTTCCCCGAACTCCACTACGGCCGCGACGCGCTGGTGGGCATTGCGCTGTTTCTGACGCACTTAGCCAAATTCGGTAAGTCGGCCTCGATTCTGCGGCGCTCGTATCCCGGTTATTTTATCTCCAAAAATAAAATCGAACTCACGCCCGACATCGACGTGGACGCCGTGCTGGAGGGAATCCAGCACAAATACGCCCGCAACCCGGTGAACACCGAAGACGGCGTGCGGATCGAGTTCGGGCAGGAGTGGGTTCACCTGCGCAAGTCGAACACGGAGCCGATCATCCGCATTTACGCCGAATCGGATTTTGTTTCCAAAGCCGACAACCTGGCCAGTAAGATCATTTCCGACATTCGGGAGGTGGTCAATTCGACCCCGGCGCGGGTGTAGTTTTAATCCGGCCCCGCGAGGATTTTCTGATCTCCGCACGATTGCTCCCCAAGGGGTTTAACCCGCTGGGGAGCAATCGTGCGGAGATTTTTACTTTTCACCCCTTCCTCAGTTCCCACCAGGTCCAGAGCGCCAGGCTGGTTTCGGCGAGGGCAAAACCGATCAGCACGGGTTTGGCCCAGCCCAGCAACACGAACACCACCAACCCCCCGCAGAACACCAGCCGCCCCTGCACCGTCGCCAGGGCGACGCGGTCGTTGCCGTAGCGGGCCAGGGCGCGGTAGTAAAAAGTGAGTACCAGCACGAGCATTCCCAGCACCCGAATCCAGATTTCATGGGTTGGCTCGAAGCCGAGAAGTTGTAGCAACGTGTTGGGAATCAGGAGTAACGATAAGCCCGAAAGCAGCACGTACGTCATTTGGCCGTAGAGGGAGTTGTATGTTTTTTGCATGGGGTGGGGATTGAAAAAACGAAGTTCATCGAAACGCCCCGGCAAGGTAGGCGTTTGGAAATAAAAAAAACGTCCGCTCGGGAGAGGGCTCCGAACGGACGCAGGTTGCCAGCCGGACCGTGTCCGGCAAGGCCCCTTTTGATTCGCCTCCCGCCCTCGAAACGGGGCGATTGGCTACTGGCAAAGTACCGAAACGAGAGGGCGGCGGCGCAACGGGAAATACACCCGGAAGTGAAGGGTGTTTTTCCCGTTTTTTTTGAATGGTGGGAAAATCGATCGCCATGACCCACGCTGGTACGTGGTCAACTGGACGGAGGCCACCCCGCTCCTCGACGGTTGCGTGCTGAACATCGACCAATTGCTGGCCGACGAGGAAATCGAGTATTGACGGTGGCCGGTTGGAGGCGATTTTTTCGATTGAGAGTAAACTGAAGCGGCCCCTGCTGCATCCGCCCCAACCCATCGAAGGGGGCAGACCCTGCCGGGGCCGCTTCTTGAGTACTCAGCCGATGCGCTCAGGCCAGCCTCGCCACCGGCTTCAGGCGCGTGAGGTAGTACACCATTCCCAGGCCCAGCGCCAGCCGCCAGAGGCTGTCGACGGTGAAAAAGGTCGAATTGGGTACCCCCATCATGGTCACGTGGTAAACACCCAGCGCGACGCCAGCGATTAGATTAACGGCGCTGCCGGTCAGGTAGGCCCGCAGGCCCAGGGACGCCTCCGCGTTACGAACCAGCAACCCGATGATGGCGAGGCCCAGGTTAGACATCCCCAAAAACTGAAACAGGACGATGTGCAACGTGTCCTTCACCGGGTTCCCGTACCCCTGAAGTAAGGGTTCCGGCGCGAACAGCATACCCAGACTAAGCAGCAGACCGTACAGGCTGGCGACGAGAATAAACGTAAAACGTGACATGAATTAGGGGGTTTAGGGGGGTTAAGGAAATTGAAAACGGGTAGCAGAGGAATGCACGCCCGGCCCGAATCCGGCGGGAAATGTAGGGTAAGTTTTTGATTTTCAAGTTAAATACGTATCAAATTTTGGGAATCCAGCGCGTCCCTTCGGGAATTGACCCCCGAAGGGACGCGCTGGATTCATTTATCCTCGTTCAGCGCAGCACTTTCAGCGTTTTTACCTCCCGCCCGGCGCTCACCCGTAGCAGGTACAACCCGGCGGGCGGGCAATGTCCCAGTTGAGGCTTTCTTCCTCCCCGGCTTTTTCAATTGTCTGCTGGCGCAGTCGCTGCCCGTCGCTATACAGCAACTCCAGCCGCAACACCTGCCCTTCGGCTCCGCTAACGCTGATGTGCAAACGGCCCTCCGGGCTGGGGTTGGGGCTGACGCTCACGCGCAGGCCCGGTGCTTCCAGAACTGCCTCCCGATTTGTTCCGCAGGCTTTGACCCGAAAAGCCATACTGACCGCACTCGTGACGGCGGGGTTGGAACTGGCTACCCGAATTTTGTACCCGGTGCCCACCGGGGTACCCATCGGAATGACCACGTTGTTGAGGCTGCCGGGCGTGACCAGTCCGAGTGCGACGGGGCTGGCCGCAAAGGCGCCCGTCGCGTTGGAGAGTTGGGCCGTGAACGTATTGCCGGGCGCGAACGCGCAGCCCACCGAAAAAGTCAGCCGGACGGTCTCGCCGGGGCACTTGTCGCCGCCGGTAACGGTGGGCGTCGTGGTGTAGCCGGGGACGTTGATGGCAAAGGCGCTGCTCGGGGCCGAAATCTGAGCGGGGTTACTGCTGCGAATCTGCACCCGGTAGCCCGTTCCCGCCGGGGTGCCGAAGGGAATGTCGATGGAATTGATGCCCGGCGCGACGCTGCCCAGCGGGGTAGCCGGGGCAAACGAACCGCTGGCGTTCGACAATTCAACGCTGAACTCGTTGCCGGGCAAGTACCCACAGTTGGCGTTGACCGTAAAACTGACGCGTAACGTCGCCCCGGTGCAGACCGGCACCTGGCTCACGGTGGGCATGAAGGAGAACGCCAGGCCGTTGATGCGGAAGGGGTCGCTGGGAAGACTCGTCATGACGGGGGCGCTGCTCAACACCCGAATCCGGTAGTTGCTGCCGCTGGGTACGTCGCCCGGAAGGCGCAGCGTCGTGGTACCGGGGGCGACCGGCCCCAAATGTTTTTGCGGTGCGTTTCCACGGTGCGCGCACTCACGAAAAGGTGTTGGGCAATGGCCGGATTACTACGGCCTCCGGCAATAAGCTGGATGATTTCCCGCTCGCGGGGCGTCAATTCGGGGGTGCCGGACTCCGGGCGGGTAGTCCCCCGCGCCAGCACCTGGGTCACTTCGGGGCTGAAGTACCACTGGCCTTGGTTTACCAGGGCCAGGGCCGCAAGCAGTTCGTCGCGGCCCGCGCTTTTGAGGCAGTAGCCCGTGACCCCGGCCTGGAGCATGGCCCGCACCGATTCGGAGTCGTTTTGCATGGAAATCGCCAGGATGGGTAAGGTCGGAAACTCCTGCCGCACGGTCCGGGCTACCTCGACTCCCGACAGGCTGGGCATCCGGACGTCGAGCAGGAGCAACTCTACGGGCTGATTGCGCAAAAAGGGCAGCACCGCCGGGCCATCGGTCACGATGCCGCTGATGTGATACGTTTCCGACCGGGCCAGGATGAACGACAGCCCCTCGGCAAACAGGCGGTGGTCATCGGCAATCAGAATAAGGAAAATCGCTGAAAATCAATCGCCCGTTTGCTAGCTCGCTTCACCTGTCGATTAAGTTCGGGATCTACGGCGAACCTGCCCCGACTGCTCCTCCAAAGGCATGATTTTTTTTTGGACGAATCCATTTTTCAACCAAATCAACACGCACGAAAAATGGATTCATCCTCCCTCCGTTCCGACCTCCTCGATGGCTTCCTCCGCGCCGGAGGTGGCAAAGTGAAGTGGTGGCACGCTGCCCTGTTTCTGGCCGGTGTCACCGTGGCCGAGCGCCTGATTACGGGCCGCCGCGCCCAGCGCGAAACCAAAGAAGTGTATGAAGAGGAAAATAAGCCGGTGTGGTCGCCGCCCGCCTGGGCCTTTGGCCCGGCCTGGGGCGTCAACAGCCTGGCCCTGACCTGGGCCGGGCAGCGCTTGCTCAACGCCCCCGCCGAACTGCCCAACCGCAAGGCCCTGATTGGTTTGCAGGGCTTGCACTGGCTGATTTATACTACGTTCAGCAACGTATATTTCAAACAAAAAAGCCCCGTACTCGCGGCCGCCTGGACCCAGGGCGATGCCCTCGTGGCGCTGGCCAGCTACCTCCTGGCCCGAAAGTCAGACCAAAAACTTTCTTACGCCTACCTACCGCTTTTGGCCTGGACGGGCTTTGCCAGCACGATTGCCTGGTACCAGGCGCTCTATAACCGCGATGAATTTCTGGGCACCGCTGCCCCGCTAAAACTCAACGGCACGGCGAAAGCACTTTTGAAAGAGTAGAGAGAAAAGTGGATAGAGTAGAGAGGATAGAGAAAGGCATTTTCCACTATCCACTTTATTCCACTTTTTTCAGCACTTCCGGGTTGGGTATACCGCCCATTTGTTTGACTCGTTCCAGATCGGCGCGGGCAGCGGATTTATCACCCAGAGCGGCGTTGATTTTGGCTCGTTCGGCGTAGTACCCTCGTTTCTTAGGGTTGAGCGCAATTGCCCGGTTGATAGACTGAAGGGCTTCGGTGTTTCGGGTGAGCAGTTCCAGCGCCATGGCCCGCGCCAGGTGCATGGTGTGCTCCCTGGGATCAAGGCGGAGGTAGCCATCGGCATCGGCCAGGGCTTTTTCGCCGTTGCCTGCATTATAAAAGATCACGTACCGGAAGCGGTACGCATTGGGCTGATTGGGATTGATGGCGAGCGAGCGCGTCAGATCATTCAGAATCACCTGCCGAGGCAGCAAATTGCCTTTGAACGCATACTCGGCGCGAGCGGTGAGGTACAGGGGCGTGTTGGGCAGCAGTTTCAGGGCCTTGCTCATGTCGGCAAATGCTCTGTTATACTTCTGTAATTGGCCGTAAAGTGCTCCCCGGCTGAAATACGTACGGGGGTCGTTGGAACCCAAACCGATGGACGCGGTGTAGTCTTGCAGGGCTTCCTTACCGTAGCCCTTGCTAAGCAAGTAATTGCCCCGGCTTCGGTAGAGGCGGTTGTTGTCGGGGTACGATTTGATGACGTTGCTCCAGAGCGTGTACCCATTTTGCCAGACCCGTACCTGTTTGTACGCCAGGTACCCCAACATCAGCAGCCAGATGCCCACCACTGCGTACACCCGTGAAGCCTGTCCTGCCGCCACGAAGCGCTCGGCCAGCCAGGCCAGAATCAGAAACAAGCCGAGGTAAGAGATGTAGGTGTAGTGGTCGGCCTTGAAACCCTGGCCGCCGTCGAGTACCTGGAGCACGAAGGCGATGTTGACCATGAAATACATCAGCCCGGCGACCACCGTGCGGAGATTGGCTTTGAACGCTAGCCACACCCCGTAGAAAAAGACGAAGAATGACGCAATGCTTACGTAAAAAATCGCGGGGAGTTGGCCTACCCGTGGAAACGGATACAGCGTGACCATTTCGTAGGGCACGATCAGTTTCATAAAATAAACCGCCAGGCCGTACCCGCCGATACCCAGGCGCTCTACCACCGAATAAATCGGCTCACCGGCGGCTTTCGGCTCAAGGTGAAGAAAATAAAACCCGATGCTGCCGACCAGGAGCGAAAGCAGAAACAAGGGCAGTTTTTCGAGGATCAAGTTCCAACGCAGGGGCCGCTGGAGGTAGTAATCGAGTACGATCAGCGAAGCGGGCAGCGCGACGGACTGAATTTTGGAAAAGAGCGATAGCACAAAAAAGCCGTACATCAGATACTGGGCACCGGTATTGGTACGCCCCGATTGCAACCAGGCCAGGTAACGGTCGGTGGCGGCCAGAAAAAATACCCCGAAGAGCACGTCTTTGCGCTCCGACACCCAGGCTACCGATTCCACGTGCATGGGGTGAACGGCAAACAGCAGCGTGACGAATCCGGCACTGAAGTGGTTTAGCCCCAACTTGCTGAAAATCCGCCAGACCAGCCACACGTTGAGCAAGTGCAGCACGAGGTTGTCGAAGTGGTACAACGTGGGAGATTTTCCGACCAGGTTGTACTCGATGGCGAAGCTCAACACGGTTAGGGGCGCGTAACCGCGCAACACGGGGGTCGAAAAAATTCCCTTAATGCTCTCCCAGGAAAGTTTATTCGTAACCAGCGGATTATCGTAAATAAAGTACGAGTCATCCCAGTTGACGAAATCGTACCGCAGGGTGGGCCAGAACAACCCCACGGTGGTCAGCAAAATACCCCAGAGCAACCACTGCGGGTTGAAAACAAAGGGTTGCAGAGCCTGGTCGGTGGGAGGGACGAGGGGCGTCGGGTCGTCGACGCTGGGGGTAGGGGTGGGTTGAGAGGAAGGTTGAGCGTGTTCCATGACTAAAAATGGACGTGAGCAGGTTTCGCTGTGAAGGTAGGGACTTTTGGTATTTATTCGGATCGGATGCTCCGTCGAATGATTGGATTGGGCTTGCTTTTTATCGATTCGCTGGGTTCGGACCGTTTTGCAAAACTAGCCATTTCCTGAGAGTCAGCGCGAATTTGGGCAGGGGAAAAAAATCATTCGGCATCCCAGCGTTTGCTACGTTTTTTTCGTCCTGGGGGTAAAACCTGCGTCAACCCCATGAACTACCGATTTTTCACCCGCCCGTGCCTGCTTTTGCTCGCGGTCCTGATTACGGCCTGCTCCGACCGTGCTGCCCGCGAAACACCCCCCCAGGGCGAATGCCGGATCCAGAGCAGCAAGACGTCTTCGACCTCATCGATTTCTACGTTCAACGAGCAAACCACCTACGACTACGACGCCTCGGGAAATTTGCTCAACAAAATTACCACCAACCAATCGCGCTACCTCGACGCGCAAAGCGCCAAACGGGCCAACCGCGACCAGACCACCACGTACCGCTACACCTACGATGCCGAGGGGTATTTGCTGACCTCTGCCTATCAATTCAAAGACAACTACTTTACGGCGGAGGGCAAGCCGGCTACCGAGGAATTCGGGTATAACCTGACCTACAGCTACGCAAATGGGCGGCTGTCGGGCTACCTCCAGCAGTACGTGGTCAATGGAAAGGCGCTGTCGCCCGGCACGGCTACCTACGACTACGACGCGGCGGGCAACCTGCTCCGACTCACGCGGGGAGGTTATTCCTGGACCTTCAGCCAGAACCGGTTGGTGGATTACGTGGAAAAACCAAGCGGTGCCGAAAACCGCCCCTACGTGATCGACAACGGCCTCGTGACCAGCTACACGATTCCCGGCGGCTTGCGGAGTGCGTACACTTACGACGGGCAGCGCCGCCTCACGAAGAGGGAAGAGTACGTAAACGGCCAACTTCAATCCTACTACACCCAGACCTATGGCAACGGAAAGCCTGCTACTGCCGCCGAACCCCTTTTTAAAGGATTTCCCGTGGTCGCTTTCCCGATTACTTCTCCGAGTACGGATCGTCAGTTCTTTGAAGAACCGGGGGTGTTGACGGGCAAGAATCAGTATTACATCAATAATCAAACCGGCCAGGAGCAGTTTTTCAGCGAAACCACCTTCGTCAATCAACTAAACGCGCAGGGATTCGTCGTCAGCACCGCAAGGCAGGTACAGTTTAAGCATCCCTCCACCCTCCCGCAGGTGGAAAACGCCACCACAACGTACACCTACACGGGTTGTAATTGAATTTAGGGTTGGGACCCAAAACCATGAACGCTAAACCCTAAACTCACCCCGCCGATTTGACCGAAGCTGTCCTTTCCTCCCTCCTCGAAGGCTGTCGCCGGGGCCGTGAACCGGCTCTGAAAGTGTTTTACGAACACTTCCAGGGCTATGCCATGGCCGTGTGCCTGGCCTACGCCGCCGACCGCGACGAGGCTCTGGAGATGATGCACGACAGTTTTCTGAAAGCCTTTAAAAACCTGCCGGAACTCCGAGAAGAAGCGGCCCTGAAAACCTGGCTGCGCCGGATTTTGGTCAACACCGCCATCGATTACCACCGCCGCCGCCAGCGTCAGTCCACGGCCGCATTGCCCGATTGGGCCCCCGAAACCGTGCCCAGCGCCGATGCCGACGCCCTCGATCACCTGGCCGCCGAAGACCTGCTCCGCGCCCTGAGCCACCTGCCCGAAATGCCCCGCGTGGTGTTTAGCCTGTACGTGCTCGAAGGCTACGCGCACCGCGAAATTGCCCAGCGCCTCGGGCTGGCCGAAAGCACGTCACGGGCTTACCTGAGCGAAGCCAACGCCCGGCTCCGCCGCTTGCTCACCAACCAACTCAGCCATGACCCCAGCAAACGATAACGACCTGCACGAAGCCATTCGCCGGGCGATGAAGGGCTACCAGCCCGCCGCTCAACCGGGCGATTGGGAGCGCTTGCGGCTCCGCTTGCGCCGTCGGCGGCGCTGGCGCGTGGCCGGGGTAGTGAGCCTGCTGGCGTTGCTGGCTGGGGTGGGAATCTGGCTGCGCGACGGCAAAGGCGAGTTTGAAGCAGGGCCGTCCGTAAAAATTCCGGTGGCAAAACGGCCCCCCTTTCTCGCCGCACCCGCGTGTACGCCGGGCCGGGAGGCCGTGCGTCAGGGGCAAACCTCAAAACGGAGCGTGGCCTTTTTTCCGAAAAAAGGCAGATCGGAAACGGGTAGGCCAAACCCCACCCAACCCCTGGAACTGAGGCTGGAAAAAGTGGCAAAGCAACCCTGGCAACCGCTCGCCGCCGGGGTGTCACTGCCGCCAGTCGGACCCGTGCCCGGTGTTCTGGAGCGTGAAATCATCGACCAAGTGCTTTCGGGAAAATTCGGGGCCGATTCCACCTCGTTCCGGGCGCTCGAACGCAACAAGTCCCGCTGGCGAAACGTGGTGCTGGTGTGCGATGCCACCACGTCGATGTATCCCTACGTGACCCAATTGCTGGCCTGGTTCCGGAAAAATGAACACAATACCGCCGTGAAAGGCATCGTGCTCTACACCGACTGCGACAGCCTGGGGCGACAAACCGAGGGGATAGCACCCGGAAAATTTTTCGTCAGTCGCCGCCGCGACGTGGCCAGTCTGCTGCCGCTGCTCCTGGCCGCCGCCCGCAACACCACCGCCAACGCGGACCGCGACGAAAACGTAGCCGAGGCGCTGCTTTTTGCCCAGCACCAATTTCCCGAAGCCCAGACCCTCGTGCTGGTGGCCGACGGGCGCAGCGGGATGAAAGACCGCGCCCGCCTACTCGCCCTGACCAAACCCGTAGCCGTGGTGCAATGCGGCGCGCCCGACGAGGTGGAACTGGCCTTCCAACTTGATTACTGGAATCTGGCCCGGCAAACGCACGGCAGCCTCCACACCCTCGAAGATGATTTGAAAAACGTAGACCGCCTGCCCGACGATACCTGGGTGCGGGTGGGCAAGCAGTACTACCGCTACCGGCGGGGCCGTTTCGTGCTGAGCAAATTTACCGAGCGCCCGGAGAAAGTGCTGTTTTTTTGGATGGGAAAACGGGAGTAAGAACGCCCCTGCCTGTCATCCAGAGCGCAGCGAAGGATGACAGGCAGGGTAAGGATTTTGACAAAAAATCACCCTACCGTCCCGCCTTCACCCAGCCGTTTTGCTTGTCCAACGTTTCGACGAATTCATAGCTGCCAAACCGCCCCAGTACATTTACCGACTGTCGGGCCGCGAGCGAGCGCAGCGTATCGGTTGGAATTTCGGGCGCGGCCAGCAGGGCTTGCGCCACCGCAAGGGTTTGCTTGCGCAAGCGACCGAGGGCTTGCAGTTGCGCGGCCTGCACGTACCCCAACGTGCCATCGGGCAGGGCTACCCGGTACCAACCCTGCGTGGCCGCCAGCGGGCGCAGCACCGTGTTTTTAGGTAAATTCACCGCACCTGCTTCCCCCGTTTTCGGCGATTTGCGCAGGGCCATCCAACTCGGGGCCGTGCGCATATAACCCCCCAGGCGGCGGGTGTTGGCCGTGACCGGGGCGGGTTGAGAACCGTGCGGGTCCACGAAAGGCAGCGGGTCGGCGGCTCCCTGGTAGTTGGGGTACACGCCAAAATGCAGGTGCGGGCCGGTCGTGATGGCGTTGCCGGTATTGCCGACCAACCCGAGCGTATCGCCGCGCCGCACCCGCTGGCCGGGCCGGGCGAGTTGCTTGTGCAGGTGGGCGTAGTAGAGCGTCATGCCGTGCTCGGTGTCCTGCTGGTACACTACCAGCCCGCCGAGGCGGTTGGTGGTCACCTGGGTCACGAGGCCGGCGGCGGCGGCGAGTACGGGCGTACCACGCGGCGCGGCGATGTCCACGCCCTCGTGCAGGCGTTTTCCGCCGTCGCGGGCGGCGCCCCAGAAACTAATCAGCGAGGAATACCCGCGCCCCGCCACCGGAAACGAGAGCAACGGCTGGCTTTCGAGGGTCATCGTAAACGCACGGGCTTTGCCCGGCGTGGAAAGCTCCGGTTGCAAACGAAGCAACAGGGTGGTTTCTTCGGCCACTTCGCAACTCAGGGCGACCCCTTTTTTGGCAAATCCCAGGTGCTTCGGCTTGCCTGCTTCCCGGACCTGAAATAAATCGATAAACAAACGACCGGTGCTGTCGCTGGGCGGCGTACTCACCCGCACCACCAGCCGCCGTCCGGCGGGTACCCGCACCCGGTAGCTGTGGGCCAGCGGGGTTTCGGCGGGAAACACGCCCGTTTCACGGAAGGGCAAACCCACCGTGAGCGAATCGGACAGGGCGCGTTCTCCGGCCTCGCCCCAGGCCTGCCCGGCCTCGGTCTGGTCGAGCTTCGTTTTGCGCAATTCTTTTTCGTACGCCTCGCGTGGGGTGGCCGGGGCGAAGAGTTCGGGAACGTTGGGGAAGGATAGTTTGGGAAGCGAAGTTGTGGCGCAGCGAAGCAGGCCAATGAGTACACCGAGAGCCAACAGGCTATTTCTGAGCGGTTTTTGCATAAAAGGGTAACAAAAACCGGCGGCTGTTTCGTGCGGAAGCGCCTTAAAATTTCTTAAATTAAAGGCAGGGGTAACGCTTCAAACACCGCCGTTTCAGGCGGAAAAAACCTTCCTTCAGCGCCTTCCAGACAAGGGGAAGCGATTTTGACTAAACCTCCCGCTGGTTTTAACTTCAAAACCACATTTCGCAGACCAGTTTGGTTTTCCCGCCCGAAGAAGCCGGGAGGCACGTTTTTTTAAAATTCACGTTTTAGCAACAACCGCTACTTTTGCGGATGAGTCAATTACCCCAACCACGCATGAACCGATTGCTTGTTGCCGCTGCGGCGGTGTTAGTCAGTTTTGCCCCGCTCCACGCCCAGGATGCCCGCGCCGGGGCCATTCTCGATGCCATGAGCCAGAAATACAAGGCGATGAATTCGTTCGCGGCCTCGTTTACCTACAACACCGAAGGCGCAGGCGGCGAAACCTACAAGGGCGACGTGACCGTGAAAGGGGCTAAATTTCGGTTGAAACTGGCCGGACAGGAGGTCTTCAACGACGGCAAACAGGTGGCGACCTACGTGAAGGAAACCAACGAGGTGAACATCTCCGACTACGACCCCAGCGAGAGCGAACTCAGTCCCGCCAAGATTTATACGATTTACAAAAAGGGTTACAGCTACAAATTTACGGGCGAAGAAAAAGACGGCGGCCAGGTATACGAACTGGTGGAACTGACCCCGCAGAACAAGCAGACCCAGGTGGCGAAAATCCAGATTTCGGTCAACAAAAAAGATCGCTCAGTAAAAAGCTGGAAAATTACCAACCGCAACGGCCAGAAGCAGACCTTCCGCATCGACAAGTTTACGCCCAGCAACAACACGCCCGACGCGTTTTTCGTCTTCGACAAATCGAAGTATCCGGGGGTGGAAGTGGTGGATTTGCGGTAAGCTTTTTTTCTACGCATTCGTAAAAAGGCTTGTCATCCCGGAAGGCCAACGAGGTCCTTCCGGGATGACAAGCCTTTTTTATTTGAACGACGCAAGGCTTCAAACCGTCACCGCCAGCAGGCTTTCCAGAATTTCCCGCCCGTCGGTAGCCCCGAGCAGCGGATCGGCGGCGCGTTCGGGATGGGGCATCAGGCCGAATACGTTGCGGCCCACGTTGCAAATGCCCGCGATGTTTTCCAGACTTCCGTTGGGATTCGACTCCGGCGTGATTTGTCCCTGCGCATCGCAGTACCGAAACAACACCTGATCGCCGTCGTTGAGGGCCTGGAGCGTGGCCTCGTTGGCAAAATACCGCCCCTCGGCGTGGGCGATGGGCACCTGGTAAGCGCGGCGGGGGTCGAGGCCCCCGGTGAGCAGCGAGTCGGTGCTTTCGGGTTTGAGAAACACGTTTTTAGAGATGAACGTCTGCTTGTCGTTGCGCAGCAGCACGCCGGGCAGCAGGCCCGCTTCCACCAGAATCTGAAACCCGTTGCAAATGCCCAGCACGTACCCGCCCCGGTTGGCGTGGGCGATGACCTCGGTCATGATGGGCGAAAACCGGGCGATGGCTCCGCTGCGGAGGTAGTCGCCGTAGCTGAAGCCGCCCGGCACGATGAGCAGATCGCAGCGTTTGAGGTCGTGGTCTTTGTGCCAGAGTTTGACGATGTCCTGCCCAAGCAGGGTGCCGAAGGCGTGGCAGGTATCGTCGTCGCAATTGGAGCCGGGGAAAACAACTACACCGAATTTCATGGGAAAAAGCGCTTCGTGAAGGGGCGTAAAGGTAGGAACTTTGCGGGGAAATGCCCGTTTTCTGGTTCGGCCCGAACGGTCGTCGCTGCCTGACTGGGCCGGGAGCGAGCCGTTTTTTCGGGTAGCGACACGACATTTGGCCCCGCTTCGGTATAGTCCACTGAATCAGCAACCCGTTTATGGCCCGTTCTACGTTCCCCGATTTTTCGCGTTTCCCGACGTACCAGGTGCTGCAACGGCTGTCCGAACGGGATTCTTCCGCCGAAGCCTGGCTTTGGAACACCTACCGCAGTTCGGTGACCCGGCAAATCAGCGGTAAAATCACCGGGTCCTTTCGCGAGGTTATTTCGGCGGACGAGTGTTTCACGGAGGCCTGGCTCGACGTGGTGGAAACCCTGCGCGAAAAAGGCCCGACAGCCTACGCCGCCGAGTCGAACCTGGGCGGATTGCTCTACCGGATTGCCCATCGGAAACTGCTGCGCCTGCTCCGGGAGAAGGAGGCCGATGCATTGGCCTGGGGAAACCTGGGCAACACCGCCGAAGGCGAAGCCTGGGAAGACCGGGAAAAAGCCCTTGACCTGCTGTGGCGGGAACTGAGAAATTTCGACCTCAGCGACGAGCAGCGGACCTACGTGGAGTTGCGATTTTATGACCTTTCCGGAAAAATACCGACCAACGAAGAACTGGCCCGCGAACTAAACCGGCTTTTTCCCCGGCGCAACCCCCCGTTTATCGCCGGAAACCTGCGCGGCTGGTTTGGGGGAACCATCGTTCCCCGCTTGCGGGACGAACTGGTGCGGCGGCTCCGGGGCCAGTAATTTCTACACCCACGAAGGCAAACCTTTCCAGAAAATATGATTTCCGAACACCAAGCCGAACTCCTCGACCGCTACCTGAGCGACGACGAACTATCGCCCGCCGATGCGCAAACGGTGCAGAATTGGCTCCGCAGCGACGAATCCTTCCGGGAAGCCTACCGGTTGCGGTCGCTGCTGGGCGAAGCCGCCCGTCGCCAGCGGCGGGCCGACTGGCAGGACCGCCTCGGTACTTACGGAACGCCCGCCCGCGCCGAACGGGAGGTCCGGCCGCTCTGGCCTCTGCGCTGGGCGGCGGCGGCTTCGGTACTGATCGGCCTGGTGGCGCTCGGTTGGTGGGCACTGCAACCCGGTCCGGCCAGCGGGGTCTTGTTCACCGAAAAAGGCCCGGTGTACGAACAACTCGACTCCCAGGGCTTCGCCCTGCCCCCCGGCCTCGGGCCGGTCGATTTGACGTACCTCGTTGCCACGACGGTTCCCGGTCTCCGCGCTCCGGCCTACGAATTTGCCCGTCCCGACACGCTGCACCTGTTTTTGCCCCCCGGCGCTTCCACCGACTCGTACCGTCCCTGGCGCTTGCTGCGCCGCTCCGAAACCGAGTACCTGCTGCTTACCCCCACGGATACGTTCCGGCTCGAACAGGGCCGGAGCCTGCGTCAGCCCCTCAAGGTGTCCGGTGGCAGGTAAGCCAGGCCCGAATCTGTCCGTCCCGTACCAGGGCCGCGTACGTACTGCCGAAGCGATGCAGCCGCCCGTTGCTACCCCAGGGCCGGGGGCGGCCCGTGGCCGGGGGTAGCTTCCGAGCCGCTGCCCCCACCCGGAGACCGCCCGGAGGCGCGTAAGTGGGGGTTTCGTGCCAGACCAGTTCGAGGGTGGTTCCTTCGAGTTTCACCCGGAACGTCGGCACCGGCGTTTTTTGCAGCGGCACTTCGATGCGCAGGTACAGGGGCGTTCCCAACGTCAGTACGCGGTTGGTCTCGTCCCAGTCCACCGGATTCCGGGCGGGGGGCTTTTCCCAGGCCGGCGGGCGGGGAGCGACTCCCGGTAAGCGGGGCCGGGGGGCTTTCCCGGTTTTCCACTCGAAAACCTGCCGGTTAAATTTCGCTTCGTAGCCCTTCAACGCAACGGCCCGGTCGAACCAGGGCCGGGCTTTCGCCGGGTCGTTTAACCCCAGCCAGGCAATGCCACTGAGCAAGGCCGCTTCGCCCGAAATAGCCCCGGTTTCAAACTGACTGAGGCCCCCGTGGTACTTGCCCGCCAGCAGGTAAGCAACGGCCCGGTTGAGGCGGGCCGGGCCGTAGGCCGGAGCGAGCCGCAGAGCGTGGTCGAGGCATTCTTCGGCTTCGCGAAACCACGCCGCCCGCCGGATCTGGTCGGAGTCGGGGCTGCGCTGGTCTTGCAGGTCGAGGCGGTTGCGCGAATCCCACTCCACGGGCAAGGCGAAGGCCCGGACGGGGGCGGGCAGGCCGGTGGTCAGCAGTTGTTGCAGGCGGCAGGCCGCCTGGTCGAGCAGGATTTCCCGGAAAAAGTAACCCTGCCCCGTCAGTTGGGCAAAGCATTGGGCGGCGGGGTCCCATTCCCCGAAGGCGTACAGCAATTGACCCGCCTGAAACACCCGCGCCAACTGCCGGAACGTCGGGGCGTGTCGCTGTAAAACCCGCTGCCGCTCGGCCAGCGGCGGATAGCCGGGTAGGTTGGGGATGAGTGGGTACCACTTGCCGTACATTTTTTTGAAAAACCGGGGCAAATCGGCCTGGGGGTCGTATCCGGCCAGGTAGGCCAGCAGCAGGCCCAGGCTGTCGGCGGCCACTTCCTGCCGCTGGGAGAGTCGTTCGGGTAGTTTCGGTACCGTTGTCTTTTCGGCAAAACTCCGGTTGGCCTGGTGGTTCAACCGGGCGTGGGCCAGTTCGTGGCCGATGACGAAGGCCAGCAGGGCCTCGCCCCGGGTAGGCCCAAATTCGTCCACGCACTGCTCGTACAGGCGGCGGTCGAAGGCCAGGCGTGGGGTGCTGCCGGGGCGGCGGTCGAGGTACGCGATGCGTTGGCTGTCCTGGCCTCCCACTTCGAGCCGCACGGCCTGGCTGCTTACCCCGGCGACGTGTTCGAGGCGGATCAAAATCGTCTGTATCCGCTCCTCGACGGAAACCTGGGCCTGAACGAGGCCGGTGAGGAGGAGAAAAAGAAGCAGAAGGCCCGTGCGCATGAAGAGATGACTAGGAGGAGGAGGCAAGTTCCTGTTTTTCGACAAAAATACCTTCGGCACCTCCGGTCGGTGGTTTTAAGTAGGTGATCAATACTACCCCGGCAGTTTTTGGGGTCTTGTCATCCCGACGAAGGAAGAATCCGCGCGGCGTCCGCTCGTTTATCTGCCGGACTTTTTGCCGGTAGTCGAGTGTCAGGTACCCCAACGAGATCCCTCCTTCGTCGGGATGACAAGACCCCAAAAACTGCCGGGGTACTTATCGTTGGGTACTTACTATTTCCCCACCAACACAAACGCCCCCCAGTAAAACGGCTCCGGGTGCGCCCGCCGGACGGCCTGCTGGGTGAGCCGCAGGGCATCGGATTTTGATTTTCCACTCAACCAGTTGCGGTAAAATTCTCCCATGAATTCCTGCGTCACGCGGTCGCTCACTTTCCACAAACTCATCAGCACGGCCTGCGCCCCGGCCAGGGCAAAGGCGCGTTGCAGGCCGTACACCCCCTCGCCGCCGCGCACCTGCCCCCGGCCCGTTTCGCAGGCGCTCAGGGTGACGAGTTCGGTGCCGGTTAAATCCAGGTGCTGGGCTTCGTAAGCCGTGAGTAGGCCGTCTTCGCCGAACAGGGCGTGGTCGCTGGTATCGGCGGCACCGGCCAGGGCCAAGCCCGCTTGCAGGAGCGGCTCGCGGCTGAGGCTGGGCTTGAAAAAGCCGTGGGTAGCCAGGTGCAGCAACCGGGGCTGGTGCAGGGCTTTGAGGGCGGGTTCGGAGGCGGCGGAGTCGGTGTGGACGGTAGAAACGATGCCGTGCCGGGCGAGTTGCCGGGCCAATTCATCGACTTCAATTTTGGTTTCGGGTAAATCGATCAGCGAATCGCCGCGCATCATTGTCAAAGCGTTGGGCAGCGAACCAGTTTGGGGTAGGGCGGCGATGTCGCGGCGTTTGGCCCGGTACGCCGGGTGACCCAGCAGCACGGCGTCGCGGCCTGTCGGAGTGGCGGGCGCGGGCAGAAGTTCGCGCGAGGAGTTGAGCAGCACGAGGCGGAGTTCTTCGCCGAGGTATTTTTTGGAAACCGGGTTGAACAGCGTCGGCAGGCTCACTTGGTGGTACACCCCGTCGGGGACGAGGTACACGGTGGTGAAACCTTTCAGGGCGGGGGCCAGGGGTTTCCAGTAGCGGTTGTACGACACCGCGTCGAGGTCGGCGGGCAGTTGGCGGCTGCTGGAATCGGGCAAGACCCGGCGGAGGTAGTCGGTGAGGTACGTGGTTTCGAGCAAAGTTCCGTCGGGCAGGGGCAGGAGTTGGGGTGGGGCGGAGCCGGGTTTGAGCACCAGGGCCACGTAGCGCAGGGTATCGGTCAGGGCGCGGCTGCGGCGGTTGAGCGGGTGAAAGCGGAGCAGTTCCACCGCCGCCTCGCCGGGCTTCAGCGCCTGCTGCACCCGTTGCCAGCCGACCGATTTTTCGACCGGCGGGCGGATGGGTTCGAGCACGAAGACCAGGGCTTTTTCGAGGCGGGCCGCTTCGCGGGCCACGCTGTCGGTGACGGCGGGCGGCTCGGCATCCATCGTGAGCCGGGCCAGGCTTTCGCGGGTGGCCTGCCACTGGCGCAGGTTGGCGCGGGTGGTGCTGTCGGGCGTCGCGTTGAGCAGTTCGGCGATGCGCCGGGTGACGTTGCGGTGCAGGCCTTTTTGGTTGAGAGCAAAATCATAAGCCAACGCGGTTTCTTCGGGCGTGGGGCGGAAGTTGTGCAGCAGCAGGGAGTACGTTTGCTCAAACCGGGAGGCGGGCCAGAATAGTTGGCGTTGGTCTTCGGGCATCAGCCAGAGCAGTTGCTGGGATTTTAGAAGCAGCGAATCGAGCATGAACCGGAACGTCCGCCGCGCCTCATCGCGGTTCCCAAGACTGACTTGCGCTTCGGCTAAAGCACCGTGAATCTGAAAATCAGGCAGTGCCCAGACGTACTGGCGGATGGAGGGCGAGGCGTAGATTTGATTGATAAAACCAATGGCTTCGGCGGGGCGATTTTGCATCATCCGCCGGAGGGCAAGCGTTTCCAAAGACGAAAGCGAGTCTTCCGAGGTAAACGGCTGTTGCCGGTACCAGGCTTCGATCGAGTCGGCCTCGGCCAGCCGCCCCGCGCCGGTGTAGGCCCACAGGGCGGTTTCCACCAGCCCCTGGTAAATGGTAAACAGTTCCGGCGGGATGCGGCGGTAGTTGTGCATCATGCTGTCGGTCAAGGCAAAACATTCGTCCATGCGGTCGGCTTTCCAGAGCGCGTCGGTTTCACCGGAAACCAGGTTGGCGTAAAACAAATTGTTCTCGGTGTCCTGAAGCGACTGCAACCGCCGCCGGGCTTCGCGGAAGATGGCAACGGCCCCGTCGTAATCGCCCAGGGTGCTCAGCAACCCCCCGTAATTCATTTCCGCCTCCCGGATGGTCGGGCCGTCTTTTTCAATGCGGCGCGACAAAGTCATGGCTTGTTCGTAGTAGCGACTGGCTTCGTGAAAGCGGAAGCGCGATTTGGCGATGAGGCCCAGTGCAGTCAGCGTCTTGACACTGAACGCATTTTCAGCCGACCCCAACCACGCCTCGAAAAGAGCTTGTGCCCGGCGGATGTACGCCTCGGCCCGGTCGAATTCGTCCAGGTAATACCAGCTGTGGCCCAGGTTGAGGTGCAGAAAGGCCGTTCCCCGGACGTCTTTTTCAAAGTAAGGCAGCAGGGCCTCGTAATTCCGGGCGGCTTCCCGGTGGGCACCCTGCATCTGGGCCATGCCGGTTTCACTGAGGCGGCTCAAGGCGTACATATACGTTTCGCCGCTGGCCTGGTAAAGTTGGGCCGCGCGGGCGTACAGGGACCGGGCCTTGGCGTACTCTGCGTTGAGACGGGCGGCATCGGCGGCGGTGCCGAGCGCGATCCGGGCCAGCGCGGGTAGGTTCAACGCCTCGGCCCGGCGCAACACGACCTGGCACAACGAATCCGCCTCGTGGCGCTGGAGACGGCTGCTGGTGGGATTGACGACCATTAACGCGGCGCAGTTCACTTGCATCCCCAGTATCGTCGAGACGCGGTGGCCCGGCACCCGTTCGTACCGGGCGATGGCCTCCTTCAGCCACCGCTGGGCCTCCTCGAGGCGGGCGGGTTGAACCAACTGCACCCGGCCCATGCTCAGGGCGAGGAGGTTGTCGCAAAACAGCGACAAAGCCCCGTGCCCACCGGCGAGGAAACGGTGGTGGTTGAGCGTCAGGAGCGAATCGGCCTGCCGTACCCGGCCCAGCCGAATCAGGTACCGCCCACGGGCCGTGGTCACGGCCAGCCGACGCGGGTCGTTGGGGCCGACGTGCGCCCGCCACAGGCTGTCGGCCTCAACGATGTACCGTTCGGCGTACCCGGACGAATCGGGGTAAAAAGCGATCAACGAAGTAAATCGGTACAGCAAGCTGTACGCCAGCAAGGTATCGCGCCGAAGGGCCTTGCCCCGGAGGCGGCGGGCGGCCTGCTCCAACTGAATGGACGCGGCGTGAAACCGCGCCGGGTGCTGGAGGTACTTGGTGGTGCTGTCGTGCCACGCCGCCCAACTTTGCCCCAACGCCCCCGCCGGGGCCAGCGCCCCAAGCAGACTCAGGGCCAGAATAAATCGCTTCATACCAAAAAATCGGAGAGGATTAGTTGGGCTGAAAATAGTCCCTCAGCGGCACATCGACAAGGGTTTCTAAAAAACGCGGAGCCTTTCCCGGCACGTTCCGGAAAAACCCCGCCCGCCGCCCGACGGGGCTGCGCCTCCGGCCTGTGGGCTTCGTGGAGGAAAACCCCGGATTCGTAAGGAGAAAACCAGGGTTGGTAAAGACGGCC
The DNA here is from genome assembly GCA_964244295.1 of uncultured Cytophagales bacterium. Taxonomy (GTDB): domain Bacteria; phylum Bacteroidota; class Bacteroidia; order Cytophagales; family Spirosomataceae; genus JAJAZB01. Next base: position 92,412 of record CAXTIG010000008.1, read on the forward strand.
TTGTGAAAATCCCTGAAATTGAATTGGTTGCTACTTTCCCACCCCCCCCCCAAAAAATATTTATCTCCCGGCAGGCGACATTCGGCGGGAATGCCGCATATCCAGGCGAAGGGTATTTCACAGGGATTTTATTTTCACGCTCCATTCCTTTTTTTCCAATGAAAACAAGTCTCTACCTCCTCCTGAGTTTCCTCCTCACGCAAGCCTACGCCCAGGACGTGCTGAGCAATAGCAGCATCGTCGCCATGAACGACGCGAAAGTGGCCCGCTCGCTGATCAACCAGAAAATCAGCACCAGTACCTGCAATTTCGACGTGAGTACACCCGGCCTCATCGCCCTCCACGCGGCGAAGGTGCCCGAAGGCGTCATCGAAACCATGCTCGCCCGCAGCACCAGCCGCGAAACGATGATCAACGACGACGTGATCCGAATGAACGAAGCGGGGCTGTCGCGGCGCTTGATTACGCGGAAAATCCAGTCCACCCCCAGCCGCTTCGACCTGACCACCGACGGGCTGATTCGCCTCCGCACCGCCAAAGTGCCCGATTCGCTCGTGAAATCGATGCTCGCCGCCCACGGATCGGACGCAGGTGCCCCGCCGCCTACACCCGTGCGTGGCGGACGAAAAACCTCCGCCACGACGGTCTCCAGTTCCGACCGGTCTGCCGTGGCCAGTTCGGCTCCGAACCGCCCCGTGGCAGCGGGCCGGAATTGTGATTCATGGTTCGATAAATTCACCAAGAAGGAAGTCCGCGCCAACCGCGTCACCCTGCGGGGCTGGAAACCCGGTGCCTCGGCCCTCAACTCGGCCATGGGCACGGGCGCGGCCAACGCCTTCGGCATCGAAGACATGGAGGTGAAACTCATCTTCCGCCGCGACGGTGCCGCCCTCACGCTCGTCTTGTACGCCAGCAAACCCGGCATTCACACGATGTTCGTCAGCAGCGACAAGCCGCTGATGCTCCTCCTCCAGGACGATTCGGTGCTGAATTTTATGCCCGCCGAAAGCTCGGAGTCCGACTATTCCTGGGGCGGGGGGTATTCGATGGAAAGCGATATGCTGATGTACTACCACCTCCGCCCCGACCAGGTGCGGACGCTCTCGACCAAGCTCATCAAAGCCTATCGGCTCAATTTCTACAACCGCAAATACGTGCAGGATAACGTCCCCGAAGGCCGGGCCATTCAGGTGCGCGAAGGCGCGGCGTGTGTGCTCTGACGGAGTGGTAGGGGCGGTACGCCGCCCGGCACCGCCCCTACCACTCCGTCACTCATTTTCCCATCCCGCTCTCCATTTTTTCCATGAAAACGCTCCGATTTTTCCTGCTCCTGGCCGGGCTGGCTCCGGCCCTCACGTTCGCTCAGGAACTGCGCATTGCCCCAACGCTGGGCCTGAGCGTGTCGACCATTTCGTATTCCAGGCGGCGTATTTTTTCGAGGTACGGCGCTGAACCCGGCTTTTCTTCTCTCCCTCTCTCAACGCATTTTTTTTCCATGAAAACCCCCGCTCTCCTCTCCCTCTTCGGGGCCTTGCTGCTGGTCACCGCCTGCGGTGGGCCGAAAGCCGACCCGCTCGAAGAGCAACTCAAAAAAGTCTGGACGGCGCAGACGGTGCGCGAAAACAACACGCTCGTGTACAGCCGGGGCGGGGCCAGCAACGCCCGCAACTACACCCGCTACCGCCTCGACCTGAGCAACCCGCCCAGCGCCGCCCTCACCGACTGGGACGGCCTGACCTTCATCGGCCAGTACGAACTCCAGGGCAGTACCCAGCTGGTACTCAAAAACCTGACTCCGCAACCCACCGACACCAACGGCAGCATCGAATTCACCATCAATTCGGCCAGCGATACCCAACTCGATTTGACCCGCAGCACGGCCAGCCCGAAGACGGGCGGCAGCAGCAATCAGTACGTGTTGACCAATCCTTAAACTCATTCAGAACGCATGAAAAAATCACTTTACCTCCTCGCGTTGATTTTCTCAATCAACCTCACTCCGGCCACTGCCACGGTGTGGCGGGTGAATAATTCCCTGCCCGAAAACATCACCGGAGGCCTGTTTACCACCCTGCAACGGGCGCACGATCACTTCGATTTGAGAAACGGCGACACGTTGATGGTGGAAGGTTCATCGATACCGTACGATGGTTTCACCTTTACCAAGCGGCTGGTCGTCATTGGGCCAGGTTATTTTTTGGGTGAAAACGCCGGGGTGAACGGCATCGTGACGAGCGCTTCCGTGAGCAGGTACAGTACCTTCAAGCCGGGGTCTGAAGGTTCCTATTTTATTGGAATGCAGTCGACCAGCACGTTGGAAATCGACGCGAGCAACCTTTACGTGATTCGGTGCAACATCGAGTCGATTTACTATCGATCAAGGGCCTCGAATTGTAAAATCAGCATGTCGAAAATTGACCAGATAACTAGTACTTCGTTTGAGCCTGGTTCGGGGATATCGGTTACGAACTCCATTTTAGGGTATGAAAATTCTGCCCTTTCGTACACGACGTTTGAAAACAACATCTTGGTCAGTAAAAACTACACCTGGAAAATCTCTGCGGGCACCTTTCGCAACAACGTCCTCATCGAACGCGATGCAAAGGTGGAGATTTCTTCGCCCAACAGCCAGAACAACTTCGCCCCCAACGCCCAGTTCGGCACCACCAACGGCAACCGCGCCTACGAACCCGCCGACCTCTTCGTAGGCGGCACGAGCAGCGACGGAAAGTACCGGCTCAAGGCCACGTCGCCCTACCTCACCGCCGGGTTTGGCGGCACCCAGCCCGGTCTGTTCGGTGGTTCCGAACCCTACGCGCTGTCGGGCATTCCGCCGGTTCCCATTATTTACGAACTCAACGTACCCGGCACCGGCTCGCCCGCGTCGGGTCTGAGCATCAACGTCAAAATCCGGGGGGCCAACTGACCATGAGAACCGTCGCACTCGCCGCGCTGCTGCTGGGGTTTGGGATGAACCTCCGGGCGCAAATCCGCCAGATCGAGTATTTCTGGGACGTGGACAAAGGGCCGGGGAAAAACACGCTCGTCAACCTCAACGCCGCCACTGCGCCTTCGTTCGACCTCAACGTGTCGATGCAGGGCCTGAGCCGGGGTTACCACTTGCTTAACCTCCGCAGCCGGGACGCGCAGGGCCGCTGGAGCCACACCCAGACCCGGTTGGTGAACGTGCTGACGGGGGCCGTGCCCGCCAAAATCGTCCGCCTCGACTACGCCTACTCCCAGGCGGGAAAAGTGGTGGGGCCGTACAGTTACCGGGTGCCCAACCCGGCCGCTTCGGTGCAACTGACCCTGCCCGGCGACTTGTCGGCGTTGACGCCCGGCCAAACCTACACGCTCTCGATCTGGGCCACCGATGAAAACGGCGTGCGCAGTCAGGTGTATTCGCAGGCGTTCACCTACCGGGCCGTGGATTGCAAAAACCTGGCGGTGGCGATTCAAGGCACGCCCTCGTTTTGCACGGGAAGCACTACGGCGCTGACGGCAACGGTTTCGGGGGGCAACGCGCCCGTCGGGCTGGCCTGGACCCGGGCCGGGGTTGAAGTGGGACGCACCGCCGGCCTGACCGGCCTGACGCAGGCAGGCAACTACTCCGTGCAGGCCACCGACGCCCAGGGTTGCGTGGCCTCGGCGAGTGCGACAGTTGTGCAACACCCCACGCCGGCCACGCCCGGCGTTTCCGCCTCGGCGGCGAGCATCGTGACGGGCCAGACGGCCATCCTGCAAGCCAGCGTGGCCGCCGGGCTGAGCCTGCAATGGCTGCTCAACGGCTCGCCGCTGGCGGGGGCCAGCCAAGCCAGCTACGCGGCTACCCAGGGCGGCGCTTACACCCTGCGGGTTACCAACGCCGAAGGCTGCACCGCCACCTCGTTGCCGGTCAGCATTGCGCTGATTACGGCCATTGAACCCGTTCCAGGACAGGCGTTTGAACTGAGCGTCGCGCCCAATCCGAGCCAGGGCGCGGTGGAGGTACGCCTTCGGGCGGGGTCGGGAACGGCCCAGGCCGTGACGTTGTCGGTGACGGATTTGACCGGACGCCGGGTGTACCAAAAAGACGTCAACCTGATGGATCGCCACACCGAGCAACTCGATTTGTCGAAACTTCCTCCCGGCCTGTACTTGCTCCGCGCAACGACCCCCGCGCAGGGGGCCACGCTCCGGCTCCTGCGGCAGTGACTTTACCACCCAACCCTAGTATTCGCATGAAAACCCTGCTTCGATGCCTAACCACGCTGGCCCTGCTGGCTTCCTGCCAGCCCGGCCAGCCGCCCAGCCCCACCATGCCTGGAACTCCGGCCAAGCCACGGGTGCAGTACCGCCTGATTTTCCTAAAGCAGGAATCGAAACACGAGTCCGACAGCGAATTGTATTTCCGGGAATTTGAATCCAAAGTCGATCAAGCCATGACTGAAGGCTGGCAACCCCTCGGCGGGGTTTCGATGACGTTCGGGTTTCCGGTTCAGGCGATGGTTAAAACGCAGTAAAAAACCGAGAAACTACCCCGCCGCCTTCGCCATGGACTGGCGGGCCAAACCAATTCACTCCTTCTCCTTACCCTCATGCTCGGTACCTTACTTCACTTCGACCAGGGGCGCGGCATTCTGCGCGGCGACGACCAGCAGCGGTATTCGTTCGGCCAGAGCGACTGGCTCAGCGCCACCCCGCCCCAACCCGGCCAGCGGCTCGATTTCGTACCCGAAGGCCCACACGCCCGCGACGTGTTGCTGCACGAACCCGTCGCCGCCCCGTCCCCACCCGCGTTCACCGGCCACCCGGCTCCCCCCGAACCCGCGCCGGGGTACGTCCCGGCAGGTGCGGGGCGGGCTTTTTACAACCTGCCCGGTGCGGGTGCGGCGCTGGCCTTGCTCATCAGCCTGACGCTGGCCTACGGGCAGGGGCTGGGCGCAAACTTCAAACTCACCGATCACGGCCTGGGCGGGTTGTACTACCTCGTCGCCCTCGCGTTGGTGGTCGTGTTTGGCCTGGGCCTGCCCTGGATTTACGCCGTGGTGGGGGCGGTGGCGGCGGCGGTGTGTACCGCGCTGGCGGTGTTGGACAGCCAGAGTTTGTTTTCGCTGTATTCCAACTCCAATCAGGCCGTCAACCAGGCTGCCGGTGGGTTGGGAGAATTTGGGGCGGCCCTCGGCAACGCCTTCCGGCAGGCCCAGCCCAGCCTCACCGAATTGCTGAAGCCCGGTTTTTACGTCCACGTGCTGTCGCTGCTGGCGGTGCTGTACTTCGTGTTTATCCATCGCTACGAACTCCGCCGGGGACCGGTGCGCCTGAGTTTGCCTAACCTGCCGCCGCGCCCGGAGTCGGCCCCGGCGTTTAGCACCGGCGAACCGTCTGGTCAGGCGGGCGCTTTTTCGTCCACGTCGGGCGTGCCGGCGGGGCCAGGGCTGGCCGAGTTGGGAGCCGGGCTTTCGCGGGCGGCGGCCCCGGCGGTAGCGGCGGTGGCCGAGGCCATGCCGACCACGGCGGAGACGACTTCGTTTCTCAAAAAATTCCTCACGTTCGACTCGATGATTGCGCCCGTTCTCATCACCGTGCTGTACTACATCCAACTGGTGGGCGTGGTGCTGGGCGGCATCGGGTTGATTTTCTCCGGGCTGTTTGTGATGCCTTACGGGGGGAACATCGTGGCGGGTTGGGGGCTGCTGATGCTCCTCATCGGGCCGCTTTGGGTGCGGCTGTTCGCCGAGTTTTTCATTGTGCTGTTCAAAATTCACGAACGCCTCCGAAACCTCGATGACAAAACCCCGCCGCTGAAGCGGGGCTGATAGTGGAAAGTGGAAAGTGGAAAGTGGAAAGTGGAAAGTGGAAAGTGGAAAGTGGAAAGTGGAAATTATGAAAGACCGCAAGGTAACGATCGATCGCTTTTGACCCCAAAACCAGCCCACGGCCATGCCCGGTGTCATCCTTCTCTTCATCCAGCCGCGTTTGTTCCGGGTGCCGGTGGCCCGGCTGGTTCTTTTGCTGGCGCTCCTGCCGCTGCTCACCTTCGGGCAGGCCGCCGGGCGGCGTGGGGTATTTTCGGTGCTGGGGGCCTTCGGGTACTCCGGGTCGCCAGTAAAACCCCGCGTAACGGTACTCAGCGGCAGTTACGCCCTCAAACCCGAACAAGTCGATAACCCGGAGTGCTACGACGATCAGGGCCGGTTGGTCGATTGCAACAAGGCCAACTACCAGGCGGGCCTGGGACTGATGTACCGCCACCATGACCGCGACGAGTCGAGCGGCTGGATGATCCAAACCTGGGCCAGTTACCAGCAGCAGTCGTACTCGCTGGCATATCCGAGCGGGCGGAGTTTTTCGATTCCCGTCAACTGCACCCCCAGCATCCGGCGCTCGCTGCGCTCCAACGCCCTCAATGCCTCGGTGGGCCGGTTTTGGCCAACGGGCGACCGCTCCGGGGGGATGCAGGTGCTGGCCCGGCTGGGGGTAATGTACGCCAGCAATTTCCGCTACCTGCGCGGGGGGCAGGTGGTGCATTTGCCCGACCCCCGGCCCATCAATTACGTTAATTCGAGCGGCGACGGTACCCTCATCGAAATGACCACCCCCCGCACCCAGGCCAACTGGCTGCTGACTCCCGAACTGGGCCTGACCGCCGGCGATGTGCCGCTCGAACTGGTGGCCTCGGTGGCGATTCCGCTCAGGGAGCGCACCGTGTTCAGCGAACTCCACACCTTCGCCGACAATCGGTACGTCGTTGGGAAAAACCGGGTGGAATACAGCAATTTCGCCGTGTACCTCACCGCCCGGCTCCGGCTCGATTTCAAGCGCAAACCCCGCCTGAAGCGGGCCGAACCCGTGCCCCGCCCCGCGCCCGAACCGGGGTACCGTCCGGCTCCGCCGCCCCCGATTCCCGCGCTGCGCCCGCCCGAACCGTCGTCTGCGCCCAGTGAATACGACCGCCAGCCACTCAATTCGCCCTTGCAACTGAGGGTATTTTTTGCCCTGGAAAAAGCCGAGCTGAAGGCGGAATCTTTTGATGAACTCCTGCGCGTAACCCGTTGGCTGCGCGAGAATCCGGGGGTGCGCATCCGGCTCGAAGGCCATACCGACGTGGTGGGGGACGCGGCCAAAAACAAAGCCCTTTCGCAGCAGCGGGTGGTGGCGGTAAAAAATTACCTCAGCCTGCACGGCATCGCCTCCGACCGCGTCGAAACCCTGGGCTACGGCAGCACCCGCCCCCTGCGCACGGCCTGCCCCCCGCCCGACTACTGCCCCGAAAACCGACGGGTGGAGATGGTGATTCTGCGACGTTAAGTACCCGACCGAAGGGAATCAGGCAGATTGGAAATTTGGTAGCTTACTGACAGTCAGCAATTTGAATCAGAATTTCCAAGTACCGACTTACCCGTTTACTAAACACCACCCATTCGACTCAAAAATCAAGGAGGAGCGAGACTACAACCGCAACGGTTGTAGTCTCGCTCCTCCTTTCCATTACCCTTAGCCGAAAGCGACTGGCACGGTGCCACGCCATTCCGGTTAGCGGTTCGACTTCCTGCCGAAGGGCTAAAACGTCCGCTACGTGTGGATGAGGCACGAAACCCCGATAGGGTCCAGTCAAATACGTACGTCTTTCTGATTGGGCGTTCCTGCGGATCGTCCCACTCTGCCCCATTTCCGAGCGAAACGGGCTGTTCGACCGCCTCTTTGGGGCGGTCGAAGGTACGCCGCAACTCAGCAACCACGGCCCAACCCGGACGTGGTGAGCCTGCTTTTCAAGCCTCAATTACCCGGCATGGCTCCAGATAGGCTCCGGCTTTCCGGCTGGTCCGTTTTTGACGCGAAGACCCTGCTGCGAACGTACCACTTGACAAGCTCTTGTAAAACGATATATTTGAAAAACGAATGGGATAGATTATTGTGTTTTTGACCAATAGTTAGGTGAAATTGTGTTTTATTCTAAAATAACGCGTCATGGCAAGGGATGAATCCCTCGCGTTCATGAAAAGAAAACTGATTTTCCGCCCGATTTTTCATCCGCCTTTATATGAAGAAACCATTACTTATCGGTGTCACTCCGTTTGAAAAACCCGATGTAACCCTGGCGCTTGCCCTGGCATCGGCCTCGTTTTTCCCGGTTCTGCATCTCGGACATCATCGCTCGGCGGCGCTCGAATCCCTCGATGAACTAGCCCGAAAATCGACCGCCTCCTTTGGGATCTGCCTTGCTTCCGGGCAATTTTTAGATTTGAGCCTCCCGGAAAAAGTCGACCTGATCATCGCCCCCTACGGCCTGAAGATTCCCCGCAAAACGGGCGTACGGGTGTTTGTTCAGGTTCACACGCTGGAAGAAGCCCAGGCGGCAAAAACGGACGGTGCCGATGCGCTCATTATCAAAGGAAACGAAGGGGCCGGGCGCGTGGCTGAGGAATCCTCCTTCATTCTTTTCCAGCGCGTTGTGGCCGAAGTGCCCGGCATCGACGTCCTCGTTCAGGGCGGGGTTGGGATTCACACGGCAGCGGCCCTGATCGCCACCGGAGCGGCCGGAATCGCGCTGGATACCCAGTTGGCGTTGTTTCCCGACTGCCGGGCACCCAAAGAAATCAAGGCGGTTTGCGAAAAACTGAGCGGGAACGAGACCAAAGTCATCGATCACTACCGGGTGCTGGTACGGCCAAACTCGCCGGTTCTTCCCACTCAGGCCACCCAAGACGACCTCCTCCGCCTATCCACCAGTTTCCAACTCGACGAGAGTTACCTGCCCCTGGGCCAGGATGTGGCGATTGCGGCGGATCTGGTCGGTCGGTACAAAAAGCTGAGTCGGCTCTACTTTGGCTTCCACGAGGCTATTTTCGGGCACCTTCACCAGGCCAAAGCCCTGAACGTCATCAGCCCTGGCAATGCCCTGGCGCAGGATCTTCAAATCCCGTATCCCATTGCCCAGGGGCCGATGACCCGCGTCAGCGACGTGCCCCGTTTTGCCGAGGCCGTAGCGAGTGCCGGGGCGTTGCCCTTCGTCGCGTTGTCGTTGCTCAAAGGCGAAGCGGCCCGGCACCTGATCCGCGAAACCAAGCAACTCGCCGGTACGAAAACCTGGGGCGTGGGCATCCTGGGCTTTGCCCCGCAGGAACTGCGCGAGGAACAACTCGAATACATCAAAGAAGAAAAGCCCCCCGTGGTGCTGATTGCCGGCGGGCGACCCTCCCAGGCCAAACCCCTCGAAAAATTAGGCATCAAAACCTTCCTGCACGTTCCTTCGGTGGCCTTGCTGGATATGTTTCTGAAGGAAGGGGCCAAAAACTTCGTGTTCGAAGGCCGGGAGTGCGGCGGCCACGTTGGGCCGCTGTCGAGCCTGGTGCTGTGGGAAAAACAAGTGGAGCGGCTGCTCCTCGACGAACACCCGGAACAACTCAGCGTGTTTTTTGCGGGCGGCATCCACGATTCCCGGTCGGCGGCGTTTATCGCGGTCATGGCGGCCCCGCTGGCGGCCAGGGGGGTGAAAGTGGGCGTGTTGATGGGCACGGCGTACCTGTACACCACCGAGGCCGTTGCGACGGGGGCCATTCTGCCGAAGTTTCAGGAGCAGGCCATCGAACAGCGGGAAACCGTGTTGCTCGAAACCGCCCCCGGTCACGAAACCCGCTGCCTGCGCTCGCCCTTCACCGATTTTTTTAAAACCGAAAAAGAAAACTTACTGGCCTCTGGCCTGGATAAAAAAGAACAGTGGATTGCGCTCGAAACCCTGAACGTCGGACGGCTGCGAATTGCCGCCAAGGGCATCGAACGGCAGGGAAATGACCTGGTGACGGTCGGAGAAACGCAGCAGTTCAGCCTGGGAATGTACATGATCGGGCAGGTGGCGGCCCTACAGCACCGCATTGTTTCGGTGCTCGACCTGCACCGGGACGTGGCCGAAGGAAACTACCGGCACATCGCCCAGGCCGAATTGCCGTCTCCCCCGGTGGCCGACGAAAAATCGCTCAACGTCGCCATCGTGGGGATGGCCTGCATTTATCCGGGGGCCAAAAACCTCGACGAATACTGGCGCAACGTGGTGCTGGGCCGCGACAGCGTGACGGAGGTGCCCGACGAACGCTGGAATAAGGAGTTGTACTTCGATCCAGCTTCGATCGGAGCCGATAAATCGCACTCGAAATGGGGCGGGTTTATTCCTGAAATTGAGTTCGACCCGCTCTCGTTCGGGATACCGCCGCAGTCGCTGGCCGCCATCGAACCCACGCAGTTGCTCAGCCTGCTCGTGGCCCGGCAAGCGCTCGAACACGCGGGCTACCGGGAGGGAAATTTCAACGCCGAAAACGTGTCGGTCATCATCGGAGCCGAAGGCGGCTCTGACTTGGCGGGTAGTTACGGGTTCCGGGCTTTTTTCAAACAAGTCTTCGGAGAAATGCCCCCGGAAGTGGACGCAGTGTTGCCGAAAATGACCGAAGATTCCTTCCCAGGCATTCTGGCAAACGTCATTTCGGGCCGCATCACCAACCGGCTCAACCTGGGAGGCCGTAATTTCACGGTTGATGCCGCCTGCGCTTCTTCGCTGGCCGCCGTCGATCTGGCCTGCCAGGAGTTGTTTCTCGAAAAATCCGACATGGTGCTGGCGGGCGGCGTCGATTTGCACAACGGCATCAACGACTACCTGCTTTTTTCGAGTACCCACGCCTTGTCGCGCAAGGGCCGCTGTGCCACCTTCGACGCCGAAGCCGACGGCATTGCCCTCGGCGAAGGCATCGCGATCATGGTGTTGAAACGCCACGAAGACGCCCTCCGCGACGGCGACACGATTTACGCCGTCATCAAAGGCATCGGCGGATCGAGCGACGGGAAAAGCCTGGGCCTCACGGCTCCGCGTAAAATCGGCCAGGTGAATGCGCTGGAACGGGCCTACGCCCAGGCCGGTATTTCGCCCTCGGTGCTCGGCCTGGTCGAAGCCCACGGTACCGGTACCGTGGTGGGCGATCGTACCGAACTCAGCGCCCTGACCGAAATGCTCCAGCAGTCGGGGGCCGTTCCGAATCAAACGCACCTCGGCTCGGTAAAAACCCAGATTGGGCACACCAAATGCGCGGCGGGCATGGCGGGCCTGATGAAAGCCGCCCTGTCGGTATACCACGGGGTAAAACCACCGACCATTCACCTGAAAAACCCCAATAGTTTTTATAACTCCCGCACCAGTCCGTTTGCCTTTCACACCGAAACCGGGTTGTGGACGGGCCAGAAACGCTACGCCGGGGTGAGTGCCTTCGGCTTTGGCGGCACCAATTTCCACGCCGTCATCGAAAACGGCAGTGCGGCCGCCGAGCCGGGATCGCTGCTCAATGCCTGGCCCGCCGAACTGTTCGTGTTTCGCGGGGAGAACCACGAAGCCGCCAAATTGCGCCTGAGGGCGGTGAAAACGCTGCTCGAAAGCAACGACAGCCTCGCGCTGAAAGACATTGCCTTCACCCTTGCCACGGAAAGTACTCAACCGGTGCAGGTCAGTTTGCTGGCCGAAACCAGCGCCGACTTGCTTCGCAACGTAGACCTGGCCCTAGCGGGGACCGAGAGCAAGGAGTGGTTTTTGACCAAGAAACGGGAGGGGAAAGTGGCGTTTTTGTTTCCCGGTCAGGGAAGCCAGCGCATCGACATGGCCCGCGAACTGTTCGTGGTGTTTCCGGCCCTGCGCAACCTGCTGACCGCCCATCCGGCCTACGAGCCGGTGCTTTTCCCGAATGCCGTTTTTGACGAAGCTTCGCTGAAAGCGCAGAAAGAGCGCATCAAGGACACCCGCATGGCCCAGCCGCTGCTGGGGATGGTGGATCTGGCCCTGGCGAACCTGCTCCGCGAATTGGGCATCGAACCCGACATGGTGGCTGGGCACAGCTACGGCGAATTGCCCGCCCTGTGTTTTGCCGGAGCCTTTCCCGAAAACCAACTCGTCGCCTTGAGCGAACAGCGGGCGAAAGCCATCCTCGACTCGGTCGGTGACGATGCCGGGGCGATGGTGGCCGTGAGTTGCGACGCCGAGACCCTGACGAAGATCATCGCCGAACTGCCGGACGTGTACGCCGTCAATCACAACTCGCCCACGCAGTGGGTGCTGGCCGGAACCACGCCCGCAATCCAAAAATCTCTGGGAATTCTAAAGGAGGCCCGACTTTCGTCCCGGCCGCTGGAAGTCGCCTGCGCCTTCCACAGCCCCCTGCTGGCCGATTCGAAAGCCCGCTACCGGCAGGTCCTGCGGGCGGTGGCGTTCGGTAGCCCGACCGTGCCGGTGTGGTCGAACACCACCGCCGCCGAATACCCGACCGACCCCGACGAAATCAAGGAACGATTGAGCGAACACCTGGCTAAACCCGTTCGGTTTGCGGAGGAAATCCAGGCCATGTACGCCGACGGTGCCCGCATTTTCATTGAAGTCGGCCCCGGAAAAACCCTGACGGGGTTAACGAAGGCCTGCCTCGCCGCCGATGAAGTGTTGCTGCACACCGAAGACGCCGGGCCGAACAAACTCAGCCACCTGCTCAACACCCTAGCGCGGTACATCGCCACCGGTCGGGCCTTGCGGCTTGAAAAACTGTTTGAAGGCCGGAACGCCCAACGACTCGATCTGGACAACCCCGAGCAGTACAAAAAAAGCCCGTCGCTGTGGCTGATCAACGGCCAGCGGGCGCTGCCCTCGACCGGTAAACTCCCCGCCCACGGGGCCATGCCCATCACCCGACCGATCCAGCTCAAGGGCAGCGGCCTCCCCGCTTTGCCGGGGCAACCCGCCCTCGGCGCGGCCGAGCAGATGATGCAGGAGTACCTTAACAGCATGAAGCTGATGGTACTTTCGCAGCGCGACGTGATGATGAGTTTCCTGGGTCAAAATCCGGTGGCCGGTACTGGTTCATCGTTTCATTCGATTGAACCAGCGCGTGGTACGTTGCCACTACCCGAAAGCGGGGTCCCCGCTCTGGTGAATCACCGCCTGAATGGGCACCACACCAACGGGGTTGTAAAGATCATGGCGACTCCGGTCGACATCAAAACGCTGCTCCTGCGGATCGTAAGCGACAAAACCGGCTACCCGCCGGATATGCTGGGCATGGACCTGGATCTGGAAGCCGACCTGAGCATCGACTCCATCAAACGGATGGAAATCATCGGGGCGTTGCGCACGGAGTTAGGGGGCTTCGAGCAGGGCGAAGTGGCCGAAGAAACGGTCGTGGAGCAGTTAGCCAGCGTGAAAACCCTGACCGGCCTGGTCGACTGGATTACCGAGAATGCGGTGAAAGCCGGGGAAATGGCTCGTCCCGTATTCACGGCGGCGCAGGCGGCCCCCGGAACCGAAATGAGTTTTTCCATCGACGACCTCCGCCTGATTATCCTGGCGGCGGTGAGCGACAAAACCGGCTACCCGCCGGATATGCTGGGTATGGAGTTGGATCTGGAGGCCGACCTGAGCATCGACTCCATCAAACGGATGGAAATTTTTGGTGAAATCAAAACCAAACTAAGCCTGACCTCCACCGAAGAGGAAGCCGAAGGCATGGTCGAACAGGTCGCAGCCATTAAAACCCTGACCGGCCTGGTTAGCTGGCTGGCAGAGAAACTAACTCCCGAAACTTCCGAAACAAAAACCGCCCCGGCAGCGTCTTTTGCCCTTCCGGAACCGCCAAACCCAACGGAGAAAAACGGCGTAGCCTTGAACGGAAGCGGAAAACTGGCCCGGCTTAGTTTTAAGTTGACGCCCTCGGAGCCAGGGCCTGCCGAGCCAACTAGCGTGGCGGGGTACCGCTTTGCCGTCACCAACGATGCTGGGTTGGTGGCTCCGGCGGTGAAATCGCTTTTTGAGCAACAAGGCGCTCAGGTCGACATTGTTTCTTCTGACGTTCCCCTGCACGGATACCAGGGATTGATTCTGTTGAATTTGTCTTCGGCCCCCAGGAACGCCACGATTCTGGATTTGTTTTCCAAAATCAAAATGCTGGACATGGCCCAACTCAAGTGGGTGTACATTGTGTCGGACACCACGATCAGCACGGGGCAGTTTACCGATGTAAAGCAGCTTCGCCAGGTGCAGGGCTTTTCCGGGTTTATCAAAAGCCTGGACAAGGAACTCGACCACACGAAGTGTCGGGTGGTCAGTATTGCCAGCCAACTACCGCCCAACCAACTGGCGGCCATCGTGTTGAACGAAGTGGTGAATCCGGATAAACCCTCGGAGGTGATTTACGACCAGGGCATCCGGCAAACGCGGGAACTGATTCCCGCGCAATTGATGACGGAACTGGACTCGTCCATCCGGTTGGACCAGGAAGCGGTGGTGCTGGTGTTGGGGGGCGCTCAGGGAATCACGTCGGAGCTGATGATCCGGTTTTCAAAGGAATACCCCTGTCGGTATATTCTGGTGGGGCGCTCGAAAGATATTCTCACAAAAGAGGTCGGTGCGTTCTCGCTGCTGACCTCGAAGGACGAGATCAGGCAACATCTCATTGCCGGAGGCGAACTGAAAACCCCGGCGGCGATTGAAAAAAAGGCCGCCGAAATTTATAAACACAACCAGATCCGAAACACGATTGCCTCCCTGGAGCGGAACGGGGCCACTGTCGCGTACCAGTCGCTCGATTTGCGCAACGAAGCCGAACTGAGCGCCTTTATCGCGGAGATTTATCAGAAATATGGTCGTCTGGATGGCGTCGTACACGGGGCAGGCTTGCTGGAGGACAAACTTTTCCAGCAAAAAACACCCGAATCGTTCGAGCGGGTTTTCTCCACGAAGGTTACGCCCCTGCGGGTGCTGGCCGAAGAACTCCGGCCCAATACGCAGTTTGTCATCCTGTTTTCGAGTATTGCCTCCGTGTACGGCAACCGGGGCCAGACGGACTACGCCGCCGCCAACAGCGTGCTCGATTACTACGCCTCGGCCCTGCGCCAACGCCTCAAGGGGAAGGTAATCGCCATCAACTGGGGCCCCTGGAAAGGAGCGGGTATGGTGTCGGCTTCGCTGGAAAAAGAGTACGAACGCCGGGGTATTTCGCTCATTCCCTTGCGCGACGGTGCCGAAACGTTCGTAAACGAACTCAAATACGGTACGGAAAGTCAGGTGCTCATCATGGCAGGCACGGCTTGGTAGCCAACGCATCGTGATCTCCGCCCACGCTGTCGTCGCCCGCCCGAATCCGGAAGGCGCCGATGGCAAAACAGACCCCGGTATGGAGCCAAGAACAGACATCGCTATTGTCGGAATGTCCTGCATTTTTCCGGGGGCCGAAAACCTCGATGCCTTTTGGAAAAACATTCTTAACAAAGTCGACTCGATTGGGCCGGTACCGACTCACCGGCTCGACGCGGTTTATTTTGATCAAACGACGGCGGGTGTCGATCGGTTTTACTGCCGGCGGGGCGGCTTTATCCCGGACGTACATTTCGATCCGCTCCGGTTTGGTATTTTGCCGGTGGCCGTCGAAGGCATGGAACCGGAGCAGTTGATCACCCTCGACCTGGTGCAGCAGGCGCTGGACGATGCGGGGGTTTTCGAGAAAAAAATGGCGCTCGACAAAGCAGGGATCATCATCGGCAAGGGAAATTACGCCGGCCCCGGGGCCACGCGGGCCATTGAAATCATCCGCACGGGCGAGCAGATCGTGAGCCTCCTCAAAACCCTCCTTCCGCACCTGGAGGCCACCGATCTGGAACGCGTAAAAAAAGAATTTCAGCAGGAAAAAGGCCGGTTCGGGGCCGATACCGCGATGGGCCTCATCCCCAACCTGGTGGCTTCGCTGGTGGCCAACCGGCTCAACCTCGGCGGAGCGGCCTACACCGTGGACGCCGCCTGCGCAAGCTCCCTGCTGGCCGTGGATCATGCCGTGCAGGAACTGCGCAGCCAGCGCTGCGATCTGGTGGTGGCGGGGGGCGTTCACGTCGGCCAGAATGCCGCTTTCTGGAGCATTTTCACGCAATTAGGGGCGCTTTCGCGCGAAGAAACGATTCGTCCCTTCGACCAACGCGCCGATGGACTCGTGATCGGGGAAGGCTGCGGTTTTGTGGTTTTGAAACGCCTCGACGATGCCATCGCTGCCGCCGATCGCATCTACGCCGTGGTGAAAGGCGTGGGCATCAGCAGCGACGGCAGCGGCACCAGCGTAATGAACCCCTCGGTGCAGGGACAGGCGCGGGCCATTCGGCAAGCCTGGGATCAGGCGGGCCTCGACCGGCGCGACGTGGGGTACATCGAAGCCCACGGTACCGGTACGCCCATCGGCGATAAAACCGAACTCGAAACTTTAGCCCAACTTTTTGGCGTCGATGCTTCGGTACCCAAGGCCGGGATCGGTTCGGTCAAATCGAACATCGGCCACGCCATGCCCGCCGCCGGCATAGCCGGATTGATCAAAACGGCCCTGGCGTTGCACCACAACACCCTGCCACCCACGCTGCACTGCGCCCAGCCCCTGGAACAACTGGGCCTGACCCGCTTCGCGCCCGTTCAGGAAGCCCGGAACTGGGAAGAAAGCGGCTTGCCCAAACGGGCGGGGATCAACGCCTTTGGCTTCGGCGGAATCAACGCCCACGTGGTACTGGAAGGATTCATTTCCCAAAAAACAACCCCCGAAAAGACCGTTTTTTTGGGTAAAACCGACGAGGTACTCCTCCTGGCCCGTCCGAGTCAGGAAGCCTTACTTCAGGCACTGGAAACCGGGGATAAAAACCCCGGTACCGGTTCGCACCGCCTGGCCGTTTTCGACCCAACGCCGGAACGAATCGGCAAGGCCCAAAAAGTTGTGACCCGGGGTTTGCCTTGGCGCAACCGGCAGGACATTTGGTACACCAACGAGCCTTTGTTGAGCGGCGGCGGGAAAATCGCGTTTGTTTTTCCTGGGTTGGATGGACTATCGAGTGGGGAAGTGGCTAGTGTGGCCGAGTATTTCAACCTGAGCGCCTACGTGGAGGGTGAAGAAACCGAGGAATTGCTCGACAAGGGACTCAAACTACTGGCGAACAGCAAAATTCTGGATACCGCCCTCAAGCAGGCGGGCATTCAACCCGACATGAACGCGGGCCATAGCTTGGGTGAATGGCTGGCGGTCCGCTCTTCCGGGCTGGCCGAAGAAGCGTCGATTCTGCACTTGCTCAGTTGTGTTGGTTCCAAAAGTGTGGAACTGACGGAGTCCCGGTTTATCGCCGTCGGGTGTGGCCTCGACCGGGTGGAGCCGTTGCTGGCCCAGATCGAAGATCTGTACCTTTCCAACGACAACTGCCCCCAGCAGGTACTCTTGTGCGGCACCGACGCAGCGCTGGAACAACTAGTTCCGATTCTGAAAAAAGAGCAACTCTTTCATCAGGTGTTGCCCTTTCAGTCGGGGTTCCACTCGCCCTTCGTCAAAGACAAACTCGACGTATTGCTGGCTGGGCTGGACACCGTAAAGTTCAGAAAACCGCACATTCCGATTTGGTCAGCCACGACCCTGGCCCATTACCCGGAAGGGATGGAAGCGATCCGGGCGTTGTGCATCGAACACCTCGTCAAGCCCGTTCGTTTTCGGGAACTGACCGAAAAACTCTACGACGAAGGGGCGCGGGTGTTTATTCAGGTTGGTTCGGGGAGTTTGGTTGGCTTTATCGACGATACCCTGCGCGGTAAATCCTACAGCGCGGTGGCGGCCAATGGGCCACTCCGTTCTGGAATCACCCAGGTGCAGCGGATTCTGGCGGCCTTGTTTGTCGAAGGAAAAGAGACGGGTATGGCGGTGCTGGGGTATCCAAAAACCAAATCCGTACCGGTTTCACACCCCCTGACCCTTCAGTTAGGGTCACCATTCGTCACCGCTTTCACTTCCCTGAATCGACTATCCGAGCGCGCACCCGCGCCCCAGTACCACCGGGAGGTCTCGCTCGACGAAGTAGCCCATCCGGTGATGAAAGCCTTTGCGGCCAATCTGGACGAAATGGCACACGTTCAATCCGAACTGGTGCATCTTTTCCAGAACCGGGGCACGCCTCTTCCCTTGGTTGCTCCAACAGCCACCGTTCGCCGAAGATCCTTTTCCAAACCGCTGGACATTTCCTTGGCCAATAATCCGTACCTGATCGATCATGCGTTGGTGCGGCAACCCCCCGGCTGGACTTGCGCGGCAGACATGGATACGGTGATTCCGATGACGATGATCTTCGAGCTGTTCGCCGAGATTGCCCTCGAACAGGCCCCAGGCGAAACCGTGCAGAAGATTCTCAACATGAAGGTATTCCAGTGGATGGATGCCGCTAAACCGTTTCAGGAAACAGTGGTGGGCGAATGGAAAACGCCCGCGCTAGTACGCCTCAACATCGAGCGTTTTGCTAGCACCGACGTACTCGTATCGAAGCAATGGGCACCCCCACCGAAAGTGCAGCCGGATCTCGGTCCGCTACTAAACTTGTCTCTCACTCCCGCGCAGATTTACGCGGAAAATATGTTTCATGGCCCGGCCTACCAGGGCATCAAAGAAGTGAAAGCAATTGGTGAAAAGGGTATTATTGGAACCATCGAAGGGGCCAGCGGAAAAGGTTCGCTCCTCGATAACGCCGGGCAATTGTTTGGGCTATGGTTGCAGTTTATCTTGCAAAAAAATCGCGTTGCTTTTCCGGTGAAAATTCAGGAAATCGAATTTTTCGACGATTTTCAACAGCAAGACGGACCGTTTGAATGCACGTGTGTGCTCACCGAATTAACGGACGAATTTGCAACCGGCACCATTACCCTGAAACGGGAAGGTAAGGTTTGGGCGCAATTAACCGGTTGGCAAAATCACCGCCTGGAAATCGACGGTCCACTCTGGCGAATGGCGTTGTCACCCCTGGCGAACCGGCTTTCCGAAGAGATTGCCCCCGGTGTGTTTTTGTTTTACAACGCGTACACTCGCGTCACGTCCTGGGATTTTATCTTGAAACGCTATTTTAATCAAACCGAAAAAAAACACCATAACTCCCTACTGCCCAATAAACAGAAAGAATGGATTATCAGTCGGGTAGCAGTAAAAGACGCGGTGCGGGCTGTACTCGAAAAGACTAAAAGTGAAACCTGTTTTCCGATCGAATTTGAATTAAAGTCGGATGCCAATCAAAAGCCCTACGTCGAGGGTTCGCTGACCTCCGGCATTCACATCTCCCTGGCGCACAAAAAGACCCATGCGGTTGGAATTGCAACCTACGATAAGCCCGTTGGGATCGACATTGAGCGCATCGAAGAGCGTAGTGAAGGGTTCCAGGAGTTGGCCTTTTCCCGGCACGAACGGCAGTTACTCGCTGATAAGGATCAAGTCGAATGGCCGACGCGGTTTTGGGTGGCAAAAGAAGCGTATGGAAAATCGCTCGGAGTTGGGTTGAGCGGAAACCCAAAAACGCACTGCGTGGAGGAAATCATCGGGGATACCTTGCGCATTCAGAACACAATCATCAAAACAATTAAACACGAAAACTTCATAATCGGATGGACCCTATAGCCTTTACCCCAACCCTAACCTCGGAAGAGGTGCTCACGAGCCTGAAGCAATTCATTACGGAGGTCATCGGGGAAGAATTTGTCAATGACCTTGATATCACCCTGGAAAGCTCCTTTACAAAAGACCTGGAAATGGACAGCATTGAGCTTGTCGCGTTTGCAGAGAAAGTAAAATTGCGCTTTGGTGAACACGTCGATTTCACCGGATGGCTTTCCGGTATGAACATCGATCAGCTCATTAACCTGCGAGTAAGCCAAGTCGTCAACTACATTCAATATGCCGGTAATTCAGGTCAATAAGTATTCTACGCACATTCAGGAGCTGAATAAAGAGGCCATTGAAACGGTGCTGATGGTACATGGTATGCTCAGCAACCTGTCAATGTATTACTTCTCCGTTGCACCAATCTTAGCCGAACAGTTTCACGTTGTCATGTACGACCTAAAAGGCCACGGCATGAGCGAACGCGTCCTGAACGGGTACGATTTGAACAGCATGACTGACGATTTGGTCGCCTTGATGGCGACGTTAGGACTTACAAAAGTTCACCTGGTAGGGCATAGCTTTGGCGGATTGATTGCGTTGAAGATGGTGGCCCGATTTCCCGAAAAAATAAAAAAATTGGCCATCGTTGAAGCGCCGAATCCCAACGATGATAAAACCCGGAATTTTATGAGTGAATACAGCAGAGAATTATTCAATACGTACCTCAATCATGCTGGCGAAGGCATTCATTTGAAAATGGGAAAACGTCAGGCAGAACGCAGTCACCATCAATGCGATTTCCTCTTTCATCAAACGAGCCTGAAAAATGATATGCTGCTTGAAAGGGATTTCTTTAGTAAACAAGAAATCGACCGAATACCGCACGAAGTTCTACTAATATACGGGACAGACTCGCTCTGTTATGAAGCCGGAAAATACTTACAAGGGAGAATAAAAAATTCAATCTTTTCCCTCATCAAAGGGGGTCACAATCTTCCGATTCAGGCACCGGTGATCGTAGGGACTATGGTAAAAGCGTTTTTTGAAAAATAATCAGTAGTTCATTCGAATATGGCAAAGTTTGCGTTCGTCGTTCCGCCCCTTACGGGTCATATCAATCCGACACTAAGCATCGGAGCATCTTTGTTGGCGTTAGGGCACGAGGTAAGCTGGATTAGTGTGGATGCATCACTTCAAGAAAAACTTCCCGGAGGGGGGCAATTACTTTTGATAAAGTACAAGGATGAAGGTCCCGATTCAAAGACCAATGAAGAATACATTAACATGATTTCTAAAAAAAATGTCAACGGTATTGAAAGTCTTGTTTTTTTATATGAGGAAGTCGTAATTCCGTTGAATCGCTACTGTTACAGGGGAATTGACTCGCTGCTCGATGAATATAAACCAGACGTTGTGATTGTTGATCAGCTAATGATTGCCGGGGCCAGTTTGGCTTATAAAAAACAGATTAAGTACGCCACTTCTGTTCCGGTGCCGGCCACCTTGGTTAAATTAGACGAACTTCCTACTATTCGTGAATGGGAAGTAAAACAATTCGTCAATCTTCAAAAAGAATTTGGTCTTCACACAGAAAGATCGCTTAGTTACTCCGATTTGCTGACCTTAGTTTTTACGTCGAAAGCTTTTTTCGGAGAAACAGACTTACCGGGCCAGTACCAATTTGTCGGACCGGTTCTTGAGAATAGGCAGGTTGCCACCTCGTTTGATTGGGAAGGGTTGCAACGCGTGAAGAACCGTCCTAAAATTTTAGTAAGTATTGGCACTACATTTAACCACGAGCACAAGCGAAGTTTTTTTGCCAAAGTAGCCGAGGCATTCGGGGCTGAGGATCTAACGGTTGTAGTTGTTTCAGACCCTGAACTGCTGGATCAATGGCCGGATAATTTCATTGTTCAACGCAACATTCCCCAAGTGACGTTATTGCCTCTACTGGATGCGGTAGTTTGTCACGGAGGCCACAATACCGTTTGTGAAACCTTGTTGAATGGAATTCCATTGATCGTTATTCCTATTGCTTATGATCAGTCGATGGTTGCAAGCCAAGTGGCACGTTCGGGATCAGGCATCCGATTGAAATTCAACCGGTTTAAAGCAAGTCATCTGCGAGAGGCACTCGAAGAAATACTCAACAATGAGGAATATAAATTAGCCGCACAGCGTGTGAAACAATCTTTCGAGGAAGCTGGCGGTACGCAGATTGCCGCTGGGTTACTGGTTCAATTGAGTCAGCAATCATCGGAGAAATCAACTCCGTTAATTACTCCTATACTTTATTAGCAGAAGTAACCATGTCGAAAATTTTATTTGTTGTTCCTCCTTTTTTCGGACACATAAGTCCTACTTTAAGCGTTGGTGCCAGCCTGATTGCTAAAGGTCACGAAGTAAAATGGGTGGGACTGATCCCGCTCAACGATTCGCATATCCCTGAAGGGGGGGAGTATATTGTACCTAGCGAGGAACTGGCAGCACATCAGGAAGAAATCACGCATATCCTGAAGCGTCAAGATGAAGGACCATTCTGTTCGAGGCTAGAGGTGATCAAATTAGGTCTTGAGGAAACTTTCATTCCTATCGCTCGAATGATGATGGAAGGGCTGGGGCGCATTGTTGATTCATTCCAGCCCGATGTTATTATAAATGATTGCATTGCATTTGCTGGAGCTTTGTGTGCGCATCTGAAAGGTATTCCGTGTATAACCACGACTCCGGTACCGCCAGATGTGATGGATGGTATGGAGCTTGCCCCTAAAATTATGGAATGGCAAAAAAACCTTATCGCCACTTTTCAGCAGGAGGTTGGGATTTGTGAGCAAGGCGTTTTTATTCATTCGCATCAATTGAATATTGTTTTTACCTCACAGGAATTTGCGCATATTCAACAGCCGGTACCTTCTATGCAATTTGTTGGTCCGGTGGCGGGCCGTCCGAGCCACTCTACTTTTGATTGGGAACGATTTGATGAAGCGACAACGCCAAAAATATTCGTATCCATAGGTACCTTATTGGTCGATATCCGGAAAGCGTTCTTTGAGAAAATGATTGCCGCATTCGCTGAATCACCCCTAACGATTATTGCCGCAACGGACCCTATCATCATTGATGAATGGCCGGATAATTTCATTGTTCAAGGGTATGTTCCTCAAACTGAACTAATGAAAAAGGTAGACGCGGTCATCTGTCATGGCGGTTTTAATACCGTTAATGATACGTTTATGAACGGTCTACCCATGCTGATTATCCCCATCGCTTACGACCATTTTCATACGGCGTCGCTTATTGAGCAAGCGGGTTGCGGAATTAAGATTCGGTACAAGCGATTGAGGATTGACGAACTTCGATCGTCACTATCTCAATTGCTTGACCAACCTCGCTATCGTACTGCGGCGCTTCGGATTAAAGAAACATTTATCCAAGCTGGAGGGAACAAAAAAGCTGTACAATTGATCGAAGATTTTATGCACTCCACGGTAAAGGAAGCGTATCAATAGTTACCTGTCAAATGAGTAAATTTTTATTGGTCGGCACAGCATTAGGATTTACTTTTAACAAAGACAAAACACCATGAATCGAAGGTTTATTGC
Organism: uncultured Cytophagales bacterium; assembly: GCA_964244295.1. Taxonomy (GTDB): domain Bacteria; phylum Bacteroidota; class Bacteroidia; order Cytophagales; family Spirosomataceae; genus JAJAZB01. The sequence goes on from CAXTIG010000008.1 coordinate 115,432, forward strand.
AGGAGAGCGAATCATGTACGTTGATGCGCTGACAACGGTTAACTGTGTTTTTGTTGTTAAAATTCGAGGTATTATTAAGGAAGAAAATGTGCGTAATGCGCTTGTTAAACTACAGAAGAAACATCCTCTTTTACAAGTAAAAATTTCAGAAGATAAAAATGGGCGTCCTTGCTTTGTTTCTTACGATTCAGTTCAGGAAATTCCAGTTCGAGTGATTGAACGACAGTCTGAAACAGATTGGGAGACTATTTCAAAACAAGAATGGGCCATACCTTTTCCGCTGGAACAAGGTCCACTAATGCGCGTTATTTTATTGAAATCTGGTGAAGTATCCGATTTGATTTTAGTGTGTCCTCATTGCATATGTGATGGCGCAACGTTTGTTGCCTTAATGCGAGAAACGTTAGAACTGATTGATTGTCCGGCAAAAGAAATTGCTACCAGCGCCGTCTTTAATTCAATAACTGACCTTACTCCAGGGCATCTTGCTTTTGGGTGGAAAGAAAAACTAAAATTTACATTTTTTTCTAAACTTGCAATCCTTTACTTTCTTTTCAGAAAGAAACCGGTTCCGATTCAGTCGGGCACTCCTTATGTTTTGCATTCAAAGATAAACGAATCTCTTGCATCGAAAATCACGACTAAATGTAAGCTTGAAAATACGTCTGTTCATGCTGTTTTATGTATTGCATACCTAAAAGCATTTAAGAGTGTTCAGGGGACCAAAGCAAAAGGTGAAGTAATCTGTCCAGTCGATATCAGACGGCTAATACCTGAAATCAAGGAAGATACCATGTTTGCCTTTGCGCCCATTGTACGTTTGCCGTTATCTAAAGAAAATTCTACTGATTTTTGGCATGAAGCTAGGAACTTTAAGGAAGAACTTAGCCGTAAAATTGATTACATTCGAATATATCATTTACTGCAATTGGGGGAATATTTTCATGCATCGGTACCAGATTTTGTTGATGTTTTAAAATTAAAGGATAGTTCACATGATATCACGCTTTCAAATATGGGCCGTTTAGCTATTCCTCATCAGTATGCTTCCTTCGAAGTTGAAACGGTATACAGCCCCACGGTTTCTTTTCCTTGGAAGAACCCAAATACCTTAGTGGTTAGTTGGTTTCGGGGAGAAATGGATTTTTGTTTGATTTCAAATGAGGCTTTATTGAGTGAGGCCGATGCGAAAAAAATAACCAAAACGGTCCTGGAAATATTGACGTTGGAAACGGATTCCGTGGGTTAGGCCGAGAAATTGAATTAAAATTAAAAAGCCACTAAGTACGATAGGCAACGCACCCGGTGGCTTTTTCAAAAAGGAATGCTATAAATTCACTTTCCCATGCTCGCCCTCGTCGTATTCTTTGCCCGTCACGACGGCTTTGAGCATATTGAAAGCGACCACCATTTTACTCGACGAACCGTCCCAGTATTCGGCATCCTGGGGGGTGACTTTCAGCAGGGTCATGTCAGGGTCGTCGAGGCCCTTCGGGTACCAAGCTTTGACAATGGGGTTGAAAAGTTCCTCCATTTTTTTACGGTCATTCACCACTTCGGCCTCGCCCGTCAGGCACACGTAGGTGTTGTCGTCGGGATTGGAATAGCTCAGACTCACCACGTTGTCGCGGCTGAGTTCGGATACTTTTTCCGACGACTGGTCGGTGAAAAACCAGAGACTACCGTCGTCTTCCATTTCGTTGGTGGCCATTGGGCGGCTGTGGAGCTTGCCTTCCGATGAAATCGTGGTCATGATCGCCACGCGGATGTCTTTGATGCGCTCCTTTATTTTTTTCAGTTCCTCCTGGTGATTGCCGTAGGGTTCCATGCGTGAATGCGGTGTTTGGTGAATAAAAACACCACGTCATGCCTAAAACGCCGTGCCAGAGAAAAGTCGTTAGTCATTGGTCGTCAGTCAGTAGAAATGCGCGGAAAGGTCGGCGGCGAAACTGGAGTTTTTTTCAATCGCCTATCGCCCTTCATTTTACCTCTACCCCCTCCACGTAAAATCGTTCGGTGGCAACTCGCAAGGAGGGGGGAAGGGGTTCCGGCGAAGCGGTCGACTCGTCCGTTTGGGGTAGCGTGGTGGTTTGCCATTCCGGGGTGGGTTGGAGACGGCGGAAGGTTTTGCCATTATTCAACGTCACGTCGACGGGCATATCGAAACCGGGTTCGGCGGCGTTCCAGCGGTAGCGTACCAGCAAACCGGTGGGGGCGGGATTGGTTTGGTATTCCAGTTTGGGGGAGTCGGTACGCCGCAGGTACTGGTTGAAAAACGGCGTCAGGTTCCGTCCGGTTTTTTGGTTGAAGTACGTGGTGATTTGCTCCGTCGTTACAATTTTCCACTTAAAATCCGTTGCCAACCCGTGCAACGTGCGGAACCAGAGGGCATCGTCGGCCAGCACGTGGCGCAGCGTGTGGAGCATCCAGGCTCCTTTGTAGTACACGTCGGTGTCTTTTTGCTGGAAATTCACGCCCAGCGGCCCCAGCATCGGCTCCTCGTTTTTGATTTTCGGCCGCTGGGTGAGCAGGTACTTCAGCGACGCTTCGTAGTTTTTGGTGCATTCGAGGTACAGCGTTTCCATGTAGGTGGTAAACGCCTCGTGAATCCACATTTCGGCGTGATCGGCAATGCTCAGGCTGTTACCGAAATACTCGTGTCCGCTTTCGTGAACAATGATGAAGTCAAACCCAAACGGATTGTTTTTGAAAAAATTTCCGTAGGCAATGGCCCCCTGGTGTTCCATACCCCAGTAGGGCGTTTCCACCAACGCGTAGCCGTCGCGCCAGAAGGGGTATTTCCCGAAGAACTTCTCGTAACACGCCAGCATCGGTTTCACCTGGGCGAAGTGCGGCCCGGCAATGGCCCGGTTGTAGCGAAACACGTAGTAGTCGAGCGCGAGCGTGTCGCCGTCGGTGGCGCGGTAGGTGTCGTGCAGCGTTACGTAATCGCCCACGTTGAGCGTCACGTTGTAATTATTGATGGGGTAACTCACCCGCCAGTCGAATTCCGAAAATCCGTTTTTTAGGTTCTTTACCCCGCGCAAATCGCCGTTGGCGACGGCCATCAGCCCGCCGGGAGCCGTGATGCGGATGCGCATCGAGTCGGGTTCGTCGCTGAGGTGGTCTTTGCAGGGCCACCATAGGCTGGCCCCGGTCCCCTCGCAGGAGACAGTCACCCAATCCTTTTTTTCGCGGTCTTTTTTCCAGGAAAACCCGCCGTCCCAGGGCGGATTTTTCGCGACGGTCGGTCGGCCTCGATAGGTAATCTGCACCGAAGCGGGGCGGTTTTTCTGCTGAATTTTCGGCAAAGTCAGGAACAGGGCGTGTCCCTCGCGGCTGAATTCCACGGGGCGACCATTCTGCCGGATGCCCGTCACGTCGAGATTGGCGAACAAATCCACCTGCATCCGGCGAAAGTCGGCAGTGGGGCGGTAGCTGATTACATTACTGCCTTCGATGCGCCGGGTAGCGGGATCGACCCGCACGCGCAGGTCGTAGTGGGTCACGTCGTAGCAACTACGCAGGGGGGAAAGCGTGCCGCGCAGCGAATCCTGCCGGGTGAACGATTGGGCGTGAAGCGATGCTATCGAGGCAAGTCCGAGGGCCAGTCGCGTCACAACGTTGAGCGGACGTTTCATTTAGAATGAAAAAATAATTTCGAGAAAGGACCCGAAAACTAATCAATCTATGGCAAACCCAGAAAAAGCGGTTCCAAAACCGGCGGCTTTCCCCCGTACCGCTATAAAACGTACAGTTTTCAACAAAAATATACCAACTTCGGCCCCGGCTTTTCCAGACTTTTGGCAGGTGGAAAGGAGAAAGGTCATGCCTTTCCCTTTTTGCTTCTTTCCTTCCCCCCTTTTTTCATCCTCCTTTGACTCCCTGGTTAGCATCCAAAAAAATCGTTGTCGTCGGTGGTACCACGGGCCTGGGCCTTTCGGCGGCGCAGGCCTTCCTTCGCGAAGGCGCGCAAGTGGTGGTGCTGGGTCGCAACGCCGACAGCGTGGAGACCGCCCAGCAAAGCCTCAGTTCCGAAAATGCCACCGCCCTGCGCGGCGATGCCACCCAACCCGGCACCGCCGAAACGGCCATCCGGCAGTGCCTCCTCGACTTCGGCGGCTTCGATGGCCTCTACCACGTGGCGGGCGGTAGCGGACGGCGGGCGGGCGACGGCCCCTTGCACGAGTTGAGTCTCGACGGCTGGAACTATACGATGAACCTCAACCTGACGAGCCTGATGCTCAGCAACCAGGCCGCCGTGCAGCAGTTCCGGCGGCAGGGCACGGGCGGGAGCATCCTCAACATGGGTTCGGTGCTGGGCTATTCGCCCTCGCCCCGGTATTTTACCACCCACGCCTACGCGGCGGCCAAAGCGGCGGTGATTGGATTCAGTAAATCGCTGGCGGCCTACTACGCCCCCGACAACATTCGGGTGAACGTGCTCGCCCCGGCGCTGGTCGAAACGCCGATGAGTCAGCGGGCCAGCGGCGACGAGGAAATCATGGATTTTATCAAAACCAAACAACCCCTCGACGGGGGCCGGAATGGCTTGCCCGGCGACCTCGACGGGGCGGCGGTGTATTTTCTGTCGGATTTTTCCCTGTTCACGACGGGACAAATCCTGAGCGTGGATGGCGGCTGGAGCCACGCGGAAGGACAAGGCTGATTTACGATGTACGACTCAAACGATCGGATTGTGCGCATACGAGTGCTGCCGAGTGCGCGTCATTGCGAGCGAAGTCCACCAAGACGAGCGAAGCGAGAATGGGTGGACGTAGTGAAACGGTCCGCCGCTGCGGCAATCCCCCCATCGGTAGCCAAGATGGCTCAAGCTCTGAACCGTTCTTTCCAAACGCTCTCTTGGTTTCCGGCAGGGGATTGCTTCGCTCCGGCGGATGAATCTCGTTTTACTCAATTCATCCGCCTCCGCTCGCAATGACGCCGAGGGAAAGGTTTTTTCTTAACGTTCGTCCCTGATTTTCAATTGAAAGTATGACTTCCATCGGTATCGACCTCGGCGGCACCTGGATCAAAGCCGTGCTGATGGATTCAGACGGCAGCATCCACCACCAAACCTACCACCCCACCCACAGCGACGGCCACTGGAAAGAGGCCATCGCCGAAACGGTAGCCGAGATGAAGGAAAAATTCCCCCTGCCGCACCCGGTCATCGGGCTGTCGGCACCGGGTTTGCCCAACGTGGCCAACGACGCCATCGCCTTCATGCCGGGGCGGCTGGCGGGATTGGAAAATTTTCAGTGGGGAAAATTCCTCGGCGAAACCGTCCACGTGCTCAACGATGCCCACGCCGCGCTCATGGCCGAAGCCCGCTTCGGGGCGGCGAAGGGCATTCGCAACGCGCTAATGCTCACGCTCGGTACGGGCGTGGGCGGCGGAATTCTGATCGACGGAAAACTCTACCAGGGTTTTTTCCAGAAAGCCGGACACGTCGGGCACGTCACCGTGAATGCGGCGGGCGAGCGCGACATCGTGGGTGTGCCGGGTAGTCTGGAAGATGCCATCGGCAACGCCACCGTCGAAAAACGCTCGCTGGGCCGGTACCAAACCACCTACGCCCTGCTCGAAGCCTACCGCCAGGGCGATCATTTTGCCCGCTGGCTCTGGCTCGATTCGGTGCAGAAACTGGCCACGGCCCTCGCTAGCCTCGTCAACGTCCTGTCGCCCGACCTGGTGATTCTGGGCGGCGGCATCACCGGGGCCGACGGTGATTTGTTCGAACCCCTGGCCGCCTTCCTCGACCTCTACGAATGGCGGCCCGGTGGCAAACACACGCCTGTGGTGCAGGCCCACTTCGGCGACATGGCCGGGGCCATTGGCGCGGCGAGTTTTGCCTTGCAAAAATCCGTCTGAACCGTTGCGGTTCAGACAAAAACAAACCGGATGACCCCTACCCAATCGTACCTCCAGAAATGCCAGGAGATTTTAGAAGTCGTTGGCAATCAGGAAAAAGAAATCAACACCGCCGCCCGCTGGTTTGCCGACAGCATCCTCGCGGGCCGCATGGTTCACGTGTTTGGCAGCGGCCACAGCCGGATCATGGTCGAAGAGATGTGGCCGCGCTACGGCTCGTTTCCCGGTTTCAACCCCATCGTCGAACTGTCGCTGACTTTCCACAACCTTGTCGTGGGGGCCAACGGGCAGCGGCAGGCGATGTTTCTGGAAAACGTGCCCGGTCTGGCTGAGCGGATTCTGCGGAATTTTGACCTCTCGGAAACCGATTCAGCGCTGATCATTTCCTCGTCGGGCTGCAACGTGGTACCCATCGAAATGGCCGAATTGTTCCAGAAACACGGCATCAAAACCGTTGCGCTCGTCACTCAGGCCCACCTCGACGGTTCGACCAGCAAACGCGCCGACGGCAAAAAACTGACCGATTTCGCCGACCTCACCCTCGACACCGGCGCGCCCCTCGGCGACGCGATGGTACGGGTACCCGGCCTCGACACGCCCGTGGCCCCCGGCAGCACGGTGGGCGGGGCAATGCTGGTGAATTGCCTGAAAGCCGAAACCGCCCGGCTCCTCACCGAAGCGGGCCACCCGCCGAAGGTGCTCAGCGCCGGGGCGGTGGTGGGTGCGGCGCGGGCCGTCGAACTCTTCGAGGCCGCCTACGACGAACACGCCCACCGGCTGGCGAAGTTGTACGAGCGGGTGGGGGTGGAGTCGTACGTTTCGGAAGCGAAACCCAACTAGCGAAACCCTGGCAGCGGGCAACGCCCCTGCCAGCGGTTGAGCGCCTTACCGGAGACCAGACCACTCCACGGCTGTCATCCAGAGCGCAGCGAAGGACCTCGTTGGACTGCCGGGGCTGTCGGCTGTAAGCTACCGCTGGGTCACCGGCCAACTGCTCGGTAGTCCAACGAGGTCCTTCGCTGCGCTCTGGATGACAGGAAATAGTTTTCGTTGGACACAAACCCAAATGAAACCCCCCCTCCGTTTTTCCCTCCACCTCACCCTACTCCTCAGCCTAAGCAACCTAGCCCACGCCCAGCCCACCACCCCCGTCCGCAACCTGGTTTTTGAAGGGGCTGGGATACGGGGTATCGCCTACGTGGGCGTGCTCGACGAACTCCAGAAACGCCACGCCCTCGACAGCGTCCGGCGCGTGGCGGGCACCTCGGCGGGCGGGATCGTGGCCCTGCTCGTGGCGTTGCGGTACTCGCCGGCCGAGGCGGAGCAGGTGCTTTCGCAAACGCGCATCCAGCGGTTCAACGACGGACGGGGTATTTTTTTCGGGGGAATTTCGCGGTTGCGTCGACAATTCGGCTGGTACCGGGGCGAGGCGCTGAGTCGCTGGCTGGGCGAGTTGGTACAGCGAAAAACGGGGAATCCCAACACCACCTTCGCCGAACTGAGCGCCGCCGGGTTTCGGGACTTGTCGGTCACGGGCACCTCGCTGACGCACCAGAACACGGTAATTTTTTCGGAGAAAACCTTCCCGCAGATGCGCCTGCGCGATGCCGTGCGGATTTCCTGCTCCATTCCGTTTTACTTTCGTGCGGTCTGGGTGGACAGCGTGGGCCGGGTTTTTCCGAAACCGAAAACCAAGACTGGCCTGCAACTCGTCGTGGACGGGGGCATCGCCGCCAATTTTCCCCTCAAACTCTTCGATCTGCCAGACGGATCCAATCCCGAAACCCTCGGCGTGCGCATCGATTCCGACGCGCAAATCCGCTTCGACGAGCAGGGGAGGGGCCTGGCACCGTTCCAAATCGATTCCTTTTCCGACTACGTCAGCGCGTTTTATACCTACACCCTCGAAAGCCTTAACCGCCCCCTGCTGACGCCCGCCGACTGGGAGCGCACCGTTTCGGTGAGTTCGAAGGGCCTCCGGCCCAGGGTGCGCCGGATGAACGACGCGGAAAAAACGACATTGGTAGAAAGCGGTCGGCAGAGCGTGGCGCGGTATTTCGAGCGGGCGGCGCGGTGAAGGGCGGTTGGGTGCTGAAGCCGAAAAATTTGTAAGTTGCCACCGGGGAATTTCGGCATCTCCATTCACCCTCAGCCGACGCTTCTTCTCTAAAAACCATGGTGCGTTTCCTTCTCCTTTTTTTGAGTTTGAGTTTTTGTCTGCCCGCTGCCAATGCCCAAACGATTAACACCCTCACGCCGCAGGAAAAAGCGCAGGGCTGGACGCTGCTCTTCAACGGCCGGGACTTCAAGGGCTGGCACGTGTACGGCAACAAAAAAGTGGGAACCTCCTGGAAAATCGAAGAGGGCGCGATGAAACTCGACGTGCCCGAGCGCGGTGGCAACAAAGCCAAAGACGGCGGCGATTTGGTGACCGATGCCACATTCAGCGGCGATTTTGAACTCAAACTCGACTGGAAAGTGAGCCACAAGGCCAACAGTGGCGTGTTCTTTTTCGTGAAGGAAGCGCCGGAGTACAAGCAGATTTTCGATTCCGGCCTTGAATTGCAGGTACTCGACGACGCCATCTACGGCGACGCCCCCGAAAACAAGCACCGGGCGGGCGATTTCTTCGGCGTCGCCAACGCCCGCCTCCGCGAACCGACCCCCGTCGGAACCTGGAACTCGGTCGTATTCCGCCTGAAGGGCAATCAACTGACCGTGTCAATGAACGGCTTTCTCATCCAGGAACACGACCTCAACAGCACCTACTGGAAAAGCAGCATTGGTCAGAGCGGTCTCAAAAAAGCGCCCGTCGGGCAGGGGAAGTACGCGGGCCGGATTGGCTTGCAGGACTGGGGCAGCACGGTGTGGTACCGGAATGTGAAGCTGCGGAAGTTGTGAATCATCCGATGGACTTCGACGCCTTCGGCCACCTGACGCCCTACGCCGTACTGGAAACGAGCCTCGACGAATTCGAGGCCGTTTTCGTGACGGGTTTTCCCGAATCGTTGACGCGGAAACGTATCTTTGAGCGGTACACGGCTTACGCCGAAGAATTACGGGGAATCGTGGGGGGCGGGTTTACGCAGTGGGTGGACGGGAATTTTGTGACGCGGAAGGTGAATCCGGGGGATGTGGATGTGGTAACTCTGCTTGACGCGCAACGATTTTTTGCCAACATTCGGGCGTTTGAAACTTTCGAGCGGAAGTGGCACAAAGTCGGCGACTTGACGGACGGTTATTTTTTGCCCGTGTATCCGATTGGTCACCGACTCAGGTTTCAAACCGAGTTTGACTTTATGGATTGGCGCGACCGGTTTGGTCAGGACCTCAAGCAGCGTAAAAAAGGCATTGTTCAACTTTCGTTTTGACCTCATGGAAACCCAACAGGAATTTCTTTCGGACGAAACCTGGGCTACGCGGGTAACGCGATTGATGGAATTGCTATCCATTGAAATTCGGGCGGTAGAGCGCCACTCCGAAGCGGAAAGCCCCCGGCTCATCATCGAACAGTACGAAAAACTCCGTGACCGCCGCCTGGCTGAACTCCGCGACCTGATGCGTGGGCGTGGGTTGACGGTGCAGTTGGATTCAACGCAAGGAAGGGAAGCGGCATAGCGACATGGAAACCGAACCGATCGCACTCAGCGCCGACCAACGAGCCGTTCGGGTTTCGCGGTTGATTGAATTGATTCTTGGTGAAACGGCGGCCATTCAACGCCACGAACAGGCGGGTAGCACCGGCCTTGAACACGAGCAATGGACGGAATTGCGGGAAGAACACCTGACTGAATTGAACGAACTGATGCAGGGATTTCGGCCCGAAATCCGGCTGGCTCCGAATGACCAGTTGGCGGCGTAACCTGTTGAGCAATGGAAGAGCTTCAGGACATCATTCGCGACACCGACGAACGTGGCGCTGCCATCGCCCGGTTGTTGAAGTTGATTGAGATGGACAGCGAAATCATTCAGCGCCACCGACTGGCGGGTGAAAACGGTTCATACGTGCGGCAGTACGAAGAATTGCGGGCGCGGAACCTGGAAACCTTGTCGAGGTTGATTCGGGAAAGCGGGTACGTGGACGAGGAATTGCATTTTGTCGAAAATTTTAAAATTAAAAACTTCACTTTAAAAAATTAAGTCATGATTTTTGAAACAAACAAGCAACTTGCTCAAATTTTGGTCGCCAACGGCTTGTTAGAGACTACGGAAAAAGTTTATCCAAAATTTTTCCAATATATTTCTAATGACCCGGAATTGTATGGAAGTCCGGTGAAGAGACAATACAATTATGGGCCAGGACTCTATAAAAAATACATAGTTTTTGACCGAATAAATATTAATGCAAATGTAAATAATTGTCTACTTTTATTCGGAACGCGGCTCTCAGAAGTGCAATTGCGTTCGATTTTAACGTGGATAAAAATCTCTGCTGAAACACGTAGAAATTTACGAGTAAAAACTGATGAAGATATACTTAGAAATTATGAATATAGTTTAAGAGATAATTTATGGCTTGGCTCAAAGAAAGCACTTCTTGAAATAAAAACTACATTTGAACAAGTTGATGTGTAGTTCATCTAATGCTGTGGTTTATATCTCATTCTTTTTCTATCCCGATTCCGTTTCGGCTCAATAATCACGGGCCGGTAAATCATTTTCCCTTGCAACCCCTCCCCATCAAAACCACCGTCGTCGGCTCGATGCCGTTCCCCGGTTGGCTCGAATTTGCCAGCCAGCACCTCGACCAGTTCGGCCCCGCCGACATCCAGGAAATGATTGACGACGCCACCGTCGCTGCCATCCACGACCAGGTCGCGGCGGGCCTCGACGTGATCAGCGACGGCGAACAAACCCGCTTCGATTTCAACCTGTCGTTTTACGGCTACATCCAGGGCATCCAGAACGACGGCTCCGAAACCCGGCGTTACGGCCCGCCCGCCCACGACCAGCGCGGCAAAAATTCCATCGTCGCGCCGCTCACCGCCCCGCGCGGGCTGGGCGTGGTCGAGGAATACCAGCGCCTCAAGCGCCTCGCGCCCGAAGGGCAGGGGCTGAAGGTCTCGATACCAGGACCGTACACACTGGCCGGGCGCTTGAATCCCGGCACGCTTTACAAAGACCGCTGGGAAGTGACCGAGGCGATTTTGCCGCTCGTGCGCAAGGAAATCGAAGACCTCGCCGCCCTCGGCTGCCCCGAAATCTGCGTGGACGAACCCTCGATGAGTTGCTACGCCTACCGCGAGGACACAAAGCGCTTCGTGGACGTGTTCAACCGCACCGTCGCCCCTGGCGTGGGCAAAACCCGGCTGTCGATGCACCTCTGCTTCGGCAATTACAAGGGCCGCTCGGTGGGCAAGAAAACCATCGCCCCCATGCTCCCCGATTTCCTCGACATGACCGTCGACGAACTCCACTCCGAAATGGCTATCCTTAACTTCGCCGAAGTGCATTTGCTGGAGCGTTTTGCGGAAAAATTCGACGTGGCCGTGGGCGTGATCGACGTGAAAAGTTACTACATCGAAACCCCGGAAGACGTGGCCGAGCGCATTCGGCGTTGCCTGCCCTTCGTGCCCGCCGAAAAACTGGCCGTCGCCCCCGACTGCGGCATGAGCCAGACCGCCCGCTGGGCCACGAAGCAGAAACTGGCGAATTTGGTGAAGGGGGCGAAGCTGGTGCGGGAAAGGTTGTAATGTGCTAATTTCTAATGTGCTAATTTCCAATGGTTTCATTCGCACATTTGCACCGCAGTGACGAAACGCATTGGAAATTCGCACATTAGAAATTAATCCATGATCCAAACCGCCCGCCTCAACCTCATCCCCGCCGACCTGGCCCTGATGGAAGCCGTGCTGGCGGGCAACGCCACGCTGAGCCGGGTGCTGGGCGTGAACGTGCCTCGCAAGTGGACCGAGAACGCCGACGCGTTCCCGTTTTTCGTTGGCCTGCTCAAAAAAGACCCGGCCCTCGAACGCTGGGGCGCGCACCTGATCATTCACCGGGCTGAAAACCTGCTCATCGGCAGCGCCGGGTTCAAGGGCGGCCCGACGCCGGAAGGCACCGTGGAGATTGGCTACGAAATCAAGGCCAGTCACCGCGAAAAGGGACTGGCCACCGAAGCGGCGCGGGGTCTGGTCGATTTTGCGTTTGCCGCGCCGGCAGTCAGCCTGGTGCGGGCGCACACCATCGCCGCCGAAAATGCCTCGACAAGCGTACTCCAAAAACTGGGTTTTCAGTCGTTGGGCACCGTCGAAGACCCCGAAGACGGAACGGTGTGGCGTTGGGAATTGACCCGTTAATCCGAATCCATGCACTTCATCGAACCTTTTCAAAAAGACGATACCCTCCTGGCCGACATCCGTCACGGTGTCGTTCAGCCCGAAGGTTTCCGGCTCTGGTGGCTGGGGCAAAGTGGGTTTCTGCTTCAGTTTGAAGGAAAACACCTCCTGTTTGACCCGTACTTGTCGGATTCGCTGACCAAAAAATACGCCGCGACTGATAAGCCACACACGCGCCTTAGCGAGTTGGTCATCGACCCGGTCCGACTCGATTTTCTCGACGTGGTCACGAGCAGCCACAACCACACCGACCACCTCGACGCCGAAACGTTGCGGCCGATTTTTGCAAAAAATTCGGGCATCCACTTCGTTTTTCCCGAAGCCAACCGGGAATTTATCACCGAACGGCTGAACGGTGGCTCCGTACCGCCGGTCGGAGCGGGTGCGGGATGGATCGGACTCACCGACGGCCAAACGGCAGAAGTTGCCGGATTCAAATTTTACGGCGTTCCCGCCGCCCACAACGCCCTCGAACGCGACGCGCAGGGCCGCTGCAAATTCATGGGTTTCGTCGTGGAATTCAAGGATCACACCGGCCACACGTACCGCGTGTACCACTCCGGCGACACGCTCTGGTACGAGGGCATGGTGGAGATTCTGAAACCCTTCCACCTCGACGTGGCCCTGCTGCCCATCAACGGCAACCGGCCCGAACGCCGCGTGGCGGGCAACCTCAGCGCCGAAGAAGCGGCGCGGCTAGGAAAGGAAATCGAAGCGAAACTGGTCATCCCCCACCACTACGACCTCTTCGAGTTCAACACCGAAGACCCCGCCGAATTCGTGCGCTGGTCCGACGAGTACGAAACCCCGTTCCGGGTGCTGAAACTGGGGGGGAAGGCGGAGGTGTTTAAGAAGTGATTTCAGTGAGAAGTAAAAAGTGAGAGGTAAGCTGTGAATTCAGTTATGATCACAGCTTACCTCTCACTTTTTACTTCTCACCTACTTCATCGGGGAAAAATCCGTCGGGGTCAAAAATTCGGATTTTACCGAAACCGTCAGCGAACCATTCGCTTTGGTTTCGGAAGCCTGGCGCGCTTTCACCCAGTCGGGATCGTCGCGGAAGGCTTTGAAGGAAGCGTCGGCGGCGTCTTTGCTGGCGTGAGCGAGCAGGTACACGAGCATATCGTCCTTGCCGTCTTCGGTCCAGTAGATCACGTTGGTCATGCCGTGTTTTTTGAAAAGCGTCACCGTGTGATCGCGGAAGCGTTCGAGCAGGTTGGGCAGGTGGCTGGGGGTGGCTTGGTAGGTGCGCAACTCGAAGGTACGCGTGCCTTTTTTGTCGATCACCAATTGGGGCGAAAAATCGGTGGCGGTCAGGAGCGTGCTGACTACTTTCGAGACAATCTTCCCTCCTTCTTCACTTTTGGCGGCGACGGCTTTCCACTCCGGGTCGGCGCTGAAGGCTTTCCAACTCGCCTCGCGGGCTTCGCGGCTGGGGAAACTCAGGAAGTAAACCAGGCAGCTATCCGGTTTTTTCTGAGGCACAAAATAGCCGATGTTGGTCATGCCGTGTTTCTCGAAAATGCGCATCGTGTTGTTCCGAAACCGCGCCAGGATGTCGGGGAACTTGCCAGGGTGAGTGTAGTACACCCGCATTTCGTAGCAGCGGGTGTCGGCAGCGGGCTGGTCAGCGCGGAAGGCGGTGAGAAGGGCGAGGAGGGTGAGGAGAAGAAGTGGGTTTTTCATAGGGTTTTTCGAGTAAAAAGAAAAAATCCGTGTCATTGCGAGGAGGGAGCGTAGCGACTAACGAAGCAATCCCCTCCCGGAGACCGAGTGAACTAAATTCGGGTGCTTGCCTCCCGATAGCTATCGGGACTATCATTGCTCTCTGGGAGCGAAGCAATGACGAGTTTTGGTAGCTATTTGACCGTAAGGTTACTTAATTTCCTTAGAAAACGCCGCCGCCGCCGCGTTCAGGCTTTCGTCGGAAGCGGTGCCCGATGTGATAATGACCCGGTAGCGGAACGTGACCGACTTGCCCGCCGGGAGTTCGTAGTTCAGTTTTTCTTTCCCCCCCGACATGGCCTCCTGCCCCAGCGGGTTGAGGGCGTAGAGGCCGTAGCCCCGGGCGTGCCAGTAGGTGGGGTAGCCCACGTTGGCGGGGTGGTCGAGGATGGCCACGCTTACATCTTCCGAGCCAAATTTCCCGCTTAGGTTCATCCAGGGGGCGCGTTTGCCCCACACGGCTTCGCCGTTTACGCCGTGGCTGCTGTGGTAGCTGCCCGTTACACCGGTGTTGTCGAGTTTAGGCACTTTGGTTTCTACGCCGCTGGCATCGGTGTACACTTCGGGTTTGTTGGAGGGGTGCTCCAGTTCGCGGGCCAGACGGATGGCGAACATCCCGTCTTTCACGTCCTTAAATTTCGTGTCGATCACCGCCGTGAGCGTGGTGATTCGGTCGATGATCCGCTGGTTGCCGACGCCCGAAAACACGTACATCGTTTCTTCCTTCAGCGTGAGCGGGCCTTTGCCGTCGTCGGCCACCCAGTCGGCGGTCACGACCAGTTCGGCTCGGTTGTTTTTCGAGCCGAGGCTCTTGATGCCCGTGTGGCGGATGGTGCCGAATTTATGCGAGCGCAGCGACGCGACGATGTCGGTAGAGTTGTTCCAGTAGTCGTAACCGTTCACGTCTTCGTAATTGAGCCACATCCCCACGTGGTGGGGGTGATCCACGCGCTCGCCGGGCCGGGGATCCATCGGCCAGCCCCGCGTGATCAGCGTACCCTGAGCCGTGCGGATGGGGTAAAGCACCGCTTTTTTCAACACCGATTCGCCGGGGTAGATGTACGAAGTGAAGGGTTTGCCGTCGATGGTAACGTCCACCCGCTTCTGCTTGTCGTTGCGGTTGATTTGCACGGGAAGCGTTTTTTGAGCGAACGTGGAAACGGCCAGCAAACAGGCCGTCGCCGTGGGAAGGAGCCGGGTCATGAAGGAATGCGGTTTAGTGGTATCGACCAGGTAAAGACGACTCCGGAGCCGAATTACCCGCCGGAACGAAATACAGCTTGTCGTTTTCCGGTCTCGTGCCGGAATTATTCACTTCCAAAGCACCGAAACAAAAATAATCGACAGCGCCAGCAAAAGCTGAACCGCTACTTTGAGGGTAAACTGCTGCCCGTAATGAAGCGGATACAAAATGGCCCCGGCAAAAACCCCGGTGACGAAGAAGAGGAAGCGGTTGGACCACATCGAGCCGCCAAAACCGGCCACACCGTACTCCGAGGCTTTGATCCAAACCCAGGCGCAACCCACCGCGATCAAATACGGCCAGGGCGTGCGAATCCAGTTGGGTGATTTAAACTGCCAGTACATAATGTACCAATGGCCGAAAGAACCAAGGAAAAACAGGAGCGTCGAGACGGCTACTTTCGTCAGTTGCATGGGAAAAAGGGGAAGGGTAATTTCCCAAAGACTCACGCAGAGACGGCCTGAATAGACAAAAAAAGCGGCTCGGAAACATCCGAGCCGCTTTTTAGGGTCCATTGCAGAGAGCGAGGGATTCGAACCCCCGGTACCCTTACGAGTACTTCTGATTTCGAATCAGACCCGTTCGACCACTCCGGCAGCTCTCTTTGGGAGGGCAAAAATAAGGCGGAACGGCTCCGTTTTGCAAACCCAACCTAAAAAAAATGCCTCAGCGCCCGGTTACAGCGGCCTCGTAGAGGTAGATGTTCAGCAGGCCGCACACGTTGGTCACGCGGGTTTTGGCTTCGGCCAGCGGCATCACGCAGGTCTGGATGTACTCGTGTTCGCCCGCCGCGCCGGTGGTCTGGGCATCGAGGGCGGTGATTTCGGCGCGGCTCAGGCGGAGGTCGGCGTAGTAAAACCAGACGGCTTCGTCGCTGGTGCCGCTGCTGGGGAAGTACGGTTCCTGGTTCAGTAAAACCACCTGCTCGGCGCTGACGCGGAGGCCGGTTTCTTCCTCGACTTCCCGCACAGCCACGTCGAGGGGCCGGTCGTCGGCATCGACCATCCCGGCGGGTTGTTCGTAGATAAAATCGCCGGTGCAGATGCGGCGCTGTTTGACCAGCAACAGAAATTTCTCCCCCGTTTCCTCCTCCGTCAGGCAAATCAGCACCGACACGACTTCCCCTTTCAGGAAACACAGCGGCAAAAGTTTTTGCCCCTCCGGGGTGGTCGCGTCTACGCTCAGGAGGGCGAAAAGCACCTCGCCGTTGGGCCGGTGTTTAACGAAATGTTCTTCCTGACCGTGGATCTGAATGCCGCTTTCGAGCAGCATTCGTTGCCAACGTTTGAACTTTGGGGCGTCGCGGAGGGCTTCGGGCATGGATGGTTTTAGTTATGGTCTCTACAAAAAAAGCCCTCAACACAAGGCTGAGGGCTTTCTCAAAAAATCAGCGTGGGGCTTATTTCTTAATCATGATGAAATCGGCCAGAATCCGGTTGGTTTCTTTCAAAAACAGGTCTTTATCCATTTTAGCCAGTGCCGCTTTGAGGTCCGTACCCTCGGCGATTTTGGCTTCGATGCTATCTTCCGGCGTCAGGCCGGGGGCCGGGGTGTTACTGGTTTTGGCAACGGTCTGGCGTTTCTTTTCGGCTTCGTCGCGCTCTTGTTTGCGCTTGTCGAGTTGGAGTGAAATCACCGTTTTGTCTTTGGCCTTGCGCCATTCTTCCGTATCAGCGCTCAACTTTACCAGTTCAGGATCAGAGCCTAATCGCTTTTCGTAATTTCCGCGCAGCTGCTTCAGCATCTGCTCCGACACGTCGCGGTAGGTCTGGTACTGCGCCGAGGCGATTTGGTCCCAAGGCAAGGCGGTGGGTTGCGAACTTTCGCCGTACTCCTCGGCGCTGAATAGCGAGGGAAGCTCCACGTCGGGCGTGACACCGCGCAACTGGGTACTGGATCCGGTGATGCGGTAAAATTTCGAGCGCGTCACTTTTAACAAGCCCGCTTTGTCAGATTCTTTTTCTTTCGGCATAAACTGGCTCAGGTCGATGAGTTGCTGCACGGTGCCCTTGCCGTAGGTTTGCTCGCCAATCACCAGACCGCGTTTGTAATCCTGGATGGCAGCGGCGAAAATCTCCGAAGCCGAGGCGCTGAAGCGGTTCACAAGCACGGCCAGCGGGCCGTCGTACACCACCAGCGGGTCGGGGTCTTCGTCCACGTCCACCTCGCCGGTGGCGGCGCGGACCTGCACGACGGGGCCGTTTTTGATAAACAAGCCCGACAGGTTGATGGCTTCGTCGAGCGAACCGCCGCCGTTGTTGCGGAGGTCGATCACCACGCCGTCTACTTTTTCAGCCTTCAATTCGTTCAAAAATTTCTTGACGTCGCGGGTGGTGCTGTTGTATTCGCGGTCGCCTTTGGCGCGGTCGTCGGAAGCCTGATAAAAGCCCGGAATCGTGATGATACCCATGCGGTACTGCTTGCCGTCGGAGTTAATGGGGACGATGATTTTCTTCGCCACGCCGTCTTCCAGCTTGATTTTATCGCGCACCAACCGGACTTCCTTCGGCGTGGCTCCCGTTGGGGCGTCGAACGGAATCACGTTGAGGCGCACCACGGTGCCCTTCGGCCCCCGGATTTTTTTGACCACTTCGTCGGTCGTCCAACCCACCACGTCGAGCATGGCGGTGCCGTCGCCCTGGGCTACGCCCACGATTTTGTCGTCTTTGTGAACCAACCCGCTTTTCAAGGCCGGGCCACCGGGCAGCACATCCACGATTTTAGTCATGTCGTTTTCGCTACGGAGCGTAGCTCCGATGCCCTCGAACGACTGCGCCATTTCATCCTTAAACCGCGAGGCATCGGGCGGCGAGAAGTAGGTCGTGTGCGGGTCAATGGTTTCGGCGAAGGCGTTCATGAATTCCTGAAACACGTAATCGCCTTTGATTTTCAAAAACTGCTTATCGAGGTTGACGTAACGCTGCTTGAGCGTGCTGACGATGGCCGTGTCGGCTTTACCGCTCAGCTTGAGGTCGAGGGCCTGGCTTTTCACGATTTTCCGCCAGATGTCGTCGAGTTCAGCCTCCGACTTTGCCCAGGGCATTTTATCGCGGTCGGTCTCGTAGCTTTCATCTTTGCTGAATTCAAACGGTGTTTCGAGCAGTTTGGCCACGGACTCGTTGCGGGCGTGGACGCGTTTGATAAAAAGGTTGTACACCTCGTAGGCGCCTTTGAGGTCACCCGAGGGCAGGGCCTCGTCCATCTGGAGGCGGTATTTGTTGAAGTTTTCCACGTCGGCGGCGGTGAGATACCATTTGTTGCCGTCCACTTCCTTCAGGTACGCATCCCAGATTTTGGCCGAGAGGTCGTCGTCGAGTGTCACCTTGCGGTAGTGGTGGTGGAGCAGAATCTGCGTAACGTACTCCTCGACCCGCTTCTGCGACAGGGTCGGCTGAAGTTCCCCCGGCAGATCGGTCGTCGGGCGATTGGGATAGGCGCTCGAAGGCGTGTCGGGCTGGAAGCTCAACAGCACCAGCGGGATAAGACTCAATAGGTACTTTTTCATAGTAAAATTAAGCCCCCCGACCCCCGAAGGGGGAGTTTTTATCCAACGTAAAAGCCCCCTTTGGGGGATGGGAGGCTTTTTTGTTACTTCTCAATCCCGAGCAGTTCTACTTCAAAAATCAGGGCCGAGTAAGGCGGGATGTTGGGCATCGAGCCGCGCTCGCCGTAAGCCAGGGTGTAGGGGATGAACAACTTCCACTTCGAGCCGACGGGCATCAGTTGTAGTGCCTCCACCCAACCCGGAATCACGCCCGTCACGGGAAACGTAATCGGCTCGCCCCGTTGCACCGAACTATCGAAAATGCTCCCATCAATAAGCGTACCGTGATAATGCGTTTTCACCTGATCGCTGGCCGTTGGTTTGGGTCCTTCGCCCGCTTTCAGAATTTTATACTGCAACCCACTCGGCAGCGTAACGACGCTGTCTTTGGTTTTGTTCGCCGCCAGAAAGGCTTCCCCGGCTTTTTTTACCGGCTCGTATTGCTTCGCCTGTTCTTTCGATTGCTGCTCGCGCTGGCGACCAAAATAGGTTTGCAAAAAGGCATTACACGTAGCTTCTTCGAGCAGGAGTTTGCGGCCTTTGACCACGTCTTCGGCGGCCCGGCCCAGCATGGCCCCGTTGATAGCCTGGAGATTCTGGCTGCGGAATTGCTGCCCCAGCGTAAGACCAATGGCGTAGCTGAGCGTGTCGGCCTGGGTAAGGAGGGCCGCTCCGGGAGCGGCGGCTTTTGCCGCTGGAGTAGATTTGGCAGCGGGCTTGGCGATGGGTTTAGCGGGTTTTTTAACCTGTGCCGTTGCGACAAGGGATGCGGAGAATGTGCAGGCAGCAAACAAAACGGAAAAACGAACGAAATGCATGGAGAAAGAAACGGAGTTAAGAAAAACGAAACTACGCAATGCGACTCGTTTCACCCAAACAACGTGGTACCGGCGGTAAAATTATGGGACGACTCACGCGCTGAAACGGGTTTTCACGTACAAATACCTTTGTAATCAGGGGTTTTCACGCTGGATTGGGAAGGAAGAATAGTTGAAAATTGAAAATTAGGCGTTGAAAATTCACCGTGCAGTCTGCCGTGGGGTTCAATGCTTACCCCTCCATTTTCCATTTTCAACTTTCAATTCTCCATTCCGATGAACCGAGCCTTACTGGTGGGTATCAACGAGTACCCCGACCCCGAAAACCACCTGAGCGGCTGCGTCAACGACGTGCAGGACATGGCCCAGTTTCTGGTTGAAAAATGCGGTTTCAAAAAAGCCGACATCCGCCTGCTGGTCGATAAACGCGCCACCACGGCGGGCATCCGCGAGCGCCTCGGCTGGCTGCTCAATGGCCTCCGCAGCGGCGACCGCGTGGTGTTCCACTTCAGCGGCCACGGCGCGCAAATGCCCACCCGCAACGCCAGCGGCGAAGTGGATCGCCTCGACGAGGTCATCTGCCCCTGGGATTTCGACTGGACCGACCCGCACGTGATCCGCGACAAGGAATTTGCCCGGCTCTTCGCCGAGGTGCCCGAAGGCGTATCGTTCGTCTGGGTGTCGGATTCCTGTCACTCCGGCAACCTCACCCGCGCCCTGCGCAAGCCCAACGACCCGAAGGAAAAGAACTTTTTCGTCCCCGCCGACATCGCCTGGCGCATCCAGACGGCCCTCGAAAAAGGCATTCAACCCGCCGGTCTGGGGAAAGACACCCTCAAAAACGTAGCCCTGATTCCCGGCTGCAAAGACAACCAAACCTCCGCCGATGCCTTTTTTGGAGGTCGCCCCAACGGTGCCCTCACGTACTTCCTCCTCCAGGAACTCGGCAGCCCCAACGGACTCCGCAATTCGCTCAAAGACGGCGTGGGCAACGTGGCGAAGGCCCTGAAAAAAGCCCATTTCACCCAAATCCCCATCCCCGAAGGCAGCAGTCGGCTGATTGCGAAGGCGTTTCTGGGGTGAAAAAGGAATTAAACTCAGTCTGTCATGGCTCCGGCCACCCGGCCCGACGCAGGAGGGATCTTTCGCGGTTGCCATCCAACTAATTTACTGGTTGCGGCGAAAGATCCCTCCTGCGTCGGGCCGGGTGGCCGGAGCCATGACAGACTGAGATTGTCACCGAAACCAACAAGCGTTACCTCAACCCACCCAAACCCATGCTCCTCCGCGTCGTCCGCACGGACTTTACCCCCCAGAGCACCATCGGCGAGTTTTTCGTGAACGGTGCATTTTACTGCTACACCCTCGAAGACGTGGACCGGGGCCTGACCTGCGACCTGCCGCTGGCCGAAATCAAAGCCCGCAAGCAGTTCGCGCAGACGGCCATTCCGACGGGCACTTACGAGGTGGTGGTCAACTGGTCGAACCGGTTTCAGAAGCAAATGCCGCTGTTACTGCGGGTGCCGGGTTGGGAAGGCGTGCGCATCCACAGCGGCAACTACCCCACCCAAACCGAAGGGTGTCTGCTGTTGGGCAAACTCAAACTCACCGACATGGTGGGCGTCTCCAACGCCACCTTCGCCAGTTTCATGACCGTGTTGAAAAAAGCGACGCGGGGCGAGAAAATTCACATTGAGATAGTAGGTAGTCGATAGTCATCAGTCGATAGTCGTCAGTTGGTTGTTTTTGCTAACGACTGCCGACTATCGACTAATACCGCCAACTCCTCAAATCCGCGCCTTTCGGGGCGTTTTTTTCGATGATGCTGAGGATTTTGGGCACGTACATCGAGTTGTAGTGCAGGCGGCTGAGGTAGTTGGGCAGGGTGGGGTCGCCGTTCCAGCAGTGTTCGGCGCGGTCGCCGTAGGTCACTTCGCCGCCG
The DNA here is from genome assembly GCA_964244295.1 of uncultured Cytophagales bacterium. GTDB lineage: Bacteria > Bacteroidota > Bacteroidia > Cytophagales > Spirosomataceae > JAJAZB01. The sequence goes on from CAXTIG010000008.1 coordinate 136,916, forward strand.
TAGGGCGGTTGGGCGGTTTTCAGGAAATCTTCGGCCAGGTACACGGCGTTGTTGAGGTAGTAGTTGTCCATGTCGCCGCAGTACAGGTTGATTTTGTTCCGCAGTTTCGGCCCCAGCGTGGCCCAGTCGCGCTTGAGGATGTGCAGCAGGTCGAAGTTTTCGCGCCAGTACCCGGCCACCGTCGAGTCGATTTTTCCCGTTTGTTTATCGAAAATCCGAACCGGGTAACCATCCTTGCCGCAGGGCGAGTAGGTGGCTTCCCACACGTCCCACTGCCCGCCGGAGCGCGAGTGGGTGCCCAGGGCCAGTTCGAGGTGGTTCATGTCGGCGATGGTCGTTTTGACGTGGCCGAGGTAATCGCGCTTGCCGGGGCGCGGGGTGCGTTTCCAGGGGCTTTCCAGAAAATACGCGTTTTTGTCCCGGTAAATATCCACGACCGTGTAGGCCGAAAACGCAATCGGGTCGGGACAGGCGGCGAAACAGCCGCCGTACTCGTCGGGGTAGAGCACCTGCGCGGCCAGGGCTTCCCAGCCGCCCGTGGAGCCGCCGTACAGAAACCGCGCCCAGCCCTGCCCGATGCCCCGGTACTGCTTTTCGATGGCCGGAATCAACTCGTAGGTGATGGCATCGCCGTAGGGGCCGACGTTGGCCGAGTTGACGGCGTAGGAATCGTCGTAAAACGGCGTGGCGTGCTGAATTTCGATGACGAGCATCCGGGGGAAACCCGGCCCCGTCCATTTCTGGTAAAAATTGTACGCCTCCTGTTCCTGAATCCGCTTGTAGCCGTAGAGGTTAAACCGGGCGATGTAGTCTGAGGTGTCGGTGGTCGTCGGCGGGGTTTCGCGCCAGCCGTCGAATTGGGCCGGAAAGTGCCCGTGGTTGATGCCGAGCGGGTAGCGGGCTTCGGGGTGCTGGTCGAAGCCTTCGGGCAGCAGCACCCAGGCTCCCAGGAACATATCGCGGCCCCAGAACTTCGAGAGCCGCTCGGATTTCATCCGAAAAAACTTCACGTACTTCGATTCCTTCGTTTTTGGGTCGGGCAGAGGCGGGTTTTCTTTTTCGAGCGAAAGCTTCACCACGTTCGGTGCCTTCGGGTCAATCTTCACCTTTACCGGAATGCTGAACAAATTGCCCGGCGCGGATTTCCACTGCTGCCCTTCGCCCCGGTCCATCGGCAGTTTGACCACGTGCCCGTCGGCGCGCCGGAAGGTTTCGTAGCGGTGCAAAAACGCCTGCACCCAGTACTCGCCGGGCGGAATTTTATTAAGATTTTCGATGGGGTAGCCGTAGGCTTTGGCATCCATAAAGGCGGGCTGACCGGGTTTCCAGTTTTCCACGTCGGTTCCAAAGACGAGTTGGGTGCCGGCTTCTTCCGTCACCTGGTTTTTGGGTTCGGTTTTGTTGTTGTCGGCCACGAACAGGAGCAGCCGCCCGTCGAGAGGTATTTTGGAAAACGTTTGGGGAAAACTAACCTGGAAGCGGGTTTGGGCGGTGGTTAGCTGGCTGAAAAACAGCAAACCGAGGCAAAGTAGGAGGAAGCGCATGGGTGGGAGGGTTTTGTCCTGGAAGGTAGGTTAGCGGGTCTGAATTTCAAAAAAAGGCCGTCGGGTCGCCCGTTTTACGGCGACCCGACGGCCTTTTCAATTCTTCTAAAATGTAGGTCAGTGCAACACCTTCACGGTTTTGGTTTCCCGCTGTCCGCTCACCCGCAACAGGTACAAGCCCTGGGGCTGGCGGGTGATATCCCACTCCAGCGCCTCTTCTGTTTCAGCTTTTCCGATGACCTGCTGGCGTACGTTCAGGCCCGTGCCGTTGAACAATTCCACCCGCAGCGCCTGGCCTTCGGCTCCGCTAATGTGAATGCGCAGCTTGCCTTCGGGGCTTGGATTCGGGCTGACGTTCACCCGCAGGCCGGTTTCTTCGGGCGCAATTTCCCGGTTGGTCCCGCAGGCTTTCACCTTAAATCCACCACTCACCGCGCTATACAGCGTTGGGTTGCTGCTGTTGACCACCCGTAGGCGGTAGCCCGTACCCGCCGGGGTACCCGCTGGAATCGTCACGTTGTTCAGTCCTGGCCGTACCGTGCCCACTTCCGTAGGGTTCTCAAAACTCCCGCTGGCGTTGGAAATCTGGGCGGTAAACACGCTGCCCGCCGGGAAGGCGCAGCCCACGGTAAACGAGAGACGCACCGCCTCACCAGCGCATTTGTTGTCGCTGCTCACCGTGGGCGTGCTGCTGAAACCGGGGGCGTTGACGGTAAAGGCCGCGCTTGCGCCCGAAACGTACTCCGGCTGGCTGGCGCGGATGCGCACCCGGTAGCCGCTGCCGGTGGGCAGGGAGATGGGCAGACTCAGGGTGTTGATTCCCGGCGCGACCGTACCCAACTCGGTGACGGTTTCAAAACTGCCGCTGGGATCCGACAATTCGGCGGTAAACACGTTATCGGGGAAAGCGCAGGACGAGGTGAACGTGAAACTCACCCGGATGGTCGCCCCCGCGCAGGCTGGAGCACCCGTGACGGTGGGCGTCGAGGTGTAGGGCCTGCCCGACGACAGCACGACGGAAACCGAGCCACTGGCGGCTTGCGAACACCCGCTCAATGCAACGCTGACCAGGGAATACGTACCCGAGGCGCTGGCTTGCAGGCTGGCCGTGCCGTCGCCGTTGAGAAGGATGGTTTGGTTGCTGCCGCCTACCGAATAAGTCACCGTGGCGTTAGGCGTACCCGTAAAGTTGACCGCAACCGACCCGCCCGTGCAGGTGGTGCCGCCGCCACTGATGGAAGCCGTGGGCAGGGAAGTAATCGTCACGCTGACGCTGCCCGACTGGGACTGCGAGCAGGTCCCATCGCTGACGCTGACCAGGGCGTAAGTGCCTGACGTGGTGGCCAACAGGCTGGCCGTGCCTTCGCCGTTCAAAGAAATGGTCTGGTTAGAACCGCCGTTGAGGGTGTAGGTGACGGTGGCGTTGGGCGTTCCGGTAAAGTTCATCGAAACCGAACTGCCCGTGCAGGCCGAGCCGCCGCCGCTAATCGAGGCGGTCGGAGCGGGGTTGATGGTCACGGTAACCGAGCCGCTGGCGGCTTGGGAACACTCACCCAGGCTGACGCTGACCAGCGCGTAGGTGCCCGACGCGGTAGCCGATAGGCTGGCCGTACCTTCGCCGTTCAGAGAGATAGTCTGGTTGCCCCCGCCGTTGAGGGTGTAGGTCACCGTGGCGTTGGGCGTTCCGGTAAAATTGACCGAAACCGACCCGCCCGTGCAGGCCGAACCGCCGCCGCTGATGGAAGCGGTGGGAGCGGGGTTGATGGTGACGGAAACCGAGCCGCTAACGGCTTGGGAGCACTCACCCAGGCTGACACTGACGAGCGAATACGTTCCCGAAGCAGTGGCCGACAGGCTGGCGGTGCCTTCGCCGTTCAAAGAAATCGTCTGGTTGCCCCCGCCGTTGACCGTGTAGGTGACCGTGGCGTTGGGCGTTCCGGTAAAATTGACCGCCACCGAGCCGCCCGCGCAGGCCGAGCCGCTGCCACTAATTGAGGCGGTCGGAGCGGGGTTGATGGTCACGGTAACCGAGCCGCTGGCGGCTTGGGAACACTCACCCAGGCTGACGCTGATCAGGGCGTAAGTGCCCGATGCGGTGGCCGACAGGCTGGCGGTGCCTTCGCCGTTGAGGAGAATCGTCTGGTTGCCCCCGCCGTTGACCGTGTAGGTGACGGTGGCGTTGGGCGTTCCGGTAAAATTGACCGCCACCGAGCCGCCCACGCAGGCCGACCCGCCGCCGCTAATCGAGGCGGTCGGAGCGGGGTTGACGGTGACGGAAACCGAGCCGCTGGCGGCTTGGGAGCACTTGCCCAGGTTGACGCTGACCAAGCCGTAAGTTCCCGACGCGGTGGCCGATAGGCTGGCGGTGCCACTGCCGTTGAGAGAAATTGTCTGGTTGCCCCCGCCGTTGACGGTGTAGGTGACGGTGGTGTTGGGCGTTCCCGTAAAATTCACCGAAACCGACTCACCGGTGCAGGCCGAACCGCCGCCTGTGAGGGAGGCGGTCAGGGTAGGGTTGATGGTAACGATAGCCGAGCCACTGGCGGCTTGGGAGCACTCACCCAAGCTGACGCTGACGAGTGAATAGGTTCCCGACGCACTAGCCAACAGAGTGGCGATGCCTTCGCCATTAAGTTCGCCGTTGAGAAGGATGGTTTGGTTGCTATCGCCGTTGACGGTGTAGGTGACGGTGGCGTTGAGCGTTCCCGTGAAAGCTACCGAAACCGCACCTCCCGCGCAAGCCGAAGCGCCGCCGCTGATGGAGGCCGTGGGCAGGGAGGTAATCGTCACGCTGACGCTGCCCGTGAGGTTCTGCGAACAGGTGCCGTTGCCGACGCTCACCAAGGCGTAAGTAGCCGAGGCGCTGGCTTGAAAGCTGGCGGTGCCGCTGCCGGTGAGACTAATCGTCTGGTTGCTGCCGCCGTTGAGGGTGTAGGTGACGGTGGCGTTGGGCGTTCCGGTAAAATTGACCGCCACCGAGCCGCCCACGCAGGCCGAACCGCCGCCGCTGATGGAGGCGGTCGGAGCGGGGTTGATGGTGACAGAAACCGAGCCGCTGGCGGCTTGGGAGCACTCGCCCAGACTGACGCTGACCAGGGCATAGGTGCCCGACGCGGTGGCCGAGAGGCTGGCCGAGCCGCTGCCGTTGAGGAGGATGGTTTGGAGGCTGCCTTTATTGATATAGTAGCTGACTGTGGCATTAGGCGCTCCCGAAAAAGAAATCGCCACTGACCCGCCTGTGCAGGCCGAACCCCCGCCGCTGATAGTGGTCGTGGGTAAAGACGTAACCGTTACGGAAATGGGCCCCCCACTGACAGTACCCATGCAGCCGTTTAAACTCACCCCAACCAATTCGAATGTGCTCGAAGTGGTGGCTTGGATAGTGGCGATTCCATTGCCATTCAATTGAATGGAATTACTGCTTCCATTCCGGTTGTAAGTCACGGAAGCATTAGGCGTACCTGAGAAGTTGACGGAAATTGAACTACCAACGCACCCCGTACCACCCCCACCGATGGAAGCCGTTGGAATCGGTTTTAGGTTGATCGTAGCGCTATTGGTGAGTGGGTACGTGCAGCCTTCAAAGCTCACACTCACCAATGATACTGTGGTAGTTTCTGATAAGGGGCCAATTGGCACAAACGCCGACCCGGCACCCGGCACGGTACCCGGTATTAGAATCGTTTGAGCCGACCCACCATTAATGTTGTAAGTAACTAATGCACCAGCCGTTCCGAAAAACTCTACCATCGTTGTGCTACCCGAACAAATTGGTAAAGTGGAGTGGAATACTGTGGCATTTGTAGGGGGAGCGACATCAATCAACTTATACACGTAAGGACCGACACTCGAGCACCCATCTAACCTCGCCTCGTACAGCGTCAGTTGGAAATCAAACGTTAAGTTTCCGGTAGAAATGAGTAAGGATCCTGTTTCATCTAAGGGGCTGTAGAGGTCAGATCCGTTCAATGAGTAGTGTACGATAGCACCGGGAGTTCCTGTAAATGTAATTTGAGCGGGGCTATTGTAACAGACCGTAGCCGGAGCACTAACACTAATGGTTGGCACTGGTTTGACAGTGACTATAGCCGAACCCGTCTGGGCTTGCTCACATCCATTGAGGGCGGAACTCACTAAGTTGTAGGTGGTGGTCGTCGAAAGTGGGCCTGTGTCGAGTAGGAACTGCCCGAGGACGAGAGTCAGAGTCTGGGGATCACCACCGTTGACGTTGTAAGTTACAGTTGAGTTGTAGGTTCCTGTGAATCTAATGATCACTGGATACCCTGCGCAGACGGTAGTGCTTCCAGTGACAGCAGCCGTCAGCGTAAGCGGATTCACCGTCACGTTGAGCGTGGCGGTTGGGGCCGTTGTAGCACCGCTGCCGTTGAGCGTGAGCGTAAAGCTGGCATTCGTGGCCGTGCAGGTGGCGGAAACGTCGGCAGTGATGGCCCCGGTGCTGGTGTTAAGGCTGATGTTCGATACACTCACGCCGTTGTTGGTGGCTGAGGCTGATACGCTGGCTCCGCCGGGCAGGCTGCTGGCATCGTTCACGGTGGCGATGGTTGTGGTGCTGAGGGTCTGGCCCTGGCTGAGGGCCACCGAAGCGGGCGTGAGGGTGTACGTGATCGGGGCCGTTACCGAGAATTGCGCGTACACCGGGTAGTGGTCGGAGGTGGTGTTGGCGTAGCCGCTGATGGCCGGTTTGATGACCTGCACCGAGTTATCCACGTACTGCACCAGGCCGGTGCCCGCGCTACCACTGCCCGAAGCGGCGGGTGTGCGGATTTCGTTGGAAACGGTGAAGTGGTCGATGAAATCGGTGAACGAGGTGGTGCTGGCGCAGGTGCCCAGGTCACTGAACTTCTTCGTCAGGTTGGTGTATTGCGGGTTGGGCCGGGTGCCGTTCACCGCCGTTTCGAGCGGGTTGGCGTACACGAAAGGCGCGTAGCTCGTAATTCTCCCTCCACCGGCGATGCTGAGGTCGGTGTCGTCGTTGTAATCGCCGGCCATGATGAGGTTGGCCGTGGGGTACTGGGTGGCGAGCAGGTTGTACAGCGCGCGCACGTCCTGCCGACGGCGGTTGTAGGCGCTGGTGTCGGTCTGGGCTTTGGCGTGCAGGCCCACGAAATGCACCCGCTGGGTGGTGCCGTTGAGGGTTACGTCGCCCACGAATAGGAAGGGCAACCGGCCCGAACCCCAGAATTTAGAGGGTTCGCCGGGATCGGCGGGCCAGAATGTATCGTAGGTACTCGTGTTGAAATCGGTCAGCAGGGGCGTCGACGACACCTTCGTAATCTGGTCCTGCCGGTAGATGATGCACACCCGCTGCCCGAACGGATCGGGGCTGGCCACCGTCGAGTAGGAATAGCGCGGCGAGCATTCGCCGGTGTAGTTGCGGGTCGGGAACTGGGTGTTGAGCGCCGCGATGAGTTTTCCAAACGCCGTGGGGTTGTCGGTCGGGTTGGCGGCGTTGTAGCCGCTGATTTCTTCGAGCATGAACACGTCGGAGCCGATGCCTTTGAGCACGGTTTCGGCGTTGGTTTGCTGGAGGGTTTTGTTGCTGGGGCCGAAATTGCTGCCCGGATTGCCGAGCCATTCGGCGTTCCAGGTAGCCACGTCGAGGGCCGTTTCGGAGGTCGTCACCGAAGGCACTCCGCAGCTCGTGTTTTCGGTCGAACAGGCCGTCACGCCTTCGCTGCTGAGGTCGGCGGCGCTGCGCGGGAAGGTCTGGAGGCGGTCGGCGGTGGCGCTGGCGTTGATGAAGTGGCCCACCACGCCGGTCACGCTGCTGGTCACCGTGGGCACGGCCGTGCCGATGAGACCCGTGGCGCTGGCATCCACGCGCACTTCGCCGGGTTCGTTGGAGCAGGCCGTGAAGGGGAAGTTGGTGTTGCCGCTAAAATTCCCGCCCCCGCCGAAGTTCACGCCCTTGATTTGCACCAGGGTACCTTCGTTGGTCGTCAGAAACGAGAGCAGGGTCACGCCGCCCGGATTCTGGGCGTCGAACACCACCGGGGCGGGCACGGTGGCCGTGCCTTGCTTGGTCACGCAACTCACCTGGTCGAGTTCGGCTTCGCCGTTGAAACGCACCCGGCGGCCCGTTACCTGCACCACGTCGCCGAGGGCGATGGCGTTGGTCGAAACCACGTTGGCAGTGAAAATGGCCAGGCCCCCCGTGGCATCCTGCACGTAAAATTTACCGGTTCCAAACACGGCCGTCACCGTTCCCTGCACCGTGGCGGTGGAACCCGTGAAGCTGCTCTGGGCCGGAATACTCGCCCGCACGGTGCCGATGGCGGTGTTGGTACCGCAGTCGGTCGGGCCGGGGGCCGTTACGCTGGCGGTGATGGCGGTGGTGGTCGAAGGACCGCCCGAACCGGCGGTGCTGGTGAGGGTGGTGTTGTAGCTGGCGTTGACCGACAGCCCGGCCACCAGGCGAGTGTACACCGTCTGGCTAAAAGTCGGGCTGGCGTAGCTGAAGGGGACCGACTGGGCGAAAGTTGAATTATCCGTCGAAACCAGTACGTTGGCCGAGCCGGAGCCGATGGTGCCGTCGGTGCCGGAGGCCGTCAGGTTGGAGCCGCTGAGGGTAAACTGCCCGTTGGCCGGGCCGCTGCCTTCGACGTAGGTGAGGGTCAGGCCCGTGGGGTTGGAGGTCAGCGTAGGGGTAGCCGAAGGGGTCACCGTTCCGGCTACCGAGATGTCATTGGCATTGGTGGGGGAAGACGTACCGATCCGGAGCGTTCCGCCCGTTGCTGGGCTACTCCCTGCCGCCGAACCATACCCGTACAACCGGAACGTAACGGTGCCGGTCTGATTGCTAAAGGCCGTAGCAAACGTGACGGTTTGCAGGGCATTGCTGGTCGTTACGGAGAACGTACCTAAGTCAGTGGCGTAATCGTCGACGCTGCTACGTAGTGTCGCGGTGTTCGGCCCCGTGTTGGACGCCTGAATGTAAAAACTTACCGCCGTGATGGTAGCCGTGGCATCGGTAACCGGGACGGTGAATTGATAGTAGTCGTTGTTAGAAATGGCATTGCCCAGGGTCGTGGGTGTGGCGCTGCTAAACCACCCGGAGGAGTTAAATCCTCCCCCCAAGGAGGTGGCGGTAAGACCGGCGCCCCGACTCAATTGGCCCGTGCCTATCCCACTGACTGAGGTGGTGGAATTTACTGGACCGGCAGTTACACCCGTGAGGCCGGATAATTCCCAGGTGATAATCTGTGCGTTCATCTGGTTGGTAAATGCCAAAAGCAAACCCATCATGCCCATGAAAAGGGCTGATCGTAAAAACTGTTGCATAAAGTGTGATTAGGTAAAACGGAAACAAACGGTTACAAAGTAACCACCCCAAACCCGAACCACCCGCCGCCCGGTGTTAAGAAATAATTAACCCTTCGGCTGGAATAAAAAATGGGTAAACAACCGGATTTTGGCCTATTTCTTCAAAAACCTGAAGCAGGTTTTGGCAAAATAAAGTATCGTTCGGTGGGAAAAAGGCCAGCGGGCGGTTTCCCGGAATAATCCAGCAAACTCATTCGGAAAAGTTTGAACGCCGGGCTGGAATTCTGCCCGTCCTTGCCTACTTTTGCACCCGAATTCCGGGCCTGACGCGTGTTGCCCGAAACTCCCTAAACTCCCCAATTCCATTATGGCATCTGTCAGACCGGATGAAGTTTCAGCGATTTTGCGGGAACAACTTTCCAACGCAAAAACCGAAGCTGAACTCGAAGAAGTGGGCACCGTGCTGCAAGTCGGCGACGGCGTGGCCCGCATCTACGGACTCTCGAAAGTACAGGCGGGCGAATTGCTCGTGTTTGAAAACGGCCTCAAAGCCCTGGCCCTCAACCTCGAAGAAGACAACGTTGGGGCCGTGTTGCTCGGCGATTTCAGCGAAATCAAAGAAGGCGCGACCGTAAAACGCACCAACGAAATCGCCGGGGTCAAAGTCGGCGAGGGCATCCTAGGTCGCGTGGTCAACACCCTCGGCGAACCCATCGACGGCATGGGGCCGATCCTGGGCGAGGTCTTTGAAATGCCGCTGGAACGCAAAGCGCCGGGCGTAATTTACCGCCAGCCGGTCAACGAACCCCTCCAGACCGGCATCAAGGCCATCGACGCCATGATTCCCATCGGGCGCGGGCAGCGCGAGCTGATCATCGGCGACCGGCAGACGGGGAAAACCACCGTGGCCATCGACACGATCATCAACCAGCGCGAATTTTACGACAAAGGCGAACCCGTTTTCTGCATCTACGTGGCCTGCGGCCAGAAAGCCTCGACCATCAAACAGGTGGAGCAGGCGCTGCGCAAAGCCGGGGCGATGGACTACACGGTGGTGGTGGCCGCTGGGGCTTCCGATCCTTCTCCGATGCAATTTTTCGCCCCCTTCACCGGGGCTGCCATCGGCGAATACTTCCGCGACACGGGCCGCCCGGCCTTGGTCGTGTACGACGATTTGTCGAAGCAAGCCGTGGCCTACCGCGAGGTGTCGCTGCTGCTTCGCCGCCCGCCGGGCCGCGAAGCCTACCCCGGCGACGTGTTTTACCTCCACAGCCGTTTGCTCGAACGCGCCGCGAAAATCAACGCCTCCGACAGCATCGCCCAGGCCATGAACGATCTGCCCCCTTCGCTGGCGGGCAAGGTGAAAGGCGGCGGCTCGCTGACGGCGTTGCCCATCATCGAAACCCAGGCCGGCGACGTGTCGGCCTACATTCCGACCAACGTGATTTCGATCACCGACGGGCAGATTTTCCTCGAAACCAACCTGTTCAACGCCGGGATTCGCCCCGCCATCAACGTGGGGATTTCGGTGAGCCGGGTGGGGGGAAACGCCCAGATCAAGTCGATGAAAAAAGTGGCCGGGACGCTCAAACTCGACCAGGCCCAGTTCCGCGAACTCGAAGCCTTCTCGAAATTCGGCTCCGACCTCGACGCGGCGACGAAACTGACCATCGAACGCGGTCGGCGCAACCTCGAAATGCTGAAGCAGCCCCAGGGTGCCCCGCAGAAAGTGGAGAACCAAATCGCGATGATTTACGCCGCCACCAACAACCTGATCACCAAAGTGCCGGTGGACAAAGTGCGGGAATTCGAGAAAGATTTTGTGCTGCTGCTCGAAGCCGCCCACCGGCCCGTCCTCGACGGCCTCCGCGCCGGTAAACTCGACGATACGATCACCGACACGCTCAAAAAAGTAGCCAGCGACGTGGCCTCGAAGTACGCTTGAGTAAGAGGAAAAATAGATGAGTGAAGTATAAGTATAGCACCGTAACCCGCTTTCTGTGCGGGTTACGGTGAGAAAAATAACCAAATGTTGACTAAAATGGAAAATGTAAAGATTGCCACTTCTGAGGCTGAATTTGGTGTTTTATTTGGTCAAGGCCAGCCTTTCGAGGTGATTTTGCCAATTGAAGCCTTTGGAGAAGAACCGAATTTGACTGATAACTTTCAGCCTTTCGAGCCGATTAATCCCGGCCCTGAATTACTTGTAGTAATGAGTAATTCAAATAGTTGGTGGCTTGCAGCAATTGCGAAAATGCAGCTTGAGGGTAGTAAAATGCTGAAAAAGGTGAATAATGAAGGACAACTTGTGGTGAGATTTGTACCACTTGGAATCGTTCAAGAAGAAAATCAATGAACGCTCTACGAATCAAAACCACCGTTGGTCAGGACCACGCCCTGGTACTGCCGGATTTACCGCTGGCGGCTGGTCAGTCAGTGGAAGTGCTGATTCTGACGGAAGACGTTGACGTTTTGTCAAAACAAGGCCGGTTTCCGCTTCGGAACCAACCCATTTCCTATCCAACTCCGTTTGAGTCGGCTGCCGACGAAGCAGACTGGGAGGCGCTCAAATGATGTTGCTGGATACCCACATCTGGGTTTGGTGGATCAACGATTCCACCCGCCTGAAGCCACCTACGCTACGGTATCTGGATGCGCTGCCGCCTTCCGACGTTGTGATTAGCGTCATCTCCTGTTGGGAAGTGGCAAAATTGGTGGAAAAGGGGAGGTTGGAGTTACCGGTTCCGCTGGATGAATGGTTTCAGCAAGCCATCCAAACGGTGGGCATCCGGGTAATTCCGTTGGACATTGAGTTGATCCAGGACGCGTGTCAACTCCCGCAACCTTTTCACAACGACCCCGCCGACCAACTCATTGTTGCCACGGCTCGAACGAAAAACCTTGAACTGCTCACGGTTGATCAGAAAATTCTGAACTACCCGCACGTGAGGCTGTTCAGCGAATAAATTCCGAAGACACCATGCCTTCACTCAAAGAAGTACGCAACCGGATTCAGTCCGTCAACTCGACCCAGCAGATCACCAAAGCCATGAAAATGGTGGCGGCGGCCAAGCTGCGCCGCGCCCAAGATGCCATCATCCAGATGCGCCCCTACGCCCAGAAACTGAGCCAGATGCTCAGTACGGTGTCCGAAGGGGCCGACGTGGCGCAGGAAAGTCCGTTCAAGCAAGTCCGGATCGTGGAGCGGGTGCTGGTGGTGGTCGTCACCTCCGACCGGGGGCTGGCCGGGGCCTTCAACGCCAACGTAACCAAAGCCGCGATGGCCCTCATCGCCGAAAAATACGCCGCTCAACGGGCCGCTGGCAAGGTTGATATTCTGGCGATTGGCAAAAAAGGCGCGGAGTTTTTCACCCGCCGGGGCTTCAGCGTCAACGGCCACTACACCGACACCTTCACCCGGCTAAACTTCGGCACGGTGCGCCAGGCCGCCGAGGAAATCATGGCGGCTTACGTCGAGGGCCGTTACGACGCGGTGGAGCTGGTGTTCAACGAGTTTAAAAACGTCGCGACGCAAATCATCCGCACGGAGCAATTCCTGCCCATCCCGGAACGCCCGGCGGGGCAGGCCAAGCCGACCGGGGTGGTCAGCGATTACATTTTCGAGCCTTCGGAAGAAGAAATCATCAACGAACTGCTGCCGAAAATGCTCAAAATTCAGCTCTACAAAGCCGTCCTCGACTCGAACGCCTCCGAACACGGAGCGCGCATGACGGCGATGGACAAAGCCACCGAAAACGCGGGCGAACTCATCAAGGAACTCCGCCTGGTGTACAACCGCTCGCGGCAGGCTGCCATCACGAAAGAAATTCTTGAAATCGTCGGTGGAGCCGAGGCCCTGGCGGCGTAAGTTTTTTTTGGTAGAAATTGCGGACAGCCTGCTTTTGAGAAAGAGCGGGCTGTTTTTTTTACGCCTGTTTTTTGGTTTGTCATCCTGGAAGGACCTTGTCAGACTACCGTTCAGTTACCTGAAATGCTCATGGTAGCCCAACAAGGTCCTTCCAGGATGACAAAAAAGCAATAAGCCAGACGGTTCTTTTCGGTCTACGAATTCATTTATCAACGCGTCTTTACCTCTTTTTCTATGAAAAAATCCCTTTCGCTTTTGCTCTGGGCCGTCTTCACCGCCCCACTCGTTGCCCAACCTACCCAACAACTCGTCACCGTCGTCGTCGCGCCCGACCACGCCAACTGGACCTATAAAACCGGCGAACCGGCCCGCTTCACCGTAACCGTGTTGCAGGCGGGCAATCCGGTGAAGGGCGTGAAAGTCCGCTACGAAGTGGGTCCGGAAAAACTCGACCCGACCAAAAAAGAAGCGCTGACGTTGCCCAACGGAACGACCGTCGTGGAAGGCGGTACGTTGAAAACCCCCGGTTTTCTGCGCTGCGTAGCCTTTGCCGAGGTGGGCGGGAAAGAATACCGGGGCTTGGGCACGGCGGGTTACGACCCGGCCCGCATCGAACCGACGGTGGCGAATCCCGCCGATTTTAAGCAGTTTTGGGACGGCGCGAAAGCCGATTTGGCAAAAGTCCCGCTCGATGCCCGGATGACGTTGTTGCCCGAACGCTGCACCGAAACGGTGAACGTGTACCAGGTCAACTTGCAGAACATCGGCAACGCCCGGCTGTACGGGATGCTCTGCGTTCCGAAAAAAGAGGGCAAATACCCGGCGCTGTTGAAAGTGCCCGGCGCGGGCATCCGGCCCTACGCGGGCGACGTGGCGATGGCCGCCAACGGCGTAATCACCCTGGAAATCGGCATTCACGGCATCCCGGTCAACCTGGAACCCGACGTGTACGCCAACCTCAGCGCCGGAGCGCTATCGGGCTACCAGATGTTTAACCTCGACGACCGCGATCGCTATTACTACAAGCGCGTGTACCTGGGCTGCGTGCGGGCCAACGATTTTTTAGCGAGCCTGCCGCAGTTCGACGGTCAAAACCTGGCCGTGACCGGCGGAAGTCAGGGCGGGGCGCTCAGCATCACGACGGCAGCCCTCGACGGGCGGGTGAAATGGCTGGGTGCTTTTTACCCGGCCCTTGCCGACGTGACGGGCTACCTCAACGGCCGGGCCGGTGGATGGCCGCATCTCTTCACGGGCAACAACCTGACGTTCAACAAAAAAGAAGACAAAATCCGGACGACCGGCTACTACGACGTGGTCAACTTCGCCCGGACGGTGAGCCAGCCGGGTTACTATTCTTGGGGTTTCAACGACGAAACCTGCCCGCCCACCTCGATGTACGCCGCCTACAACGTCATTCCCGGCAAAAAAGACCTGCTCCTGGCCCTGGAAACCGGCCACTGGACCTTCGCCGAACAGCGTGAGGCGATGAACGCGTGGCTGCTCGAGAAGTTGAAGGGGGCGAAGTAGGGGGGGGTATCCCCGCGAGGGTAGAACTTCCCGGAATTGTTCCACAACGGGTTTAAAACTTCCGGGAAGTTCCTACACCCAAAACAACTCCGACGCCACGCGGTCGGCGAAGAGTTTTCCGGCGGGCGTAAGGCGGAGGAACCCGTCTTCATTCACCAACCAGCCTGCTTCAAAAAGCGGCGGCAGCAGCGACTGCACGAGGGCAGAACCTTGTTCCGAAATCGACTTCAATTTTTTCAAGTTACAGCCCCACTGCGTCCGCAGGCTGGTGAGCAGGTATTCGTTGACGCGGTCCGGTTCGCTGAGGTGCTCGGTTGCGGCGGGAATTTCGCCGCGCCCGATGGCCTCCACGTAGCGGGCGTTGTGGCTCACGTTGGCTTGTCGCGTCGTGTACCCATCGAAGGAGTGGGCGCTGGGGCCGAGGCCCAGGTACGGCTCCTGCCGCCAGTAGCTCGTGTTGTGGCGACTGTAGCGCCCCGGCTGGGCGAAGTTCGAGATTTCGTAGTGCTCGTAACCCTGGGCCGTTAGGTGTTCCGTCAACAGTTCAAATTGCCGGGCGGCGAAGGCGTCGTCGATGGGCTGGATTTTTGCCTTTTTTAACCAGGAACCAAAGACGGTTTGCGGCTCGATGGTCAGGCAATAGGCCGAAATATGCGGCACGGCCAGGGCACTGGCTTTTTGCAAATCGGTTTCCCAAATCGCGTGATTGTCCGACGGAATCGCGTAAATCAGGTCGATGGAGAGGTTTTCAAAACCCGCCTCCTGCGCCCGACGGACGCTGGCTTCGCCTTCGGCGGCGTTGTGCAGTCGGTGGAGGTGGCGCAAATGGCCTTCGTCGAACGACTGGATGCCGATGCTCAGTCGGTTGATGCCCAGCGAACGGAATTGGCGGAGTTTTTCGGTGGTCAAATCATCCGGGTTGGCTTCGAGCGTAATTTCGGCGTCGGGGGAAACCGTAAAATGGGCGTGGATGGAATCGAGCAGACGGGCCAGTTCAGCTTCGGTCAGGAGCGAGGGCGTACCTCCGCCGAAGTAGATCGTTTCGAGGGGGCGTTTCGGCAAAAAATCCCGTTGCAGGGCCACTTCCTGCGTCAAGGCTGCCACGAGCGCGGCACGACCGGCCAGTTGGGTGCTAAAGTGAAAATCGCAGTAGTAACAGGCCTGAGCGCAGAACGGAATGTGAACGTAAACGTGCATGAACAGCGGGATTGGGCCGAAGCCACGCCGGGGAAAGCCGTGAAATTCAAAAAAAGTGCCCCATTTTTGGCAGACAACGCCGTAATTTCGTTTAAAGAGATGTTCGGGTTTCAGCCCCACTTTCTCGATTTTTAAACCAACAACGGGCCGTCGGCCCGTTCCACCGGAATGAAATACGTTTTCGTTTTTTTAGGAACTCTCTCGCTGTTGGCTGGATGTGCCCCCGCCCGGCGACCCGTCGCCAACGGCCCTTCGTCGGCCAGTGCCCCCGTGCAACGCTCGGAAGGAGCGGCGCTGGTGGCCCGGAGCAAGTTTCTCGACAACGGCACCTCGCTACGAGTGTACCTCAGTATCGACCCCGGTCGGGAAGTGGCCCTGGACGACTTTCCGAGCCAGTTTGCCATCAACTACACCGTCGCGCCGGAGTACGGGAGCCGGGCCGTGATCCAATCGGGCGGGGTTTCGCTCAAACCGGGTGAGACGCTGTTTCGGCAGGGGAGTTTTTACACGGTGTTTTTCGACGTGCCCAAACCCGCCAACAAAGACGTGTTCACCGCTGTCCTCCTGGCCGACATCAACGACCTGACCGTCAACCGCCGCAGCCAGCAGGATCTTTCGCTGCGCTTTCATTCGGGTAAATTCAGCGATTTTTTCGCCATTTTCGATCAAACCGGGCGGGTGCCCCGCCTTCAGAATTACGTGGCGTCGGGTGACACCCTCCAACTGCGTTCGCTGGCCGGAAAAGACACCACCTTCCGCGCTTTTCACTACGGCTACGAATTTGAAGCGGCCCTTTCGCCAACCAACACTGAGCCGCGTCGGCCCACCCGGCAGTTGTTTACCGACAGCGCCTTCAGCGTGCGCACCAACGCCCCCCTGCGCCTGACGCGCGAGGGGCTGTATTTTTTCGTACGCGATACCACCGAAACCTTCGGCATCGGCCTGTTGAGTGTGGATGACCGCTACCCGCGCGTGACCCGGCCCGAAAAGCTCACCAAGCCGCTCATTTACATGAGCACCAACCAGGAATACGCCGACGCCAACGCCTCGAAGGAAGCCAAAAAAGCCCTCGACCGGTACTGGATTAACCTGACTTCGGGCAACCAGCAAACCGCCAAGCGCAGCATCCGGGCGTTTTACCGCCGGGTGGAACAGGCCAACCGGCTGTTTACCACCTACAAAGAAGGATGGAAAACCGACAAGGGTATGGTGTACCTGATCATGGGACCGCCCAACCGGGTGCAGCGCAACAAGGACAAGGAAGTATGGGTGTACAACCGCCGCAGTGCGCAGTTTTCGGAAATCAATTTTACGTTCAACAAACGCGCCAATCAGTTTGTCGATGACCACTACGAACTCTCCCGGTTTGTCGAATTTCAGCCCATCTGGTACCCTGCGGTGGAGGCCTGGCGGAATGGGGAAGTGGACCAGTAAAAGAGATTTGATGGAGGAGTTGGTAGAATTATAAAAATTGAGAGGCCGTTGTCACCCTGAGCTTGTCGAAGGGCGGGTTGGAATTTGGAACTAATTTCCCATTTCCAACCCGCCCTTCGACAAGCTCAGGGTGACAACGGCCTCTTTTTGTTAAAAGAAAATTCTAACCAGCTTCCTTCCCGTATTTTTGTAGAAATTAACCATTCACAGTAGGCCGAGGAAAGTCGCTGTGAGGAAACACAGTTGACTTTATGGAAAACGACTCCCCTCGCGGTGGCCCGCCGCGCCCGCGCCCATACAATCGCGCGGCGAACCGTCCGAAATCCCAGTTTCAAACTCCGCAATCCACCAAGCCCGACATCGTGTTTGGCATTCAGTCCGTGCTCGAAACATTGCGGGCGGGGAAGGAAATCGACCGCCTGCTGGTGCAGCGCGAACTGGGCAACATCGAAGTGATTGAATTCGCCCGGATGCGCGGGGTGCCGGTGCAGAAAGTGCCCACTGAAAAACTCGACCGCATCACCCGCAAAAACCACCAGGGGGTGATTGCCTTCGTGGCGGCGGTGCATTACGCTAAACTTGACAACATTGTAGCCGACGCCTTCGAACGCGGGCAAACACCACTGGTGCTGCTCCTCGACCGCATCACCGACGTACGCAACTTCGGGGCCATTGCCCGCACCGCCGAGGCGGCGGGCGTTCACGCGCTGGTGATTCCGATCCGGGGGGCGGCGCAAATCAATGCCGACGCGATGAAAACCTCGTCGGGGGCGCTCAATTTCCTGCCCGTTTGCCGGGAGGAAGATCTTACCCAAACCGTCCGTTACCTGCAACAGGCCGGGCTACGGGTGGTGGGATGCACCGAAAAAGTAAGCCAGACGATTTACGATCTCGATTTCACCGGTCCCACGGCGCTGGTTCTGGGTTCGGAAGAAGACGGCATTGCCGACGAACTGCTTCGGCTTGTCGATGACCTCGCCAGCCTGCCTATGTTCGGGCGGGTGGGTTCACTCAATGTGTCGGTGGCCAACGGGGTGGTTTTGTACGAAGCCCTGCGGCAGCGGCAACGCTGAGACCGGGTTTCGCCAGGACAAACGAGTCATTTTCAAGAGTGCGCTTCCTGCGGGGTGACTCCTGGAAATGGCTTTTTTTTGTCGATTCCCTTCCAACAAGTATGTTAAATTTTTTCTTGAAAATCAGCGACTTAGCTTAACCAGTGAAAAAAAGTTAGGACTACTAGGTTACATTTTGGTGTTCAGCTTTGATAAACCTTTGAAAATGAATGAATCATCTCGGCTTTTGTTCTGACCAGGCAATTGTAAATGGCATTTTATCCGACGACCGAAAAGCGCTCAACACGGCCATCCGGTGCATCTACGACCGGCATACCGGCCTGCTGAAGGACTACGTCCGCCGCAACAGCGGCAGCAATCAGGATGCCGACGACATGATTCAGTTGGCGGTGTTGAATTTTATTAAAGCGGTTCGTGCGGGCCAGTTCCATCCTCAATCCGGGGCTGGGGTGGGTGCCTTTTTGTACACGCTTTGTAAGAACCAATGGATCAACACGCTCCGCCAGCGCGACCGAATTATGCTGCGCGAAACGGAGTATTTCGAAGGAGATGCCCACCTCAGTGTGAGCGCCGATGCGCAGTTGCAACTCGAAGAGGAGGAAGAAATGGAGCACTACCTGCGCCAGTTCGACCGACTTGGGGAACGTTGCAAGCAAATACTGACGGCGCAACGCCGCGACGGCCTTCAGATGAAGGAAATCGCCGAGTTGATGGGCTATGAGAACGAGCGGGTGGCCATCAACGAAAAATTTAAGTGCATACAAAAACTGAAAAACCTGCTAAAACCATGAAACTCACTAGTCCGCCTGAAGAGTCTGAGTGGATTGAGGCCTACCTCGATCACAAATTGGAGGCATCGGAGAGGGCGATTTTTGAAGCCAAGCTGTCCCACGACGATAATTTTCGCGAAGAGGTGGCCCTGCGCCGCCTGATGCACGAAGTCATCGACGAGTACGACTTGCGGGCGGAAATTGCTGCCATCCACGCCGAAAAAATGGGTGAATCGGAACTGGCCGAGGAAGAAGAACCGCTCCAATTTATCGAGCCGATCGTTCGCCCTTTGCCCGTCAACCGGCCCGCCCCGAAAGTTCGACCCCTGTGGTGGCGGAGCGCCGCTGCCGTGGCCGCTGCCGGGGGCCTTTGGGTAGGCTACCTTTCCTTCGATTCGATTGCGGTGCATGAGGAAACGACGCACGTCACCCGGGGGGGGAATCAGCCCAGTTCGGCTTGTTATAGTAACTATTACGCCGCCCGGCAGTTCCTCGTCAGTCAACAGCCTGATAAGGCGATTCCCTGCCTGGAACAGGTCGTCGATTGTGAAGTACGCCCGTATTTCAAAGATGCTTCCAAGTGGTTCCTGGCCGTGGCCTGCCTGCAATCCGGTCAAACGGAACGCGCCGGAAAATTATTCGAACAAATCAAAGGAGCGCCTGATTTTCAATACGAAATCAGCGCACTCGACCGCTGGAAAATGGATTGGCAACTGCGCTTCGCTGGTGCTGATCAAAGTAAGTAAGTTCTGCCCTTCCATGGAGTTAGTCTATCTTGGCTGACTCCGTGGATTGCAGCGGAGTGCCGCCCGGTAGATTCCATCTTCTCTTCTTTCCTCCCCAGGCGAAAAACCAGACCAGAATCCCCACGACGACCAACGCTGCCGTTCCTCCTGCGGTGCGCCAGTTGAGGTAATCGGAGTGGCTGGATTCGTATAGCGGGATGGCTTCGCCTATCAGCACGAAATTTGCCCAGTAGTACGGGTGGTTGTAGGGCCGTCCCAATTCCGACTGCCGGTAGTCGAGTTTCGCCCGCTGGAGGGCTTCATCCGAAGGAATTCCTTCCCGCAAGTGATGATGCAAGCGTTCTGAAAGGAAGGCCGAACTCTCGTCGTGGGCATTCCACAGCGTGGTGATCACACTCGGACAACCCGCGTAGGTAAACGCCCGGGCCAGGCTCATGATGCCTTCGCCCCGCTGGAGCAGGCCGGTGCCCGTTTCGCAGGCACTCAGCACCACCAGCCGGGCGTGGTTCAAGGAGAGGTTGTACAACTCGTTGGTGTACAACTTGTAAGGAGCTTTGTTTGGATAAAAAGCAATGTAGGATTGCGCCGGATCGTTTCCGTCGGCGTGGGCGTGGGTGGCTAAATGAAGCAACCCGTACTGGTGGTAATTTTGGAGGAACGCTTCCTTCGTGGCGGCATTGTTGAGCAGTACTTTGCCTCCAATCCGTTCCACTTCGTGGTACGAAGCGGGCAAAGCCCCCAGGCCCTCGTTTCGGATGTTGGCCGTCAGGCCCGTCGAATCGGCGTAGGGGGCTATGGCCAGGGTTGTTAGGTTAAAAGGTCGGTTGTGTCGGGTCGAGTCGAAAAGCAAGGTGGCTGAATAGGCGTACCGGATGGAATAACGCTGGATCAGGTACTGATCAGGAGCGGATTCAAGCACCTCAAACGGAATGAAATGCAATTCGGCATCGCGCAATACAATCAGCCGTCGGATGGGTCGGAGATCCCGGGCAAATGGGGCCACAAAGGTACGATAGGCCCGTTGGGCGGCGCGACTGCCCCGGTACGTATCGAGGCCGGGATTGACGTACAAGGCTTGGCGTAACGTGTCGAGGTACGGGCGTACGACTGGATCGGTAACGCTACGTCGGAATACGGCTCCCTGCCTGCTTACTACGAAGGTGTACAAGTACCGGGTTCCGACGAAATACGAAAGCAGGGCGGTCTGGGCATCGGGTAAGGCCCGTTGCACCTGGCCCAGGGGGACGGTCTGGCGTAGGTACTTAAACCGGTAGTACCGGGGCGAGATCCGGTCAAACTGCCGAAGAAGTTGGTTGAGCTGCAATTGCTCATCCACCAACGTACTTTTCAATGCCTGCACCTGCCCAAACGTCCGGGCTGTGGCCAATCCCGTTTTCAAGTCGGAAATCCGGGCATTGCGACGTTTCTCTTCGTTCAGCAATCGGGCTGGCAACGTAGCCGGTTTGATGCGGGCTTCCCGGAGCGCATCCGCTAACGCCGCCGATTTACTGCCTTCGAGGATATCGAAAGCGGCATCGCGGTAAGTAGTCTGCTTGGTTTGTTCGTACAAGCGAAACGCAACGTCGAGCGCCTGCTCGTACACCGGGCGTACTTGCTGGGTAAAAAACAGCTTTGCTTCGGCCCCTTCGTAGCTACGGCGGATTTTATCCGAAAGCAGCAGGGAGGTCTGGTAGGTGGCGAGCGAAGCTTGCAAGTCGGAGGGCCGGTTCCGGTGTTGGGAGAGCCGGTCGAGCACCGCCGCCTGGTGCCGGAGTACGTCGAACAAGCCTGGTACCGAGGTAGCCTCGTCGTCGGGCGGAGCCTGGGGATTATTTTTCGACGGATACCCGTTGAGGTAGAGGGTATTCAGCGCTTTCAGGTATTCATTTGAGGCATCGATCCAACGATTCTGAGCCTCGGCCAGCTCTCCAATTTGGACGTAAACCTCTGCCAGACGGGGGTGATGCAAGCCCGAAACTCGCAAAAAGAGGGTTCGGGCTTGTGCCAAACTGCGCCGGGCTTCATTAAATCGCTCCGTGCGCGTGTAACACGTGCCGAGGTTAGTCAGGATCCGGCCCAGGTATTCCCAGTTTTGTTGAGAAGGTTGCACCCGAATCAGGCGGTTGTACTGCGTAAGGGATTGTTCTAACGCCGAGGTAGCATGGGGATAGTCTTCCGTTTGGAGGTAAAGTGACCCGATGTTATTGCGGAGCATTACTTTCAGGATCGGTGTCTTCGTCTGGGTTAAGGCTAGTTCGTAATAATGAATTGCCGGGTCGTAATTCCCAAGGATGTGGTGGCAGGTACCAATGTTGTTGTACAAAAACTCGTACATATCTCCTAATTCGTATCGCTTGGCAATGTTAAGGGCCTTCTCTAAATAAATTAGAGCTTTTTCGTAATTGGTTAGGCTATTGAACTGAACCCCTACCGAGGAATAAAAATTGGTAACCTGAAGAGGGATGGAGGCCTCCAACGTGGAGTTTTTGTTCAGCAAAGCCTCCGCCTGATCGAAATAATGCTGCGAAGAATCTAATCGGTGGAGGGCTACGTGCATATACCCAGCGTAAGCATTCAGCTTGAAATGAACACTATCTGAACCGAGCTGATTCTGAGGCAATACTCGAAGACCTGTCAGGCATTCGGCCAGGGCCTTTTCGTAGAGGGTTTGTTCGTAGAATACCGTGCTCAGATCGGAGTAGGTGTTAGCCAGCCGGAGGAAGTCGCGGTCTTCACGGCCCCAAGCCTGGGCTTGTCGATACAGTGCAACGGCTTGTTGGTGTTGGTGTCGCTTAAGGGCCCACTCGGCCCGCAGGCACAAGCGATCGATTCGACTGAGGGGGGTCGGAGGCTGGATAGCAGTCCGAAATGCTATCCGTTGAGGCACAGCACGCTGGGCGTGGAAATTCAGAGAAGGTGGAGCATAACAACTTCCCAGCCATCCCAAAAGGAAGACGAAGCACATAAGGGTTGGTTTCATGCGAATTTCTGGCGGATTCCGCTAACCAGTCCCTAAAAGTAACACAGCCGACCTAAAACCGCCAAAACCCCCGGAACCTTTTGGCGGTGGTCTCGGAGGTATTTGCTTTGGCGCACGAAAGGCACTGAACCGTGTAGCGGTGGTAAAGTGCAGTATCTTAATTCACTTTAGAAAAACGGCCTCTGCTCCGTTTTTTATCAATTATACCCTACTCAGGTTTAAGCGATGAGCTTCTTACCGAATAATAATGGCAATCGGCGGCTTTTCTGCTTCCTCATCCTGCACTACCTCTGGCTGTTGAATCCGCTGGTTTGACTTGGCAGCAGGCTCCATCGGATCGATTTCTGTTTTCTGGCAGGAAGCAAATAAAATCGTGGCGGCGATGAACGAGAAGGCAAGGATGCGGGTGCGGAAGTTCATGGGATATGTTGGTGCTAAATGGTGTGTCGAGTCAACTCTTCGCTTTTCAGGGGTATATCAATTCTGTCTCCTCAGATGTAACCTGCCGGGGATGAAAATATTTTTAAAGAATTCTTAATTAATAGATAACATTCTGTTTATGAGTAGGTTGTAAAATTAAAAAAAATTATATTTTTTTTAATTTTAGACGAATCAAGCGTCAATTCAGTTCAACTTTTACTTTTAAAGCCAGGTTCTTCCACCAATCCTATGCGCATCTCCTTCGGTAAACTTGTACCGGTCATCTTGCTGACCCTGGCCTGTAAGCTAGCTTCTGGTCAAGAATGTAAAACGTATTACCTTTTGAGCCAGGGTGCCGAAATAGAATTGACGGCGTATGACAAAAAAGGTGAAGCGAACGGACGCAGTGTATCGAAAGTAACCGAAGTAAAGCCCGTTTCGGGAGGATACCAGGCCAACATCAGCGTTACGACGTTCAACGGGAAGGGTAAGGAACAGACGAGCAATCCGAACGTCGCCGTTTCTTGTCAGAACGGCGTGTACGCAGTCGACTTGCGTAACCTCGTTCCCGCCGAGGCAACGACGAGTCACAAAGATATGCAGGTACGCGTGGAAGGAGACCTGGCCGAGTACCCCGCCCGGCTGGAAGCCGGTCAGACACTCAAAGATGCCACCATGTCGGTCGAGCCGACGAGCGGAGGGCTCAACGGGGGAATGGGCCTAAAGAAGATTACGTTCACCTTGAAAAACCGTAAAGTAGAAGGGAAAGAAACCATCACCACCCCGGCGGGCACCTACGAATGTTTCAAGATCACCTACGATGCCAACATGAAAGCGGTCATTGGGGTCAATTTTCAGGCCGCCGAATGGTTTGCACCAGGATTTGGCGTGGTGAAAACAGAAACGTACCGCAACGGAAAAACAGTGGGATCGACCCTGATTACGAAAGTAACCAAAGGTTCATAACCGACTCGGCTTTGCCACGAAACCATCTCCCACCGCTGGTATTGGCCCTTGTCAATGCCAGCGGTGGGAGAATTTTTACCACACCGATATGATTGATTTTTTGCACGACGGCATTCTCAAATTGCTCGCCTCGGTGTTGGTTGGTGCCCTCATCGGCATCGAACGTGAGTACCGCAGCAAGTCGGCGGGCCTGCGCACGTTCACCCTCATGTGCCTGGGGTCAACCATGTTCACCATGCTATCCGACCTCTTCGAGGCGGGCGATACGGGTCGCATCGCTGCCAACATCGTGACGGGCATCGGCTTTCTGGGTGCGGGGGTGATTTTCAAAAATGAAGAACGGGTGCAGGGCCTCACCACGGCGGCCATTATCTGGGTGACGGCGGCCCTGGGTATGGCCATCGGTGATGGACACATTGAACTGTCACTAGTCGGAGCCGTGTTGGTGCTGGCCGTGTTGATTGGATTCGAGCGGGTCGAAAAGTTGGTCGACCGCTACAACCACACCCGCAGCTACCACGTCGTACGACACTATTCCCCCGACGTACTCGATCTGTTCAAGCAGGATTTTCGACGTTTCGGACTGAAAGAAAGCCAGGGTAGACAAACGGTTCGGAAAGGGCAAATTGCCGGTTCCTGGAAAGCATCGGGCCGGCATCATCAGCACAAAAAACTGATTGACCACTGGTTGAAGCAGGAAGACATCAAAGAAGTGACGTTCTGAGTAGCGTTGGCAACTTTTTAAAAGTTGCCAACGCTTACACCCTCAAAACTTATCGTCATCATCCTCGTCTTCGTCCTCGAATTTTCCGCCTTTTGGCATCGAGAACAGGCTGTCGGTCAGGTCTTTGAATTGCAGACCACGTTCGAGGGTTTTCTTGCTCAACAGGGAAAACTCCGCGAGGCCGTGCAGCGCAAATTCCATCAGAAACAATTTTTCGCTGCCCTTCACGTCGCGGTGAAACTGCTCGACGAGGTCGTCCAGCCCGTCGATGGAGAGGAGGCGGTTTTTGTAATCCTTGTCCGGCAGGTCGTTGAGGATGTCGATGACGTTGGCATCGCCAAACCAGTTCGTGATTTTCTGATAGGGATTTTTCGCTTTGCCGTTGCCGCCTTTTTGCAGTTTTTTCAGCTTTTCAGGGTCGGGGAAATAATTCAGAAACTGCGTTTTGATGGCTTTGCCCAGCAGGTTTTGCGCCACGATGACCGGCCCTTCCACCTCGCCTTCGTACACCAACTCGACCTTGCCCGTGATGGCGGGCACCACGCCCACCAAATCGGCCACGCGCACATAAGTCTGGCCTTCGCCGTTCACCAACGCCCGGCGCTCGGCGGCGGAAATCAGGTTTTCGTAGGCTGAAATCGTCAACCGGGCCGATACGCCGCTTTTGGCATCGACGTACTCGCTCTGCCGGGCCTCGATGGCGACTTGCTCCACGAGGTCGATGATGACGTTGTTGGTTACTACGCGCTCCGGCTGGCCTGCCTTCACCCGCGCTTCCTGCATCGTAATTTTCCGCCCGATTTCCAGCGATTTCGGGTAGTGGGTCACAATCTGGCTGTCGATGCGGTCTTTGAGTGGCGTCACGATGCTGCCCCGGTTGGTGTAATCTTCCGGGTTGGCGGTAAAAACGAACTGAATGTCGAGCGGCAACCGGATTTTGAAACCCCGAATCTGAATGTCGCCTTCCTGCAAAATATTGAACAGCGACACCTGAATCCGGGCCTGCAAATCGGGCAGTTCGTTGATGACGAAAATGCCCCGGTGCGAACGCGGAATCAGCCCGAAGTGAATCACCCGCTCGTCGGAGTAGGGGAGTTTGAGCGTGGCGGCCTTGATCGGGTCGGCATCGCCGATGAGGTCGGCCACCGACACGTCGGGTGTGGCGAGTTTTTCGGTGTACCGCTCGTCGCGGTGCAGCCAGGCCACGGGCGTGTCGTCGCCTTTTTCCGCAATCAAATCATTGGCAAAGCGCGAGAGCGGTTGCAGCGGGTCGTCGTTGAGTTCCGACCCGGCCACCACGGGAATGTACTCGTCCAACAGATTGACCATCAGCCGGGCAATCCGCGTTTTGGCCTGCCCGCGCAGACCGAGCAGGTTGATGTGGTGCTGCGAAAGAATGGCCCGCTCCACGTCGGGAATCACGGAGTCTTCGTAGCCGTAAATGCCGGGGAAGACGTCTTCTTTGGCCTGGATTTTCTTAATCAAATTCTCCCGCAGTTCGTCCTTGATGGACTTGGGCCGGTACCCGCTGGCTTTCAATTGGCCGAGGGTCGTGAGGGCGAGGAGGTCGTTGGTTTTTAGTTGGTTGTACGAAGTCATCAAGAGTTTTTCAGAAATCAGTAGCGAATGAAAAGTGAAAGACCAAAAGCCAGCAGCGCGTGAATCCACAAAAACAGCATTTGGTAAACGAATGGGTCAAACAGTTGGGTTTTGAACTCGGACAACAACCAAAGGCCGCTCACCGGTATCACTGCGTTGGCGAACACCCAAACGCGGAAATTCCGCCACTTGGAAAGCAGGACCAGGATGGTTGCCCAGGCAATAACGGCGAGGGGGATAGTTAAAAACGAAACGAAGTAGGCAAGGTTTGAAAGCATGGGGATTAACGACGCGTCGTGTGTTTCCCAATCCACTCAACGATTGCCTCAAATTCAATCGCCCCCGTGGCGATTTGAATCACGAAATCATACCGCTCATTTGAATCGGCAGTCAGGAAAAGTCCATTTTCGCGCAAAATGAACTCCATCAACGCATAGCCCGTGCGTTTGTTGCCGTCCAAGAAAGGGTGGTTTTTGACGATGCTTTCGGCAATGGCCGCTCCTTTTTCGACGGGTGTCGAGTAAAATTCGGTATCACCAAAACCGGAAAAAGGCCGGGCGATAGCTGAAAGCAAAACGCTTTCGTCCCGCACCCCATCGCTTCCCCCGAAATCGTCAATCAGTTGGCGGTGGATGTACAGGACTTCTTCAAGCGTAATCATTGGGCAAGGCGTTGAAGCAATTCGCGGTTTTCGTTGATGATGTCGTCCAGGAGTTTCTGGCGTTCTGGTGAGAGAGGTGAGGGTTTATCAACTTGCCGAAGGAAGGAATAAACCTGTTGGAGCGATTCTTCTGGCAATTCATCCACCAATTGATGGATTCGGGTTTTGATTTCCAGGACTTCCATGTGATAAATGTTTTCAGGCAAGATAACGAAAAACCAAAAACGGCCCCGCTTCTGCAAACGGGGCCGTGTACCTAAAAGTTTGGCAGCGTCGTCAAATAAACCGCGAAATCAGATTTTCCAGGTATTCCTGCCGCCCGGAGCGCTGCTGGGGCTGGCCGAGGTCGATGGCGACCTGGCGCAGGTCGGCCAGACTGAGCTTGCCTTCTTCGAATTCCTTGCCTTTTCCCGAATCGAACGAGGCGTAGCGCTCTTTCAAAAAACCATCCAGTTCGCCGTGCTGCCGGAGTTTGTCGGCAATCAAGAGCGAGCGGGCAATCACGTCCATCCCGCCGACGTGGGCGTGGAACAAATCGGCGTTGTCGGTCGAGTTGCGGCGGCGCTTGGCGTCGAAGTTGATGCCGCCACCCTTCAGCCCGCCGCTGCGGAGCAAAATCAGGAACGCCTCCGTCCACTCGTAGAGGTCGAGCGGAAACTGGTCGGTGTCCCAGCCGTTTTGCACGTCGCCCCGGTTGGCGTCGAGCGAGGCGAGCATTCCGGCGTCGGCGGCCACCTGGCACTCGTGCTGGAAGGTGTGGCCCGCCAGCGTGGCGTGGTTGACTTCGAGGTTCAGCCCGAAATCGGCCATCAAATCAAACTCCCGCAGGAACCCAATCACCGTCGCGGCGTCGTAGTCGTACTGGTGTTTGGAGGGTTCGCAGGGTTTGGGTTCGATGAAAAACTTGCCTTTCCAGCCCCGGCCCCTTGCGTGGTCGACGGCCAGGTGCAGCATTCGGGCGAAGTGCTCGCGCTCGCGCTGCATGTTGGTGTTGATCAGGCTCATGTAGCCCTCACGCCCGCCCCAGAATACGTAGTTTTCACCGCCCAAATCGATGGTGGCATCGAGGGCGGTTTTGATTTGCGAACCGGCCTGGGCCACCACGGCAAAATCGGGGTTGGTCGCGGCCCCGTTCATGTAGCGGTAGTGGCTGAAGAGGTTGGCCGTGCCCCAGAGCAGCTTTACGCCGGAGTCGGCCTGTTTTTGCTTCAACACGCCCACCAGCGCCTGCACGCGGGCGTCGTATTCCAGCGGGTCGGCCACCTGGTCCACCACGTCGAGGTCGTGGAAGCAGTAGTAGGGCGCGCCGATTTTGGTAATAAATTCAAACGCGGCGTCGGCTTTGTCTTTGGCGCGTTGGATGGGGTCGGGATTTTTGTCCCACTCATAAAAATGCGTCGGACCACCGAAGGGGTCGCCGCCGTTGCCGCAGAAGCTGTGCCAGTAGGCGATGGCGAAGCGGAAGTGCTCGTTCATCGTTTTGCCGGCCACGACCCGGTCGGCGTCGTAGTAGCGGAAGGCCAGCGGGTTGTCGGTGTCGGGACCTTCGTACTTGATCTCACCGATGCCGGGGAAGTACTCTTTTTCGCCAAGCAAAATGCTCATGGTTGGGGAAGAATTGGGGTTTAGGTTGAAAAATGGTCTGAATCAGAATTTACAGAATTTTAGAATTTGTGGCTGCTGTTTTTCAATTCTGTAAATTCTGATTCAGACACCCACAGCCAGCGCAAACGGCGGCAACACCAGCACGTCGGCTTCCGGGGTCGCCAAAGTTAGGGCATTTCCGGCGCTGTCGGCAAAGGCTTGTGGGTTGGCGGTGGCTTCAGCCAAGCTGGTTTCCTCCAACAATTTGAACGTCAGTGCCTGCAATTCGGTCGGCAATCGCAGCCGGGCGGCGGTCAGACCGTGGTTCGCCAGCAACAGTTTCAGGAATCCGTCTTTTCGCAACAGCAAACCCGAAACTGCCAGTGGCTGCGATGTTTCCGTCGCCAGCACCTCGCCGCCCGCGTGGGTTTGCACCTCCTTTAAAAGCAGGTAAACCGGAAAAACTACCCGACCATCGTTGGTCATCAGCCCGCGTTCGCCCAAATCCTCGAAATACGTCACGGTTTCGGTGCCCGCTTCGGCGAGGTGTTTCAGGCTGGCCAGGGTCCAGCCCGCCGCCCAGAGCGAAGCCTGGCGTGGATCGCTGCGCTGCTCGTCGGAAACAACGCGGGCGGCGGGCGTGTGGGCGGCGGGATTGAAACGCCGCCGCAACGTGACGGGCGAAACCCAGACGGGTGTTGAGGGGAAAATCGCCTGGGCCGAACGCACGGCGTCGCCCTGTGCCTCGGCGTTTTCAACCAGCGAGAGATGGTCGAAGGCGTGTTCCTGGGGATGAACCGAAAAACTCACGAAGTCAAAGCCAGTTGAGTCGAACCGGTTGCGGTTGAACTCAGTAAAATTGAAGTCGGTGCCCGCCCCGAAATCGGTGTCGGGCAGGGCAGTTTTCAATGGTTTTAAAACCGCTTGCAGCGCCGTCGTGTCAGTGGTTAGGGAATTTTCCGAAAGCAACAACATCGCTGTCACGGCCACTTCGTGTTGGCGGAGTTGGGTCAAAAACGACGCGGTTTCGGTCTGCGCGTTTTCAGTCAGGTGCAGCACAGCCAGTATCGCCGAGTTTAGCGCCTTCACCCGTTGGAGGCCCGCCGTAAACCGTTCGGGTTGGGCGGCGTAAAAATCCACCCGAACGTGGTGCAGGCCCAGCGCCATGCCATGCGCCGCGCTCGCTTCCGATTCGGTGGCGGTGACGTTGGCAACCGTGCCGAGACGGGGTAGGGGCGTTGTTTTTTCGAGAATGGTCAGGGTAATGGTTGTTGATTCTTCGGTCAAATCACCGGGAGTCATGGCCGTTTCAACGACTGAATCATCCAACCGAAACCGCACCTTTTGCCGCACCCGGTCACCGGGATTTAAAGCCACGGGCCGGGGCTGCGATTGCGGGGTGCAGAAGGTTTTGAACGAGGCGTCCGTCCAGTTGCGCTGGTCCTCGGTTTCAAAGGCATCGCCCTCGAACTCCAGCGCGTACCAACCGCCGTTTGCCGATCGCCAGCGCATCCCGGAAAGAGTCAGAAATGGATCCTCCGGGGCGATGGTTTCGGGGAAAATCGTGGTTTCCGTCGAGCCGTCGACGTGGCGGAGTTCCACCACTTGCCCGGCGCAATTTTTTGGCGGATGCAACACGCAAAACCCGGCCCGGTTGCGCAGAATCGGTAGCAGGGTTTCGCCTTCGATTTCAAACGTCACGGTGCCATCGGCTTTGCCCGCTAGGGTTACATTCCAGCGAAAAACGGGCTGGCCGTCCTTGTTTTCGTGGTGGCATTGGTAAGAAATCTTGAACGAATCAGGTTGAATATCACCCGTTTCGTTGCTCAGATGCGGCGCGTAGGTTTCCCAGTTTTCATCGCGCAAGGCGAAGTAGATCATCCGCAGCACCTCCTCGCCGCCGTAGCCGAAGTGGCGTAAAAAGCCGTTCTGGTAGTCCATCCGCAGTGGCCCGGCGCGGAGTGGGGTGGGGGTGGGGTAGGGCTGGCGGGAGCCGTGGAGCGTAACCGGGAGCATAACGAAAACGGGAGCGATTTGGAAACGCAAATTGCAGCTTTTCGGAACGCCGGTTTTTTTTTCGGAGAAATTTTGAATAAACTGCCTTCGCGCTCCTTTGAACAGCGCCTACCTTTCAGGATAGATTTGAAAAAGATGCCACCGGTCCACCTCGTAGGCTACTTATTTTCGGCTTGAATTGGAAAGAAGACTTACGCAGAATTTTAAAAAGCAGTCTGCGTAAATCTGCGCGATCTGCGGGAAATTGATTCGTAAACCCAACGTATCGATGCGGCCTGCGAAAGTCCTGAGAAAAAGAAATCACCCGATCAAGGCATTTAATCGCTAAACCTATGAAAACCAATTTCCTCTTCCCCCTGCTTTTTGTGTACCAGATCACGGTAGCCCAAACAAACCCACTCGGCGTATTCGACCAGCACGCCGACGTGGGCAACCCGGCGCTGAAAGGCACGGCGACGTATCAAAAATCCGACCGCAGCTACCAGCTTCGGGGTGCGGGGTACAACATCTGGTTTGCCCGCGATGAATTTCAGTATCTGTACAAGAACATGAAGGGTGATTTTACCCTGACGGCCCAGGTTGAATTCATCGGGACCGGAAAAGACCCGCACCGCAAAATCGGCTGGATGGTGCGCGAATCGCTGGCGGATACGGCCGTTCACGTGAGCGCCGTTTCGCACGGCGATGGGCTGGTGGTGATGCAGTGGCGCACCGCCCCCGGTGCCGCCATGCGCGACCCGGAAGACGAGATTTTTTCCCCGGAAAAGACCCTGCCGCCGATGATTCAGTTGCAACGCGTGGGAAAGACCTTCACCATGCGGGTTGGCAAGCCGGGTGAGGCATTGAAAACGGTAGGCTCATACGAAGCGAACCTGCCCGACACGGTGCTGGGAGGACTATTCATCTGCTCTCACAACCCGGCGGTGCTCGAAGAAGCGCGCGTCTGGAACGTGACCATCCAGCAGTCTTCTCCGAAAAAGTGACGCTCACCAACCCCTGCGTGACCCCGATTTTACCGATTCAGTTCCAAAATGCCCACCATTCCCGCTCTGCCGTCGACTGGCTCCGGGCCGTGTACCCGCTTTACCTCCAGGACCTGACCCGCTACGAATCCCGCCTCTACACCCTCGACGAGCGCGGCCACTGGCAACCCGACTACCTGTACTGGTGGCTCGACGAACCCAACGGCCTGCCGCTGGTGGTGGAATGGCGGGGGCGAGCGGCAGGTTTTGTGCTGCTCAACACCACGCCGCTGTACCGCAACCTCCGCGCCGACCTGAAACTCTCCGAATTCTTCATTGCCAACGAATATCGGCGGCAGGGCCTCGGCTCGGCGGTGGTGACGCGGCTGGCCGAAATTTACGGGGGCGTTTGGGAAGTGGAAGCCATTCGGGCTAACTTGCCCGCCGTGCGGTTCTGGCAGGCGTTCATCGAAAAACAAGGCACGTTGCTCGAACAAACCGAGTCGGAGGCGCACTTGAATTGGATCTTTGAACTAAAAAATCCCCCTTTGAAGGGGGGTGCGTGAGGCCGTGCGTGGGCAGGGGGATGTTTGGCCCGGCGAGAACATCCCCTGCCTGCGCACAGCCTCCCCACCCCCCTTCAAAGGGGGAATCCTAACCATGCAACTCGGACTCATCGGCCTCGGCAAAATGGGCTATAATTTGGCCCTCAACTTCAAAGACCACGGTCATCAGGTGATCGTCAACGACGTCAACCGCACCCAGGTGGACGAACTGGCGGCGGAAGGCTTCCCGCCCGCCTACGACCTCGACGACCTCTGTCGGCAGCTTTCGCCCCAGCGCGTGATTTGGCTGATGGTACCCGCCGGGAAAATCACGGCCAGCGTGATCGGTCTGCTCGAAGGCAAACTCGCCCCCGGCGACATCATTATCGACGGCGGCAATTCCCACTTCCGCGATTCGCAGGGGCACTACGCCAACCTGAAAGAAAAAGGAATTCACTTCCTTGACTGCGGCACCAGCGGCGGCATGGACGGGGCCAGAAACGGCGCCTGCACCATGATCGGCGGCGACCGCGAAGCCTACGAAGTCGTCGCCCAGGCGCTGCGCGACGTGTGCGTACCCGACGGCAGCCTGTACACGGGCGCTTCGGGCAGCGGACACTTCACCAAAATGGTCCACAACGGCATCGAGTACGGCATGATGCAGGCCATTGCTGAAGGCTTCGAGGTGCTCGACAGGTCCGCGTTCGACTACGATTTCAAGGCCGTTGCCAAGCTCTGGAACAACGGCTCGGTGGTGCGGAGCTGGCTGATGGAACTGATGGAAGAAGCTTTCTCAAAAGACCCGCGCCTCGACACCATCAAAGGCGTGATGCACTCTTCCGGCGAAGGCAAGTGGACCCTCGAAACCGCCCTCGACCTGGGCGTACCCACGCCGGTGATCGCGCTCTCGCTGCTGATGCGCTACCGGAGTTTGCAGGACGACACGTTTTCGGGCAAAGTCGTCGCCGCCCTGCGGAACGAATTCGGCGGGCACGCGGTGGAGAAAAAATAATTCTGAAGGGTGAAAGCTGAATGGTGAGTTGGTTTCCCTCAGTGTTTCGCCTTCACCATTCAGCTTTCACCCTTCAGAATTTATGAAAATCGCCCTCATCACCGGTGCCAGTTCGGGGATTGGCCGTGCCACCGCCGAGACTTTTGCAAAAGAAGGCTTCGGCCTGATTCTGTGTGGTCGTCGCCTCGACCGGCTCGCCGAACTCCGGCAATCGCTGGGGGAATCGGTGAAAACGCACCTGCTCTCCTTCGACGTGCGCGACCGGGGTGCCGTCCACGCCGCGATCGATAGCCTGCCGGAAGAATGGCTGGAAATCGACATCCTCGTCAACAACGCCGGCAACGCCCACGGCCTCGGCCCGATTCAGGACGGTGACGAAGACGATTGGGACGCGATGATGGACGGGAATGTGAAGGGTTTGCTCTACGTCTCGAAAGCCGTGCTGCCCGGCATGAAAGAGCGGCGGCGGGGGCACGTGGTCAACCTGAGTTCGGTGGCGGGCAAGCAAACCTACCCCAACGGGGCCGTGTACTGCGCCTCGAAAGCCGCCGTCGAAGCCATTTCGGAAGGAATGCGGCTGGACCTGAACCCTTACGGCATCCGGGTCACGAACATCGCCCCCGGCGCGGTGGAAACCGAATTTTCGGAAGTGCGTTTCAAGGGCGATACCCGCCGGGCCGAGTCGGTGTACCAGGGCTTCCAGCCCCTCAGCGCCGCCGATGTGGCCGAGGTCATCACCTTCGCCGTGACCCGTCCGCCCCACGTGATGATCGCTGACTTATTGATTTTCCCGACGGCCCAGGCCTCGGCGATGGTGTTGAAGCGGGAGTAAGTTTTCGTATCTTTCTTACAAAAAACAGCAGCCATGAGCCTCTATCTGACTATTCCCGACGAGGTAGAAAGGGCCTTGCGATTACCCGAACCGGTTCGTGAAACCGTGCTGCTACGCGAACTGGCCGTGGTGCTCTACGAAAAAGGAGTTCTTTCGTTCGGTAAAGCGCGGACTCTTGCCCAGGCGAGTAAATGGCAGTTCGATGACTTACTGACCGAACGCAACGTCGTCCGGCATTACAACGAGAATAACCTCAACGAGGATTTGGCGTATGGAGGCCAATGAGTTAATCGTCAGTAACTCTTCCCCACTAATTCATCTAGCTAAAGTCGGGCAGTTGGGTTTATTAGAGAAACTCTACGGACGCGTGTTAATTTCTCCAGCCGTATTCGTTGAAATTACAGAACCGGGAAAGCCAGGGGTGGCCGATTTGCAAAATCTGATCGCTACCGAAGTTCTTCAGATTGAACCCGTCCAGAATCAGGATTTAGTCACGCTATTGGCTAAAGATCTCGATCGGGGTGAATCCGAAGCCATTGCCCTGGCGATTGAGAGGAAAGCAGATTTGATTTTGCTTGACGAAACGGATGCTCGTCAAGTCGCCGAACTCTACGGACTAAAAAAGACGGGCTTCCTGGGTATTTTGCTGAGAGCACACCAACGAGGATGGCTACCTGAAGTGAAAGCAATCCTTGATGAAGCCATTCAAAAAGGATTTCACATTTACCCAAAACTGTACGCCCAACTTATGACCGCTCCTTGAGGCCACTGCCTACCGCTTCTTATCCGTCGCCAGCACCATCGGCAAATTGAGCCGGGCGATAACGTCGGCCACGCCGACCAGGTCTTGCACGGTGTTGGCTTTGTCGATGCGCAGCACCACCGAAGTTTGTTCGTTCTTGCTGGCGGCGAGTCCGGCCAGGGTGGTTTCGAGTTGGTCAAAACTGACGGCGCGACCATCCACGAAGTAGTTCTTCTCGGCGTTGACCGAAAGCCGAATCACGTTTTTCGGAACGTTCTTGGCCGTCGACGACTGCGGCAGCAGCAGCCGGATGGCATCGGGACTGGCGAGCGTGGCAATCATCAAAAAGAAAATCAGCAGGAAAAACAGGATGTCCGACAGCGAGTTGGCTTCCACAGCCGAATGCGCCCGACGACGACGAGAGAAGTTCATGAATTCGAAAATTGAAAATTGAAAATTGAAAATTGAAAATGCAGGAATCAGAACTCGACACTTTCAATTTTCAATTTTCAACTTACTCGTGCTGGTTTGTAGAGCAGGTCGAGGAAGTCGATGGCGGTGATTTCCATCCGGTTGACGGAGCGGTCGATCATCGTGTTGAGCAGGGTGAAAAACACGTGCGCCAGAATCCCGACGATGAGGCCCACGGCGGAGGTGACCATTTTTTCGTAAATCCCGCTCGAAATCACCCCGATGCTGATGTTGTTGGCGAGTGAAATGTCGTGAAAGGCCCGGATCATCCCCGTGACCGTGCCCAGAAACCCGAACATCGGCGCGATGGCCGCGATGGCCGAGAGGATGCTCAGGTTTTTCTCCATGTTGTAAATCTCCACCTTCGCCGAGTTTTCGATGGCCGATTCGATGTCGCGCATGGGGGCACCGATGCGGTTGAGGCCCTTTTCGAGCAAGCGAGCGATGGGCAGCGAGGAGTTGCGGCAAAACTCGCTGGCCCCCTTCACGTTGCCGTTGAACAGCATCTCGCGGATGGTGTACAGAAAATTGGGATCGAGCCGACTCGTGCGGCGGATGTACAGCCAGCGTTCGATGAAGAGGAAAATGGCGATGAAGAGCAGGATCGCGATGGGCAACATGACCCAACCGCCCCGGAGCAGCAAATCGAGCACCGAAAGCGAGGTGTCGGCCCCCTGCGCGGAGGTGGGAAGCTGCGTGGCCGCTGAGTCGGGACTGAGGTTTAGGGCTTGTAAAAGAATCGTGGCGAAAGGCGTCATGGAGGAAAACCGCTTGATTTGGTTGTTCAAAGATACCAACAGACCTCTAACGCCAAACCGCCCGAATCATTTTTCAACGGCCCCACTCTTCTTTCCAGCCACCCGCCGCAGCGCCCCGGCGTCGATAACGTGCCCACCCTCAAACGTTTCCACGCGCAGGTGCGGCACGTCCCGCCGAAACTCCGCTTCGTAGGCAAGGGAAACTGGGGAAACTGGGGAAGCTGGCGCAGCAGGTCGTCGGTTTGGCCGTACACGAGCGTCACGTCGCGGTTGGCGAGGAGGGGGGGAGGGATCACGTCGGTCAGGCCCCCGTTGAAATACCCCGCCCAGAGCACGAGTCGGTCGCAGCGAATGAATTACTTGTGAAGGGTGAGTGGTGAAGGGTGAGTTGAATTTATTCACCACTCACCTTTCACCACTCACAATTTTATTCAGCGCCCCTTCCTTCAGCGCGTAGGTTGAAACCCGGATTTTGTGGATGCCGTAGCGTTTCAGCACGAAGTCGATCAGGCACACGCCTACCACGATCATATCGACGCGGAGGCTGATCATGCCGGGCAGGGCGAGGCGACCGGCGCGGTCGTGGGTGAGAAGTTGTTGGCGGAGGCGGTAAAATTCATCGACGCGCAGGTCGTCCGTCACCCAGGTTGAGGCGGGTCCCTGTCCGCTTTGCTGCCAGTGCTGCATTTCCACCAGCGTTTCGAATGAACCTGCCGAACCGATCAACTCTGCCGGGGCGTACTGGTGGATGGCGTTGGTGAGGGGCAACAGTTGCTCGTCGAGGTAGTCGGCCAGGCGGCTGATTTGGGTGGGGGGCATTGGGTCGGCGGTCATGAAGCGATCCATGAGCCGTTGCCCGCCGATTTCAAAGCTTTGTTTCCAAAACACCCGTTCCCGGTTGGCGAGAATAAACTCCACGCTGCCGCCGCCGATGTCCATCAGCAGCGAAATGGCCTCTGTTAGCGGCGTACCCAGCCGGATGCCTTCATAAATCAGCCCGGCCTCTTCGGCCCCGTCGATGACTTCCACTACAAATCCCGTCGCTTCCCGCACCCGTTGCACGAACTCCTCCCGGTTGCGGGCGTTGCGCACGGCGCTGGTGGCGAGGGGCCGCACGCGTTCGGGTGGTACGCCGTGGGCGTCGGTGAGGGTGCGGAAATACGTGAGCACCTGCACGGCCCGTTCGATACCCGCCTCGGTGATGATGCCGCTGGAAATGCCTCCCTGCCCGATTTTAGCGGCCCGGCTCTCGTCGTGGAGCGTACAGAATCCGTCGGTGGTTGCTTCGGCGAGGAGGAGTTGGAAGGTGTTGGTGCCGAGGTCGATGATGGCGTGCAGCATTCTGTTCGATAAAGAATTAAAATTTTGTTTTGGGCTTTGACGGTCTCCTCCTTTTTTGGGGCCGGGTAGTTGGGTTGCCGGGAAGGTCCGCCGCTGCGGTGGTTCGGTTGCCAGCGAGTTATTCGATTTCGCCAGGGCAACCATCTCCCCGGTGCTGCCTCTTTTACACCCCAAAACTACCGCCCAACGACTTGATTTTTTGGGAGGCTGCCGTATATTTGCACTCCGTTT
Source organism: uncultured Cytophagales bacterium (assembly GCA_964244295.1). Lineage (GTDB taxonomy): Bacteria > Bacteroidota > Bacteroidia > Cytophagales > Spirosomataceae > JAJAZB01. The sequence continues at coordinate 174,203 of CAXTIG010000008.1, forward strand.
TTAATCAGACTCCAACAACCATTCGATATGATCATCGTTAACGTCAAAGAAAACGAGCCGATTGACAAGGCCCTCAAGCGGTTCAAGAAGAAATTCGAGAAGACGGGCGTTCTCAAAGAACTCCGTTCGCGCAGTGCCTTCAAGAAGCCCTCGGTGCAACGCCGCTTCGAGGTGATCCGCGCCACGTACAAGCAAAAAATGTACGGCAACCTGGAAAACTAATTCCCAATGTGCTAATTTCTAATGTGCGAATGAAGACGCCTTTTCATTCGCACATTAGAAATTAGCACATTCGCACATTAGAAACCATCTTCGCGTAGTTAACCCTACCCGGAGATGGTTTCTTTTTTTCTGCAACACATCAAGTACGAGAAACGCTGTAGCCACCACACTTTGACGGCCTACGGCGGCGACCTGGCGCAATTTACCCGCTACCTGAACGAACACTACGAGCTGGACGCACCCGAGGCGGCTGATTTCCAGATGATTCGTTCCTGGGTGGCGCACCTGGCCGAGAGTGGCCTCGACAACCGCTCCACCAATCGAAAAATTGCCACGCTGCGGGCCTTCTACGGGTTTTTGCTTCGAAAAAAAAGCATCGCCGCCGATCCGATGCTGAAGATCAAGGCGCTCAAAACCGACCGCTCCCTGCCCACGTTCGTGAAGGAAACGGAGATGGCGACGCTCCTCGACGACGTGGAATTTCCGGAAGGCTTCGCCGGGCTACGCGACAAACTCGTGCTCGAACTACTCTACGGCACGGGCATCCGCCTCTCGGAACTGATTGGCCTGAAAGACACCGACCTCAACGCCTACGACCGCACCCTGACGGTGCTCGGCAAACGCAACAAGCACCGCGTCGTGCCGCTCAACGGCCCCCTCTTCACGATGATTCGTAGCTACCAAGCCCTAAAAGAAACGACCTTCGGCGGAACTGCCGAAAACCGTCTCATCGTCGCCGATTCGGGCGTGGCGGCCTACCCGGTACTGATTCAACGCACCGTGAAACGCTACCTGACTCTGGTGACTTCGCTCGAAAAACGCAGCCCACACGTACTCCGGCACAGTTTCGCCACGCACCTGCTCAACCGGGGAGCCGACCTCAACGCCATCAAAGACCTGCTCGGCCACACCTCGCTGGCCGCCACGCAGGTGTACACGCACAATTCCATCGAAAAATTAAAAGAAGCCTACCAGCAGGCGCATCCGAAGGCGTGAAATATTGAGTGATTGAGTGAGGGAGTGATTGAGTGAAAAAAGACATTTCAATTCTCGCTCAATCACTCCCTCACTCAATCACTCAGTAAAGTTCACTCAGTCACCAGCGTTCGCAACGCGGCCAAGTGCTCCAGCAGCCGGGGGTGTCGGGTGGCTTTGGCCGTAGCCGTGTGGTAGCGATGGGCGGTCAGAAAATTTACCTGAATGCTATTCCAGGTGGGTTCGTCGGGTACCAGTTCACGCTGGCGGAGTTCGTCGTAGAGCGTGCGGGCGATGGGTTCGAAGTCGTCGCGGCCCAGGTAGTCGAGGTCGGCGTCACAGAGAATTTTCTCGAGGGGAGTCTGCGCATTCTGCGGAATTTCAGTGGCTTTGATCAACCCACATACCGTTTCGATTTGGTCCGGTTTGTACCCAAAGGCTGGTAAAAGCAGCCCGGCCAGGCGGCACCCCTCTTCTTCGTGCCCTTTGTAGGTCGTGATAAACCCGCAATCGTGGAAACAGGCCGCCGTGTGCAACAAAGCCAGCGCTTCCGGATCGGTTATCCCTTCGGCGGCGGCAAGGGCCAGCGCCACGCTCAACACATCGTGCGTGTGGTGAAGGCCGTGGTAAAAAAGGGTCGGTGATAAATTCCGAGCCATTTTTTCAAAAATAAATGCTTGCGCAGCCTGAACGTCCATCGCGCGGGAAAGCGGTCTTTGGCGACCGTGAACCAGAAAGAATGGCGGCAAGATAACCAACTTTCTGAAAATCAAACTGTACGATTTTTACCGGCTTTTTTGAAAAAAACAGTGCGGCGTTCTCCTCGGTTGCGTTGGGAAGTTCCCGTGCCGTTGGCTAATCTTGCGGTTCACTTTTCCACACCTCCCCTTTTATGCCTAAGTACGCGTACCTTTTGCTGCTCGCCCTGAGCGTTTCTTCCCTCACCCTTTCCTGTAAAAAAGACGGCGACCCCACCCCGGCCTGCACCGCTCCGACCGCCGACAAAAACATCGTCGGTACCTGGAGCGCTGCCATTTCGGCCCAGGGCCAGAAAGCAAACGGCCCGGTGACATTTAAAAGCGACGGCACCTACGACGACAAGGGCCTGCTGCTCGACGGCGGTTTCGGCGGCACCCCGACTGCTCGCACCTACGAAGTCAAAAACAACCAGGTGGTGCTGAAACTCAGCGAGAGTTCGGGTTTTATTTCCACCAAATACGACATCACCTCGAACGAGTGCAACAAAATTGGCTTGTCGCTGGCGGGTTTGGGTACGGTGACGCTGACGCGCTGAGGCTGGTTTTTCGCAAAAAAAGACCCTTTCCTAATCAGGAGAGGGTCTTTTTTGGGAACAACCGCCCCCGATCCAAGGACATTCACAAAAAAAACTTTTGATTTTTAAATCTACTAATTTGGTAGATTAAATAGTCTGGTTGTAATCTTGCACCCGAAATCAGTCTCTTTCTTTTCATGAAGCAAATTTTCGACCTCCGATTTTTAAGCCGTCTTCAATGTTCTCTCCTCACCGGAGCATTGTTGCTCCCGTTCTTCCTATCCGCTCAAAACGCCCCCATCATCAATTCGACGGTGTCGGGAAAAGTCGTTGACTCCCGCACCACTAAAAAATTGAGCGGGGCCACCGTTCAAATCAAAGGCACGACCAACGGCGCTCCGACGAATGAAAGCGGACAGTTTACGCTCATCACGGGCCAAAAACTTCCTTTCACGCTGATCGTGTCCTACGTGGGGTACCAGACAAAAGAAGTGCTGGTCAGCGAGGATAACGTCGAGATCAAGTTGGAAGAAGGCTCCAATCAGCTTGCCGACGTCACGGTCTCGTCCCGCCGTCGTCAGGAATCGGTCCAGGAGGTTCCGATTGCGATTTCGGTGATCCGGGGGCCGCTGGTCGAAGACGCCGGGGCCTTCAACGTCAACCGTCTGAAAGAACTGGTTCCCACCGTGCAGCTTTACTCCTCGAACCCGCGCAACACGACCCTCAACATCCGGGGGCTGGGTTCGACCTTCGGGCTGACCAACGACGGCATCGATCCGGGCGTTGGGTTCTACGTCGACGGTGTGTACTACGCCCGCCCGGCGGCGACCACGCTCGATTTTATCGACATCGAACAAATCGAAGTGCTGCGCGGACCGCAGGGAACGCTGTTTGGCAAGAACACCACCGCCGGGGCCTTCAACATCACCACGCGTCCGGCCAGCTTCGAGCCGGGGGCTTCCTTCGAGTTGAGCTACGGCAACTACGGCTACATTCAGGCCAAAACCTCGATTACGGGTCCCCTGAGCAGTAAACTGGCGGCGCGGCTGTCGTTCTCCGGCACCCAGCGCGACGGACTGCTTTACAACGTCAGAACCGAGAAGCCCGTAAACGACCTCAACAACCTGGGAATCCGGGGTCAGTTGCTGTATGCGCCGACGGACAACGTCAAGATCACGCTGGCGGGCGACGTGTCGCGGCAGCGGCCCGACGGTTACGCGCAGGTGGTGGCAGGCGTCGCGCCGACCTTGCGCCCGGCGTACCGGCAGTTCAACCAGATCATCGCCGACCTCAACTACAAGCTCCCCAGCCAGGACCCATTCGACCGGCTTATCGACCACGATACGCCCTGGCGGTCAAACAACGAACTCGGCGGCGCATCGCTCAACATCGACGCGAAGGTCGGGCCGGGTACGCTGACCGCCACCACCGCCTGGCGGTACTGGAACTGGGACCCTTCGAACGACCGGGACTTCACGGGCCTGCCGGTGCTTTCAAAGTCCGCCGCGACGTCGAAACACCAGCAATGGACCCAGGAGATTCGGTACGCCGGGAAGGTATCGTCCAGCCTGAGCGGCGTCGTTGGCGTGTTCGCCATCGGTCAGGACTTAAAGACGGATCCAGTACACACGGAAGAGTCCGGTGGGGCGCAGTGGCGCTTTTCGCAGAGCACGACCAGCGCCTTGTGGAAAACGCCCGGTCTTTTCGATGGTTTTGGCATTAAAACCACCTCCCGGCTCAAAAGCTTTGGGGCGGCCGTGTTCGGCCAACTCGATTGGGCGATTACGAAGCAACTGCACCTGCTGCCCGGCTTGCGCTACAACTACGACCGGAAAGAAGTGGACTTCAGTCGGCAAACCTACGGCGGCCTGCAAACGACCGATCCCGCGCTGATTGCGCTGAAGAATTTGGTGTACACCAACCAGGCTTTCGCGACGGACGTCAAGGAAAGCAACTTGTCGGGTCAGGTGACGCTGGCCTACAAAGCCTCCAAGCGCATCAACACGTTTGCCACCTATTCGACGAGTTACAAGCCGGTGGGCGTCAACCTGGGCGGCTTGCCGACGGCCAGCGGGGAAACGCTGATCGATTTGGCACGGGTCAAACCGGAGTACGTGACCCACGTGGAAGTGGGCGTGAAAACCTCGCCGACGCCGCGTTCGACCCTGAACGTCGTGCTCCACAACACCGACATCCGGGACTACCAGACGCAGGTTCAGACCGCCGAAGTCGGCGTGAATCGTGGCTACCTCGCCAACGCCGAGCGGGTGCGGGTGGTGGGCGTCGAACTCGACGGGAACGTTAGAATCAACAACAATTTCTCGGCCTACGGCGCGCTGGCCTACACCGACGGCCAGTACGTTTCCTTCAAAAACGCGCCGGTTCCCCTCGAAGAAACCGGTGGAGCCTCCGCCTTCAAGGACATTTCGGGGGGCGCACTGCCGGGCATTTCCAAATGGGCTGGTTCCGTGGGGGCCGAACTGAGTGGGGCGGGAAAATTCCTCAGCCAGGCCGGGCGGTTCTTTCTCGCCGTCGATGGCTACTACCGGTCCTCGTTTTCGTCAAGCCCGTCGCCCTCGGCGTACCTGAACATCGATGGCTACGCCCTGCTCAACGGCCGGGTGGGCTTCCGGGCCTCCAACGGCGTGTCGATTTTCGTGTGGGGTCGCAACCTGGCGAACCAGAATTACTTCGAGCAATTGTTGCCAGCGGCGGGCAATGCCGGTCACTACGCCGGGGTGCTCGGCGATCCCCGAACCTACGGCGTCACCCTGCGCTACTTGTACTGAGTGCAGCGGTGATTGGGTAAATGGGTAATTAGTTATTTGATAATTACAGGGTTAAAGAAAGGCGGGGAACTTCCCTGCCTTTCTTTCGTCAGTTTTAGGAAAGCAAACTTGGTCTATGAATCAGATCGTTTACTTTTTAGTCGTGCTGATTGCCGCATCGGGCAGTGTACTGGCCCAAGCCACGAAACAAATCCACGTGGAGGAGCAAACGTGGCTGGGCTATTTCAACCAAACGCGATTTTCCAACCGCTGGGGCATCTGGTTCGACGGGCATTTCCGGGCCACGGAGCATTTCGTGAAGGAACCTTCCAAATTACTTCTCAGGACGGGCCTCACGTACTACGTCACGGATGATTTAAAACTGACGAATGGCTACACGTTTGTCAACCATTTTCCCGAACAAGGCCACGCCCGTATTTCCCAGCCCGAACACCGGATTTGGCAACAAATCCAGTTGCACACCAAGTACGGGAAAGTCAGGACGATGCAGTGGCTGCGGCTGGAAGAACGGTTTCGCCGTCGCATCAAAAACGACGATGAGTTGGGAGAGGGCTACGCCTTCGATACCCGCCTGCGGTACAACTACCTGCTCAACATTCCGCTGAGCAAAAAAGGCATCGTGCCCCACACCTTTTCGGTGGTGTTGAACGATGAAATCTTCATCAACCTTGGACCCGGAATTGTGTACAATAAATTTGACCAGAATCGCCTGTTCGCCGGGTTGGGGTATCAGCTTTCCGACCACAGCAACCTGCAAGTGGGGTACTTGAACGTAACTCAGCAGTTGGCGGCGGGCAACACCTACCGGAGCATCCACGCCATCCGGCTGTTTTTCTTCCAGAATCTCGATTTGAGAAAGCCCAACTAAAATGACTCCTCTCCACTGCCCCACCGACGGCGTGTCGGTGAATGAAAACCAGGTGCGGCTCACGGCCGGGTTGGTTCTGCTCACGGCGCTCGCGTACCTGTTCAGCGGCTGGCTGGGTTTCCCGCTGTTTCTGACGGTCGATTTCGCCCTGCGGGCCTTCAACCTCGGTCGGTTCAGTCCGTTTTCCCGGCTGAGCGGCTGGCTCGTGGCTAAAATCGGCCTCGACTTCGTGCCGACCGACCGCGCTCCCAAACGCTTCGCGGCCCGCATCGGGCTGGGATTTGTGCTGGCGCTGGTGGGCCTCACGCTGGCGCAAGCCTGGGTTTGGGCCTGGCCGCTGGGGGGAGTGCTGGTGTTGTTTGCCTTTCTGGAGTCGGTGCTGGGGTTCTGCGCGGGCTGCTGGGTGTTCCCGTACTGGGCCTGGCTGTTTAGCCGCCGGGAGCGGTCGTTGGTTAAATAAACTCTACTGAATTAGTAGATTTTTCAATTCCTCCCTTATTTTTGCGGGCAAACCGTTTTTCATGGAACCCGTTCAGGAACTCGCTCCACCCGCTACTTCGCCCAAAATCAGCCGGAAAAATCCCTTCGAGGAGGCCGTCAAAACCCTCTGGAAGCGCGAGCGTACCTGGGCCGAGTGGGTCATTCACGGCACGAGCGCGCTGGCGCTGATGGTGGTCGGGCACCTACTGTTTACGTTTCTGACGGTCGAAAACGTCACGACGGCCTTCACCTCCATCACGCCCGACATCCTGCTTTACATCCTCGGCGGCTTCCTGGCGCAAATGGTGGACGGTGCCCTGGGCATGGCCTACGGTGTGACGGCCTCCACGTTTCTGGCGAACGTGGGCATCAGCCCGGCGGTGATCAGCATGAGCGTCCACACTTCCGAGATTTTCACGAGTGGCGTGTCGGGCTACATGCACCTGAAGTTTGGCAACGTCAACTCCAGGCTCTTCAAGGCCGTGCTGATTCCGGGCGTGATCGGGGCCATCCTCGGCGCGTACCTGCTGGCCTCGGTACTCGACGATTACATGGGCTACGTCAAACCCGCCGTGTCGGGTTACACGCTTTTTCTGGGGATGCTGATCATCCGAAAAGCGCTGCGCAAGCGGGTGGCGAAAAAGCCCGTCAAGTTCATCGGCCCACTGGCCTGGTTTGGGGGTTTCATGGATTCCGTCGGCGGGGGCGGTTGGGGGCCGATTGTCACCTCCACGCTCATCGCTTCGGGGCGGCACCCGCGCTACACGATTGGCTCGGTCAACCTGGCGGAGTTTTTCATTTCGCTGGCCTCCTCGCTCACCTTTATTTTCGTCATCGGCTTTTCGCAGTGGCAGGTCATCCTGGGCCTGATTCTGGGCGGCACCGTAGCCGCGCCCATCGCCGCCCGCCTCGCCAACAAGCTGCCCGTCAAGGCCCTGATGATCATGGTCGGGATTGTGGTGATTCTGGCGAGTTTGAAGCGGCTGGTCGGGTGATGGTTTGATTGCCGCCGGGTTTTGTTAGTTTTCGGAACGAAACCCGGCGCGTGAACGAACCATTTTACCCTTTCGAGGCCAGCCCGAACCAATTTCGCTACGAATTCGAGAGCGTCAGCGAGGAAAAAATTGTCCGGAAAGTGGTGGTTTTTCAGGAAACCAGACTGTCAGCCTTTTACAATCTGGCGTTGCTCGACCTGCTGGACAGCGGTAAAGAGTCTGATTCCAGCATCACCGACAATCAGGATTTACGAATCGTTATGGCGACGGTGATGCGCATCGTTGCAGATTTTCTTAACCAGTTTCCAAGCTACCGGGTTTATTTCAAAGGCAACGACCAACGGAAAACCCGGCTGTATCGAATTGTGATTGGCAGGGAAATCTCCCAACTTCGGGAAACTTTCAACGTAGCCGGTGAAACGGACGGGAAACTGGTTCGGTTTGAACCAAATACCGATTATGAAGGATTTGTGGTCACCTTAAAAAAGGGAGCGAACGATGAAGACGCTTAAAAAAAGAAGGAAACTACCTCCGTTGACCGAGGAACAAGAGCGGAAAATTCAGGAAGGTGCCGCTCGAAAACTGGCAGAAGCAAATGCTCACCTAGCTACCATCGACCGGGAACAGTTCCTTCGCTTTCTGAAAGAACAGGGTTGAGCCTGCTCAATTCTGCCCCGCCAGCAAGTAGGCACCGCCATCCGCAGGGCATTCACCACGTTGGCGGTGCCTACTTGCTGGCGAAGGAGTAATTCTGGCGAGTTTGAAGCGGCTGGTGGGGTGATGCCCAGGCAGTTGCGCTAGCTGACCTGGCACACGAGCCACCGCTCCAACGAATTTTTGTACCCGATCGAGTGAAGATACTGACCCGCTTTTTGCAGAAGTTGGGCACTGGTATTACCTTAGGCACCGAATCCGGTGCTCATCGGTTGCCGTAACCCGTGGCTTGGGAGGCGATAGCGGCAACCGTTCACCCAGTGTCTAGCAGGTTTACGTCATTTCCCTCCTTCAAACCTTCGGTTTTCAGTCAGGAAACGACGTAAACCTGCTAGACATTACCTGCAAGCGTAGAACGACACACCGTAAACAAACGAACCGACAAAATTGAATGAAGAAATACACGGCTAATTACACATATACAAATCCGAACTTTGTAATTCAAAATTTGGTAGGAAATCCGATTAAGTCGGACTTACTATCAATTCTGTATGTAATTAAAAATATTCTTCAACGTGGTTTCCCTACGACACTTTCTAAAAACTTACAAAACGAATTAGGAGAAATTCATAAACTTGACAATTTTGAAGAGAGGTTTTTGTATGCAACAAATCAAACGCCAATTTGGATTAACACAATCAAAGGCGACCCAATACGAAATTATTATCCAGCAAAAGATTTTTTTGAAACAATAATACCAAACGAATTCGGAGAATATTCTTTTGTTCAATCCTTAATCATTCCAGAAATTGAGATAAACGAAATTACAGGAGAAGACAACAGAAACTTTATCAATCAACAAGTTGATTTTTATCTACCACAAGCAAAACTTGTAATTGAAATTGACGGACAACAACATAAAACAGATGAAGTTACAAGGGTTTCAGATGCTACAAGAGACAATTATCTTTTAACGCAAGGTGTAACAACTATAAGAATTGACACAGTAGAATTACGAAATGGCAATTATAAAGAAAAAGTAAAACTAATTTTTGAACACCTTTCAAGGTTTGACAAACTTCTAAATTTTTATAAAAATGCTTGTGAGAAAATAAAAGAAAACCAAATGAGTGAAACAGAAATAAAAACGAAATTATTGCCTACGGCAATAATTCGTTTTCAGGTTCTACTCATTGAGTTGCTTACTCACAACTATTTAAGTCTTAATGAAAATTGGATTTTCAATATTTTAGCAAATGAAGATTTAGGAAATTTCCCCGAACTTGCAATTAATGATTTGCTCATTTGGTTAGACAATTTGTATCAATTAAAAAACAAAACGAATTTTGAAAAACCAAAATTCACAATCAATATTACAAACAAAAAAAGTGATTTTGAAATAACAACAAAAGCAATCAATATTGACTTTTCATTATTCAAAAGATATACGGATGAAAATAAAATAAATCCTGATGTAATTTATTTACGAACTGATTATTTTGATATTGTAAAAGACAAAAATTATTTCAGAGTTAGTACAACCGAACCCATAAACTACAATGTAACAGACGAAGACAAAGGCATTTTAGAATTCTTTTTGGATAACATTTTTGACAAACCAAAATTCAGAGAGGGGCAATTTCCAATTATTTCAAACGCATTAAACAGAAAGGACACAATTGGTTTATTGCCAACAGGTGGTGGAAAATCTTTGTGTTACCAACTTCCGTGTTTATTGCAACCAAGCATAAATTTTGTAGTTTGTCCTATCAAATCATTGATGTACGACCAAAATGAAAATTTGGTAAACATGCTTGTAACAAATGTTAGTTTCATTACAAGTGATTTAGATGCTAACGAAAGACGGCAAATTGAAACAGATTTTGAGCGAGGACGATATTTATTTGTTTGGATTTCACCCGAGAAATTTCAAATTCCGTCATTCAGAGAAAAAATAACTTCAATTGTTGCCAATTTTTCAATTGCTTATGCAGTTGTTGATGAAGTTCATTGTTTGTCAGAATGGGGACACGATTTTAGAACTTCCTATTTGAATTTAGCAAAGACCATTGACAAATTAAGTCCAAAAGATGAAAACGGAGAAGGTAAAATTAAATTTATTGGACTTACGGCTACTGCGTCTGTAAATGTTTTAAAAGACATAAAAATTGAATTTTCAAGAAGAAAGCAAAGGCTTGAAGATGAAAATATAAAATCGCTTTTAGATTATAGTCGTAAAGAATTACAATTTGAAGTAATTAACGACAAGGGAAATAAAAGCAAACAAATACAAACACTTTTAAAAGAACTTCACGACACCGAAAGTTTTATTGAAACAAATGAAAAGGCAGGTTTAGTATTTACACCAAATGTAAACGGTGCTTATGGTTGTTTTCAAGTTTCAAATACATTAAATACTTTGTATCAAAATAAAGTAAGTTGGTTTTCTGGCGACATTCCAAAAAGAGATGTTTACGATGAGCAAACAGGAAGAAAAACAGGAACAGAACCAGTAATGCAAAGAGATGAGTTTAATAAATTCAAATTGCAAGTTCAAAAAGATTTCAAACAAGACAAGTATCAAATTTTGGTTGCTACAAAAGCATTCGGAATGGGTATTGACAAGCAAAATATTTTTTACACTTTCCATTATGGTTTGCCAAGTTCCGTAGAAGCATTATATCAAGAAGCAGGAAGAGCAGGAAGATGGGACAAAAACAAAGAAGAAAACAAGGGTAAAACAGGAAAATGCTATGTTCTTTATTCGCCTGAAACTCACGACAGCGAAAGAGTTGAACGCTTATTTCATAAAGACACAACTTTTGCTGAAATGAAAGAAATTAGCGAAGAAGTGAAGTGGGACGGAAAAGATATTTTTAAACAAGTATTTCTTTTCACACAAGGGCAAAACGATATTGACGAAGATTTTAAAATAATTTTAGGTGTAATAAATACTTATTTCAAGAGCGAAAGTAAAATAAGAATATTTTGGAATGACGCATATTCAAAATTGAGAATAAACAACGATATTTTACAAAAAGCAATTTATCGTTTAAGTTTATTAGGCATAGTTTCCGACTGGACAACCAATTTTATTGACCATTTTGAAGTGCAATTCAAAACTCAAAATGAAACCACGATCACAAAAAGCGTTTCAAATTATATCACAAAATACGAACCTAACACAGACGTAGAAACAGAAATATCACAAGTTGAGAAAGTAACGATATTAGAAAAATCAGTTTGGTATTTACTGAATTGGACTTTTGAAAACATTGCTTATAGTCGTAAGCAATCACTAAAAACACTTTCAGACTGGTGTAATAAATTTGAAGATAGTGAAAGTTTCAAAAGTCGTATTGATAGTTATTTCATATTTACCGAAACTACTTTTATTCTTCAACACATTGCAGAAAATCCAAAAGAATTTGAAAAATGGTTTGATATTTTGACAACAAATAATCAATTTCCAAACGAAGTTGAATTCAAAAAATTAAGAGACAGCATTAGCCGTTTTTTAGAAAGTTATCGTAACAATTTAGGCTTAAATTTTTTGAGTGGTTTTGTTCGTTTAGCACTCAACGAATATCAAGATAGTGATGGAAAAGAGCGTTTTGAAAGTGCTTTGGAAACAATCAAACAAACTTTTTCAAAAAGTGAACAAGATGATTTTTTAAATAGACTTATCATTTTAGGCAAGAACCTAAATGAAGAACAAAAAATGGAATTATGCCAATCAATCTCAAAATTCTATCCAGAAAAATTAGAACAACTTGCAGAATATTATGATTTAGCCTATTTGCTAAATGATGTTTATTATCAAAAATTATCACAATTAAAAAAACTCAATACTTTATTATATGAGCAACTTGCAGAAATTTAATACAACATTAGAAGACTTTGACAAAGAAGTCGGAAAACTTAAAGCCGTTTCAGATGCTTATCAGAAACTGGAAGGACTTACCGTTGCTTATAACGACATTAGTAGACTTGTCTTTTAACTGTAAATCAACATTTTACAACCTCTGATTTTGCCT
>CAXTIG010000009.1:0-180765 GCA_964244295.1 uncultured Cytophagales bacterium
GTCCCATGAGACGAAAATACAATAACCTAAACTAATTTACAGCAACTACTTCTCTCTGATTATCAGAAGTTTATCCAAAATCTAACATCGATTTAAATCTGTCTGAATACTTAATAGGCATCTAAAATTTCTATCTCCAAACCGACACAGGAGATTTTGATTTAAAAGGTTATCCTGCTTGCATACTCTACACAGCTTTTTTTAAATTCTTATATTCAGGGAGTTACGTTTTTCTTGTGCAGTATTTGGTCGCCAGCGGTGGTGCTCATTCGGTTGAGTGCCGGCGGAGAGCGCACCCTTCACATTAAAACCGAGGATGAAACCCCAAAATGTTGCGTTAATCGGGGTAGAAACCGGGAGAAGAACACTGGTCAAAACCGGGCCTATCTCGAAAAAACGGACTCTTTTTTCGTAACTGTCTGAAAAACAAGCTATAAAAAAATAACTGTGTAGAGTAGCGTAAGTCCTAATTCTATTAAAAAAAAACATTGCAGTCCAACAAAATACTTTAATCAGTTGTGAATCAACGAATTATTTTTTAAAATTCTTTCGTTTGAACCGGTAAATGTTACTTGAAGCGTCTTTTGGTGTACCTACCGCATCGCGGACTGTCTAGATATGTGCTCTTCGGCATTTCTCTCAAACTCAAAAATCGTTGCAGGGTAGGTCATAAGTACTCATTCAGCCGTTCGATGGCAAATCGCACTTCCCGGGTCTTACCAACGCGGAGCATTTCGACCAGCGCCAGCAGTTCCCAGAGTTTCTCATCTTCCCGGCAGGCTTTCGGTACGGTCGGGTAGAGCGGTTCGATGACGTAGCCGAGCACCGTTCCCGCCGGTTCGGGCCAGACGTATTTTTCCGAAGCGATGAACTGGTCGTGGAACATGGGGGCCGAATGGGCGGTGGGCATACCGCGTCCAGCGGCACCCGGTTGCTGGGGGAAAACGTACTTCAATCCATGCTGTAAAAACTCGGCGGTGTTTCGGGGTCGAAGTTTTTGTTTGGTGTCGTCCAGCAACCCCGCCGTGGCGGAACGGTGCAGGGATTCGCTGGCTTCGGAGGCACTGATGTGCAGCGCCTGAGCAACGTCTTTTTTCATCCAGGAAATTCCGCCTGCTTTTAAGGCCAGCACTTTCATCAGCACCACCACGTCCAGAGGCCGCATTCCGTTGTGTTTCCGCATGGCATTCCGGTTTTCTTTGTCTCGATTCGCAATTCGCAAATTGCAAATTTTAAATCAAAGCGTTACTTAATGCCTTAAATTTTCACTTTCAGGAAAAAACAGGATTGATTTAAGGCGTTGATTTTTAAGAATCTAATCTCCGTTGAAAAACTTTTTTTAAAAAAGAACAACAAGTGATAGTTCCTTTTTGAAACTTGGCACGGTCGTTGAGCAACGCGAAGCCAGGGGCCTTCGGTGAAGGCCCCGCCTACCCCTCCATCAAAACCTGGTTCCATGCAAAAGCTCTCCTTAAATCAGGCCCTTCAGCAACGGCTTTCACCCCAGCAGATTCAGTTTATCAAGCTCCTCCAGATTCCCGCCCTCGAAATGAGCGCCCGCATCGGCGAAGAACTCGAAATCAACCCCGCCCTGGAAGAAGGCATGGACGAGCAGACCGACAAGGACAACGAGGAGGACTACGAAGAAGGCGAGGACTACAACGACGATCGCGAACTCGACATCGACAGCTACCTCCACGACGACGAAATTGCGGGGTATAAAATGCAGGGTGACGGCGCGGCCACCGAAGACCGGGAGATTCCCATCGCGCACGTCAGCAGCCTGACTGACCTGCTCATCGGCCAACTCGGCTACCTCCGCCTCGACCCCCGCGAAGAACTGATCGGGCGGCAAATCATCGGCAGCATCGAAACCGACGGCTACCTGCGCCGCCCGCTGAAGGCGATTGGCAACGACCTGGCCTTCACGATGGGCATTTACACCAACGTGGACGAACTGGAAGGCATCCTCCGAAAAATTCAGACCTTCGACCCGCCCGGCATCGGTGCCCGCGATTTGCCCGAATGCCTGCTCCTCCAACTCGCCCGCAAAAACCAAAACGAACTCAGCACCCAACACGCCACGACGATTGTAAACCTGTACTTCGACGAGTTTTCTAAAAAGCACTACGAAAAAATCCAGCGCCGGATGGGCCTGAGCAGCGAGCAAATCCGGGCGACGGTCCGGCTCATCACCCGCCTCAACCCCAAGCCGGGCGGCTGCGAAGGGGATGGCCTGGTGCAGTTTCTGCTGCCCGATTTTATCCTGACCAACAACCACGGCAAACTCGAACTGGCCCTCAACGCCTCCAACGCCCCCGAACTGCGCATCAGCCGCAACTTCGCCGAGATGCTCGATACCTACGACAAAAGCGACAAAACCAACCGGAACATCCGCGAAACGGTGAGCTTCGTCAAGCAGCGCCTCGACGCCGCCAAGTGGTTTATCGACGCCATCAAGCAGCGGCAAAACACGCTCATGCGCACGATGAACGCCATCGTGAAGTACCAGTACGAGTTTTTTGCGGAAGGCGACGAAAGCCGCCTCAAGCCGATGATTCTGAAGGACATTGCCACGCGCATCGAAATGGACATCTCGACCGTGAGCCGGGTAGCCAACAGCAAATCGGTGCAGACGGAGTTTGGGATTTACCCCCTGAAGTATTTTTTCTCGGAAGGCATCGCCACCGACTCCGGCGAAGACGCCAGCAGCCGGGAGGTGAAAAACATCCTGAAAGACCTCATCGAGTGTGAATCCAAGCGATCGCCCCTTTCGGACGACAAACTCGAAAAAGTGCTCAACGAGCGCGGCTACAACATTGCCCGCCGCACGGTAGCCAAGTACCGCGAGCAACTCAATATTCCGGTGGCGCGGCTCCGCAAGCAACTTTAAAGAGAATAGTGGATAGAGTAGAGAGGATAGCGTTTTCTTTGTGAAACTATTTTTCACCGCCAACCGCTATCCTCTTTACTCTATCCACTATTCTCTTGACTACGTCGTTTGCCCGTTTCCTTTCCGCCGTTTTTCACCCCCTGCTCATGCCGACGCTGCTGTTTGCGGTGTTGTTTTACCGGGCACCGGGGGTGGTTCAAAACCTCCAGTTCGTCAATTCCGAAGCCAGCGTGGCCTTCGGCCCCTTGCGGCTGAGTTTCGCCACGGGCTTGCTTTGGCTGCTGTTTATGTGGACGTTTCTGGTGCCGTCGCTGCTGATTTACTGGCTTTACCGGCTGGGTTTCATCCGGGGCCTGACCCTCGCAACCCGCGCCGACCGGCACGTGCCCTACCTCGTCACGGCGGTGCTCTACGCCGTACTCACTTATTTTCTCGCGACGCGCCTGAGCCAGTTGCCCGAAATTGCCCTCGTGCTGGGGAGCATCGCGGCTTCCATTACGCTGGTGGCGGCCATCAACCTACGCTACCAGATTTCGGCCCACGCGGTGGGCATCGGCGGCGTGGTAGGTGCCCTGAGCGGGTTGCTGCTGCGGTACCACGAAATGGCCTTGTTCGAGCCCCTCGTCACCGCCGTGGTGCTGGCTGGGTTGGTGACCAGCGCCCGCCTCCACCTCAACGCCCACAGCCCCGACCAAATCGCGGCGGGGCTGTCGCTGGGCGTGTTGGTGAGCCTTTTTTCAGTTATGACATTGGCATGAAAGGCTGTCATCCCGACGCAGGAGGGATCTTTCGCGCCAGATAGCCAATTAGTTTGATGTCAGAGGCGAAAGATCCCTCCTGCGTCGGGATGACAGCCCCAGTGGAACAGCCCCAGTGGAACTGCCGCTGTGAAACAGACTCTTTCAAGAAAAAACTAACCGATGTACCAAACCATCCTCGCCGACACCGCCGACGGCATTTGCCGCCTGACGCTCAACCGTCCGCAGTCGTACAATGCCCTGAGTCGGACGCTCCTGCTCGAACTGACCGACGCCGTGGAGACGGCGGCCGCCGATGCGGCCGTGCGGGTCATCGTGCTGACGGGGGCGGGCGAGAAAGCCTTCTCGTCGGGTGCGGATTTGAAGGAAGGCTTTGGTGGGGGAAAAAGTTTGGGAGAATTGTTGCGCGAAACCTACAACCCGCTCATCCGGGCCATTCGGCAGGCACCTAAGCCCGTCATTGCCCGGCTCAACGGCGTGGCGGCGGGGGCGGGTTTCTCGATCGCCCTGGCCTGCGACCTGCGCGTAGCCGCCGACACCGCCCAATTTTCTCAGATTTTCATCAACATCGGCCTCGTGCCCGACGCGGGTTCTACGTTTTTCCTGCCCCGCTTGGTGGGCACGGCCAGGGCCTTCGAATTGATGAGTACGGGCCGGATGGTGCCCGCCGCCGAAGCGTTGGCGCTGGGTTTGGTGGACCGGGTCGTGCCCGCCACCGAACTCGACGCGGCGGTGCAGGAACTGGCCCTCCGCTACGCCCAGGCCCCCACGGCGGCCATCGGCCTGATCAAAAACCTGCTGAACGCCTCGGCCACCAACCCCCTCGACGAGCAACTCAACCTGGAAGCCGACCACCAGGACCTCGCCGCCCAAACCCGCGACGCCGCCGAGGGCGTTACGGCGTTTTTGCAGAAGCGTGCGGCAAAGTTTGAGGGGCGCTGAGGAAATTTTTTTCGGGGAAGCCTTTTCAAACGCGGCAAAAGCGCCTATTTTTGCAGTCCCAATTCGGGAATTGGTTGCGTAGCTCAATTGGATAGAGCACCTGACTACGGATCAGGAGGTTTGGGGTTCGAATCCCTACGTGACCACGAAAGCCCCCCATTTGCAATTTGCCGATGAGGGGCTTCTTTCATTTTGGATTGTCGGGAATTTCGCAGACACTGACTACAAAATCGCATCTCAGCCTATCGAGTTGTCAAGTGACGATTGCAAAATTCCTTGAAAACAGAACTTTCGTTGAGGCTGGATTCACAGAGGCTAAAACAAAGCGCCGGTCTGGCGGGCTTGTTCGTTTCAATTTTCTGCGTGTTCGATGAGTTCTTCCTGAACGTGCCGGACAAACTGCTCCGCTTCCTGCTGCCCGACCACCGATACCGTGGTGGCTCCGAAAACCTTCTTGTCCAGTTTTTCAAGAATGAAAGCCATCAATTCCGGGTCGTCGTTTGGAAGAACCGTCAGTAATTCAATTTGCAGCGCCTCTTCTGCGGTTTTTAACTCGTCGAGTTTCCCAATCCAACGGTACACTTTGTTTTTGACCGAATCCGACTTCTTGAGGTTGAACGAAACCGGTTCGTAACAGTGCCAGACCTCATTTTTCCAGGCGTAAGAAAAGTCAAGCGTATCGTTTGCCGTGACGACCTGATGCGCTTTCAACCGACTGGTGATGCCCTGCCGCTCAAACAGCGGACGATACAGTTTCTGCCAGACGTCGTAATCGTTCCGGATTTCCTCCGAGGCCGGAGCAACGTAGTTTTCCACCAGCCGGTCATGCAACTCGTCGAAAGCCCGTTCCAGGTCATCGTCCAGACCGCGCTCTACGTCGGTGAACTGAATCGAGGTGTCGTCTCTCGTCAGGTATCGGCTCGTCAGGACGGCAACACTCGCGGGCGGTTCAGGATGAATTACTTGCGTAAGCTGAGACGCGAAACCCCCAAGCATTCCCTCCAGGTGGCGCAGGCGGCGCTGAAGGTAGCGGCCATCCACGCCGGGGAAAAAGGCGGTCACCCGGCTGACGCTGCGCAAAAAGCCAGCCCGGAGAAAGCCGGTTTGGGGTTGGTAAAGCACCAGGCCCACGTTGACGAACTCGCCACTCACCCGGTCGGGGAGGAAGCGCAGTACCTGGTATTCGTAGGCGTTCATTGGATTCGGGTTTTTACGGATTGCAGAAATTGCGGGATGTTCCGCGTGATTTGAGTCAGGTACTCCCGGATAACGGGCAGTTGCTCGGTTTGCCAGTCGGGAGGTATGAGTTCAAACGCCGTATCCCAAAAATTGGTACCAAGCCGACTCAGCGCCTGCCCAATGGCGGCTTCGGGAAAGGGGGATTGCCGAATTTTGGGCACCAAAAATAGCGAATTAATCCACTGCTGGTCCCCCTCACGCAACTCGTAGGGACGAGGATTCTTAAAAATATCATGCACGAAACCAAAGGCCAGTTCGTGGTCGTAAATGACCAATTCGCGCCCGTTCGACATGAGGTTGGGCTTCTCCACCCGGCGGTCAGGATTTTGAACGAAGAGGTCGAACGCCACGATTTGCTGGGCCTGGGGAACCTCGGCCTCGTTCAAGGGCTGATGCACCGGAATGGTATCGTAACCCGGCACATAAACCGAGCCGTAATTCAGGCCCCCGCTTTGCAAGAGCATTTGGTACTGGGGCTTTCCCCGCTGACTTTCCACAAATTCCGGAATCACCTCCACCAGCACCGGTTCCACCACGCGAATGCCCCATTCTTTGGCGATGAACGCCGCCAGCAACTCGCGGCAGCACGCCTCGGGCGACATCCGTTCGGCTCCCCGAAACTTGACGACGCACTCCGTCGGCTTACGGGTTTGCGGGTCGCGGGCGACGACCAGGCCGGGTAAATTGGCCCCGTGGGTGAATGTATCGCGGTAAAGTTGGGCCGTCAGGCGAGGCAATCGGTAAGCCGGGTCGGTGATTCGGGGCATGGATACGTTAACGATGAATGCCGTTCAAGGTGCGGCTCAGTCCGATTCATTCGTCATCTTGAAAATGGTGTCCGTTAGCCATTTACGAAACGATTCGTTCTGCGCGAATTGCTTGTACAACTCGGTATCGTCCTTCAGCAACTCCACAATCACCCGCCCCAGCACCTTGTCGTGTTCGAGTTTGGCCGTTTGGGGCGTGTTTTTCCGGGCGTTCTGGTAGTCCTGGTCGGCGGCTACTTTGGGGGCGATGTCTTCGGTGATGCGTCGGCTGACGCGGTCGGCATCGGTGAAAATGGTCTTGAATTGTTCGTTGAAGGTGTTCAGAATCGCGCTCAGGCGGTCCAGCGTCGGCTCCGGTTTCCGGCCCCCCGCGCCGATGGCCGCCGGGTCGATTTCGGCGTCGGCGTCCGGTAGCAGGATTTTCAGGATGGCCTGCTTCTCCACCCGGTAACTGTCCATGTCGATGGCCTCCAGAATGCCCTTCGCGAGGTCTTCCTCTTTCGGTGCGGGCAGTTTCGGAATCAAAAACGACAGGAAGATGGACAGCTTTTCCCAGCCCGCGTTGGTGTAGGGCAGCACCTGAGCCAGAAAATCGTACGTCCGCACGAAGATTTTGGCGCTGCCTTTGAAGCCCACCTGCTCGTCTTCGTCGAGTTCGGCCCCGTACACGCCCACGCAGGCATCGAGCAACGGGTCGAGTTGGTCGCGGCTGGCCCCGCCCAGGTACAGCGCCACGAGCCGGTCGATTTGCTCGGCGGTGTACACCTGGTAGCCGTCGAGGTCCGATTTCAGGTTGTGGAGTTTGTTCGGGTCGGCTTCTTCGCTCAGCACCGTGGTGCGGTAGTAGTCGGAAAATGCCTTCGTGATGGTGTCGCTGTCGTTGATGAAATCCAGCACGAACACGTCGTGTTTTTGCGGGTGCGCCCGGTTGAGCCGCGAGAGGGTCTGCACGGCCTGAATGCCCGCCAGGGTTTTGTCCACGTACATCGTGTGCAGCAGCGGCTCGTCGTAGCCGGTCTGGAATTTGTCGGCGCAAATCAGAAACCGGTACGGGTCTTCCTGAATCCGGTCGGCTAGGTCGGCGCCCGGAAACCCGTTGAGCGTCGCTTCCGACACCGTGGCCCCGTTGTACTCGTAATCGCCCGAAAACGCCACGAGCGCCTGGTACGGACTCTTCGTTTCGGCGAGGTAAGCCCGGAAGGCGTGGAAATACTGAATCGTGCGCTCGACGCCGTTGCAGACCACCATCGCCCGCGCCTGCCCGCCGATTTTGTTTTGGGTCAGGACCTGTTCCTGAAAATGGTCCACCATGATTTCGGCCTTCAGCCGGATGGCGTGGTCGTGGCTTTCGACGTAGCGCCGCAGTTTTTTCTTGGCCCGTTTGCTGTCGAACTCCGGGTCGTCCTCCACTTTTTTCACCAGCTTGTAGTAGCTGCCCACGGGCGTGTAGTTGGCGAGTACGTCGAGGATAAACCGCTCCTGGATGGCCTGTTTCATGGTGTAGCCGTGGAAAGGCCGGTGCTTCACCACGCCCTCCTCGCCCTGGTACGGCTCGCCGAAGGTTTGCAGCGTTTTGGGCTTGGGCGTGGCCGTGAAGGCGAAGTAGCTGGCGTTGCGGGCCAGTTTCCGCGCATTCATCCGTTGCTCCAGCGCCGCGTTGATGAGGTCCTCCGGGTCGGTGGCGTCGGGGGCCGTCGTGAGGGCTTCGCTCATGGCCGTGGCCGTTTTACCGCCCTGGCTCGAATGGGCCTCGTCGATGAGGATGGCGAAGGTGCGGTTGCGGTGTTCGCTGCCGATTTCATCGACGATGAACGGAAACTTCTGGACGGTGCTGATGATAATTTTCCGCCCCTCGGTGATAAACCGCCGCAAGTCGCCCGAATGCACGGCGTGGCCGATGGTGCTGCCCACTTCGGTAAACTGCCGGATGGTTTCCTTGATTTGGTCGTCCAGGATCCGCCGGTCGGTGATGACCAGGATGGAATCGTACAGCGGTTTGCCTTCGTGTTTGACGCCGATGAGCTGGTGGGCCAGCCAGGCGATGGAGTTGGATTTGCCGCTGCCCGCCGAGTGCTGAATCAAGTACTTTTTGCCCGCCCCCTGCCAGGCCGTGTGGGCCAGCAAACGGCGCACCGCGTCGAGTTGGTGGTAGCGCGGAAACACCTGCTTTTCTTTTTTCTTGCCCGTCTTTTTGTTCGTCTCCTTCACCACCTGCGCGTAGTGTTCGAGGATGTCGGTCAGGCCACGGGGCGTGAGGATGCGTTTCCAGAGGTAATCGGTTTTAATCCCGTAGGGGTTGGGCGGGTTGCCCGCCCCGTCGTTCCAGCCCTGGTTGAAGGGCAAAAACCAGGAGGCTTTGCCCTTCAGTTCGGTACACATCCGCACCTCCTGATCGTCGACGGCGAAGTGAACCATGCAGCGTTTGAACCCGAAGAGCAATTCCTTCGGGTCGCGGTCGCGGCGGTACTGCTCCACGGCGTCTTCGACGGTTTGCTTGGTCAGGCGGTTTTTCAACTCGAACGTGGCGACGGGCAAGCCGTTGATGAACAGGGCCAAATCGAGCGCCAGGCGGGTGTTGTCCAGACTGTACCGGAGTTGGCGCGTGAGGCTGAAGCGGTTGCGGGCAAACTGGGCTTCGGCCCGCTGGTTGCCCGGCGAGGGCGTGCCGTAAAACAGCGTCAACTCGTACTTGCCGTGTTTGACCCCGTGCCGCAGCACGTCGATGATGCCCCGGCGCGTAATTTCGCCCTGCACGCGGGCCAGAAAGGCCCGGCGCGTGGGCGAGTCGTTCGCCAGGTCGAGACCGGCGGCTTCGTCGGGTTGGGTGGCTTCGAGAAACGCCCGGAGTTGAACCCCGTCGAGGGCGTGGTTGCGGTCGAAATCGGCGGGCTGACCCGGCAACCAGCCGAAGCCGGTCATGCTTTCGAAAATCAGCGTTTCCAGCCCGGCCTCCGAGGTGTCGGTGGGGCGCGGGCCGCTGGGCGGCTCGGCGGTGGCGGCTTCGATGCGGAGCAGGCCCGCAGCGGGCAGCGGTTCCTGGCCGGGCGGCAGGCTCAGGCCCTCGGCGAGCCGGTATGCCGCCTCGTTCCCGCTGGTTGCTTCCTTCAGAAAAGAGGCCAAACGCGGATCCTGGGCCTGAAACCCCGCCACCAGCGCCTCGGCGGCGGCGCGGGGGAGTTCGAGGCGGAGGCGCGAACTGTTGGCCCGTTCCACCGAAATCACCCGCCCGTCTTCGTACCGGCAACCCGTAAACGCCGCCACCGCCGAGAGCAGGAAGGCCCGCCGGAATTCGGTGAGTTCGGCGGGTTCGGCGGCGAGAATCAACTCGACCAACACCTTTTTTTCCGGCGACATTGGCGGCAAGGCCCCGCCTTTTTTCAACGCGCAGGGGTCGGCCTTGTAGCCGCGCAGCACGGCCACCGACCATTTTTCGGTGTGCGAACGGGTGTGGCAGTTGGCGCAGAACACCACCAGGTTTTCAAACCGGTGGTCCGCCGTTTCGCTCCAGGGGCGAATGTGGGCTTTTTCGAGGGCGACCGGCTCGCAGCAGCAGGCGCAGCGGTGGCGGCATTCGAGCATCAATTCTTCCTGAACGCGGGTCGGGATGGCGGGGCGGTTAGGCATCGTCGTCGGTGGGGAGTTCGTAATCGGCTTCGTCTTCCTCCGCCAAATTGCCGGCGGCGGCGGGCAGGGGTTCTTCGTCGGCGGGCAGGCGTTGGGCGGCTTCGCGCACGTCCAGTTGGCCCGTCACCACGTCGGCAATCAGGCGGGTGCGGTATTCCTGGAGGAGTTTGATTTCGTGCTCGGTGCGGGCGAGGGCGGTGTTAAGGGTGGCGGTTTCTGAATCAAGCTGTTTTAAAATTTGCTCTTGCTCATTCAAAGGCGGTATCGGTATTTTAAAGGATTCCCAAGAATCGGTTCGCAAACACTTTGTTCCGTGACCGGCTTCTTCAACCAGGTTCAAAAGTTCGCTTTTTATCCCGGTCAGCAAGGAAACCAAATAGCTTGGATTCACTACGGGCTTAACTTTTAATGCCTTCATGTCTTGGTTGATTGTGACCGGAACCGAAGTTACCGCCGTCGGAAACGTTCGTGCTAAAATCATCCCCCGCACGACAATCAGTACAGCCGGAGGTTGAATCAGCGAAATGCTCGTTTGTTCAAGCGCCGCCTTGCTGATGTGGTCTTTTGAATCAGAAATTTCCCTGATTTTCATGTCTTTGGGACTAACCCAGGGGACATTTCCATTCCAGAATTTTTCATTGCTTTTGCTTGGTGTCATTCCGCCAATCATCGAAACCAAATACTTCATTTTTCGACAATTCCAATGCCCCGGAATCTCCCCAATCCATTCCACGCCGGAGTCTTTCATTGGCGCGGCGGGGTCGAGGCCGCGCGTGACGGCCCGGTGGATGAGGGTTTGTTTCTGCTCGTTGAGCAGGGCAATCAACCGGCGCTTGGCCCGGATGGCCCGCTCGATGCGCCCGCTGGCGTGGTTGAGAAAACGAACGATGGCGGCTTGCTCGGTGGGGGGTGGAAGCGGAACGTAAGCCCGGCTTAACCGCTCGTAATCAATATTTTGTCCCTCCCGGATTCCCGTCACAAACAGCGTCAGGCTTTGAATAAACCGGGTCGATTTGAAAAAATGGGTGAAATAACCCCGGCTGGTTTCGTGGATGGGTTTCAGAATCGTGTACGCCGGGCTGATGATGCCCCGGCAGTGCGCCACTTCGATGCCACCCTCGAACGAACGCAAGCTGATGACAAAGTCGCCGGTTTCGACGAGTTTGAGCAGGTGAAAATCTTTCTGGGCCGTCACCGTCCGCGAGCCGTAGTCTGCTTTGAGCACAACGCCCTTCGTCTGGGTTGCCGCCAACAGCGGCTCCTGCGGGTAATTCTTCTGCACGCGTTCCCGAAAAAGAAATTTCATGCGCCGCAGTTCCCAATGCACCGGAACGGTTTTCAGCCACGGCAATCCCGATTTTTTGGTTTCCGAATACGGTTTCAACTCAGCAATCATAGCGAAACGGGTTGGGCGAGGAGTTGGTCGAGCAGGCCGAGGGCTTCGCGCTCCACGGCCTGGATGTCGGCGCTGATTTCCGGCAAGGTGCGCAGCGGTTGGGGTTGGTAAAAATGCCGCGTAAAACTGATTTCGTAGCCAATGCGCGTGGCCTCGTCTTTGAGCCAGGCGTCGGGCGAGTAGGGCAGCACCTCCCGCCGCAAAAACGCCTCGATGCCGCCCGCTTCGCGCAGCGGAATCTGCTCGGTGTCGCGCAGGGCGGGGTCGGGTTCGTACTCCAGCACCACGGGTTTGCCGTTGAGCGTGCTTTCGTAGCGCCCGCGCAGGGGGTCAGGCGCCACTTTCCCGGCTTTAAACACGGCCGCCCGCACGGGCGGGGCGGTTTCCTCGCGCCAACTCACGGCCCGCAGGATGGTTTTCAGGTCGGCGGCGGGCGCTTTGCGGCCCAGGGTCATCAGCGCCGCGTTGACCCGCTCGCGGAAGTCGTTGTGGTCGGTGAACAGCGCGTTGCCCACCACCCGGCCCAGGGCGGTGGCGAGTTCGGCGAGTTGGCCGTCGCGTTGCCAGGTGCGGGCGTCGAGCAGGCGTTTTTTCTTTTTTTCGGGCAAACCCTTCGGCGCGGGGGCCTCGTCGTCGCCCGCGTCGCCGTCGTCGGCCAAATCCCACTCGGCCAGGCGCTGGGTGAGGGCTTTTTCGATGCGGGGGAAATCGCCGAAGAGCGCCTCGCCGAATTCCTCGTAGAGTTGCGCCCGCAGGGCCTCGTCGCCGGAGGCGAAGCGCAGGCTCTCGATGGCCGCCCCCGTGAAGCGGCTGTGCAGGCGCAGGGGCCGCTCCACCACCACTTTCCAGTAACCGAAGGCGTCGTTCGGAAAAATTTTCGACTGCGGGGTTTCTTCGAAAGCCAGGTAGGCGTCGGTGATTTGCCGGATGTTTTCTTCGGAAAACTCGCAGTTTTTCTTGCCGAGGTTTTTGCGCAGGGGCCTGAACCAGGCGCTGGCGTCGATGAGTTGCACCCGGCCTTGCCGGTGGGCGGGTTTGCGGTTGGTCAGGAGCCAGATGTACGTGGCGATGCCCGTGTTGTAAAAAAAGTTGAGCGGCAAGGCCACGATGGCCTCCACCCAGTCGCTTTCGATGAGCCAGCGCCGGATGTTGCTTTCGCCCTGGCCCGCGTCGCCGGTAAACAGCGACGAGCCGTTGTGAACGCTGGCGATGCGGCTGCCCAGGGCGCTGCGGTGGTTCATCTTGCTGACCATGTTGACCAGAAAGAGCAGTTGGCCGTCGCTGGTGCGGGTCACGAGCGAGTAATCGGGCTTGCCGTCGTAGGCGATGACGAACCGGGGGTCGGTCACGCCGGTTTTGCCCCCTTCGCCGCCCAGCCGTTCGAGGTCTTTTTTCCAGCTTTTGCCGTAGGGCGGGTTGGAAAGCATGAAATCGAACTCCCTGGAGCGGAAGGCGTCGTTGGCGAGCGTCGAGTAGGCGGCCCCGCCCACGATGTTGTCGGCGTTTTCGCCTTCGCCTTTCAGCAGCATGTCGGCCTTGCAGATGGCGAAGGTTTCGGGGTTGATTTCCTGCCCGTAGAGGTAAGTTTTTACGCTTTTGCCGTGTTGCTGGGCCAGGTGCTGGAGGGTTTCTTCGGCCAGGGTCAGCATCCCGCCCGTGCCGCAGGCTCCGTCGTAAAGCAGGTACGAACCCGGTTGGATGGCCTCGGCAATGGGACGGAACAGCAGGTTGGTCATTAGTTTCACCGCGTCGCGGGGCGTCCAGTGTTCCCCGGCTTCTTCGTTGTTGTCTTCGTTGAATCGCCGGACGAGGTCTTCGAAAATGGTGCCCATCGCGTGGTTGTCGAGGCCGGGGTGCTTCACCGAGCCGTCGCCGTTGAGCACGGCGTTGGGGCTGAGGTTGATTTCGGGGTCGAGAAATTTGGCGATGAGCGTACCGATGGCGTCGGCTTTGGAGAGCGTGGTGAGTTGGTTGCGAAACTTGAAGTTGTCGATGATGTCCTGCACGTTGGGCGAGAAACCGTCGAGGTAGTCTTCAAAATCGTCCCTCAACTGCTTCTGGGTTGCGCGGGATTTCAGGTCGTTGAGGTTAAACCGCGACGTGTTGTAAAACGCCTGACCCGCCGCCGAACACAGGGCTGGGGCCTGTTCGGTAATGCCGGCCAGGTCGAGCATGGCTTTGGTACTCAGCACGGCCCCTTTGGTGGGTTCGAGCACGGCGTCGAGGCGGCGCAGCACGGCCATGGGCAGAATCACGTCGGCGTACTTGCCGCGTTTGAAGAGGTCGCGGAGCACGTCGTCGGCAATGCCCCAGATGAAGTTGGTAATCCAGTCGGTTTGGGATTTGGTCAGTTTCAGGGCCATCGGGGTGGGGTGCGGGCTTCCCGGTTGGGGTGAAAAAAACGGCCCGATTGAATCCGGGTCCGGGGGAAGCATTCCACAAAAAAACCGAAAATTCAGCGTCCTTCCGCACGGGGGGCAAATTCTCTCCGCGCGTGTTCGCGTTAGGGAGCGAATGCAGGGCGCTGGTTTGCCTCACCACCTTACCGCCCGAAACCGCCAGCCCGGCTCCAGCTTCTGCATTTCCACCTCGTCGTCCCGCTTGGTCAACCCGCAATCCAAATAATTCTGGTGCAACCGGGCCAGTGCCGCGCGGTCCAGTTCCACGCCCAAACCCGGTTCGGTCGGCACGGCGACGGCCCCGTCTTCAAACGTGAACCGCCCGGCGGTAATCACCTCGTCCGACTGCCAAGGGTAGTGCGTATCGAGCGCGTAGGGCAGCGTGGGCAGGGCCGCGCCGAGGTGAACCATCGCCGCCAGCGAAATACCGAGGTGGCTGTTGGAGTGCATCGACAAGCCGCGCCCGAAGGTCTGACAAATCCCCGCCAGCGTGACGGAGGCCCGCAGCCCGCCCCAGAAATGGTGGTCGCTCAGGATGATGTCTTCCGAACCGAGGGCGATGCTGCCGGGAATGTCCTCGAACGAGGTCGTACACATATTCGTCGCCAGCGGGGTTTTCAGTGCCTTGCGCACCGTCGCCATGTTGGCCTGCCCCCGCACGGGGTCTTCGAGGTATTCGAGGATGGGTTCGAGTTGCCGCCCGTATTCGAGGGCCGTTTGGACTTCCCACACCGCGTTGGGGTCGATGCGGAGCGGCACCGCACCGGCGGACCGGTCGGGGCCGAAGGCTTCGCGCAGCGCAAACATCGCGGCCACTTCCTGCTTCGGCTCGAACACGCCGCCTTTGAGTTTGATGGATTGAAACCCAAATTCGGCGCACATCGCCCGCGCCTGGGCCACGATGCCCGGCGGGTCGAGGGCGGCGGCTTGCCGGGCGGCGGCCCAGCCGGTGGCGGCCGGGTCGGTGCCGAACTCCAGCGGCCCGCCCGCGCCTTCGGGTTTGTAAAAAAGATAGGCCGAAAATGGCACCCGGTCGCGGAGTTTCCCGCCCAGCAAATCCACCACGGGTCGCCCTGTCACTTTCCCGATCACGTCGAGGCAGGCCACTTCGATGGCGCTGAAAATGTGGACGAGCTTGCGCTGGTCCCAGGGCGTCAGGCCGCGTTGGGCGGTGCTCTCGGTGCCGAAATGCGCGGTCAGCACTTGCCGGATTTCGGCGAGTTGAAACACGTCTCTGCCCAGCAGCAGGGGCCGGGCTTCTTCCAGGGCCTCGTCGGTGGCGCGGGTACCGGGGATTTCGCTGATGCCCGAAAGGCCGTCGTCCGTGACCAGTTCCACGATGGTGCGCAGGGCGTAGGGCGCGTGCAGGCCCGCCGCGTTGAGCAGCGGCGGGTCCACGATGGCGATGGGCGTGATGCGGATTTCCTGGAGGCGGGGGCCGGGCGTGAGAGACATTTACAGCGAAGAGAATTAAATAATATCGAATAAAAAATAAGAAATAATGAAGGACGAAGGAAAAGACGTTTCACTTCTACATTCAGCATTCCTTATTTTTTATTCGATATTCATTTCATTTTCAATTGATTACATTATCCCTACACCTCCTCCGCCACCGTCTGCAACAGCCCTTTGATGTAGCCGTAGGCAAACGAAAAGGCTTGTAACCCGCTGGCCGGGTCGGGGTGGTGGGGTACGTGGTCGGGCATGACCATGCCGTCGAAGCCCACGTCGCGCAGGGCGCGGACGACGTGCAGAAAATTCATGTCGCCGTTGTCGGGGTACACTTCCTGGAAGTTGTTCCAGCCGCCCTTGATGTTGCGCAGGTGGACGTTGAAAATCTGCTTCCGTTCGCCGACCCACTTGATGATGGGCATGATTTCGGTCTTGGGGTCTTTCAGCCCCTCGGCAATGGAGCCGATGCAGAAGTTGAAGCCGTGGTAGGGGCTGTCGTAGAGTTGGGCGAAGCGCTGGATGCCCTTAAACACATCCGGGCTGTTCCAGCGGGTAATGCCCCGGTAGCCCACGGGCGTGGGCGGGTCGGCGATGTGGTTCGCCATTTTCACCTTGTACTCCTTCGCCACGGGTAGAATCCGGTCGAGCAGGTAGGTGATGCGCTCAAACATTTGCTCGATGGACACGTCGCCCGCGATGGTTTTGGGCTTGGCCTGCCGCAGGGCTTCTTCGTAATTCCAGGTGCTGTACTCGGTGTTGCCGCGTTTGGGGTCGATGGTTTTGCCCGTCCGCAACACGGGCAGAATCGTCGTGTTGTAATTCAGCACCTTGAGGCCGGTTTTTCCGGCCACCTGGATCATCTGCTGGAGAATCTCGATTTCCCGGTCGCGCTCCGGGCTTTTGCCGAGCATGATGTTGGGGTACTCGACCTTGTCGATGCCCGCCGAGGTGAGCGGAAAGTGGTAGGCGTCGAGGGCAATGCCGTACTTTTCGCAGGCTTCGCGTTTTCGTAGCGAGTCTTCCAGATCCCAGCCTTTGCCGGGAATCGTTTTCGGACTGCCGCCGTCGAGGTTGTACACCCCGTGCCGGGCTTTAAATTCCAGGTTTTCCGTGCTCGTGCCGCCCGACTGGCAGCCCACTTTCATGCGCATTTTTTGGGGCGCTTCGGCGCGGTTTCCGGCCTTCGCCGGGCTGGTTCCCAACGTGGCGGCTCCGACGGAACCGGCGGCGAGGGTTTTGAGGAAATGGGTGCGTTTCATGGTAAAAAAAGCCCCCCAACCCCCGAAGGGGGAGTTTTTGTGTGCGTTTAAAAAGCCCCCTTCGGGGGTTAGGGGGCTTTTTTATTTTAGCAACAACAACAGCGCGCTGTGGTCCAACTCGCCGTTGCCCAGCGCCAGCGCGGCCTTCATTTGCTCGGCTACCTGCGCCGTACCCGGCAGGGGCACCGAGAATTCCTCGCCGGTTTTCAGGGCGATGCCCAGGTCTTTGTGGTGGAGTTTGATTTTGAAACCCGGCTTGAAATTTTCGTCAATCATCCGCTTGCCGTGCAGGTCGAGGATGCGGCTCTGGGCAAAACCACCGAGCAGCACTTCGCGCATCTTTTCGAGATCGACTCCGGCTTTTTTCGCCAGCGCAAACGCCTCGGCCACGGCCTGGATGGTCTGGCCGACGATCATCTGGTTGCAGGCTTTGGCGGTTTGCCCCGCGCCCGGCGCACCGATGTGGACGATGTTTTTGCCCATCGCCTGAAACAAGGGCAAAGCTCGCTCAAAAGCCGCCTCGCTTCCCCCCACCATGATCGACAACGTGGCCGCCTCGGCCCCGACCTGCCCCCCCGAAACTGGCGCATCGAGCGCATCCACGCCTTTTTCCAGTAGCAACCCGTGGAGTGTGCGGGCCACGGCGGGCGCGATGGTGGACATATCGATGAACAGCGCCCCGGCCCGAATGCCCGCCAGCACGCCCGCCGGGCCGGTCACGACTTCTTCCACGTCGGGCGAATCGGGGAGCATCGTGATTACGACGTCGCTGGCCCCGGCCAGGGCTTCGGCGGTGGGGAACGTTTGAGCACCCGCCGCCGTGAGGTCGGGAGCCGCTTTGCTTTGGGTAAGCACAGCGACGGGGTAGCCCGCTTTGAGTAGATTCAGGGCCATGGGTTTGCCCATGATGCCGAGGCCGATGAAGCCGATTTTTTGCATATCGTGGAATAAATCTGTATTTGTTGTGATGGTCACGCTGAGCGGAGTCGAAGCGCAACATCACCACGCCATGCGCTTCGACTCCGCTCAGCGTGACCCTTGTTTCTCGAAAATTCCTTTCAAACCAACGGAAACAACTTCGCTGCGATCAAAATCACCACCAACCCCGTCAACCCCATCACCACGAGCAGGGGCGAGATGGTTTTGAGGGCCTCTTTTTCGGTTAGGTTGCTGAGTTTGCAGATGATCCAAAAGCCGGCGTCGTTCATCCAGGGCACCAGTTTCGAGCCGCAGCCAATGGCAAGGCCCAGGTACACCGGGTGAAAATCGAGGGGAGCGTTGGTTGCCATGCCCGACAAAATTCCCGAGGCGGTAATCAGCGCTACCGTCGCCGACCCTTGTGCCGTGCGCACTACGGCGGCGATCAGAAAGGCCAGCGGGATGAGCGCCATCTGGTAGCCGCTGGTCAGGTCGGCGATGCGGGTGCTGATGCCGGTTTGCTGGAGCATCCCGCCGAAGGCCCCGCCCGCCGAGGTGATCAGGATGATGCTCCCGCCGCTCGCCAGGGCCGCCGACACGAAGGCGCTGAGGCTGGCGTCGCTGCCCCGTTTCTGGTACACCAGCAGCCCCATGGCCGCCACCGCGCCGCTGACGACGGCGATGTTTTTATCCCCGAAAAACTTCACGAAGTCCAGCAGCAGCGACGATTGGTTGGGCAGCAGCGAACTCCGGGCGGTGTCGGCCATGATGAGCACGATGGGAATCAGCACCGGCAGCAGCGATACGCCCAGCGGGGGCAGGCGGTGGTCTTCGCGGTCGGAGATGGCCTGGAGGTCTTCCAACTTTGCGTCGAGCGAATCGCGGAGGGGGATGGGCCAGCGGCGGTTGGCCCAGCGGGCGAAAAAATACCCCGACGTGATGGTACACAGCCCCACGAGGGTGCCCGCGATCATCATCAGGCCGATGGGGATTTTCATTTCGCCAATCAGAAACAGCGGTCCCGGCGCGGGCGGCACCAGCGAATTCGCCATCGCCGCCCCGGCCATGATGCAGAGCACCAGCAGCAGGTAATTCTTGCCGATGCGCAGCGTCATGGCTTTCGCCAGGGGAATCATCAGAAACAGCACCGTGTCGAAAAAAACGGGGATGCCGATGAAAAACGAACTGACCAGAAACGCGCCGGGGGCTTTGTCG
The DNA here is from genome assembly GCA_964244295.1 of uncultured Cytophagales bacterium. Lineage (GTDB taxonomy): Bacteria > Bacteroidota > Bacteroidia > Cytophagales > Spirosomataceae > JAJAZB01. Next base: position 18,863 of record CAXTIG010000009.1, read on the forward strand.
ATGCCGGTGAGCCGCAGCACCGAGCGGATGATGCGCTCGGCGGCGCCGCTGTCGAGCATACACTTGCCGATGATGGCCGCCATGGCGATGAGAATGCCGATTTTACCGGCGGTGGCCCCGAACTCGGTGGCGATGCGCTCGCCCACGCTTTTTTTGGACAAGGCCAGCGCCGCCGCAGGCGCGGTGCCCTTCGCCAATGCAAACTGCTCGATGGCAACGGCGGGCGTGAGCAAGGCCACCACGAACGCCCCCAGCAGCAGGGCCAGAAAGGGATGCAACTTCAACCCGATGATGCCGCCCACCACGATCACGACACCGACGGCTAAGATGAAAAGGGGATCGGACATTCGGGGTTTGGGATGGTTTGAAGGTTTGAGGGTTTGAACAGGTTTGAAGTTTGACGGTTTGAAAGTTTGAGAACTGAATTTTTCAAACCCTCAAACCTTCAAACTCTCAAACCATTCAGCTTTCCTGCCAACGCCCGCGCCCCGTCGGCTACGAAGGTGGCGTCGGCGCCGCAGGCGATCAGGCGGATGCCGAGGTCGTGGTAGGTCTGGTAATCGTCGGGGTTGAAAAACAGGATGCCGGTGGCCTTACCCACATTTTTGGCGGCATTCGTAATTTCTTTCAACGCTTCCTTAAAACGGGGATGGTCGAATTGACCGAAAATACCCAGTTCCATCGTCAGGTCGGCGGGGCCAATGAAGAGGACGTCCACGCCCTCGGTGGCGGCAATTTCGTCGAGGCGGTGGAGGGCATCCTCGGTTTCAATCTGCACCACGCCCAGGATCGCCTCGCGGGATTGCTGGTAGTAGGCGTTGAAATCCTGCCCGAAGTTGGTGGCCCGCACCATTTTCGCCACGCCCCGGTTGCCGTGGGGCGGGTAGTGCAAACCCCGGACGACCTTTTCGGCTTCCGCCGCGCTGGAAATCTTCGGCACCATCACGCCCTCGGCCCCCAGGTCGAGCACCCGCTGAATGCGGGCAATTTCAGCGCTTTCCACCCGCACCAGCGCCGCCGTGGGGCTACGTTCGAGGGCCTGCAACTGGGCCAGCACGTCGCGTTCGGTGCCGGCTCCGTGTTCGAGGTCGATCAGCACCCAATCGAACCCGGCCTGCCCGACGATTTCCGCCGTGAGCGGACTGCCGAGGTTTAGCCAGCAGCCGTGGAGTGTTTCGCCGCGCTGGAGGCGGTGTTTGAGGTTTTTCATCGAAGGGGTAAAGGCGGATTTGGGGGAATTCAACTCAATTTTACTTTTCCGTCATGCCGAATTTATTTCGGCATCTTCCTGCTGGCCTTCCAATTACTCGGCTATCGTGAAGCAGGTTGAATTGAGCGCGGAAGATGCCGAAATAAATTCGGCATGACGGCCCATCCTTTATTTCTTATCCCACCAAACCCGCGTATCGAGCAAATTCGGCCCCTGCCGGTCGATGGCCTGTTGCACGTTGGTTTTGTTGACGTTCAACTCGGCGTCGGTGTAAGTCAGTCGGCGGATGAACGGCTCCGTTTTCAGGTCACTGCCGGGGTAGGGGTTGGGCGCGAGCACCGGAAAGCCACTCCGCCGGAAATTAGCCCAGGCTTCGGGACCAATCAGAAAAGAAGCCACCCAGTACTGCGTGTTGATTTGCTCAAGTTCTTTCCCGGCAGCCAGTGGGTTGGTCGTCAGGTAGGTGGTGATGGCCGCGTCGGCCACGGCGGTGCTGGTGCCGTAAGTTGCCAACTGCTTCATGTGCGAGCGGATGCCGTTGGCGTAGAGGACCGCCGCGTCGCCCGTCGTCCATTTCCGGAACACCGCTTCGGCCAGCAACAACTGCGTTTGGGCGTAGGTGACCAGGAAACTCGGCGCCAGCAGGCCCGCCATGCGGGTGCGGTCGAGTTGGCTGTAATCCCACAAACTGGCGAGTTTCTTGGCCGTCACGGCGCTGCTGATGGTCGTGTTGTCGAAACCCAGCGGGGCACCGATTTGCACCGCCGGGCTGCGGTTGGCGCGGGATTCCACCTGCTGGGCACCGCTGGTGGCGCCCACGTAGCGCACGGCAATCGAGGCCAGGCGCGGATCAGCCGTTTTGCTCAGGAAATCCACGAAATCGTCGGCCAGGTAGAAAAACGCCGACTGCCCGCCGTTCAACTGCGCCCCGACCGGATTGGAAAAATTGGCGGTGTGGCGGATGATCGCGTTGTCGTCGTTGGACTGCATCACCCCGCCCGCTACGGCTTTTCCAACTACCTCCGCCGCTTTGGTGGGGTTTACTTTCGAGAGCCGCATCCCGGCCCGCAGCAGCAGCGAATAGCCGAAGCGTTTCCATCGGGCGATGTCCCCGTCGTAGAGCACGTCGCTGGTCACTTTGGGTTTGGCCGCGTCGAGGGCCGCCGAAGCGGTTTCTAGTTCGGTCAGGATGTCGGCGTAAACGGCTTCCTGCGGGTCGTACACCGGCGTGACGATGCCTTCGAGGTAACTCAGCCCGGCCTGTTTGTAGGGAATGTCGCCGTAGGTATCGGTGAGCACCATGAACGAGTAGGCCTTCCAGATTCGGGCCATGTGGTAGAGGTTCGAGCGGGCGGGCACATCCTTGGTTTGCCGGATCACGTCGACCAGTTCCCGGATGATCGTGTTGTAGTACGTGTTCCAGTTGCCCGACGAGACACCCCGGTTGTCCTGGTTGAAATTGGCCGCCGACCCCTGCCCGCTGAAGGGCGTGATCATCTGCTTGACGATCGTGGTTTCGTAACTCAGGTTACCGTAGCCCGGCGCGCTGTTGACGATGGCGGTGTTCAACTGGTAAGCCGGTTCGACGCTGGTCAGGGCCGTGGGGTTGATGTTGAGTTCATCGAAGCCTTTGTCGCAGCCGCTGATCGAGGTGAGCAGGGCAACCGCCGTGAGGAAAAGGGTGATTTTTTTCATGGTTTTGGGGTTGTCCGAATTAGAATCTGACGTTGAGGTTAAACCCAATGTTCCGCGTAATCGGTAGCCCGGTGGCTTCCAGCCCGATGAGGTTGTCGGAGGGAAAACCGAACTGCTCTGGATGGATGTTGGGCACCCATTTTTTTAGCACCGCCACGTTGTTGGCGACGGCGCTCAACCGGACGCCCTTGATGAACGACACGCGGGAGGAAACGAACTTGCTGAAATCGTAGCCGAGGGTAATCTGCCGCAACTGCCACAGGCCCGCGTTGTACACGAATTCCTCGGCGATGTTCTGCGAACGCACCGTTTCGTAGTACGCCTGCACCCCCGACTTGGTTTTGTTGACCTCGCCGTTGGGATTCACCCCGTCGCCAATCACGAAATTTTCCTCCCGGCCCACCAGCGTGGCTTTGTGCAGACCGTGCCGCCAGGCGTTGTGGTTGGTGCCCGAAATCATCTTGTTCCCCAGTTTGAAATCGATCAGCACCGACAGGTTGATGCCTTTGTACGTAAATCCGTTGGTAATGCCGCCCACCCACAGCGGCAGGGCGCTGCCAAAGGCAATCTGGGTGGCCGTCCGCAGGGGCCGACCATTCCCGGCGTCGAACACCTGCCGGCCCTGGGCATCGCGCAGGTAGCCAAACCCGAACAACTGACCCATCGGTTGCCCGACCACCTGCCGGAGTTCGCCGGTGAAATCGCCGGTACCGACGGTGATCTGGTTGTCGCTGACGCCCGAACCCAAATCGAGCACTTTCGTCACGTTGTAAGCCGCGTTCAGACTGACATTCCAGACAAAACCCGCCCGGTTGAAGGGTGATCCGGTCAGCAGCATTTCCAGCCCCCGGTTCTGGCTTTTGCCGACGTTGATCAACTGGTTCTGGTAGCCTCCCGCGTTGGAGGTTTGCGCCCGCAGAATCTGGTCGGACGAGAGTTTATCGTAGTAAGACAAATCCAGCCCCAGGCGGTTGTTGAAGAGCTTCAATTCCAGCCCCACTTCTTTTTCGGAAACCCGCATCGGGCGCAAATTGGCGTTGGGCACGGTGACCCCGCTGATGTTCGCCAGGGGTTGGGGCGTGCCGCTCGGTGAGGGAAACTGGAGGGCATTGATGCTGTAAAACAGATTGTTGGCGTAGGGTGGCACGTCGGTGTCGCTACCCACTTCGCCGTAGGCGGCCCGGATTTTACCGAACGAAAGCCAGTTCGGCAAGGCGCTGGCGAAGGCCTGCGAAAAGACGAAACTGGTCGTGATGGAAGGGTACAGAATGCTCCGGTTTTCGGGCGACAGGGTAGAGAACCAGTCGTTGCGGACGGTGCCGTTCAGGAATAAAAAATCCCGGAACGACACCTCGGCGGAGGCGTAGAGCGAATTTACCTTTCGTTCGGAAAGGTCGTACACCGGGTCGCGCTGGCGACTGTTGCCGATGGTGTAGAGGTCGCGGCTGAAAAAATCCTGCACGAACACGTTGTGGCGGCTGATGCGGCGGTACATCTGGTTGCCACCCAGGTTGAGGTTGACCCCCACCGCGCCAAACGTGCGGTTGGCCCCGACCAGAAAATCGGCGTTCAACTCGCGCACCGTGCGCGAATCCTGCACGTACTGCCCGTTGACAAACCCCGCCGGGGCCGGCACCTGCCGCTGGGTGCCCGTGGGCAGGTTGTAATCCTGCTCGCGGGCGTAGTAATCCTGCCCGATGCGGCCCTGCACAAACAGCCAGTCGGTGAAGTTGTACCGGGCCGTCAGGTTGCCAAAAATCCGGTCGGTGCGGATGTTGTCGAAGCGTTTGAGGGAAAAATACGGGTTCGTCCGGTTGGTAAACCGCGACCACGTCACCTCGTTGCCGTTGGCATCGGCGGCGTACTGTTCCAGCAAGGCCAGCGGCATGGAGTTCGCCAGGTTGAACAGCACCACCGGGCTGAAATCCTGCTCGGCGATGTTAGGCGGGTTTTTCCGGTACTCGTTGGAGTAATTGACGTTACCCGACACGGTCAGTTTTTTCGCCAACGTTTGGGTGAAACCCAGGTTGACCGTGCGGCGGCTGTAGCCCGAACCGGGCAAAATGGTGCGGTTGTCGAGGTTGGAAACCGAGAGGTTGAAGCCCCCGGTTTCGCTGCCCGACGACAGACTGAGCGTGTTCGTCCAGGTGTTGCCGGTGCGGTAGTAGTCGGTGATTTGGTGCCGCTGCGGTTCGTAGGGTACCGTCACGTTATCGAACAACACCTGGGTCATGCCGGGCGCGAATTTCTCCCCAAAACTCCACTGCCCCGACGTGGGGAAGGGCGTGGTGGGCCGGATGCCGTTTTCGCCCTGCCCGTATTCGTACTGGTAATCGGTGTAGTCGAGCGGGGTGTCGGTCGTGAAATTGCTGTTGTATTCCAGCCCGATGCCCGACCCGGCCCCCCGGGTTTTGGTCGTGATCATGATCACCCCGTCTTTGGCCCGCGAGCCGTAGAGCGCCGACGCCGCCGCGCCTTTCAGCACGGTCATCGACTCGATGTTGTCGGGGTTGATGCTGCTTAGGCCGTCGCCGCCGTCGGAAGTGCGGTTGCTGCCGCGTTCACTCACGTCGCCCCGCGCCCCGTTGTTGGTGTTGTCGATGGGCACGCCGTTGACCACGATCAGCGGCGAATTGTTCCCGCCGAACGACGACTGCCCCCGAATCCGGATTTTGCTCGTGCCCGCCGGACCGGAACCCAGCGAGGTGATGTTGACGCCCGCCACTTTGCCCTGCAAGGCATTCATGAAATTGGTGGTGCGGTTTACCGTCACTTCCTCCGGGGCCACCGTCGCGGTGGCGTAGCCGATGCTTTTCGATTGCTTTTTGATGCCCAGGGCGGTTACGACTACTTCGTCGAGGGCGGTGTTGTCGGGGGCGAGCGAAACGGCGAGGAAACTCTGGTTGCCCACGGTTACTTCCTGACTCAGGTAGCCTACGAAACTAAACACCAGCACCGCCGGGTTGCTGCGGGTTCCGTCCGGGAGGTCGAGTTGAAAACCGCCGTCCGCGTTCGTGCTCGTGCCCTGCTGGGTGCCCTTCAGGAGGACGCTCACCCCGGCCATGCCGGTGTTTTTTTCGTCGGTCACCCGGCCCGAAACCACGCGCCGGGCGCTGGCCGTTACGGATTCCGTTTCGGGGGGACTGAGCACGCCCGTTTCGGGCGAACCCGGTATCGGGGCCGACAGCACCACCTTTTTCCCGACCAACTCGAAGGCCACTTTCAGGGGTTTGAACAGTTTGCCCAACACCTCTTCGAGGGTCGAGTTGGTCGTGTGCAGGCTGATTTTTTGCCGCACGTCGATCACCTGCGAACTGTACACGAAGCGCACACCCGCCGCTTTTTCGATGTCGGTCAGCACTTTTCTGATCTCCTGGTTTTCGGCGTGGAGCGTCAGTCGGTTCTGGTTCTCCTGGGCGTGGGTCACGTGGGCGTACGACACGCCCACCACCAGCCAGAGCAAGGCCCCCTGCGCCAGCAAAAACCCAAACAGGTTCGGCCAGCCGGATCCGTACTTCTTTTTCATGGTTTTGGGAGGTTTAGAGGTTGATTTTTAAAGGGGGCGATGCGGGATTGTGGATACTGGATACAAGATTCTCGATATGCTTACCCCGGTCTGTGGCACACAGACCGGGGTGGAGCGGCGGTCATCCTGAGCTTGCGAAGGACCTTTCGCGGTTATCAACAAAGCATTTTCATTCCTGCCGCGAAAGGTCCTTCGCAAGCTCAGGATGACCGCCGCAGTAGATCTGATTTACCAATTTTTCTGGAGAAACGATATAAAAAAACTGGTCACTTGTACCCAACCCGACTCACTAAAATCTGCCCATCCGTAATTTCGTAGGTAGCCGAAGCGGCCTTGCACAGTAAATCCAGTTTTTCGTAGAGTGATTCGTTGGAAAGCGTCGCGGTGATTTTACACGCCTCGAACCGCTGTTCGTCGAATTGGATCGGAATTCCGTAGCTTTTTTCCAGTTCCTGGAAGATAAGTACCAGGGGTACTTCGTCGTAAACAAATTGGGTTTCCGTACTCGTTTTGTGCAGTAAACAAGGGTGTTCGACCAACGTTTTGGTCAGGCTTCCGGCGCTCTTTTCGAAAACTGCCGCCTGGTTGGGGTTCAAGATCAAGCCGTTTACTTCTTTGGTATCCGGTCGACGGCCAGATTTTGTTTTGTACACCTGCACTTTTCCCGAAAGTACCTTCACCGTAATGTTTCGGTCGAGGTCGAAGGCCCGCACCACGAAGCGGGTGCCGAGTACCTTCGTGACCGTTTCGCCGCTGTACACCAGGAAGGGCTGATTCCGGCGCGTCACCGAGAAAATTCCTTCCCCTTTCAGGTACACCACGCGGCTATTGCCGCTAAACTGAGCCGGGTAACGCAGCCGACTCCGGGGACTCAGCACCACCTCCGACCCATCGCTGAGCAGCACCCGCAGGGCTTGCGCCGTCGCATTGCTCGTTTCGACCAGCCGGGCCAGCGGCGCCTCCGACGACCGGGACACCGGCGGGGCTGGTTTCGGGATCCAGAAATACCACCCCAGCCCCAAAACCGCCACCAACAGCGCGGCAAGGGACATTCCCCAACGGAAAAAAGACCCTGGCCGCGCGATTTCCTTCGGCCTGCGTCCCTTGCTTCCGGTTTGCCGCTGGGGGAGATACGCCCCGGCGCTTTCGATAAACTTCTCGGTTTCCCGCCGGATTTCCGCTTCGCTCAGGGCCTCCGGGGCCACCGAGGCCGCCCAGATAAATTGCTCGGCCTGGTGGAAGGCCTCCCGTTGCCGGGGGTAGTGCTGGAGGAAAGAAAGCCAGAACGTTTCCTGGTTGCCCTGGCCCTGCACCCAGTCCCGAAAGCCGTCGTCGCGGATGAAATCCTCGGTCGTGTATGATTCGTACTGTTTCATGGTTTCAGGATGATTCGGGAAGTTTTGCGGCGGTTCTTTTTCCGAAAAGAGACCCGGTTACTTAGCGCGTTCCGGGAAAATAAAGGAGCAACGCCAGGAGGCCGACGGGCCAGTTTTTGCGCAGGCTGTTCAGCGATTTTTGCAACAAATTATACACCGATTGCCGCCCCAGGTGCATGACCTCGGCGATCTGTTCAAAGCTCAGGTTTTGATAAAAACGCAGGTAGATCAATTCTTTTTGCCGCTGGGGCAATTGATTGAGAACGCGCTCGACGTTTCGGATTTGATAAATTTCGTGTTCCTCCTCGATGAGGCGGACATCCGCCGCGAATTCGACCGAAAAGGAATACGTTTCCGAAAGAGGGAATGAATACGGCGCGGGGGTTTTGGCAAGCTCCCGGAGCATCCGGGTTTTGAGCACGACGAGCAGGTACGACCGCACGTTTTCGACCGCCCCAATCGTGGCCTGAATTTTCCAGAGATTGACGAACAATTCCTGAATGCCGTCTTTGACGAACTCTCGGTCGGCGTGCAGGCGCATGCCCCAGTGGAAGAGGTCGGCGTAGTAACTCTGAAGCAGGTTGGCGAGCGCGTAGGGATCGCCCGCCTGGTATTCCTGCCAGAGTCGTTGCGCTTCTTCCGGGGCCAGGCGTTTTCTCATCGGTTCAGGTGGCTTTCCCGGATGAGTGCTTTTTACGGAAAACCTACCCTTCGTTTTGAGATTATTTTTCTAAAAAAGTGGAAAATGCTGATACGGGAGGGACGAACACGAAGCGCAAGGTACGTGGCTGTCACCTTGAGCTTGTCGAAGGGTGACAGCCACGTACCATTACACCACCCGCAGCCGCCCTTTCATTTTGAAGTACACCGTCGCGTCCTGAAAGAGCCGGGCATCGAGGCGAATGTCGCCGGTTTCATCGGTTCGGTGGGTAAGGTCGAGTTGGAGTTGGGTGGTTTCGAGGGGGTTGACCACGGCCAGAAACTTCAGCGGGTCGGCATGGAGGAGGCGGGTTTCCCGGCCCAGGGCCTGCTCCAGGGTTTCCTTCACCAGTTGCAACAGGCACACGCCCGGCACCACGGGCAGGCCCGGAAAATGCCCCTCAAAAATCGGATGCGCCGGGTCGAGGTGGAGCGTGGCCCTGAGGCGGCTGGCTTCGGGTTGGAGGTCGGTGATGGTGAAAAAAGAGCCGTGCAGCATCAGCGGGCGAGGCGTTTGAGGCCAATCTCGAACTTGAAATTCTGGTGCGAAATCCCAATCGAATCGGGCACGCCCTGCCGGTAGTTTCGCAACCAAACCCGCACGAGGGGCTTGCGCTTCCCCATTTTTTCGATGCGCCGCAAGTGGGTGCAGGCGGCATCGGTCACGACGTACACCGCTCCTTTAACGGACGGAAATCGGGCGTAACGCAGGGAGTCATCGGCGAGCAGGGTAGCGGTTTCGGGAGTCAGGTTGCGCATCAACACCAACTCGAAATCGCTGCGGAGGGCGGTGAGCACGGGGCGGCGGTTGAGGCGGTCGAGCACGTAGCGAACGTGAAAGGCCCCGTCGGGGGCAAACTCGAAGTCAAAAAAAGTAGGGCCGGTTTCGCTCGTGAAGACCACGCGGGTGCTGCGGTCGGGCATGGTTTTGATCAGCAGCAGGCCCCCCAGCGAGCGGCCCACGATGTCGATTTGGGCCTTGTACAACTCGTTGCGGAAGGTGGGCCGGAATCGCTGCACGCAGGCCGCATCGCCCGGAACGGCCCGGAGGGCGGCGTAGGGCCGGGCGCAGGCCAGCAGCAGCCCGACCAGACTACTTAGCCACAAACAGCGCGTCGGGGAGGGGAACATTCACTTCTTTGTTGACGAAGGTGAGGAGGGTGTTGTCGCCGGAGGGTTCACGCAGGTCGATTTTCTGGACGGCGTAGTCTTTTCGGTCTACCTGAATGGTGATGGTTTTGAAAAACGACTTCATGTTTTTGGCCGTCGGCGTGAGTTCGACCAGAAACTGGGCTGAATTTTCGAACACCCGCGTCGAAAAATCGGGGCTGTCGAGCACCGTGCCCTGCACGCAGTCGATGACGAGGTTGTTGATTTGCCGGAAAAGTTTGTTCGATTGGGTCGAAAGCCGGTTTTCCTTTTGTCCGTCGCGGATGAACACCTCGCTTTTGTTGATGATCATCAAATACTGGAAAGGCTGGGTGTATTCCATCCGAACCTGGGCTTCTTTTTTAAACCAGAACTTCCCCCGCGACACGAGTTTTTCGGAGAGCATACTCAGGTTTTTTTCCTGGATAAACTCGCTTTTGATCGAGCGCGTGTTGCGGGCCGTGGTCGTGAACGCTTCCCGGAAGGCCGTCGCGTTGGTCAGGGGCTTGTAGCCGGGGTACTGGGCCTGGGCGCTGGTACCGGCTAAGAAGAGAATTAAGAACCCGAACGAAAGTTCGCCGCCCCAAACCCCCAACCGAATCGTCGGACCGCCCCTAAAGGGGGCTTTTCGCTGCACTCCAGGCGGGTAAGCCCCCTTTAGGGGCGGTCCGACGATTCGGTTGGGGGTTTGGGGCGGCGAACACGAGTTCACTTTTGAGCGACTTTTTAAACACACAATCTTACGCATACGCTTCCACCCGAAGGAGTTGGTCTAACCGGACAAAGGTATAACCCCGCGCGGTGGCTTCCCGAATGAATTGGGGCAAAATGGCCCGCGTGGCGGGGCTGGTGTCGTGAAACAACACGACGGCACCGGGCCGTAGCCCCCGCAGCACCCGCCGCAATAGCTTTTTTTCGTCGTGAATCACCGTGTCGAGCGAGCGCAGGTTCCAGCCGATGGGCACGAAACCGCCCCGCCGGATGGCCCGCGCCAGGTTGGGGTTGGTGACGCCGTAGGGTGGGCGAAACAGCCGGGGTCGCAGGCCGGTGGCGGCGTGGATGGCTTCGTTGGCGCGTTGCAAATCGGCGAGCATTCGGGAAGCCGAAAACAAATCGAACCAGCGGTGGTGCGAAAAACTGTGGTTGCCGAGGAGGTGGCCCGCTTCGTAGAGTTGGCGCAACAGATTTTCGTGACCGGCAACGCGGTGGCCGATGCAAAAAAACGCGGCGGGCACCCGGTGTTCGGCCAGGATTTGTAAAAGTTCGGGGGTGAATTCTTGGATGGGGCCGTCGTCGAAACTCAGGGCAATCTGCTTTTCCGTGGTTGGGGCCGAGCAGCGGACGGGGATGAAAAACTGTGAGCCGATGACCGCGCTGCCGTACCCAACCAGCCCCAGCCAGGCGACGGCGAGCAGCAGGTAGCTGGTCCAGGGCAGGCCAACCACCCCGTCGTAGCCCAGCATCGCCAGGAGCAGGGCGGCGAAAAAAAGGCGGGCGTTTGGGTGGGTGAGCACGGGGATCAGTAAAAAAGAGAGGGTCACGCTGAGCGGAGTCGAAGCGCGTGCGGCAGGTCAGCGTCGGCCCACCGCACGCGCTTCGACTCCGCTCAGCGTGACCCCTATGCTTCTACAAAATAAAGAAATTACGCATCCCCCACCGCCGATACCAGCATCAGTGAATGGTGAATCGCCTGGTGGTGGTTGTAAATCAAAATCCGGTTCAGCGGTTTCCCGGCCAAATTCACGGCCCCCAGTACCGGCGGCACCGTTTGAAATTTCAGCAGGCTCGCCGCCAGCCACAACGCAAACGCCGTGGCGGTGGGGTACTCGCCGCAGAGGTGCTTGTACGGAACGCTGGGTTTGTTTTTAAACGCCGAACCGTCGAGGGCCTCGAACACGGCATCGCCGGCGAGGTCGCCGCTCCGGCCCGTCACGACGAGGTCGATGTCGGCTAATTCCAGTGAATGCGCCGCCAGAAACCGGGCGATGCGCTGTTCGATTTCGGGGGTATTCGCGGGTTTGTAAAACGTCGATACGCCCTCGAACCGGGCGTAGTCGGAGGCCGACGGCTCGGCGGCCAGCACGAAAAAAGCGGCGCCCTCGCCCGCAATGGTGCCTTTGGCGGCGGGGCGGAACAAATCGAGGTTCGAGACCGGCTCCCGGCGGTACAGCCCCAGGCGGGTCTGGATGCGGTGGCTGATGGTGGTGAGTTCATCGACCCCGCCGACGAGTACGTGGCGGGCTTCGCCTTCGCGCAGCAGCAGCAGCGCGTCGAGCAGGGCGCTTTCAAACGAAAAACCCCGGTGCGCGAAGGTGTTGTTGTAGCGGTGGCACCGGAGCAGCAGGGCAATCTGCGCGCCGATGGTGTTGTGGGTGCTCTGGATGAAGGCCGTCGGCGTGAGCAGTTCTTCCCCGTTTTCCACCAGCCTGGTCATGAACACGCTCGAATCTTCCATGCAGCCCAGGGCCGTGCCGGTCACGATGGCCTCCGGCTCGTCTAGGACCGCCTCGCGCAAGGCAACCAGCGCGGCAGCCACGCCCATTTTGACGATCCGCCCCATCCGGCGGATGAGTTTGGGGTCGATAAACTGCCGGTAATCGGGTTCAACGCAGGAGAGTTGATCCCCGGTGTGTTCCACCACGTCGGTCAGAAAGCCCGCCTCCCCGAAGGTTCGCTGCGGCGATACATTTCCCGTGGAGCGGATGTAAACAGACATGGAAAACTAGAGTAGAGAGGATAGAGGTGAGAGGATAGAGAAAAGAAAGACTTTTAGACTTGTCATCCTGGAAGGACCTTGTTGGCCTACCGGGAGCATTCATGAAAGGGAACGGTAGGCCAACAAGGTCCTTCCAGGATGACAATCTTTTCTTTTCGATGGAAATCAGCCCTCAATTCTTTGAAAAGGAAATCAACCCTCAATTTTTTGAAAAAATCAACGACGAACAATTCCCGCCAAACCCAAACGAATTGGATAGCACGTGCCGGATGGGTTGGCCGCGCTGGAAGCGGGTTTCCGGCACGAAGGATAGTTCTTTCATCGCCGTTTCAAAACGCAGGTTGGGGTAAATCAAGCCGTCCCGTACCGACAACACCGACAACACCGCCTCGATGCCCCCGCAGGCCCCCAGCGTATGCCCGGTAAACGATTTGGTCGAGCTTATTTTCGGAAAAGTCGGCTCGAACAAGCGCCGGATGGCCGTGCCTTCGGCGATGTCGTTGTTTTGGGTGCCGGTGCCGTGGGCGTTGATGTAGTCGATGTCGGCGGGTTGGAGGCCGCTGCGGGCGAGGGCACCCTGCATCGCCAGGTACGAGCCGGTGCCATCGGGCGAGGAGGCCGTCTGGTGAAAGGCGTCGTTGGCGTTGGCGTAGCCGCTCAGGCGGGCGTAGGGGGCTTTTTTCAGCAAAGCCGCCACCCCTTCCGACACCAGCACCAGGTAGCCCGCGCCTTCACCCAGGTTCAGCCCCCGGCGGTTTTCGTCGAAGGGCTGGCAGTCCTGCGGGTCGAGGATCATCAGCGTGTTGAAGCCGTTGAGCGTGAATTTGGTCAGCGAGTCGGCCCCGCCCGCCAGCACCACGTCGAGCAGGCCGGCCTTGATCAGCCGCGCCCCGAAAAACAAGGCGTTGGCCGACGACGAACAGGCCGTGCTGATGGTGGTGACGTACTCGCGCAGGCCCAGGTGATCGGCCACCACTTCGGTAATCATCCCGCATTCGTGGTGAATCACGTCGCGGAGCCGCCCCTTGCGGGGGTCGGGGAGAAATTCCCGAAAAAACACCTCGCTGCGATCCATGCCTCCCACCGTGTTGGCCGAAACAAAGCCGGTGCGCAGGCCCTCCAGCCCGTCGAGACCCGCGTCATCGAGGGCTTCGCGGGCGGCGAGGGCGCTCAACAGGGCCGTGCGGTTCACGCGGGGGGACATCCCGGAGGCGCGGGCCAGTTCGGCGTTGCTTTGCTTGACCTCGCCCACGGGCAGGTGCCCCCGGTGAACCGAGTCGAGGTAGGTCATCGCGCCCAGGCCCGCCTGGCTGGTTTCCAGGGCCGTCAACGACTCAGCGACGTTGCGCCCAATCGCCGAAAGCAGGCCCAATCCGGCCACGTACACGGGTGCGGTCTCCATTCAGGCGGTCGCGACCTGGTTCGTCGTTATGTACTCGGCCATCGTCCGGACGGAACGGAACACCTTCGGGCCTTCTTCCGGGCTGCTCAGTTTGAGGCCGTAGTGCTGCTGGAGGAGCACGATCAGTTCGAGGGCGTCGATGGAATCCAGCCCCAGGCCTTCCATGAAAAGCGGGTCGTCGTTGCCAATGTCTCCGGGGGTTAAGTCCTGCAAATTGAGCTGGGCGATGATCTGTACTTTCAGATCGGCCATGAGCTTATCCATGCTGATAAATTTTTGTTAGGTTCTCGACGGTAAACCGGGGTTTGGCCCCGGTTTCTTTTTTTTCAACGAAAAATAAAACGGCCTCGGCCCGCTCGTCCAACAACTCCACCCAACCCGTGAGGCAAGCCTGAACGAGGCCATTTTCAAACAACTGATTGACGTAATTTTCCAGAAAAACGGCGTCGAACCGGTCGAAAACGAAAAACGCATTTTCGCCCTTGAAGCCGTTTCGGATGCAAATTTCGCCCACCACGATGTTGGGCAGGGTGTACACAAACAGCGCCGGGCTGGGCTGGATATTGGTCGATTCCAGGTAAGCCCGGTCGGTGTCGAGGCTCGCGCTGGCGTTGGTCAGCACCACGCCCAGGGTTTCGGCGGGGTAGGCGCCGGACCGAAACCCGGCGGCCCGCAGCAGCACCTCCGAAGCCAGCCAGCCCAACTTGCTGAGCCGGTCCATTTTGTAAAACTTGGGGTAGCTCAACGCCAGGTGCCGGTACACCGAAAGCAGAAAACCGGCCAAATCAGTTTCCTCAGACCTGAAAATGGCTTCGCCGTTTTGGTACACCACCCCCGGACTGATCCGGCAATGGGCGGTGATGCGCGTCGGGGGTGTCAAAGCGGTCAGGACTGGAGAACGGGTTGAGGGCCTTCCGGCTCGGCCCCGATGCGCTGGGCCAGGCGTTCGAGGGCGGTGTGGTGGTTTCGCACGTAGGGATTGCGGAGGTCCCAGACGTAACCCGCCAACACCGAACAAATCTGGTTTTTAATTTCCTGAATGGGTTTTTCGCAAAAGAAAATGGTGTCGAGCGTGCCCTCGTACCAGGCCGTCACGTAGGAGCGGAACGTGTTGACGCCCTGCATCACGGGTCCGGTGTACTCGCGCTGCCAGTCGATGGCCTCGCCTTCCAGGTGCCGGATGACGAGCCGGGCGGCGGTTTGTCCCGATACCGTGGCGAGCGTTACGCCCGAGGAAAACATGGGGTCGAGAAATTCGGTGACGTTGCCGGTGAGGACGAAGCCTTCGCCGTGAAAAGTCGAAGTGGTCATCGACCAGGATTCGAGCGGCTTGGGTTCAAACACCAGTTCCACGTTCCGGAACCGTTCGGCCAAGTAGGGCTGGGAGGCAATCAGGGCGCGGAAGCGATCCTCCGGCGTGCCTTCGAAGGCGTCGAAAAAATCGGGACGACCCACGAAACCCAGCGAGGTGACGCCGTTGGAAAACGGAATGATCCAGATCCAGACGCCCCGCTGGTGAACCACGATGGTGATCCGGTTGGGTTCGTCGTCCATCGCCCGGTTCACGTCCAGGGTGTGGGCAAACAAAGCCCTGCGGGGGGGCTGGTTGGAGGGCCGGTCGAGGTTGAAGAGGCGCGGAATCACCCGCCCGTAGCCGCTGCTGTCGATGATAAACCGGGCTTCGATCTGGCTTTCGGCCCCGTCTTTGTTCACGACCGTCGTCACCGAATCGGAGCCGTTGAATTGAATGCCCGTCACGGTGGTTTCGTAGGCGATGGGCACGCCCATGCCCTCGACGGTGTCGGCCAGGGTTTTGTCGAACTCGGCGCGGGGCACCTGCCAGGTCCAGTTCCAGCCTTCGGTAAACTGGTCGGCGAAGAAGTAATCGCAGACCCGCCCGTTTTTGACAAACTTGGCCCCGAATTTTTTCTGGAAACCTTTGGCTTCGACGGCCTCCAGAAAGCCCGCGTCGTCGAGCACTTCCATGCAACGGGGCAGCAGGCTTTCGCCGATCACGAAGCGGGGAAAGGTTTGCTTCTCCACGATTTTAACCCGAAAACCGGCCTTGTTGACCAGGGAAGCCGCCACCGTGCCGGAAGGTCCGGCCCCAATCACCAATACGTCTACTTTTTCCGATGTCATTTTGCTGAGGGAAAATAGTTGCGTGAAGCTACTCAAGTTTAGTCGAAATTCGTCAGTCGATAGGGTGTAGGATCCGTTTATCAGCCCACCACTTGAGTGGTGGGAAAAGGCAGCGATGGGGGCTTGGGTGGAACCGTTTCAACGGTTTGCCGGCCGGTAAACCGTTGAAACGGTTCTCAATCCAGAGCCAATTTCCCTGCCTTCCCCTGATTAAAATCAGGGGCTGATAAACGGCCCCTACCCCCAGTCGATAGTCACTTGTCTTTTGCTAACGACTATCGACTTTTTTTTACAAACCAGCAACGTGTGGCTCAGGATGATGCCGTCCACCTGTTCGGCGATTTCAAATCCGGCCTCTTCCAGGCACCGGGCGAAGGGTTCGGAGTGGTACATCTGGCTGTTGCCGTTGGCGAGGGCGGTGAAGTACAGCGAGGTGTGGTGAAGGCAAAACGCGGCCACCTCCACCGGCTGCCGATCCCAGAACGCTTCGAGAATGAACAAGCGCCCCTCGTCGTCGAGGGCCTCGGCGGCGCGTTTGAGGATGGACGTGATTTCGGTTTCCGAAAAACAATCCAGAAACTGGCTCATCCAGATCGCGTCGTAGCCGGGGGGGAAAGCCTGGGTTTCGTCAAGGAGATTTCCTTCTAAAAACGAGACCCGATCGCTCAGGCCCTGAGCTTCGATTTTTTCCTGGGCCACGGTCAACTGCCCCGGTAAATCCAGGATCGTCACCGCCACGTCGGGGTGGTAGCGGGTGCAGGCGATGGCCCATTTGCCGGTGTTGCCGCCCACATCGAGCAGGCGGCGGGGCGGATGTTTAAAGACCAGCGGCAACACGCTGGGAAAAACCCGGTCGGAGAAAAAATGGTCGAAGCCAAACCAGCTTTTCTGCACCGGCGGGGGCAGTTGCGCAAGCCCTTCGTAAATCGTGTTCCAGTCGCCAAACTCCTTCAACCCTTCGGGGCGGCCCGTTTCGATGCTTTTGTCGAGCGAAAAAAGGCCCCGGTAGCACACGTCGTGGACGAAATCCATGTTCACCCGCGTGAGTTCGTCGTGGAGCAAAAACAGACCGGTTTTGGTGATGCGGAAACGCGCCTCGGCGAGCGTCACCAGCCCGATGCTCAGGCCCGATTCGAGCAAGACCCGCACGCCGTAGGGCGGCAGGCCCACCCGTTCGACCACCTCGGCCATTGGCAAACCGGTCGGACCCGCCTTTTCGAGCGTTTCCAAAATCCCCGAATTGCGCAGCACCCGCGCCGATTGAAACACGACGGGGCCAAACGAAATCCGCAGCGCCTCCGAGCGGGCCTCGTAGGCGGATTTGGTGTCTTTTGTGAAGAAGGGCATGGGTAAAAGATGGGGTAAAGTCTGATTTTAATGTTCAACCACCCCGTCATTGCGAGCGGAGGGTTCAAAAACGAGCGGAGCGAGGGTTTGAACCCGGAGCGAAGCGGTCCGCCCAACAAATCTCGTTTCACTCGATTTGTTAGGCTGCGCTCGCAATGACGCGCAAGGGGAGTCTTGCTCCGCTCACCTTTTCATCCTCCGCTCGCAATGACGGAGGCAGTAGAGGTTTTTTTTGTCACGCATTCTTCTTTACTCAACACCAACGCCGCGTTACAACCCCCAAAACCCGATGCGGTTTTGAGGCAATGCCGGAGCGGGGCTTGGTACAGGGTGGCGGGAATAGTCAACGGGTTTGAAACCCCCAACTCGCTGAAACCAGCGGTAGGCAGCACCAAATTTTCGCGCAGCGACCAGGCTGAAACCAGGGTTTCGATTAGCCCGGCGGCCCCCAGCGTGTGACCGAAATAGCCTTTCAGGCTGTTGACCGGCGCGGCCTGCACGCCCGCCCGCGTCAGGGCGGCGGCTTCCATTTCGTCGTTGTGGAGGGTGGCCGTGCCGTGGGCGGAAACGAAATCGATTTCCTGAGCCGCCCGGTCCGCCGCACGCAACGCGCCGCCAATGGCGGTAGCCAGTCCGTCGCCGGTGCGCGAGGGGCCGGAAATGTGGTTGGCGTCGTTGCTGATGGCTCCGCCCGCGAGGCGGATTGGGGAAGCCAGTTTTTTATCGGTCGAAAGCACCGCCGTCGCGGCACCTTCGCCGAGGGTGATGCCCCGGCGGGTGGCGTCGAAGGGTCGGCAGGGTTCGGGGTCGATGGCTTGGAGGGCCTGAAAACCCGAAAGAATGAACCGGGTGATGAGGTCGGCCCCGGCCACGACGGCGTGGGTAAACTGCCCGGCGGCGAGCATCCGCTGGGCGGTGAGCAGGGCCAACACCCCCGAAATGCAGGCATTCGACACGAGCAGCGGGGGATTGACGGCCCCGAACCGGGCGGCAACCAGCCGGGCGGAAGTAGCCAGCGAAAGCCGGTCGGGAAGGGCCGGAATCCGGGGCTGGGTTTCGAGCAAACCGATGTTGCCTTTGGTGCTCGAAAGAATCAGGATCGTGCGCGGGTCGGCGAGGCTGATTTCGACGTGGCTCAACGCCTCCCGAATCGAGGCGACGAGCAGGCTTTCAAACCGGGTCAGGTTTGCCAGTTCCTCGATTTCGTCTTTTTCAAACAGCGCCGCGTGAAAAGGCTGGGGCGAGCGGGCGGGGTCGTCGTGGAAACGAATGCCGGAATGACCCCGGCTCAACCGCGCCCAGGTTTCGGCGCTGGTGTGGCCCAGCGGCGAGGTGATGTTGTCGGCAACGAGGTACACGTCGGTCATGGCGGTGGGGGTCAGGCGAGGGCCTGGGTTCGTTTCCATTCCTCAAAAAAAGCCGGGTTGGTCAGTTGCAGCAGCCCGGTGATTTTTTCCAGAAACACCTGCACCGACGAGCCGACGGCCACGACGGCCCCCGTTTCGGCGTTGAGCAACGAATACCGGAATTTGATCTTGGCGGCTTCGGTGGGCACGTAGCGGGTTTCGACCAGGAGCCGGTCGCCGTAGCGCAGCGACTGCTTGTAATCGCACTGAACGCTCACGATGGGCGTCACGTAGCCGGCGCGGTAAAAATCGAGGTAGCCCAGCCCGTATTTTGCCCCGAAGCCTTCGCGGCCAGCCTCGAAGTACTGGAGGTAATGCCCGTGCCAGACGATGCCCAGCGAATCGACTTCGCTGAAACGCACGCTGACTTCGGTGCGGGCCGATAAGGTTTTATCCATGCGGGTAAGGGGGAAGAAAACAGCAATGGCCTCGTCCGGAAAATGAACCAGACGAGGCCATTCGACGCGCGGGCAGTGGTTAGCCCCTGGCTTTCCATTCTTTGAATTTACGCCGTTCGATTTGCTCGATGACGTCGAGTACGGGGTGGACCCAGAAGTTGCGGAAGCCAAAGCCGCCCGCTTTGCCCGTCATCCGCTCGGTGAAAATCACGCGGCGCGAAGCCATGTCCACGAGCGTGACGTACATCGAGGCTTCCTTCTCGTTTTTGTTCCAGCCCTCGGTGATGAAGAGCAGGCCCACGCCTTTTTTCCCGCCGAAATTGTAGCCTTTCACCTTGTCGGCGATGATGGCGGGCGTAAACCGGCTGTAATCTTCCGACTTGAAGGAGATGATTTTACTGGCGTCGGCGGTCTGGTTTTTCGCCGAGACGTAACTCAAATCCGAAGGCACGTCGCTGCGCTGAAAGGCTTTTTTGAGGTCGTATTTTTTGGGTTCGTTCACCACCACGTCGTTGATGGCCGCGAACCACTTGTTTTTGATGGCATCCACGTCGGCGGCGCTTTCACCGAGGAATTTTATGTCCGAAAAATCGATTCCCAGGTAGGTAATCGGCTCGGAGGAGTTGAAGACTTCCTTCGCCGTTTGAGCGAGTCCAAGCGTCGCGTTTCCGAAAACGAGCAGGGCCAGGGCGAGTCCGTTGAGCTTTTGGGTACGGTTCATGGGTTGGAATTTGGATTGGATTGTGGAGTTGGACTGAGAAAAATTTTTAGGTTGCAACGGGCCACCAGGGCATCCCGGCAGCGAATTTGTCCCGAAACGAGGGTGACATCAAAAATTTGGTTTTCAATTTTTATTTCCGTTTCCAGCACCTCGCCCACGGCGGGCAGGGCGAAAATTTCCAGGTCGTTCACCGCGCCGATGTAGCCCAGCGGAACCGGCTGGTTTTCCCTCCGGGCCAGCCAGCCCACGCGGGCGGCGGCGGTCTGGGCGATGGCTTCGATCAGGCCCGGCTCGCGGAATTCCCCGTTTTTGACGAAGATGTTCTCGACTCTGACCCGCGTGTCGGTTTTAGTCCGTGCCTCGTCGCAGTCGAGCAGCCGGTCGATCATCACGAAGGGCGGCTTTTGTGGGATGAGGGCGGCGGCGTTGGGATCGAGAATGGGCATTTTTTCAATTTGAAAGTGAGGCAGCGCAAAAAACTTCCCCATCTCGTCATTGCGAGCGGAGGGTGAAAACTGGAGCGGAGCGACGGTTTTCACCCGTAGCGCGGCAATCCCCAACCGGAGACCAAAATAGCTTAAATCAAGTAGTTGCACGATGCTACCGTTCGACGGAGCGGACGCCGTGCGGGTGCGCCTCCCGTTTGGTCTCCGGTTGGGGATTGCCGCGCTGCGGGTTCAAACCCTCGCTCCGCTCGTTTTTGAACCCTCCGCTCGCAATGACGCGCTGGGAGGCTTTCACTGTTTCCAAAAATCATAAAAATTAAACCACTGCGTCGGGTAGGCGCGGGCTTTTTGTTCGAGTTCCTGGGAAAAATCGGCCAGCATTTCCTGCATCAGCGCGGCCTTTTTCGAGGACCAGTACTCGACGGGTTTGCTGGCGAATAAATGGTAGTGCGTCGGACTTTCCTTGGCGGCAAACACCCAGCACACCGGCACCTTGAAATGGGCCGCCAACACGAATGGCCCCGCCGGAAACCGGGCGGGCGAACCCATGAAACCGGTGGGCAGCGTTTTGGTCCCTTCCAGAAACCGGTCGGCGAGGATGCACACGAATTCGTTTTTCCGGAGCGCTTCGCTGATTTCGTAAATGTGCGAGAGGTCGTCGCGGATGACGATCACGCCCAGGTTGCGCTCGCCGGTGACGCTGTCGAGGTAGGCTTTGATTCGCTCGTGTTCGCCGTCGAAAATCACGACGTGGATGGTCGTTCCGAGGCGTTCGAGGAGGTGCCCCGCCACGTCCCAACTGCCCAGGTGTCCACTCAGCAACAGCCCGCCCCGGCCCCCGCGTACCATGTCGCGGAGGTTTTCTTCCCCGTCGAAATCGAACGTAAACGGCGACGGAATGCCCGCCATCACCACCACCCGGTCGATGATGCGCTGACCGACCTGGTAGTAGCTTTTGTAAATACTCCCGACCGATTTCCAGAACCCGTAGCCGATTCGGCGGCGAAAAAAGCCAAAAATGGGCCGGGACGTTCGGGCCGAAAACAGAAAGAAGTAAAAAGCCACGAACCGGAGCAGGACGTAAGCGGGCAACACGCCGAACCGCCGCAGGATGGCGACGAAAACGCTGTAACCCCAGGGTGTACCCTTCGACTTCCCGGTCCACAACGCCATCAGGCCGGTTCTTTTGCCCCCACGCGGGAAATGACGTAGTCGTAAAAATCCTGGAAGGTGACGATGCCCACGAAGTCTTCGGCCTTGACCCGGAAGCCAAAGTTGCTTTCAATCACCACGACCAGGTCGATGTAATCGAGGCTGTCGAGTTCGAGGGTGTCTTTCAGGTTAGCCTCCGGGCTGATGACGGCGGGGTCGACCTCGAATTCCTCGCAGAGGAAGTCGTTGGTTTTTTCAATGATTTCTGAGGTTTCCATGGTGGGCTTTGATTGAAGGTTGAGTTGAAGGCAAGCAAAAGGCGAATTGCGGATTTCCGATTGGGAATGCGATCGACTTTTTCAATCCGCAATCTCAACTCCGCAATCCGCCTTCAGTTCTTCCATTTCCTGACAATCAGCGACGAGTTGGTGCCGCCGAAGCCGAAGGAGTTTGACAAAAATACGTTCAGGTTCGTTTCCAGAGTTTCGCCGACGATGTTCAGTTTGGCCGAATCGTCGTCGGGGGTTTCAAAATTAAGGTTTGGCGCGATAAAATTGTGCTGCTGCATCAACAACGAATACACCAGTTCGCTAGCCCCGGCCATCCAGCACTCGTGGCCCGTCATCGATTTGGTCGAACTGACGTAGGGTCGGCTTTCCCCGAAGACCTCGTCAATGGCTTTGGCTTCGCTGGCGTCGCCCACGGGCGTGGAGGTGGCGTGGGCGTTGATGTAGGCCACATCTTTGGCCGCCATTCCCGCGTCGGCCAAAGCCCTGCGCAACGAGCGCACGGGGCCATCGACGGTGGGGTTGGAAATGTGGGCCCCGTTGGACGAAAAGCCGTAGCCGACCACCTCGGCCAGAATCGGTGCGCCCCGGCGCCGGGCCGATTCGAGGCTTTCGAGAATCACCGTGGCCGCGCCGCCACTGGGCACGAGGCCGTCGCGGTCGCGGTCGAAGGGGCGGGAGGCGCGTTCGGGGGCCGTTTCGAGGGTGGAAAACGCCGATAGGGCATCGAAACTGCCCATTGCGTACACGTTGATTTCCTGCGCCCCGCCGCAAATGATGCAGTCCTGCAAGCCGGTTTTGATGAACTGGTACCCCAGTCCGATGGCGTGCGAGCCGCTGGCGCAGGCGGCGCTGACGGTGAGGTTGATGCCCCGTAGCTTGAAAATCGTGGCGAGGTTCATCGTCACGGTGGAATTCATGGTCTGAAAAACCGCCCCCGACCCGATGAGTAGGGTGTCGCCTTTTTCCCGCAGCGTGTCGATGGAGTCGATGACGGGCTTGGCCGAGGAGTCGTTGCCGTAGAGGATGCCGACTTCGTGGGCGTCGAGGTAATCGGGGTGTAGGCCCGCGCCCCGGAGCGCTTCCACCGTGGCGACGTAGGCGTACTCGCCCTGTTCGGGAAGCATGATGCGGGCGCGGCGGTCGAGAACGCCTTTGAGGTTGGGCCGTTCGACGAAGCCCGTCAGGCCGGAGCGGTAGCCCATTTGCTTGCGCACGGGGTCGAGCCGGATGCCGGATTTGCCTCCAAAAAGTGCGTCCCGCACGGCGTCTAGGTCTTGCCCAATGCAGGAATAAATGCCCATCCCCGTAATCACGACCCTGTTCATGGAAACGCGCGGCCTAACCGATTTTGAAAGAAAGTGGGTGTTCTGACGAAGTCGAAAGTTGCGGAATTCCGGTTAAGAATACAAGCCGCCGTTGATGGAAAGTACCTCCGCCGTGATGTACGACGCTTCGGGCGAGGCCAGGAAGCCCACGGCGTGGGCCACTTCTTCGGGCAGGCCGAAGCGGTTCACGGGAATCTGGGCCTTAAGTGCTTTCTCGTCGAGGCCCTCGGTCATGTCGGTTTTGATAAAACCCGGCGCCACGGCGTTGACGGTGACACCCCGGCGACCCACTTCCTGGGCCAACGCTTTGGTCGCCCCAATGACGCCCGCCTTCGCGGCGGAATAATTGACCTGCCCCGGCAGGCCCTTCAGCCCCGACAGCGACACGACGTTGATAATCCGCCCGAACTTCTGGACAATCATCCCGTGCAGCACGAGGCGGGTGACGAAGAAAAACCCGTCGAGGCTGGTTTGGCGCACGCGTTCCCACTGTTCGTCTTTCATCCACATCATCAGGCCGTCGTCTTTGATGCCCGCGTTGTTGACGAGCACTTCGATGAGGTGCTCCGGGTGAGTTTCCATCCAGCCGCCCAGCGCGGTTTGAATTTGGGCCGGGTCGGCCACGTCGAATTGGAGGAGTTCGCCGTCGCCGCCGCTGGCGCGAACCTGGGCGAGGGTATCGGCGGCGGCTTCGTGGTTGCTTTGAAAATTAACCAGCACGTAGTAGCCCATCGCGGCCATTTTCAAACAAATGGCCCGGCCAATGCCCCGCGATCCGCCGGTGATTAGTGCGCATTTCATGGGTGGAATTTTCAGTTACAGTGTGAGTAGATTTTAAGTTAGGCGGGGTCACGCTGAGCGGAGTCGAAGCGTGTGCGGTGGGCCGACGCTGACCAGCCGCACACGCTTCGACTCCGCTCAGCGTGACCCCAATCAGTTCCCCTCCAAAAACTCCCTCACCCTCTTCAACTCCCCATACTTCGGCGCGTCTTCGACGAAGCGGGGGAAAAGGACGCGGATTTCGGAATAAAACCGCCCGGTTTCGGGGGCCAGCTTTTCGGCGCAGCCCAGAAAATCGACGGCCTGCGCCAGGGTCATGGCCTGGATGGACAGCACCTCGAAGGCGTTGTCGATTACTTTTTTGGTCAACAGCGCCGCGTTGCAGCCCATGCTCACGATGTCCTGGTTGTCGTTGTTGTTGGGAATGCTGTGGACGTACATCGGAAAGGAGAGCGTCTGGTTTTCGGCCACGGTCGAGGTGGCGGTGAACTGCATTCCCTGCATCCCGAAATTAAGCCCCAACGTGCCCAGGTTGAGGAAGGGCGGGAAAATGCCGTTGAGTTTGTCGTTGAGCAAGTAATTCAATTGCCGCTCCGAGAGCATCGACAGTTTCGTGATGGCGATTTTCAGCTTGTCCATTTCGAGCGCCACGTAATCGCCGTGGAAATTGCCGCCGTGAAAGACGTTGCCCGCCTCGTGGTCAATGACGGGGTTGTCGTTCACCGAATTGAGTTCGTCCACCAGCACCCGTTCGGCCCCGGCGAGTGTGTCGAACACCGGCCCCAGTACCTGCGTGACGCAGCGCAGCGAGTAGTATTCCTGGACTTTTTCGCTGAAAACCGCCCGGTCGATTCGCTCCGGCTGGTACAAATGTTCGCTGCGGCTGCGAATCATCCCGCTGCCGCGCAGTACTTCGCGCAGCCGGGCGGCCACCTCGTTTTGCCCCCGGTGGTACTTCACCCGGTTGAGTTCTTCGGAAAACGCATCGTCGTAGGCTCCGACGACTTCGTTGGTCAGGGCCGAGAGCCGGATGGCCGCGTTCAGTAGTTTTTGGGCCTGAATCAGGTTGACCAGCCCGATGCCGGTCATGGCCGAGGTGCCGTTCAAAATCGCCAGCCCCTCGCGGATGTGAATCTGGAGGGGTTCGATGCCGCGTTCCCGAAAAACGTTGGTCGTCGGTCGGACTTCGCCCCCCACCAGCACCTCGCCTTCGCCGATGAGCACCAACGCCAGGTGCGCCAGTTGCACCAAATCGCCGCTTGCTCCCACGCCGCCGTGTTCGTAAATGCAGGGCGCGATGCCCTGGTCGAGGAGCGTTGCGAGCAGCCGCACCGTGTCGGGGTGGACGCCCGAATAGGCCCGCATCAAACTCACCAGTCGGGCCAGCGTCAGCGCCCGCGCCAACCCGGCGGGCAGCAAGTTTCCACCGCCCGAGGCGTGGCTGCGGATGAGGTTGTACTGCAAGGCCTCCCGGTTTTCGTCGCTGACTTTGTACTGCGCCATCGGCCCGAAGCCGGTGTTGATGCCGTAAATCAGCTTGTCGGCGGCGAAGGTTTGAAGGAATTGGTGGTTGATTTCGACTTTCACCAACGCCACTTCGTTCAGCACGACGGGGGACTGGCTGGTGAGAAGGGTTGAAAAATCGGGGAGAGAAAGGGGATGGGTACCGATGGAGGTCATGCTTGTTGAACCTCACCCCCGGCCCCTCTCCTGCTGAGAGGGGAGGAAGTACCTTCGAGTTTCAAAGCTCCCCTCTCAGCAGGAGAGGGGCCGGGGGTGAGGTTATTATTTTCGGTTATCTAAAAATTTTACCGCCTTCCGCCCGCCTTCCGGAAACTGCATTCGTTGAATCTGGTCGGCGGAGACGTAGGTGAGGTGCGGGCTGACCCGCAAAGTAGCTTGCAAGTACGCCCTAATTTTTCGGTCGGCCTCGTCCGAAGGCTGGTTGGGCAGCAGGTAAAGTTGCACTTCGTCGAGGCCCAGGTCGTTGGAGTAGGCCTCTACCACGTAGTCGCGCACCTCGTCCAGGCCGTTGAGGGCCTCGAATAGGGCGGGCGGGTAGAGGGTGGTGCCTTTCACTTTCAGCATCTGCTGTTTGCGCCCTTCAATGGGCAAGAGCCGGAGTGTGTTCCGGCCACAGGCGCAGGGCTGGTCGTCCATCCGGCACACGTCGCCGGTTTTGTAGCGCAACAGCGGCATTCCCTCCACGCCCAGCGTGGTGATGGTCACTTCGCCCGGCTCGCCAGGGGGCACGGGTTGCCCGGTTTCGTCGAGGAGTTCGACAATCAATAATTCCGGTTGCAGGTGCCCGCCCCGGCCTTCGCCGCATTCGGTGAAGGCCGTCTGCATTTCGGTCGAGGCGTAGGTCGAGTACAGGCGGATGTCCCAGACTTCGGTAATTTTACGTCCCAACACGTTGAGCGACGCGCCCGGATTTCGGATGGGTTCGCCGATGCAAATCGCTTTTTTTACCGAACTCTCGTTCGGGTCAATGCCGTGTTCGTGGGCGTACTGAAGCAGTTTGACCAAAAATGAGGGCACGGCCACGAGCACGGTAGGCCGGAGCCGCCGGATACTGTCCCACTGCAAAGCGGGTACCCCCGGCCCGATCCGAATGATACCCGCCCCCAGTTTCCGCAGGCCGGAGTAGTAGGCCATACCCGCCATAAATTGCCGGTCGAGGGTGAGCATCAGTTGGTACACGTCGGCGGGCGTGCCGTCGGCGCAGCGGAACGAGGCGTACTCGTTGTGAGCCAGCCGGTCGAGGTCGCGCTCGGTGAGGGCAATCGTGACGGGGTTGCCCAGCGTGCCGGAGGTGGAGGTGTACTCGACAATCTTTTCCCGACCCACGCAACGGAAGTCTTCGCCGCGTTGGTGAAGGTCTTCTTTGCTGGTGGTGGGAATGAGGGTCAGGTCGAACAGGGTGGCGATTTCGGAAATCTGAATCCCGTTTTTGGCAAACAACTCTTGGTAGAACGGCGAATGCGCAGCCAGGTACCGCAGCAAATCCCGTAAGCATTGTTCCTGGATTGCGCGGAGGGTTTCGGAGGAGTGGAAGGCGGTTTGGGGAGAATACATGGAACGTTCCGTCGGCTAAGGCAGTGAGGCGGCAGGATGCGTACAAGGTATGATTCGTTGAACTGGCGCCCGTCGGGATAGTACAGCGATACGTCCAACTGCCCGTCCAATCCGGGTTAAACTATTTTTTGAAGGATTGAGAGCCGCGCTTGCCGCAGTGGTTTTCCTTGAATTGGTCAAGTGTTGGGGACGTGTTTCGGTTTCATAACACTTTCTTTTGGTCGAACTCCATGCACGAAGGTACGGGGTATGGACAAATTCGTATCCGGCGGATGTGAATCGCAGCGGCTCGACGAGTGATGCCACCTGGCTCGGTTGACTCCCAAACCAACGCCACGCCTAGTTTCCGCGCCAACGGAGAAATTTAATTCGGCAAGGACTTCGACCCGATGTTTTCGGGGAAAACATGGATCGGTCCTCATTTTGCTACCCCTCAGAGTACGTCTACCCGAAGATTGGCAGGATTTTCAGGGTTTTTGGCAGGATTGTCAGCCAACCAGGGGCGTGATTTGGAGCATGATTTGGACGGTTTCCAAACCGTATTTTTTTGACAAACCGTCCCGAACAACTCAAACCAAACCGCTTCAATCATGGAAACTCCGACGATGGACGTTCAGCACCACCTGCTCCTCAGCAGCCTGAAAAAAATTTTTGGTGAATTCGACACCACGCTGCTCGAACTGCTCGCACCCTTGCTCGAATGGAGAGAGATCAGGGGCGGTGAAACGTTGTTTCGGCAAGGCGATCGGGGGGCCTCGCTTTTTTTCGTCATCAGCGGGCGGTTGCAGGCACTCGTAACCGACCCCGATGGAACCAGCCGGAAAATCGGCGAAATCATGCGGGGCGAGACCGTCGGTGAAATGTCCGTTTTTACCGGTGAACCACGCAGCGCCAGCGTCATCGCCATTCGCGATTCCGTCGTGGTGCGCTTGTCGAAAGCGGTCTACGAACGGGTGCTGAATGCGTACCCGCTCGTGTCGATGAACGTGACCCGGCTAATCATCAACCGGCAGCGGCAGGCGCAATTGCCCCGGAAATCCTTGAAAAAGCCGGTCAACGTGTGCCTCGTCGCGCTGCACGACAGCGTGGATTTGCCCGCTATCGCCGAAGAACTGCGCCGCTTACTGGCACAAAAAGGAACCGTCTACCTCGCTTCGAGCCAGGCCGTCGATCAGGATCGACGGCAACCGGGAATTGCCCAGACCCCGAAATCCAACCGTGAGGCGTACCGCTGGCTCTCGCACTGGCTCGATGAGTTGGAATCGGAGCATGAGTTCATGCTTTTCATCGGCGATTCCAGGCTCAACCCCGATGGCACACTCAGCGAATGGACCCAGCGTTGCCTCCACCAATCCGATGAAATTCTTCTCTTCGCCGACGCCCGGCAGTCGCCGGATCTCAGTGTTCTGGAGCGGCAGTGTCAAACGGAAGGGTTGCTGACGGGTGCCGCGCAGACGCTCGTTTTACTGCATCCCTCCGACACGGCCGTGCCCCGCCACACGGCCCGTTGGTTGCAGCCCCGCCCCAGCCTGAAAGCCCACCTGCACCTGCGCCGGGATTGTGCCCGCGACCTGGCCCGGTTGAGCCGGATTCTGAGTGGCACGGCCATCGGGTTCGTCCTGGCCGGGGGCGGCGCCAGGGGTTTTGCCCACCTGGGGGTGTACAGAGCGTTGACCGAATACGGAATTCCGATCGATTTCGTGGGCGGCACCAGCATCGGGGCCTTGATCGCCTCCACCATTTCGTTCGATGAACAACCCGATCTCGCCCGCCAGCACGCCCGTGACGGTGCTCTGTACCATCCGACGAAGGATTACAACTGGCTGCCCTTCGTTTCGCTCGTGCGGGGGCGGCGGATGGAGCACATGGTGAAGAACCTGGTGCAGGCGTTTTCGGGGCACACGGATACGGGCATCGAAGACGGCTGGCTTACCCTCTTCGCCGTGTCGAGCAATTACACCCAGGCCCGGCAGGAAGTACACACGCGGGGGCCGGTTCGCAAGTACCTCCAGGCTTCTTCGGCCATACCGGGGGTATTTCCGCCGGTCATCGACGGGAACGACCTGCTCGTCGACGGTGCTACGTTCAATAATTTCCCCGCCGACGTGATGAGTGCCCAGGGAGTAGGCAAGGTGATCGGTGTCGATCTGGCCATCGACAAACCCTACAAACTGACCGTGGACGCCGTGCCCAGCCCCCGGTCGCTGCTCAGTGATCGGTTCCGCCCGAAGTCGGCGAAAAAGTACCGCTTTCCTTCCCTGGTTTCCATTATGCTCAACGCGACGCTCCTCAACAGCGCCGCCCGCCGTACCGAAACCAAACGCCACATCGACCTGTACTTCAACCCCAATCTGCGCCGGTTCGGCCTGATGAATTGGGCGGCCTTCGATGCGATCGTCGCCGGTGGGTACGAACACGCTTGTCAGGTGCTCGGTCAGCTTAGCGAAGAGGAACTGGCCGCTTTGCAGGGGTGAAACTCAAAATGCCTGAGAGGCTGTGTGAGTAATCGAAAAATAGCCGGAAACCGTTCTACGGGGGGCCGTTATGCCGAATTTGTTTCGGCATAACGGCCCCCCGTAGAACGAGTGGGTAGGACAAGTTGATCAGCCCACCACTTGAGGGGTGGGAAACCGGAACGGATGGGGAACCGGGGGGAACCGTTTCAACGGTTTGGCGGCTGGTAAACCGTTGAAACGGTTGTCAACTTTAGTTCCTCGGCTTGTTCTCCCCTGATTTTATTCAGGGGCTAATAAACTTGTCCTACACCCTGGAACGAGGACGTATGGACAAACCGCTGGCCGATTCGTACCTTCGCCCTGTTCCCTAATCCCCGGCCGTATGAAACCCTCACACTTCGCCACAAAAGCCTGCCCGACGACGGGGAGTTTTACCGGTTTTGCCAGAAAAACAACGAACGACGTTGGACACCGTCACGTTTCTAAAATTCTTTTTTGAAGTAGACTACTACTAACGGGGATAAGGTGTATATGTTCAAGACTCTGTAATAAAGCTTTACAAACTAAACTCAATCGTTGGATCTAACTAGTCAACGTATGCTTGCGGGTAAGATAAAATTTTATTGTAAAACCTCTGACCTGATTTTATCAGAACAGTGTACTGTTATAACGAGTATGTTGTTACAAGTCCAATCCGTAATTCAAGAACTAACAATGATTTGTAAACATCGTTTCTCCAGGTATCCAGGCGCGAAAAAAAGTGGGGCACTTTTCTTTTTCTGCCTATTCGCTATGGGCAGTGTACAGGCGCAACCTAAAAATCCGCGCGAAATCATTCCCCTGGATGCTGGCTGGCAGTTTTGGTTGGGCGATGATCCGGCGGCCCAACAACCGGGCTTTAATGATACCGGATGGCGCACCCTTAACCTGCCCCATGACTGGACGATCGAATCGCCCGTTAACCCGCCACCCTCTGGGGAAAAAAACGGTGGTTATTTTTCGCACGGCATTGGCTGGTATCGCAAAAGCTTTGCCTTTTCCGACACCACCAAAAAACTCGTGGTTGAATTTGACGGCGTGTACATGAACAGTGATGTCTGGATCAATGGGCAGTTTCTGGGACGCAGGCCCAACGGATTCAATGGCTTTCGCTACGATGTAACGGAGTATTTAAAACGCGATGGGTCAGCCAATGTGATCGCCGTTCGGGTCGATGATTCGGCCGAACCGTCGGTGCGGTGGTATGCCGGTTCGGGAATCTACCGTCACGTTCGGCTGATCGCGACGGGCTACACGCATTTTCAATTGGATGGGGGTATCTACATTACCACACCGGTCGTCACCCCAGAGAACGCTACCGTAAAGGCGGAGTACCGTATCGCGCCGAATTTCTTTACCGAGGCCGAACGCCAGGCGTGGGTAAAAAATCCGTGGGGCGTAAAACCGCAACGCCAGGAACTCACCCTGCGCAGCAGCGTAGTAGGGCCTGATGGCGCTGTCATTACCAGTAATGAGTCGAAAATTACGCTGGAAAGCATGCACAAGGCAGCACTGGCCATGGCCACCCAGCAACTGACGGTGCCAAAACCACGTCTGTGGTCAGACCAGACCCCCGAATTGTACCGCCTGCGCAGCACCTTGCTGCTCGATGGACAACTGCTCGACGAGACGGTTACCACGTTTGGTATTCGCAGCCTAGTCTTTGAGGCGGATCGTGGTCTTTTCGTCAATGGCAAGTCCACCAAACTAAAAGGGGTCTGCATTCACCAGGATGCGGGTTCGTTTGGCAATGCCGTCCCCATTGGCGTGTGGGCGTATCGCCTGGGTTTGTTAAAGGATATGGGTTGCAACGCCATCCGCCCGAGCCATCATCCCTTTGCGCCGGAATTTTATGATCTGTGTGACCAAATGGGCTTTTATGTGTTTGACGAGGCCTTTGATGAGTGGACCCGCGACTGGACGCTCAACTACACCGAGAATACCCGGGGCAAAGCAAAGTATGGCTATCACTTGTATTTCAATCAATGGCACGAAGCCGACTTGCGGGACATGCTGCGTCGCGACCGCAACCATCCGAGTGTGATCTTATACAGCATTGGCAATGAGATACCCGACCAATTCAATGAAGATGGCTGGAAGCTGGCCAAAAAACTGGTGGACATTTGCCACGAAGAAGACCCGACCCGACCGGCTACGTCGGCTTGCGATCAGTCCTACGTGTCCTCCCGCAATGGATTTATGGATCAATTAGACATTGCCGGTTACAATTACATTGACCGCCTCTATCGTGACAGCACCTACGTACCTGAGCACCGGCGTTTTCCACACCGCCTTTTTCTGGGCACCGAAACTACCCATGCGGTGCACTACTGGCTGGGTGTTCGCGATAATGACTACGTGATTGGTGATTTTATCTGGACCGGCATTGATTACCTCGGCGAGGCCGGGCCTTATCCCCGGCGGGGCAGCCGGTCGGGCGTCATTGATCTGGCCGGCGGCAAGAAATCGGGTTTCTACCAGCGGGCTGCGTATTGGCGTACCGATCCGGTTTTGCAGGTCGTTGTCCTGACCGGTGCGCCGTCGCCCAATGCCTGGCAACCCCGACCGGCTCTG
Source organism: uncultured Cytophagales bacterium (assembly GCA_964244295.1). Taxonomy (GTDB): domain Bacteria; phylum Bacteroidota; class Bacteroidia; order Cytophagales; family Spirosomataceae; genus JAJAZB01. Next base: position 50,790 of record CAXTIG010000009.1, read on the forward strand.
CTCAAATGGAACTGGCCCGATACGGCAAAACTCACGGTGAGAGTGGCCACCAATTGTGACGAGGTCGAATTGTTTCTGAACAAAAAATCGCTTGGGAAAAAAACCATATCCGCAAGCCTGTATTTTGGTGAGTGGACGGTGGGGTTTCGACCCGGCGAACTGACGGCCATTGGCTATAGGAAGGGCAAAAAAGTAGCCACCTCAACCCTGGGTACCGCAGGCCCGGCCACGAGGCTGCAACTCAGCCCACTCCCCTTATCCGATACAAGTGATGTTGCCGTCTATGAACTTACCGTGCGGGATAAAGCCGGCCTAATCGTCGTTGATGCCACCCCGTCGGTGACGGTGCAGGTAGAAGGGGGAGGTCAGCTTATCGGTATGGACACCGGAGAACTGGAGTACATTGGCGCTTTCAAAACGGCTACCCGCCAGGCGTACCAGGGACGGCTACTGGTTACGGTGCAAAAAACAGGGACAAGGAATAAACTTCGTGTTACCGCTTCAGCGCCGGGACTTTTACCGGCCACTTCCTTAGGTGAATATGCGCCATAACGTGGCTTTATGCCTATGAAATGACTGCTCATCAACCCTCTGCTTTTTATCTTCTGTCTGCTATACCCAACCCTACCGGTGCTTGGCTACTGCTGATTCTCCTGACGCTGATTAGTACGATGACCGGCTTTACCCAGCAAAGCGGCAAACCCTTTTATTCAATGAGGGCTGGACGTTTCATAAAGGCGATGTGACCAATGGCGACAAACCAGCGGTCAATGAGGCCGACTGGAAAGCCGTAGACCTGCCCCATGACTGGAGTATCGAAGGCCCGTTTGAGGAGCAGTGGGCCAACGCTACGGCCTATCTGCCCGGCAGTATTGGCTGGTACAGGAAGGCTTTTGACATTGTAATCGTAAAGTAACCCGCACCCCAACGACCCCTCAGAGGGGCTTGCCATCGTCATCACTCCGCAAAGCGGGGCGATGGCGTTGGCGAGCAAGGGCGGGGAAACGTAAAATGCTCGACTTCGTCGTCAGGCCGCTTTGTCGGTGGCCCGACTTTCAAATTGAATAATAATTCCGTACTGGCCCATCAAATCGCCCAACTCGTTCAGGTAACGACTTCGCAGTTCCTGGTACTGTTCGATGGCGAGTTGATCGGGTGCGGGTGCTTCGGAATGCTTCCGTTTTGTGGGCAATCAATTCCGCGAGACGCGAGCGGCCCATTCGTCGTAGGCGTTGGTTTCCTGCATGGCGGTAGAAAGATTCATAAGGAATCAGATGCCGAATTGGTTGAACTCCATGCACGAAGGTACGGGGTATGGACAAACCGCTGGCCGATTCGTACCTTCGCCCTATTCCCTGACACCCAGCCGCATGGAAACACTCACGCTTCGCCACAAAAGCCTGCTCGACGACGAGGAGTTTTACCGGTTTTGCCAGGAAAACGACGAACTACGCATCGAGCGGGACGCCCACGGATTCATTCAAGTCATGGCCAATACCGGAGGAACTACGGGCCGTCGCAACCTGAAGCTGGCGGTGCGACTTGGGCTTTGGAACGAAAAAGCCCACCTTAGGAGAAGCGTTCGACTCCTCCACCGCCTTCCGCCTGCCCAGTTCTGCCGTGCGCTCACCCGATGCGGCTTGGGTGGAGCGTAGCCGTTGGGAAGCCCCCAGCGAGCGCGAGCAGGAACAATTCCCGCCGCTTTGCCCCGATTTTGTGGTGGGACTCCTCTCCGCCAGCGACCAACTCCCGGAGGCGAAACGCAAAATGCTTGACGAATGGATGGCGAGCGGCTGCCGCCTGGCCTGGCTAATCGACCCCCAGACCCAGACCACGCACATTTTCCGCGCCAACGGGGAAATTCAAATCGTCAAAGGCTTCGACCGGGTACTTTCGGGGGAAGACGTGCTGGTGGGGTTTGAGTTGAGGGTGGGGGAGTTGGGGTAGATACTATTCCGCCAAACTTGTGTCAGTTAGGCATTAGTTCTTTCACCCCGCATACGCATACTTCTCCGGCAAGCCCAGGAAATCCTGAATGTGGTACACCTCGTTGGCGGCGTGGATGTCGAGCATCGTGCCGTTGATGATGGTGTAAGCCTGCCGGTCTTTCACCGACAAGCGACGAATGGACGGGAATTTTGAAAGCGGCGCGCTGATGACGCGCCCGTCCTCGAGTTCCAACGCGATGCGCCCCCGTTCGCGGAAGGACACCTTTTTGATGATGGGCTGCATTTGGGCAAAACCTTCCATGTTCAGGTTGTCAGTTTGAGTGCTTTCACCTTTTCACCGCCTCTGGCTTTCTCGAAAGCGGCCAGCAAGTTCTCCCGGTTTTTTTCCACCAATTTACGCACTAACGTTAATTCTGATGGGGTCAGGTCTCCGTTTTTCGCAAACTCAAGGGATTCCAACCAGATTTTCGCCGCCGCCGCGTAACCTCCTTTGCTTTTCGATACGTGCAAATGCGGTGGTTCACCCATCGTGTCGAACATCACGATGAAGAAGGTCAGGTAGTTGTAAACCGCGATTTTAGGCATGAGCGGCCAGTTGTTCAAAGTCTGAAGCCAGGCCCTTGCGAAGGGATTTGGAACGGGCCTACACCCTATCGCTGGAGAGACACCTTACCGATTTTTGGTAAGTCCTCGTTGAATTTCAAGGACAAAGTCAGCAGCGACTTCGTTGTCTTCAGCTATTTCTTTAATGGTGAGTTTTCCTCGAATCAGAGCTTTTTTTACGGCTTCTGCTTTTACTGCCACTTCTTTTCGCTGCTCGGCCTCCTGAATCTTCTTATTTTCATTCTCCACCGCCAGCGCGTTAGCTGATAAAGTCATTTCATAGGCCATCCGTTTTTCCGGTGTCATGGCCCGTGTGTCCAACTCTTTGATGGCCGCTTCTAACCACTCCTCGTTCCAGAACTGGGGAAACTGCTTGGGTTTGGTCGCTTTGTGTAGGGTCTTCATCGTGTAAATGACTGGGGCGGCACACCGCTTTGTCCAAATCGGTTTGAACACTGGCTAAACGCTTCCTGAATTTAGCCAGTTCTACGGTAATAAACGTCGTCTGGTCGTCTATCAGTTCGCCTTTCTCGTTTTTTAAAACGGCAACGTTATGATAATCAGCGATGTGCGGAAATATGTTGACCGCCAAAATGCCAATGCAGTAAATCTTGGGTAAGCCCTCAAATCGGTATTTGCCTTTCCGAATCAAAGTATTCAACTGGTAGAATGAGTAGAACTTCATGCGTTGAATGAAATCGGGGTACTTGCTCAACTGCATTTCAACGATGAACTGAGTACCCCGCTCATCCACACAAGCCAGGTCGTATACGCCGCTGCGGCTGTCTTTAGTCAACCCATGAATCTCGCTTTCGATAAAATCGACCTGGGAAATTGCCAGGGGCGATTGGATGAGGGCCTGCAAGGCTCTTCGCAAGAACCGCGTGTCAGATTCATTACCGAAGGTGACCTTAAAGCCGTAATCTGAGAGGATGGAGATAAACCGCTCGTTATCGTCGTACAAGTCTATACGGTAAAGGTAGGAAACTACCCAAGCTTACCAACTGGGAAAGTTCCCGAGTTTTTTAAGTCTGAAGCTAAACCTTGTGCGGTAGAAGCTTAGAACGAAGCAGAGCAAATCATCGGCTTCGTTACCGAAGGTCGCCTTGAATCGCAGCGGCGAACCGTCCGTAGTCGGAAATAATCGGGATATAAACGCCGGTTTCCATGCGGCAAAGTTAGCGGAAGCGAGGGTATTGTGGCGCTTGAGGTAGTAGGTTGAACGGAGATTTGGGTCAGTTTTTAACTGAAATCAATATGGATTTCACTGCTGAAAAGGCAATTTCAAACTGCTAAAAAATAGACTCAAGTCGCAGACTTGCGCCAGGATGACTCGTTCAAGTCTGTGACCGGGCGGCGTACCGCTTGGACGCAAATTTTTGTCAGTTTTTAACTGACTTTTGCTATAATTCCGTTGCTGAAAAGGCAGTTGCAAACTGCCAACAAATTGCGTCCAAGCGGTACGCCGCCCGGTCACAGACTTGAACGAGTCGTTCGCAGACTTGCGCCAGTCGGGGATTTGATGCCAATCCCTTCCGTTTGTATTGGTATTTACCATAAAAGGAAACTGTTTCGGACGTTAGATCAAGGGTTCGTCAGTTTTGTGTAAGGGTCATTGCAGCCCATTTTACTTGAATTGAAGGTGGACCTGCACCCCGACCTATTTTATGTCTCTTACCACACATCGGTGAAATGGATTTAACTAAAGCGTAGCTGAACGCCAGAATAAAAGAGCATTTCCAACGGAAGCGATGGTGTCCGCGAGCGAGGACACCAATATTCGTCTAACTTACTTATCATAGAGCATTATAGAACCCGGAATTTGAATGCAATATTCATATTTTAATGCCAATCCTTTTTCGCTTTTGGCTCCTTTAAAAAATATGAGTAATACCTTCTTTTTAATATTATCAAAATATTGAACAGCTTCATATGCTTCCCTCTCATTGCTGTATTTGCCTGTCGTTTTAAACTTAGGAAATCTTTTTGGAAAATCACGGGCTTCCAAAAAATAACTTAAAGGCTCATTAAATTCGACTGAGAATGAGCTAACCATGTCTCTATTTTTAGAATCATCTAAATTTATAAATTCAGCAGTTTTATTATTTTTAAATCCATATGTAGTGCCAGATTTTTCGGAAACTTTCGCGATACTCCGGAATCCTTTCTGTTCCAATTTTTTTACCACTACGAAATACTGCTGTCCAATCATTTGATTAATCTCATTTACTGTAAATGACTGCGAATTTGCAGTTAATGAAACAAGACAAGCCAATAAGCTAAGTGTAATATGTCTCATTATCTTACGATTTTTGTTTTTTGCTCAACTGGTTTTGTTTGTCAAAAAATTTGGCCTGTTACTGGAACGCTGTCTAACGAGTGTTAAGCAAACTAACTCAGGTGTTCATCCAAGTTGTTCCAAGTCTGAAGCCAAGCCCTGTGCGGCAGCGACTTGGAACGGCTATGAAATCCAGTCTTTAGACTGTTTTCCCTTCTTCTCAATCTCCTGAAAATTCTCTTCCGCCCCCAATTTACAAACTCCCACCCAATCCACCAAGCCCACGCCCAAATTTTGTTAGCGGCTCCAGCGTCAGCCCATACCATCCCCCATTCTGCCCCCGCTTCCCCCCTGATTTCCACCCCAATCCATCACCAGCAGCCAATTCCCCGCCTTAACCGCCTTCAATAAATCCCCCAACCTGCGGGAACTTGCCCCTCCCGCCAACCCGGAATTTTGTGCATGGGTGAAAAATCCCGTGTTAAACAAAATCCGATTATGACTAAACTTCAACGAATCAAAGGGGTGGTGTTGATCCTCGCGCTATGGGCTTCTGGCGGGGCCTGGGCGCAGGATCGCATCGTGACGGGCACCGTGCGCGGGGGAGGGAACAATGAAACACTGCCGGGTGCCAACGTGACGGTCAAGGGCCGCACGACCGGGGCCGTCACCGACGCCACGGGCCGGTACCAGGTGAGCGTACCCACCGGCGAGGTCACGCTGGTGTTTTCGTCGGTGGGGTATAAACGTCAGGAGGCCGCCGTCGGCTCGCGGAGCGTGGTGGACGTGAGTCTGGGCGAGGAAGACGCCGTGCTGAGCGAGGTGGTCGTGACGGCTTCGGCCATCGAGCGCGACAAAAAAACGCTGGGTTACGCCGTGACCAACCTCAAAAGCGAGGAATTTACGAAGGCCAGCGAGTCGAATCTGCTTCGCTCCCTGCAAGGCCGGGTGGCCGGGGTGCAGATTTCGGGCGCGACGGGTTCCGCCGGGGGCGCCACACGGGTGGTAATCCGGGGGGCGCAGTCGTTCAACGGCAACAACCAGCCGATTTACGTGGTCGACGGGGTCATCATTTCCAACAACAACACCACCTCGCCAGGGGCGGGCACCGGCCTTAACCTGGGCGATAACCTCAACAACGGGGTGGACATCACCAACCGGGCGGGCGACATCGACCCCAACAACGTCGAGTCGGTTTCCATCCTCAAAGGCCCGGCGGCTTCGGCGCTCTACGGCTCGCAGGCGGCTTCGGGGGCCATCATCATCACGACCAAGAACCGGAGTAAAAACGCCCCGAAGTCGCAAATCAGCCTCAACACGGCCTGGACCTTCGAGAATCCGCTCCGCCTGCCCGATTTTCAGAATACCTTCGGCAGCGGCTTCGACGGCGTGTACCAAACCCAGAACAATGTAAGCTGGGGCCCGAAAATGGAAGGCCAGCTCGTGCCGAACTGGCGCACCGAAGGCCTCGTGGCCAACGGCGACCAAGCCGAGCAGGACTCGATTCCCTTCGTGGCCTATCCCAACAACGTCCGCGATTTCTTCCAAACCGGCGTCACGCGCAACCTGTCGCTATCGCTTTCGGGGAATACCGGCACGGCCAACTACTCGCTGGGCGTGTCGGACGTGAACCAAACGTCGATGATTCCCAACACGAAGTACCGCCGCACGTCGGTGAGCCTGGGCGCGGGCACGAAGCTGTTCAACGACAAAGTCGAGACGAGTTTCTCGCTGACCTACACCAACTCCGGCGGCGACCGGGGCGTGCAGGGACAAACCCGCGCCAGCATCCTGCAAACCATCCTGAACACGCCCCGCAACGTGAGCATTGTCGACCAAAAGGAGTACAACGACCCGCGTTATGACCTCCGGGGCTACTACCTGGCCGATTTCCGGAATAATCCGTATTGGTTGCTGGACAAGGACTTGCTCCGGGACAACGTCAACCGGATTTTTGGGAACGCGCAGGTCGTGTACAAACCCGCGTCCTGGCTGAACGTAACTTACCGCATCGGGACGGATATTTTCGCCGACTACCGCAAACAAACCTTCTCGAAAGGCACCGTTGGGGTCGTCGATGGTCGGTATCTGGAAGACAACACGCTGTTTAAAAGCCTGATTTCAGACCTGATCGTAACCGTAAACCGCGACATCACCCCCGACCTGAACGCCCGGCTCATTCTGGGGCACAACCTCCAGGACCGGAACCTGTCGCGGGCGGTGGCCGACGGGCAACCGCTCATCGTTCCCGATTTTTACGACCTGAGCAACGTGGCGACCATCGTCAACAACCGGGGTGACATCCGTTCGCGCATTTTCGGCGTGTACGGCGATTTGCAACTGTCCTTCCGCGATTACCTCTTCCTGAGCGTGACGGGCCGCAACGACTGGGCTTCGACGCTTCCCAAAGCGAACCGGTCGTTTTTTTACCCCGGCACGAGCCTGAGTTTCGTCTTCACGGAAGGCATCAAGTCCATCAACGAATTGCCCTGGTTGAGCTACGGGAAACTCCGGGCCAACATTGCTTCGGTGGGGAAAGTGGCCGATCCCTACGTGCTCAACCCGGTTTTCGTGCGCTCCGACATCACCGATGGGTTCCAGGGGCAATACCAGTTTCCGTTCAACGGGGTGCCTGGCTTCCGGGTGGGCAACGTGCGGGGTAATGCCAACCTGCGGTCGGAGTTGACCACGTCGTGGGAAATTGGCACCGACCTCCAGTTTTTCCGGAACCGGTTGGGCATCGACTTTACCTACTACCATTCCACGAGCAAAAATCAGATCGTAGCCGTGCCGATTTCGAGTACTTCGGGCTTCAACTCGCAGACGCTCAACGCCGGAACGATGGAAAACAAAGGAATCGAACTGCTCGTGACGGGGTCCCCCCTGCGCACCAAGAGCGGTTTCCGCTGGGACATTTCGGTGAATTACACCCGCAACCGCAACCTGGTCACCGAACTCTACAACCCGCTGGCCCCGGTCGGCCTCGGGGGATTAGGCACGGTGGGCTTGCAGGCCCGGTTGGGCGAACCCTACGGCACCTTTTTCGGCTCGAAAATGCTCCGCGATCCACAAGGCAACGTCGTCGTAAACGCCACGACGGGCCGTCCCCTGGCCGACCCGGTGCAGGCGGCGCTGGGCAACATTCAGCCCGATTTTACGGCGGGTTTGAGCAACACGCTTTCGTTTAAAGGCGTCACACTCAACGCGCTGTTCGACACCCGGCAGGGCGGCAAATTCTACTCGCAAACCATCTCGGCCAGCCGCTTTACGGGCATTACCGAAGAAACGACGTTCAACGACCGGCAGCCGTTTATCTACGAAAACTCCGTCATCAAAAACGCCGACGGCAGTTATTCGCCTAACACCGTGCAGACGGGTGGATTCAACTACTGGTCGACGATTTCCAACATCGGTGAAAACTCGCTGTTCGATGCCTCGTTCGTCAAACTCCGCGAAGTGAGCCTGAGCTACGGCCTGCCCAAAACCCTGCTGAGTAAAGTCGGCCTGACGGCCCTGCAACTCTCGCTCATTGGTCGGAACCTGGCGCTGTGGACGCCCAAATCCCAACCCACCGTGGACCCGGAGGTGAGTTCGTTCGGCACGGGCAATAACCAGGGTTTCGAGTTTTACGCCTATCCCAGTTCGCGGAGTTATGGGTTTAGCGTGAAGGTGACGCTGTAACCAGTTGGTGGGGTTTAGTTTTTGGGGAGGGGTTTCCAACCCGACCGAACCACCCCAACCCATTCCCAAAAAAACAACCACATGAAATCCATAAAATCCATCCTGCTCGCGGTCGTCCTCCTCGCTTCGACCACCGCCTGCGACCAGTACCTCGACATCAACGTCGACCCCAACAACCCCACCGTGGCCGACCTGCCGCTCGTGCTGCCTTCGGGGCAGGCGGCGGTGAGTTTCATCGTGGGCGGGCAGTTCAACATCCTGGGCAGCATCCTGGCCCAGCACTTTACCATCAGCCGGGGCGGCAACCAGTACCGCGCCTGGGACCAGTTCAACATCACCTCCGGCACCTTCGATGGCGCCGGGGGGCAGTTCGTCAACTTAAATTCCGGGGCCTTGCAGGATTTGCAAACCGTTATCAACAGCGGCACGACCCAGAACGAGTGGCGGATGGTGGGCATCGCCAAAATTATGAAGGCCTACACCTTCCACGTGCTGACCGATTTGTACGGCGACATTCCGTTTTCGGAAGCGCAAAACGCCGACCTCACCGTCACGGCCAAATACGACAAGCAGGAGGATATTTACAAGGGCCTGCAAACCCTGCTCGACGAAGCCAAAACCGACCTGGCGAAGAAGCAGGGCCGCTTTCCCGGCGCGGCCGATTTGGTGTACAAAGCCGGCACCGACGCCGACATGGACAAATGGACGCGCCTGGCCAACACGCTGAAACTCAAATTCTACCTCCGCCTGAGCCAGGTCGATCCCAGCGGCTCGAAGGCGGGCGTCCAGGCGCTGTATACGACTGGCAACGAATTCCTGCGGGCGGGCGAGAGTTTTCAGTTCGTAAATGCCACTGCCACCAATACCGAAAACCCGTTCTGGCAGGCCAATTTCCGCTTGCCCAACAACCTGACGGTCAGCAAAACGACGGGCGATCTGCTCACGGCTAGTAAAGACCCCCGCCTGCCGGTATACGCCCTCGACGCCGACCTGCGCACGCCCGAAATCGACTACGTGTTCGTGCCGAACGGAACGCTGTCGGCGGCCACGCCCACGCTGAGTTCGTACCCCGGCAAAGCCTTCATCGGGCAGCGCTTCACCAACGGCAACATCAACGGCACGGCGGGCGCGAGTGGGATCAGCGCTGCCGACGACAACGCCGCCAAAGCCCGTCCGACGATTTTTCTGAGTTACGAAGAAAGCCTATTCATCCGGGCCGAAGTGCTCGCCCGTAGCTGGGCCACCAGCGTCGACAAGCCCGAAACGCTCTACGCCAACGCCATCACGGCCTCGGTGGCGCGCTACGGCGTCCCGCTGGGCACGTACCTGAGCGACCCGGCGGTGGACTACGCCAAGCAGACCAACAAAATCCGGGCGATTGTGGTCCAGAAATACCTCGCGCTGTACGGCTCGAACGGCATGGAAGCCTGGAACGAATACCGCCGGACGGGTTTCCCCGAACTGCCCCTGCCCACCACGAACGTGACGGGCGGAAAATTCATCAAACGCCTGCCCTACGTGGATTCGGAACTCCAGCGCAATCCCAGCGTGCAGCAAACGGGTATCGCCCCCGGCGACGTGACCACGCCGGTGTGGTGGGATAAGGATTGAGGGAGAAGGGATCAACCCCGCGAGGGTATTAAACCCTCGCGGGGATTTTTATGGCTCGTCTGCTTACGCCGCCGTTTTTTTCTTCCCGCGACCGGAGCCGCTTTTTTTACCCCCGCCGTCTTGCTTATTCACCGTCGCCCAGGCGCGGCTTTCGGCTTCGTCGTTGGGCACGCCCCGCTTTTCGTAGCTTTCTTCGATGTGCTCGGCTTGTCTTTTTTGCTTATCCGTGTACGCGGATTTATCTCCCTGTGGCATGGCTGTGGTTAGTTTGATTTCGGGGAAAAAAGGCAAGACGCGTACCGCTGAACCGGGTTGGTGAAACGGCCCGGTGCCATTCGGTTTTCGCCTGTCCACCTGCGGTTGCCTGCCTCAACCTGGGGATGAGGTTCCTCTTTTCCGGGGGAAAGGCCATCGCCGTGCTTTCATCGAAAAGAAGGGTCAACCAGGAAAGAAACTACCGAAACGGTTCCGGAAAATACCGCAGCACCCGCCCCTTCAACAGCCGTATCAGAGCCGGATCCATGAATTCGTACTCGTCGGGAACGTCGAGGCAGATCACCCGCCGGTTGGCGAGGTGGCGTTTGAACTTCGCGGTCAGTTTGGCCCGGTGGGCTTTTTCCATCACAAAAATCACCTCCGCCCACTCCACCAACTCGGCGGTGAGGGGGTTGATGGCGTCCCGGTTGGTACCGGCGGAAAAGCATTCCATCGCGGGGTGATCGGCAAAATTTGTTCGGCAGTAGGACTCCGCAGGCGATTCTGGCTGCATATGAACAGAACGCGTTTCCTGGGCATCGCAGAAAAAGAGGAGGGTACGAAACAAAAGTACGCCTCTGCCGGATTTTTTAGGGGTTGTTCACCCTTGCCAATCCCGCCCCCTCTCCCTATTTTTACCCTCCGTGTACTGCATCATCGACGTCGAAACCACCGGCATGGTCAAAGGCCCCGCCCGGATGACCGAAATCGCCATCTTCCGCCACGACGGCGCGCAAGTGGTGGACTCTTTCCATTCCCTGCTCAATCCGGGCCACGCCATTCCGCCCTTCATCAGCCACCTCACCGGCATCACCAACGCGATGGTGGCCGACGCCCCCAGCTTCGCCGACGTGGCCCAGGAGGTGCTGGCCTGCACGCAGGACGCCGTATTTATCGCCCACAACGTGCATTTCGACTTTGGGTTTCTAAAAAAAGAATTCGCCTGGCTGGGCCACAGCTACCAGCGCCCGCTGCTCTGCACGGTGCAGTTGAGCCGCCGGATTTTCCCCGGTTTTCCCTCCTACAGCCTAGGTAAATTGTGCCGCTCGCTCGACATCGAGTTGAACGACCGCCACCGCGCCAAAGGCGATGCCGCCGCTACCACCCGCCTGTTTGAACTTCTCCTCCAACACGACCAGCGGGGGCTGATTCCCCGCCACGTTCCCGCGCCGAATGCGGCTTTTCTGCCCGTTAAGCGTTAAGTTTACCCCGTCTTCCCGAACTTTTTCGTTAAACTTGCGGCCAAACCCACCCGCACCGGGACCTGAGCCGTTTGCCCGATGATCAAAATCAGTACCCGCTCCCGACGCGACGTTTTCATTCACGCGGCCCTCGTTGTTAGCCTGTTTCTGGCGCTCTTCCTGGCGTTTTTCTTTCTGTATCTGCCCTGGAGCACCCATCACGGCGAAACCATCACCGTGCCCAAACTGTCGGGCATGACCACCGACGAAATCGAGGATTTTCTGGCCCAGCGCGACCTCCGCTACGAAGTGAGCGACTGCACCTTCGTGGCCGGGCTGCAACCGCTCACGGTGATTTCGCAGTACCCCCGCGAAAACTCGAAGGTGAAAGAGGGACGGAAAATTTACGTCACCATCACCACCGCCACCGCCCCGCAGGTGCGAATGCCCAAACTCACCGACCTGTCGTACCGCAGCGCCGAAGTGACCCTGCGCAACTACGGCCTGGTGTTGGGCGAGTTGATTTACAAAAATGACCTGGCCGAAAACGCCGTACTCGACCAACTTTTCGAGGGCAAGAAAATCGATCCCGGCGCGTTAATTGCGAAGGGTTCCAAAGTGGATCTCGTGGTGGGCGACGGCTTGGGCAATACCTCGCTCGACGTGCCCGACGTAACGGGAAAATTGCTCGAAGAGGCCAAACTAACCATCGTCGGTTCGGATTTGCAGATCGGCACCATCATTTACCAAAGCTCAGGTCAGCCCGCCGGCACCATCGTCAGGCAGCGGCCCGAAGCCGGGCAGGGCGATAAAATCCGGGTCGGCGACGTGATCGACCTCTGGGTATCGGGCAATCCCGAACCCACCGGCGAAGGCGGCAACTCCGACAATGGGGCCAGCGAGCCGCCGCCGGATCAGTGAGTAGGAAAGCAAAAAAGCTACCCTCCGCTCGCAATGACGCCGAGACTGAGTTTTTACCTATACACCAGGTTACTGACCAACAAATTGGGATCATTGAGAATGCGAATGTTACGGAAATTCACGGATCAGGGGAAATGGATTCGATTCGCAACATCCGTGTTCTTGACTCTGCTTTCGTTCACCGCTCAAGCACAATTCCGCGAAACCCCGCGCGGCACCGCTGCCGCCGAGCCAAAACCGGCCAGAGCGCTCCGCACCGAAGCCCTCACACTCCCTTTTTTCGACGACTTTTCGCTCAACACCAACGGCCTGCCCGACCCGGTTCTCTGGCAAAACGGCGGCGGCGCGGTGGTCAACAACACCCTGGCCGTCGCCCAACCATCGGTCAACGTCGTCACTTTCGACGGGCTGAAGCGAAGCGGGTCGCCCTACGATTTCCTGAATCCGCTCAGCCAGGGCAGCGCTGATTCCCTGACGTCACAACCCATCGACCTCTCGGCCCTCAGCGCCCGCGATTCGCTGTACCTGAGTTTTTTCTGGGAAGCCAAAGGCTTGGGCGAACTACCCGACCGGGAGGATTCGCTCCAGGTGGATTTTCGCCTCGCCGATGGCACCTGGCAACCGGTGTGGTGGCAACGCGGCGGCATCGCGGCCAGCAACCGCTTCGCCCAGGTGCTGCTGCCGCTGCGCACGGCGGCGTATTTCCACGCCGGGTTTCAGTTCAGGTTCCGGGCCTTCGGGCGCGAGTCGGGGGCCTTCGATACCTGGCACGTCGATTACGTGTACCTCAACCGGGGCCGCCGGGCCAGCGACCGGTTTTACAAAGATTTGGCCGTGCGCAGCCAACCCAGTTCGTACCTGCGCCGCTACCGGGCCATGCCGCTGGCGCAATTTTTGGCGAAATCCGCCGCCGAAACCGCCGATTCGCTGAAGACAGAGATTGGTAACCTCTTCAATAACAACAACTTCACCACCCTCAGTCTGACGGTACGCGACTTGGTTTCGGGTCAACTCATCCAGCAAACCACCACCGCCACCCCCGAAAACATCGGCGCGGGGGCGACGCAAACGAAGGGGCTAAAACTCACCGTGCCCACCCTGACCGGCACGCGGGCGGTGCTCGAAGCCAAATTCGATCTGCTCACCACCGACGACCAGAACCCCTCGATTCCGGGCGTGAACCTCAAGCGCAACGACACGATTTCGCTCCGCACCGTGCTCGACGATTACTACGCCTACGACGACGGCACCGCCGAATACTCCGGGGCCATCAACGGGCGGCTGGGGCGGGTGGCGGTGCGTTTCGTGGGCAACCGCCCCGACGTGGTGGGGGCCGTGCGGGTGAACCTGGCCCCCAACGGACGAAACCTGGGGGGGCAGAATTTCACGCTTCAAATCCTGGGCGATGCCAACGGACGCCCCGGCGCGGTGCTGGGGGCGCAGTCGTTCGCCATTCGCTACCCGGCTCAGCCCAACGACTTCGTGGAACTGAAGCTGACCAGCCCCGTGGCCGTGCGCGATACGTTTTACGTGGGTTGGCTCCAATTGAGCGAAAACGACGCCCTGCAAGTGGGTCTGGACAAAAACACCGACTTCGGCACCCAGCTTTTTTACAACCTCGGCGCGGGTTGGGCGGGAAATACGGAGTTGCGGGGAAGTTTTCTGCTCCGCCCCGTGATGGGTGGGCAAGCCAGCGGCGTTGTGACCGAAACGGAAGCAGAACGGGGTGAATTTCGGGTTTTCCCCAACCCCTCGACCGGGCTAATCGAGTGGAACGACGAGGCTTTTCAAACCCTCGACGTGTTCAGCCTCGGCGGGCAACTGCTAAAACACCAGTCCATCACCGGGCAACGCGGGGCTACCCTCTCGGAACTTCCCCCCGGCCTCTACCTGTTGCGCTTCCGCGACCAAACCCGGCAAGTGACCAAACGCTTGTTGTTGGTGCGATAGGCCCACTTTCTCCTTTTTCCCTTCGTCCTTTCTCCTAAAACCAATGGACATCACCGTACAGGAACTCAAGCAACGCATCGACGCGGGTGAAACCCTCCACCTGCTCGACGTGCGCAACCCCGACGAGTACGAACTCGACAACATCGGCGCGAAACTCATCCCCCTGGGCGATTTGCCCGACCGCCTCGACGAACTCGAAGACTGGAAAGACGAAGAAGTGTTGGTGCATTGCCGCTCCGGCAAACGCTCGGCAATGGCCCAGCAAATTCTGGAGCAGAATGGCTTCAGCAACGTGCGGAACGTAGCGGGAGGAATGCTGGCTTGGAATGAGATGTAGCAGGAATCGGGGCAAAATCCCCCTGTCATCCTGAGCTTGCGAAGGATGACAGGGGGATTTTTGCAGTTTCAGGAATGTATTTTTGAATGAACGCCGACGAAATCCTCTCCGCCGCCGAACTCAAACGCCGCCTCGACGCGGGCGAAGCCCTGCACCTGCTTGACGTGCGCGAACCCGACGAGTTCGCCGAATTCAACCTCGGCGGGCGCAACATTCCTACGGATCAACTGCCGGAGCGGCTCTCCGAACTCAGCGACTGGCAAAACGAAGAAATCGTGGTAGTTTGTTACTACGGTGCCTTGAGCAACTACGCCAGCCGGTACCTCCGGGGGCGGGGGTTTGCCGGGGCTAAAAATGTGGAGGGGGGGCTGGAGGCGTTTTTGGGGTTGTAAACCTGGAGGCCTGTCACCCTGAGCTTGTCGAAGGGCCAGTTAGATTTTGGGACACATTTCCCATTTCTAACCGGCCCTTCGACAAGCTCAGGGTGACAGGTCCGACCATTTTCACCCCCCGCCCTTCTCATACCGGCGCGGAAGCCGGATTTGAAACAAGGTCCCCACGCCCCGGCGCGTTTCCACGCGCATCGTGGCGTTGAGCAGGGCACAGAGCCGCTTGACGATGTACAACCCAATGCCTTCGCCCTGGGAGGGGTGGGGGAGTGCTTCTGAGGAAACCATCCGCGATGGGGCGCTGGAATCGTCGTCTGGCTCGGCCAGCAAGGCCGCCGATCGCGGCGACAGGCCTGGTCCCGAATCCTGAACACTCATCGTCCAGAAATTGTCATTTTCCGCCGCCCACTGGATGCTCACCCCTCCGGTTTCGGTGTACTTCAAGGCGTTCAGCACCAGGTTTTGAGCCACGCGGTATACCTTCACCGGGTCGCTTTCCAGCGATAACTCCGGGGGGCCTTCGCCGTGCAGAAACAGGCCACGCTCGTCGGCCAGGGATTGCAGACTTTCCAGCAAATCGCGCAATATGGCAGCTCCGTCGAAGGGCTCGATGCGGAGGGATTCCTGTCCGGCTTCGAGGCGGGCCAAATCCATGAGCCGGGTGAGCAGCGCGGTGATTTTGGGGAAATTCCGCTGGAGCATCTGGAGCATCTCCGTGCGTTCCTCCTCGCTGATTTCAGGTTGATCGAGAATAAACGCGGCCCCCTGAATGGCCCCGAAACTGCTGTACAAATCGTGCGAGGCCATCCGCAGCAAGTCGCCCCGTTGCCGGTCCAACTGCCGGAGTTGATCCAAGGCCTGCTGCAACTCTTCGGCCCGGCTGGCGGCCTCAAGTTTTTGCAACAAACTGTACTGGCTCACGCTCTCACCGATGGATTCGTGAATGAGGTGGTTCAGCAGGTTGTGAACCAGCAATAAATCGTCGGAATCGAGGGTAGGGTGATCGAGTTGAAACCGGCGAAGTTCCCCCACCAGTGTGTTGTGCAGGTGGGCAAATTCCCCCAGAATTTCCCCCAGCGGATAGCCTTTGTGCCAGCGGTGCCGACCGTGTTCGCGCCCCCGTTGCGCGGTGACGGCTACCGCGCCGGGTTGCCGCCGCAGGCGATGCCCCAGGGCGTTGAGCAATTCGGGGATGTGGTCGTAAAATTCCTCTTTCGTCAGGCTCGCACCCGTCGGGAGGGCCGGATCGTTCTCGCAGGTAAGGTGCCACGCACTCAGAATCGCGGCTTGTCGCTGAGAAAAATAATCGGCCAACAAAAAAGTGGGTAATTGAGAATCAAGGGCGTCCGGCATGGCGCTCGGTGGGAAATCCAGGTGGTGAAGGGGGGTGTGGTCGTAATTACCCGAACAAGGTAAGAAATGTTTTCGTCTGCGTGACGGAATGCCCCATTGTCCGTATTTTTACCGATGAACGCCAAACGTTTTCCATCAAACGTCGCGTCGATTTTCCCACCTTCCACCCCATGCTCTCTGCGCTTCCTACTCCGAGCACCCGAAATTTCAACAAAGCCAGTATTTTAGTCATTGAAGACAACCAGGATCAGCAGGCGCTGATCCGCTACGCCCTCAAACAAAGTCTGTCGGAAGTCACGCCCGTGTTCGTCGAAGGGGCAACCCAGGCCCTCGATTACCTCAGCGATTGCCTGACCCGCCAGGTGCGCCTGCCCAAACTCATCCTGCTCGACCTCTACCTGCCCGAATCCGAACAGGGCTGGCATTTCCTGCGGCAGGTGCGCACCTTTCCGGCGGCGCAGAGCCTGCCCGTGGTGGTGCTGACGATTTCCAGGGAAAAAGAGGACGTGGAAAAAGCCTACCGGCTGGGGGCCAACTCCTTTATTTGCAAACCCCTGGAATTCAAGCATTGGGTCACCTACTTCCAAGCTATGCGCCAGTTCTGGTGGGAAACCGCCACGTTGCCACCAAACGATTGAGTGATTGAGTGAGGGAGTGATTGAGTGAAATAAGACAAAATGCATTTCTTTCACTCAATCACTCCCTCACTCAATCACTCAATAGATTCACCCCGCCACCATCCCCCCGTCAATCGGCAGGGCGTGGCCGGTGATGAACGAGGCCGCGTCAGAGCAGAGCCAGACGATGGCTTCGGCGATTTCCTCCGGCTGTCCGAAGCGCTTCATCGGAATGGCTTGTTCCATTGCCGCCCCCCGCTCCGGCCCGACGGCTTCGAGCAGTCCTTCTACCATCGGCGTCATCGTGAAAACGGGGCAAACGGCATTTACCCGAATGTTCTTTTTGGCGTACTCCAGCGCCGCCGTGCGCGTCATCCCGACCACGGCGTGTTTGCTCGTGGCGTAGGCGAGGTTGTAGGGAAAACCCACCAGCCCCGACACCGACGACACGTTGACGATGCTTCCGCCGCCCTGTTTCAGCATCACGGCCAACTCGGCTTTCAAACACAAAAACACGCCCGTGCAATTGACAGCCATCACCCGCTCGAAATTAGCCGCCGGGTACTGGTGCGTCGGCGTCAACACCCCACCAATGCCCGCGTTGTTGACGGCAAAATCCAAGCGCCCGTAGGTTTCCACGGCGTGCTGAATCAGCGCCTCAACCTCGTTTTCCTGCGAAACATCGCAACGAAAAAACGTGGCCGTGCCGCCCGCTTCCTCAATCAGCCGCACCGTCTCCGCTCCGCCCGCCTCGTTGACATCCGACACGACGACCTTCGCGCCGCGCCCGGCGAACAGGAGCGCCGCCGCCCGGCCCAAGCCGGAGCCGGAACCGGTGAGGAGAGCGGTTTTTGGGGTGAAATCGGACATGGGGTTAGAGGAAAATTTAGGCGTTGAAAAGGGCGTTGAGCCAGGCGACGAAGCGGGCGCAGAGTTCGTGGTTAGTCGTTAGGAAAGTTGCTTTGATAGCTGAACCGTAAGGCAAACCGGATTTCTCTTGCCACGCCAGCCAAGTGTGCATAAAAACTTTGGGGCGGTCAACTTCCCGGTATCGGCGCTTTGAAGGCACACTATGTTCAAGCCGGTTTAATGCTATCTCGACCTCGTCGATTAAGTCATCACCAACAGGAATCAGGTACCTCAGAAAATCCTCCAGTTTGCCCGCAAGCTGGTTGTCCGGCATTATCCAGAGGCCAAACTTGGGAAGTATATTCGTGGGCGGAAGGATTAACCCGTTTTCGAACGAAGCGGGAAGGTCTTGGTAGCCTGCCGCTTGCAAGATGTGCGCAATCTGCTGCCAGCGGGCGGCAATAGCATCGTCGGCATCCACGATGCAAGCGAGCGTTTTGCTGCCATCCCGGTTTTTTATTTCGATTGGCAGCAAGCGCAGCAATACGTCGATGCCTTCTTCTTTAATTTTAACGCCATCGACTTTTCGCTCGATGACGGCTGGTTGAAGTTTGAAACTCGTAATAGTTGTTCTGGTCTTCAAGCAGATGTGGCCCACTACGTTTTCATCATCCTTCCCTTCGACGAGAAGCAGGTTTTCGTAAGTCATAGCCGAAGATCAAGATACTCGGCTTCTGCCGCAGTTTGCAATTCTTCTTCGCTGAACACGACGGCATCAATTTCACCGTTGATATTTCGCAACTTAATCAGATAGCCGTCTGACTGCTTTTCATTAGCGATTTTTGTAAAGGCTTGAATTGTGTCGTTGCTGTGGGTCGTGGCAAAAACTTGAATATTAAGCTGTTCGGCTAACTTAAAAATGATTTCCCAGAGTTTTTCCTGAACCGAATAGTGCAAGCCGTTTTCAAATTCGTCGATGAACAAGTAGCCATTTTCGCAGTTGACCATCGCAAGGATGATGGTGAGGATACGGTTGATACCGTCGCCCATACTTCTCAGGGGCACAACTTCATCTAAATCTCTAATTCTGACTACAGGAATTCTCGGTTCTAAACGGTTGCCACTTTCACTTTCGATGTAAGCGATTCTAAAAATATTCTTTTCAATAATTTTCAATGAATCAATCACATAATCTTCCAAAGGCTTAAGGGCAATCCTATCCCAAAGAATGCCGTTGGATTCTTTTATAAAATTTGTGGTTCTCACAAACTGAATATTATCAAAATAATTTCGATTTGAAGATATTCTAAAACGTGTTTGTTCTCTGTCTAACGTAAATAAATTAACGTCATTACCATATTTTACCTCGAAAGCTAATTGAGCCTCTTCATTTTCTTCATCATTTTCTAATACTATCCTTTTGTTAATTCTTCCCCCTTCTGATTCAATAGATTGTAAAATATATTTTACAATCCTCATTGATAGTTTTCTGACGGAATTATTAAAAAAAGAAATTTCTATTTTTGAAGAAGTATATTTTCTGCCAGGAAATATACTTGAAAGCGAAATCAAATTACTTTCGACTATGTTTTTACTGTTCGAATTTCTGATGCGTGACGAGTCCTCACCTCTTTCATTCAGAGTATCAAAAATCCAATTATAATCTCCTCTTTGCAAAAAAATGGAAGTTGCCTCAAGAAAACTTGTTTTCCCCGTATTATTCTTCCCAATCACCAAATTCACCCGCCCCAGCTTCTCGATGCGGAGGTGTTTGAGGTTGCGGTAGTTGCGGATTTCGAGCGATTGGAGCATGATTTTGGTCGATTATTCTTTCTCAAATGTAATCGTCTCCCGGATTTTCCCCACCAGCACCTCATTAATCTTCACGAAACTCTCGTGAGTCCAGCCCGCCACGTGGGGCGAAAAAATCACGTTGGGCAGGGCGGCCAGCGCATCGAACACCGCGTCGGGGCCAGTAGGGAGTTGGTGGAGTTTTTCAAATTCGAGCACGTCGAGGCAGGCCCCGAGTACCTTCCCGCTTTGCAGCCCAACCAGCACGTCGGCCAGCCGGACGACTTCGCCCCGCGCCACGTTGAGCAGGTAAAACGGCTTTGCAAACCGCCCGATGAAATGAGCATCGACCAGTCCGGCCGTTTCCTCGCTCAGCGGTACGTGGAGGCTCAGCACGTCGGTTTCGCCGAAAAGTTGCTCCATCGTCGCTGGTTCGGCGAAGGGGCCGTCCACGGGCTGGAACTTGTCGTAGGCCAGCACCCGCACGCCGAAGCCGCTCAGTCGCTGGGCGAAGGCCCGCCCGTTGTTGCCGTAGCCGATGAGTCCGATGGTTTTGCCGCCGAGTTCGGTGCCCCGGTTGGCTTCGCGCCGCCAGATTTTCTGCCGCACTTCGCGGTCGGCGGTGTGGAGGTGGTTGAGCAGGGCCAGCAGCATTCCCAGGGCGTGTTCGCCCACGGCGTCGCGATTGCCTTCGTTGGCGGCAAACACGCGGATGCCGCGCCGCTCGGCGGCGGCCACGTCGATTAAATCGAGGCCCGCCCCGGCCCGGCCAATGAATTCGAGTCGGGTGGCTCTCGCCAGCACTTCGTCGTCGATGAGCGTTTTGCTGCGAATAAGCAGCCCCTCGAACTTTTCGATGGTTTCGAGCAGTTCGGCGCGGGTGATGGTGGGTTGGTAGGCGTGGGCAAAACCGGCGGTTTCGAGCATTCCCAGCAGGCTGGGGTGCATTTCGTCGGCGATGAGGATGGATTTCATGCCGGTAAAGTTTGCCGAATGGAATTCAAAATAAAAAAAGTCCGTCGAACGAGTGAAGTGGGAAGGTCCGCCGCTTTTGGGAAGTCAGGCCGTAACACGGACAGCCAAACTAACCTGGTCAGCGGGTGAAAGCGGGCATGAATGCGTACCTTGCGGCGAGAAGCGCAGTCAAACACTACTGACTTTTTAGCCATGAACGAACTGGTTTTTACCGTTGAAACTGACGAAGACAAAGGCTACGTGGCTCACGCGCTTTGGAAACAGGCTCCATCGTTACGCAGGGCGACACCTTGCCCGAAGTGAAGACGATGAGTGCAGACGCGATTGAAGGGTATTTTTTTGATGTGCCTGCGCAAAAACCGAACGTAGTACGACTGCACGTTTCGGGCGATAAAACGTCGATTGATACCATCCTGACGACTATCGACTGAAGACTGACGACTATTTCCCATGTCCGACCAACCATCCCAACCCCCCAAGCCCGTCATCGGCATCACCCTCGGCGATTACAACGGCATCGGCCCGGAGGTGATTTTGAAAGCCCTCAACGGTAACCAGTTAGTCAAACACTGCACGCCCATCGTGTACGGCTCCCTGCGGGTGCTCAACCGCTACCGCACCATGTTCGACCTCAAGGACTGGCAGTTGCAGGGCATCCAGGAAGCCGAACAGGCCAGCCTGAAGTTGACCAACGTTATCACCTGTTTTCCCGATCAGCAAACCGAGGTGGAGCCGGGCAAAATCACCCCCGAAGCCGGGCAGGCGGCCCTGGCCTGCCTCCAGCGCGCCACCGACGATCTCAAGGCGGGCGTGCTCGATGCCATCGTGACGGCTCCCATCAACAAGCATAACATTCAGTCGGAAGCCTTCAAGTTTCCTGGTCACACGGAGTACTTCGCCAATGCCTTCGAGGTCCGCGATAGTCTGATGTTTATGGTCAGCGAAATCCTGCGCGTGGGCGTGGTGACGGGCCACGTGCCGCTGGGCCGGGTGCGGGCGGGCGTCAACCAGGACTCGCTCACGCGGCGGCTGACGCAAATGCTCGACTCGCTCAAACGCGATTTTGGCATCGTCAAACCCAAAATCGCCGTGCTGGGACTCAACCCCCACGCGGGCGAAAACGGGCTGCTGGGGCAGGAAGAAAAAGAGGTGATTGTGCCCGTGATGGAAAATTTTAAGAAAAAAGGCCACCTGCTCTTCGGCCCGTTTTCGACCGACGGCTTTTTTGCCGCCGGGCACTACCGGCAGTTCGACGCGGTGTTGGCGATGTACCACGACCAGGGCCTGACGCCGTTTAAACTGATTGCCTTCGACAGCGGCGTCAACTTCAGCGCCGGCCTGCCCATCGTCCGCACCAGCCCCGACCACGGCACCGCCTACGACATCGCCGGGAAAGGCGAGGCCGACGAACACTCGATGCTGACGGCTATTTTTACCGCCATCGACATCGTCAAACACCGGGCGCAACAACCGCGTGTTGTTGAAATTCCCGACAAAAAACCGGAAGCGCCCGAACGCAAACCCGAAACCCGTACGCCCAATTCGCCCGCCGAAAACCGGAACCGTCCGACCCAGCCCCCGCGTGACGCGCCGGAGCCGGATACCGATACCCCCAATCCCCAGGGCCGCGAGTCGGTTAAACTCCAAGAGACCCAGCCCGCCGATACGCCCGCTCCGGAAGCGGACCTCTTGGCGGTGGTGACGACAGAAACCGAAACCGACGCCACACCCGAACCCCGGACGGACGCGTCCCGCGCCGAAGCGCCCCGTGATACGCCCCTGCGCGAAGCCGGATACGACGCAAGCGCCGAAAACGACCAACTTCTCGCTCCTCACTCCTGACTCCTCACTCCTTATTTTTCATGCTCCAATCCATGACCGGTTTTGGCCGGGCCACCGCCGAAGCGGGTAACTACACCGCCACGGCGGAGTTGAAAACGCTGAATTCCAAATCGTCCGATGTTTTTTGCCGCCTGCCCCGCTCGCTTTCGGCCCGTGAAATCGAACTGCGCAACTTGCTCAGTGCCGAACTGGAACGGGGGAAAATCGAGCTTTACGTGAGCACCCAGCGCGGCGGCGAAGCCCAGGCTAGTCTGACCGTCAACCGCCCGCTGGTAGCAGCCTACGTGCGTGATTTGCGCGAAACGGCGCAGGAAATCGGCGCATACGACAGCACCAGCGACGTACAACTGCTCAAAATCGCCCTCACCCTCCCCAACGCCACCACCTCCGATGCCCAGCCGGAAGGCGAAGCCGCCGACGAATGGCAGGCCGCCCTGCAAGCCGTCAAAGCGGCCATCGCCGAGTGCAAGACCTTCCGCCAGCGCGAAGGCACCGTCGTGGAAACCGAATTCCGCCGGGCCATTGACGCCATCGAAATCCGCCTTCGCAGCGTGGAAACCCAGGACGTTCACCGAATTCCCGGTGTGCGCGACCGCCTGCGGCGCAACGTAACCGACCTGGTGGAAAGCGACGGTTTCGACCCCAACCGCTTCGAGCAGGAACTGGTGTACTACGTCGAGAAATACGACATTTCCGAAGAGAAAGTACGCCTGCAAACCCACCTGACGTACTTCCGGGAGGTGCTCAACGGCGAAGGCAACGGCAAAAAACTGGCCTTCATCGGTCAGGAAATTGGCCGGGAAATCAACACCATCGGCTCCAAAGCCAACGACGCGCACATCCAGCGCCTGGTGGTGGAAATGAAGGACGAACTCGAAAAAATCAAGGAGCAAACGGCGAATGTGCTGTAAAAACTACCCCGAACCCGTCATTGCGAGCGAAGCGAAGCAATGACGGGTTCGGGTGGCTATCTTTAGAATGAACCGCCTCTCCTCTGATTTTTACCAACAACCCACCTTGGCCCTGGCCCCCGCCCTGCTCGGCTGCGTGCTCGTTCACGAAAGCGACGAGGGCCGTACGGCGGGCATCATCGTCGAGACCGAAGCCTACCTCACCGACGACCCCGCCTGCCACGCCTACCGCCGCCCGACGCCGCGCAACGCGCCCATGTTTGGCCCGCCGGGCACTGTGTACGTCTACCAGATTTACGGGCAGTACCACTGCGTCAACATCGCCAGCAGTGCCGAGGGCATCGGCGAGGCGGTGCTCATCCGGGCGCTGCAACCCACCGAGGGGCTGGACCTCATGGCCCGCCGTCGGGAAGCGGGCATCCGCCGGGTGAAGGCCGTTTTTGGCAAACCGCACGTGGAACGGCCCCTGCCCGAAACCCAGCTTTGCCGTGGCCCGGCGAGCCTGGTGACGGCGCTGGGCATTTCCAAAGACCTGAATTTTACGTTGATGCAAACCGGGTCGCTGTTTTGCGAACCACTCATGCTGGGCGATTTTGAAGTGGTGCAAACCACCCGCGTCGGCATTACACGGGGGGCGGAGTTGCTGTACCGGTTTTACGTGAAGGGAAATCGGTTTGTGAGTCGGCGGTGATTACCCCACCAACAGCCCCAGCGCCCCCAGCGCCAACCCCAGCCCGATCCAGTTTAACCCCGAAAGTCGCTCGCCAAACCCCAGCACCGCCACCCCCGCCGCCACCAGAATCGTACCCAGGTTGTACAGCGGAAACAGCAGCGCCCCGTTGCCGCCAAAGTCGCTGAGCGCCCGCACCAGAAACAGGTAGGAAAGGTAATTGCCCAGGCCCAGCACCAGTCCCCCCAATGCACTGCGGACGTGAAAACGCTCCCGGCCCCGCACCCCCTGCACCACCAGCACCAGCCCCGCCGAAAGCGCCGCCCCCACGAAGGCCAGCCAGGTGAATTCAACCTCCGAAAACCCGCCCCGCGCCGTGAGGTAGTTGGTCAGGGCGTTGTTGGAACCACTCAGCAGAAACACCACGACAGGCAGCAGCGCCGCCCCGATTCCCGTCGCGCTTACGTCGGGCGTGGCAGGATCGGGGGCTTTTTTTACCGAAGCCAGTCCAATCGCCACGAGTGCCAGCCCCATCCCGGCGTAGTTGGCGGCGTTGAGTTGGCGGGTTCCAGTGCCCAGCACGAGCAGGCTGAACAGCACCGGCAGCACGAGCGAGAGGTTGGTCGCCAGCGAAGCCACCGTCACGCCGACCCGCTGCACGGTGAGGGAGGTGAGGGTGAAGGTCAGGAAAAAGCAGAGGCCCAGGAAAAGCGTCAGCACCAACTCCGTGGTTAGGGTAAAAAGCGGATGGTTTTCGGGTAAAAACAGCGCCCCGACCCCCACGCAGGTGAAATAGTTGAAGGCAATGGCCTGGAAACTGCGGACGCCGTAGCGCGGGAAGAGCCGGAAAATGAGGAGGAGCGCCGCCGAAAACAGGATGCTGAGGAGTAGGTTGAACATGGACGGGGTGGGGAAGCGTTGGCAAATTGACAAACTTTTCCAACGTTTGGGGCGTGTCCAACTTTCAAGTCATCCAATCGTCCAACACCGAGCCGCCGCTGCCCGCCCGGTTCGAGCGGTACCTCTTCAACGAACCGCGTCACCTCCGGGGCCAGTCGGCGGCCGGAGCCACGACGTTTTTTGTGGTCGATTCCGAACCCAAAACCACCGATGCCCGGCTGAGTGTATTCGTGCGGGAAAGCGAGGCCCTCAGCCCGCTCCGTGCTACCTTCGGCGGCCTCGAAGCGGCGCCCGACTTGCCCGACGAGGCGCTGGATGCCTTGTTCGACGCGGTGGAACGCTGGGCGATTTCCCAAAACCTATCTTCGATTCGCCTGACGCAGTGGCCCGCTGGGTACGCCCCGGAACTGGCCAACCGGATCGAACACCGGCTAAAGGCCGGTGGCTACCGGCCCGTTTTCACCGAAAAAAATCAACACCTCGACCTGACGCGGGAATTAACTCTGCACGACTCGGCCCGGCGGCGGTTTGTCAAGGCCCAACGAGCCGGGTTTGTTTTTCAACGTTGGGAAAATCCCGATTGGGAAACGGTCCACGCCTTCGTGGAGGCGGCGCGAACGCGGAAAGGCCTGCCGCTGAGCCTGACCGCTGCCGAATTGAGGCGCTTGGGGGAGGCTTTCCCCGAAGAAATCCTCGTCTTCACCGTCCGCGATGGGGCGGCGCTGGCCGCGCTGGGCGTGGTCATCCGGCTCAACGCCCGGATTTTGTACCACTTCCTCCCCGCCGATTCGGCGGAACATCCGACGTACAGCCCCACGATTTTTCTGAACCTCCACCTCGCCGACTGGGCGCGGCAACGTGGCTACGGCCTCCTTGATGTGGGTATTTCGACCCACCACGGCGTGCCCAACGAGGGCTTGCTGCGATTTAAGGCGAATTTGGGGGCGGAGACGACAGAGAAACGCACGTACCGCAAGGAAATGTAGCGCCCCGGCACCCGTCATTGCGAGCCACAATGGAATTGCGGAGTCGAACGAGACGAGCGGAGCGGAGCGAGGCTTGTTCGACGGAGCGCGGCAGTCCCCTCCCGGAGAGCGAGATAGCTTTCGCCGAGTACCGTTCTTCCCCAACACCCCCTAGTTCTCCGTGAGGGGATTGCCGCGCTCCGGCGGAAAAATTTCGTTTCACTCTATTTTTCCGCCTCCGCTCGCAATGACGAGCAATACTCCAGGTTTACTCACTCCTGACTACTCACTACTTCATTTAACCGTAAACTGCACCCGTCGATTCTTAGCCCTATTTTCGTCGGAGTCGTTGGGAACCAGGGGCTTGGTTTTGCCGTAGCCTTTGGCAATCAGGCGGGGGGCGGCAATTTTTTTATCGGTCAAATACTTCACGACACTCAGCGCCCGCTTGTCGGACAGTTTGAGGTTGAAATCGTCGCCGCCTTTGTCGTCGGTGTGGGCCGAGATTTCCAGTTTCACGTCGGGGCTGTTGGCGAGTAAATCCACCACCCGGTCCAATTCCTCGAAGGAATCGGGGTTCAGCGCCGCCGAGCCGGTTTCGAAGGTGATGTTTTCCAACACCACGGCCACGTCTTTTTTCAGTGAGGTCAGCGGGACTTTGCGGAGCAATCGCTTTTTGGCGACGTCGGCGGTGTCGGCCACGAGCGGGCGCACGAAAAACGAGTAATTCGGGGCCTGGATGCCCACCTTGTAGGTTTTGCCGGGTTCGAGCAGCACGGTTACCTTGTCGCCGTCGGGTTTTACCTCCAGCATTTTTTTGGTTTCCATGTCCATCACCTTCACGGCCAAGGCTTTGAGCGCGGGGCGGGGTTCCTTCGCGTCTTTGTCAAACCCCTCAAACTGGTAGGGCAGGGGCGAGGGCATTAGCGCCAGGGTGCGGGGCACGCTTTCGCCTTCTTTCGCGCCGGTCATGTCGAGGGGCTGGCTGAAGGGTAGGAAACCGGGCACGGTGGTGCTGAGGGCGTACTTGCTGCCCACGCGCATCACCATCGTCAGTTCCCCGGCGGGGGTGGCTTTGCCGGTCAGCGCTTTTTCTTTGGGCGTGCTGCTGCGGGCGGTTAGGGTGGCTTCGACGGGTTGGCCGGTGGCGGCGTTGATGAGTTTGGCGTCGAGCGTGACGAGCTTGTACTTGCGGTATTTGTCGGGAATGGTGACGGTGAAAATGTCGCCGGTGTGCTGGTAGTACATCAAATCGCCCGCCGCCGACACCGAGGCAAACTGGTCGGCGGCCTCGGTGTTGATGTAGGCCAGGTTGATGGGATCGCCCCAGGTGTTGTCGTCTTCCAGAAAACTTTGCCACAAATCGAAACCCCCTACGCCGCCCGGCCGCACCGAACTGAAAATCAGCGTGCGTCCGTCGGCCATGATGCGGGGCGATTTTTCGCAGCCCAAATTAATCGGCGCGGGCAGTTTTTCGGGACTGCCCCACTCGCCATTGTCGCCTCTGGTCGACACCCAAATCGAGTAGCAGATTTCCTTGTCCTTGCGTTTGGAGAAATTATCGCGGATGAAATACAGCTTTTTCCCGTCGGGCGACACGCTCGGAAAGCCTTCGTAGCGCTCGGAGTTGACCGCGTCGCCCACGGGTTTGGGTTCGCTCCAGTCGTCGCCTTCACGGGTGCTGTAGTACAAATCCATATCGCCCTTGCCGCCCTCGAACGAAGAGAAGAAAAACAGCGTCTGCCCGTCGTAGCTGATGCTCGGCCCGCCGATGAGGTCGTTTTCCTTGCCCTTCGCGTTCACTTTCGTGATCGGCTTGGGGGGCTGCCACTTGCCCTTGTCGGTACGGAGGGAGTAGTACAGTTCCCAGCGCCCGTTCGGCCCCCGGTCGGTTTCAAAAATCATCGTTTTGCCATTGGCCGACAGGCTGGGGGCGTACTCGACGAATTGCGGGGTATTGACCGGCTGCCCCACGGCGCGGCGGATTTGGGCGGTTGAGTGAAAAGTGAAAAGTGAAAAGTGAAAAATCAGGAGCAGTAAAAGAAAACGCATGGGGTGGTTGAGGTTTTTTCGGGAAACGGATTGAAAGATACGAAATCCGGGTTTTTCTGCGAAGGGGTGGCGGGGAAGGAGGGGGTTTTGGCGACAAGAAAAAAAACAAACCTTCCCGCGCCCGTCATTGCGAGCGGAGGCCACCGCCACGAGCGGAGCGAGGGGTGGGGGCCGAAGCGAAGCAATCCCCTCCCGGAGACCAACAGAGCAAAACCAAGCTACTCGCCCTGAACTACCGTGCGACGGACCGTTTGGTCTCCGGGAGGGGATTGCTTCGCTCCGGCATCAAAACCTCCGCTACGCGTCGTTTTTGATGCTTCCGCTCGCAATGACGGGTTAGGGAGGCATTCACCGCCCCACCAACCCCCACCCCCGCCGCCAAAGCGCCGCCACCGTCGCGTTCACGTCGGGCGAGACGCGGGTGAGGAGCACCAGACCGCCGTAAATTCCGGCAATCAGCGCCGAGCGCAGGGCGATGGTGAAGATGATTTCCCAAAAACCGGAACCGAAACCGGGTACCCAACCCACCAGCGCGTAGGTCAGCGCGCCGATGCCCAGGCCAAGTAGTGTGCGCCGGGTGAAGGGCAGCAGGCGGAGCTTCCAGTACACAAATCCGCCGCGAAACAGGCTGTAAATCAGGATGGTCAGTGCCGTGGCCGCCGCCGAGCCGGTGATGCCGTAGGTGGGGATGAGTAGGCGATTGGTCAGGTACGTCAGCACGGCCAGCACCAGCACGGAGGCCGTCGAAACTTTGTAGTACTGCGAATAGCCCATGATCTCGTTGCTCAGGCCCGCCGACATGTCGATGAGTTTGGAAAGCGAAATAAACAGCACCACGTACTTGCCCAGCCGGTACACCTCGCCCTTGCTCATCAGGCCGAAGAGGTCGTCGATGTTGCACCAGAGGCCCAGAAACAGGAAGGTGCCGATGAGCATTTGGGTGAGGGCGGCTTTCTGGTGGAGAATCCGGGTGGCGGGCCAGTCGGCGTTCTGGATGCTGCGGGCAATGAGCGGCCCGGAAATCTGGGTGATGGCCCGGCGCGGAATTTCAATCAGCCCCGCGATGATGGCCGCGATGGCAAACACGCCCGTGTCGGCCTGCCCCAGGTAGCGCCCGATCATGAACGTGTCGAGTTGGGTGCAGAGGTTGCCGCCAATCAATCCGACGACGGCAAACGAGCCGAAGGCCGTCACCTGCCGGGTGAGTTCGGGCGTCAGAATCCGGCGGTTGATGGGCACGAGGTAGAGTTTTCCCAGCACCCGCAGGTACACCAGCAAGCCCACCGCCACCGAGCCGTAAATGGCGACGTACAGCGTGATGAAGGTGCCGAACGAAATCCAGTTCAGCGCGTAGGCCAGAATCAGCGCGATGTTTGCCACCTTCACGTACACCTCGCGCAGCAGCGTGGGGATGGCAATCCGCTGGTTGTTGCGGCAGTACGATTCCAATACGTTTTGCAGAATCGTAAACCCGGTGAACGGAATCAGGTGATAGTAATACGTCAGCAATTCGGGCGATTGCTCGGTGAACCAGTCGCGGTACACCGGCCCCAGGGCCAGGAAGGCGACGGTGAAAATCCCGAACCCGGCGGCGGCGTAGGCGAGGAGGAAGGTCAGAAACCCGTTGTGCTGCCGCTCGTCGTCGCGGAACTGGGTAAAAAAACGGTCGGCGATGGCCGGTGCTCCGAAGGTACAAATCGAGGCAAACGCCAGGCTGAACGTCAGCAGCGAGCGCGACAACCCAATCTGCCCTTCCGACAAAAACCGCGTTGCCACCAGCAACTGGTTGACCACGCCCAGCCCCACGCCCACGTAGTTGACGAGGCTGGCCTTGAAACTCTGACGGATGACGATGCCCAAAGGGAAAATGTGAGTTGTGAGTAGTAAAGTTTTTTTTGCTGTTGTCTGTCATCCCGAACGCAGTGAGGGACCTCGTTGGCCTACCGAGTAGTTAGTCGGTGACCTAGCAGTAGTCAACAACCAATTGCTCGGAGGGCCAACGAGGTCCCTCACTGCGTTCGGGATAACAAACCGGGGATAAGGTGGGCGAAACTCCCCGCCAAATACCCCCCCACGTACCAAAGTTCCTGCATCGCCCGTAGCCAGCGGGTTTTGAAAAGCCCGCTTCCAAACAACACCCGGAAGGGAAACTGCACCAGTAATTTTCCTCCGTAAATCAGCATTTTCCAAAACAGGCGATTGCCCGGTTTTGCCCCTTCCACAAACGCAATCGAAACGCCTGCCTTGCGCGAACGTTGCAGGCGGTAGCCGACCTCCCAGTTCCGGGGCGTGGTGTAGTGGTGGACGATGAGTTTCGGGTCGTAGTAAAAAAGCCGGTCGTGGCGCTCCGGGTGGGTCTGGAAAATCCGGTAGTTGAGGTGAGTTTCTTCGCCCAGGTTACGCTGCATCAGCGCCGGGTCGGTGGGGAAACCGCCGTAGGTTTCGAGCACGGCCTTCGGGTAGGCCATGTTGCTGCCCGACAAGCCGAAGCGGCCCCTTTTTCCAGTCAAAAATCCTTGTTGTTCGCCCCAGGTGCGGGTTTCAAAGTCGTCGGTAAACCAGGCGGGTGGCGGGGTTTGGTACCAGGGCAGGTACTTGCCGCCCACGCAAAATGGTTCGGGGGATACGGTGTCGAAAATTCCGAGGATGCGCTCGGCCCAGTCCCTTTCGGCACGGGCATCGTCGTCGACGAAGGCCACGAAGGGAGCGTTGGCTGCCGAAAAACCGCGATTTCGGGCGTGGCTGAGGCCCTGCCGGGTTTCGAGGGCGTAGCGGACGGTGAGTTGTGGGTGGGTTTTTTGGAAACCCTCCACCACGGCCCGCGTGTCATCAGGCGAATTGTTGTCCACCACGATCAACTCCCAGCGGCGGGGGGAGAGGGTTTGCGCGGCCAGCGCGTCGAGGCTGTGTAAAATCAAATCGGCCCGTCGGTACGTGCAGACCACGATGGAAAGCTCAGGAATCATGCCGGGGGCAAAGGTAGGGAAAGGCGGTCGTCCTTCGCGTTTTTGCTGTCATCCCGAACGTAGTCCGCAACGGAGTTGGAGGGAACTCGTTGGACCTCCGAACACGCTGTTGTGGGCTACCGATGAAGTACCCGGCAGGCCAACGAGTTCCCTCCAACTCCGTTGCGGACTACGTTCGGGATGACAACTGCTTGTTCCCCGCCTTCCACCGCAAATACCCCCCCAACACCCCCGCCAGCGGCGCCAGCCGCATCAACGCCCGCAACTCCCAGCCCACCGGCCCGGCGTAGCCCGCCGCCCGGAAATCAGCCACCGAACGGACGTGGTGCCGGTGAAAAAACTCCCACCAAAACCGGGCGATTTTCGCGTTTTTGGCCGCATTCAAGCCCAGTTTCTGGTAGGTGTACGCGTACTCGCGCAGCAACAGGTCACGGTCGGCAAGGGCCGTTTTCGTCACCTGCCCCTCGTTGATGCCAATGGCGACCAGCGGCTCGTCCACGTACCCCAGCGCCGGATTTTTTCGCAAAAGCCGGATGTAAAAATCGGTGTCCACGGTGTAAGTCAGGCTGGGGTCGTAAGTCAGCCCGACCCGGAGGCGGTAAATCGTGGCGCTCGGCGCACCGATGCGGTTGCCGGCAAAAAGTTCTTCGGGAAACCGTTGCAATCGGGCCACCTGCGCCGCCGTGGGTTGGTTCGTGTCGCGCACGACGCCCGTGTCGGCGTTGGTGGCGACGGAGGCGCAGAACACGAGGTCGGCTTTGGGCTGGGCGTCAAGGGCGGCCACCAATTTCCCCAAGCTATCGGGGCCGGTCAGCCAGTCGTCGTGGTGGAGGATTTTGATGAGTTCGCCCCGCGCTTGCCGCACGGCCTCGTTCCAGTTTTCGGGGGTGCCGAGCAAGCGGGCGTTGTGGAAATACCGCAGCCGGGGGCCAAACGCGTAGGTTTTTACGAAAACTTCCACCGCATCGTCGGGCGAATCGTCGGTGATCACGATTTCAAAATCGGTAAAACGCTGCTCCCGCAGTGAATCGAGCGCCCGCCGCAGGTAGCGGGTCTGGCGGTAGGCCGGAATGCACACCGACACGCGGGGCGTATTCATGCCTTTCGGAGGTAAAAACAAGCCTGGTCGCCCTCGCCCGCCGCGTTGAGTTGACGGGCGCGTTGTTCAAACGCCGCGATTTCATCGGTGCTGAACGGCCCGTTTTCCCGCCGGTTTCGGTACGATTCAGGGGCCATGAGCGGAATGCCGCGCCGGTACTGCTCACTGCCCCAGAACTGGAACGCCGAGGAGTCGTGGGCCACCCGAACCAGCGATAGCCCCGCCGCCTGGCCAAGCCGTTCGATGCTGCGGCGCGTGTGCAGAAACAGGTGCCGGGGGGCGTCCAACTGCGCCCAGTCGGGGCCGTAGTGCCGGTAGGCCCAGGAGTCGGCCACCGGAATCCGCAGCAGCGCCGTACCGCCGGGCCGGAGGTGGTCGGCCAGGGGCTGCATTACGGCCTGGGGTTCGGCCATGTGCTCGAAGGCGTGGTGCATCATCACGAGGTCAAACTGCCCCGGCACGTCGGGAAGGGCTTTCTTCAGAATCGTTAGGCCGCTTTCGTAGCGGAGTTCTTCGGCCAGAAAGGGATCGGCCCCGAGCAAATTCACGAAACCGATGCCCTGCATATCGCGCAGCAAATTGCCCTGCCCGCAGCCCACGTCGAGCACCGCCGCCCTAGTCGACAACCGCAGCGGGGCGAGCGATTGCAGGGCCGGGTGAGGCCCCATCACGTGCTGCATCAGCCAGCGCCCCAGCCAGCCCTTGCCCGTGGCGGCGTAGTGGTCGCGGAGGTATTTCATCCGGCGTTTCCGGGCCGATTTTGGGGCGACGGGCGGCGCAAAACTGTAGTAGTCAGCGGGATAAAACGGGGAAAGGTCGGCGGGAACGTCGAGGAGTTGCACGCAGCCGCAGGCCCCGCAGTCGAGGTAGCGGAAGCGGTCGCCGGTGCCAAACATCATTTCGCGGGCTTCAAAAAGGCGGTTCTGGTGGGCGTTGCCGCAAACGGAACAGGTCATTGGAAAAGAAAACGCGCCGAAAAAACGCCCTCAAAAGTAGTGCAAAACAGGCCGAATCCGCACCGGTGTCCGGGTGCCCCATCAGGCGATTTTAAGGTAAAAACACGCCTGGTCGCCGTTCTGCTCGGCATTGAGGGTTGTGGTGCGGCGTTGGAAGTCGCGGAGTTGGGCGTGGGTAAACGGGCCGTCTTTTTTCCGGTGCAGGTACGATTCGGGGGCCATGAGCGGAATGCCCCGCCGGTACTGTTCGCTGCCCCAGAACTGCGTCGGCAGGGCGTCGCAATGCACCGATTCCACCCGTAGCCCGGCTTGTTGGGCCAGCCGTTCCAGGCTGCGGCGGGTGTACAAAAACAGGTGTCGGGGGGCATCCAGGTTAAACCAGTCGGGGCCGTAGTGTCGGTAGGCCCAGGAGTCGGCCACCGGAATGCGGAGCAGCGCCGTGCCGCCGGGCTTGAGCAGGCGGGCCACGTCGCGGAGGGTTTCGAGGGGCTGGCCCAGGTGCTCAAACACGTGGTGCAGCATCACCACGTCGAAGGTTCCGGGAGTGTCGCTCAGGTTTTTTTTCAAAATGCGGAATCCTTCGCCCAGGGTCTGGTCGCTGGCTACGTAGGGGTCAATGCCCAGCAGGTTGCGAAAACCCAGGCCGTGCAGCGAGCGCAGCAAATGCCCCTGCCCGCAGCCCACGTCGAGCAGCGCCGCATCCGGGTGCAGACCCAGCGGGGCCAGCGATTGAACCGCCACGTCGGGCATGAGTTGGTACAGCCACCGCCCCACCCAGCCCCGGCCCGTGAGCGCGTAGCGGTCGCGCAGGAGCTTTAAGGCACGCTTGGGTGCGGAGTAGGCCGCGATGGGGGAAAAGCTGTAGTAATCCGAGGGGTAAAAGGGCGAAAGGTCGGCGGGCACATCGAGGAGTTGCACGCAGCCGCAGGCCCCGCAGTCGAGGTAGCGGAAGCGGTCGCCGGTGCCAAACATCATTTCGCGGGCTTCAAAAGAGCGGTTCTGGTGGGTGTTGCCGCAAACGGAACAGGTCATTGGGAAGGGAGAGTCCGTTGCGAGACCGCAACCGGAAGTAGCCGCAAAAGTAGCGAAAATCTGGTACTTTTGCGCCCGGAATGGTCATCAGCCGCATCACGTCGGGCTTGGGCAATCAGTTGTTTCAGTACGCCTGCGGGCGGGCCATCAGCCTGCGCCACGGGGTGCCGCTGAAGCTCGATTTGCAAAATTTTCAGGATTATAAAAACCGGCGTTACGCCCTCGATGCCTTCGCGCTGGAAGCGACCGAAGCCACGCCCGACGAAGTGAATGAATTTTTAAAAAACGACACGCTCTGGCAGCGCCTGACCACGCCCCGCGCCCGCCGTCGGGTGCGCCGCGAAACCGGGTTTAGTTTCGACGAAACCATCCTCCGCGCCGGGCCGGACGCGTACCTGAGCGGCTACTGGCAAAGCCCGCGTTATTTCGAGGACACGGAAACCGAACTCCGGCGCGAGTTGGTCTGGCGAAAATCGCCGCCGCCGTCTACCCAGGATTTTCTCGAAAAAATAGCGACGACGAAGGCCGTTGCCGTCCACGTCCGGCGGGGCGATTACGTGAGCAGTCCGGGCTACGCGAAGCGCTTCGGAGTGTTGCCGATGGCCTACTACGAGCGGGCGTTGCGGTACCTGGCCGAGCGGGAAACGGACTTGCACGCGTTTGTTTTTTCCGACGAACCGGGCTGGGTGAAGGTGAATTTTCCTCGACTCATCCCGTTCAGCGTCGTAGAGGGCAACGAGGCTACCGAAGATTTGCGGTCGATGGCCGCCTGCCGTCGGCACGTCATCGCCAACAGCACGTTTAGCTGGTGGGGGGCCTGGCTGGCCCCTTTTTCCGACAAAACCGTGCTGGCCCCCGCCCGTTTTTTCAACGACCCCACCCTGCCCGACCGCGATTTGGTGCCGGGGGGGTGGGTGAGGATATAAAACGTGTCGAACGTTGTCACACTGAGCTTGTCGAAGCGCCTTTTTCACTGCTGTTGACGCTTCGACAAGCTCAGCGTGACAAAACTTTACACCGCAAAATGCCCCTAAAATTCCTCGCCAAAATTACCCCCCCCGCCTGGGTGCCGTACCTCAAGTTTTTGAAAAATCCCGGCGCGTTTCACCTGCTCCCCAAAGACCGTTACCGCTACGCCACCGACAAACTCGCCACGCAGGTGAGCGTGGAGTTTATGGCCGAGCCGCGTTTTGCGGCGGCTTACCGCTGGGCCGAAAAACTGGGCGGAGGCATCGTACCGCCCGGCGGGATGCAGTGGCGGATTCACCTGCTCTGCTGGGCCGCCGACCAGGTGAAGCACCTGCCCGGCGATTTCGTGGCCTGCGGGGTGTTTTCGGGCTTCTCCGACCGGGCCATCATCGAGTACGTCGATTTCGCGAAGCTGGGGAAAACCTATTTTCTGATGGATACCTTTGAGGGCCTCGACCCGCGTTACAGCACGCCCGACGAGGTGAAAAAGCAGCAGCGCTACACCGAGGTGACTGGGATGTACGAGCAGGTGCGGGAAACGTTCCGCGATTTTCCCGTGGACATCATCAAAGGCCCCATTCCCGATACCCTGCCGCTGGCCAACCCGGAACAGGTCTGCTTTTTGTCCATCGACATGAACGCGATTCGGCCCGAAGTGGAGGCGATGGCGTATTTCTGGCCCCGGCTCGTACCCGGTGGGGTGGTGATCCTCGACGACTACGGCTTCCCCGGCCACGAAGCCCAGAAACACGCCCACGACGACTTCGCCCGCTCGGTGGACGAGACCATTTTTACCTCGCCGACGGGTCAGGGGGTGTTGGTGAAAAAGGCTCGTGACTCGTCCGGATTGCAAATCCGGACGCAACGAGTGGCGGATTTATAATCCGCGTGACAATTAATTTTGCCCCGCCAACTCCCACTCCCCTGGAACTCGCGCCCCTCATTCTGTTCTGCTACAACCGCCCGGCGCACCTGCGCCAAACGGTCGATTCACTGCGGCGAAATCCGCTGGCGGCACAAAGTCGGCTCCACATCTTTTCCGACGGTCCAAAAACTGCCGCCGACGCCCCGGTGGTGGCCGAGGTGCGGAGTCTTCTGGAAAACTTGAGTGGCTTTGCCCAAATCGACGTGGAGGCGAGCGCCGAAAACCGGGGCCTGGCCCAATCGGTGATCCGGGGCGTGACGCAGGTGCTCGAAACCCACGGGCGGGCCATTGTCCTGGAAGACGACCTGCGGTTTTCGAGTGATTTCCTCCAATTCATGAACGCCACCCTCGACACCTACGCCTCCCGCCCCGACGTGTTTTCGGTGAGCGGTTACCGCTACCCCATCGTCCTCCCGCCCGACTACGCGTCTGACGTGCTGCTGCTGCCCAGGGCCAGTTCCTGGGGCTGGGGTACCTGGCTCGACCGCTGGGAAACCGTCGATTGGGAGATGAGTTATTTTCAAAAATTACAAGAAAATCCCGAAGCCCGCCAGCCGCTGCTGCGGGGCGGGGACGACCTCTGGCCCATGCTCCAGAAGCAGCACCGGGGCGCGATTAGCTCCTGGGCCGTGCGCTGGAGTTACGCCCACGCCGCCCACGGGGCGTATTGCCTGCATCCCACGCAGTCGAAAGTGCAGAACACCGGGGCCGATGGGTCGGGTACCCACTCCGGCAACACCCGGCGTTACGACGTGGGGTTGAGCGAAAATCCGACGTACCTCGACCCCAACATTGCGCCCGACCCGCGCCTGGAAGCCGCCTTGCAAACGTATTTTCGCCCCAGCCCGCTGCGGCGGCTGATAAATTGGATGCAGTTTTCAGTTTTCAGTTTATAGCTTTCAGTTAGCTGATGCGAGTGCGCGCAGCCAACTAAAGACTGAAAACTGAAGACTGGAAATTGAAGACTGAAAATGACCTACCCCCTCAAATACCTCTTCAAAGACGCTTACCGCCTGCTGCGCAGCGCCGAGAGTCGCCGCTTGCTGGCGCTGATGGCCCGCTACGCCGATGCCCCGCGTTACCAGCCCCGGCGGGTGGAAGCGGCGGGTTTCACGCTCGACGTGCCCGACGCGCTCTCGTTCGTGTGGCAGTACAAGGAAATTTTTGTCGATGAATTCTACCGCTTCGCCACGAACGAAGCCGCGCCGGTGATTTTCGACTGCGGGGCCAACGTGGGCACGAGTGCGCTGTATTTTCGGAAAACCTACCCCGACTCCCGCATCGTGGCCTTCGAGGCCGACGCGACCATCGCCGATTTTCTACAAAAAAACCTGTCGCAAAACGGCGTGACCGGCGTGGAGGTGGTGCGTAAGGCCGTCTGGACCGACGACGCGGGCGTGGACTTCGGCAGCGACGGGGCCGACGGGGCCTCGATTTTTGCCCCAACGCCCAAAATCCGCGTGCCCTCGGTACGCTTCCGCGACCGCCTCCGGGCCGAACCCCGGATTGATTTCCTGAAAATGGACATCGAAGGGGCGGAAGCCTACGTGCTACCCGACTGTCGGGGGGCACTGAACCACGTCCAAAGTATTTTCGTAGAATACCACGCCTACCCCGACCAGCCGCAGAATTTGGGCGAAATCCTGGAGATTCTGCGCGAAGCCGGGTTTCGGTACTACCTCAACTCCGCCGTCGACCGGCCCAGCCCGCTGGTCAACCACCGCTACCGGGGCAACGAAGCGATGGATTTGCAGTTGAATGTGTTTGGATACCGGTAAAAAATTCCCCCTTTGAATAAATTCCCCCTTTCAAGGGGGGTGCGTAGATTTGTGCGTGGGCAGGGGGATGTTGGCAGGAGGCGCGAAGACATCCCCCTCCCACCGCACAAATCTACGCACCAATTCCATTGTGGCCCCCTTGAAAGGGGGAAGTTTATGCTCGATCACCTTCTTTCCCGCCCGGAATTCAAAGACCATCCCCCCGTGCTCATCGACGTGGGGGCTTCGGGGCAAATTCATGCCCCCTGGCGGAAGCTGGCAAAGTACGCCGTGTGCCTGGCCTTCGACGCCGACGAGCGTGATTTTGGGTACGTCACCGACGAATCGGGGAAGTACCGGAAATTGGTCGTGTACAACTGCATCGTCTCGGATAAAGCGGCCAATAAATCCGACTTTTACCTCACCCGCTCGCCGCACTGCTCCAGCCTGCTCGAACCCGACCTCCGCGACGTGCGCCACACCGCCTGGGGCGAGCGCTTCGAGGTAGAGAAAGTGGTGCAACTACGCACGGTGGACCTGGCTTCGGTACTGGAAGAACTTAAAATTGAAGTGGTCGACTGGTTCAAAACCGATTCCCAGGGCCTGGATTTGCGGTTGTTTAAAAACCTGGGCGAAGCCCGAATGCGCCGGGTGCTCTGCGCCGAATTCGAGCCGGGGCTGATGAGCGTGTACCACGGCGAGGACAAACTCCACGCCCTGCTCCGGTTTATGGACGAACGGGGCACCCACTGGCTCAGCGACCTGCGAGTGCGGGGTTCGCAGCGTATCAGCCCGGCCACGTTGCGGCAACTTTCTTCCCAAAAATTCATTCAAAAATTCCTTCATTTTTCGCAAAAAACCAGTCCGGGTTGGGGTGAATTGGTGTACCTCACCCGCTTCGAGTCCGCCGACTTTTCGCTGCGCGATTTTCTGCTGGGCTACGTGTTTGCAGTGATCAACGGGCAGTACGGTTTCGCCCTCGAACTGGCCCAACACGCCCAAACCCGTTTCCCCGCCGACCCCGATTTTAAAAAAATGCAAGCCTACGCCCGCCGCCGCCTCTGGCTCCGGGTGCTGGGCCTGGGATTCTGGCCGGCTGTCAAGCAGAAACTGGGGATGAAAGGCTAACTGATTTTGTCACCTCCCAGTCTGTCATCCCGACGCAGGAGGGATCTCGTTCGAGTACCGAACCAGTGGCTACCGGCAATAAGTCTAGAAAGGCCAACGAGATCCCTCCTGCGTCGGGATGACAACCCCCCAACCCCCCAACCCTTTGCGAGTAACGCTCCTCAACACCAACGATTCCGGCGGCGCGGGTGTCGCTTCGCGGCGACTGCTGGCGGCTTTGCGGGCGCAGGGCACCGAGGCGCATTTGTTGTTGTACGAAGCCGCCCGTTCGTACCCCGGCGTGGTGCCGCTGGCCTTTACGCCCAATGAGCGGCGGCTGGCGATGGCGCGATTTGTGCTCGAACGGGCCACCTTCCTGCCCTACGAGCGCGACGCCTCGGTGCGCTGGGCCTTTTCGCCCGCCCAGGTAGGTGCCGACTTAAGTCGGCATCCACTCATCCGGCAGGCGGAAGTGCTGCACCTGCACTGGGTCAATTTCGGATTTTTGTCGATTCGCGGCATCGGGAAATTGCTCCGCCTGGGTAAGCCGGTGGTCTGGACGCTGCACGATATGTGGCCCTTCACGGGCGGCTGCCATTACAGCCGGGGTTGCGAGCGGTTCAAAACCCACTGCGGGCAGTGCCCGTTTTTGCGTTTCCCCGGTGAGCGGGATTTGTCTTTTCGGCGGTTTGCGAAAAAAATAGAGGCGTACCGCACCGCGCCCCTCACGGTCGTGGCGTGCAGCGAGTGGCTGGCCGGACAGGCTCGGCAAAGCGCCCTGTTCGAGGGTGTGCAGGTGTTAAGCATTCCCAATCCCATCGACACGAACGTTTGGCAACCCACCGACCGCGCCGCCGCCCGAAAATCGCTCGGCTTGCCGCTGGACAAGCCGCTGTTGCTCTTCGGAGCAGCCAAACTGGCCGACGTTCGGAAGGGTTTTGCCCCGCTGGTCGAGGCCTTGCAGCGGATTAAAACCGGTTGGCCTGCCGGGGCAACGGAACCAGCGTTGGTGGTTTTTGGAAAATCCGACCCAACGGCGCTGGCGCGGGTGCCGTTTCGGGTACACGACCTGGGCCTGCTTTCGTCAGACTCCAACTTAGTGGCCGCCTACAACGCCGCCGACGCACTGGCCGTGCCCTCGCTGGAAGACAACCTACCCAACACGGTGATGGAAAGCCTGACCTGCGGCACGCCGGTCGTGGCCTTCGCTACGGGGGGTATTCCCGAAATGATTCAACACCGAAAAACCGGCTGGCTCGCCCCGCCGGGCGACGTGGCTGGGTTGGCCGACGGGTTGAACTGGATTTTTTCGGAAAAACAACCGGAAGCCTTGCGCGAAGCAGCGCGGGCGTTTGCGGTGGAAAATTACGCCGAGATGGGGGTGGCGGCGCAGTACGTGGAAGTTTACAAGCAGGCGAAGGGGGAAAGGTGAGAACCTCACTTTTCACTTTTCACTTTTCACTTTTCACTTGAAACTCACCCTCATCACCGTCACCTACCACGCCGAAGCGGTCTTGGAACGCACGCTGCAAAGTGTGTTGCGGCAAACGGCGCGGGCCGACGTGGAGTACCTGGTCATCGACGGAGCCTCCAAAGACGGCACGCTCGACATTCTAAAAAACTACGAATCCGTCGTGTCCCGCGTCATCTCCAGCCCCGATCGGGGCATTTACGACGCCATGAACAAGGGCCTGGCGCTTGCCACTGGCGAGTACGTCTGGTTTCTCAACGCGGGCGACGAACTTTTCGACGAAAGCACCTTCGCCCGGTTTCTTGAGAAAATACCCGAAAACGCCGACGTATACTACGGCGACGCGCTCTACGTCCGCGACGACGGTTCGGCCATCGGCCTGCGCAGCGAAGTCACGCCGCACCGGTTGCCCGCCCGGGCCACCTGGCGCGATTTCCGCCGGGGGATGGTGATTTGCCACCAATCGTTCGTGATGCGGCGGAACCTGGCCCCGCCATTCCGATTAGACCACCCCTACAGCGCCGACATCGACTGGGAAATTCGTTGTTTGAAAGCCGCCCGGAAGGTGGTCAACCTGGGGGTGCCGCTGTCGCGCTACCTGGTCGGTGGGTTTTCGGTCAAAAACCTGCGGGCTTCGCTGCTCGACCGCTACGTGATTTTGCGGGAACATTTCGGGCTGCTGCCAAATCTGGCTAACCACGCCCGCATTTTCTGGCGGGGCTTCTGGTTTGCGCGGGGGAAGAAGTATTGGTAGAAGCCTTTCCCATAGGCTGTTATCCCGACGGAGGAGGGATCTTGCTGGCCTGCCGGGTAGTCGGTTGTTGGCTACCGTTCTGCTACCGATAAATTACGCGATGGGCCAACGAGATCCCTCCTCCGTCGGGATGACAGCCCACAAGTCATCGTTTGACTTCCTTCGCAAACGCCCTCAACTTCGCTCCGTCCAACTTCCCACCCCTCCGCACCCCGCTGCATACGTCGATGCCGAAGGGATTGACGGTGTCGATAGCTTGCCGGATGTTGCCGATGTTCAACCCTCCGGCCAGAAAAACCGGAACGCCGCTTTGCTCCACGATTTTCCGGCTCACGGCCCAGTTGTGAACGCGGCCCGTGCCGCCCAGTTCCTTCACGGCCAGGGTAGGATTGCCGCTGTCGAGCAGCAGGGCATCGACGTGGGGCGCGGCGGCGAGGGCCTCGTCGAGTTGGTGCTCGTCGAGGACGTGCAGCACCTGCACCAATTTCAAGGCGGGAAAGGCTTCGCGGAGGTGGGCGTACACGCCCGGTTCGACGGCATCCACGAGTTGCAGCGTGGTTGGGTGTACCCGCCGAACGTGAGCGGTGAGCGCCTCGGTGCTAGTTTCACTCGTGAGTAAAAACGTGGCGACCGGTGGTGGCGTCAGCCGGGCGATGTGCGCCGAAAGCGCGTCGTCGATGACCCCCGGCCCGCTGGGCATCGGGCCAACCAAGCCGAGCGCATCGGCCCCGGCGGCAACGGCGAGCCGGGCTTCTTCGGGGGAAGAAATGCAGCAGACTTTGAGGCGAGTCATTCTAATTTTTGTCATCCTGAAACGGGAACGGTAGGCCGACAAGGTCCTTTCAGGATGACAACGTTTTTGTTAATTCCGCCGCCCCTCCAACACCACCGCCCCGACTACAAAAATCACCAGCAAAATACTGGAAATCAAGTCGATCGTGTGGCCGACACTGACGGCAGCGGGAGCGAATTTAAATTCGATGGTGTGGGTTCCGGCGGGCACGACCATTGCCCGGAGCAGGTAGTTGGCGCGGAAGTGCGGGGTTTCCTTGCCATCGACAAACGCCTTCCAATCTTCGTTCCCCCGGTAGTAGATTTCCGAGAAAACGGCCAGTTGGGGGCTGGTGGTCGTGCTTTGGTAGGTCAGCGCGTTGGGCTTGTAGGCGGTGAGGGCGATGCGGTTGGCGGCGCTGTCGGGCGTGATGGTTAGGCCGTTGAG
Source organism: uncultured Cytophagales bacterium (assembly GCA_964244295.1). Lineage (GTDB taxonomy): Bacteria > Bacteroidota > Bacteroidia > Cytophagales > Spirosomataceae > JAJAZB01. Next base: position 93,125 of record CAXTIG010000009.1, read on the forward strand.
GAATGACTCAAAACGTTTGTCGACCAGCGCCGTGTTGCGGGGGTTGAAGGTGCCCAGAGCGGCCATTTCTTCGTCGGCCTTCGCCACGAGTTTGTAGTCGCGCACGAACCAGGCGTTGCCGAGCGCTTCGGGATTTTGCTGGACGACGGGCTGGTTGGTCTGCGGATTTTGCAGGATAAAATACTTGGTGTTCAACATATTGAGCACCTGCACGTTGGGCGGATTTTTGCCCAACTGGTTCTCCACCACTTCCTGAAAGCGCTTCAACTTGGCCCCGTGGTAGCCCCCCACCGACTTGTGGTAGTAGCTGGCGTGGGCGTCCTGGAAGGTACTCGTCGAATTATCGAACACCCGGTAGCTCAGGCCTTTGTCCTTCAAAATTTCCTCGTCGGCGGGGGTGGGGGCGTACACGCCTTCCTGGGCGGTTTGTTTCGAGACGAAGTCGTCGTTATTCAGCACGCGTTTGTCCACCAAAAAGAAATCGCCCAGCGTGAGCAGCGTCAGGGCGGGCAGCAACACGGCGGCTTTGAGGCGGTTGGTCACGAAGGCCCAGATGCCGCCCGCCGCGAGCAAAATCAGAATCAGCGAGCGAAAGGCGTCGCCGCGCACCAGGCTTTCGCGGTCTTGCCGGAGGGGTTCGATAAATTGATTGGCCGCGTCGGGCGAACCGAAAATCTGTCCCAACGTAGCCGCGTCGTTCTCCCCCTGGAAGGTCAGGAACACGCCCGGAATCAGGGCCATAAGCAGCGCGAAACCACCCGTGAGGCCGAGGCTGATGAGGAAGGGACGTTTCAACGCGGCCCAGGTTGGCTTATTTTCAACAATCGTTTTCAAGGCCAGTACCGCCCCGGCTGCGAAGAAGAATTGAATGACCGAGAGCAGCATGGTAATCGCCCGGAACTTGTTGTAGGCCGGGAAATACTCGAAAAACAGGTCGTTGAGCAGCGGGAAGTTTTTCCCCCAGGAAAGCATCAGGTACAGCGCTGCCATGCCCAGCAGCCACCAGCGAATCCGGTCTTTGATGATGAAACAACCCAGCACGAAGAGAAACAAAATGATAGCCCCGGCGTAGGCCATGCCCGACGTACTCGGTTGGTCGCCGAAGTACATCGGGACGTATTTTTCGACAATCTGCCGGGCGTTGGCAGCGTCTATCCCCTGCTGGCTGAGGGCTTTGTACGTGGCCGATTTGGTAGTGAGGCCGCCGTTGGACAAGCCGCCGGAAAAGCCCGGAATCAGCAGCGTAAAGCTTTCGGCTTTGCCGTAACTCCAGTTGAAGGCGTAGTCGCGATCGAGGCCCTGTTGGGCGCTGGCCGTGGAGCCGCTGGTTTTGGCCGTCAGTTCCGACTTGCCCCGCATGCTCTCGCCCGAATATTCCTGGGTCGTCCAGAGCCGGGTGGCGTGGGTGCCCACGGCAATGCCCGCGCCCAGCGCCAGCGCCGCGCAACCCAGCGTGAAGGATTTCACGCGGCCTTCGCGAAACGCGGCGACGGCTTCGATGACGCCCAAAACCGCCAGCGCGATGAAGGTGTAGTAGGTAATCTGGACGTGGTTGCCGTAGAGATTCAGCGCCAGAAACAAGGCCAGCACGGCCCCGCCCAGCAGCGCCCGCCCCCGAAACGCCCACAGCGCCCCGGCCAGAATGCCCGGCACGTAGGCCAGGGCGATGATTTTCGACATGTGACCCGCCTCGATGTACATCACGTTGTAGGTCGTGAAGGCAAAGGCCACCGAGCCGAGGACGGCCAGCCAGCCCCGCGCCCGCAGCGCGAGCAAAAACACGTACATCCCCAGCATCATCATAAACAGATTGCCGATGGGTTCGGGCAGCACGCCGGGCAGGCGACCAAGCCGGGTGCTGAGGCTCTGGGGGTAATCGGCGACGATGAGGTAGGCGGGCATTCCGCCAAACATGGAGTTGGTCCAGGCCGACCACTCGCCGGTTTGTTCGTGAAACTGCTTTACCTCGCGAGCGGCCGACTGCGCCTGGATGGCGTCGTGCTGGGCGAGGCGCTTGCCCTGCAACGCGGGCGGGGCGTACAAACCAGCGATGAGTAGGAAGCCGAGGATGACGTAGAGATGGGGGAGTAACCGCTTGAAATCGAAGGAGCGCATGGGGTGGGGAAAGGCAATAAACCGCCGGAACGACTCCAACGGAACGGCGGCAAAGATAGAGAAATTACGGGATGGGGTCAGTGCAAAGCCCCTCCGGCGTCATTGCGAGCGGAGAATGAAAGAGCCAGCGAAGCGAGAACTTTCGTTCGGAGCGAAGCAATTCCCACCCGAAGACCGAAAGCGCCATCAACAAAAACCGGTATCGCACGAATCTTTCTTGGTCTTCGGGTGGGGATTGCTTCCAGGGCAAACGCATGAATTGATACATTGGTAAGTACGGGCTAAACCTGGCTCCATGAGCCAGCCTATCCGCGATTAGTTTCTCCAGGTAGAGGATTTTCGCCAAGCCAAGAAAAGGGTACCTATGGCTTAACCGACATTCTGCTGATGGGTCTGTGTACCTAAGGTTTGATGGACGTTTCGAGGGGACTCCCCGCCCGCGACACCTTCAACCGGGGGTGTTTCACCTACTGGACCCAAAGGCCCTTAGGGAGTGTCTCACCCAGCATGGCAAGGCGATAGTGGGGGTATTGAGCGAGAAACAGAGTTGTCTCGATGGCAAGAAATTGAACGGGGGGAGTCCCCACCGTCAGGGCAATACGGGCTTGTACCTCGTCAATGCCTGGGTGAGCGAAAATCGTCTGTGCCTGGGTCAGCACCGGGTGGAGAACAAAAGCAACGACGGGCAAGCCCTGCGGCCGCTGCTGGCTCAACTCGAGTGGGGCGAAGCCATCGTCACCCTTGACGCAGCGGGCTGTCGACCGGCGGCAGCCCAAGCCAGTATCGACCAAAACGGACACTCCCTGCGGGCCCTGAAAGCCAAGCAGGAAAGCCTTTGGGAGGAGGTGAGTTGTGTTTTCAAGGCCAGCAACGGCACCTGCTCGGAGGAGACTTGGCCCTACAGCCGGGAACGCTTCGAGCGGCACGCCGCCGGGCAGCGCCGGTGCTGGATTCTGCCCGCCAGGGAGCATCTTCAGAGGGCCTTTATCGAACCCTGGCCGGGGCTGCAAACGGTCGTTAACGTGGAGGCCCGACGGCGGGTTAGGGGGGAGTTGCGGGAAGAAGTACGCCACTACATTAGGGAGGAAGAAGAAACCAATCCGGTGTATTACAGCAAATTAGTCAGAGGGCAGTGGGGCATCGAAACCCACGTGCACTGGCCCTTAGCGGTGACCTTCAACCGGAGCGGCGGACCGTGAAGATGCCTGCCGGGTGCGTAAAGGCAAGGGGCCGGAGAACCTGTCGACCGACCTTACGCCAGTTGGCCTTAGGAATCCTCACCCAGCACGAGGACAAATTGAGTGTACAAAAAAGACGGGTGAAGGCGGCTTTCGACCTCGACTACCTCAAAAAGGGCATCACCTGACCTGCATACGTTTGCCCTGGATTGCTTCGCTCCGGCAGGCAAACCTCGCTTCGCTCGTTCGCCTGCCTCCGCTCGCAATGACGCGCTTGGGACATGGTGAACGGCCTGTTGGATGTAAACTCACCCCACTTCCACCCCCGCCTTCGCGTACGTCGCCAGTGCCTCGTCGGCGGGGTCGAGTTCGGTGATGAGCAGGTCGATGTCGCTCAGGGGGCAGAGTTTCATGCGGTAGGCGCTGCCGAGTTTTTCCGAAATCGTGAGCACGGCCACCCGGTCGGCGGCCCGCATCATGGCTTTTTTCACCTGCACCACCTCCCAGTCCGACTCGGTCAGGCCCGCCGCCGGGTCGATGCCGGTGGTGCCCATCAAACACAAATCCACCCGGATGTCGGCCAGGCGGTTGATCACCTCGCCGCCGGTGCTGATTTGGGTTTGCCGTGAAATCGGCCCGCCGAGCAGAATCACCTCGGCGGCGGGGTGTTCGATGAGTTCGAGGGCCACCTGAGGGCTGATGGTGAGGAAGGTCACGCGGAGGTCGTCGGGGATGAGTTTGGCCAGCGCCCGGACGGTGGTACCCCCGCCGGTGAGGACGTACATTCCTTCCTTCAGCAAACCCAGCGTTTTCCGGGCAATGGCCTCCTTCGCTTCGTAGGCGTACACCTCCTGCCGGGTGGCGGTATGGCTGTAGGACCGGGCCAACGCCCCGCCGTGAACTTTGGTCAGGTGGCCTTCTTCGGCCAGTTCGTTGAGGTCACGCCGGACGGTGTCTTCTGAGACGCCGAGTTGCTGGCTGAGATCGGCGGAAAGCACCCGGTTGTGGAGATTGGCCCGGCGGAGGATGAACGCGTGTCGTTCTTTTTTCAGTAAACTGGCTGTTTTAGCCTGAAGCGAATCGAGTTCCGGAAGGAGCGGATTCATGCGGATTTATGCGGGTTTTGGGGGTAAGAGGCGTTCGGGAATCGAAAAATAACCGGACTCGACGAAAAACAAGCTCAATTTTTTGAAAGGTAGGCACTTTCCCACTTTGATTGCAACGGACGATTGCTTAATTATGCAGAAATTTTTCCATCAAAGTTTCAATTCATTCCCGGCAGAGGGCAAGTTTCACGCAGGTTCGGGCAGGATTTTAATTGAAAACGGCACGAACCGGCAGAAATTCGGACTTCTTCTAATTCCATTCTTTCTCTTTTTTCACCTTAGCTAACGTTTATCGTATGAACCGAACACTACGGACTGCAATCTGGCTGCTTTTTCTGGGGCTGGTGCTGCTCCCGGCGCTGGCGTTTGCCCAGGACCGGCAGATTAGCGGCAAGGTCTCCGACGCCGACGGCTCGCCCTTACCCGGCGCCGGCGTACTCGTGAAAGGCAGCACGCGCGGCACCACCACCAACGGCAACGGCGAGTACCGCATTCCCGTCGCACAGGGGGCTACACTCATTTTCCGCATGATTGGCACGGAAACAAAGGAAGTGCCGGTGGGTGCCCAGAGCGTGATCGACGTGACCCTGGCAAACTCCGCCTCCAACCTCAGCGAGGTGGTCGTGACCGCCCTCGGCATTACCCAGGAAAAACGCAGCCTGGGTTACTCGGTGGGCACCGTGAAAGGCCGCGACCTGGCCGACGCCCAGCGCGACAACTTTCTGATCGGTCTTCAGGGTCGGGTGGCGGGGCTAAACATGGTCACCACGTCGGGCGTGCCCGGCGCTTCGGTGAGCGTGCAACTGCGCGGGGCTTCGTCCATCGGCGGCAGTAACCAGCCGCTGTTTGTGGTCGACGGCCTGCCCATCGACAACCGCACCTTCGGCCAAGGCGCGCTGGTAAGCGACCGCCCCAACCGCGACAACGACTTCCTCAACCGCGCCGCCGACATCAACCCCAACGACATCGAAAGCGTGACGGTGCTCAAAGGCCCCGAAGCCGCCGCCCTCTACGGCATCGACGCCTCGGCGGGGGCCATCGTGATCACCACCAAAAAAGGCGGCAAGGGCGGAGCGCGGATCAGCTACGACAACCGCTTTCAGGTGACCAACGTGTACCGCTTTCCGGAAGTACAAACCACCTACGGACGGGGAACGCTGGGCTATGCCAACGCCAACGCGACCACCTACTTCGGGCCGCGCCTCGCCGAAGGCACCCAACTCTACGACAACGTGGAGGCGTTTTTCCAGACCGGTTTCACCCAGGTACACAACCTGAGCGCCGAAGGCGGCACCGATGTGGCCACCTACCGTCTTTCGACCAGCTACACCGATCAGAAAGGCACCGTGCCCACGACGGGACTGAAAAAACTCTCGGCCCGCCTAACGGGTACCGTGAAGATCAGCCCCAAACTGGACGTGCAGACTTCGTTTACCTACGTGAACACCCAGGTATCCAAAGCCCTGCGGAGTGGCAACGGCTTCCTGATCGGCCTGCTGGGCTGGCCCCGCTACGACGATGCCACCAACTACCTCAACCCCATCGGTACCCGGCGCATCCTGCTCGGGGCCATCAACCAGGGGGAAGTGGACAACCCGTTTTTTACGGTCAACAAAAACAAGAGTTCGGATTTGACCAACCGGGTGATCAGCAACATCCAGTTGAACTTCAACCCCACGCCCTGGCTCAACGTCGTAGGGCGTTTCGGGGCGGATATCTACGCCACGCAGAGTAACCTCTTCCTGCACCCCGAATCGTGGCAGGGTGGTACCGGCGGGGGCTTTCAGACCAGAGGCTCGGTGGAAAACGCCAACGAAAACAGCCAGTTGCTCAATGGCAACCTGCTCGCGACGCTGAAGAAGGATTTTGGTAAACTCCGCACTTCGCTGCTGCTGGGCACGACCGTGGACGACCGCAATTACAAGGTGCTCACCGGCTACGGCGAAAACCTGTACCTGCCCGACTACAACTCGCTCAACAACACCCTCATCACCACCCAGCGCACCAAATACACCCAGCGCCAGCAGCGGTTGGTGAGTGTGTTGGGCAACCTGGTGCTCAACTACAACGACCTGCTCGTGCTGACCCTGACGGGCCGCAACGACTGGTCGAGCACGCTGCCCATCGCCAGCCGCAGCTTTTTCTACCCGGCGGCTTCGCTGGCCTTCAACGTCAGCGACCTGCCCGGTTTGCAGGGCAACACGGGCGTGCTCGAGTACGCCAAACTGCGGTTGAGCTACGGCCAGACTGGGAAAGACGCCCCGCCGTACAACGTGCAGTCGAGTCTGGTTCCCCAACTCACCACGGGCGGAGGCTACCTCTACGGCTTTTACGGCGGCAACCCCGACCTGAAACCCGAACGCGGGCGCAGCTACGAACTCGGGGGAGAAGTGCAGTTTTTCAAAGGACGCCTCGGGCTGGATTTTGCTTACTACGACAAGGAACTCTCGCGGCAGATTGTCAACCAGCGCCTGAGCTACGCCACGGGTTTTATTTTCGGACTGGTCAACGGAGGGACGTTCTCTAACCGGGGCGTGGAAATTCAGTTGACGGGCAAACCCCTGAAAACCGCCGACTTCGGCTGGGACGTGACGCTCAATTTTACCACGCTGAAAACGAGCGTGAAAAACCTGCCCGCCGATCAGCCAGAGTATTACAACTCGGATACCTGGCTCTACAACAATGCCCGCGCCAGCGCCTTCGTGCCCAACCTGCCTGCGTATTATCCCAAAGACAACACGGGTGAAACAGGGGGCAACGCCGCCTACCGGGGCATCAACTGGGATTATTACCAACGCGGCATGGGCACGGCCACGGCCATCGGCGGGTACGGTTACCAACGTAACAAAAACGGGGACGTGCTGATCAATCCCCTGACCGGCCTGCCCCTGACCAACAACCTGTTCCTGCCCATCGGCGACCGCAACCCCGATTTTACGATTGGGTTGCAGAATAGTTTCCGGTTCAAAAATGTCCAGTTTTCCTTCCTCCTCGACATCCGCAAGGGCGGCGACGTGTTCAACGGCACGGCTCAGTACCTCTGGCGCAATGGGTTGAGTACCCGCTCGCTCGACCGCGAAACGCCCGTGATCTTCAAGGGCGTGCTGCGCGACGGCAAGGAAGACACCGGCAACCCAACCCCAAACACGATTCAGGTAAACCCCACGCTCCGTTCGACCGATTACTTCGCGGCCCTGCCCGAAAGCGAATTTGTCGAAAAAGACATCAACTGGCTGCGCCTGCGCGACGTGAGCCTGAGCTACCAACTACCCGATGCCTGGCTGGCCCGCACGAAAGTGATCAAAACCGTGGGCGTGTACGTCAACGGCACCGACCTCTTCCTGCTCACCAACTACACCGGGGCCGACCCCAACGTGAATGGCACCACCGCCACCTCGGGCGGCGTGGGCGCGGGGGGCTTCGACTACGGGACGCTCTCGCTGCCGCGCGGGTTCTCGTTTGGCGTTCGGGTCGGGTTTTAAATTGGTTTGAGGGTTTGAAAGTTTGAGGATTTGAAGGTTTGACCGGTTGATTTCAACACAACGCTCAAACTTTCAAACGCTCAAACCTTCAAACCCTCAAACCCTCAAACTTTCAAACCAGAAAATGAAAAAATGTTCTTTCCTCGCCCTGGTCGGCCTCCTGGCCCTGAGCAGTTGCGACAAGTACCTCGACATCAACCGCGATCCGGCTTTTCCGCAGGTGAGCGAAGGCTTCGCCCTGCTGCCACCCATGCAACAGCAAATGGCCCTGGGCGAGCTATTCGACGGCCGCTACATCGGCAAGTACATCCAGAACTGGGGCGAAGCCACGGCCGGTGATACCTGGGACCGCCACGGCTACCAGACGGGTTCCGACAATTCCGGGCTGATCTGGCGGGTGCATTACTGGAACCTGGGCCAGAACGTGCAACTCGTTATCGACGACGCCAAAGCCAAAAACAAACCGGAGTACAGCGGCGCAGCGAAAGCTATGTTTGCCTGGAGCTGGCAAACCACCACCGACTACCACGGGGAAATTATCCTGAAACAGGCGTTTGAAGTAGGGCGTTATGTATTCGAATACGACACCCAGGAAGAGGTGTATGCCTACGTACCTACGCTCGCCAACGAGGCCCTGGCCGAGTTACAGCAGGCCGATCCCGCCACTGCCACGGCTTCGCTGGCGCGGGGCGATTTGGTGTACAAAGGCGATGTTAGCAAGTGGATCAAATTTACTTACGGCGTGCTGGCCCGCAATGCCAATCACCTCAGCAACAAGACCAGCTACAACCCCGACAAGGTGATCGAATACTGTGACAAGTCGCTGGCTTCCAATGCCGACAACTTCAGCGTACCCAGCACGGCTACGGGCAACAACGATTTGCTCAACTTCCTTGGCCCCACGCGTAGCAACGTCGGCACGTTCCGGCAAACCGATTTCCTGCTCAGTTTGCTCGATGGCCGGGCGTTCAATGGCGTGGCCGATCCGCGCCTATCCATCATCGGCACGGCCTCGCCCGATGGCATTTACCGGGGTGTGACCCCCTCGCTAGGCGACCCCAATAACCTGAACGACAACGTCAGACGCATCCCGACGTTCTGGGGAGAGGTGCCCAACAAAGTGGTGGCAGGAACGACGCCCGGCAAGTATATTTTCCGCGAAGGAGCCGAGTTTCCGATCCTGAGCTACGCCGAGATTCAATTCATCAAAGCCGAAGCGGCCTTCAAAAAAGGCAACAAGGCCCTGGCCCTCGAAGCCTACGTGAAAGGCACCGCCGCCGCCCTCGACTACGCGGGCGTGTCGGCGGCCAACAAGGCTACCTTCCTGAGCAGCAAAGCCATCGCCCAAAACGCCGCCGACCTCAAACTGAGCGACATCATGCTCCAAAAATACCTCGCGCTCTTCGGCCACGGCATCATCGAAACCTGGGTGGATATGCGCCGCTACAAGTACGACCCGGCGGTGTACACGGGCTTTGTATTGCCCACGGCCATCCAGTTTTTCCCCGACAACAACGGCAAACCCGCCTACCGGGTGCGGCCCCGCTTCAACTCGGAGTACGTCTGGAACCGCGCCTCGCTCGATCTGTACGGCGGCAACAACCTCGATTACCACACCTACGAACCGTGGTTTGTGAAACCTTGACCGGGAAACCAACACCCCGGTCTGTGGCACACGGACCGGAACGGCAGGCAAACCCCTGGTCTGTGTGCCACAGACTAGGGAAGCCAGCCTTTAACCCAACATTTTTGACCATGAAATTGAACCTAACACCCCTGCTGCTCGGTACCCTGGCGCTGGTGGCCTCGGCTTGCGGCGACAAAGCCGATTTTCTGCAAAGCGTCGCGCCCGCCACGGGTGCCCGCGTGAAGTTTTTCCACCTCGCCCCCGACGCGCCCAACGTGGCGATTTACCTCAACGACAAAGCCTTTTCGGGCGTCAACACCGTGCCGCCCGCCTTCCCGGCTTCGGTGGCCTACGGGGCGGCGTTTCCCGTTCAGGATTACGGCCTCGTCGCCCCTGGTACGGCTAAGGTGAAAGTCAACCTGGCGGCCACCGCCACCACGCCCGAAGTCCCCGGTTTCGGCGGCGACCTGACCGTGGAAGATGGCAAGTACTATTCCGTTTTCGCCACCGGCGTAGCCCCAACCTACGAAGTGCTGGTCGTGAACGATAAACTCGAAGCCGCCGACCGCACCAAAGCCTACGTCCGGATCATCAACCTGGTGACCAACAGCCCGGTGGGTGGTTACGAACTGACCGTTAACGGCAAAAGCGTGACGACCGCCGCCGCCTACAAAACCGTAACGGAGTTTCAGCCCATCGATGCCATCGCATACGCCTCAACGGCCGTGCCGGTCGTGGTGAAGGCGGGTACGACAACGCTCACTTTCACGGGTGGTGTGCAACCGTACGCCAACCGCTACTACACGGTAGTGGTGCGGGGCGTAGTGGGCAACGCCAAAACGCCGCTGACCGCGACGCTGTTTACGAATCGCTGAAAAGTAGGTTTGTCATGGCTCCGCCCGCCCGGATCCCTCCTTCGTCGGTCGGGCCGGGCGGGCGGAGCCATGACAAACCTGCGTTAGGATCACCAAACGTTCCTGATTTTTACGAAAAAGCCGCCCCAGGTCATCCGGGGCGGCTTTTTTTATGGCTCAGGGAAACTGCTGACTGAAATCGGGCCGGTGAGTTACGTTTCGACCAGCGGCAACTCGATCACCACCCGCGTGCCCGTTGCCTGGCCCTGTTCGTCGGTTTTGTCGATCACCGCCACGCGGGCCACTTTTCCGCTGCGTTGACTGATGAGCTGGAGGCGGTCTTCGGTCACGCGCAGGCCCACGCTTTGGTACGAGCGTACCGTTTTGCTCTTCAATTCCCGCGCCCGCTGCCGTCCCACGCCGTCGTCGTCCACGCGGCATTCGAGGTGCCCGTTCAGAGGCCGGATGCTCACGGCAATGTGGCCCTTCGCTTTTTTGTGGGCAATGCCGTGGAGAATGGCGTTTTCGATGAAAGGCTGAATAATCATCGGCGGCACCAGCGTCGCCTCCCGCGAAAGTGCCGGGTCGGTGTGAATGGCAAAATCGAAAGTGTGATCGAAACGCAGTTGTTCCAATTCAAGGTACAAGTGAAGTTGGTCTAACTCGCTGCCTAAGGCAACGGCCTCCTGGCGGGAGTTGTCGAGGATCAGCCGCATCAACCGGGCGAATTTGACGAGGTACATCTCAGCGTTGTCACTGTCGTTTTGCAAAACAAACAACCGAATGGCGTTGAGCGAATTGTAAATAAAATGGGGATTCATCTGCGCCCGCAACGCCCGCATTTCGGTGGTGGCGATGCGCTCACGCAGCTCACTTTTTTCCCGTTGCTCGCGCAGTAGGCGGCGTTCGCGCTGCCTGGCCAGCGCCCAAAAGGCTCCCGCCACGCCCAGCACGGCCAGCGTGCGCAACCACCAGGTGGCCCAAAACGGGGGTTGGACGACAAGGGGCAGACGAACGCCCTGGCGATTCCAGACCCCATCGTTGTTGGCCGCGATCACGTGCAGGGTGTAGGTGCCGGGCGGGACGTTGGTGTAGCTGGCCGAAGCCTGGGTGCCCGTCTGATGCCAGTTTTCTTCAAATCCTTCAAGGCGGTAGGCGTAGTGGTTGTTTTCGGGGTGGTCGTAGCTGAGAGCGGCCGTCTCGAAGGTAAAGCTGTTCTGGGTATGGTTGAGTACGACCGGGGGCGGGTCGGCGCTTGTGGCGGGCGAGAAGTCACGGGTTCCCACCCGAAACGAAGTCAGGTACACCGGAGGCACGAAGCGGTTGAGCCGAACCTGGTTGGGTTGCACGTACACCAGGCCCCGCCCGGCTCCGAAGTAAATCCGCCCGGTGGAGTCGCGCAGCACCGAACCGGACTCGAACTCCGTGGCCGGAAGTCCATCGGCTTCGTCGAACACCGTCAGGCGCATCCGCCGGGTATCGAGGCAGGCCAGGCCCTTGTTGGTGCTGATCCAGAGGTGCTTATCGGTGTGGAGTAGTCCCGCTAAGTCGCCGCTGGGCAAGCCGTGCTGGGTGGTGTAGGTGGTGAAAAGGCCGCTACGCTCGTCGAGGCGGGCCAGGCCGTTGTCGGTGCCCATCCAGAATCGCCCGGTGGTGTCTTCGGCAAAACCCGTCACCCCGTCGCTGGGCAGACGGCGCGGATCGTCGATCTGCGAGACGTATTTCGCCGAAAGCCGCCAGGCCGAATCGATTTTGTAAACCGGCCCCAAGCCACCCACCCAGAGGTTTTGCCGCCGGTCGAGGTACAGCGTGTTGTAGCTTTTGCCGGGGAGTTTCCGGATCCGTTCGTCGTTGAATTGCTGCGCGAAGGTGTCGGTTCGGGGGTCGTACACGGTTAGTTTTTCGTCCGTTCCGATAAAAATCCGCCCGTCGGTGGCTTCGGTCAGGTCGTTGACCCGGCTGCCCGCCACGAAATCCCGACGGGACGGGTTGAACGTTGGCAGGTTGGGATTTTGGGCCGAAGGCAAACAAAGCAAGTGTTCGAAGTGCCCGGTGGCGGGGTCGAAGCGATCGAGGCCGGTGGTGCTGCCCACCCACACCCGCCCGCGCCGGTCGGCCAGTACGCAATACATAAAATTGTTGGCCAGGCTATGCGGATCGAGCGGGTCGTGGCGGTAGAGGCGGTAGGTATGCGCCCGTAGGTTGATGGCTACCAAGCCGTCGCGGGTGGCGGCCCAGAGATGCTGCTGGCGGTCGAGCGCGAGCCGGGCCACGTCGAGGCCGAGGGTGGAGGCCGGGCGGTAGCCCACGTCGTCGAAGAGGGAGTGGAATTTTTCGACCCTGGGGTTAAACCAACTCAGTCCGGCGTCGTCGGTGCTTACCCACACCACGCCGCTGCGGTCTTCAAACAAGGCTTTCACCGAATTGGAAACCAGGCTGCGGAGGTTGTTTTCGTCGTTAAAATACCCCGTGAAGCGGTTGGCCGTCGGCTCGTAGCGGTGCAAGCCGTCGCCCGCCACGCCCACCCAGAGGGTTCCATTTTTCGTAAAAAGCAAGGTCGAAACGGCCAAGCCCTTCGCCCGGAGGGGCAAGGGCCGGAACGTCCCCGTCGTCGGATTGAGCACCACCAGGTGCCCCGCTCGGGTGCCCACCAGCAGTTCGCCCGTGCGGGGTTGCCGGGCCAGGGCGGTCACGTAGTCTTCGGGTAGGGAGGCGGGTCGGGTAGCGTCGTGCCGAAACCGGCGAAGGCGCCGGGTGCGCGGTTCGTAGTGGAAAAGGCCCCCCTCGGTGCCGATCCAAATCCGGGGGCCGTCGGCCAGCAAGCAACGGATGGCGTTGACCGGCCCCCCCGCCGAATCGACCGGCATGGGTAGCCGCCGGCCCCGGCCGCTACCCGGATCGAAGGCCAGCAGTCCCCCTTTCGTGGCCAGCCAAAGGGTACCATCGGGCGTTTCGGTGGCATTGCGGACGAGGCCGCAGTCTGGCCCCAAATGGGCCAACGCGTAGCGCCGGAAGGAGTTGGTGGCGGGGTCGAAACGGTTGAGACCCTCCTGGGTACCCACCCAAAGCACGCCGTTGCTGGCCCGGAACACGCAGCGCACGATTCGGTGCGAGAGCGAGTGCGAATTCCTGGCCTGGCGGGTGTAGGTGAGGCAACGCAGGCCGTCGAAGCGCGTCAGGCCGTTGGCCGTACCGATCCAGATGAAACCGGCGCTATCCTGGGTGAGGGCCATCGCGTAGTTGGAGGCCATGCCCTGGCGCAGGGTAAGGTGTTGGAATGAAATCGTGGGCGATTGAGCCAGTAGTCCGGCGGGCCACAGGCACAACCCCAGTAGAAAAAGAAGACGAAACGGGGGGGTGGGCATGAAATCGATTCGGAAGGGCTGGCTCCGAATCAGGCTCAAAGTAGGGAAAAAGAGGCAGGTTTTTACGAAAAACGCTTTCGCACTGCCTCGGTATCCCGTTCGGCGGTGTCGAAGCGATTTCGTTTTTCAAAAGAAACGAACGCTTCACAGGGGCCGGAGATATCCTCCCTTTAACTCAGTAGGTGCCTTCGGGCGTGAGTTACTCACCTAAACCCACCCGTTATTTATTCCGGCTGGGATGAGGTCGGGCAGTCACGCACCTTTGACCCAGGTAAACAAACCCTCTCTTTTTTTTAACAGTCCCTCTCCTTTTTTAAACCAATATGAAGACTCCGTTCAAGCCCCTTGCCGTTGCCGCACTCGCCGCCGCACTCGCCGCCGCATTCGGCCTTACCGCCTGCCAGAAAGAAACCCTGACTGACCCACAAACCCCCACCACTCACGCCAACGACGACCGGGCCAAGTTTGTGGGGAACCTCTACACGCTCACCAAGCACGGCAACGCCAGCCTCAGTTACGACAACGCCGGGCGATTGAAATTGGTAAAGTATGCGCCGGGGGCCATCGACCACGTCACGTATTCGTACAGCATCGGCATAGGACCCAACTGGGTGCGGACCTTTTCGTACCTGAGTTTCAACGGCAAAATCAACCAGAGCAGCAAGTATCTCCTCGATGAATCGGGGCGGTGTTACGAAGAGCAACGGACGATTTACACGTACAGCGGAGGGTTTAGCGATAGCCAGACGGACGTTTACACCTACCAGTACAACGCCCAGGGGTATATGAAAAAACGCTTCGACAAAAACAACCCCAACCAACGCTACGAGTACGTTTTCAACGCGGCAGGCGATTTGATCAAAGTGACCACCCACGCCCCCAACTCAGGCGTGCCTTCCGCCGAAACGACCTACTCCTACTCCGAATACGTGGGTGCCCCGCTTCGCACCGACCGCAACCGGCTCAACAACCTGGTTAACGGCCTCCCGGACGATTACCTGGCTATTTTCGGCAAATCCAGCAAGCACCTCGTGTACGGGCTGAAGTATAAAAACCTGTACAGCAACTCGGTAGAGGTCGACCGCTCGTACAAGTACTTCTTCAACGCCGACAACTACGTGACCCAGCAAAACATCAGTACGGTGGGCGAGCAGCCGGTGTACCTGATCGAGTACAAATACCTGGTTACAGTGCTGAACTGAGGCGGTTCTTTTCCGTCCGGGTAGCCCGGATGCAGCCTTATTTTCGATAGGTGTCTGAAGACCGTCCGGCCCCTGGCTGGGCGGTTTCTTTGTGTGAAGGGTAAATGGGGATTAGGTAAATGGGGATTAGGTAATGAAAATTCGAAAGAACAGATTACCTAATCCCCATTTACCCCAACTTTCACGTCAACCATCGTCCGAAACCCGCTCGGTATTCACTCTGGCTTTCAAAAAATTGGTTTTAAAACTACCTTGCTCCCGACGATTCTCTTACCCCATGAACCGAGTGGTCCAACGACCGGCGCTTTCCCCAATCGACTCCTTCACCCAGGCGCTGCTCGACGACCTGGAAGCGGAGCGCGCCATCACGTTTTTTGCCACTTCGCTCCTCGATCAGACCACCGTGGATGACATTCTCTGGGATGTGGCCAAAAACTGCATCGCCCGGCTTCAGTTTGTGGATTGCGTGGTGTACTGGCTCGACTCCGAGCGCGAGGTACTGGTGCAGAAAGCCGCCTACGGCCCCAAAAACCCGGTGGATTTTCAGATTTTCAGCCCCATCGAAATTCCGCTGGGCCGGGGGATCGTTGGTTCGGTGGCCCTGACCGGCCGGACCGAACTCGTGGGCGACACGTCGAAAGACCCGCGCTACATTCAGGACGATGACGTACGATTTTCGGAAATCGCGGTGCCGATTATTTCGGAAGGAAAGGTACTGGGGGTCATCGACGCCGAACACCCGGAGCGGGATTTTTTCAAATCCCGCCACCTGAAAATCCTGAGCACCATCGCCGCGCTGTGCGCCCATAAAATCGCGCGGGTGGAGGTGGAACGGGCCTTTCGCCAGACCGAACGTCAGTTGGTCGAAACCAACCGGCGGATTGCCGAAACCAAGTTGCTGGCCCTGCGGAGTCAGATGAACCCGCATTTTGTGTTCAACAGCCTGAGTTCGATCAACACGTTTATCCTCCAGAACGACCCCGAACGGGCCTCCGCCTACCTGACCAAATTTTCGCGGCTGCTGCGGCAGGTGCTCGTTAATTCACACGACGAATGGGTGTCGCTCCGCCACGAACTCGAAGCGCTGAATTTATACGTGGAGCTGGAGCAACTGCGCTGCGAGGGCCAGTTCGACTTTGAACTGGACCTGGACCAAGCCCTGGATACCGATGCCGTGCTGGTGCCCCCGCTGATTACGCAGCCCTTCGTCGAAAATGCCATCTGGCACGGCTTGCTTCCTTTAAAATCGCGCCGAGCGACCTTGCGGGTAGCGTGTCGGGTTGAGGCTGGGCGGCTGTTGGTCACGGTACTCGACAACGGCATTGGCCGGGCAGCGGCGGCGCTGCAATCCATCCGCCTGACGGCGCACAAATCGCACAACCTCAAGCAAACCGCCGAACGCCTGCACCTCATCAACGGGGTGTACCCCGTTGAAGCCCGATTCAATCTCGACGACCTCTACGATGAAACGGATGCTCCGGTAGGCACCCGCGTTGTTTTCACCCAAAACCTGAAACACCCCTGTTAGAATTTTGAAAAATTAGGCTTGTCATAGCCGGAGCCATGACAAGCCTAATTTTTCAAAATTCTAAACAGCTTTAGTATCCAGCATCCAATAACCCCAACCTTCTCCCATGACCGCGCTCCTCGTTGACGACGAAAAACACTGCCGCGACGTACTTGGCATTTTGCTCAAAAAGTACTGTCCCCAGGTGGAACTGCTCGCTTCCTGCGCCGACGGGCCGGAGGGCGTGGCGGCCATCGACCAGCACCAGCCCGACCTGGTGTTTCTCGACATCGAAATGCCCGGCATGAGCGGCTTCGATTTGCTCGAAAGCGTGGGATTCAAGGGCTTCGACGTGATTTTCACAACGGCTTACAACGAATATGCCATCAAAGCCATCCGCCACAACGCCCTCGATTACATCCTCAAACCGGTGGATAAAGACGAACTCGTGCAGGCCGCGATGAAAGCCGAGCGTGAGCAGTCGGCGCGTTCGGCGGCCCGCATCGAGGATTTCGTGCAGTACCTCCAGCGCCAGAAACTCGGTGACCGCGTGGCCCTGCCCACGATGGAGGGCCTGCAAATCATTCCCAGCGACGAAATTTATTACTGCGAATCGGACGGGGGCTACACCCACTTTTTCCTCACCAACGGTAAAACCGTGTTAATTTCAAAAACCCTGAAGGAAGTGGAGGAGGTACTCGAAAGCAAGGGCTTCTGCCGGGTGCATCACGGCTACCTCATTAACCTGCGCTACGTGCAGCGCTACCTGCGCGGCGACGGCGGCGAGGTGGTCATGGCCAACAACAAAACCCTGCCCGTTTCGCGGAACAAGAAGCAGGAGTTTCTGAATTTTCTGGAGAAAATTTGAAAGGAGGGCGATCAAAACCAGGTGTTTGTGCGTCGGCTGTCCAGTCGGATGTGCCGGATGCGGGTCGAAACGGGCACGGGGTGGGGGCAGAAGGGGGCTGCTCAAGCCCGGACACTACCCTCACGTAACCCCCCAAGCTAAGAACCGGTGCGCCCGTTTCACGCCGTGAAACGGGCGGCAGGGAATGATTTTTTACCCGTCGAAAGCCACCCCAGGCGGGGCGGCTTTCGGCGTTTTTAAGGGGTTAGTGGCTATTTTTTCTAAGTCTGTCCCCGATTGGCCGGGCGGGATGTATCTTGCGCCCCATCGCCACCTGCCTGAATTTTCCAATTTTTCAGAGGTCTTTCTTCCAACGTTGCTATGAAAAAAAGGATACTCCTGTTTACGTGGAGTCTGCTTGCCTGCCTGTCCGTGCGGGGAGCGACGGGCAACGAAGTGAGTCCAGACGCGGTCGGACTCAGGGGCACAAGTCTTCGGTCCGGGAGTGAGAGGTTCCGGGTTTCAGCCTGGTTCGAATCCCGTCATTCGGAGGCACCTACCGAACCCACCCACCCCACTTCGCCGACCCCGTCGATTGCCGTTCCCGCCTGCGGGGTCACCATCATCGGCGCCAACACGTACTGCGTGGGTGGCGGTTCAACGTCCCTGACGGCGATGGTGAGCGGGTTTACCAGCAGCGCCGTCACCTACCAATGGCGACTCAACGGAACCAACCTCGCCGGGGCCACCGGCGGCGTGTACAGCGCCAATGCCACGGGTACGTATTCGGTCGTGGTGGGGGGAACGGGCTGTGGCAACGTCACCACCACCTCGGCCAATTTTGCCGTTGCCGTCGCGCAATCAACCCCAACGGCCAATCCCATCGTCGGCTCGCCGGAGTTTTGTTCGGGCGGCAGCGCCACCCTAACGGCTTCGGCTACGGGCGGCACGGGGCCGTACACCGTTCAGTGGCGACAGGGCAGCCTCGTCGTAGGCAGTGGCCCCACCTTCAACGCCACCGTGGCGGACGACTACCTCGCCGTCATCACCGACGCAGCGGGCTGTACCACCACCGCGCCGTTTGTCAGCGTAAAAGAAAATCCCCAGCCCGTGGCCAACGCCGGCCCGGACGTATTCCGAACCGGCACCGAGAAACTCGTCATCACCGGCCCGAGCGCCTCGGGCGGCACGCCGCCCTACACCTACACCTGGACTACTAATCCCACTGTAGCCATCGACAACCCTGGCTCCGCTACGCCCACCATCGGGCCGTTTACCGGTAACACCACCGTGCGGCTGACCGTCGCCGACAGCAAAAACTGCGTGGCGCAGAAGCAGGCCATCGTGGTGTACTCGTCGTGTGCGTTCGCGGTTACGGTGCTCGCCAAAGGCGCGTTCTGCCAGGGCAGCAGCGACACCTTGCGAGCGCAATTGACGGGCGGCGGTGGTGGTTACGTGTACTCCTGGCGGCGCGGTGCAGAAGTGGTTTCGACGGAGGAACGCTACCCGGCCAACCAGGCGGGCGCGTACTCGGTCACGGTCGACGATTCGCGGGGTTGCCGGGCCACCTCCAATCCGGTGCAGGTGCAGGAAAATCCCAGTCCGACGCTGACCATCAGCGGGGCGACTTCGTTTTGCAAAGGCACCAACAGCACCCTGACGGCCACGGCCACGGATGGCACGGGGCCGTACTCGATCCAGTGGCTAAACGGCACCACGCCGATTAGCAGCGCGGCGGCGCTGACCGTTGGCGTACCCGGATTGTACTCGGCCTTCGCCACCGACGCCCGGGGCTGCCGGGCCACCGCCAACCCGGCACAAGTGCAGGAAAATCCCGGCCCGACGGCGACCATCACCGGAGTAGCTTCGTTTTGCAAAAGCGCCAGCACGACCCTGACGGCCTCGGCCACGGGTGGCGCGGAACCGTACACCGTTCAGTGGCTGAACGGTACCACGCTCGTCGGCAGCACCGCGACCCTAACCGTTGGCGTACCCGGATCGTACACGGCCTCCGCCACCGATGCCCGGGGCTGCCGGGCCACCGCCACCCCGGTGCAGGTGCAGGAAAATCCCAGTCCGGCGGTGACCATCAGTGGAGCCGCTTCGTTTTGCAAGGGGGCCAGCACGACCCTGACGGCCACGGCCACGGGCGGCACGGCTCCGTACTCGATCCAGTGGGTAGACGGCACCACGCCGATTGGCAACGCGGCGGCGCTGATTCTTAGTGCGACTGGTTTTTATACCGTCACCGCCACCGACGCCCGGGGTTGCGCAAGCACCCCCGCTTCGGTAAACGTGCGCGAAAAAGGCGGCGACCTTACCGCGCTTATCCTGCCCGTCGGGCCAACCGAGGTAATCGCCCCGGCGGTGGTCACGCTCAACGCCAACGCCGGGCTGAGTCTCAATTATCAGTGGCGTGTCGATGGCCGCGACATTCCCGGTGCGACGGGAATCAGCTACGTGGTGAGCCAGGCCGGTACTAGCCAGTACACGGTGGTGGTTTACCAGGACGGCTGCTTCGTGGTTTCCCCACCGCTGCCGGTTTCGATCCGGGTGGCTACGGCCCTCGATCCAGTTTCCCTCAGTACCGGGTTTGAGCTACGCCTGGCGCCCAACCCCACCACTGGGCGGGTGCGGGTTGATGTAACTCTGGAACGCCCCGAAATCCTGCGGCTTTTCATCAGCGACCTCAGCGGACGCCGCATTGCCACGGAACTTCGCGAAAAGGGGGAGGT
This sequence comes from uncultured Cytophagales bacterium, assembly GCA_964244295.1. Classification (GTDB taxonomy): domain Bacteria; phylum Bacteroidota; class Bacteroidia; order Cytophagales; family Spirosomataceae; genus JAJAZB01. The sequence goes on from CAXTIG010000009.1 coordinate 113,143, forward strand.
TCGGCACACGTTTGAAGTAAACCTGGGTGAGTTGGCCGACGGCCTGTACCTGCTGCGGGCCGAAACCGATTCGGGGCAGCAAAGCCGGAAGTTGGTGAAGCGGTAAGTTAAGTACTCTGGTCGTGTGTAGGGGTTGTCATCCCGACGCAGGAGGGATCTCGTTGGGATACCCCTTGACAATTGGTAAAGCATCAGCAGGCTGACGAGATCCCTCCTGCGTCGGGATGACAAAACCCCTCACCCGACGCAGCGGATGCGTCGGGTGAGGAGTACTTGACCGCCGGGATTTACGAGATGTCTCAACGCTATCTTCCTCCACCCGCCGCGAAAGCCAGCCCGGCGAGGGCTTTTTCGTACTTGGCCTTGATGCTTTCCAGTTTGTAGCGCAGTTCCAGAAACTTGCTTTCGCGGGCGTTGACCAGAAACAACGAGCTTTCGCCCATTTCAAACTTCCGGCGCTCGGCCCGCGTCAGGGCGTCCTGGTCGCGCACGATGCCTTCCTGGGTGGCGAGTTGCTGCGCCAGGGTCTGAGTTTCGTTGAAAGCGGCCTGCACGTCGGTGCTGATTTCGCGATGAATCAATTGCTGGTCGAGCGAAAGCTGAGTTTGCTTGAAACGTACCTGCTGGAGTTTGCCGCGCTCTTTTCGCAGGAAAAGCGGCAGGATAAATTCCGCCCCGATTTTGTGGTTGTTGACCAAAAACGCGTTGCCGACCTCGTTGTCCTGCAAGACTTTCGGTTCGTTCAAAAAATTAAAAGTAACGTTAAGTTGGGGCATCAACTGGTTGCGCCGAAAACGCTCTTCCACACTCAATTGCCGGAGTTTGAAATCCACCTTGAGCAGGTCGGGGTGGCGGCTGCGGGCCTGGGTCAGGAGCCGTTGCAGGGTGCTGTCGGTCACGGTGCGGAAGGCCATCGGGCCGGGGCGGCTACCGGAGGGCAATTCGAGCGGGTCGCCGTTGGCGTTCCATAGAAAATTGGACAGGACGAGGCGGGCGTTCTGGCGCTCCAGTTCCGCCTGCTGGGCCTGCACGAGCCGGTCCTGCCGGGTGATGCGCGCCTCGATGGAATCGACCGCTGCCAGGTCGCCGAGTTGGGTGCGTTGGGCCACGGCCCGGTAGCGCAGGTCGGCGAGTTGAAAACCCTCCTCGGCCAGTTGAGCCTGCTGGTCGCTCAGGTACCAGTCCCAGTAGGTTTTGGCGGCATCGAACAGCACTTTGTTGAGCAGGCCCAGCCGCTCGGCATCGGCCAGACCCTGGGCCAATTTGGCCTGCCGAAGGGTGGCCCGGCGGGCATCGATGAGCAGGTTTTGGGCCAGCGGCAGGGTCAGGCCCGCGTAGGCGAGCCGGGGCGATTCTTCGGGCAGAAGGCGGCTACCCGTGTTTTGCTCGTACCCGGCCTTGAGGTCCGCTCCCAGCCAGGTCGGGATGCGCAGGTAGGTGTCGAAGCGGTTGTAGTAGTCGAGGCCCTTGAAGCCTTTCCGGTCGAAGTACGCCACGAATTTGGGGTCGAACAACCCCCGAACTTCGAGCAATTCGGCCCGGGCGATTTCGGGCAGCAATGCCGCCTGCCGCGCCACGGGATGCCGGGTCAACACCAGTTCCTGGAAATCGTCGAAGGAAAAAAAGCGGAGGGAATCCTGGGCGCGGGCGGGAGTGAAAAGTGAAAAGGTAAAAGTGAAAAGTGGGAAAATCAGCCGATAAAAAAGCCTCCCCGGACGCGTCATTGCGAGCGTAGGCAGGTGGAATAAGCGAAGCGAAATTCCACCTGCCAGAGCGAAGCAATCCCCTCCCGGAGACCGAGAGAGCAAAAACCGGCTACTTCGCCTGGGACTCTTTCGGTCTCCGGGAGGGGATTGCTTCGCTCCGGCGAAAAAACCTCGCGGCGCTTCGATTTTTTCGCCTACGCTCGCAATGACGCGTCCGGGGAGGTCTTTTTTGGAGGACGAAAAACGGAAGCGTACCGCCCGTTGCTTACTGCTCCCTGCTACTTGCCCCCTCATTTCTTCTCCTCCTTTCCCCCCACCGAGCCGGGGCTTTTCTGCAAATCAGGGGGGAAGGCGTTGATGCGCCGCCAGATTTCGTACCAGATTTTCACGTTGTTCAGCATCACCCAGCCGTATACGCCCGAACCCAGGCGCAGGGCTTCCGGCCATTGCTCCCTGGGGTTGCCGTCGGGCGAAACCAGAATCCGGTATTTGCCCTCGGCGTTGGCCACCCGGTCGATGATGCGCACGGTGCCGCCAAACGTACCGACCGACACCTGCGGCCAACCCGAAAATTGCAGGGCGGGCCAACCGTCGAAGCGCACCCGCACGGGTTTTCCCGCCTCGATGAGCGGCAGGTCGGTGGCGCTCACGTACAACTCCACCGCCCGCCGGGGGCTGGCCGGTTGCAGCGTCGCGACCGGCTCGCCTTCCTTGATGGTTTCGCCGATGCCCGCTTTGGCCGCCCGCACCACGTAGCCGGTCTGGGGCGCGCGCAGCACGTAATTTTCCCGGCGCACGGCCACGCTGGCGGCTTTGTTGCGGAGTTTGGAAAGTTCCACCGCCCCGTCGGCGCGGGCCGAAAGGGCCGAACTGCGGTCGCTCTGAGTTTTGGCAATTTCTTTCCGGTACTCGGCCTCGATGCTGCTCAATTCGATGCGCGAGTTGGTCAGTTCCTGGCGGGAAACTTCCAGCTTATTTCTGGCCGACACCACTTTCGTCTGCCCCGATTGCAGCGTCAGCTTACGGGTTTCGAGGTCGGTGAGGGAAAAAAGTCCCTCGCGGTGGCCTTCTTCGAAGCGGGCGAAGCGCAGGTTGGCGATGTCGAACTGCTGTTGTTCGTTCAGAAAATCGACGCTGTCGGCGGCCACTTTGGCGCGGGCTTGCAGCACCTTGTTCCGGGCTTTTTGCAGACTCAGCACCAGGCCGTTTTGCAGCGCCCCGATGGTGTTGTCGAGGGCCTGCACTTTTTGCTGGTAGCCCGTGATGGCCTCGGTTTTTCCCTGCACCTGCTCGCGCAGGCGCTGCGGCAGGTCGGGGTCGAAGTACTCGTCCTTGATTTCCGAAAGCACCAGAATCGTGTCGCCGCGCTGCACCAAATCGCCTTCCCGCACGTACCAACGTTCGATGCGCCCGGCAATCACGTTCTGCACTTCCTGGGGTCGGTCCTGCGGGTCGAGGGCCGTGAGCGTGCCGGTACCCGACACGTTTTGCTGCCAGGGCAGGAATAAAATCAGGATAAACCCCAGCAGCGCCAGCAGCAGCCAGAGACTCAGGCGGCGGGCGTTGCGGGGTGTTCCGAGCTTATCGAGCGAGTGAATGGGGAAGTGTTCCCCCACCTGCACGTTCACGCGTTGGGGTGATAAATTGAGCATGATTTATTTTTTTTGGGAAGGAGAACGACATCGAAAACACGGGCGTCGTCTCTTTTTATTTTTCGCTCAGTTCTGCCTCGACGACCCGCCCGTTTTTCATGCCCACGACCCGGTCGCAGAACTCCAGAATCGGGGTTTCGTTGGTGGCAATCACGAGGGTCCAGGATCGGGAGCGGTCGGTCAGAAAGGTCATCATCCCCTGTCGTTCGGAGGGCGCGAGGCCGTCCACCCAACTTCCCACCAGGAGCAGGCGGGGATTGCCCACGGCGGCCCGTACCAGGATCAGCAGGGGTCGGAACCCCACCGACAGGGGCGCGCCGTCGGCCTGAATCTGCGTATTCAAGCCCTGGGGCAAGCGCCCGACCATTTCGTCGAGGTTCAGGGCGACGAGCGTTTCCTGAATTTCGCGCACGGTGATGTCCGGGCGGCCCATCGTCAGGTTTTCGAGCAAGGTTCCGGTAAAGAACTTCTCGGTGCCGTCCGCGTGACCAATGGCGGTTCGCACGCCCAGCGGGGCCAGTTCACGCATCGAAAAGCCATCGAGGCGCACGTTGCCCTGGTACTCGGTGTACATTCCCGCCAGCAACCGGAGCAACGTGTGCCGACCCGAATCGCTGAACCCCGTCAGGGCGACGCGCTCGCCCGGTGCGATGCGCAGCTCAAGGTGGTTGAGGGCCGGTTGTCGGGCCTTGGCGTAGGAGAAGGTCAGTTCGTTGATATCCACCCGCAGCGCATTTCCAGAGGCGCCGGGTTTTTCCAAATCGACGTCGAGGCCGTTCTCGGATTCCAGCGGTAAATCGGTCACGTACCCGATCTTTTCGACTGCCGTGAGCAAATCGAACACGGTATCGGCAGCGTTGATGAGTTTTTCGACCGAGGCCATCACGAGTACAATCACCAACTCGGCGGCTACGAACTGGCCCAGGTTGATTTGCCGGTCCACCACCAGCACGGTACCCAGCCCGAGCAGGGCCGCCGTCAGGATGGTTTTGAACGCCACCGCGTTGCCGTACAGTGTCAGCAGCACTTTGTAGTGTTTTTCGCGGAAGGTAAGGTAGCCGCTCACCAATTCATCGGCGCGGCTCACGGCGAGCGAGGTTCGACCCGCGTCTTTGAAGGCGTACATGGCGTGGGCGAGGTCTTCGAGCCACTGAGCCACCTTGTACTTGTACGTCGATTCGGCCAGGCTGGTTGCCATGCCGCGCGGCCCCGATAGCCGGATGACCAGCACCAGCAGGGTCAGCAGCACGACCCCGAAGGCCAGGAACGTGGGGTGGTAGGCGCTGAGCAGAATCACCCCGAAGAGAATCTGAATCACCGCCGCCGTGCAGTCGATGAGCACCTTCGAGAGTGCCTTCTGGATGGTAAGCACGTCGAAAAAACGGTTCATCAGTTCGGGCGGATAGCTGCCGTCGAGGGCCTCCGGCCGCAGGCGCGGGATGCGGTAGGCAAATTCAAGCGAGGCTTTGGCGAATACCCGTCGCTGGAGTACTTCCACGATGGAAATCTGGGCGATTTGCAACAACCCCACCAGCAGGGTGCCCAGCACGACCAGTCCAATGAGCACGTACACCGATGAAAACACCAGCCCGCCCGAAATCAGCCCGATGATGGCCTGCACCCCCAGCGGCAGCGATAAGGCGATAATCCCCGACACGATGGCGTACACATAAAGGTAGCCGATGTCGCGGCGTTCTTCACCCAGTAATCGGAACAGGCGTTGGACGGGCGTTAGCGTAGCAGTCATGGAGGGCTAAGGAAAAGAAGGGGCAAATTTATTGCCGAAACAACGGATGACACCCGATGTTTTGAATTTATCCGGTTAACGAATGTTAAAACCCGACTTTGGCGCCTCCGCCAGCCGGAACCAATCCCGTCGGAATCGGTTGTATTTTTGTGCTTTCGCGCGCCATCAAAATGCCTTCAGCAAGGCCGGTTGATGCTTTTTCCCGAAGAGACTGGTAATGCTTTACCCCCAAAACCTCGAACAAAAATTAGGTTTCGACCGCGTCCGTGAACTCCTCGCCGAGGCCTGCGTCAGTCCGCTGGGCCGGGCGTACGTTGAGAAGATGCGGCTCACCGACCGCCACGACCTCGTGGAAAAGTGGCTTCGTCAAACTTCCGAATTAAAAGAAATACTCCAGGCCGAGCCGGGTTTTCCGTCGCAAAACTACCTCGACGTGACCCGCCACCTTGCCAAAGCCGCCATCGACGGCGCGTTTCTGAGCGAGGAAGAAGCCTTTGAACTTAAAATCAGCCTCCGCACCATTGGAGAAATTCTGCGGTTTTTCAACGGCACCGAACCGGAGCAGTATCCACAGTTGCGGGAGTTGGCGGCGGGTGCCTTAAACCTCACCCCCGGCCCCTCTCCTGCTGAGAGGGGAGCCACTGCTGGAGTTTCCTCCCCTCTCAGCAGGAGAGGGGCCGGGGATGAGGTTTTACGTGACCTCATCAAGTCCCTCGACCGCGTCATCGACGACCGGGGTGGCCTCCGCGACGACGCCTCGCCCGAACTCCAGGCCATCCGGCGGGCGCTGTACAACGAGCAGAATGCGCTGCGCAAAAAGCTGGATTCGATTCTGAAAACCGCGAAATCGAGCGGTTGGGTAGGGGAGGAGGTCTCGCTGACCATCCGCAACGGGCGGCTGGTGATCCCCATCGCCGCCGAGCACAAGCGCAAAATCAAGGGCTTCGTGCAGGACGAAAGCGACACGGGCCGGACGGTGTTTCTCGAACCCGCCGACGTGCTCGACGCCAACAACGAAATCAAGGAACTCGAAGCCCACGAACGCCGCGAAATCGTGCGGATTTTGCTGGAACTCACCGCCAAAATCCGCCCGCACGTCGAGTTGCTGCGCCGGGCCTACGCTTTCCTGGGTATTATCGACTTCACGCGGGCGAAGGCCAAACTCGCCCTCCAACTCGAGGCCATCGCCCCGGTGGTTCACGACGGCCCCGCCCTACGGTTGGTGCGGGCGCGGCATCCGTTGCTTTTCATTTCGTTTAAAAAAGCGGGCAAAACCGTGGTACCGCTCAGCGCCGAGTTGAACGCCGAACGGCGGATTCTGCTCGTGTCGGGGCCGAACGCGGGGGGGAAATCAGTGATGCTGAAAACCATCGGGTTGTTGCAGTACATGCTCCAGTGCGGGCTGCTACTGCCCGTGGCCGATGGCACCGAACTGGGGATTTTCCGCAATCTATTCATCGACATCGGCGACGAGCAGAGCCTCGAAAACGACCTCAGCACGTATTCCTCGCACCTCACGAATATGCGGCAGTTCCTGGCCCGCGCCGACCGCCGCACCTTATTTTTGATTGATGAATTCGGCACCGGCACCGAGCCGAGCCTGGGCGGGGCCATCGCCGAGGCGATTCTGGAAGACCTCACCAAAGCGGGGGCTTTCGGCATCATCAACACGCACTACTCCAACCTGAAAACCTTCGCCGACCGCACGCCGGGGCTGGTCAACGGGGCCATGCGTTTCGATGCCGAGCACCTGGAGCCGCTGTACGAACTCGAAATCGGCAAGCCAGGGAGTTCGTTCGCCTTTGAAATTGCCCAGAAAATCGGCTTGCCGAAGGCCGTCGTGGAGCGGGCGCGGGGGAAGCTGGACCGCAACCAGGTGAATTTTGAAAAACTGGCGAAGGAACTGGAAATCGAGCGGAAGATTTTCTCCGAAAAAAACGTCGAAAACGCCACCCGCCAGCGCAAGCTCGATGAATTGACCGAGCAGTACTCCACGCTGCGGAATTACCTCGACGGCGAGAAAAAGCGCCTGCTCAACGAAGCGAAAGTGCAGGCCAAACAACTGCTGAAAGATGCCAACGCCCGCATCGAACAAACCATTCGCGAAATCCGCGAGCAGGGGGCGGAAAAATTGGCGACGAAGGACATTCGCCAAAGTCTTCAGGACTTCGAGGCGACGCAGTTGAAGGAAGAGAATGTTTTGGAAGTCAAAAACGGGAAGTCGGACGCCAGAAAAGAACCGGAATTCGAGGCGGACGAAGGGGCCATCGGGGTGGGTTCGCTGGTGCGGGTGAAGGGCCAGAGCACCGTGGGCGAGGTGCTCGACGTGAAGGGCAAAGACGTGAGCGTGGCCATCGGCGAGTTGAAAACGACGATTAAACTGGCCCGGTTGGAAAAAGTATCCCGCCGCGAATACCGCGACGCCGTAGGCGAGAAACCCCGCCGCGCCAGCCTGACGGGTGTGGACATGAACGAAAAAGCCGCCAACTTTTCCTTCAACCTCGACGTGCGCGGGCGACGCGGCGAAGAAACCATCCCCGAAGTGGACCGTTTCATGGACGACGCCATTCTGCTCGGCTACCCCGAACTGCGCATCGTCCACGGCAAGGGCGACGGCATCCTGCGCACGCTCATCCGCGAGCACCTGCGCCAGCAGTACCGCCCGCACGTGGCGGGCCTCGCCGACGAACACCCCGACCGGGGCGGGGCGGGGGTGACGGTGGTCAGGATGCGGTGAGTTTTGAGTAGTTTTGGGGGAACCTGACGGTCATGGTCTTGCTCCTTGCTGACGATTTGCCCGAACCGCCGAACCCGACGCCCGAGGAGGTTCGGTTGGAACTTGCCATTTTTCTTTTCCAGCAAAACCACTTCACGCTGGGTCAGGTGGCGGAATTGACCGGTCTGCACCAACTCGAAGTGCAGCGCGAACTGGCCCAGCGGCAAATTCCGTTGCATTACTCGCTGGAGGATTTGAAGGAGGATGTGAAAACGATAGGGCTGTGAGTGTCGTCAACTAAATTTGGTTTGGTGATTAGGGAAGGCTGACCGATATTTCGTAAAAACAATGCGTACCATGCGGACGGAAGTCGAGAAGCTTTACACGGTCGAGGAGTACTTCGAGTTGGAGAAAAACTCGGAAGTAAAGCACGAATACGTCAACGGAATTCTGTACGAAATGGCCGGTGAATCTAAAAAAGCCAATAAACTAAACCGGCGCATCACCCGGCTGCTCGAAGACCAAATCGATGGCCGGGTGTTCGACATTTTCACGCACGAAGTGAAACTAGCGGTGAATCTCGAAAAGATTTACCGTTACCCTGACATCGTGGTCGCACCGACTGTTGATGATGAAGACGATTACTTCGTCACGCAACCCTTGCTCGTCGTGGAAGTGCTTTCACCGGGTACCGAATCGGTAGACCGGGGAGACAAATTAGCCGAGTACCTTTCCCTTCCCAGCCTTCAGTCGTATTGGTTGGTTTCGAAGAATAAGCCGTTTATCGAAGTGTATTCGCGGGGCAGCAAGCGATGGGAATACGAATTTTTTGACCAATTCGGTGATTTAGTCGACGTGTCGGCGCTTCCGTTCCAGGTGACGCTCCGGGAAGTTTATGCTGGAATTTCGCTTGCACCGGAAGAGTAATCCGCCCGAATCTCACCCCGCCTTTTTCCCCTCAAACGCGTTCACCACCGGCTCGCGCTCCGGGTTGTACTGGTAGCTGCGCCAGGCCCCGTCGGCGAAGACTTCCACCACCCGGTAGCCCCGGTACACCGTGCCCCAGTTGCCGCTGAAGTGCCCGCTCCAGAAGTGCGGCTTGCCGCCGGGCGAAATCCGCTCGCCGTCTTCGTCGTGGTCGTGGCCGTGGAAAGTCGCCAGCAGGTTGGGGGTTTGGTCGAGGAGGGTGATGGCGTCGGGGCAGGCTACGCCGTACTTGGTCCACTTGGCGGGGGTGATGTGCATGAAGGCGAATAGGCCTTTTTTCCCCGCGTGTTTCGCCAGTTCGGGCTTTAGCCAGGCCAGGTCGGGGCAGAGGTAGGTGCCTTTGCCGTCGGAAGTGTCGGCCAGAATCACGGCGTAGTCGCCGCGTACGAAACTGTGGTTGAGCGGGTAGCCCCAGGTTTGTTGCCAGGCCTCGCCCGTCACCTGGTCGTGGTTGCCGCGCGTGACGTAGTACGGCACCGGTAGGCGGTCGAGGGCGGTTTTTACCCCTGGCAGCAGGGTAGGTTTGTCGTGAATCAAGTCGCCGTTGATGACCACGAAATCCAGTCCTTTCCCGGATTTTTCGGCCTGCATCCATTCGGCCAGTTTTCCAAAATCCCGCGCCGAATCGACGTTGGGTTGGCCGAAATGCCCGTCGGAGGCGGTGGCAAAGCGGAGGATGGGAGTGGGCGGCGAGACTACCGGCAAAAACGGCGTCAGGCTCAGGCCGAGGGTGGTGTGGAGGAAGGCGCGGCGTTGCATGGAAGGGAGCGAAGTTTAGCCAAAAGTAAGGGTAACGCCCGGTTCGGAACGTTACCCTTGGGTTAACCTTTTCTTTCCCGCGTCTTCAAGCCAGCGCCCGGTTCAGAAAATGCACCAGCGGCTGGGTGGCCCGGAAACTTTCCAGCACCCGCTCCGCTCCATCGGGAGCCAGCAAGTCGGCGTCGCTCAGGAACTGTTGGGTGAAAAACCCTTTCATTTTCAGGTAAGTCAGCGCGGGGTTGTCGGCGGTGTAGCCTTTAGGCGGGCGGCTCAACGTTTCGGGAGCCTGCACGCCGCCGGGGAAGTGGGCGGCGAAGGCCGGGTTTGCCACGAGGGCTTGCCATTCCGCCCAGTTGAAATCGATTTCCTGGCGAAACCGGGCCAGGTCTTCGGCTTCGGGCAGGTACGCCCCGCCGCCCGCGAAACTGCCGCCCGGTTCGAGGTGCAGGTAGTACCCGGCCTGGTTGCTTTTCCGTCCACCGGGGTTGAGGAAGGCGAAAAAAATGGTTTTGTAGGGCGATTTATCCGCCGAAAACCGCACGTCGCGGAACAGGCGCATGAGGCAGTTTTTGCCCTGAAGCCCGGCCTCGGCCACCGGCGCATCGACCTGCGCCAGACCCGCGATCAGGGTGTCTATGAACCGGACGGTGTCTTTTTTCGCGGCCTCGTACGCGGGGCGATTCGCCTCGAACCAGGGCTTGTTGTTGTTATTCTTTAGCCCGGTCAGAAACTCAAAGGTGTTGGGGTGGAGCATGGGAGGAGGATTTGGAAGCGAAAGTACGGTCTTTCGTCATCGTTCCGGCGTAAATCAAGGCCGCGCCCATCGTCATCACGTCGCGCACTAAGTTGACCGCCGCGAGGGGGTTGCTGCCCAGCGCGGGGAGGTGAATGGTCAGGACAAACACCAGCAGCAACAGCGCCAGCAGCAGGGCCGCGAACTGGTCGCGCTTGCCGAACGCCGCGCTCCCGAAAAACAAGAGCAGTGCCACCCCGACGAGGTAGACCCAAAACAAGGGCACCGGAAAAAAACGGGGCACCAACGAAGCCGTGAAATCGGGCAGCGCGAAGTGCAGGATGCCATCGATGGCGAAGGGGATGATGAATAGCCACTTGCCATGCAGCAGGAGTCGGGTCATGGAGTTTGGGGAAAGGGTACCGCCGCGAACCCGTTCCACTGCGGGTTGACGTGGCAAAACTACCCCCTCGTTTTGATCCCGCTGGCTGGCAAATCCGTCAATCTAAACGGGTAAATTTGCCAAAAAAAGCCCCGCTTTCGCATGAACGTCGTCATCCCGGTTTTCAAAGATTGCGTGTCCGGCTCGGTGGTGGGCATGATGGATTTGCTGGTCAAATCGAACGTCCTTCAACAGCAGCTCGGGCCGGAGCGCGGGCGCACCTTCGAGGTCGAATTGATGGCCGTCGGTGAAAGCCTGACCATCGACAACAACGGCTTCCCGATTACCTGCCACCGCCGCCTGAGTCAAAATCCCCCGGCCGGCCTGGTCATCGTGCCCGCCAGCGACGGCGATTTGCCCCTGCTCCTCGCCCAACACGCCGCGCTCATCGCCTGGCTTCAGCGCCAGCACGCGGCGGGAGCCGTGGTGTGCAGCACCTGCACGGGGGCGTTTTTCGTGGCCGCCGCCGGGCTGCTCGACGGGCAACCCGCCACCACCTCCTGGTTTGCGGTGGAAGCGTTCCGCCGCCTTTTCCCCACCGTGATTCTGCACGACGAGCGGATTATCGTCGACAATGGGCGGGTCATCACGGGTGGGGCCACGCTGTCGTTTCAGAATCTGTGCGTGTACCTCATCGAGCGGTTTTACGGGAAAGCCCTCAGTAGCTACGTGGCGAAGCTGTTTTTGGTCGAAAAAGGCAAGTCCTCACAACTCACCTTCGCGATGTTCAACGGGCAAAAGACCCACGCCGACACCGAGATTTTGCGCATCCAGGAATTCATCGAAAAACACGCGACCGAAAAGCTGGTGGTCACGGCCCTGAGCCAGCAAGCGGCCATGGCCGAGCGCACGTTTATCCGGCGCTTCAAAGCCGCCACGGGTAACACGCCCTCGGAATACATCCAGCGCGTGAAGGTGGAATCGGCCAAAAACCGCCTGGAGGAAGACCGGGAAAGCATCAAGGAAATCGGCTACCGCACCGGCTACGAAGACCTAAACTACTTCCGCGACGTGTTCAGAAAATACACGGGCCTCAGCCCGGCGGAATACCGGAAGCAGTTTTCGTTTCGGGTGTAACGAACGGATTTCAAACGGCTTCTTACTTTCAGTTTAACCATCACTTTATGAAAATCCCTTCCCGTTTGGTGCTCGTCTTGCTGCTGTGTTTCCTGGCTCCGACGCTCCATTTTTCCACGCGGGTCGGCTTCGCGGTTGGACTCTACGAGGTAATCGGGTTTCACAATTACCAAACCACCGCGACCACCGTGTTGGGGTGCCTGCCCGAAGACCGGATGTTTCCGGTTGTTTTTGTGGCGCTGCAAGTGGCGACGCTGGCCGTCATCGGAACCGGATTCTGGCTGAGTAATCGGGGAAAGAAGGAAGGTTCAACGATAAAACTGCTTGGCGGGGCTTTGCTTTTTTACCCGGCCATCGGCTACGTAATTCGGCAAGCTTCCCACCTGTTCCGGTCGAATCCGCTTTGGTTCGAGGCCCAAAAAGCGTCGTTTTCCGCCCGACCAGTGCCACTGTTCGGAACGTTTTTCGGATTCAAATGGGCCAGCCTCGCGATAGAAACCGTCCTCTCCCTGCTGTACCTGTACTGGGCGTACCGCATCGTTTTTCAGCACTGGAACCGGTCTATTCGGGGGTATTTCGCGCTGGGTAGCCTGGCTTGTGCGGCTGGATTGCTGCTTTGGGTGCACGGAATCGGCCCGCTGCTTTTTACTCGCTGACATTGGGAGAGAACGGACTACAACCTCGGCGCCACCGGCTTATTCGGCGCATCCCAGCCGTTCACCCCGCGCACTTTCAGTTTCCGGCGAAAGACCTTGTCGCCGCTGCTGACGTACATCACGTCGAAGTTCGGCCCGCCGAACACCAGGTTCGAGGTTTGGCCGCTGGCCTTCGGCGCGGGCAGAATCGCCTGCACCCGTCCGAGTTGGTCCATCACCTGAATGCCGATGCGGGTCGTGACGTAAATCCGCCCGTCGCGGTCGCACTTGAGGCCGTCGGACCAGGCGTTTTCTTCCCAGTCGGGCACGTGCAGGTGGCCGTAGCGTTGCTTGGCGGTCAGGGTACCGTCGGGCTGAATCTGGTAAACCCACACCCAGTGCGAGGCCGATTCGGTGACGTACAACTGCGTCTGGTCGGGCGAGAGGCAGAGGCCGTTGGCAAATTTCAGCCCCTCGTCCACCACCACTTTTTCGCCATTCGGACGAATCAGCACCAGCTTGCTGGGTTTTTCGCGCCCGTCGGGGAGGGTGAGGTACACGTTGCCCCGGCGGTCAACGGTGATGTCGTTGCCCCCGGCTTCTTCGGCAAGCACGGTTTCCACGCCCGCCGCGTCGTGAACCAGCACCTGCTTCGGCCCGGCTCCAGTCGAGTAGCGTCGCCCGTCGGGGCCGTAGGCCGTGCCGCTCACTTTTTTCGAGTCGAGGTTCAGGGCAACGGGCTTGCCGCTGGCGTCGAGCGTGTAGGTTTTGCCGTTGGGAATGTCCTGAAAAAACACCTCGCCTTTGGCGTTCACGGCGGTGCCTTCGGTAAATTTGTAGCCTTCGCCGACTACCTGCCAGTCTTCGCCGGGAATTAGAATGTCGCTCAGCGTCTGGTTTTTGGAGGAAGCCTTCGCCACCAGTTTCGGCCAGCCTTCCCACAAAAACTTCATGGCCTGCGGAAACAGCGCCGTGCCCTGCTTGCCGTTGTGCCCGCCCTCGCCCCAGACGTGCTTCGTTTCGTAGCCCGCGAAAGCGAGGGCGCGGTCGAGGGTTTGATTCGCCATCCACCAGTCGCCGCCGTAAATGTTGAGGTCGTTGGAACCGTCCTGCAAAAACACCCGAATCGGCTTTGGTTCGTACTTCCGCACGAGCGAATGGTAGCGGTCGCCACCGCGCAGTCCGACGTAGGTGCCGATGGTCGAGAACACCCGCGAAAAGGCATCGGGCCGCTCCCAGGCCGCCGTAAACGCGGCAATCGCCCCGCTGCTGGAGCCGCCGATGGCGCGGTCGTTGCCGTTTTGCGAAAGGCGAATGGCCCGCCCATCGCTCGTTTTCAGCTTCTCAACCTCGGGCAAAATTTCATCGAGCAGAAACCGGGCGTACCCATCGCCGAGGCCGTCGTACTCGAAACTGCGGTTGAAGCGGTCGAGGGCCGCCTCGCCGTTGGCCGCCCGCACGCGACCCGGCGTGACGAACACGCCGATGGTGACGGGCACCTGCTTTTTGTGAATCAAATTGTCGAACACCGTCGGCGCTTTCCACTGAATGCCGTCCTGGTTGACGTACACGCAGGCCGGTTGGTCGGGCCGGTACTGGGCGGGCACGTACACCGACACCTCGCGCCAGGTGCCGGGGAAGATTTTGGAGGCCGAAAACTCAAACTTCAGGATTTCGCCCTTCGGCACGCCCGCTTGTTCCTGAGAATCAGGGTCGTCGGGGTAGGTTTCTTGAGCGAGAGAGCAGAGAGAAAAGAGTAGAGAGCAGAGCAGGAAGAGTAGCTTTTTCATGGGTTCGGAGGTTTGGGCCAAAGTTGCTGGTTTGAAACCATTTGGCAAAATAAAACCCCGACGGAGCGGGTTGGGTTTTACTTGATGAGGACTCGTCTAAAATCCGTCTGGATTTTCTTGCGCCGTCTTTTCCAGAAAGGCTGTTCCACCGGGGCTGTCATCCAGAGCGCAGCGAAGGACCTTTCGCCTCAGACCTCCCGGCCAGTTGGAAGGCCACCGCGAAAGGTCCTTCGCTGCGCTCTGGATGACAGCCATAGGCACGACTACCCGAAATTTAATCGACTTCAATATCATACTTGTCCAACAGCCCCAGGATCCCATTCATCGAAAACTTTGCTTTTTTTATCCGGTTCAACTCCGGGTCGATGGAGTAATTATAAGAAGTTCGGAAGTCTGCTTTTTCGAGGATTGTGTTTTCAAAAATGGCTCTGGTCAGGTCGCAGGTATCAAAAACCGAACTGGTTAAATCAGTTTCCGTAAAATCCACTTCGTGCAGAATTGAATTTTTAAAGCTGGTCTTTTTGAGTTTTAATTTATAAAAAGAAGAGAGGTTTAGGGAACAGTTTTCAAAAGTTACTTCAAAAAGAAAGTCATTGCAATTCTCAAAATGAAGCCCGACGAGTTTACAGTCTTTGAATGTAACGTTTTTGAAAGCGGTTTTTGCGAGTTTAGCCAAACTCAGGTTGCAGCCTTTAAATTCACAGTCGGAGAAGGTGATTTTTGATAAGTCGGTGTTTAAGAAGTTGCAAGAAATATACGTGCAAGTTTCGTATTCTCCAGTTGGAAGCGGCTTTTCGGTGAAATCGATTTTCTCGAAGGTCTGTTCTTCGGTATACGTGTTTTGCATCCGATTGAGCGGTGATTTATGAAGTGTTTAGTTGGGTTTACTGCCAACGATTTACGGCTTGATGAAGATGGCGATTACGGAGCAAAAACCTTCAGCCACCACTGAAATTGATACGAAGCACTAACGGTCAATTAACCAATGAACCTCCACTTTTCCAAACCGCTTTTAACGGTTTGGGCTTCTTCGCTACCTTTATATTTACAGGCAGTTGTCAAGTTATTTACTTTTAGTCAAATTTAAAATTAGCAATATTAGTCCGCACAAAAAAAGTCCTAACCCAAGCAACAAACAAATAGTGCTTGTCGGATGTCCAACTGTTGTTTTCCAAGCAAAAGCATTCAAAAACCAACCTAAAACGATTGCTCCAATTGATAACAATATTTTGTTTGTCCCTGTCATTAGTCTATTTTTTGAACTCAATCTGGCCCGGATTTGTAATTCGGGTCGCGCTCGTGGCGGATTTTAAATCCGCTTCTCCCCAGTCGGGATTACAAATCCCGACCAGTCCATTTCTATTTCAACTCCTGCTTCCCCGTCCGGGTATCAAACACGTACATCTTTCCCCCTTCCACCCACAGCGCCTGCATATACCCAGCCGCCACGTTTTTCTGGTGTTCAAGGTCGATAGCGATGACCCGGTTGTCGTACAGGGGCTTGATCCGTCCCAGAATCGTATGGCCGATCACCATCTGCTGAGAGCCAAATGCTTTTAACACGGACTTTACTTGCTGGGGAGTAAGTTGTTCCTGCGCCAGGCCTCGGTACCAGGTCGGGCTGAGTTCGCTGTAAATGATGAGTTGGTCGATGCCGGTGCTCTGCGGTTCGCTGGAGGCGCGCAAGCCCTGACGGGCAATCCGGTTCAATTCGTCGAGCGAGAGCCGCTTTTCGGCTACTTCAGGACTAATGCCCGCGTGAACGAACAGCACCTTGCCGATGCGCTCGGCGATGTTTTTGCTGCGCAGCCAGCGCCCCATCTCCGTGTTTTCGTCGTACCAGCCGCCGTAGGGTTCGCGCAGGGTGTCGGCGTTGAAACCGTACTTGCGGCGCACGTAGCGGAAGTTGCCACGCAGGTTCATCTGGTCGTGGTTGCCCATCAGAAAATGCAGTTTGCCCCCGGCCAGCCGGGCTTCTTCTTCGAGTTTGTAAAACAGCCACAGGCATTCGGTCACCTGTAAGCCCCGGTCGAAGGAATCGCCCACGATCATGAGGTGACCCTTGCCAAACTGCCAGGCAAGGCGCTCGTCGACTACGCCGGCCTTTTGCAGCAGCAGTTGAAGGCCCTTGAAGTTGCCCTCGATGTCGGAGAAAACCAGCATCTTTTCCGGAACGTCGTACACGCTGGGTTCGCTGGCCGGAATGGGGTGGAGCGGAAACGAAAAACGGCCCCCCGTTTCTTCCACGAAGCAGGTAAAATGAGCCGCCTTCGGATCGCGAATGGTGTCGGTGCTGAGGGTGAGGGCGGCTCCCTGGGGGTTGATTTGCTTGCTGATGAGTACGCCATTCCGGTAAAAAAGCAGGGGTCCATCCGGCGCGGCACCCGGTCGCTCGTCGCCGGGACCGTACCCTGACGAGCCGGAGAAAAAAGAAGGTTGGCGGAATCCACGGGCAGGCAGCAGTTCGACACCACCCAAAAAAAAGAGGAGGCAGGCCGCCAGCAGCCCCGTTTTGGGGCGTTTCCAGGTTGAAAATCGCTTCATTCCAGGGGCGTTTGGGGCATGGTGCAGCCTACAAAAAAGACTGCGCGTCGATGAGACCGGAAAGTAGCGAAAAAAACTCCACAACGAAGCAAATCAATCCTGATACTATACCTCCGGAAGGTAACGATTCAATTTCCCGAATCGCCCGACAGGGGTTGCCCGCCGCGAATACATTGGCCGGGATGCTCCGTGTGACCACGCTGCCCGCGCCGATGGTCGTGTTGTTACCGATGCTCATGCCGGGGCACACCACCACGCTACCGCCGAGCCAGACGTTGTCGCCAATCGTGATGGGACTGGCCAGTTCGGGGCCTCGGTTGCGTTCGCTGGCGCGGAGCGGGTGGGCGGCCGCGTACAAACTGACGCTGGGACCGAGGAAGACGTTGTTGCCCAGCCGCACGGGGGCGCAGTCGAGGATGGTGCAGTTGAAATTGATGAACACGTTTTCGCCGAGGTGGATGTGGCGGCCGTAGTCGCAGAAAAACGGCGGCTGAATGTCCACGGTTTGGCCCCGCGAACCGAGCAGGGCGGTCAGGATTTCGTCGCGGAGGGGCTGGTCGGCGTTGAGGGTTTGGTTGAAGCGGGTGAACAAGGCCCTGGCCTCGGCGCGGAAGGCGCTGAGCTGTGGGTCGCTGGCGAGGTAGAGGTGCCCGGCGAGCATTTTTTCGAGTTCAGTCATGGCAGCGCCGGGTTGGTCGGTTTGGGCTCAATCAAATCCCAGAGGGTACCGTACAAATCTTCAAACACCGCCACCGTGCCGTAGGCTTCCTCGGCGGGTGGACGCACGAAACGGATTCCCTCGGCGACCATGCGCTGGTAATCCCGCCAGAAATCGTCGGTGTGTAGAAACAGAAACACCCGACCGCCGGTCTGGTTGCCCACCCGACTTTTCTGCTCGTCGCCCACCGCCTTCGCCAGCAACAACTGACAGCCCGTTGAACCCGGTGGCGCGACCAGCACCCAGCGCTTGGTGTCGCTCAGGGGTGTGTCTTCAACGAGCGTAAACCGAAGTTTTTCGGTGTAAAACCGGATGGCTTCGTCGTAGTCAGCTACCACGAGGGCAAGGTGGGCGAGGCGTTGGGGCATTTAAAGACGAGGGAAAAAGGCCTGTGCTTTACCTTTCAATTGTGTCATCCTGGAAGGACCTGGTCAAACTACCATTCCCCTTTCAGGAAAGCAAACGGTAGGCTAACAAGGTCCTTCCAGGATGACAGGATGGGTAGGAACTTACGTCGTCTTCTCCTTCTTTTTAAACACCAGCGTATCGGTCGGTAATTTCTGCAAGGCGTAGCCGCCGGTATCGATTTGGGCGTTGGGCAGGCTCTTTTTGAGCGCAGCCACCGCCGCCGGGGTCACGGCGGTTTGCCAGAGGTAGAGGGTTTTCAGCGTTTTTAGCCCGGCCAGGGATTTCAGGCCGGCGTCGGTGATTTTGGTGCCGTAGAGGTTGAGGTGTTCGAGGTGTTTCAGGCCGTTCAAACTGCCCAGTCCGGCGTCGGTGACGGCGGTTTGGTCGAGGCTGAGGCGGGTGAGGTTTTTCAGCTTCCCGACCGATTTCAGGGCGTTGTCGCTGATTTTGGTATTGCCCAATTTCAGCCAGACCACCTGTTCGCTCAGGCCGCTGAGGCCCTCGGCGGCCTGATCGTTGAAGGCGGGCGCGTTCACGGTGTTCACCATCAGCAGTGTGCTTTCGTTGGCGACGGGCATCACCAGCACATTTTGCTTCGTCAATTTCTCAATGTTCCCGGCGCTGGCGGCGGCTACTTTGGTTTTCAGCACCTTGTCTTCCTCGCTTTCGGTAGCCACGCCGCCGCTGCCGAAGGTGGCGAGCACGGGTTTGATTTTATCGTCCTTCGCCAACTGGGCCACTTTTTTGTCAAAACTCGCCCCCTGCGCAATCCACCAGTGGAGCAGGGCCACCTCCTGGTCGCTGAGTTGGGTTTTGCCCTTGGGCGGCATGTGGTGTTCGTCTTCTTCGGGCAGGAGAAGGCGCTTAATCATCTCGCTTTGCAGGGCATCGCCGGGTTTCAGGATGGGGCCTTCTTCGCCGCCTTTCAGCAGCAGCGCCTGGGTGTCCATGCGCAGCCCGCCTTTGATTTTGCCCGCGTTGTGGCACTGCCAGCACTTGTCTTCCAGCAGCGGTTCGACCAACTCCTGGTACACCAGGGCCTGTTCCACGTTCGTGATTTTCTTGCGCACTTTGGGTACGGGCGGGCCGCTGACCGCCGCCACGAGGGGCTGGGTGAGGTAGTCGGAGCCGTGGGTGAGGTTGCCGCCGAGGTGACCCGTGACGGTGAGTAGCACCAGTAGCCCGATAGCCAGCGGCATCTGGGCGCGGAGCAGGATGGGTTCGGCGCGGTTTTCCGACGTGCGTTTTACAAAATACGCCACCGCCGCGACCACCGCGACGGAAATGCCCATCCACATGTGCCAGTCGAGACCGCTTTCGTCGTAGCCCCCGTCGAGCGAGAGCAGGTAGCCCAGCACGCAGGCGACCGCCGCCGAGAGCATTCCCCAAAACAACGTGAACGACACGGCGGGGCGGAGGTTGGCGTAACGCTCGCGCCGGGTGAGGATTTCCAGCCCGGCGGCCAGAATGAGCAGCCCGATGGGCAAGTGGACAATCAGCGGGTGAAAGCGCCCGAAAAATTGGAGGAAATAATTGGTGTCTTCGACTTGAAGAAAAAGCGTGGCGAGGTTCATCGGTTTAAAGTACCGTCGTTGCGAGCGAAGCAATCCCCTAACGGAGACCAAGCATAGTTCAGGGCAAGTTGATTGGTTTTCGCTTCCTTGGTCCCCGGGAGGGGATTGCTTCGCTTCGCTCGCAATGACGGGGTGGGGGAGGTTTAAATGCGTTCCAACTTCACGGGATACGTTTTCTTTGAGTTCCACTGTGGCACGTAAATGCTGCCGTCGCCATCCACGCACACGTCGTGGGGGTGCATGAAGGCGCGGTCGGGGTCTTGCTTGCGCTGCTCGTCGAGCTTGCCGCTGGTGTACACCGGGGCCGAGCCGCCGGGGGTCGAGACGACTTTGTCGGCTTTGTCCAAAATCTGGATGTAGCCCGAATCGGGGTACTGGTCGGACATACTGCGGTAAGCGGCTCCGTAGAGCAGGTCGCCCTTGATGACCGGGCGGCAGATGTACGTGCCAGGCAGGGCGATGGTACTCAGGTACTTGCCGTCGAGGGTGAAGCGCTTCCAGGCCTGGCGGCGGCGGTCGGTCACGAGGAGCGTGGGGTTCGAGGCGTTGCGGGTATCGACAATGACGCCGTGGCAGCAGTCGAATTTGTCGGTCAAACTCTCGCCGCGCCCGCCGAAGTGGCTGAGGTACCGGCCCTTCGCGTCGTAGCGGGTGATGTAGTTGGCCCCGTAGCCGTCGGCCACGTAGATGTCGCCGTTGGCGGGGTTGATGGCCGTTTCGGTGGGGGTAAACTGGCCGGGGTGCTCGTACACGCCGGTTTCTTTCGGGTACTCCAGCTTCATCAATTCCCGGCCCTTTAAATCGGTTTTGATGACCTGGCGGCGGGTGTTGTCGGCGATGAAGAGGAATTGCTCGCCGCCTTCGTTGGACAGCGTCAGGCCGTGGGCACCGGGGTAAGAAGTGCCCCAGGCTTCGAGCAATTTGCCGGATTTATCGTAAATCAGGACGTTGTTTTTCGTCTCGTTGGTCAACAAAATCAGGCGTCCCTTCGCGTCTTCGACCATCTCGTGGCAGTCGTTGACGGGGTTTTTGCCCGCGTCGAGCAGCCCCCAGCCGGGCACGACCCGGTACCGGTGCGCCCCGTGCCCGACGAGGACTTCGCCTTTGGGAAAGGTAATTTTTCCGGAAAATGCCGTGGCAGCGAAAGCCAGCCCCCCGTTGCGGAGGAAGTGGCGGCGGCTGAGGTGTTCGTTCATGGGAAGGCAGAGGTTTTATGATAGAAGTAGAGAATGGGCGAAAAATACCTGTCCGAATAAGAACTTCCGGGAAGTTTAGCTGGCTCACTTACTCAACTTGTACGCCACGACCGAGTTTTTGAAAAACGTCGGCACGTACACCGTATTGGTTTTAGGGTCGAACCCAATGTCGGCGGCGTTAATTTTCTGGGCCTGGGTGTCGAGGAGTTGGGTCAGTTTGCCGTCGGCGGTGCAGTAGTTGAGCACCCCTGCCCAGCGCGAAAGCAGGAAATCGCCGTTACCAACGGGTTCGATGCCATCGCCGGAGGGCATTCCTTCGGCAATTTTCCGCAGGGATTTATCGGCATTGATTTCGTAGAAAATGCCCTTGCCCGCATCCACGACGTACATTTTGCTACCCACCGCCCGAACGCCGTTGGGCCGTTCGAGGGTTTTGTCTTCGAGGAAGGTGGAAACCTGGCCGCTTTTCACTTGCAAAATCATACTCCGGCCCATGTCGGTCACGTATACGGTGCCGTCCGGCCCGGCGCTCACGTCGTTGAGTTGTTTGGCTCCGTCGGGGCTGAGGGTTTTTTCGAGTTTGCCGGTTTTCAAATCTACCACCCGGATGTTGGTTACGTCGGCCACGTAGAGTTTGCTACCACTGACGGCCATGCCCTTCGGCGCGTCAAAGCCGGTGGCCCATTTCAGCGTGGTGATTTTGCCATCGGGCGAGAGTTTGGCGACGTAGCCGTTGCCATCGACGCCCCAGGGAGCGCCGTTGATGCAGGCGGCGTAGAGGCTGCGGGTGTCGGCGTCGAACAGCACCGATTCGGGCGTTTGCAGGAGCGTGTCGGTTTCCCAGGCTTTGGTGAGGCTTTGGGCCTGGAGGCCGGGGGCGAGGAGCGCGGCGCTGAGGGCGGCGGTGAGGAGGAGGTTTTTCATGGATTTAGGAAGGAGTTTCGTTTGGAAAAAGAGTTGAATCGTCAAGAATAGCCAGCAGTTGTTGTTTCAATACGGGAAGTTCCTTCTGCACCACCCCCCACACGATTTGCCGACTCAGGCCAAAATATTCGTGAACGATGACGTTTCGGAACCGTTTGATGGGTTGCCAATCCACTTCGGGATGGGCCAGTTTTACCGTCTCGGAAATGGCCGTTGCCGCCTCGCCGATGATTTCAAGCTGGCGCTCCACCGCCGAACGGTGCAGGATGCTTTGCTCGAAGTCGTTGAAAGTGTACCCCGTCAGAAACGATTCGATGTGCCCGATGGCTTCGACCATGTGGAGAAGCCGCACCCGATCGCCGAGCTCAGGCTTCATAAATCAGAATTTTCTCCCGGTCGACCTGCGGCTTGATAAACGGCGAAAGGCCATCTTCGGCCACCAAATCCACTTTCCGCTGAAACAGCGTTTCCAAATCGTCCGAAAGTCGGATGTACTCGATGAGGCCGACCATTTTCGTCGCGTCTAATTCCACCAGAATATCCAAGTCGCTTTGTTCGCTGGCCTCCTTTCGAGCCAACGAACCGAACACGAAGGCCCGCCGAATGGGTTTATCCCGGAAAAAAGCCGCAGCTTTCGTGCGTATTTCGTTGACCGTCAGCATATCGTTTCAAGGTTGACTAGCTTTTTTCAACATGGATAAAACCCATTAGGGCGGTTCCGTTGCGGAAATACATCGAAATGATGATTCCGAAAAACTGGCTAATGCGTGGCATGGGCAATGGAGCGAGTTTTCCAATTCTGAAAATCAACGTCCAACACCTTCAGGTACAAAGAATCCGGCCCAATTTCAAGCTCTTCCGACCAGGCAATCGCGTTGGTTTCGGGGTCAATGTAGACCCGCGAGAAGCAGTCGTCTTCGTCCCATTGTTCAAAAACACCCTTTCCCGCCAGGTAGGACAAATTGAGTTCGCCTTCCACGCCGTCATTGTACCGAAGAAAAATCCGGTAATCTTCGAGAGCCTGCACGAAAACGGGTTTGGGGAACATGGCCTTTTTCACGCTAAAATTTCCTTGATCACCTTCCCGCTCACGTCCGTCAGTCGAAACGGGCGGCCCTGAAACTGGTAGGTGAGGCGCTCGTGGTCGAGGCCGAGCAAATGTAGCACCGTCGCCTGAAAATCGTGGACGTGGGTGCGGCCCTTCACGCCTTCGTAGCCCAGTTCGTCGGTTTCGCCGTGGGTGAAGCCCGGCTTCAGGCCCCCGCCCGCCATCCAAATCGTGTAGGCACCGGGGTGGTGGTCGCGGCCCATAAACGGGGCCGGTTTGTTGTCGCGGTTTTCGGCCATCGGCGTGCGGCCAAATTCGCCGCTCCACACCACGAGGGTCTGGTCGAGCAGGCCGCGTTGTTTCAAATCCATCAGCAGGGCGGTCATGGCGCGGTCGGTTTCGCGGCATTTGTTGCGCAGGCCGATTTCGAGCGCCTCGCCCGAACTGGAGCCGTGTGTATCCCAGCCCCAGTCGAACAGTTGCACGAAGCGCACGCCGTTTTCCACCAGTTTCCGGGCCAGCAGGCAGTTGTTGGCGAAGGAAACCTTGCCGGGTGTGGTGCCGTACAACTCGTGCGTGGCCTTGCTTTCACGGCTGGTGTCCATCACTTCGGGCACCTCGGTTTGCATCCGAAAGGCCAGTTCGTACTGGGCCATGCGGGTGAGGGTTTCGGGGTCGCCGAAGGTGTCGTACTCCTGGCGGTTGAGGTCGTTGATGGTTTCGATGGCGGCTTTGCGCAGGTCGCGGTCGAGGCCCTTCGGGTTTTCGATGAACAACACCGGCTCGCCCGCCGAACGGCACTGCACGCCTTGATAAACCGAGGGTAAAAACCCGCTGCCCCAGATGCTCTTGCCCGCTTCGGGGTACTTGCCACCGGAGGTAAGCACGATGTAGGCGGGCAAATCCTGGTTGTCGGCCCCCAAGCCGTAGGTGACCCAGGTGCCCATGCCGGGCCGCCCCAGGCGCGGGCTGCCGGTGTGCATGAGCAACTGCGCCGGGGCGTGGTTGAACTGGTCGGTGTGCATGGCTTTCAGAAACGTCACGTCATCGACCATGCTCTGAAAATGCGGTAAATAATCGCTCACCCAGGCCCCCGACTTACCGTGCTGCGCCCAAGTTCCCTGCGGCCCGAGCATTTTGGGCACACCCCGGATGAAGGCGAAAGTTTTTCCTTCCAGAAACGATTGCGGACAATCCTGCCCGTGCCACTTGGCGAGTTGGGGTTTGTAGTCGAACAGTTCGAGTTGCGAGGGCGACCCGGCCATGTGCAGGTAAATGACCGACTTGATTTTGGGGTTAAAGTGGGGCTTCTGGGGCGCGAGTGGGTTGGCAACCAAAGCGTCTTCCTTTCCTGGAAAACAACTCCCCAGCAGCGACGAAAGCGCCAGCGCGCCCATCCCACTGCCGCATTGCTTAAGGAAGTGGCGGCGGGTTTCGAGCCGGAGGGCGTCGTGTTGGGCTTGTTGGAAAGGGTTCATGCTTAATTTTCGATTAACGTAAACACCCCCGCCGGGTAGCTTTTGAATTTCTCATCGGCGGAAATCAGCGGTACGGCTTCGGCCTGGGCGGTGGCGATGAGGAGGCGGTCGAAGGGGTCGCGGTGGTCGTTCAGAAGCGGAATTTGTTCGTAGGCGGCGAGGTGGGTTTCGGTGGTGGGGAGAATTTCAAAGCCATCCGTCTTAATTTGGGAAACCAACTCCGGAACGGAAAGTGTGATTTCAGGAAATTTTCCAATCGCTCGTTTGATGACAATCTCAAAAATACTGACGTGACTGACTAAAATCTGGTTTTCACCCGAACGCAGAATTTCGTAGTTTGAACTACTGAGGCGATTCTTGTCGGTTTGAAACCAAATCAGGATTTGCGTATTAATCAGGTACGTCATGTCAATACATGTATTCCTTGAGGTCGTCGAGTGGCTCGTTGAAATCGTCAGGAAGGGTGATTTTTTCCTTCAAACTTCCCGAAATACGGTCTTTTGGTTTTGAAGGCGACGCACTTTCTTCCTCCAAAAACGTTACCACCACCTTCGCTTTGGTCTGGACGGGTGGCTGCTCATCGAGCGGTACCTGCCCGTTTTCGTAGGTTCCTGAAATGGCTGTCAACATGACTTTCGCGTTTTTTCTACGAATCTACCGATTTTATTCCTTCGTCACGACCTCATCCAGGTTCAGAATCGAGTTGGTCACGACCGTCAGCGCGGCGAGGTGGGGGCTGCCTTTTTCGGGGACAAATTGCTGGACTAAGGCGGGTTTCTGGCGGAAACGGGTGAGGGCCGTGGCATACAACTGCGTTAGTTTTTCCTGCTTTTCCCCGGAAATTTCCCGGCTCGTGACGAGTTGGTAGGCTTGGGCGATTTGCTCATCCGGCCCGCGCCGACCGGAGGTCAGCGCCACCTTTGCCAAGGCCAGCGAAGCCTCCAAAAAAACCGGGTCGTTGAGCAGCGTGAGGGCTTGCAGGGGCGTGTTGGAACGGATGCGGCGCGAGAGGCAGACTTCGCGGCTGCCCGCGTCGAAGGTGAAGGCCGAAGGGTACGGCCCGGTGCGGCGGGCGAAGGTGTAAACGGCCCGGCGGTAATTGTCTTCGCCCTCGCTTTGCTTGTAGTTGAGGCTGCTGTTCACGGCCTGCCACACGCCTTCGGGTTGGTAGGGCAACGCGGGTTTGCCGTACATTTTTTTCGATAAAAGCCCGGAAACGGCCAGGGCCTGGTCGCGCACCATTTCGGCGGTCAGGCGCAGGCGGGGACCCCGGGCGAAAAGCCGGTTTTGCGGGTCGCGCTCCACGGCCTTTTTGTCCATCCGCGAGGCTTGCCGGTAGGTGGCCGAGAGCACCAGTTCGCGGAGCAGGCGTTTTTGACTCCACTTCCAATCCGTCTGAAATTTCGAGGCCAGAAAATCGAGCAGTTCGGGGTGGGAGGGCTTCGCGCCCTGGGTGCCAAAGTCTTCCAGCGTTTCGACCAGCCCGACGCCGAAGAGTTGTTCCCAAAACCGGTTTACCGCCACGCGGGCCGTCAGCGGGTTTTCGGGGCTGACCATCCAGCGGGCCAGACCGAGGCGGTCGCGGGAATACCCGGTGAATTTCGGCATCGAATGCGGCACGTCGGGCTGTACTTCCGCTCCGTACACGAGCCAGTTGCCGCGTACCCACACGTGGGTGGGCCGTTGGTAATCGGGATTGGACGCCTGCGCGATGGGCGTTCCCTCCGTTTTAGCCCGTAACAAACCAAAAAACTGCTGCTCCGCCCGCGCAAAACCAGTTTGATGCCGACCGGGAAATTCGTCCAGCAAGGCAAACCAGACGATTTTGATGACTTCTTCCTGGGGTTTCAGCGCCGAATTCCGCCCGACCAAATACACGTCGTGCCGCCCGGTGCTGGGGCGAAGCGAAACCGGGATGATTTGGGTGGAAATGGGCGTGTAGTTGAGGGCCGGATTGACCACGCCCGAGGTGCTGGGAATGGCGATGGTCGAAAGCAAAGGCCCGGTCGGGCTATCCTGGCGGAGTTCGAGCGTTCCCCCCGCAAACTGGCTGGCGTAGGCCATCAGAAATTGGGTTTTGCCGTCCAATTTCAGACCCGGCAAACGGCAGCTTCCCCCGTGCCAAAGTCCAATCTGCCGGTCGCCGACGAGTACCCCGTTCTGGTAGCGGTCGGCGTAGTGGGCGTGAAAACGGGGTTCCAGGACGCGCACGAATTGAAGCCATTCGGCGGCTTTTTGAGGCGTGGTGCTTCCGTTCAAAAAGCGGCCGAGGCTGTCGAGGCGTTGGGTGTCGGCTTCCGAAAATTCCCGGAGGGTGGGGGCTTCGTCCTGGGTGTCTTCGTCGCGGGTGTTGTTAAAAAACGCCAGGTACTTGTAGTAATCCTCGTGGTGGAACGGGTCGTAAGGGTGGCTGTGGCACTGCACGCAGCCGAAAGTGGTGCCCTGCCAGACTTCCATCGTGGTGTTGACCCGGTCGATGGTGGCGGCCACGCGGAATTCCTCGTCCACCGTGCCGGTCTCGTCGTTGTTCATCGTGTTGCGGTGAAAGGCCGTGGCGAGGAGTTGGTCCTTCGTCGGGTTCGGCAAAAGGTCGCCCGCGAGTTGTTCGACCGTGAAGCGGTCGAAGGGGAGGTCCCGGTTGTAAGCGCGGATGACCCAATCGCGGTAGCGCCAGATGCGCCGGGCGTTGTCTTTCTGGTAGCCCCGCGAGTCGGAGTAGCGGGCCAGGTCGAGCCAGGTCGAAGCCCAGCGTTCGCCGTAGGCTGGGGAGGCCAGCAGGCTGTCCACGAGTTGGGCGTAGGCGGTATCCCAGTCGTCGGCATCGCGGTATTTTTTGAGCAGTTCGGGTGTCGGCGGCAGGCCGGTCAAATCGAGCGAAACCCGGCGGATGAGCGTGGCGCGGTCGGCTTCGTCGGCGGGTTCCAGACCCTCGTCGTCGAGGCGTTTTTTGACGAAAAAATCGAGGTCGGTTTTGGCCCAGCTACTGGAAAAAATATTGATTCCGGCGAAAAGACCCTGGCCGGGAAGCGCCGGCGTTTGGGGTTTCACGTAAGCCCAGTGGTCGCCCCACTCGGCTCCTTGTTGTACCCAACGTTTCAGAATTTCGATTTCTTCGCCTTTCAGCGGGTCGGCTTTCAAGGGCATCCGCTCGTCGGGGTCTTTGTGGGTTAGGCGCTTGATGAATTCAGAATGCTCGGCATCGCCGGGCACGATGGCGGGTTTGCCTGATTTGGCTTTCGCCAGGGCCTCATCGCGGAAGAGCAGGCTGAATCCGCTCGCTTTTTTTACCCCGCCGTGGCAGGCGATGCAGTGTTTGTTGAGAATGGGCTTGACCTGCGTACTGAAATCCACTTTTTCTTCTCCCCGTACCAGCGTCAGGTAGCCGATTCCGGCGGCGAGCAGCAGGGCAGTGACGGAGAGGAGTTTGGCGTTCATGCTGGGGTAAAGCCTGAGTTTTGGGAATATTACCCGAAAACCTAAAACGGAATTAAGCCGTTCCGTCGTCTTCCAGCAACCGGGTGAGGACGAAGGAGCAGCCTTCGACTACGGCCACTTCCTTGTCCCAGTCCGTGAGTTGCCAGGTTGGATGGCCGCAAGAATTTTCTTTCTGGCAATTGTGCGTTTAGGTAGGAAAGAAGCAGGCTCACCAGGTACGATTTGAAAATACTGCTTCCCGTAAGTTCCTCGATGGTTTTTTCGCCACTCAGCACCTCTCGGTAGCCCCGGTAGTAAATGGACTGACCGTCGATTTCTTCCAAAATCAACGCTTTGGGGATTTCGATGGGAGCCGGTGCGGTTGCTATTTCCATGATTTTTCAAAAAATGCCGCCTCACGCCAACTGAGTTTTGAGAAATCGCAGCGGCGAATCGCCCGCGTCCGATTTGAGAAACGTAGATTCAGCGGAGCTAATCGGACGCCACCCCTTCTTTTTACGCCAGCGCCTCCCGAATCACCTTCCCATGCACGTCGGTCAGCCGGAAGGGCCGACCCTGAAATTCGTAAGTGAATTTTTCGTGGTCGAAACCCAGGCAGTGGAGAATCGTGGCCTGCAAGTCATGAACGTGGGTGCGCCCGCTGATGCCGCTGTAACCCATTTCGTCGGTTTCGCCGTGGGTGTAGCCGCGCTTCACGCCGCCGCCCGCCATCCAGACGGTGAATGCTTCGGGGTGGTGGTCGCGGCCCATGAAGGGATTGGCCTTGCCCTCGCGGTTTTCGGCCATCGGCGTACGGCCAAACTCCCCGCCCCACACCACGAGGGTTTCGTCGAGCATTCCGCGTTGTTTCAAATCCAGAATCAGGGCGGTCATGGCTTTGTCCACCTGGCGACATTTGTTGCGCAGGCCGATTTCGAGTGCCCCGTCGTCGGAGGTGCCGTGGGTGTCCCAACCCCAGTCGAAGAGTTGCACGAAGCGCACGCCCTGCTCCACCAGCCGCCGGGCCAGTAGGATGTTGCGGGCCAGGGAGCCTTCGTTGGGGTCGACGCCGTACAGGTCAAGGATGTGCTGCGGCTCGCGCTTGATGTCCATAATTTCGGGCACCGACATCTGCATTTTGTACGCCATTTCGTACTGGCTGATGCGGGCGAGGGTTTCGGGGTCGTGGAATTCCTCGTATTGTTTCTGGTTGATTTTGCCGATGGCGTCGAGGGTTTTACGCTTCAAATCGCGGGTCACGCCATTAGGGTCGCTCAGGTACAGCACCGGGTCGCCCTCGGTGCGGCACTGCACCCCCTGGTACACCGAGGGCAGAAAGGCGCTGCCCCACACCGACTTGCCCGCGTCGGGACTTTTGCCGCCCGAAGCGAGCACTACAAAACCCGGCAGGTTCTGATTTTCGGTGCCGAGGCCGTAGGTGACCCAACTACCCATGCTGGGCCTACCCAACCGGGCGCTGCCCGTGTGCATGAGCAACTGCGCCGGGGCGTGGTTGAACTGCTCGGTGTGCATGGCTTTCAGGAACGTCACCTCGTCCACCACGCCCCGGAAATGCGGCAAGTAGTCGCTCACCCAGGCCCCGGAGTGGCCATTTTGTTTCCACTCGCCCTGCGGCCCGAGCATATTCGGAACGCCCCGGATGAAGGCGAAGGTTTTCCCCTCCAGAAACGAGGGCGGACAGGCTTTGCCGTCCACTTTCCGAAGTTCGGGTTTGTAGTCGAACAGTTCGAGTTGCGAAGGCGACCCAGCGGTGTGAATGTAAATCACCGACTTGGCCTTGCCCGCCCTGGGCGAGAGCTTCGGGGCCATCGGGTTGGCGACGCCCAGCAGGTTGGATTCTTTTTTACCCTCAACACAGCTACCCGTCAGCGAGGCCATCGCCATCATGCCCATGCCGGTGGAGCATTGCTTGAGAAAGTGCCGCCGGGTTTCGAGTTCAAGGTAGTCGCGGCGGAATTGGTCGGGGAGGTTATTCATGGCGCTGGCTGCGGTCAGAAAACGGGGGTTCGTGGTTATTTGTCGGCGTTGTAGGTTTCGGTCAACCGGTCAAATGCTTCCAAAAGGTTAAATTTCAACGGGTTGTCGAGGCGGTAAATCATTGACGTGAGGTAGCGGGGTCCTTCCGGTTTGCCAAAGGTCTGGTCGTATTTCGCGTACCCGGCGCTATTGAAATGACGGAACCAGTGGTCGAATTTGCGCTGCCGGGCGTAGGCCCGTCCGTCTGAATCCGCGAGCACGTACACGGCCACGCGTTCTCGTTTCTGGAGAAAATCCTCGACGATGGCCGCAATCGTAACCGGCGTCTGCAAATCCAGAAGCGGCGGTTGCTGCCGGGGAACGTAAATGTCGGCAATCACCAACTCGAACACGTTTTCCGCTATTTCGGGAGGCGCGTCGAACAGGTAAAAACTGGGTTTGAATTTGACCTGATACACCACGTCCCGGTGCGAGGCGAAGTAGTACGAATTGTCCGCTCCGCCTTCAAAAATAAATTTATACGGCTCGGTGGAGGGCATTTTGGTGGAGCAGTTCGGCGATGATTTCCTTCACGCGCGGGTCGCTTTGGGCGGCTTCCTGCATTTTCGCAATCGTCTCGTTCTGGCTTTCCAGCAGGTTTTCAAAAAAAGCCGCCTCCCGTTCCTGTTTGGCCCGTTGCTCCGGCGTGTAGGTAACCGGTTTGGGCTTGTACGGCCTCACCTCGGGGCCGCGTTCCTGCAAAGCATCCAGTGCCGCCCGTAAATCGGGGTCGTTTTGGTAGCGCTCCCGCATTTCTTCCTGCGCCTGACGCTTACTTTCGACCAGGTAGCGGCCTAACGATTTGTGCTCGGTTTTTTCCGTTGTTTCCATGCGTTGGCTCGGTTGGAAATGAACCCCGCGAGGGTTTTAGAACCCTCACGGAGAAAACTTACTCCTTGGTAATAAACTCATCCAGATTCACCATTGCGCTCGCTACCAGCGTCAGCGCGGCGGTTTCGGGACGGGGTTTGGTTTTGCTGTCTTTCAATAATTTCTCCACTTCCTTCGGCTGCTTGCGGTAGGTCTGTAGCGCGTCGGTGTAGAGGGTTCGCAGCACGGCCAGTTTTTCCGGCCCGATGTCGCGGGCCATCACGCGGCGGTACCCGGCCCGGAGTTGGGCATCGGGCGATTTACCGCCCTCGGCCTCCATCCGGTAGGCCAGTTGGCGGGCCACTTCCGTGTAAACGGGGTCGTTCATCGTCACGAGGGCTTGCAGCGGTGTGTTGGTGCGGATGCGGCGGGCCAGGCACACCTCGCGGCTGGAGCCGTCGAAGGCCAGCATCGAAGGGTAGGGGCTGGTGCGTTTCCAGTAGGTGTAAATGGCGCGGCGGTACTGATCTTCGCCGGTGGCCTGCACCCATTTCGCACCGTTGTAGGGCGATTGCCACACGCCGTCGGGCTGGTAGGGCATCACGCCGGGGCCGTACATTTTTCGGGAAAGCAAGCCCGAAACCGCCAGGGACTGGTCTCGAACTTGTTCGGCGCTGAGGCGGATGCGCGGCCCACGGGCCAGCAGGCGGTTGTAGGGGTCTTTTTCGAGCAAGGCGTCCGAGGCTTTGGAGTCCTGCCGGTAGGTGGCCGAGAGGACGAGGTAGCGGAGCAAGTCTTTTGGTCTCCAGCCAAAATCGGTCGTGAATTTCACCGCTAAATAATCCAGCAATTGCTGGTCGGAAGGCGTGAAACCCTGGGTGCCGAAGTCTTCGAGGGTTTCAACCAGACCGATGCCGTAGAGTTGTTCCCAAAACCGGTTCACCGCCACGCGGGCTGTGAGCGGGTGTTGCGGCGAAGTCATCCATTTCGCCAACCCGAGGCGGTTGCGGGGCAGGCCCTTCGGCAAGCCGCCGAGCGACCGGGGCACGTCGGGTGTGACTTCCTTGCCCTTCACCAAAAAATTCCCCCGCACGAAAACGTTCGATTTACGGAACATATCCGCCGGGTTATCCTGCATGATGGGCGTGGAAGGGATGCGGACTTTCATCAGTTCCCAAAACGTGGCCTTCGCTTCCGCCTGCCCAGGCTTACCGGCTCCGGGAAACTCCTCGCGGAAGGCAAACCAATCCCAGGTGATGAGCGTCTGGTCGGGTTTTTCCTTTAGAATCTTGTCGGTGGATTTCACCGAAAAATAAAGCGTGTGCGTACCGCTGGTGGGTTGAATGGGGAAAAGTCCGTAACCGCCGTCGGGTTTCAGGCGGGTGGTGTCGATGGTGATTTTCGCCAGCGTCGGCCCGTCGGGGCGGTCGAGGTGGATTTCCCAGGTGGTGTTCGGAGTAAAATTCGAGAACTTGACGAGGAGGCTCCGCTTGCCGTCGAGCTTGATTTTTGAAAAACGAGCCGAGCCGTTCTGCCGCAAGGCCAGCCACTTTTCGTCGGCCAACGCCCCGTTCACAAATTGGTCGGCCACGAGGCTGTTCACGTGCGGTTCGAAGGTTTTCAGGAAATGCACCGCTTCGTCGGCCTGGGCGACGGAGGCGGCTGTTTTCACCCAGGTGTGCAGGCTCGTCAGCTTTTGCCGAAACCGCAACGAGTCGCTCAGGTGGCGGAGTTTGGGGAAATCGGCGAAGGTGTCTTCGTCGCGGGAGTTGTTGAAAAAGGCCAGGAATTTGTAAAACTCCTCGTGCCGGAAGGGGTCGTAGGGGTGGCTGTGGCACTGCACGCAGGCGAAGGTAGTGCTTTGCAACACCTCCCAGGTGGTGCCCACGCGGTCGAGGACGGCGGCGGTGCGGAACTCTTCGTTGTTGGTGCCACCCTCGTCGTTGGTCATTGTGTTGCGGTGGAAGGCCGTTGCGATGAGTTGCTCGTCCGTGGGTTTTGGTAGCAGGTCACCCGCGAGTTGTTCGGTCAGAAACTGGTTGTAGGGCGTGTTTTTGTTGAAGGCTTGAATCACCCAGTCGCGGTAGCGCCAGATGTCGCGCCGATCGTCGCGCTCGTAGCCTTTTGTGTCGGAGTAGCGGGCGAGGTCGAGCCACATCCCGCCCCAGCGCTCGCCGAAGCCGGGCGCGGCCAGCAGTTCGTCGACGATTTTGGCGTAAGTCCCGTCGGAAGGGTCTTTTTGAAACCGTTCCAGTTGCTCGGCGCTGGGCGGCAGGCCGGTCAAATCGAGCGACACCCGGCGCAGCAGCGTGGCCGGTTGGGCGGGGGCGGCGGGCTTCAGGTCTTCGTCGTCGAGGCGGGCTTTCACGAAACGGTCGATGTCGTTTTTCGACCAATCATCGCCGCCAAACAATCCCGCCGTGAGGCCACCGCCGGGCACGTCGGGAGCCTTCGGGGCCACGTAAGCCCAGTGGTCGCCCCACTCGGCACCCTGATCGACCCATTTTTTCAGAATCTCGATTTCCTCCGGTTTCAGGGCCGGGGCTTTGAGTGGCATCCGCTCCTTGGGGTCTTTGTGGCTGAGGCGTTTGATGAATTCGCTGTGGCTGGCATCGCCGGGTACGATGGCGGGCTTGCCCGACTCGGTGGGGGCGAGGGCTTCTTGCCGGAACAGCAGACTCAGGCCCGCCGCCCGCTTGACGCCCCCGTGGCAGGCCATGCAGTTTTTATTCAGAATCGGCTTGACCTGGGTGTTGAAATCGACCTTGTCGTCGCCGCGCAGGGCGAAGTACCCGATGGCGACGGCGGCAATGCCCGTGATGACCAGTGCGTTGAGTTTCATCGTCGAAAGCGGTGGCGTTCACCGAAGGGTTCGTTTAAACCAGTAAGCGGCGGTTCCATTATTTCTCACCGCAGGGGGTGGAGAATTTTACGAAAAAATGGCTCGTCGGGTGGGGCAGGAAGCAGTGAGGTAACGACGCAGCTCCCTGAATTGGTTCGTAAAAACCTGATTTCCAATCCCGACAAAGTTAATTCCCCGCAGCGGAAGAGGCTACTGCTTTTTTACCCCAACCTGACGCAAAATTGCGTTTCGGATAAGGTGGGGGTGGCTCCAGGGCACAAAATGGTTCATGCCAGGAACCATGATTAGTTCGACGGGGGCGTTGACGAGTTGTTGTTTCGTGAAAATCCCGTTGCCGGGATCGACCAGCACGTCTTTTTCGCCTTGAATGATGATGCTCGGTTGATGGATATTCTTCCAAAGCGGCAGCATTCGCTCCAGTTCGGGTTTGACGCCGATAATTTCCTGGTTGGAAGCCCGCAGGCTTTTCGGCAGCATTCCCCGCACTAAGAAAAAATCGCCGGGCTTGCGGTACCACTCGTGCGGTTCGAGGGCGGGGTCGTTGGAAGCGGCGACGAAAATCAACCCGTCGATGAGCGCCGGGTAATCCATCCCCATCCGGGCGATGAGCGGCCCGCCCAGCGAGTGACCAATCAAAATCACGCGCTGCCCCTTTTTTTTCGCTGCTTCCACGACGGGTTTCAGGTACGCCGCCTGCTTTTCCAGCGAGGGTTCTCCCCGCCCGAAGCCCGACGAATCGCCGAAACCGGGCCGGTCCACGGCGACCATCTTCACGGCTACCAGCAGTGTATCGTCTTTGAAAAAATTCACCCAGGCGCTCCAGGAACCCGGTGAGCCGTGAACGAAAAATGCCACCGGCAGCGAATCGGGGCCGATTTCGGCGTAGTGAATCGTGCGGTCGCCGACGGTGACGTTGTGGAACGTGGGCTGGAGGGGCCGCCCGGCGAAGGCTTTTTCAACCTCTTCCTGGCTCATGCGAAAGGAAAAGCAACCCGCCGTGAGTTGAGAGAGGCCGAACAGCATGAGGAGAGCGAGAAGGAGGCGTTTGGCGAAGCGAGGCATGGTGGGGCGTTAACTTCCGGGAAGTTCTGAAACTTCCCGGAAGTTTCCACAAAAAAGCCGACTGGAGTCAATCCAGTCGGCTTTTTTGTGGAAATGAGAACGTTTAAAGTTGAGGCTGCTGAAGCATTTCTGCCTCGTCAGCGTGGCCGGGCTTGCGATTGCGCATCCAAAACCAGAGGCCTGTGAAGGCAAATATCAGGATAATCGGAAATGTCATCATGGTAGATAGGGTAGCTTGCCCGGCTGCTAATTCCAGTGCTGGTCCGGTTAGTCCCTTGGCTGCGTTTATGGCGTGATCGGTGTCAATCCAACGGCCAATGATGGGCTGGAAGATGGACGTTGACAACATACCCACCCCGCCAATAATGGACATACCCAGTGCTCCACTTAATGGAACCCGCTGAGCAACAAAGCCAATCATGGTCGGCCAGTTAAAACACACGCCAAGGCCAAAAATCACAGCAGCTAAGTACGCTATCGGACCCGTAAGGGTACTAAACATATAAATACCAATCGCTGCTAAAATCGCACCGCCAAGCAAAACACCCGTCTGACCAAATTGGGCCACAACCGGACCGGTGAAAAGTCTGCCAACGGTCATCACGCCAAATGTCAGCGCTAATACCAACATGGCATCGGCTCCGCTACTGCTTAAAACAACGGCTACCCACTGGTTTGGGCCAAATTCGGTAATGGCTGTCAGTGCCATACAGAAGAACAGAGCGATGTACAAGGGGGTTAACATGGCCTGGAAGTTTTTCGCTAAAGACGTCACACCCTCCACTTTCGGCTTTGGAAAAGCCTGGCCGAAAAAAAGGAATGCATAAACAACCGTTGGAAGCATAAGAACCCAAATTTGAGCCTGCCAGGAGAAGCCTGCCTCGGTCATAAATTTGGACACTAAACTACCAATCACGATGCCACCGGGAAACCACATGTGAAACCGACCCAACATTTTGTTCAGCTTGTTGCTGGGATACATATCGGCAATCATTGGGTTACAGGCGGCCTCCGTACAGCCATTACCAAAGCCGATAAAGAACGTTGAGAACAGCAAACCAACGTACCCTCCCGCATAAATAGTAAGCAGAATACCCAACGTGTGCGTAATAACGGCAACCTGCATAATCAATTTGGGACCTACTGTGTGATACACCAGCCCGCCGATAATCATGGAAATGGGAAAACCGAAAAAGAACATTGAGTTGATAAAACCCAACTGCTCGGCAGTCAGCCCAAACTCAGTGCCCAACTGAGGCAGAATACCCGCCCGGATACTGAAGGAAAAGGCCGTCGTAATGATGGCAAGACAACTGGCCAGAAAAAGGCGGTTGTTGTTGACACCGGGTTGTTGCAGAGTGGATTGTGCCATTTGGTAAAACAGGTTTAGATAGTTAGGCTGTAGGGTAGAGAAAAGGGCTTTTCGCAAAAATAAAGGCGTCTTGTCGAAAAGGCTCGTCAAAAAAACGAAAACAAATTCGGTTCTGCCAATTTGAAATCCAGCGAAGTTTGGAAAACTTTGCCGCCCACCCCATATTCTTCTTCCAACCCAGTACCTCATCACGTTCTAAACCATGTCAAGAAAAATCCGAATGGGAATGGTGGGCGGTAGCCTCGAAGCCTTCATCGGGGCCGTTCACCGGCGCGGCGCCATGCTCGACGGCGAAATCGAACTCGTCTGCGGGGCGTTTTCCTCCGATCCCGCTAAATCCAAAGCCACCGGCCAGGCCCTCTACCTCCCCGCCGAGCGCGTGTACGGCAGTTATGAGGAGATGATTTTACGGGAAAAAGACCTGCCCGAAGGCGAGCGGATGGATTTCGTCACCATCGTCACGCCTAATTTCATGCACTTCCCGCCCGCCAAACTGGCCCTTGAAAACGGCTTCCACGTGGTGAGCGACAAACCCGCCACGCTGAACTCCGAGGAAGCGCGGGCGTTGAAGACCATCGTCGAGAAAAGCGGCCTGATTTACGCCCTGACGCACAACTACACCGCCTACCCGATGGTGAAGGAAATGAAGTACCTCATCAAAACGGGCGACATCGGCGACATCCGCAAGGTGATTGTGGAGTACCCGCAGGGCTGGCTCTTCGACCTGCTCGAAGCCACCGGCCAGAAGCAGGCCGACTGGCGCACCGACCCCGTGCGCAACGGAGCCGCCGGGGGTGTGGGCGACATCGGTACCCACGCCGAAAACCTGGCCGAGTACGTAACAGGCTTAAAAATCAAGGAACTCCTCGCCGACCTGACCGTCTTCGTACCAGGCCGCCGCCTCGACGACGACGCCAACATGCTCCTGCGTTTTGAAGGCGGCGCGAAGGGAATTCTGCACGACAGTCAGATTGCCCACGGCGAAGAAAACGACCTCAACATCCGCGTGTACGGCACGAAGGGCGGCCTGAAGTGGAAGCAACTGGACCCCAACACGCTCATCCGCACCGACCAGGTGAAGGGCCAGACCATCATCCGGACGGGCGTCAACGCCAAGTCGCCCGGAGCCGCCGCGCACACCCGCCAACCGGCGGGCCACCCGGAGGGCTACGTCGAGACCTTCGCCAGCATTTACCGCAACTTCGCGATGGCCCTCCGCAACCGGATGAACGACGCAGGCACCTCCAGCGCCGCCACCGGCGGACTGGGCCAGGAAAATGCCAGCGGCACCGCCTACGACCCGGACGTGTACGATTTCCCCACCATCGACGACGGTTTGCGGGGAATGTTGTTTATCGACACGGTTTTGGAATCGAACTCGAATGGAGCCGTTTGGACGAAGTTTAAACAATGAGTTTTCCAGTGCCGTCATTGCGAACGGAGGCAGGCGGACGAGCGAAGCGAAATGGTCCGCCGCTGCGGTTCGCCTGTCGAAGTGAAGCAATCCCCTCCCGGAGACCAAGAGAGCCAAAACCGAGTATTTCCCTAAAACTATCTCGGTCTCCGGGAGGGGATTGATTCGTCACGGTCCGCCGCTGCGGGTCGCTGCGCTCCCTTCTCGCAATGACGCGTTAAGGCGAGTATTTTTTCAAAAAGTAATTCTCTAATCATCCACCCCAACCCCATGCAAAAAATCAAAGTCGGCGTCGTCGGAACGGGCTTCATTGGCCCCGCGCACATCGAAGCCCTGCGGCGTTTGCCCAACGTGGAAGTGTCCGCGCTCTGCGAAGTGACGCCCGAACTCGCCGCCGCCAAAGCCGCCAGCCTCGGCATCGCCCGCTCGTATACCTTCGACGACCTGCTGAAACAGGACGACATCCAGGCCGTTCACATTTGCACGCCCAACTTCCTGCACTACGCCCAGTCGAAGGCCGTGCTCGAAGCGGGGAAGCACTGCATTTGCGAAAAACCCCTCGCCAAAGACCTCCACGAAGCCGAAGAACTGGTGGAACTGGCGGCGAAAACCGGCCTCGTCAACGCCGTGCATTTCAACCTGCGCTACTACCCGCTGGCCCGGCAAATGAAAGTGATGCGCGAAAAAAGTGACCTCGGCGAGGTGTACAGCATCATCGGCAGCTATTTGCAAGACTGGCTGTTTTACGAAACTGACTACAACTGGCGGCTCGAACCCGATAAATCGGGCGATAGCCGGGCCATTGCCGACATCGGCTCGCACCTGATGGATCTTATCGAGTACATCACTGGCCTGAAAACCACCGCCGTGCTGGCCGATTTCAACACGATTCACAAAACCCGAAAAAAGCCGTTGAAGCCCGTCGAGACGTATTCGGGCAAAATGCTCCAGCCCGAAGACTACGCCGACGTGTCCATCAACACCGAAGATCACGCCAACGTGTTGCTGCGTTTCGACAACGGCAACCGGGGCGTCATCACCGTGTCGCAGGTGTCGGCGGGGCGGAAAAATCAGTTGAAACTGGAAATTTCAGGGTCGAAAAAAACCTTCGCCTTCAACTCCGAATCCCCCAACGAACTCTGGATTGGTAACCGCGACGGCTACAACGAGCACCTCATGCGCGACCCTTCGCTGGTTCACGCCGAAGCCCGCTCGGTGATTTCCTTCCCCGGCGGTCACAACGAAGGCTTTCCCGACACCTCAAAGCAATTGTTCAAAGAAGTGTACGCCGCCATCGAAACCGGCAAGCAACCGGAAAACCCGACGTTCCCGACGTTTGCCGACGGGTACCGGGAATTATTGATTTGCGAGAAGATTCTGGAAAGCAACAAGAAGCAGGCATGGGTGGAAATTTGACGTAAAACAAACCGAGCGGCGCTTTCACGACGCTCGGTTCAAAAATTCGGAGCGAATTTGCTCTTGTGAAAAACCACCCGCTTGCCCTCATCGAAGTACTCGGCATCGAGAATCTCCTCGGCCCGGATGACTTCCTCGGCGAGCAATTCGAGGATTTTTTCGAGCAAAATTTCCTGGCGGGCACTAAGCCGTTCCAAGTTTTGAAGGCGGGTGTCGTGACTGTCGAATTTTTCGGAGTGGATGCGCAGGATGACGGTGTGACCCTCCAGAAGCTGGGTGTGTTCACCCAAAATATGAGTGTGTTCACCTAAAATCCGTGTGTGTTCGCCCAAAATCCGGGTGTGTTCCTCCAAAATTCGGGTGTGTTCATCCAGTTTTACGGAATGCTCCCGCAAGAGTTGCTCGTGGCGAAACTGGCCCTCGACCAGTTTTTCGAGCAGCATCTCGTGGCGGTCGGCCCGGATGACCAACTGTCCCAGCAACTCCACGATTTTGTCCTCGTTCGACATACCCGGTTGTTTTGACGCCAAAATAACGAAAAACCGTAGCGATTTTTAAACCACTGACACGCACTTTATGAAGACTCTGAAGGGACCAGCCATCTTCCTCGCCCAGTTCATGGGCGACACCGAGCCGTTCAACTCGCTCGAAAGCATTTCCAAGTACATGGCCGACCTGGGCTACCTCGGCGTACAACTCCCCGCCTGGGACGCTCGTTGCATCGACCTCAAGCAAGCCGCCGAAAGCAAAACCTACTGCGACGACCTGAAGGGCAAAATGAAGGAGTGGGGCGTCGAAATCACCGAACTGGCCACGCACCTGCAAGGCCAACTCGTGGCGATTCACCCCGCCTACGCCCCGATGTTCGACGGCTTCGGCCCGGCGGAACTGGCCGGAAAACCGAAGGAGCAGCAAGCCTGGGCCACCCAGCAACTGCTTTGGGCCGCCAAAGCCAGCCAGAACCTGGGCCTGAAATCGCACCCGACGTTTTCGGGGGCACTGCTCTGGCCGTTTATGTACCCCTGGCCGCAACGCCCCGCCGGGCTGGTGGAGAGCGGTTTCAAGGAACTCGCCGCCCGCTGGACGCCCATCCTCAACGCCTTCGACGAGGCGGGCGTGGACGTGTGCTACGAACTCCACCCCGGCGAAGACCTCCACGACGGCATCACCTTCGAGATGTTTTTGGAAGCCACCAACAACCACCCCCGCGCGGCCATCAACTACGACCCGAGCCACTTTGTGCTCCAGCAGTTGGACTACTTGCAATTCATCGACTTCTACCACGAGCGCATCCGGGCCTTCCACGTGAAAGACGCCGAGTTTAACCCCAGCGGCAAGCAGGGCGTGTACGGCGGTTTCCAGGGCTGGGTACAGCGGGCGGGCCGCTTCCGCTCCCTGGGCGACGGGCAGGTGGATTTCGCCGGGATTTTCAGCAAACTGGCCCAGTACGACTACGACGGCTGGGCCGTGCTCGAATGGGAATGCGCCATCAAACACCCCGAACAGGGAGCCGCCGAAGGCGCGCCCTTCATCGAAAGCCACATCATCCGCGTGACCGAGCGGGCCTTTGATGATTTTGTGGGGACGGGGGCGGATGAAAGTTTTAACAAGCGGGTATTGGGGTTGTAAGCGAATTAGTGTTCGTCATGCCGAACTTGTTTCGGCATCTTCCCCTTGCCAGCCAAGTGACTTGATTGAAACCAAGCTGCTTGCCATCCAGCGGGAAGATGCTGAAACAAGTTCAGCATGACGTTCACGAGCGCCGCGTTTTCATAACTTGGCAAGACCAAACGCCACCAGCCATGCCCGCTACTGAAATCAAAGCCGAATTGCACCACCTCATCGACCAAATCGAAGACGAAAACTACCTGCGCGAGGTGATGGAAGCGATGCGCACGGAAGTGGGTCAAACCACCGACATGGCCTACGAACTGAGCCGGGAGGAATTGGCCCAACTGCCTGCCTCGTTGGAAGCGGTGAAGCAAGGGCGCTACACGACCAACGAGCAACTGAAAACCGAGGTACGGTAGTGGCTTACGAGGTAAAGGCTGAAAAGTTTGCTGGAATCACGTCTCAAACGTGAAACCGACAGCGCCCCGATTGCAAATTGGGGATAGTGAGATAGCGAGAGACAGAAGAAAATTTGTTCAACTACTACATAAAAAAACTGTTTTACTTGTGAAAAAATCTTTTCTCTTTGCAATTACACTTACACTTCTTCCAATTACTCTTGTTTTAGGTCAGTATTCTGATTGGAGTCGTATCAATGAGAAGGATTTTGAGGCAAATTTTCCAGGAATAGTGAAAGAACTGATACCTCCAAATCGAGAGAATACAGGGGTTTTAATTCCCGCAAAATCTTTTATGTCAGCCAACACCAAAGATGGTTTGGCCTTTACTGTAGTCTGCCTTGATATTCCAGAAACCTCACCATTCCGGAACGCCCCAAAAAAAGAAGTCTCTGATTTCTTTGTTAAAAAGATGTTAGAGAAAACTGGAGAGAAATTGATTAGCAGTAAAGAAATAAACGTTTCAGGGAAGACGGGAAAAGAATTTGACTTTTTTGTTCCATACAATGGTTACAGACACAGAGCAAAACAACGGATACTAGTAACCAAAGATAGGCTATATTCCTTAATGTTTATGAGTGCTTATCCTAAGCAAAAAGATGAAGGGATTATGAAATTATTTTTCGATTCTTTTCGGGTTAAAGAATAGAAGTATTTACTCAATTCTCACTTCGAGCAAGTTTAGTGTAGCGAGCTTGCTCGAAACCATCCAAGCAGTTTACAACTGTCTTTCAGTCATTTATCCATCCCCCGCCGTCGCTCGCCTCTGGCGAGTGACTATTTTCTCAAGCCCTCTGGGCGTCGTTGGGTTGTAAATCACTACTTTTGAGGAGTACACACGGTGGGCCGCTGCTTTTCAGCCAGTTACCCGTACCTCGCCCGGAGTGATTAAAGCTATTCTTCCAAACCAATCCATTCATGGAACTCACTGCCATTTACCTGAAAGTACCCGAAGGCTACATCGGTTTTGTGGAAGAACTGCCAGGGGCTAACACGCAGGGCGAAACAATAGACGAAGTGCGGGCCAACTTGCAGGAGGCCGTGCAGATGGTCATCGAAGCCAACCGCTTGCTGGCAGGAGAATCAGTACAAAATCAGGAGTTCCTGCGCGAGCCTTTGCCCGTGGCAGCCTGAGTGTCAGGATGCTTTCGCGGTTTGTATGACTGAAAAATTTGTACTTTCGCAAAAGCCTACGCAATCATGAGCCGCGTCAAAATGGTCTTGGAAGAAATCACTCACCTCGCCCCTGAGGAAGCGGAGCAGGTGTACAACGAGTTGAGTAAGCGGATGAAGCGAGCAGAACGGGCAGTGGAGATTTTAGAAAAATACCGGGGTCGGGGTGCGGGTGTTTGGGGAGAAGATGCCCAGGAATACATAAACACCCTGCGCACCGATGACCGGTTATGAAGCAAATTTTCTTTGAAAATTCCCGCAAAAAT
This sequence comes from uncultured Cytophagales bacterium, assembly GCA_964244295.1. Taxonomy (GTDB): domain Bacteria; phylum Bacteroidota; class Bacteroidia; order Cytophagales; family Spirosomataceae; genus JAJAZB01. The sequence continues at coordinate 155,173 of CAXTIG010000009.1, forward strand.
GGAAGCGAATATTATTCAATCCGACCCGGAGGTACTGGGCGGCACTCCGGTTTTTCGGGGAACGCGCGTACCCATTCAAGCCTTGTTCGACTACCTGGAAAGCAGCACGGTCGAAGAGTTTCTGATTGGATACCCCCACATCACGCGGGAAATGGTCAACGAGGTGATTAACCTGGCGGCCCAAGTCGTGTTGAATAGCCAACCGTCTTATGACCGTGCTGCTTGACGAACAGATTGACGTTCGGATGCGGGAATTGCTACGCCCGTTATCGGTCTTCACGTTAAATGAAAAAGAGTGGACGGGTCTGAAAAACGGGGAACTACGTCAAAAGTTGAACGAACACGGCTTCACGCATTTCGTGACGGCGGATAAGAATTTCCCCTTTCAGCAGAATTTCAGCAAAATCCAGTTCACGACGATTCTGATTGACACGCCCACCTTGCTCTGGGAACATCAGCGGCAATTTGCCAATAAAATCCGGCTCGCTATCGAACAACGACTTGGGCATGGGTTGGTAAAACTCGTTCACGTTAGCTTGGAAGGACTGAGTCGAGGCAAACGCGTGGACGATTTGAAAAAGCTACTACCGGCTGAACTGCTTTTTTTTCGTGAAGACGCAATAGGTAAGCGTCTGCGACGCGCGTCACAAACGCCGATTCCCAGCATTCGAGTTACAGACGCGGACGAACGGGGTTCGTCCGAGAACCCCAGCGATAGGGTCGTCTAAACGTAAAAAAAGGTGACCCAGCAACGGGCCACCTTTTTCAAGCACAGTAAATCGGCCCTCAGGCTAGGTCGAAGCGCCCAAGATTCATCACCTTGCTCCAGGCGGCGACGAAATCCCGTACGAATTTTTCCCCTGAATCGCCGCATCCGTACACTTCCGCAATGGCGCGCAGTTCGGAGTTAGAGCCGAAAATCAAATCGACGCGGGTGCCGGTCCATTCGATTTCGCCCGTTTTCCGGTCGCTCCCCACGAACAGATTCTGGGCATCCGACGTGGCCCGCCAGGTGGTGCCCAAGTCGAGCAGGTTGACGAAATAGTCGTTGGTGAGGTCGCCCGGCCGGTTGGTAAACACGCCGTGTTTCGAGGGATTGAAGTTCGTATCGAGCACGCGCATCCCGCCGATGAGCACCGTTAGCTGGGGGATTGTCAGCGTCAGGAGCTGGGCGCGGTCGATGAGCATATCCTCCGCCGCCGACTTGTGTTTGGCGTTCAGGTAGTTGCGGAACCCGTCGGCACCGGGTTCGAGGGCGTCGAAAGATTGCACGTCGGTTTGCGCCTGCGAGGCATCGCCCCGGCCCGGCGTGAAGGGCACCGTGACCTCGTAACCCGCATTTTTAGCCGCCTGCTCCACACCCGCGCAGCCACCCAGCACGATCAGGTCGGCGATTGAAATCTCCTTGCCGTCCGCCTGCGCCCCGTTGAACTCTTGCTGAATGCCTTCGAGCGTTTGCAGGACGGTAGCGAGTTGGGCCGGGTTGTTGACTTCCCAATCTTTCTGCGGGGCCAGACGAACCCGCCCCCCGTTGCTGCCCCCGCGCTTATCTGAGTTGCGGTACGTCGAGGCCGAGGCCCAGGCGGTGGAGACCAGTTGAGACACCGTCAGGCCGGAAGCAAGGATTTTCGCCTTCAAAGTCGCAACGTCCTGATCATCGACCAGTTGGTGCGTCACGGCGGGGATGGGGTCTTGCCAGAGCAGTTCTTCCGTCGGTACTTCCGGGCCGAGGTAGCGCTCGATGGGTCCCATGTCGCGGTGCGTCAGTTTGAACCAGGCACGGGCAAAGGCGTCGGCAAACTGGTCCGGATTTTCGTGGAAGCGCCGGGAGATTTTTTCGTACGCCGGGTCGGCTTTCAACGACAGGTCGGTGGTCAGCATAAACGGCGCGTGACGGATGGAGGGGTCGTGCGCATCGGGTACGGTACCGGCACCAGCGCCGTTGGCGGGTTGCCACTGGTGCGCTCCACCGGGGCCTTTGATCAGCTCCCAGTCGAAGCCGAACAGGTTTTCGAAGTACTCGTGGCCCCAGGTCGCGGGCGTCGTGGTCCAGGCCCCCTCCAGCCCGCTGGTGATCGTGTGAGCGCCACGGCCCGTACCGAATGAGTTTTTCCAGCCCAAACTCTGCTCCTCGATGCCCGCCCCGGCGGGTTCAGAACCCACGTGCTTGCCGGGGTCGGCGGCCCCGTGGGTTTTGCCGAAAGTATGCCCACCGGCGATGAGGGCGACGGTTTCTTCGTCGTTCATCGCCATCCGGCCAAAGGTTTCCCGGATGTCGTGCGCGGCGGCCAGTGGATCGGGATTTCCGGCGGGGCCTTCCGGGTTTACGTAGATAAGGCCCAGGTTGGCCGCCCCCAGGGGATGTTCCAGTTTACGTTCCCCCTGGTCGGCGTACCGGACGTAATCGCCCAGCCACTTGGTTTCGGAACCCCAGTACACATCCTCTTCGGGTTCCCAGACATCCTCCCGTCCGCCCCCGAAGCCGAACGTCTGGAAGCCCATCGATTCGAGGGCGCAGTTGCCGGTGAGGACCATCAGGTCGGCCCAGGAAAGTTTCCGGCCGTATTTCTGCTTGACAGGCCACAGCAACAGGCGGGCCTTGTCGAGGTTGGTGTTGTCGGGCCAACTGTTGAGGGGCGCAAAGCGCAGGGTACCGGCACCGGCACCCCCCCGGCCATCGCCGATGCGGTATGTGCCCGCGCTGTGCCAGGCCATCCGAATGAAAAACGGGCCGTAATGCCCGTAATCGGCGGGCCACCAGTCCTGCGAGGTGGTCATCAGCGCGACGATGTCCTGTTTCACCGCCGCCAGATCCAGCGACTTGAACTCCTCGGCGTAGTTAAACTGCTCGCCCATCGGGTCGGACAGGGACGAATGCTGGCGGAGGATATTCAGCTTCAGTTGGTTAGGCCACCAGTCGCGGTTGCGGGTGCCCCCCCCCGCGCTTTTGTTGAGCGCCCCGCCCGAAAAGGGGCACTTGCCCACGGTGTTGACTTTGCTATCATCGTTGACGTCCCACACGGTGGGGTCCTGCGTATCCTGAATTCCGTTGTTTTCCATTTTTAGCAACATTTTATGGGTTGAGGAACCAAATGTAGAGGAATCTTTAAAAGCACGGGTATTCATTATTTTTATGAAATTATAGCCGAAGTCTATGGGGTCGTGTTCCCCGCCGCCGCTCCGCTTTGCGGAGTAACTGGTTTTGCGTCGTTGCTTGGCGGAACGCTACTTTTGAGAAAATAAAGCTGCCAAACAGAGTTTGGAATTACGCAACGTCGTTAAAAATTGCGTATAAATGGCTGTCCCGCAGATAGCGCAGATTTTCGCAGAAAGTTGAAGGCAATAGTTCTGCGAAAATCTGCGCTATCTGCGGGAAACTCAAGACTCGCCGGTAAGTCCTAAGATTTAACGAGGTTGTGCTCAGTACAAACCGAAACACGCATGGAAGCGAAAATCATCCAATCCGACCCGGAGGTGCTGGGCGGTACTCCCGTTTTTCGCGGAACGCGGGTACCCATTCAAGCGCTGTTCGATTACCTGGAAAGCAGCACGGTCGAAGAATTTCTGATTGGGTACCCTCACATCACGAGGGAAATGGTTTACGAAGTAATCAGTTTAGCCCCAGTGACGCGCAGATTTTACACGATTTAATCCATGCCCACCCTCCTCCGTACCACTTCCTCCCACCCCGATTTCCAGCACCTTGTCGCCCAACTCGACCGGTATTTGACGGTTCGGAACGGAGAGGCGGATGCGTTTTACGCCCAATTCAACAAGATTGACGTCATCCGGCAGGCGGTGGTGGCCTACGCCGAGGGGGTGCCGGTGGGCTGCGGGGCCATTAAACCGTTTGGCGAGGACGTGGTCGAGGTGAAGCGGATGTACGTGCTGCCCGCCTGCCGGGGGCAGGGTCTGGCGGGGCTGATTCTGGCCGAACTGGAAAGCTGGAGCCGCGAAGGGGGCTTCAGCACCTGCATTCTGGAAACGGCCCGGGGTTTTGACGACGCCATCGCCCTGTACACCAAACACGGCTACCATCCCACGCCGAATTACGGACCCTACACTGGGGTGGAGAACAGCGTTTGTTTTCAGAAAAAGCTGATGGTTTGATTTCCCACGCGTCCTCATGCTTCCCCTTTTACTCTCGGTATTCGCTTCACTGCTGCTGTTGGCTACGCTGGTGGTGTTTGCCCTCCGGCGACCGGCGTATTCTCACATTCGTCACACCATCAGCGAGTTGGGTGAGGTTGGTAGTGCGGATGGTCGCCTGGTGTCGCTGGGTGTTTTTCTGCCTCTTGGCCTTGTGCTGGGAGGTATAGCCTTACTCCGCCTGGAAACGGATGTCGCTGTTTCGCAGTTGGCCGCCTGCCTGGCGATTGGGTACGGGGTAGCCGCGTTTTTCCCCTGCGACCCCGGCTCGCCCCTGCAAGGCACAACCCGCCAGGGCATTCACAACCTGGGTGGGGCCGTCGAATACGTGGGCGGAGCAATGGTGCTGTGGAAACTCGGGGAGTTGAATCGAATCGGCTATCAAGGCGCGGCTGTCGTCGTCGGCCTCGCTGCGCTGGGCCTTTCCGTGCCGGGTCTCTTTTCCATTCGGGGTCTGATTCAGCGGATTGCTGAGGTGATTTTGTTTGCTGCGCTGGTGCTTTCCCTGGTGTAGGCTGCTGCCCTTCCCGGTTTCCGCTGAATATTGCTTGAAAATGGGATAGCGGCCCTTGACTGAAAAACAACCTCTTTATTACTGCAAAAGAAATTGCGGCGTCCGTCGCATTTTTGCTCTCCGACGAAAGTTCGTTTACCACCGGGAGTTTGTTTAGCGTGGATGGTGGTTATGTTTGCCAGTGAATTCTGATCCGAAACTGGCATTCACTTAACCTCACAACCCGTTCGTCGAATGGAGCCTTTTCACATCAACCGCCGCCGCTTCCTCCAGGGGGCCACGGCCTCCCTTGCCCTGAGCACCTTCGGGGCCTACGGCCTCGACCTCATCCACCCCGCCGCGCCCCTGCGCGTGGGCCTCATCGGCACCGGCTGGTATGGCAAAAGCGACTTGTTCCGCCTGATGCAGGTCGTACCGGTCGAAGTAGTAGCGCTGTGCGACGTGGACAAAAACCAACTCAACGGCGCGGCCACCATCGTGGGCCAGCGGCTGAAATCGGCCAAACCGCCTAAACTCTACGGCGACTACCGAAAAATGCTGGCCGAAAACCAGTTCGACATCGTCCTCGTCGGCACGCCCGACCACTGGCACGCCCTGCAAACCATCGCCGCCCTGAAAGCCGGGGCCAACGTGTACGTGCAGAAACCCATCAGCGTGGACGTGCTGGAAGGCGAGGCGATGGTGGCCGCCGCTCGCAAATACAACCGCACCGTGCAGGTGGGCACCCAGCGCAAAAGCACCCCGCACCTGATCGACGCTAAGAAAAACATCGTGGATGCGGGCCTGCTCGGCAAAATCTCGCACGTGGAAATGTGCTGCTACTTTCACATGCGGGCCAACGGCAACCCGAAAGTCGAACCCGTGCCCGACTTTTTAGATTACGAAATGTGGACCGGCCCCGCCCCGATGCGGCCCTACGATGGCCTGCCGCACATCCGCTGGTGGCGCACATTCAACGAATACGGCAACGGCATCGTGGGCGATATGTGCGTCCATATGTTCGACACCGTGCGCTGGATGCTGAAATTGGGCTGGCCGAAGCGCATCTCGTCCGAAGGGGGGATTTACGTGCAGAAAGAAGGCAAGTCGAACATTTCCGACACGCAAAGCGCGGTGTTCGAGTACGACGGGCTAAACTGCGTCTGGCAGCACCGCACCTGGGGCACTGCCGCCGACCCGGCCTACCCCTGGTCGTTCAAACTCTACGGCGACAAAGGCACACTCTCAGCCAGCACGATGGCCTACGATTTCGTAGCAGAAGGCAAGGATGGCCAGAAAATCCACAAGGATGTGGTGTACGAAAGAGAAAAATACCCGGAGGATTTGACCGAAGAACGCATCGAACTCAACGCCGCGCCCGCCACCCGCCTTCACATGCTCGATTTCCTGGCGGCCATTGACAAAAAGTCCCGCCCCGTGGCGGACATCGAGGAGGGACACATCTCCACGGCCAGTTGCATCCTGGCAAATTTGTCCATGAAAACGGGCCGTCCGCTGGTGTACGACCCCGCGAAGCGCGAAGTCGTCGGCGACCGCGAGGCGACGGCCTTGCTCCAGCGCGCCTACCGCCAGCCCTGGGAACACCCGCTGCCGGGGAGGGTTTGAGTAGGTGGTAAATGGGTAATTGGGTAACTAGTTAAGATTCAGAAAAATTACCCATTTACCCCTCCTCAGTGCCCCGAATACATGATTTTGTAAAACAACAGCATCCGGTACCCCACCACTAAGGCGATGAAGGCTACACTGCCCGCGAAGGCAGCCACGGCAGACCACGGCCGGTTTATCTGGTAAAACCGCCGGAAGGCTAAGGACAGGTAAACTCCAATTCCCCCCAGGCTGATGAGGCTGATCACCATATCGAATTGGCGAGAATAATCAGATTGTCCGATTAAAAGCGAAAGGGGTATTATTAGCGCCAGTTGCAACAGAAAAAATAGCAACACGAAGGAGTAAAAGTGCGTGGCAAAAAGCAGATGCTCGATGAAGGTTCGTTTTTTTGAAACGAAGAAGAGGGCCAGCAGCAGGGCAAAGACGGGAACCAGCACGAACAGGTACGCTTTGGAGGCAGTGGTCATCGTGGCATTGAACTGCCCGGCAAATTCCCGATCGCTTTTGCCGGAAGCATCCAATACGCGTTCCGCCGTTTGTTTCGTGTTGAAGTACGTGTAGGGCTTATACTGCGTAAAACTGTCGATCGGCTGATTAAACGCATTGTTGGTTTGGAAGAAGAAAAACAACAGGTTACAAACCAGAAATAGTGGCAGCGGCAGCATGTACGGTACCCGCCGACCGCGTACAAACTCCGCCGTGAGGAAGCCGGGTTTGAAGAGCAGCGCCCGCACCGAGCGAAAAAACCGGTGGTCGACGTGCGTGAAGCCCTCCAGCGTTTCCTCGGCAAAGTGCCGGAAAGTAAGGTGGTGCGGGTCGTGGTGCTTTTCGCCGCAATTCGGGCAGAAGTTTTCTTGGTGTGGATGACCACAGGTTTGGCAAGTCATGGGAGAAGGGTAGAGCAGTAACGGCCCAACAAAGTAATCGAAAACGAGCAAGGCAAAACTACTCACTCAAAAATCAAGCGCATGGCAGGTCAGGGTTCGGGTGGCAACGTGATTGCGGCCCTGTGCAGTTTTTTCATTCCGGGCCTGGGCCAGTTGCTGCAAGGGCGGCTGGGCATGGCGATTCTTCACTTCGTGCTGGCGGGGGTGCTCTGGTTTTTTCTGCTGGGTTGGATCATCCACCTCTGGTCAATTCTCGACGCGGCCCGGTATTCGTCGGGGCGGTAAGTTGGGGCAATCCTGTTTTCTTTGCAGTTCAACCAACCTAACCCCAACACGCACTGATGAGCCAGACCTTGACCGGCACCATCCTCACGTTCGACATCGGCGGTTCCAACCTGAAAGCCACCGTGCTCAGCGCCGAGGGCGAACGCTTGCAGGAATACAAAAAGCTTCCCACTCCCAAACCCAGTACGCCGAAGGCGGTCATTGCTACCCTGAAAGAGCTTTCCGAAAATTTTGAAGGCTTCGAGAAAGTCTCGGTCGGTTTTCCAGGCTACGTCCGCGACGGCATCGTGCGCACGGCTCCCAACCTGGGCAATGACCTTTGGGCCGGCATTCCCCTGGCCGACCGCCTCAGCGACGCCCTGGGAAAACCCGTCCGGATGGTCAACGACGCCGATTTACAGGGGCTGGGCGTGGTGAGTGGGCAGGGCCTGGAGTTTGTCATCACGCTCGGCACGGGTTTCGGCACGGCCTTCCTGCTCGACGGGCGGCTCTTGCCCCACCTCGAAATCGGGCAGCACCCCGTCACCAAAACCAAAAACTACGACCAGTACGTGGGCGACAAGGCGTTTCTGGAAATCGGCGACGAGCGTTGGAACATCCGGGTTCAGAAAGTGATCGGTATCCTGCAAACCACCTTCAACTACGACCACCTCTACATCGGCGGTGGCAACGCCAAAAAGCTCGACTTCGATCTACCCGAAAACGTGTCGCTCGTCAGCAATAAAGACGGGATTCGGGGTGGGGCAAGGTTGTGGGCTTGAAAATTAGTTTTTATGTGGCTGTCACGCTGAGCGGAGTCGAAGCGCGGTGGCGGGGAGTCGTGCGCGCTTCGACTCCGCTCAGCGTGACACTTTGCTAAAATCTTCCTCCCCATGCCCAAACTCAGCACCCCCCAACTCGTCGAGATTTTCAACGCCGTAAAACCGCTGTTGAAAACCTACGAACCGCCCCTCACCGCCCGCGCCGACATTCAGGGCCGCTACGATTTGTGGTCGGAAAAAGACCTCGTGATTGAGGGGAAAAAGCGAAAGGAAGTCGCCTTCGCCGCGCTCATTGTACAAAGCAGCTACGTGGGTTTTTACTTTACGCCCATCTACACCCACGAAGAAAGCAAGGCCGCGATTCACCCCGATTTATTAAAAAAACTGAAGGGCAAAGCCTGTTTCCACCTCCAGGAGGCTACTCCCGACACGCTCGACCACCTCGCCGACGCACTGGCGGGTGGCTTTCGGTTGTACCAGGAACTGGGCTGGGTTTGAAAATATTCCTGTCCGGCCTGTCATCCTGAGCTTGCGAAGGACCTTTCGCGCTGGATAACAAATTAGTTTAAAGTCAACCGCGAAAGATCCTTCGCAAGCTCAGGATGACAGGCCGGTGAGTAGTTGAAAAAATCATTCAGAATGCCCCCACTCCTCACCCAATTCCTCGCCCGCACGCTCCCCAAGTCCGACTGGACCCACGAAGCGCACCTGGCGGTCGGCCTCTGGCACCTGCGGGAGTTTGGTTTCGCCGAGGCCCTGACCCGGATGCGCGAGGGCATTTGCGCCTACAACGAGGCCGTCGGCACGGCCAACACCGTCAGCAGTGGCTACCACGAAACACTCACCCAGTTTTGGCTGCGGGTGCTCGATGCCCGGCAGCGGGAGGCGGAACCACAGGCTGCGTTTGCCGACGTGTTGTCGCGGATTCTGGCCAGTTCGTGGGCTGACCGCGCACTGGCCTTGCGGTATTACCGCCGCGAAACCCTATTTTCGTCCCACGCTCGCGCCACCTGGGTCGGGCCGGACCTCCAACCCTTCGATTTTTAACGTTTCCTTTTTTTACCCATGAGAAAATCGCGCATCGCCGGACTAACCGCCTCCTGTCTCCTGTCTTTTGCCTCTTGCCTCTCCATCGCCCAGGCCCCCAACACGCTCAGCCGCGCCGAACAGCGGGCCGGTTGGACGCTGCTCTTCGACGGCCAGAGCCTCAACGGCTGGCACGCCTACAACGGCCAGCAACCCGGCGATGCCTGGAAGGCGGAAAACGGCACACTGATGTTGGACGGCACGGCAAAAAAAGCCGGCGCGGTCGGCGGCGACCTAGTGACCAACGAAGACTACGAAGACTTTGATTTTCAATACGAATGGAAAATTTCACCCAATGGCAACAGCGGCGTGATGTTCCACGTCGTGGAGTCGAAGGCGTACAAAGTGCCCTACGTGACCGGCCCCGAAATGCAGGTACTCGACGACAACGGCCACCCCGACGGTAAAATTTTCAAGCACCGCTCCGGCGATTTGTACGACCTGATTCCCTCGCCCAAGCGCTACGCCAAGCCCGTCGGGCAGTGGAACAAGGCCCGCATCACCGTCCAGCGTGGGTTTCTGACGCTGTACCTCAACGGCAAAAAAACCGCCAGCACCGAACTGCACTCGCTCAAGTGGGCCGACCTGGTGGCGGGCAGCAAGTTTAAATCCATGCCCGATTTTGGCAAATACCCCTCCGGCCGCCTCGACCTGCAAGACCACGGCGACACCGTGTGGTACCGCAACCTGAAAATCCGCCGGTTGAGCACCAAACCGGCGAAGGACTAAAATAAATTGGTGAGTTGTGAATTCTGAATTGTTGACGAAATGCACAAGCGAGTGACCACAATTCAGAATTCACAACTCACCAATTCTTCTGAACCACCCATGAAAACTACTCGCCGCACCTTCCTCAAAACCAGCGCCCTCACGCTGGCCGGAGCGGGCGTTTTGTCTGAAAACGCCTTCGCCGCGCCCCCGAAACACATCGGCCTGCAACTCTACTCGCTCCGGGCCGATATGCAAAAAGATCCCAAAGGCACCATCGAAGCAGTGGCAAAAATGGGCTACCGCGAAGTAGAGCACGCAGGCTACGGCGCGGGGAAATTCTACGGCCTGACGCCGACCAAATTTAAAACCCTGCTCGCCGCCAACGGCCTGACCATGCCCAGCGGCCACACGCCGCTGTTGCCTAAACACCTCGATTCGGGCGGAAATTTCACCGACGAATGGAAAAAAACGGTGGACAATGCCGCCCTGCTCGGCCAGAAATACCTGGTCAGCCCCTGGATCGACGTGAGTATGCGAACCTCGGCGGAGGGCCTCAAGAAAGTCGGCGACTTGTTCAACAAATCGGGTGAACTGTGCCGGAAGGCGGGGATGAAATTCGGCTACCACAACCACGATTTCGAGATGGGCCAGGTGGACGGGCAAGTGATTTACGACCTGCTTCTGACCAACACCGACCCAGCCCTGGTGACGCTCGAAATGGACGTGGGTTGGGTCACCGCCGGCGGCGACCCGGTGTACTGGTTTAAAAAATACCCCGGCCGCTTCGAGTTACTCCACATGCGCGACATCAAGCGCGACGACACCCCGCATCACTTTCACAGCGTCGAACTGGGCGACGGCATTGTGAAGTTTGACGAAATTTTGAAGGCTAAAAAGCTGGCAGGAGCAAAATACTTCGTCGTCGAGCAGGAAGAATACGGCAGCAAAACCCCATTGGAAGCCGTCACCATCAATTATAAGCGAATTGCGAAGATGGGGGTGTAAGTGGGAAAAAGGAGAAAGAAGTTACCCTTTTTCTCCTTTTTCCCTTCTCCTTTTTCCCCCACTCATCCCCAGAAACACCCCATACGCCAATGCTACAATGCCCAATCCGGAGGCCTCGCGGGCCAGTTCCTGGTTGGGCGTTTTCATGGCCATCCCCTGTCCCTGCATGAAAAATCCTTCGTAGCTCGTCATCTGACTCCAGGAACTAACCGCCCAGGCCAGCGACCAGATGAGCAACACCACCAGCATTTCCCGGTTGAATTTTCCTTGAAAGGCCCGGAATGAAACGTAGGCCGCGATGAAGTAAACTGCCCCCCAAAGCAGCGGGTCGGGGTCGTTGTACTGCAAAACGGCGAACCAGACAAAGGCGGCGGCAAAAAACAGGGCGAGGTATTTCATGAGTTCGGGGGTAGTTCAGGGTTTGCAGTACGTTTCGACGGCCGTCGTAGCGTCGGCGTAGCCGAGTTTTTCAGCCTGTTTCAAACTCAGGCATCCCACCTCCCGCTGCCCGACGGAAATGCGGGACAGACCGAGGGCGTAAAACGCCCTGGCAAAGGCCGGGTCAGTGCGTACGGCGGCTTCAAAATCAAGAATGGCCTGCTTGTAATTCCGTTGCCGGAAGGCCACGTTGCCCCGGTTGAAGCGGGCGGTGGCATCGCCGGGTTTGAGTTGGATGGCCTTGTCAAAATCGTGCTGCGCTTCGGGCAGGCGGTTGAGTTGGTACAGCACCATGCCCCGGTTGGCGTACACTTCCGAACTGTCGGACTGGCGGCTTACCGCCTCCGAAAAATCCGACAGTGCGTTTTCCCAGTCGCCCTGTTCCACCCGCAGCCGGGCGCGGTTGAAGTACGGTTGGTACCATTCCGGTTTCAATTTGATGGCCTGTTCGTAATCGAGGAGAGCGTTGGGGTAGTCTTTCAGGTTGAAATGGGCCACGCCCCGGGCGTTGATCGCTTTTTCGTTGTCAGGATTGGCTTCGACGGCCTGGTTGAGCAGGCTCACCGCTTCGGCGGGTTTGTTGGCGTTGAGCGCCTGACGGCCCTGTTCGAGCAGTTTGTTGGAATTGCCGGAACAGGCAGAGATGATTAAAAATGAAAAATTAAGAATTAAAAAGTGAAGGAGCTGGAGCCGGTGTTTCATGGGGCAAAGGTACGTACCCGGAAAACCCAACGAGTCCGTTCTACGGCGGTTTTAACGCTCGCGGAGAGAAAAACGCCTGAAAAACCCCCGCGAGAGTTTTTAACTCTCGCGGGGCTGGCTACCTTTGCAGCGGCAAATCAGTACAACCAGCTCCTGCTGAATCCCCCAGGTCTTGACCGAAGCAAGGGTAGGTGGTCGTAGCGGTGTGATACTCGATTTGCCATTTTTTTTTGCCCCTACGCCTTCTCGTACTTCGCCAGCAGCATTTCCCCCGTTTTTTCTTCCCGCGTCAGTTCACCGGTTTTCGGGTCGAGTGTCCAGCTTTCCTCGAGTACCACCGCGTCGCGGTCGTCGCGGTATTCCACGCGGGCCAGGGGGCCGTCGAGGTGCAGCAGGGCGAAGCCGTTGTGGCCCACGGCGGCGCGGCCCAAGCGGGTGCGGATGCGGCGGTCGTAGTAGCGGAGCAGGTATTTCTCGGCGTATTTTGGTTCGTCGAGTTCCACGGGCATCCCGCCGTGGCCGATGCCGCGTCCCCAGGTTTCGGGACCTTCTTCCACGCGGGTGCGGTCGTAAATCGTCAGGCGGTGTTCGTGGCCCCAGAACCAGACGACGGGGCGGTCGGCAGTGCCGAGTAGTTCGCGTAGTTGCTGCGCCGGACGGGTAAAATTGTGCCGAAACGCCGAAAAATACGGGTGGTGGCTCAGAAAAATCAACCCCCGCTTGTCATCGGGATTGCCCAGCGCCACCTGGTTTTTGAGCCAGGCTACTTGCTCTTCCCGAAAATGGCAATCGGGTGGGAAAAACACTTCGAGGATGGGATTTTTCACCGAAGTATAGCCCGTGTCCAGCCCAATCACGCGCCAGTACTCGTTTTCCAGGCAGAAAAAACCCGCTTGCTGGGTGGCCCAACTTTCGCCGTCGCGCACTTGCATCGCGGGCAGGAGTTCCTCAAAAAACGCCCGGCCATTCGAGTACATTTCGTGGTTGCCCGACAGTGCCAGACTCCCCGCCGTGCCTCTCGGCCAGGAGGCATATTCCGCCGTGAAGTTGTCCTTTATCTCCTGCGGCGTTCCCACAAAATACACGTCGCCGAGGTGAACCGTGTAGTCGGGTGTGTGTGCCTTGACCAGCGCCGCAATGGCGTCGGATTCGGTGGTGTCGCTGGCCCAATCCGAAAGCAGGCCGAAGCGCAGTGGGCCGGGTACGAGTCGGTACACGCCGTCGTCGCCGTTACGGGGGTAGGCCTGGTACGCGCAGCGTTTACCGAAGCGACTTTTGATGTAGTGAAAAATGAACCCCCAGAGGTTACGGAAATTTTTCCAGAGAAAAATCTGAAGCGTGTTCGTCGGGTCGGGTGGCGGGTCTTTGGCCTGCTCGGCCTTGAGGTGGTTGACCGCCGGGAGGGTACTCAGCTTGACGAGGTCTTCGGAGGAATTCTTGGGCATGGAACGCGGGTGATAGTGAGCCAAAAATAAGCACAAAAAGAGGTCACGCTGAGCGGAGTCGAAGCGTGTGCGGCTGGTCAACGCTTACCAGCCGCACACGCTTCGACTCCGCTCAGCGTGACCTCTTAAAAAAAATTACACCAGCGTCATTTCCGGCTCGGCTTCTTCGGCTTTGCGGCCCTTGCCGTGGGCGGCGGCTTTTTTCCGGGAAAGGAACACGTACATCGCTGGAATCACGTAAAGCGTCAGCACGAGCGAAAACAGAATCCCGCCCACGATGACGATGCCCAGCGGAATCCGGCTCGTGGCGGCGGCTCCCAGTGAAAGTGCAATCGGCAAGGCTCCCAGCGCCATGGCCAAGCTCGTCATCAGGATGGGCCTCAGGCGCATGGCGGCGGCGTGGGTGGCCGCCTCGGCTTTACTCAGGCCCTCTTCCCGCTGCTGGTTAGCGAATTCCACGATCAGAATCCCGTTTTTCGTCACCAGACCGATGAGCATGATGATGCCGATTTGCGAGAAAATATTCAGAGTCTGGTCAAAAAGCCACAGCGACAGCACGGCCCCGGCGATGGCCAGCGGCACCGTAATCATGATGATGAGCGGGTCGAGAAAACTCTCGAATTGCGCCGCCAGCACGAGGTAAATCAGCACCAGCGCCAGGCTGAAGGCGAACAGGGTGTTCGACGAACTTTCGGAAAAATCTCGCGATGAACCCGTCAGCGCCGTCGTAAAACCCTGCTCGTTGAGTTGGAGTTTAGCCGAAACCTCGTTCATCGCCGCGATGCCGTCGGCCACGGTGCGGCCCGGCGCGAGGCCCGCCGACACGGTCGCCGATTTGTAGCGGTTGTAGTGGTACAACTGCGGCGGCGTGGTGGATTCCTGAAGGTTGATGACGTTGTCCAACTGGATGGATTCTCCCCGGATGTTGCGCACGTACAGGTTGGTCAAATCCACCGGCGTCGTCCGGTCCTCGCGGGCCACCTCGCCAATGACCTGGTACTGCTTGCCGTTCATCGTAAAATACCCGTAGCGCAGGTTGGAAAAGGCCAGTTGGAGGGTCTGCGAAATGTCGGCTACCGACACGCCAAGTTCGCTCGCTTTGGCCCGGTCGATTTCCAGGCGCAGTTCGGGTTTATTGAATTTCAGGTCGATATCGACGTTTTGCAGGGCTGGATTCTTGCTGGCTTCGTCCAAAAACTTCGGCAACATAGCCTTAAGCTTTTCGAAGTCGTTGTTCTGAATCACGAAGGCCACGGGTTGTCCGCCCCGGCGGTTTACGGCGATGGTCTGTTCCTGAATGGCTAAGGCGCGGCCTTCGGGAAAGCGCCGCAGGTTGCGGTTGACTCGGCTCACGATTTGTTCCTGCGACGTTTTTCGGTCTTTTCGATCGGATAGTCCCACCCGCACGAAGCCCGAATTGACGGCTCCCGACCCCGAAAAACCCGGTGCCACCATCGAGAGCACGATGCGGCCTTCGGGCACGGAATCAATCACCATCTGGCTCAGGCGCTCTACGTAGTTTTCCATGTAGTCGTAGGCCGTGCCTTCGGGGGCGGTCACCTGAAGGCGGAACTGACTGCGGTCTTCGAGGGGGGCGAGTTCGGATTGGAGGGTAGACCCAAGCAGGAAAATCAGGCCCAGACAAGCCGCCACAATGACGAGAGCCACCCAACGCACGTTCATAAACCGCCCCAGCGAACGCTGGTAGCCTTCTTCCATCCAGGTAAAAAACGGTTCCGATTTTTCGTAAAACCAGGAATGCTTGTGCTCTTTTTTCGTCATGAGCACGTTCAGTACCGGCGTGAGTGTGAGCGACACGAAGGCCGAAATCAGCACGGCCCCGGCCACCACGATGCCGAATTCACGGAACAACCGCCCGACGAAGCCTTCCAGGAAAATAATCGGCAAAAACACGAAGGCCAGCGTGATCGAAGTCGAAATGACGGCGAAGAAAATCTCTTCCGAGCCTTCGCGGGCGGCTTTCATGCGGGGTAAGCCCGCTTCGAGTTTCTTAAAAATATTTTCCGTCACCACGATGCCGTCGTCAACGACCAGCCCCGTGGCGAGCACGATGCCCAGGAGCGTGAGGATATTGATGGTAAACCCGCAGACGTACATGATGAAAAACGCCCCGATGAGCGACACCGGAATGTCGATGAGCGGGCGGAAGGCGATGGCCCAGTCACGGAAAAACAGGTAGATGATGATCACCACCAACACCAGCGAAATGCCGAGCGTTTCGACCACTTCGGTGATGGAAGCCTTGATGAAGCGCGTGTTGTCGAGGGCGATGTCGAGTTTGATGTCCTTCGGTACTTCGCGCTTGATGTCTTCGAGGCGTTTGTAAAATTCGTTGGAAATGGCCACGTAGTTGGTGCCGGGCTGGGGAATAATGGCCAGGCCCACCATCGGGACGTTTTTTTCCTTCATCACCGTTTCCTCGTTTTCGGGTCCCAGCACCACGTCGCCGATGTCGGAAAAACGAACGATGTTGCCGCCTTCGTTGCGCAGAATGACGTTGCTGAAATCCTCTTCGGTCAGCAACCGTCCGAACGTGCGGATGGAAAGCTCGGTGGCGCTACCGGCAATTTTACCCGCCGGCAGTTCCACGTTTTCCTCGTTGAGGGCATTACGTACGTCGGTGGCGGTCACGTTGCGGGCGGCCATGCGGGCCGGGTCGAGCGAGAGTCGCATGGCGTAGCGTTTTTCGCCCCAAATCTGGATGCTGCTCACGCCGGGAATCGTCTGGAGGCGTTCCTGAAGCACGTTCGAGGCGTAGTCGGTGAGTTGCAGGGCGTTGCGGGTGTTGCTCTGGACGGTCATCGAAATGATGGCATCCGAACTGGCATCGGCCTTGCTCACCACGGGCGGCGTGTCGAGGTCGGGTGGGAGCGAGCGCTGGGCCTGCGATACCTTGTCGCGCACGTCGTTGGCGGCGGCTTCGAGGTCGGCTTCCAACTCGAATTCCACCGTGATGTTGCTCGTGCCCTGGCTGCTGGTCGAGGTAATCGTGCGCACCCCCGCAATGCCGTTGATGGCTTTTTCGAGCGGCTCGGTGATCTGCGACTCGATGATGTCGGCGTTGGCCCCGGCGTAGCTCGTCCGCACGTTGATAATCGGCGGGTCGATGGCCGGAAAATCGCGCACACCCAGAAAGGTGTAACCCACGTAGCCAAACAACACGATGATGATGTTGAGCACGATGGCCAGCACGGGGCGGCTGAGGGATAAGGAAGGAAGGCTCATGGGGTTGAGAGTTGAGAATTGAAAGTTGAGAATTGAAAATTAAAAATGCTGTTCACTTTCAATTTTCAACTTTCAACTATTTCGTTACCCGCGCCACCTTTACGCTGGCGTCGGGTTTGAGTTGGAGCATACCGCTGGTGATGATGGTGTCACCGGGCTGAATGCCCTTGATAATCTGCACTTTGTTGGCGCTACGCAGGCCGGTTTCAACCGTTACAAATTCGGCTTTCCCGTTTCTCGACACGATGACTTTCTTGTCGCGGGCGCTCGGCACGATGGCCTGGCTGGGCACCATCATGGCTTCGGGCGTTTCGCTGAGTTTGAGGCGCACCTGGGCAAACTGACCGGGGTGAAGCTGGCCCTTGGGATTGGATATCTGCGCCCGGAGTTTGATGGTACGGGTGGTGAGGTCCACTTTTGGTTCGATGGCGTACACCCGTCCGGTGTGGGTGATTTGGTCGCTGGCCACTGTAAACTGCACAGGATCGCCGAGTTTCAGCAGATCACTGTATTTTTCAGGAACCGAAAAATCCATCTTCAGCGGATTGGTTTGCTGGATGCTGGCAATCACCGTCGTGGGCGATACCACGGTGCCTTCACTCACGTTGCGCAACCCGATGGTACCGCTGAACGGTGCCCGGACTTCGGTGCGCTGAATCTGCGCCTGGATGTAGGCAATGTCGGCATCGAAGCCTTCCACCGTCGAGGCGTCCACGTCGACCTGTTGTTGCGCCACGCCGCCTTTGGCCAGCAATTGCCGGTTCCGTTCGAGGGTACGCTGGGCCAACTGCTTTTGGGTGGAGAGTTTCGGAAGTTGCGCCCGCAGGTCGGCGTCGTAAAGTTTGACCAACACGGTGCCCTTACTCACGTACTGCCCTTCGCGGAAGTAGATTTTGATTACCCGGGCGCTCAACTCCGACTGGATGTTGGTTTCTTCGTTGGCGAGCAGGGTGCCGCTGGCATCGAGGGTGTTACTCAGTTTTTCGGTTTTCACCACGTAGCCGTCCACGCTCAATTCGCGGGGGGCGCTGGACTGGCGGGCATTGGCTTCTTTTTTCTTTTCAGAACGGGTAATCTTGGCAAAAACCAGGTAACCAATTCCGGCCACGAGACCGAGAACCAACACCCAGCGGGCAATTCGAGAGGTTTTCATAGGTAAAATGAATGAGGGAGGTTGGTGGCAAAAAGTACCACTTTTTCCAACCCAACGGTAACCCCGAAAACGCGGAGTTTCTTCGCAAAAGTGAAAAAAACCATACCCGATGCGCGATTTTGTCGCCCAAAGCGGGGAATGTCAAGACAAAGGAAGGGAACTTGCCAGGGATCACCGAGCCACGTCGACAACCGGACCCGCCCGCTTTCCGGCTCCGCGTCGAACCCTAACCGCCCGGCCCGGTTGAAAACGAAGGACGATTGCGTACTTTTGCCCCGATACACACCCGCATTTTCCCCAATTCCCATGAAATTTTTCATCGATACGGCCAACCTGGCCGAAATCCGCGAAGCCGCCGATTTTGGCATCCTCGATGGCGTGACGACCAACCCTTCGCTCATGGCCAAGGAAGGCATCACGGGCAAAAACAAGATCCTCAGCCACTACAAAGCCATTTGTGACCTCGTGGACGGCGACATCAGCGCCGAAGTCACCTCGACCGACTACGCCGACCTGATTCGCGATGGCGAGGAACTGGCCGAAATCGACGAGAAAATTGTCGTGAAACTTCCCATGACCCGCGACGGCGTGAAGGCACTGACCTATTTCGCCAAAAAAGAAATCAAAACCAACTGCACGCTCGTTTTCTCGGCGGGGCAGGCACTGCTGGCGGCCAAAGCCGGCGCTACCTACGTGTCGCCCTTCGTGGGACGGCTCGACGACGTTTCGACCGACGGCGTGGCCCTTATCGAACAGATCGTTACGATTTACGAAAACTACGGTTACACCACCCAGGTGCTCGCCGCCAGCATCCGCCACCCGATGCACATCATTCAGTGCGCCGAAGTCGGGGCCGATGTGATCACCGCCCCACTCAGCGCCATTACGGCTTTGTTGAATCACCCCCTCACCGACATTGGCCTGGCGAAATTTATGGCCGATTACAAAAAAGGAAATTCCTGATGAGAGGATAGAGGATAGAGGATAGAGGATAGTGGATAGAGAAAGACACGCGGTTCGCCGCTTCGGCTGCACTTCTCTATCCACTATCCACTATCCACTGTCCTCTATCCACCATCCACTTCCCCGACTATGTTCAACTCCGAACCCGTCGTCGAGGTCGCCCACGCCAACATTTTTCAGGCCGGTGAAAAATTGGTGCTGACTGACGTCAACTTTACCATTCGCAAGGGTGAATTCGTGTACCTGATCGGGCGCACCGGCAGCGGGAAATCGTCGTTGCTGAAAACGCTCTACGCCGATCTTTGGCTCGAACAAGGCTCGGCGCGGGTGAGCGGCTACGAACTTCACAACATCCGCCGGAGCGAAATCCCGTTTCTGCGCCGAAAAATCGGCATCGTCTTCCAGGACTTCCAGTTGTTTATGGACCGCAACGTGGCCGACAACCTCAGTTTTGTGCTCCGCGCCACCGGCTGGACCGACAAGGCCAAAATGAAAACCCGCGTGGCCGAAGTACTCATGCAGGTGGGGCTGGGATCGGTCATTCACAAATTGCCGCACCAGCTTTCGGGCGGCGAACAGCAGCGGGTGGTGATTGCGCGGGCGCTGCTCAACGAACCCCAGATTCTCCTCGCCGACGAACCCACCGGCAACCTCGACCCGGAGGTTTCGGAAGAAGTGATGCGCACCTTCCTCACCATCAATCGAACCGGCACGGCGGTACTCATGGGTACCCACGATTTCGACCTGATCCGAAAATACCCCCAGCGGCGGCTGCGGTGTGAGAATGGGAAGGTGACGGAGGCGTGATCGGCTTTTGGTTTCAGTCGTTGTCATCCCGACGTAGGAGGGATCTCGTTGGGGTACCGGGCACATTCGTTACCTGCAAGGAATTCGGAGCGGCCAACGAGATCCCTCCTACGTCGGGATGACAACGACTGAAAAGTTGACCATCATGTCCACCCGCTTCCGCAGTCTCTTCCTGTTTTACCGTAGCCTTGCCCCCTGGACGATCCTCGTCAGCCTGTTGCTTTGTGCCCTGCTGGTGGCAGAAGTCGGTGCGTTGCGGGCGGCGGGGGCGGTGCTGCTGAGTAAAGTCTTCGCCAACGGGGCCACGTTTGCGCTGCTTCGCACCTTCAAAAACCAGGAAATTTATTTTTACCACAACCTCGGTTGGACCGAACGGGGCCTCTGGCTGGCCGTTTTCGCCCTCGACTTCGCCGTGTTGCTGGGGCTGATGGCCCTGACCGACGCGTTTACTACGCTCATCACGCCATGATCCACCGCCTCGCTGCCGATGGCATTCAGAAGCGATTCGGCACCCGCGACGTGCTCACGGGCGGCTACGTCAGCCTCGAAACCGGAGTCGTGACGGGCCTGCTGGGTCGGAACGGTTGCGGTAAAAGCACCCTGCTCAAAATTGTGTTCGGCTGCCTGCGGGGCGATAGCCAGTCGGTGCGGGTGGACGGGCGTTGGGTGGCCACCTTGCACACCCAGCCGGGCGTGGCCGCGTACCTGCCGCAGCATCCCTTCGTGCCGGGGAACCTGCGGGTGAGTGAGGCCCTGGGCTGGTTCGACGTAAAAAAAGCAGCGGTTTTCGAGGCATTTCCCGAAACAGAATCCTGGCAGACGCAACGCCTGAATCGGCTTTCGGGCGGGCAGCGGCGCTTGGTCGAAACCTTGCTCGTGCTGCTGGCACCGGTGCAGTTTGCGCTGCTCGACGAGCCGTTTTCTCACCTCGCTCCCGTGCAGGTGGATCGCTTGAAAGAAGTGATGTTGGACGAAAAAAGCCGGAAAGGAATCTTGATCACCGACCACCTACACCGGCACGTGACCGAACTGAGCGATCGCCTGTACGTCATCGCCCACGAGCGAACCTACTTGCTGCGCTCGCCGGACGAACTCGTGCGCTGGGGTTACCTCGGCGAGGAGTGAAGGACATTCAACGCCCGTCTCAAAACTTCCGTGGGCTGGTTTGCTGATGGCTAACCGGTTTTCCCGACGAACCCCAGGTCTTGCGAACCCCCAAGTACAGGCCCAGGGCATCGTCGTACAGTCCGCCCTTGTCCCAACCCAGCGCAAGGGTGGCGTCCAGTCCTTCCCCAAATGGTAGGGTAGCTCGACCCCGGACGAGGCCCGAAAGTTGATTTACCCCGTCCCCGGTAAGGGTCATCGGATAGTCATAAGTGCCAAAATTCTGACTGTACGACCACTTCGTTTCCCAACTCACCCCAAAGACCCGCCCCGCCGCGCCGACGTGGAATGCCTGCACACGGTTGTTGCTCAACGCCGTTACGTTTTTCCGTACGCCCTCGGCCAGACCGGCATCGGGGGTGATGAAGGGGGTGCCGATGGTGCGGCGCTGGTACACCCAGCCATCGCGGTACTGGCTTTGGTTAAAGTAGTTGTCGCGGCCCCGCAGCTTGCCAATGTTGATGTCGAACACGCTCCCGCCTTGGCTGATGGTGTAGAGGTATTCCGCCGTGAGCCGGTCGAGCGAAATACGCGTTTGGGGCTGGTTGGTACGTGCCCACCGGATGCCATTCAGGCCGTCGGCGACATTGGTGAGGAAAAACAGGGAGCCGTCTTCAATGAAGTGCTGGCGGTAGAGAAACAAGCGGCTGGTTTTGAAGCGAATTTCGGTGGCCAAATCAAGAGTGCCTAGGTGATTACCCACCCGGTTGATGTCGAGCGAAATTTCAGCGGGCGAGGTGCCTCCGTAGAAAACCGGATTGAGGCTCTTGGCCCGAATTACCCGCCAGTACGACAGCCAGGACGTACCGAAATACCCGAACTTAGAATAAGCACCATTGTCGTCTTTGAGGGCAGGGGCGTACCCACCCCACTGTGCGTAGTGAACGAGGCCCGCGTGGAAGGCCACCGGCCAGGTGTCTTTGCCGAAGCGGACGTACAGGCCCTTCGAGTGCAGGTAGGCGTTCTGAACGTAGGCGTTTGCCTTAGGACCTTCAAACCAGCCGTGGGTGAAAAACCCCTTGAAACTCAGCCAGCGCTTCAAAATAGGGAAGGGGACGTAGTCGGAGTTGCCAATCCGCACTTGTGGCAGCGGCAACGCATTGCCCGACCAAAGCGCCCCGCCCGACGAGAGCGTACTGTCCTGAAACCCAAGAATTTCCCGCCGCCGCCCCACCATGAGTTCCCATTTGCGGTAGTGAAGGCGAACAAAGGCTTCGGGCAAAATTAGCTTAACATCGGGATTATTCGACTGAACCACCCCTTCCAGCGCGGCCTCGACCCCCCATTGCGTTGAGCGGCCCAGGCTGTGACGATAGCGCCCACCCGCTTGCAACAGCCCGGATTGAGGCGTGTTGGGAATAATCCCGAACTGATTGGCAGCGAGCCAGAAAGGGGTCCGCCCCCCTGCGGCGGGCAACGTACTTACCCCGACGAAGGCGCTCAAATGGTACCGGGTGGAATCTTGGGCAAGCACCGACCAGCCACCCCCCCAACACCAGCACACCCCGACCAGCCAGCGCAAGGAAACGTTCATGAAAATACGTCTGAGAAGATTGGGTATCGAATTGCTTGGCGGTATGCCGTCAAAAGTAGGGAAAAGCAGGCGGACTGCCAATTAAGGACTTGGGCCGCAGGTATTCCTTTGCCGAGGTATTCCTTTCTTGAACCTTGCAAATCCAGAAAGTAGCGGCGTGGTTACGCGCTGCGTCAACAAAAAAAAGTGGTGATTTGGCATCAGGGTAAGCGCGAAAACAGGCGGGTCATTTCCGTATCTTGCGCCGACTTGACTGCCCTCCTTCGTCGCCAATGCAACTTCAGTTAGAAGAATTAGCCTATCAAACGACTGCCATTCAGTCGGTTGTTGCCATTTTCAACGGTACCAATCGAAATGCCTTCGACAACGCCACGACGGAAGGCATCCGCGCTAATGTCAGCGATTTGTCAGTCGAGGAACGATCCGAAAACGTGAAGGGGGTGATTGCCGAAAATGGCATCCGCGAAGAAACTGCCCGGCTCACCGACGAACCCGAATACTGCATCGAGATGGAAACGGGTACCGGCAAGACGCTGGTTTACATCAAAACCATTTACGAACTCCACAAGCACTACGGATTTACCAAATTTATCATTCTCGTTCCGACCGTTCCCATCCGGCAAGGTACGCTCTCTTCTTTCAAAGCCTTTTCTAAGCAACTGGAGGCCATTTACGGCTTCCAACCCGATTACTTCGAATACGATAGCAAGCGGCTTAACAAGGTGACGAAGTTTGTCGAAGACCAGCACCCGCAGGTCATGATTATGACGCTGGCTTCGTTCAACTCGGAAGACAAAATTCTGAATCAAGCCCAGCGCGAAGACCTGTTCGCCAACATTCCCTTCATCGAAGCGATTGCCCGAACGCGCCCCATCATTTTGATGGACGAGCCGCAGGAAGGCATGGATACCGATAACTCCGTCAAGCAAATTGCCCGGCTCAATCCGCTCGCCAAAATTCGCTATTCGGCCACCCACAAGGTGTTCAAAAACCTGCTCTACCGCCTGACGCCCTACGACAGCTACCAGCAGGGATTGGTCAAAAAAATTGAGGTGCTGACCGTGGCCGAAAAAAACGACGAAGCCTCGCTGAAACTCGAACTGTCGGCGATTCAGACGGGCAAGGGCGCTCCAAAAGTCAAACTGAAAGCCTGGAAATTGGTGGGCGGGGTTTTCAAATTCGCCGAAACAAACTGGTTGAGCGAAAATGATAACATCGGGGCCAAAACGGCCAACCCCAGCTACAACGACTACACGATTAAGCGCATTTACAAAAGCCTGAAAGACCAAAAATTCAAAGTTGAATTTACCAACGGCGTCGAACTGGTGGAGAAACAGCAGGCAGGCAACCGCCACCACGTCTGGAAACTCCAACTCGAATGGTTCATCCGACGGCATTTCCAGAAAACCGCCCAACTCGCTCCGCAGGGTATCAAGTGCCTCTCGCTGGTGTTTATCGACCGGGTTGCCAACTACATGGGCGACGACCCCACCATCAAAAATCTGTTCGTTGAGCAGTACAAGGTGGTTTACGCCGAGTTCAAAGGCACCCCGCCAACCGACGAGCACATCGAGGCCCTCCAGGGTTATTATTTCGCCAAAGCCACCGGGGGCGATTTTACCGACCGTGAGGATTCGATGACCAAAAACCGGGAAATCTTCGACCTGATTCTGCGTAAAAAAGACGAACTCCTCACGCTGTCCAACCCCGTGCAGTTCATCTTTTCGCACTCCGCCCTGGGCGTGGGTTGGGACAACCCCAACGTGTTCAACATCGCCACGCTCAACGAATCGTACAGCGACATCAAAAAACGGCAGGAAATTGGCCGGGGGCTGCGCATCTGCGTCAACCAGGACGGGAAACGGGTGTACGACCTCCCGACCGCGCCCGACGACGAACGCGTAAACCGCCTGACGGTGGTGCCCAACGAAACCTACGAGTCGTTCGTGGGCCAGTACCAGGAGCAAATCAAGGAAGTGTACGGCTCCGTCGGGGCGGCTCCGGTGGTGCAGCACACCCACAAGGGCGTGGCGAAAAACAGCGTGACCTTCCGGCGAAATCCCACCGTGGCGGAGGCATTCCAACAATTCTGGGACAAACTTTCCCGCAAAACGGATTACGTCGTCGTGTTCGACGAAGAAACCCTCATCCAGCGGGCCATTGAGCAAATCAACGCCATCAACCTGCCCGCTGCGGTGATTGAGGTGAGTAGCCAGACAGTACAGTCCTTGACCGAAACCGGCGTGGAAACCTCCGACGGCGGCAGTGAAGTGTACCACGCCCGCGTGCAATTCAGCCCGCTGGATTTGGTCGAAGAACTGAGCGAAAACACCGGCCTGGGTTACCAAACCCTGTTCCGAATCGTGCAGGGGCTGACCTGCGAGGCCGAAGTGGTGAAAAACCCGCCCCGCTTCGTGCAGGAAGCCGCCCGCCGTATTCGCCACGAAGAACTCGACGCCCTGTTTCGCAAACTCAGCTACCGGCTCACCGACGAAACCTTCCCGTTCGATTTCGACGATTTCGTGAAAATCATCGACGACAACCGCGTGGTCGATACGCCCAAACGCGGGGTGTTCGACAAAATGGTGGTGGACAGCGCCACCGTGGAGCGCCCCTTCGCGCTGGGAGCCGACAACGACCCCAACGTGGTTTGTTTCCTGAAACTGCCCGATTACTACGTCATCAAAACCCCCATCGGCGACTACAACCCCGACTGGGGCGTGGTGATGAAACGCAAAAGCCTGCACAACGGACAGGAAACCGACTTTTACTTCGTCATCGAAACCAAAGGCACCAACGACTTGGCCGACCGCAAGGCCCTCACCGAGTCGGAGCGGTACAAAATCCAGTGCGCCATCGAACACTTCAAAGCGTTGGGCATCGACGTACACTACGAAGCGCCCGTGAAAGAATACACGACGTTCCAGCAACGCGCTGCCCAGAAAACAAATCCGATTCACTCGTAAAGCAACCCGATGGAAGCCATTGACCAACACTTGCCGCTCAGCCCCGACCTCAACCGCGAACGCCTCGATACGCTTAAGCGACTCCTGCCCGACCTCTTCACGGCGGAGGGCCGTCTCAACGCCGACGAACTCCGCCGATTGGTCGATTCCGCCGAGGGTAGTACCTGGT
>CAXTIG010000010.1:0-166975 GCA_964244295.1 uncultured Cytophagales bacterium
AAGGCAAAATCAGAGGTTGTAAAATGTTGATTTACAGTTAAAAGACAAGTCTAATGTTCAACGTCCGGAAATCGGAGCGCCGACCGGTTCAAACCCGGCGTGGAACGCTTTCGGGACGTTGAGTTTACCCTCAGCTTATGCTCATCGCCGAAAAACAAACCCCCGACCCGACGGCCTTGCCTGCCAACCCCCAGCACGCCGCCCTCCGGCGGCGCCTGACGCTGCTGGGGTTGGTGGTGGTGCTGGTCATCGTGGTCGCGGTGGGCAGTGGCATCGGGGCCGTGCGAATTTCGGCCTCTGAGTTAGGGCACATCCTGCTGTATAGCCTTGGCCTGGGGCAGGGCGGGTTTGAAGAACAGCAACTTACCGTGCTGTCGGTCATCCGGCTGCCGAGGGTGCTGCTCGGCGTGCTCATCGGCGCTTCGCTGGGCATGGCTGGAGCCGCCATGCAGGGCCTGTTTCGCAATCCCTTGGCCGATCCGGCCCTGATCGGCATTTCGTCGGGGGCTTCGCTTTTCGCCGTGTTGATGATTGTTCTGGGCGTCAACACGCTGGGGCAAAGCGACTTGGCGGGGGATGGTTCGGTGGCCAATTCCGAATTGCAAGGCGGATTGTTCCGGCAGTTTACGGGCTTGGCGGGATACTATGCGTTGTCGCTTGCCTCGTTCGTGGGGGCTTGTCTGACCACGCTGCTCGTGTACCAACTTTCTAAAGTGGGCGGCAAGGCCGTCATCACCACCATGATGCTGGTGGGCATCGCCGCCAACGCCATTACGCAAGCCTGCACGGGGCTGATCATCAGCATGGCCACCGACGCTCAAATCCGTAGCATCACGTTCTGGGGACTGGGCAGTCTGGCGGGGGCTTCGTGGGAGGCCGTGCGCACCATCGCGCCGCTGCTGGCCCTGCCGCTGTTGCTGCTGCCGCGCCTGAGCAAAGCCCTTAACGCTTTCGCGCTGGGCGAAACCGAGGCCTCGTACCTGGGCGTCAACGTCCGGTTTGTGAAACGCGCCGTGATTGTACTCACCACCCTTTGCGTGGGGGTTTCGGTGTCGTTGGCGGGCACGATTGGTTTCATCGGGCTGGTGATTCCGCACATCCTGCGGCTGTTCGTCGGGGCCGACCATCGCTTTATTCTGCCCGGTTCGGCCCTGCTCGGAGCGGCGATTTTAACGGCCTCCGATGTCCTCTCGCGCACCATCGTAGCCCCGGCGGAGTTGCCCATCGGCATCATCACGGCGTTCATCGGGACGCCCGTTTTTTTGTACATTATTTTGCAGGAAAAAGGCAAGCAAGTCTAAACTCGTATGCTCGAAGCCACCCACCTCCGTTACCGCGTCGGCCCCAAAGACCTCCTGCGCAACGTTTCGCTCCACGCTCAACCGGGCGAAGTGCTGGCTATCGTCGGGGCCAACGGGGCGGGTAAGTCAACTCTGCTGAAACTCCTGAGCGGCGAACTCAAACCCGCCGGGGGCGAGGTGCGGCTGGCGGGCAAGCGCCTGGCGGAGTACCGTTCGCAGGAATTGGCCCGCCGCCGGGCCGTGCTTTCGCAGCACGTGCAGGTTTCGCTGCCGTTTGCCTGCGAAGAACTGGTGATGATGGGCCGTTACCCGCACTTCGACGGGGCACCGCAGGCCCACGATTACGAGGTCGTGCGGGGGGCCTTTGCCAACGTCGGTATTCAGGAATTCGCCCGGCGCAGCTACCTCACCCTCTCGGGCGGTGAGCAGCAGCGGGTGCAACTGGCGCGGGTGCTGGCGCAAATCGCCGACGTGCCCGGTGCCTGCCTGTTTCTGGACGAACCCACCAACAACCTCGACCTCCTCCACCAACACGGTACCCTTCGGCTGGCGCGCGACCTGGCCCAACGCGGCTACACCGTGGTGGCCATCCTGCACGACCTCAACCTGGCCGCCCAGTACGCCGACCGGGTGCTGATGCTGCGCCGGGGGGAAGTCATCGCGACCGGAACCCCCTCCGAAGTGCTGACGCCCGCGCACATCCGGCGGGGGTTTGGCATCGAAGTCCGCTGTTTGATCCACCCCGAACTGGCCTGCCCGCTGGTCGTGACCCTGGCCGACCAAAAAGAACGGGTGATTGAGGTAACGGGATGAGTGAGAAATCAGGAAATCCTTCAACTACCCACCTTACCTCATTTACCAAATTACCTCAATTCCCCAACAAAAAACCGAGCACTCCGAATGGAAACTGCAACTGGATCCCTGAAAGACCGCTGGGCCGACTTCCGCGCCCAGAACCCGAAAACCCGCATCCGCGATGCCGCCCGTGAATTGGGCACCAGCGAGGCCGAACTGGTTGCCACCGGCTTGGGCGATACCGCCATCCGCCTCGACGGCGATTTCCGTGAGGTGCTCAAGGACGTGCCCACGCTGGGTTTTGTGATGGCGCTGACCCGCAATGACCACGTCGTTCACGAGCGCAACGGCGAGTACAAAGACGTGTCGTTTACCGACCACGTCGGGCTGGTGCTGGGCGACGACATCGACCTGCGGCTCTTTATGATGCACTGGAAATTTGGCTTTGCCGTGAATGAAAATGGCCGGAAGAGCCTCCAGTTTTTTGACAAAAGCGGCGAAGCCGTGCATAAAATTTACCTCGTCGAAGGCCGGAGCAACGAAGCCGCCTACGACGCGCTGATCGAGAAATTCCGGGCTGCCGAGCAATCGGACGAGCTGCAAACCGAAGCCTTCGCACCCAAAGACGCCGAGGTACCCGACACCGACATCGCTAGTTCGGAATTTAAAAACGCCTGGCTGGGGATGAAAGACACCCACGAATTTTTCGGGATGCTCCGCAAATTTAAGGTCAGCCGCACGCAGGGGTTGCGCCTGGCGCCCGAAGGCCACGCCTACCGCATCGCACCCTCGGACGTACCCGCCGTGTTTCAGGCCGTGGCCGAGCGCGAAATTCCGATTATGGTGTTTGTGGCCAGCCGGGGCTGCATCCAGATTCATACCGGCGAGGTAAAAAAACTGGTGACGATGGGCCCGTGGTTCAACGTACTCGACCCGCTGTTTAACCTCCACCTGAAAGAAGCCGCCATTGCCGAAGCCTGGGTCGTGAAAAAACCCACCGACGACGGCATGGTCACGGCCCTCGAACTCTACGATGCGGCGGGCGAAACCATCGCCTTGATTTTTGGAAAACGTAAACCGGGCAAACCCGAAATCGAAGGCTGGCGCGAGGTGGTGGCCGAGAAGGCCCTGCGGCTGGAGGCAGTGGCGGCCTGAATTTCAGTGGGTGGTTACGTCAGATACCAAAACGGTCGCCGCAGTACGGTGACCGTTTTTGTATTTTGCCAAAAAATACCTCCATGCGAAACCTATTATTTTTCCTCCTGCTTGGTCTGACTGCGGCCCAGGCACAGCAACCCGAAACCAGCACAACGATTTTCCTCGTCCGCCACGCCGAAAAAGCCGACCAGACCGATGCCTCGCCGCTGACCGAAAAGGGTAAAGCCCGCGCCGAACGCCTGGCCGAAACCCTCCGCGACGCCAACGTGCAGGCCGTGTATTCCACGGCCTACGTCCGCACCCGCGAAACGGGCCGTCCGCTGGCCGAAAAAAGCGGGCTGACCGTGCAGACCTACGAGGCTAAAGACGAAGCCTTTGCCAAAACGATAGTGAAAAACCACGCGGGCCAGCGGGTACTGGTGGTGGGGCACAGCAACACGATTCCGAAGCTGGTCAACGCACTGGCCGGAACGACCCTATCCAACCTGGCTGACACGGAGTACGACGCGCTATTCGTGGTGACGGTGCCGAAAAATGGCCCGCCTACGGTGCTGACGCTGCGGTTGAATCCCTGAAAGGGGGCAGAAAAATGAGGTTCCCGCAGATTTCGCAGCTTCCCGCAGATGAATTTTTCTGCGGGAAGCTCGAATGAAATCAGGAGGATTCTGCCGTGTGTGTCCGATTGCCGTCGAGGTAATGCACGGCAGTGGTCAGGCCCTCCGGCCCTAAGTTGATTTCACGGATGCCCATGCGAAAGTGGTCAAACACACACTCCGCAGGGTCGTGTTTCATTTGAAAAAACAGGGAGGGCGTGAGGAAAACCGTCAGGTCGCCCCGCTGCACAACCTGCTCGGCGTGGTAATGCCCGCACACCACCGTAACCCGGCGCAGCGGCTGAATCGTTTCTAAAAACTTCTCGGATTCCCGGAACGGGTAGTTCGTATCCATGTACTCAACGCCCGCCGGCACGGGCGGATGGTGCATAAAAATCAGGGCTTCTCCGCCCTGGAGTTCGGCCACCCGCGCCCGGAGCCAGGTCCACTGGGTTTCGGAACAAACGCCCTTCGCGGTGTCGAGAAACAGCGCGGTCGTGTCCCCGAATGATGTAGAAAAATAAACTTCCTCCCCGTGCAGGTGTGCCTCCAGCCCCAATTCCCGCGCCATCAGCGGTGACGAGTCGTGGTTGCCCGCAATCGCGTACCAGGGATACGGCCGCGCCGCAACCTGCTCCCGAAACCAGCGGTAAATTTCGGCCTCGCCCGTGTCGTAGCACACATCGCCGCCGATGACGAGCACGTCGGGCTTCAATTCAGTCAGAAAATCGAGGGCATCGAGAAAATTTTGGCGGACATCTACGCTCAGCGGGCGCTGTCCAGCCAAGCCGAGGTGCAGGTCGGTGAGAAAAGCGATTCGCATGAAAAGGTAGAGTTCGGCGACGGTGGAGGACCGTACAGCAGCAAAAAAGGCCAATAAAGACGGCTCTTCACTTTCTGGACGAACGTGGTTAGGGCGTCAGTCGCTCAAGAATTTTTTCAAGTAAAAGGCGTTGAGCATTTTGTTCCTGGCCGAACGTCGTCAGTTCTTGCCGCATCCCGGCCTGTTCCTGGCCGAACGTCGTCAGTTCTTGCCGCATCCCGGCCTGTTCCTGGCCGAACGTCGTCAGTTCTTGCCGCATCCCGGCCTGCTCCTGTCGAATGCTCCCCAACACCTGGGCCTGGCGTTCCTGACCATCTGTCACTTTGTCCCGGAGGGCAATCAGTTCATCCCGCAGAATCACGATTTGATCCCGTAACAGTTCCAACTTCGTCTCCACCCCTTCCATTCGGGCTTCGAGGTTTCCCACGCGTCCTTCCAGAAGATTCACTTGTTGGACCAAATCAGCCAGTAATTCTTCAATTTGGGCAATTCGTTGCTTGTCGTTCATCAGAAAGAGGGCTTGTTGTTTTCTGACAATACTACTAAAAAATTGGGTGTTCCCAACGCCACTACCCGCCCGGTGGGAGCGAGTGCCAGACGAGGTTTCAACGCCAGTAAAAACGAAAAACCGTCGCCCCAATCGGAACAACGGTTTCCAACGCCCCAAAAACTAAATGAAAACACAAAAAGAAGGAACGGCCCGGTGGGCGTGTCGATTCTCGTCAATGCATGATGTAAAAGTGATGTTCCGGGCGGAGATTGTCCTTTAAAATCTACTAGTCCCCCCTTTTCAGCGACCATGCCCCCCAAAATGCCGATGCTACTCGGTGCCGATGGCCTTGAAAAATGCCTCGCTGTAGTGTTCGCTGACGGGCACCTGCACCGCCCCGATTTTGATGCGCAGGTTGCGCACCGATTCGACTTTGTCGAGCGAAACGATGTACGATTTATGGACGCGCAGGAAACGCCCGGCGGGGAGTTTTTCTTCCAACGACTTCATCGTCAAGCGGGTAATGACGGGTCGCGTGACGCCTTCCTGGTAGATTTTCACGTAATCCTTTAGCCCTTCCACGTAGGTGATGTCGGCCAGACGAATTTTCACCAGCGAGTAATCGGCGTTGACGAAGAGGTAGTCGGCATTGCCCGCTGGCGGGGTTTCAGGAGGAATGGTGGGCGTTTCCAGCCGATTTTCCAACCGGAGGTGGTGCAACTCGTCGGCTTTGTTAACCGCCTTCAGAAAGCGCTCGAACGAGACGGGTTTGAGCAGGTAATCCACCACGTCGAGGTTGAAGCCTTCGAGGGCGTACTGTTCGTAAGCGGTCACGAAAATCACCATCGGTGGGTTGGGGCCGAGGCTTTGCAGAAACTGCACCCCCGTGAGGCCGGGCATCTGAATGTCGAGAAAGAGCAGGTCGATTCGCTCCCGGCGCAGGTGGTCGGTCGCCTCGAAGGCGTTCCGGCAGCGGGCCACGAGGTGGAGGTAAGGCACCTTGCGGATGTTATCCTCCAGCAGGTCGAGGGCCAGCGATTCGTCGTCAATGGCGAGGCAGTTCACAGAAAAGAGTTTTCAGTCTTCAGTAGGCAGTCTTCCGTTTACGTAAGGGCAACCGGGCGGAGGGCCTTTTCTTTTTCACTGGAAACGGAAGCCGGAGCACTAGAAACTGGTTTGAATTGCAAGGTCAAATCCACGCGAAACAGCCCTTCGGTCTGGTGAATGTGCAGACCGTGCGTGTCGGGATACAGCAGGCTCAGTCGGCGGCGCACGTTGGCCAGTCCGATGCCCGAAGCCTTGTCTTTGGGTTCTTCGAACTCGGTATTC
Source organism: uncultured Cytophagales bacterium (assembly GCA_964244295.1). Classification (GTDB taxonomy): domain Bacteria; phylum Bacteroidota; class Bacteroidia; order Cytophagales; family Spirosomataceae; genus JAJAZB01. The sequence continues at coordinate 6,490 of CAXTIG010000010.1, forward strand.
ACCCGGTTTTCCACGCTGAACGTCAGGTGGTCGTCGTACACGCGCAGGTTGATGGCAATGTACGGGTCGGTAATCAGGCCGACCCCGTGCTTGAAGGCGTTTTCTACAAACGGAATCAGCAGCATGGGTTCGATGCTGCCGTTGGGCAGGTGCGCGGGCAGGTTGATGATCAGGCGCACGTCGTTACCGAAGCGCAGTTGCTGCAACTCGATGTAGCTGCGCAGGTACTTGATTTCTTTCCCCAAACTCACCTTCGCGTCGTCCGACTCGTAGAGCATATAGCGCAGCAAATCAGAAAGATTGATGATCACCGGCTCGACCAGATCGGACTTTTTACGGTTGAGAGAAACCAGGCTATTCAGCACGTTGAACATAAAGTGGGGGCTGATTTGTGACCGTAGGAAACCCAGTTCGGCCTTTAGCCGGGCATTTTCGAGTTCCTTGCGCTGCTGGTCGTCTTCGAGGTAATCGCTCAGAATCCGAAAACTTGTACTGACGGCGAACAGAAAAATGACGGGAAAAACCGTCCAGACGCCAATCCGCAGGCTATCGCTGTCGGGGTAGAACAAGTACCGGCGGATGAGCGCCCCCACCAGCAGGAACAACCAGATCGAAGCCACCGCACTCAACACGTACCAGCCCACGCCGCGCCGTTTGAGCACGAGCGGAATCAAAAAGTACGCGTTGAGGTAAAACAGCGGAATGTTGAGCAGGTTGGCCAACACGATGAATTCGTCGGACGGTGGCCCCGATGATACTTTTGGTCCCGGATTGTTGGGCATCCGCAGCAAAAACGGCAGCGACAAAAAGAAACCCCAGAACAGCAGGTGAAACAGCCCCTGTACGGGTCGGGAGGCAATGAGTCTGCGGGATGTCAGCACAGGTCGGGCGATGGTGGGGATACAAGAATAAAACTATTATTTTTTCTTCATTCCGCCAAAGCGACCCGCCTTTTGATTACCGCGAGCAAGGGGAAGATTGCGGCGACTTGAAAATACCCCCCACCCCCTAAAGGGACTTTTCACTCGCTGAAATTCCAGGCTGGCAAGCCCCCTTTAGGGGGTGGGGGGTATTTTTTCACCCATTCACAATCTTCATCCCCCCCGCCGAATACCGTTCCCCGGTGGCACTGGGGAGCAGTTCGCGGAGTTGGCGAGCTTCGGCGGGGCTGAGGGATACATCGAGAGCACCGAGATTTTCTTCGAGGTTTTTCACGCGCTTGGTGCCTGGAATCGGCACTATCTCCTCGCCCTGGGCCAGGAGCCAGGCCAGGGCCAGTTGGCCGGGGGTGCAGCCTTTTTGCGCGGCCAGGTCTTCCACCCGCCGGACGAGTTCGAGGTTTTTTTGAAAATTCTCCCCCTGAAAACGCGGATTGGTTCGCCGCCAGTCGCCCTCCTCAAAATCATCGGGGTTTTTAAGCTGGCCCGTCAGAAAACCCCGCCCCAGCGGGCTGTACGGCACCACGCCGACCTCCAGTTCGCGGCAAACGCCCAGGATTTCATCTTCCAGTTCCAGACTCCAGAGCGAATACTCCGATTGCAGGGCCGCGATGGGATGCACCGCCACCGCCCGGCGGATGGTCGCCGCCGAGGCTTCCGACAGGCCTAGGTAGCGCACTTTTCCCTCTTTCACCAAGTCGGCCATCGCCCCGACGGTTTCTTCGATGGGTGTGTTCGGGTCCACCCGGTGCTGGTAGTATAAATCGACGTACTCGACGTTGAGGCGCTTCAAACTGGCCTCGATGGCTTGCCGCACGTACTCCGGTCGCCCGTTGACGTTGACACCCGCCGGGGAATTGGACAGCCCGCCGAGCGCGAATTTCGTGCAAAGAAATACGCCCTCCCGCCGTCCGGCGATGGCCTTACCCACGAGGGTTTCGTTGTGGCCCGCCCCGTACACGTCGGCGGTGTCGAGAAAAGTACCGCCTGCGTCGAGGAAACGGTGAAGGGTGCGGAAGCTCTCGGCCTCATCGGGCGTGCCGTACACCGGACTCATGCCCATGCAGCCCAGCCCTAGGGCCGAGACGCGTTCGTTGGTATTTCCTAAAAGTCGGGTTTGCATCGGGAGTTTTCAGTTTATGGTTTACCGTTTTCAGTTTGTGAAGTTGTTTAGCATTTGAAAAAGGGATTGTCATCCCGACGATAGGAGGGATCTTGTTGGCCCTCCGAGACGATTGTCGGTAGCCAGCGGTTTGGTAATTTAACGAGATCCGTCCTATCGTCGGGATAACAACCCCTTTTTTGATGAAAACTCAATGGTTAAACAGGCACTATGATTCCTCAAGTACGACTGAAAATGGTAAACCATAAACTGAAAACTAGGAACCTTGTCTATTTTCGCCCCCATGAAAATTGCCGAAACGTCGCCAGACGGCAAGTCAACCGTCATTATTGGGGCCGGGCCGGCGGGGCTAGCCGTGGCCGGGCGGTTGCGGCACCTGGGTCAGGTGTTTGTCTTGCTCGAAAAAACGGATCGCGTCGCCGCCGCCTGGCACGGACACTACGACCGCCTGCACCTGCACACGGTGAAGGAGCACTCCGGCCTGCCGCACCGGCCCATTCCCGCCGATTTTCCGCGCTACCTTTCCCGAAAACAGGCCATCGCTTACTGGGAAGCGTACGCCCGGCAGATGGCGATCGAACCGCGCTTCGGGCAGGAGGTAATTTCGGTAAAACGGGTCGGGGAAGGATGGGAAACCAGGACAAAAACTGACATTTTTCGTTCCCAAAACGTGGTCATCTGCACCGGCTACAACCGGGTGCGGTACCGCCCGCACTGGCCGGGCGAGGAGGAGTTCAGCGGCCCCCTCATTCACAGCGCCGACTACCGGAACGGCGAGCCGTTTCGCGGAAAAAAAGTGCTCGTCATCGGCATGGGCAACACCGGGGCCGAACTCGCCATCGACCTCGTCGAGCACGGGGCCGAACCCTGGATTTCGGTTCGCCAGCCGGTCAACATCATGGCGAAGGAATTCAAAGGCCGCCCGGCGCAGCCCACGGCCATTTTGCTGAGTCATTTCCCCCACTGGCTTACCGACCGCCTCGCCCGCTGGTCGCAGCGCCAAGCCATCGGCGACCTCAGCGCCTACGGCCTGCCCACGCCCCCCCTGGCCGCCAGCGCGCAACTCCGCACCACGGGCCGCGTGCCCGTGATCGACGTGGGCACGGTGGCGCTCATCCGCGAGGGCAAGGTGAAAATCCTGCCCGGCATCGAACGGTTTCACGAAAAAACAGTGTCGTTTTGCGACGGGCGCACGTTGCCTTTCGAGGCCGTCATTGCCGCCACGGGGTTTCGCTCGCAGGTTCAGGATTTTATCGAGCACGCGGACGGCCTGCTCAACGAGCGCGGCCACCCGCGCAGCCTTTGGGTGGACGAACCCCGCTACCGGGGCCTGTATTTCCTCGGTTTTGAACTGCCCACGGCGGGGATTCTGCGGGGAATTAAGCTGGATTCGGAGAAGATTGTGAAGGAGATTTTGAAGCGACAAAAATAAGAACCCTCCCGCGCCCGTCATTGCGAGCGGAGGGTGAAAAGACAAGCGAAGCGAGAACTGGTTGCCGGAGCGCGGCAATCCCCTCACGAAGACCAAGCAGTCCGTCGCACGGGAGCATCGGGAGAGGCGCTTGGATTTTGCTCTTTCGGTCTCCGGTAGGGGATTGCCGCGCTCCGGCAACCAGTTCTCGCTTCGCTCGCCCTGGTTGCCTCCGCTCGCAATGACGCGTTTACGGAGGCTGTTTTCTGCCATCCATTCTCCATTTTTGAAAAATGAAACGAATTCTTACTTTCCTTCCCTTCTTCTTTTTCCTTTCCCCCGCCTTCGCCCAACAACTCGCCCCGCTCACGGTCGAAAAAATTATGCGCGACCCGAAGTGGATCGGTGTGGCTCCCTCCGGCCCGACCTGGAGCGAGGATTCGCGGACGATTTATTTTAACTGGAATCCGGAAAAGGCCGTTTCCGATTCGCTGTACACCCTCACGCTCGCCAACCGCACCCCGCGCAAACTCCCCCGCGCCGAGCGCCTGGCCCTGCCCACGGGCGGCGTTTACAACCTGGCCCACACGCGGAAGGTCTTCGAGCGCCAGGGCGACGTGTTCGTGCTGGACCTGAAAACCGGCACCCATCGCCAACTCACCAACACGGTGGAGGAAGAAAGCGCCCCCACCTTCACCGGCGACGACCAGCGGGTGGTTTTCCGGCGGGGCAACAACCTTTTCAGCGTAACCCTGGCCGACGGGCTGACGACCCAACTCACGAATTTTTTGCCCGGAAAAAAAGAAGAGAAAAAACCGGGTGAGCAGGAAAAAACCCTCAAAGCCGAACAACTGGCCTTGTTCGACGTACTCCGCGAGCGTAAAACCAAGCGCGACGCGACGGAAAAAGCGGAGAAAGCCGAGCGCCCCCACCGCCCGAAGGACGTTTACCTCGATGAGCGCCGCCTCGAAAACCCACAACTCAGTCCCGACGGGCGCTTCGTCACCTTCCGGCTCAACAAGGCCGCGACGGGGGCCAAAACCGCCCAGGTGCCTAGCTACGTGACCGAATCGGGCTTTACCGAAGACCTCGCCGCCCGCACCAAAGTGGGTGCCCCGCTGGCTTCCTCGCAGTTTTTCGTGTACGACATCGCCCGCGATACGATTCAGGAAGTTTCCGCGAAAACGCTGCCCGGACTGGCCGATAAACCTGAATTTTTGAAAGAGTACGCCCGGCGTGGAGACGCTGCGAAAAAAGACACGACCAAGAAAGACACCGCCCGAAAATCCCGCCCCGTGATTTTCTACGGCCCAGTCTGGTCGCTCGACGGGAAGAATGCCGTGGTCGTGGCGCGTTCGCTCGACAACAAAGACCGCTGGCTGCTGGGCTTCGACCCAGCCACCCGCGCGTTGAAACCCCTCGACCGGCAGCGCGACGAAGCCTGGGTGGGCGGGCCGGGCGTGAGCGGTTCGCTGGGCGGGGGCTGGGTGGCGTTTTTGGCCGACCACGAAACGGCGGTGTTTCACTCCGAAGCCGATGGCTACTCGCACCTCTACGCCGTGAACGTGCGAACCGGGGACAAAAAGCAACTGACCAGCGGGAAATTCGAGGTCCAGCAAGCCCAGCTTTCCCGCGACCGGAAAACGATTTTTTTCCAGTCGAACGAAGTGCATCCGGGCGAACAGCATTTTTACCGCATGGCCGCCACCGGCGGCGAACGCATCCGCCTCACCAACCTACCGGGTGCCAACGACGCGACGCTCTCGCCCGACGAAAACCAGCTTTTGATTCGCCGCTCCACGACCACCCAACCCTGGGAATTGTACGTGCAGGCGGCCAAGCCGGGTGCCAAAGCCGAGCAACTGACGGCCTCACTCACGCCGGAATTTAAAAGTTACCCCTGGCGCGAGCCGCAAATCGTGACGGTACGCGCCGCCGATGGAGCCGAGATTTACGCCCGGCTCTACACGCCCGAAGCGGGCAAGAAAACCGGCGCGGCGGTGGTGTTCGTCCACGGCGCGGGGTATTTGCAAAACGCCCACCGGTGGTGGAGTCAGTACTTCCGGGAATATATGTTCAACAATCTTTTGGTCGAAAAAGGCTACGTCGTCCTCGACCTCGACTACCGCGCCTCGGCGGGCTACGGGCGCGACTGGCGCACGGGCATTTACCGGCACATGGGCGGCAAAGACCTCAGCGACCACGTGGACGGGGCGAAATTTTTAGTCGAAAAACACGGCGTTGACCCTAAGCGAATCGGAATTTACGGCGGCTCTTACGGCGGGTTCATCACGTTGATGGCGCTGTTCACCTCGCCCGGCACCTTCGCGGCGGGGGCGGCCCTCCGGCCCGTGACCGACTGGGCCGCCTACAACCACCCCTACACGGCCAACATCCTCAACGAACCCCAAACCGACTCACTGGCCTACCGCCGCAGTTCGCCGATTTACTTTGCCGAGGGCCTGAAAGACCACCTGCTCATCTGCCACGGGATGGTGGACGTGAACGTACACTTTCAGGACGTAGTCCGCCTGAGCCAACGGCTCATCGAATTGAAAAAGGAAAACTGGGAAGTGGCCGCCTACCCCGTGGAAGACCACGCTTTCGTGGAGCCGAGTAGCTGGACGGATGAGTACCGGCGGATTTTGAAATTGTTTGAGGAGACGCTGGCGAAGCCGAAAGCGCCGTGAGCATCAGGGAAAGCCCTTCCCGTTCCCCGTTGTCCGCGTCACAGACGTAAACGATCGGGGAACACTAACACCTGAAGTCTTGAAGTTCAAGACTTTTTTTATTGATTCTCTTTAAAAAATCTTCCAATTTTGTTTCGTTACGAAACAAGCTATACCTTTATTTCGCTAATCAAAACAGCATGACACGCAAACAAATTGACGAACTCCTTAAAATCCACACCAGCCAGCGGGATTTCGCTAAATCGTACCTTGACCAATACTACTACGACTTAGAGGCGAATAACCACGAAACCGAATGGCTGAACCGTTACATCAAACACAAGAAAATTGTCGAGCAGCTTACCAACGAAAAGGCTGACGACGAATAACCAGCCGGGGGGCTTTTCCCCTCCCATTAAATTCTTTGTGCAATGAAGACGCAAAGTTCAGCGGTTAGCCGCACAGTTGATTTGGAAAGCGACTTAGCTCGTTTCCGCCAACAGTCTGAATATAGTCTCCAACTAGCGAGCCAAGCCGGATTAACAATTGATTTATCGGAATGGCTGACAGCGAAGCGTTACGCAGAACGGTACGATTTAACAACTCAGGTAGTAACGAATTGGATTGCACGGGGTATCATCCCAGCCGACTGCACCATGACCTTACCAGAGCTAAATGACATCAGACTGGTAAAAAACCAGCCGTACCGGTAGCAACTCATTAAGCGTGTTATTTTGATTTAGCATGAAACCTCCTCGCTTTTAGTGAGGGGGTTTTTTATGAAAAATGGTTTGTCAATAACTAACCCAAGTTGCAAGCCATGAAAAAGCCCCTGTTATTCCAGTCTGCATTGGCGACGCAGATTAACAGAATTGGTAAACCCCTCAAAAAACGGAGGCGACGTGTTGAGAACACGTCGCCTCCGTTTTTTGAGGGGGTCTGGTTACTTCATCGCATCCCGAATCGCCTTCACCTCGTCGTGGTGCTGCTGGAGGGTGGGCAGCGTTTTGGCGGCGAAGGCTTTCAGGTCGGCGTCTTTGCCGTCGTCGGCGATTTCCTTGAATTCCTTCAGGTCTTCGTCGTGGTCTTTTTCCATGATTTCGGCGAAGCGCTTGTCAAACTCCGCGCCGGAGAGTTTGGCGAGTTCATCGACGTGTTTCTGATGGTCGTCGCCCAGTGTAGCCGGAAGCACCACGCCTTTCTGACCGGCCAGGGTTTTCAGTTCCTCGTTGGCGGCGCTGTGGTCTTTGACCAGCATCGCGCCGAAGTCTTTCACGCGCTGGCTCGCCCCTTTTTCCTGGGCCATTTTACCCAATTCGACTTCGAGCATTCCGCCGCTGGCGGCATTGACGATAAACTCGCTGTCTTTGTCGGCCACGTTACCGGTTTTTTCGTTGGCGTCTTCGGCCACTTCGGTGCTGTCTTCTTTTTTGTCCGAACCGCCGCAGGATTGGAAGGTGAAGGCGGCGAGCGCCAGCAGGAGCAGCAAAGGGTACTTTCTGGCTTCGCTGAATGGTGAAAATTTCATGGGTTTGTTGAAGAAGCGGAGGGGCAGAAGCCCTTCCTGGTTGAACATTGGTTTTCCAACGTTTCACAAAAACCCGTGCCGGGAGCAGGCTTGTCACGCTGAACGGAGTTGCCCACCGTGTGAAATTCTTCCCTAACTTTCCTACCCGCCGCACCAAAGACGGGCGGTTTCCGTTATGCCTTCGTGTTTTTGAGCCACACTACCCTTCACCATGCGCTTTTTTAACCCGCTCCGGGCTTGGTTGCTGCCCGTTTTCGTCGCCTTTCTGTTCGTGGGCTGTGAGGACAACAACCCAACGCCTAGCCCGGAAAACAAAGTCCTCGTAGGTAGCACCCTCAAGGCCCAGTTTACCAAAGCCGAACTCAGCCGCCGCCTCGGGGCCATCAACCCCGCCTACGCGCTGTTTTTGCAGTTCGGCGTGAAAGTTCACGTGATTACCTACAAAACCCAGTTGCCCGACGGCACGGCGGTGACGGCTTCGGGGGCCATCCTCGTGCCCGATTCGCCCAACCCCCTGCCGGTGGTGAGCCAGCAGCACGGCACCATCACCGACGACGCCCAGGCTCCCTCCAACTACGGCCCCGGCTCCGATGCCTACGAAGCCGCCACCGTGTTTGCCTCGACGGGCTACATCATGGTTTGCCCCGATTACATTGGCTACGGGGCCTCGAAGAGCGTGCCCCACACCTACGAACACCGCCTCGGTCTGGCCCAGGCCAGCCTCGATATGCTCCGGGCGGCGAAGGAATTTATCGCCAATAACAACATCAACTGGGACAAGCGCGTGTACCTGACGGGCTACTCCGAAGGCGGCTACGCCACGATGGCGCTGTTTAAGTTGATGGAAGAAAAATACCCCGACGAATTCAACATCCGGGCGGTGAGCGCCGGAGCGGGGGCTTACAACAAAACGGCTTTCATGAAGCAAATCGTCAACGGCAACACGAGTGGCGAGGCCGAGTACAACCGCCTGTACGTGTGGGTATTGCGCACTTACAACGACCTCTACAAACTGGCCCGCCCGATGAGTTTTTACTTCAAAGAACCCTACGCCACCGAGGCCCAGAAAGGGCTGAATGCCAACATCAGCGTCAGCCTCGACAAGACCTTTACCGACTCGTTCAAAAAAGCCGTCAGCGAAGGCAGCGACGCTGATTTTACGAAAGCCGTGGCCGACAACGACGTGTTCGACTGGAAGCCCAAAGCCCCCCTGCGCCTCTACCACGGCGACGCCGACCAACTGGTGCTGTTCCTGAATTCCAAAACTGCTTTCGACGCGATGAAAGCGCGGGGAGCCACCAACGTCGAACTCATCCCGATCGAAAAAGCCACCCACGCGACGGGCATCAGCGGGTACGTCCTGGGAACGTTCGATATGTTTTCAACGGTGAAATAAAAAGAGGTGAAAAGAAAAAGGGAGCCGGGAAAAAAGAGCAGCGATGTCTCTTTTTTCCCGGCTCCCTTTTTTCTTTGTCCCTTCCGCGCAGCGTCCGCTCCCCTTTAGGCCACCTCCGACTCGAAGGCGATGAAGTTGACCACCCGGCCCCTGGCATCGAAAACGGGGTTAATCTCGACCTGACAGCGGTAGAGTTCGCCGTTGGCCCGGTAGTTGACGACGACTCCCTCGTACCCCTCCTGATTTTCCAATCGCGTCCGGATGGCGTGCCGGGATTCCAGGCTCGTTTGGGGTCCTTGCAGAAAGTTGGGAAACCGGCCCAGCGCCTGCTCCGGCGCGTAGCCCGTCATGGCCGTAAAACCAGCGGTAACCACTTGAATCCGTTGGAGGGAGTCGGTTACCACCACCGCGTGCGGCGGGTGTTGCAAAAACGCGCGAATTGTGCGCATCGGAAATCGCCATTGCCGAAGCCGGGCCAGATTGGCAATACCTCGGTAGTCGGCCTCGGCGGATTCAGACAGGCGGAGCGCCCGCAGCACAAACTCCAAGCCGCTCAACAGCGGACCGGGAATGGAAATACCGACGAACGTGTCGCAGGAAGATTGGGGGCCGAGGTCAAACACGGAACGGAGGATTAAGGAGTGAATGGTACTCGGCCTGCAACGCGTGCAGGCAGGTGGAACACAGGCAACCGCCGTCGAACTGCCATTCGGCCAGGGCGCGAATGTACTCGGTTTCGGCCCGGTCGAGGCGGATGTTAAGGCAATCGTACTTCAAGATCGAGTTGACCTTGCAGGTGAACAACTTCCCGCAACGCGGACAGGCTTCGGGGGCGTGTTTGCAAAATTCCGGGTTCTGGTTCATTCACAACTCAGTCAACGACTTGTACGGGCCGTTTGTTTTCGTCCACCGCTACGAAGGCAAACGTGCCCTCGATGGCCAGCTCCCGCCCGTCGGCATCCATGCGTTCGACGAACACCTGCACGCGCACGTCGAGGCTGGTGCATCCCACGCGCACGACCCGCGCCACCAGTTCGATGAGCGTGCCCGTGGGGATGGGCCGGTTGAAATCAATTTTCCCGCTCGACACCGTCACGACGGGTTTACGCGCCAGGCGCGTGGCGGCGATGAACGCGGCTTCGTCCATCAGCGCCAGGGCCGTGCCACCAAAGAGCGTGTCGTAGTGGTTGGAAGCGCCGGGAAACACGGCCTTAAATAGGCAGGTTTCGGAGTTGGCTATTTTTTCGTCGAGGGTCATGGGGAAAGGGGAAGTGGTAAATGGGGAAGTGGTAACTGCTGTTACGCTGCGGGGCGCTGCGTAACAGCAGTTACTTATCCCATCACTCAAACCGGCGTCGAAACCTCCTGCAACCGCCGGGCGGCTTCGACGAGGTTGCGTAGAGCCGCCTCGGTTTCGGGCCAGCCGCGCGTTTTCAGTCCGCAGTCGGGATTTACCCAGAGGTTGCGGGCGGGGATGGTGAGGCGAGCTTTTTCGAGCAAGGCCACCATCTCGGCCACCGTCGGCACGCGGGGCGAATGGATGTCGTACACCCCCGGCCCGATTTCGTTGGGGTACTGAAAATCGGTGAACGCGTCGAGCAGTTCCATTTGCGAGCGCGAGGTTTCGATGGTAATCACGTCGGCATCGAGCCGGGCGATGGCCCCGATGATGTCGTTGAACTCCGAGTAGCACATGTGCGTATGAATCTGCGTCGCATCGCCCACCCCTGAAGCACTCAGCCGGAAGGCATCCCCGGCCCAGGTCAGGTAGGCATCCCAGTCGGCTTTGCGCAGGGGCAGGCCCTCGCGCAGGGCGGGTTCGTCGATTTGGATGAGGCGAATGCCCGCTTTTTCCAAATCGAGCACTTCGTCGCGGATGGCTAGGGCCAGTTGCAGGGCCGTTTGCCGCCGGGGTTGGTCGTCGCGCACGAACGACCACTGCAACATCGTGACCGGGCCGGTGAGCATTCCCTTCATCGGCCGGGTGGTTTTCGACTGGGCAAAGGCCGACCAACGCACCGTCATCGGCGCGGGGCGTTCCACGTCGCCGTAAATAATCGGCGGCTTCACGCAGCGGCTGCCGTAGCTCTGCACCCAGCCGAACTGGGTGAAGGCGTACCCGGCCAGTTGCTCGCCGAAATACTCGACCATGTCGTTGCGCTCAAACTCGCCGTGGACGAGCACGTCGAGACCGATTTCTTCCTGCCAGGCAATGGCCCGCTCGGTTTCCCTTTCGAGCAGGACTTCGTACTCGGCTGCCGTCAACTCGCCTTTTTTAAACCGTGCCCGCCACTGGCGCACTTCCGCCGTTTGCGGAAACGAGCCGATGGTGGTGGTGGGAAACAAGGGCAACCGCAACGCCTCGGTTTGGAGGGCCTGCCGCTCGGCGAAGGGGCGGTGGCGGTGCAGGTCGGCTTCCTCCACGGCGGCCACCCGCGCTTTCACCGCCGGTTTGTGAATCAAGGCCGAGCGGCGGCGGCTTTCCACCGCCGACTGGTTGGCCGCCAGGGCTTCGAGCGCCGAGGCCGACGGGTGCGCCGAGGCCAACTCGGCCAACGTGACCACTTCCACCAGTTTTTGATTTGCAAACGCCAGCCAGGCCTTGATTCCAGGCGTCAGGCCGGTGTCCTCGGTTTCGAGGGCAAGGTCGACGGGGTTGTGCAGCAGCGAGCACGACGGGGCCAGCCACACCCGCGCTTCGCCCAGGGCGGCCACGGCGGGCCGAATGAGGTCCAGCGCGACGGCAAAGTCGGTTTTCCAGACGTTCCGGCCATCCACCACGCCCAGCGAAAGCACCCGCCCGGAGGCAACGAAATCGGGATCGGCTAGGGTGTCGTTGAGTTGGCCGGGGACGCGCACCAGGTCGAGGTGCAGGCCGTCGACGGGCAGCGAGCGGGCCAGGGGGCCGTTTTCGACCAAATCGCCGAAATACGTGGCGAGCAGGAGTTTCAGGGTCGGAACGGCCTTACGGAGGGTCCGGTAGGCGGTTTGAAAAGCCAGTTGCTCGTCGTGGCTGAGGTCGAGCACGAGGCACGGCTCGTCGAGTTGCACCCAGGTGGCCCCCCGCGCGGCCAGTTCGCCGAGCACGTCGAGGTACACCGGCAGGAGGCGGTCGAGCAGGTCGAGGCGGCTGAATGCGGGGTGCCGCCCATCATCTTCTTTTTCTTTGCCCAGCAACAAAAACGACACCGGCCCGAGCAGCACGGGTTTGGTGGCTAAGCCCTGCTGGTTGGCCTGCTCAAACTCCTGGATGATTTTTTCGGAGAACCGGTAAAACCGCTGATCGCGCGTGAATTCGGGCACGATGTAGTGGTAGTTGGTGTCGAACCACTTGGTCATTTCCATCGCCGGAATGTCGGCCCCTTCGCGCTGCACGCCCCGGGCCATGGCGAAGTAGATGTCGAGTTCGCGGCTCATTTTGCCGTCCACCAGCGCGTGGTACCGGGCCGGAATCGCCCCGACCAGCAGGGCCGTGTCGAGCACGTGGTCGTAGAACGAAAAGTCGTTGGCAGGAACCAGACTTAGCCCGGCCTGCTGCTGGAGTTGCCAGTGCTCGCGGCGGAGTTGCGAGCCGGTTTCGAGGAGGCTCTCGCGGGAAATTTTCCCGGCCCAGTACTGTTCTGAAGCGCGTTTGAGGGCGCGGTGGCTCCCGATGCGCGGGTAGCCGAGGTTGTGCGTCACCATGTTTTGGTGTGTGTTAAAAAGGTGAAAAAAAGTGCCTTTGAAACACCCATCCCGCCAAATCCGGGGGATTTTCCGAACCACGCCACCAAGCTCGCGGACGCGTTTTTCCCAACAACCGACCGGGTCGGTCGGGCCAGGAAAAACAGGCCGCGGCGGCCCCGTTCCCGGAAGGAACGCGCCGCAGAGCCAGGAAACAGGCTTCGTAAAATCAATGCGCGCTTACGCCCCACTCGTGAAGGCGCAACCGTTGAGAAGGCTGGCAAGTCTCCTGGCTCGTACCCCCTGGGCCGCCCTTCTCATCCCGGTTTTGCGGAACAATGGGTCACGTGGGCCGTGGGTTGTTTCTGCTTCAGAAACGGGTACTTACAGTAGCACGTCTGCTCGTGATTTTCACACGATTCCTTTTTAATTCGGTTCCGCCGCGAGGAAAGCAGCGAGGGAACGAAACCAACCTTCCGATTGACGGGTATTACAACGAACGGCGAAAGGTACGGAAAACTAGGCTAAACACCGGAATTGGGCAGAATCTGGAGAGAACTTTCTAATCAGGGTGCGGATTGGTTGAAGGGGTTGCGAGTGGCGTCGCTGTCACCCTGAGCGGAGAGGCGGTCACCCTTCGACTCCGCTCAGGGTGACCGCCCCACATTTTTACCGACTTCTCCTCTCCTTCTCACTCCAACAACGCCAGCACGTCTTCCTTCGTCAGGGATTTGACGAAGCCTTCTTCGGTGGTGACGAGTTCGGAGGCCAGGCGTTGCTTGTTGCGTTGGAGGGCTAGGATTTTCTCCTCGACGGTGCCTTTCGTAATGAATTTGTAGGTAAACACCGTCTTGTCCTGCCCGATTCGGTGGGCGCGGTCCACGGCCTGGGCTTCGACGGCGGGGTTCCACCAGGGGTCGAGGATGAACACGTAATCCGCCGCCGTGAGGTTAAGGCCCAGGCCACCGGCTTTCAACGAAATTAAAAATAGTTTTACCGAATCGTTTTCCTGAAAAAGCGCCACCTGCGCCTGCCGGTCGTGGGTGTTGCCGTCGAGGTAGGCGTAGGAAATGTGTTGCCGATCGAGGTGTTCGCGGAACAGATCAAGGTGTTTGACAAACTGACTAAAAATCAAAATTTTGTGGTTCTCGCTCAGTGCCGTTTCGATTTTATGCAGCACGTCTTCGCGCTTGCCGGAGCCGTCTTCGTAACCCGGATCGGCCAGGCGGGGGTGGTTGGCGAGTTGACGCAGGCGGGTCAGGCCCTGCAACACGACCATCTGCGAGCGGGCCATGCCTTCCTGGTCGATGTGTTCCAGAATCATGTTGCGGTAGTACGACTTGGCCTCTTCGTAAGCGCGTTCCTGCTCTTCGGTCATCGCGCAGTAGTGCAGGCTTTCCACTTTGGGCGGCAATTCGGTGGCTACCTGCGACTTGTGCCGTCGGAGCATAAACGGCTTGATGAGGCCGTAGAGCCGCCGGGTTTTTTGGTCGTCGCCCTTTTTTTCGATCGGAATCTGGAATTCGTTTCGAAAAAACGTCTGGTTGCCCAGCAAACCGGGGTTGATGAAGCTCATCTGGCTCCAGAGGTCGAGCGTGCTGTTTTCGAGCGGGGTGCCGGTCAGGATGAGCCGGTGCCGGGCCTGCAACTGCAACACCGCCCGCGTCACGTGCGAGGAGGGATTTTTGATGGCCTGCGATTCGTCGAGAATCACGTAGTGAAACTGGTAGCGCTTGAGCAGATCGATGTCGATCCGCACGATGCCGTAGCTGGTCAGCACCACGTCGTACTGGTCGAACTGGGCCAGGTCCTTGTCGCGGTAGGTACCGGTGTACACCAGAATGTTGAGGCCGGGCGTAAATTTTTCGGCTTCCTGCTGCCAGTTATAAATCAGCGAAGTGGGCATCACCACCAGCGTGGCGCCCTTCGACGAGGGGTTGAAAAATGAAATGCCCGGCAGCTTGAGCGCGGGCGCGGCACTGGGTTCCTCGTCGTACTGCGACTGAATCAACGCCAGGGTTTCGATGGTTTTGCCCAGGCCCATGTCGTCGGCCAGGCAGCCGCCGAAGCGGTACTGGTTCAGAAAACGCAGCCAGTCGTAGCCCGCTTTCTGGTAGGGTCGGAGCGTGCCGCGCAGTCCTTCCGGGATGGGGTAACTCTCGATTTCCTCGAAATCCCGCAGCTTTTCGAGCTTCCGGCTCATCGTGGCCGTAGCGAGTTGTTCGCGTTGCAGGTCCTGCACCAGGGCCAGGTGGTGCTTGCGCAGGCTGAGGCGTTCGGGGCCTTCGGGTTCGCTGAGGGCCAGCAGATCGGAGTACTGGGTGAGCCAGGCTTCGGGAATCACCGCGATTTCGCCGTTGGGCAGGGTAAATTCCCGCTTGCGGGCCAGAATCAGCGAGCGTAGTTTCAGAAACGGAATCTCGAACTCCCCGAACCGCACCGTGGCGTACACGTCGAACCAGTCGTTGCCTTCGCGAATCGACACGGCGATGGAGGAGTAGCCCAGAAAATACCGCTTCGAATCCGCCGGATTTTGCCCAATCACAAACCCGGCCTGATTCAGGGTTTCGCGGTGAGTCTGGAGCCAGTCGAAGGCCCCGGTTTTGCCCAGCGTGGCGCGGCCATTTTTCACGTCTAAGCCTATGTTTTTAAGCATCGACACCGTTTCGCGCTCCCCGCGCAGGTCGCGGCTGACTTTGTGAAAAATGTACTCGTCGCCGTTTTTTTCCATGCTCACGTTGGCCGCCGCCGCGAAGCTGTCGAAGCGGAAGGCGTGCTCGCCGTACTGAAAGCCGAGGTTGAAGGTTACGCGGCCTTCCTGGTGCGAATCTTCCTCCACGACCGGGGTTTCTTCGGTCGCGTATAGTTTCGACCGGTTGGTCGTGGAAGCGTCGGTTTTCGCCTCCGAGAGGTTCAGGAGCGGCACTGGTGCGTAGGCTTCTTGCCTGATTTCAAACCCTTTCGCGTATACGTCGAACTGCGTGATGATCGAAGAAACGAACTTGCGGTAGTAGTCTTCCTCGATGTTTTTGGGAATAACGATGAATTTTTTGGTCAAAAAAGGCCGTAGTTTTTTCCCGTCCACGCCCGGCTCAAAATGATAAAGTTTATTATCGAGAAACAGCCAGGCGGGCTGGTCGCAGAGGATAAACGCGTCCCGCTGGGACACGTCCCGGTGGGAGGCTTCCCGGAAGAGCGCCTCCCGCTGTTGAAAATCCACTTTCTGCCCGGCGTAGCGGATGCTGGGGTAGTAGTGGGTGTTGTCAGGGTTGCGGGTAAAGTGAAAGCGCACCGTGGCCGGTTCGGGCAGCACGTCTACGGCTTGGGCGGTGGGGACGCCGTCGTTGCCTGCCACGAAAAGCCGCTTGCCCAGCAGCAAGGGCATGATTTGACATTTGTGCGCTTCCACGTACCCGGCAATGGCTTCCTGGATTGCTTTGTCTCCTTTTTGCGGGTCGTAGATTTTCAGGAAAAAATCGATGGGCGAACTGCGTTTGGTGTTGAATTTTTTGGCGATGGCGTCCTGCTGAATGGCGTCGATGAGCTTCACCAATTGAAAATCAGCCTCGTCCAGCCCGGCGGCAAATTCGCCCACATTGCGGCTCGCCACGGTCTGGTACTGCAAACTCAGTTCGCCCCGGGCGTTGAGCTGCACCGCCGAGGCTTCAAACAGGTAGCCCAGGTACTCGTGTTGCAGCAGCGAATACACCAGTTGAAAAGGCTGGCTGGGTGAGACGTTCATGGGGTATGGGTCGGGCGCAAAACTTCAAACTTAACCGAACCAGCGACAGCGACCAAACGCCGCCATTAGGCCGGGCGAACTCGTTCAAAAAGAAACCAACGTTGCTTACGCACGAATTTACCCCCGCGCTGGCTACCCGGATTTGCAAACGGCTGTTCTAAACCGAATGCAAAGTGAGCGTTTTGCGGCCCGCTGGGGAACGGACGTAATGAGTCGAAGGCGAAAAGTAAGGGATTTGGGGGAAGAAGGCAAGGGGCGGGGCGGGCGGGGAAGTAATTTGAGAAAAAAAGCGGTCATCCAGAGCGCACCGAAGCGAACGCCGCGCTCTGGATGACCAGCCTTACTCGGCCTTCAATTCAGCACCAGCTTCGGAAAGCGGTACAGGGCGCTGTCGTACACCATCAGTTCGTCGATGTCCAACTCGAAGTAGGGAAACAACGGGGATTTTTCGAGGTACTCGATCACCTGCCGCTTCGATTCGGCGTTCATCAGCAGCCAGCCGGTGGTGCGCTCGGCGCTGATGGCGTAGTAATCGATGATCTCGTTGTAAATCAGCTTGTTGATGTAAGCCCGGTGCGCCGGGATTTTCGCCATAAAGGGACTGTCAGGGGTCGGGAAGGTGACGGAAACCAGGTATTTGTTCATGGCAGGGTAGGCCCGGACTTTAGTCCGTGGCCCGGATTAGTTTGGAAGTCTCTTGAGCCACGGACTAAAGTCCGGGCCTACCTTTCTATTTTATTTTCAAGACCAGCTTTCCGAATTGTTCGCCCTTTTCGAGCAGGCGCAGGGCAGCTTCGGCCTCGTCGAGCGGCAACACCTGGTCCACCACGGGCCGCAGTTGGCGGCTTTCCACGAACTGAATCATATCGCTGAATTCGGCCTCGGTGCCCATCGTGGTGCCGAGGATGTCGAGTTGTTTGAAAAACACTTTGGGCAACACCAGTTCGGGAATGTTGCCCAGCGTACCGCCATAGGTCACGATGCGGCCCCCCGGCGCGGCGGCGTCCACGAGGCTGGCGAAGCCGCTGCCCCCGGCGCTGTCGAGGATCAGGTCGAAGCCGCCCATCTGGGCCACGAGGGTTTTTTCCCACTTCGGCGTGCGGTAATTGGCCCCGCCCATCGCGCCGAGGGTTTTGGCCCGTTCCAGTTTTTCGTCCGAACCCGACGTGACCCACACGTCGGCCCCGGCGGCCACGGCCAGTTGGAGGGCCAGCAAGGCCACGCCCCCGCCCACGCCCGAAATCAGCACCCGCTCGCCGGAGCGCAGCCGCCCCCGTGAGAACAGCGCCCGCCAGGCCGTCAGCGCACCCAGGGGTAGCGTGGCGGCTTCCTCAAAACTGAGGTGTTCGGGTTTGGGATGCAGGTATTTCACGCCCACTTTCACGAATTCGGCGAAGGTGCCGTTTTCGGGCATTCCCAGAATGCGGAAGGTTCGCCCGTAAAAACGCGGGTTATCGCCCCAGTCGAGGGCCGGGTTGATGACGACGTGCCGTCCCAGCCAACTCGTGCGCACGCCCTCGCCCACTTCGCTCACCACCCCCGCCCCGTCGGAACCGGGAATGACGGGCACCCGCATACCGGGATACAGGCCTTTTTGCACCCACACGTCGCGGTGGTTTAGCCCGGCGGCGTGGAGCCGCACGATCACCTCGCCGGGACCGGGCTGGGGCGTTTCGGCGTCGATTAGCTGGAGCGCTTGGTGCGTGGCTTCGAGGTAGGCCGCTTTCATGGGGGCAAGGGGTTTGGCGGGAAAAGTGGTTTCGGCGCGGTTTTGTTCCGGTTTAGCGTTTCATCGCGGCATAATTGGCGACCCAGGAGAAAACGACCAGACCGACCAGGTACGCCAAGCCGAGTGAAGCGGCCGCAACGGCATCGACCAGCAGCACCGCCACCGCCAGCGCCCCAAGTCCGGCCAGTCCCCCGGCAAAATACCGCACCAGGGGTTTTGCCTCCGCTCCCACCGCCCGCGTGAGCGGAATCACGACGGTGAGGCAGTACACCGCCACGAGGTACCAGTCCGTAATTCCCGTCAGCAATCCCGCCAGCGCAACCACCAGTCCGCTGCTTAGACCGACGGCGGCGAAGTTGGCGGCGCGGGTTTCGGCCCCGTTGAGGGCGTGGCGGCCCAGCCGGTCGAAGCGCAGGAATAGGTTGCCCACCGGTTCGATAATCCAGCTCAGGTAGACCCCGAACACGAGCAGCCCGTACAGCATCCAGAGCACCGGGAAGTCCTGCGCCAGCACCCGCACCAACCGCCGACCGAGCACGAACAAAATCACCACCGTCCACTGCACGGCCCCGGTGTGCCGCGCCAGCCAGAACTGGTAATCGAGAAACAGCCGGTAAACCGGGTTGCGGGCTTTCATGGCTTCGACCATGCCCCGGCGGGCGTACTCGAAATCGGGGTTGAGGCGCAGGGCCTCGGCGAAGTGCGTCCGGGCCTGGTCGGCCTGGGCGCGTTCGAGCAGGCTCCAGCCCGCGTTGGCGTGGGTGAAGGCGTCGTCAGGGTGGGCGCTGAGGGTGTCGGCGATGTTGGTGTGCATCTCGTCGAGCCGCCCCAATTTAGTCAGGGCCTGGGTGCGGAGGTTGAGGCAGGTCGAATTTTCGGGGTCGATCGCCAGGCCCTCGTCGGCCCACTCCAGGGCTTTCGGCCAGTTGGCCTTGTCCGCCTCAAACGCCGCCATCAGCCCGAAGTACCCCGCCACGTAGGGGTCGAGTTCGATGGCCCGGCGCAGGGAGGCCTCGGCGGCGGCGGGCTGGTCAAGATGACTGAGGCTGAGGGCTTTGTAGTAGTGAGCTAGGTCGTTGTCGGGCCAGAGGGCCAGCAGGCGGTCGGCGGCTTCATCGGCGCGGCGGTAGTCTTTGGTTTCGAGCAGGCAGGCCGTGAGCAGCGCCTGGGCTTCGCCGTGCTCCGGCTCGGTGGCGAGCAGGGTTTCGAGTTGGCGGGTGGCCTCGGGAAAGCGGCGCAGGTCCATCAGGGTGCGGGCTTTTTCGAGGGAGGTGTCGGTGAGCATGGGGTGGGTCTGGTTAGCGGGCAAGGAGCCAAACGAGCGAAAGCAGCAAAAATAGCCCCGCCCCGGCGAACAGGGCCGTGCGCTTTTCGTGGGTGGTCAGGACGTAGCGGGCGAAGGGGTGAGTGAGGAAAAATAGGTTGGAAAGTGGTTCAAGTGCCAGAAGTAGGTATAAACTGAGCACCAGGGTCCCAGCTATAACCAAGCCGACTCCGTGCGTGAACCAGTGATAAATCAAGGGTTCCTTCGCAATCGCCGCTCCTACCAGGCCACTGCTGCCAATCAGACCCTGAGTAATTCCCAATCTGACTCGTTGCTGTCGGGTTGGAGACACGCCTGCATCGGGTTGCCTCAGCCGCATTCTCAGAAAAAATCGAAAAAACGGATGGTGCGCCTTCAACGCCTCTATCAATTGCTGCCGGGTTTCTACGTTGTCCGGTTGAATTCGTAAAGCCTCCCGGAGGTGGAAATACGCCAAGTCTATTTCACCGTTGATCAAGTTCGCACTGCCCACGTCCTCATGCGCATAGGTGTCGTCAGGGTCAACGCCCAAAAGAGAAATCGCGTCAGCCTGAAAATCCAGCCCCAGGTGCGCCTGACCTATCACCCGATTTCGCAAGCAATCCGAATTTTGGGGGTCGATTGTCAACCCTTCGTTCGCCTTTTGGATGGACTCGTGCCAACGGTGTTGTTGGCGAAGTATCATCGACCATTTACCAAAATAAGCGGCAACGCCTGGGTTGATTTGCACCGCTCGATGAATTGCCTCTTCTGCCTGCTTCAACTCATGCGATTTTTGGTAGAAAAATGCAGCCAGATAAAACGCATAGCTGTCATTTGGAGCGATTGATAAAAAGCCCTCAATCGCTTTTTTCGTTTCTTCCCGTTCCCCATCCTGCAAGCGGCACACCGCTATCATTCGCGTCGCCCAATACGCCCCCGGCCGCTCCGCCAGCGCCTGCTCAAACAGCGCGGCCGCTTGCTCGTACCGGCCCAAGTCGTACAACGCACGACCTCGGACTACGAGTTGGTCGAAGGCGGGCGGGTGCGTCATTTTAGTTTCAAATACGCCAAAATCTCATCGTACAACCCGCTCTCGTTCGCGTAGAGCGCGTAGTTTTTAGCGGTCGAAAACCACTCTTTCGTGCTGGGGCGTTGCTGGCCGATGGCCTGGCGGAGGTCGGTGGTGGCGAGGGGCAGTACCCGACCCAGGCGGAGCGATTCGGGCAGTTTGGCTTCCACGGCGCGGTCCACCACGGCGCGGAGATCGGCCCCGGAGTAGCCTTCGGTTTTTTTGGCAATGTCGGCCACGTCCACGTGTTCGGCGGGTTTGTCGGCCAGCAGCAGGCGCAGGATTTCGGCGCGGGCGGGCAAATCGGGCGGCCCGACGAACACGATGCGGTCGAAGCGACCGGGTCGGCGGAAAGCCGTGTCAAGGTACCAGGGCGAGTTAGTGGCACCGAGGATGAGGATGCCCTCGTTGGAGTAGCGCACTCCGTCGAGTTCGTCGAGAAACTGGTTGATGATAAAACGCCCCGCCGCCTGGCGCATGTCGGTGCGGCTAGCCCCGAGCGCGTCGATTTCGTCGAAAAACAGCACGCAGGGCGTGTTGAGGCGGGCTTGCTGGAAGATGTCGTGCAGGTTTTTTTCCGAAGCGCCCACCCACATATCGAGCACGTCATTGAGGCCCACCGAGAGGAAATTGGCCTGAATCTCGCCTGCCGTGGCGCGGGCCAGCAGGGTTTTGCCGCAGCCCGGCGGGCCGTAGAGCAAAATGCCCCCGCCGATTTTTTTGCCGAAGGCTTTGTAAATCTCCGGGTTGCGCAGCGGGTGAATCACCTTCAACGCGATTTCTTCCTTTACTTTTTCCAACCCGCCCACGTCGGCGAAGGCAATGCTGGGTTTTTCGAGGTTCCCTTCCGACAGCAACTCGTCCAATTCTTCCTCGAAGGCCGTCAGGGGTTGGGCCAGGCCACTTTCGCGGAGGTGCCGGTTGAGGGTGTTTTCAAAATCCACTTCGGCGAGGCGCTCGTCCTGGGCGGTGGCCTGGTCGTAGTGGGTTTTAGCGGCTTTACCGTCGCCGAGGCGCAGGCAGACTTTCGCCAGCAAGAGCCGCGCCGCCGGGTTTTCGGTTTGGTCGAGCAATTCCTCCAGAATCACCTGTGCGGGCGGGTCGTTGTGCAAGGCGTGGTAACACTCAGCCAGGCGGAGTTGCAGGGCCGGGTCGGTAGGGTCGAGGCGGCGGGCTTCGCGATATTCGGCCAGGGCCTCGTCGTAGCGGGTTAGGTCAAAGAACGCCCCGGCGAGCGTGGTGCGTAGCGGCAAATTGTCGGGCGAAAACCGCAGGGCCTCGCGTAGGGCAGTGAGTTGGGGGTCGGTCACGAAAAGCGAATCGGGTGGGAAAGCCGAACTTCGGGGTTTTATCGGAAAACAAAAAACCCCAACCGGGGTCGGCTGGGGTTTTTCGATTCAAAAAATAGAATCAAGCTTTTTTCTTGGTCGCTTTGCCTTTGGCACCGCCACCCAGCGAGTTAATCCACCCAGCAATTTTCAGGGCGTCTTCCTTCGGTACGGCGGTCATCGGGGCCATGGCCGGGTAGCCGGGCCAGTGTTCGGGCTTGGGCTTGTAGATGAGTTCAACGATTTGCTCGTCGGTGTATTTTTTCTTGGCCACGTCCTTGTACGCCGGGCCGACCAGCCGCTGGTCCACTTTGTGGCAGGTAAGGCAAATGTGTTTTTGCAGCAAGGGCTGGATGTCGGCGGGCGGCTCGGTTTGAGCCTGGGCGGCGGTTCCTGCTACGGCCAGCAGGGCAACGGCCAGGAAGAAAAACGTTTTGTTCATCGGTAAAAATAAAGTTGGCTCGTGCGGTTGACGGGCAAAACTACAAAAAAAACGGAAGGACGGTCGCTTAAAAAGTCTTAAATACCGAAGCGACGGCAGACGGGTTTCCAGACAAAAACGTGCCACGCCCGTGCATCTCGCCATTCAGGCCCCGTTTTTAAACGCCTCCACCGCCCGCCGTACGCTGCCGTGCCGGGCCAGGAGGTCGTCGGCGACTGCGGGAGCGACGCCGGTTTCTTCGACCACCATCTGAATGGCGCGGTTCACGAGTTTGTGGTTGGTGAGTTGCATATCCACCATCCGGTTGCCTTTCACGCGTCCGAGTTGGATCATCACGGTGGTAGAGATCATGTTCAGCACCAACTTCTGCGCCGTACCCGACTTCATCCGCGTACTGCCCGTGACGAACTCCGGCCCCACGACCACCTCCACCGGAAACTCGACGGCTTCGGCCACCGCGCTGCCAGGGTTGCACACGATGCAGCCGGTCAGGAGGCCGCGTTTACGCGCCTCCGTTACCCCACCGATCACGTAGGGCGTGCGGCCTGAGGCGGCAATGCCGATGATGCTGTCCAGTTCGTTGATGTCATATTCTTCCAAATCCTTCCAGGCCTGGTCGGGGTCGTCTTCGGCAAATTCGACGGCTTTGCGAATGGCCCCGTCGCCCCCGGCCATGATGCCCACCACCATGCCGAAGGGCACGCCGTAGGTAGGCGGGCACTCCGAAGCATCGACCACGCCGAGCCGCCCGCTGGTGCCCGCGCCGATGTAAAACAGCCGCCCTCCCGCTTTCATGCGCGGCACAATGCCACTCACGAGCGCCTCGATTTGCGGAATGGCCGCGTCCACGGCGTAGGGTACGGTTTTGTCTTCGGCGTTGATGCCATTCAGCAACTCGCGGACGCTGAGCTGGTCGAGGTTTTCGTGGTGGGAAGGGGCTTCGGTGATGGAGGTCATGGGATTGGGAAAGGCGAATGTTCAATGTTCAACGCTCAATGTTCAATTCTCAATAAAAAGCAAACAGAGTGAACATTGAACATTTTACTCAGAATTCAAAACGGATTAAAATACACCCCCGCCCCCACCCAGGTCGTGCGGCGCTCTTCGTAGGTGCTGTAGGGGATTTTGCCAGTGTAAAATTCGGCTAGCAGGGTGAGCGGGCGTCTTTCTTCCGCGCCCAGTTCCAGACCGAGGCCCACTTTCAGGTTGGGCGTGTAGTCGGTTTGGGCGAGCAGGCGCAGGTCGGCCCCGGCCACCAAGCGGGCAGTTGCTCCCGGCGATTTGTAAAGCGTTCCGGCTTGAAAATACGGCTGCTTGCGCTCCGCCGCCGCGCTCAACACGAAACCCGCCCCACCGTAGAGTCGGGTTTGGCCCAGTTGGGTGGAATACAGCAGGTCGAATTGCTCGTAGTTGTTGGCATCGGGGTAGGGCGAAGCAATGCCGTTGCGGAGGATGTAATCGTCGCCGAGGTGCGAGGAAAGGTGGTAAAACCGGAAGCGCCAGGCGTGGTTGCGCCGCCGGAGGGCGTAGAGCAGGCTGATTTTGTAGTCGGTGTTGTAGAGGTAACGCCGGTACCAGCCCCGGTTGTCGGTGAACATCTCGAACTGGGTGAAAACGCCCATGTCCAGCGCAAGCTCGCTGGCGCGGGCCTCGTCGCGGGTCCAACGGACGAGGGGCTTTTTCAATCCCACCACGAAGGGCGCAAACATCCCTTTTTGCGCCTGGCCTTCCTCCCAGCGTTTCAGCAGCGAGCCGCCCGTCTGGGCTTCGAGCGCGTCGAGCAGGATGGGCGCAAAGAGGTGGCCCTGCGGGAGGAATTCGGCCTTATGCTGGGCAAATACGGCGGTTTGCGTCAGCAGAATCAGTGAAAGAATGGCGTGACGCATTCGGATGGGATTGGAACACGGATTCAACGGGTCAAAACGGATTAATTCAGTGACAACCCGTTGAATCCGTGTTCCAATTTTCAATGCACGGTTTCTGCAAAATGTTTGAAAAACAGCGGACTCGTTTCGATGCCTTTGAAAAAATTGAACAGCCCGTAGTGCTCGTTGGGCGAGTGGAGCGCGTCGGAATCGAGGCCGAAGCCCATCAGCACGGTTTTCAAACCCAGTTCTTTTTCAAACAAGGCCACAATCGGAATGCTGCCCCCGCCCCGCGTGGGGATGGGTTGTTTGCCAAAACTCTCGGCCATCGCCGCCTCGGCGGCCCGGTACGCGGGCGAATCGAGCGGAGTCAGGTAAGGTTCGCCGCCGTGGTGGGGCGTGACCGTTACCTTCACCGATTTCGGCGCGATGCTCAGAAAGTGCTTGGTAAATAATTCGGTGATTTGATCTGACGACTGGTTAGGCACCAACCGCATCGAGATTTTGGCCGAGGCCTTCGAGGGCAACACGGTTTTGGCTCCCTCGCCGGTGTAGCCGCCCCAGATGCCGTTGCAGTCGAGGGTGGGCCGGGTGCCGGTGCGTTCGAGGGTGGTGTAACCCCGCTCGCCCTCCACGTCGTCGATGCCGAGGTCTTTTTTGTAGGCTTCCAGATCGAACGGAGCCTGATTGATAAGGCGGCGCTCGTCGGCGGATAGGTCGAGGACGTCGTCGTAAAAACCGGGGATGGTGACGTGCCCGGCCTCGTCGTGGAGGCTGGCGATGAGCCGGGCGAGCACGTTGATGGGGTTGGCAACGGCCCCGCCGTACACGCCCGAATGCAGGTCGCGGTTGGCGGCGACGACTTCCACCTCGAGGTAACTCAGTCCGCGCAGACCGGTATCGAGCGAGGGCACGTCGTTGGCAATCATGGCCGTGTCGGAAATCAGAATCACGTCGGCGGCTAGTTTCTCCCGGTTTTCGCGCACGAAAATCCCCAGGTTGGGCGAGCCGATTTCCTCCTCGCCTTCAATCATAAATTTCACGTTGCAGGGCAGCGAGTCGGTGGCGACCATCGCCTCGAAGGCTTTCACGTGCATGTAAAACTGCCCCTTGTCGTCGGCGGAACCCCGTGCGTAGATTTTCTCGTCCCGAATCACCGGCTCGAAGGGTGGCGAATTCCAGAGTTCGTAGGGGTCGGCGGGTTGCACGTCGTAGTGGCCGTACACGAGCACGGTCGGTTTGGACGGGTCAATAATTTTTTCTCCGAAAACAATCGGGTGCCCGGCGGTTTCGTGGAGTTCGGCCACGTCGGCCCCGGCCCGTTCGAGGCTGTCGCGCACAAATTCGGCAGCCCGACGCACGTCGGGTTTAAACTTGGAATCGGCGCTGACGGAAGGAATGCGCAGCAGGTCGAGGAGTTCGGCCAGGAAGCGGTCGCGGTTTTTTTCGAGGTAGTCGTTCATTTTCAAATCACCTGACTGTCATCCTGAGCTTGCGAAGGACCTTTCGCGGTGGTATCCCAACTAATCGGGAGGTCAGAGGCGAAAGGTCCTTCGCAAGCTCAGGATGACAGCCAAGTGAGGGTAGTTGGTTTCAAAATCCCACAAAAGTAAAAACCCGCCGGGGCCATCCCAGCGGGTTTTGTAAATTCGCCCAAAACCTATTCCTCGTCGCGGCTCCGGCGGCGTCGCAACGGCACCCGGCTTTCCTGCCCGCGCCAGAGGCGACCGATGTTTTTCTGATGGGTAAACAGCACCAGGCCAAACACGAAAAAGCCGAATACGCTGAGCGAGAGCGGTTCGTGCCCAAACGTTTTCGAGACCATCAGCAGCGGAAACGCGAGCGTCGCCATCATCGAACTCAGCGAAACGTACTGGGTAGCAATCATGCCTAGCAAAAACACGGCGATGCATACCACAGCGGCCTGCGGGTGGATGCTCAGTACCATACCCAGCAGCGTGGCGACGCCCTTGCCGCCTTTGAAATGGGCGAACACCGGAAACAAATGCCCCAGCACGGCCACCAGCCCGAAGACCAGTTTGAGCGGTACGCGCTGTTCGGCGGGAATAAAATTGAGGTAAAAAAGAATCAGGGCGAGGTTGGCAGCCAGCCAGCCTTTGAGCACGTCGATGAGCATGACCACCGTCCCGGCTCGTTTGCCCAGGGTGCGGAAGGTGTTGCTGGCCCCGGCATTGCCGCTCCCGTGCTTGCGGATGTCCATCCCAAAAAACGCCTGCCCGTACCACACCGCCGTCGGAATCGAACCCAGTAAATACGCGAGCAACGCAGCGGGAAGTATGGAAATCCAATTGATCATGGCGGTCACGCGAAGTGAGTAGGTGAATAAGTGAACGGAATTTTTACGCGAGAGGGGTTACAAAACTAAGGGTTTTTGCGGAAACACCAATCCGTTTGACACAAAAACCGCCCGGCTTCGCGGGGAGGCCGGGCGGTTTGGGAGCACGCTGTCACGCTGAGCGGAGTCGAAGCGCGGTTGGAAATGGGAAACCTTCTCCGAAGTCCAACCGCGCTTCGACTCCGCTCAGCGTGACAGCCTTTAAACAAAAAACAGTTTCTACGCCACCAACGCCGCCTCCCGCACCACCGCCTCACTCACTTCCACCCTCGGCGGCAGGAGTTTGTACATCACGGGCGTGACCAGGCGCGAGAGCAGCGTGGAGGAAATAATGCCGCCAATCAGCACCAGCGCCAGGGGCGAGTACAGGTCGGAGTATTCGACCACGAGCGGAATCAGCCCGCCGATGGCCGTAAGCGAGGTGAGCACGATGGGCACGAAGCGGATTTCGCCCGCTTCGCGGATGGCTTCTTCCAGGCCCCGGCCCTGGGCACGGAGTTGGTTGGTGAAATCGACCAGCAGCAGCGAGTTTTTCACCTCGATGCCCACGAGCGCAATCAGCCCGATGGTGGCGACGAACGAGAGCGTTTCGCCCGCGATGAACAGCGCCAGAATGGCCCCGACGATGCCCAGCGGAATCACCGACAGCACGATGAGCGTGGAGCGCAGCGAGCCGAATTCGAGAATCAGCACGCCCAGAAACCCGAACACCGCCACGATGATGATGACCCCCAGCCCGCCGAAACTTTCCTGCTGGCTTTCTTTTTCCCCCGCCACACCGTAGCTGAAACCCTTCGGAAACTTGAACTGCGCCAGTTTGCCTTCGATTTCGTCGTTTTTGCGCTGTACGTTGTAGCCCGTTTGCAGGAAGCTCGATACGGTCACGAAGCGGAGTTTGTCGTAGTGCCGGATGCCGTTGGGCGAGGTTTCCAGCCGTACTTCGGTGAGTTGGCGGAGCGGGATGGCGCTGCCCGTCAGGCTGTTGACGTAGAGTTTTGAAAACACGTCGTAGTTCTGCGCCCGGCCTTCGCGGGGCACCGACACGTTGATGGCGTAGTCGTCACCGTCGGCGTCGCGGTAGGTGCCCAGATTAAGGCCCGCGATGCCGAGCCGCACGATGCGGTCGATGTCGGCCACGGGAACGCCGAGCAGCCCGGCTTTTTCCTTGTTAATCTTCACCCGCAGGTCGGTGGGTTGCACCTTCAGCGGGTTTTCGACGTACATCGTGCCCTCGGTTTTTTTCAACAAGTCCTCAATCTGACCGGCCACGTGGCGCAGCGTGTCGAGGTCTTCGCCGTAAATCCGGTAGGCCAGCGGGGCTTCGATGGGCGGCCCCTGCTCGAAGTTTTTCGCTTCGATTTTCGCGCCGGGGTAGTGGTCCAGTTTCTTGCGCAGTTCGTCCACGAGGGCCACTTTTTCGTCGGTGCTCAGGTCGGTGGTTTGGACGAAAAGCTGGGCGTAGTGCTCGGTTTCGTTGCGCGGAATTTCGTTGTAATAAATCCGGGGGTTGCCCCGGCCCACGTTGGTCGCCACGCTTTTGATGTGGGGGGTACGGCGGAGAATGTCCTCCACGTGCCGCACCACGCGCTCGGTGGCGTAGAGGTTGGAGCCGACGGGCAGTTCGACGTTGACCAAAAACATGGGTTTCTCCGAACGCGGAAACAAACTCGATCCCACCACCGGCACCAGCGCCATCGCCCCGGCGAAAATCAGCCCCGCCACCACCAGCATCGCCACCGGGTGCCGCAGGCCCCAGTTGAGCGCCCGCCCGTAGCTGCCCGCGATAATCCGCTTCATACCGCGCAGGATGGCGTTGCCTTCGGGGTTTTCGTGTTTAGAAAGAATCACGCTCGACAAAAATGGCACGATGGTGAGCGCCACGAGCATCGAGGCCAGTACGCTGGTAATCACGGCCATTGGCAGGCTGCGGATGAAGGCCCCGGCGGCTTCGGGCAAAAACACGAGCGGCAAAAAGGCGAAAATCAGCAGCACCGTGCAGCCCACCACGGCCAGGCTGATTTGCTTGGTGGCCTGAATGGCCGCCGCCCGGCGCGAGTAGCCGTTTCGGAGAAACCGTTCGATGTTTTCGACCACCACGATGCTGTCGTCCACCAAAATCCCCAGCGCCACAATCATCCCCACGATGCTGAGCTGGTTGATGTTGTAGCCGAGCAAGTCGAGGGCGGTGAGGCCGATGGCGAGCGACAGCGGAATGGAAATCATCACCACCAGCGAGGCCCGCGTGCCCAGCGGCAGCAGCGTGACGAGCACGAGCAGGATGGCAATGCCGAAGTCTTTGGCAAAACGCCCCAGGCGGCGGTCGACGCTGGAGGGCTGGTCGAAAACGCGCACGAGGTCGATGCTTTTGGGCAACCCGGCCTTGAACGCCGCCTCGACCGGCTCAACCTGGTCGCGGGTCTGGATGATGTTTTCGCCGTCTTTCTGGCCCGTGGTGACGAACACGCAACGGTGGCCGTTGAGCCGGGTGATGTGTTTTTCGTCGTCGTAACCGGGCGTGACGGTGGCGATGTCTTTCAGCAGCACGATTTTCGAGCCGTTGGAAAACACGATCGTGTTCTTGATTTCATCGAGCGATTTGTAATCGCCGGAGGTTTTGACGTTGAACTTCCGGTCGCCCGCGTTGACCGAGCCGCCGGGAATGTTCACGTTTTCGCTCTGAATTGCGCCCAGCACCGAATTGACCGGAATGCGGTCGGCGGCGAGCTTTTCAAGGTTCAGCGCCACGTTGACGCGGGGCTGCGGGTAGCCCCAACTCTGGATGTTTTTGAGCGTTTTTATTTTTTCCAGTTCGTCCTCGAAATCGTCAGCGCGTTTGCGCAGCATGGTGTAGGGCACGTTTTCGCTCACCAGCGCCCACTGGTAAATGCTGACTTCGGAAGGAATGAATTTCTCGATGCGAATCTCGGCCACGTCGGCGGGCAGTTCCTGGCGCAGGGCACTGACTTCGCGCACGATTTCCTGGTATTTTTTATCGGGGTCTTCCTCGAATTTATACTCGATGCGCACCGCCGCCACGCCGTCGGAAATGGTGGTGCGGATGCGCTTGACGTTGTCGAGGGCGGAAATGCGCTTTTCGGCGGGGTCGGCCACCAGTTGCTCCATGTCCTGGGGGTTAGTGCCGGGGTAAATGATGACCACCCCAAACTGCGGGGCCTGGTAGTTGGGGTCTTCGCCCCGTGGCATGGTGAGCAGCGAGTACGCGCCCAGCGACAACACCGCCAGAAACACCACGAGGGTGAACTGGTAGTTTTTGACGGAAAATTCGGAGAGGTTCATGGGAAAGGATGTATTTTTGAAGGATTCAGAACCCGATATGCCAGAACTGTTTCGTTTTTTTGGATTACGTTTCGCGTTTTTCAGCAACGACCACCCGCCGATTCACGTCCACGTTCGGGGTAGCGACGGAACTGCCAAATTTGAAGTGAGTCCCGTGCTTTTAATCGAAAACAAGGGATTGAGACCGAAAGACTTAAAACTGGCGGAAGCGCTGATTCTCGAAAATGAGGAACTTATCATCAACCGCTGGAACGACTTCTTCGACTCATGACTACGACCGCTGACCGCACCGCTACCCGCATTCTGGCTCAATCCGTCTGGTTTGACGACACCCGGATTTACGTCGAACTGACCGATGGACGCGTTGTCGGTGCCCCGATGGCCTGGTTTCCGCACCTCCTGCGTGGCACGCCCGAACAACGGGCCGACTACGAACTTTTCGACGAAGGCGGCTGGATTCACTGGGAAAGCCTGGATGAAGACCTCTCCGCCGAAGGGATGCTGACGTTTAGTCGTTAGTCATCAGTCGTTAGTCGATAGCAGTCGTCAGCCGTCACCGTTGACTAACGACTGTTGACTGCCCACTAACGACTCTAATTTTCACCCCCTCCGTCAAATACGCCGAGCCGTCGGTAATCACGCTGCTCACGCCGTCGAGGCCGCTTTGCAGGTAGGCTTTGTCAGCGGCGAGGTAGGCCACTTTCACGGCCCGGCGGCGGGCTTGGTCGCCTTCGGGCACGTACACGAAGGCGTCCTGGTTGCTGCCTTCGATGAGCGCCTCCACCGGGATGGCCGTCAGGCTCGATTTCACCGCCGGAAAAAGCAGCACGTTGGCAAAAATCCCCGAAGCCAGGCGCGGCGGCGCGGCGCTGAGTTTCAACTCCGCCTGGTACAAGCCCGAAGCCGCGTCGGTGCCGACCGCGAGGTTGCTCACCGTGGCCGGGAAGGTCTGACCGGGGTAGGCGTCGAGTTTTACCTCGGCGCGGGTGCCCGCTTTCAGTCGCACCCAGTCTTTGTCGGTGATGCCCGCCTTCACAATCCAGTCCTTGCGGTCGGTGGCCGAGAGCAGCAGCACGCCCGCACCGGGCGAAGCGAGTTCGCCTTCGTTCATCAGTTTTTTCATAATCACGCCGTTGGAGGTGGCCCGGATTTCCGAAAAACCCCGGTTGTAGCGGGCGATGTCGAGGTTGTTTTGGGCCACGTTGAGGGCGGTGGTCAGGTTCTGCACCTGTTCGAGGGTCGCCACGCTGTCGCGGTAGAGGTTTTTCACCCGGCCCAAATCGCGCTCAGACTTACTCACCGCTTCGGTGGCCTGCTGCACCTGGGCGTTGATTTCGGTGAGGTTAAGTACGGCCAAAACCTGCCCCCGGCGCACGGCGGTGCCTTCTTTCACAAAAATTCGCTGAATGATGCCGCCCGTTTTGAACGACAACTTCGCTTCGGTTTCCGAAGCCACCAGCCCGGAGGCTTTAATGGCTTCGGCGGCGCTCTCGCGGCCCACCGCCGCCAGCCGGACGGGAATCACCTCGTCGGCCAGCACGGGGGCTTTGGCGGGTTCGGGGGCGCAGGCGGCGAGGAGCAGCAGCATCGTCAGGGCGGGGAGGTAGGTTGATTTCATGGGTGAACGGGAGAAGGTTGTGAATGGGATTTTGATATAAAAAACTCCGTTTCGGCGTCATTGCGAGCGCAGTCCTTCAAGACGAGCGAAGCGAGGCGGTCCGCCGCTGCGGTTGAAGGACGGAGCGAAGCAATCCCCTCACGGAGAGCGAGATAGCGCCGGGCAAGTCAATTGGTTTTGCTCTTTTGGTCTCCGGCAGGGGGATTGCTTCGCTCCGGTGAACCGTTCTCGCTTCGCTCGTCCGTTTCACCTCCGCTCGCAATGACGCGTCTCTTGAAGCTTTCACGCTACCTTAATTAGCTACGCTGAATCTTCGATTTCCTAATTGAACCCATACCCCGCCCGCGCCCGCTCCAGTTCCGCCTGGCGAATCCAGACGTCGTAGAGGGCGAGGATGGCTTGTTGCTGGGCGGTGGTGAGTTGGGTTTGGGCGTCGAGGAGTTCGATAAACGTGGCCTGGCCCTCTTTGTAGCGCCGGAACAAATCGCGGTAGTAACGCTGGGCGGTTTCGGTTTGCAGGGTGCGGCTGACGTGAACCTGCCGGGCCGATTGCAGCGAATTTTCGGCGGTAAAGGCCTGGAGGCGCAGTTGGTCTTCCACCTGCTCGGTCTGCACCCGGAGTTGGGCCAGGTCGGTTTCGGATTGCTTGATTTTCAGGATGTTCCGATTGCCCGCGTAAATCGGAATGTCGAGCGACACGCCCAGCAACGCGTAGCGGCTGCGGTTGTCGAATTTGAAATCCGACTCCTGCGAACCCAGGTCGAGTTGGGCACCGAGCCGGGGGCGGCGGTACGACTGGTTGAGCTTCAGCACCGTCTGGCTCGCCCGCGTGGCGGCGCGGAGTTGGTCGAGTTCTTCGCGGTTGCCCGTCGGGATGTCGTCCAGGCGCAGGGTACGGTAGGTCGAATCCACCACCACGGGCGCGTCGAGGTCTTTGTTCAGCAAAAAATTGAAGTACGCGGCGGCGTTGCGGCGGGTGGCTTCGGCCTGGGCCAGGTCGGCGTCCACCTTGCCGAGTTCGTTGCGCGAACGAAGCAGCACCGTTGGGTTCGCCATCTGGTTGTTGACCAGCGCCTGGTTGACCCGCTGACTTTCCTGCACCAACCCCCGCGCATTTTGGTACACGCGCAGCGCTTCGGCGGCTTTGAGGTAGCTGAAGTAGGCCGTTTTCACGTCTTTCACCAGTTCGCGACGGTACACGTTCAACTCCGCCTGTTGCCCCTCAATCTGCTCCTGCCGGATGCGGCGGGCGTAGGAAATCTCGGCGTTGATGAGCGGCTGGGTGATGCGAAAGCGAGCGTCGTAAAAGTTTTTCGGGAAAAACGTCACGCTCTGGTTTTCCACCACCGGAAACTTGTCGCTCTGGGTAATCTGGTTGAGCGCCCGGTACGCGGGGTTGACCAAATCACCGATGGGCAGGTCGATGCGCCGCCCGCCGACTGCCGTGGTGTAGCTGGCCCCGAAACTCACCGAGGGCAGGAACAAACTCTTGGCTTCGTCGAGGCTCAACAGCGCTTTTTGCAGGTTGAACTGCCGCTGCCGGAGCGACAGGTTGCTTTGCAAGCCCTCACGGACGTAGCCGTCGAGGGGGCCGGGGGTTTGGGCAAAAATCGAGGCCCCCGACAGCAAGAAAAAGAAGAGGAAGAAAGACCGTTTCATGGGAATTTGGGGATTGAAAACCTTCAAAGCGTTTTACTCGTCGCGACCAGGTTAGAACTGCACTGCGCCACCAAAATCCCCTCGGCATCGCGGATTTCGCAGGTGGCGTTTATGATTTTCCGGCCCTGGCGGACGATTCTACTTTTGGCCGTGATGGTGCTGCCCAGGGGCGCACTCCACAGAAAATCGATGGACAAATTGACGGAGGTGTAAAACGTCGGCAGGCCGAGGCTGAAGACGGTCGTGCCCATCAAATCGTCCATGATGGCGGCCACCACGCCACCGTGCAGGATGAGGGCCGGGTTGCAGAATTCCTCGCGCACCCCGTACTCCACCGTCAGCGAACCTTCCTCGACCTCCACCAACCGCCCCCCCAGCCAGCGGCCCAGCGGCGAGGGGCTGTGTTCGGCGAGGGCTTGCCCGATTCGGGCGCGGAAAAAGTCGAGGGCGGTGGGGTTCATGGATATTGAGTGACTGAGTGAAACTAAGTGATTGAGTGAAATGGGGCGCCGCAAAGGAAGTTTCCGGCTCCTCCTCACGCCTGTTCGGCCCGGCTAAGCACCGAATTGTCGGTTTGAATCAGCGAAATCATCAGGTTAAGCGATTGGTGCATGGTGCCGGGGATGTCGTCGCTGAACTTTTCGGCGACGCTGAACCGGTCGCGGATGAAGAGCGAGGCCAAGCCGTGGACGAAGGACCAAATCGACATCGTCGCCACGCTCAGGTCGGTCTCGCGCATCAGACCCTCAGCCATGCATTGCCGGATGATTTCCTGGAGCAGCACGAAATTTTGTTGACCACAGTCCCAATCGTCGTCGTATTTTTTGTGAATGGCTACCATCGGTGCCCGCGAGATGAACATCAAATCGTAGAGTTCGGGGTTGGCGACGGCAAATTCCAGGTAGCGGATGCCCATCTGCCGCAGGCGCTCCAGGGGGTTTTCGATGACCAACAGGCTGTGCATTTGCTCGAAGAGCCGGGCAAAGCCAAATTCGTGGACGGCGTAAAACAGTTCGTCTTTATCCTTGAAATACAGGTAAATCGTGGCCGGGCTGTACTCGATGCGCTCGGCAATGGCCCGGATGGAGGCCTTGTCGTAGCCTTCCTGGATGAACACGT
This sequence comes from uncultured Cytophagales bacterium, assembly GCA_964244295.1. GTDB lineage: Bacteria > Bacteroidota > Bacteroidia > Cytophagales > Spirosomataceae > JAJAZB01. The sequence continues at coordinate 40,727 of CAXTIG010000010.1, forward strand.
CCTTCGCCGCGTCCAGTATCCGCTGCTTCATTTCTAGCCGCTCCCGCTCTTTCCGCTCCGTGACTCCCATGACGAACAATGTTTGGTTTTAAAACGATGTAAATTTAATGAACAGTGTTTAGTGAAAGTCAATAGTCCCAGCAAATAAATTTTATTTATTCTCTCAACCTGCTGACGTTCAACAATTAAGTTGAACGTCATGCCGAACTTGTTTTGGCATCTTCCCACTAGATTACCGATTCGTTTGGCTACCTGCAAGCAGGTTGAAGGGCGAAAGGAAGATGCCGAAACAAGTTCGGCATGACGCACCCCGGCCTTACGTCCTGAAGAACAGGCTGGGTTCTGCTTTGGGCGTTCGGCGGGTTGGGCGTAGTTTTGCGGCTTCCAATCTTCAACGAACCCTCCCTGAATGAACTACACGCTTACGCAAATCCCGGAACGCACGGCTAAGCCCCGGCAGTCGGGCTTGACGATGGTGATGGACAAGGGCCTGAGCCTGCGGCAAACCGAGGATTTTCTCTCCGTTGCAGCGGAGCATACCGATTTGGTGAAACTGGGCTGGGCCACTTCCTACGTGACCCCCAAGCTGAAGGAGAAGCTGAAAATTTACCGCGACGCGGGCATTCCGGTGTACTTCGGCGGGACGCTCTTCGAGGCGTTCATCATCCGCAACCAGTTTGACGCCTACCGTAGTCTGCTCGATGAGTTTCAGTTGGAATACGCCGAAGTTTCCGACGGTTCGCTCGACATGAATCAGGATGACAAGTGCGAGTACATCCGTCAACTAGCCCAACAGGTGACGGTGCTCTCGGAAGTCGGCTCGAAAGACGAGGCCAAAATTATCCCGCCCTACAAGTGGATTCGGCTCATCAAGTCGGAGTTGCAGGCCGGTGCCTGGAAGGTCATCGGCGAAGCCCGCGAGGGCGGCAACGTGGGCCTGTTTCGCGCCAGCGGCGAGGTGCGCCAGGGTTTGGTCGAAGAAATTCTGAGCGAAATCGAGGCCGAAAACATCATTTGGGAAGCCCCCCAGAAATCGCAGCAGGTGTGGTTCGTGCAGCTCTGCGGGGCCAACGTCAACCTGGGTAACATCGCGCCGGAAGAAGTCATTTCAGTCGAAACGATTCGGCTGGGGCTGCGGGGGGATACGTTTTCGCAGTTTTTAAATCAATAAAATGCTCAATTTTCAATGTTCAACGCTCAATGTTCAATGAAGACTGATTTGACGTTGAACATTGAGCGTTGAACATTGAGCATTCGTCTTTCTTCTAACCAACTTCATGGAACTCATCCACAACCTCATCGACTTTCTGCTCCACCTCGACCGCTACCTCGATGCCTGGGCCAACGACTACGGCGTGCTGCTGTACGCCATTCTGTTTTTGATTGTTTTCACCGAAACGGGCCTCATCGTGATGCCCCTGCTGCCAGGGGATTCGCTGCTTTTTGCCGCCGGGGCGCTGGCCGCCCGCGACACCAACGAACTCAGCGTGGGCATCATCATTCCGCTGCTCATCGTGGCGGCGCTGCTGGGCGACAACGTCAATTACTTCGTCGGGAAAACCCTGGGCAACCGGATCAAAATGCGGGAGCGCATCTTGTTTTTCAAGCGGGAGTACATCACCGAAACCGAGAAGTTTTACGAAAAACACGGCGGGCGGACGGTCATCATCGCCCGGTTTATCCCCATCGTGCGCACCATCGCGCCCTTCGTGGCGGGGGCGGGCAGCATGGTGTACCGCCGCTACATCCAGTTTTGCGTGGTGGGGGCCTTGCTCTGGGTGCCCGCGCTGACGCTGCTCGGCTATTTTTTCGGGAACTTCGACATCGTCAAGAAAAATTTTGAACTCGTCGTCTTCGGCATCATCGCCCTATCGGTGCTGCCGATGGTGTGGCAGGGGGTGAAGGCGAGGTTTTTCAAGAAAAAAGATAACCCCGCGAGGGTTTAAAAAGATAATCCCGCGAGGGTTTTAGAACCCTCGCGGGGATTTTTCCTATGCGTCTCTTCGGTCTCACCGGCTTTCCACTCAGCCACTCGTTTTCCAAGAACTACTTCGCCGAAAAATTCGCCCGCGAAGGCTTGACCGATTGCCGCTACGAGTTGTTCGAGTTGCCCGACCCGGCGCAGTTTCCGGCGCTCTGGGTTGAAAACCCGGATTTGCGGGGCCTCAACGTCACCATTCCCCACAAGCAGGCGCTGTTTCCGTACCTGACTTCGCTCGACGAGTCGGCGCAGAAAGTCGGGGCGGTGAACGTGGTGCGCCGCCAGCCCGACGGCACGTTGCGGGGTTTCAATTCGGATTTTTACGGCTTCAAAAAATCGCTGGAAGACTGGGCGGCGTTTCGGCACTCTCCGCCCGCAGCGGCCCTGATTCTGGGCTACGGCGGCGCGGCCAAAGCGGTGGAAGCCGTGTTGCGCGACCGGGGCATCGACTACCAAATCGTGTCGCGCGACCCGGCCAAAGGCGACCTGACCTACGCCGATCTTGATCCCGACGTGCTGGTAGCCCACCGGCTGCTCATCAACAGCACCCCGCTGGGCACCTACCCCAACGTGGATTCTGCCCCCGATTTACCCTACGACTTTTTGGGGGAACACCACCTGCTCTACGATTTGGTGTACAACCCCGCTGAGACGCTTTTCCTGAAACGGGGCGTCGAACGCGGCGCGGCCACCCACAACGGCTACCAAATGCTGGAGTTGCAGGCCGAACGTTCCTGGGAAATTTGGAACGAGCAACCCTGACAGCGGCCAACGGCCCTGTCAGCGGTTGCGGGTCTACCGGATAACCGAACATTGGCTACCGACCAGCCCGCAACCGCTGACAGGGCCGTTGGCCGCTGTCAGGGTTGCTCCTTCACAAACACCGCGTACTCATCCCCCAGCAAATTTTCCCGACTAAACAGCCGCCCCGCCGGGCGCGGAGCCAGAATGCCCGCCCCCAGCGAATTCGGGCTGCGAAACAACCGGATTTCATCCCAAAGTCCGGCGCTCAGAAACCCTTCCAGCGTGGCCGCGCCGCCTTCCACCAGCAGCGACTGAATGCGGCGGCGGTGCAAGTCGGCCAGGAGTTGGGGTAAAAAATCCGCCTCGGCATCGAGTTGGATGAACGTCGCTCCTTCCGTTTCCCGGTTTTCGAGCAAATTGTAGCAGAGCGTCGGCTGGCTGCCGTCGAAGAGGTAAAGCGTAGGCGGTAAGCTGAGGTTGCGGTCGATGACGACACGAATTGGATTCCTGCCGGGCCAGTCGCGCACGTTGAGGCGCGGGTTGTCGTGAAGCGCCGTGCGGGTACCGACCAGGATGGCGTCTTCCTCGCCCCGCATTTTGTGGACGATGCGGCGCGAAAGCGCGTTGGAAATCGGTACCGCTTCAAAATTGGGTTTGGCGATGAATCCATCCGCCGACTCGGCCCACTTCAGCGTCACGTAAGGCCGGGCTTTTTCAAAAGCCGTAAAAAACCGCCGGTTGAGCCAACGGCCTTCGTCGGCCAGCACCCCGGTCGTGACGTCGATGCCCGCCGCCCGGAGTTTTTGCAAGCCCTGCCCGGCCACGAGGGGATTGGGGTCGTCGTTGCAAACCACCACGCGCCGCAAGCGGTGACGCACGAGCAGGTCGGCGCAGGGGGGCGTTTTGCCCCAATGGGCGCAGGGTTCGAGGGTGACGTAAGCCGTGGCTTCAGCCAGCAGCCGGCTCGCTTCGGTTTCGCCGTAGTGGGCCAGCACGTCGTTCACCGCGTTTACTTCGGCGTGCGCTTCGCCGTATTTCTGGTGCCAGCCTTCGCCGATTATTTTTTCATTATGAACCACCACGCAGCCCACCGATGGATTGGGGCTGACGGCTCCCAGGCCCAGCGGGGCCAGGTCGAGGGCGCGGCGCATGAAGCGGTTGTCGGTCACGGGCGTTGGAGGACTTGTTCTTCAATCACCTTCGGAAACCATTCGTGCTCCAGCGCCTGCCCCTTGCGGGCCACGTCGGCGGGCGTGTCGGTGGGTTCGACCGGGAAACGGGCCTGAAACACCACGGCCCCTTCGTCGTAGTGCTCATCGACGCGATGAATGGTGATGCCCGACTCGCGCTCGCCCGCCGCCACCACGGCCTCATGGACGAAATGCCCGTACATCCCCTTGCCGCCGAACTTGGGCAGCAGCGCCGGGTGCAGGTTCAGAATTTTGCCCGGAAACGCCGCCACCAGTTCTTTCGGCACCAGCCAGAGAAACCCGGCCAGTATGACCCAGTCGATGCCGTTTTCCCGTAAAATTTCCAGCACTCGCCCCGAACGAAACTCCTCGCGATTGAAAAGCACGAGCGGTACGCCCAGGCGCTCGGCGCGGGCCATCACGCCCGCCTCGGGGTTGTTACACAAAATCAGCCGCACCCGAATCTGCGGGTGGTCGCGGAAGTAGTCCACGATTTTCTCAGCGTTGGAGCCGGAGCCGGAAGCGAAGAGGGCGAGGGAGATCAAATGGTGAGTTGTGAAGGGTGAATTGTGAAGGATGAGTTCAATGATTTTTCAATTCACAACTCACCCTTCACAACTCTCAACTTAAAAATACCCCCGCCCCCGCCCCTTCCAGCACCACGCTGACGTGTTCGCTGAGGGTGGTGGCGAGGGTGTAGCCGACGTAATCGGCGGAGATGGGGTAGCGCCGGTAGGCCCGGTCGACGAGGACGGCGACCTGTAACTTCTTGGGAATCACGCTGAAAAACGGCCACAGGCTGTAGGCCAGCGTCCGGCCCGTGTAAAGCACGTCGTCGCAGACCACCACGCAGCGGCCCGCCAGGGTTTCGGTGACACCCTCGAAGGTAGCGGGGTGCTGGTCGGGGGCGGTTTTATCGACGTTCAACTGCACCACCTCCACCCGGAGCGGCGAAATGGCCCGCAAGTGCCCGGCCAGCCGGTTGGCAAACCCGAAGCCCTGCCCCCGAATACCGGCCAGCACGAGGCCGGGTTCATCGAAGTGGGCCTCGTACACCTCGAAGGCGATGCGCCGGATTTTCTGCTCCACCTGCGCCGGGCTAAGAATCGCGTTGGGAAGGGAGGCTGTCATGGGGCAAAAGTAAGAAAAAACGCGGCGGCTGATTGAAAACGCCCGTTTCGGAATCCGTTGAAAATTGGCACAGTTTCTGTCAAGGCTTCCCTAAACCAAGCCTTTCTACCCGTTCTCTGCCATGCGCGCTGTCGTTCCTCTGCTTTTTATCGCTCTTTTGTCATTGTCTGGTAGGCTGGTTTACGGGCAAAACTCCCTCCCCGACCGAATCCGCACCTCGCTCCGCACGGGCAACGCCCGCGACTTAGTCCGGTTGTTCAGCCCCCGTGTCGAACTCATCGTTGACTCCGAGCGGATCAATTCCAGCAAGGTGTCCAGCGCGCAGGCCGAGATGATTCTGCGGGCGTTCTTTAAAAAATATCCCCCCACCGATTTTCAGTACGTCTACCAGGGCACGTCCACGGCCATTCAGTACAGCACCGGCACTTACCGCAGCGGCGACGACTCCTACCTGGTGTACATCCTGCTCAAACGAGGCAACGAGGGCTACACCATCGGCACGCTCCACCTGCGCCGGGAGGCCGTCGGCAAACTGACGGCGAGGAAGTAAGGCATCAAAAGGCAGAAGGTGCGATTCCTTTCCCGGTGCCTCAATCTTCGATGGGTGCCGCCGCCGCTTCGGCCATGCCGAAGCGAACGAGCCGCTGGCACAGGTCTTCCGTCGCTTGCGTATCGAGGTAGGCGTGCAGGTACACTACCTTTCCCCAACGCATTTTAATCACGTGCACCCCCTCGTTGACGTACGGCGACCCATCGGCGGGCGTGGCCCGGTCCACCCATTCCACGGCGACGGTGGTGTTCCAAGGCCAGCCGCTCACGGCGACGTTTTTGATTTCAAAATTCAAGCCCGGCGACAGGCGGTACAACCGTTGAAACCACTGGTGCATGGCCTCGACGCTGTGGCGGGTGCCGCCCAGGGCGTGATTGCCGCTGAAGGTGTGCGTGATGGCCGGGGAAATGTTTTTCAGAACGGCCAGGTAGTTCCCCTGGTTGAGGTTCTCGAAACTCTGCAGGGCGAGTTTTTTTACGACGGCGTGGTACATGGCTTTGGAAGAGTTAGAAATGAAACGAATCGTTTGTTTATTGAAAAGGAGTCGGGTCGGCTAAGGCTGCTTCGGCGCGAGTTTGCGCTTCCACCGGGCGCCTTGCCACATCCACAGGCCCGTGACGACGAGCGCGGGAACGACGACGGCCTGCGTGAGGAGGGAAAACCAGGCGATTTCTTTCCAGGGCGCGTACACGTAGGTACCGATAACGCCCGAACCGAGGAGGTGAACCCACCGCAGGAAGGTTCGTTGTTGCGCTGCTTTCATGGCTGACCTTTTTGGTTGGTTGACGGGTCAAAGGTGCCGGTCTATCCCCGCCCTGGCATTGACGTAGGATAAGAAGCGCGAAGCGGTGGGGAAAACTACAAGCCTTTGCGGCGAAGTTGCTGCCGGACCCGGCTCAGGCTTTCGGGCGTCACGCCGAGGTACGTCGCCACGAGGTGCTGCGGAATGCGTTGGAGCAGAGTGGGATAGCGGCTGGAAAAAGCCCGGTAGCGGCTTTCGAGGTCGTCGAACTGAAGGCGCTTCATGCGCTCGTCGAGTTGCAGGTACGCCTGCTCGGCCATGCGTTGGTAAAAAAGCCGCATTTCGGGGTACCGCCCGGTGAGCCACTCGATGGCTTTTTTGGGGAACAAAATTGCCTCGGTGGGTTCGAGGCAATCGCAGAAAAAGGCGGTGGGTTCGCCCGTCAGGTAGCTCGAAAAATCGGTGAGCCAGGTCGATTCCGCGCCGAAATAATACGTCTGGTCGCTGCCGTCGTGCAGTTCGTACACCCGCGCCAGGCCCTGCGTGACGAGCCACATCCGGTCGATGCACTGGCCCGCCTCAAACACACGACCCTGTTTCGGAAACGAACACGACTGGCCCAGCCGGTGCAAATCGCGCCCGAGTTCGTCCGAAACAGGAAGGTGGGTTTCAAAATAGGAAATCATGGCGAAATCAGACCTTCGGCAGTTTCCACCCGTTGTGGTACTGCGCGGCGAGGTAGTCGTTGGCGCTTTTGTCGGTGAAGCGACCCTTCTCCGCATCCCAGTCGAGCTTGCGACCGGAGCGGTAGGCGATGTTGCCCAACTGACACACCATCGCGGTGTTGGCGGCAATTTCAATGTCGCAATTCGGCTTTTTCCGCGAACGAATGCAGTCCACGAAGTTGGCGGCGTGGTTGTCAAGCCCGTTGCCGACTTGTGAAATTCGGGCGATGGCTTCCATCGAATCTTTGCCGCCTTTCTTTTCGGGAATCACCTCCCAGCCGCCCCGGTCCACGACCAACGTGCCGTTGTTGCCCACGAAGGCCACGCCGTGTTCGCGCCCGTAATCGCCCGCGCCGATGCCCACGCCGTGCGCCCAGACCAGCGAAAATTTGTCAAACTGGTAGAGCGCCTGCATCGTGTCGGGGGTTTCCATGCCGCTGTCGGGGTAGCCGAATTTGCCGCCCGCCGCACTCACCGAAAGCGGAGCACCGGCGTTCATGCCCGCGAGGGCCATGTCGATGAGGTGAACGCCCCAGTCGGTCATCAAACCGCCGCCGTAGTCCCAGAAATGCCGCCAGGTGCCGTGGAAGCGGTTGGGGTTGAAGGGTCGCTTCGGGGCGGGGCCGAGCCACAGGTCGTAGTCCACGCCCGCCGGGGCGGGGGCGTCGGGCAGGTTGGGTACTTCCTGGTACCAGTTGAAATAGCCCCAGACTTTCACCAGGCGCACATTCCCCAGTTTTCCCGACTGCACGAAGGCCAGCGCGTCCTGCCAGTGCTGGTGGCTGCGCTGCCACTGCCCCACCTGCACCACGCGGTTGTAGCGCCGGGCGGTGGCCAGCATCATCCGGCATTCTTCGATGCTGTTGGCGAGGGGTTTTTCGCAGTACACGTCCTTGCCCGCCTCCATAGCGTGGATGGCGGGCAGGGCGTGCCAATGGTCGGGCGTGCCGATAATGACCGCGTCGATGTCCTTGTTTTCGAGCATTTTTCGGAAATCGCCGTAGGTAGCCGGGCGCTTGCCGCCGAGCGTGGCGACTTCCGCCGCGCGCTTTTCGAGCACGTTCGCGTCTACGTCGCAGAGGGCCGTACAGGTCACGCCGGGGAGTTTGAGGTGGGCTTTCAAATCGGCGAAACCCATGCTGTTGACCCCGATGAGGCCCACGCGGAGGGCGTCGGCAGCGGCGGTTTTTTGAGAAAACGCGGGCCAGGAGGTGGCGGCCAGGCCAAGCGTGGCGGCGGTGGTTTTTTGGAGAAACTCTCTACGAATCATGGTTCAGAGGTTTGGGGGGAGAAACTTCCCGAAAGTTAAAAACCCTAATGGAATTACCGTTATGGAATAATTTCGGGAAGTTGTCGCCAACAAAATCCTTTCCGCTGTCATCCTGAGCGCAGCGAAAGGACCTTGTTGGGGTGCCGGACAGTCGGCGGTTAGCCACCGCTGGGTCACCGGCCAACTACCCGGTAGTCCAACGAGGTCCTTTTGCTCCGCTCAGGATGACAATGCAGGGATTAAAATCCACCCAACGCCTGCGCCAAATCCGCCCGCAAATCCGCCTCATTTTCCAAGCCCACCGACACCCGCAGCAGGTTGTCGGGCGTGGGGCTTTCGGGGCTTTCCACCAGTTTGCGGTGCTCGATGAGGCTTTCCACCCCGCCCAGGCTCGTGGCGCGGGTGAAGAGCTTCAACCGCCCGGCCACGGCCCGCGCCGCTTCCAGCCCGCCCTTCACCGTAAACGAAAACAGCCCGCCGAAGCCGCCGCGCATCTGCCGCCGGGCCAGTTCGTGCCCCGCGTTGCTTGCCAGACCGGGGTAAAACACGGCTTCCACACCGGGTTGGGTTTCGAGAAACCGCGCCAACGCCAGCGCCGTGGCCGAAGCCGCCCGCACCCGCAGGCCAAGGGTGCGTAGGCCCCGCGCCGCCAGCCAGCAGTCGAAGGGCGAGGGAACCGCGCCCGTGAGCGACTGGATTTGCCGCAGGCGGCCTGCCAACTCTCCGTCTTCTTTCAAAATCAAGGCCCCGCCCAGCACGTCGGAGTGGCCGCTGATGAATTTGGTGGTCGAGTGCATCACCACGTCGGCACCGAGGGCGAGCGGGTTTTGCAGAACCGGCGTGGCGGCGGTGTTGTCCACGGCGCAAATCGCCCCGGCTTCGTGGGCGAGGGCAGCCAGCGCCGCGATGTCGGCCACGAGGAGTTGGGGGTTGGAAGGCGTTTCGACCCAGACCAATCGGGTGTTGGGACGGATCGCGGCGCGGGCGGCGGCGGGATTGGTCAGGTCGGCGGTGCTCAGTTCGACTCCCCAGGCCCCGAACACCTCGCGCAGCAGCACGAGCGTGGCCCAGTACCCATCGAGGCCCGTCAGCACGTGGTCGCCGGGGCGGAGGCTTTGTAGTAGGGCGGTGGTGGCCGCTTGCCCGGAGGCGAAGGCCAGCCCGACCGCGCCGCCTTCGAGCGCGGCCAGGGCGGTTTCGAGGCTGCGGCGGTTGGGGTTATCGGCGCGGGTGTAGCCGTACTCGCCCACGAGGGTACCGTCGGGGTGGCGCTCGAAGGTAGTGCTGAGGTAGAGTGGGGCGATGACCGCCCCGTGGGCCGGATCGGGCAGGCGGGTGGACTGGATGGCGAGGGTGTCGGGGTGCATGGGAAACGGGTTGGCGTGGCAAAGGTTGTTTGCGCGGATTACAAATCCGCTACTCTGGCGTCCGGACGGTTCGCCGCTGCGATTGCAAATCCGGACGAGTACCAAACCAAACCCCATTTCCATCAACCCAACCCCCGCATCGGTCAAGCGGCTCTTTCAGACCACCATTCGAGGGAAATACCTTTGACCTGTCAATCGACTAAGAACCAATTTTTTAACTCCTCAAACCAAGCAAGTCATGAACGTTTCAGTAAAATCCCTCGCTTCAGTCGCCGTTGCCTCGGCCTTATTGTTCGGCGGCCAGAGTTGCCAGAAAGCCGAAGAAATCCAACCATTTTCTTCGCCTGACCACTCGGCGGCCCGCGAAACCGTTGGCGACCTCAACGCGGGTGGTTTCGACGTCGAAACCTTCGCCAATAAAATCGAAGCCCGGCTGAGCGGAAAAGTACCCGGCTACGGCTACCGGATTATCGTCAACGGCGTGCCCTACACCAAGCGCCCCGGCGGCGGCGGCAAGGCCCGTTTCGCCATCGATGCCCCCGAACGGGCCTACGATGCGACCGCCAAACAGGAAATTGGGAGCTGTTCAAAATTCATCACGGCGCTGCTCGTCACGCAGGTGCTGGAGAAAAACGGCAAAACCCTCGAAGAGAAAGTCTGGACCTACTGCCCGACGTACTTCAAACCCAGCGCCGATTTCAAGAAACTCACCTTCCGTGATTTGCTGGCCCACACGAGCGGGGTCCTCAATTACAGCCTCAACGCCAACGGCGAACTGGCCGATTTGCAGGATTCGATGGAAAAAGGAATCTGGGAGCCGGGTGAAAACCTGGCCTCGTTTGCCGCCAACGATGGCAGCAACACCGCCCCCTACGGCAGCTACGACTACGCCAACATCAACTACGGCCTCTGCCGGATGCTGGTACCCTACGTGTACGCCAAATTTGAAAGCCCGGTCACGGCAGCCAATTTCAAATCGAAAGAAAACGATTACGAGGCGCTGCAAACGGCCATTTCCGAAACCTTCCGGCGCTTGATGCGCGAACGGGTGTTTCTGCCTGCCGGGCTGGAAAACTGGTACCTCGTCGATCTGGTGCCCTGGGGTGGCCCGGCCAGTTCGTTCACGAAGTACTACCCCACGCCCAACCCCGGCCAACCGGGTGCCGACGACACCGGCTCGGTACTGACCTGCGGCGCGGGGGGCCTGAACCTCAGCCCCAACGAACTGGCGATGGTCGTGGCCGCCGCCCGCGCCGGGAAAATCGTGAAGCCGGAACTGCTGGCGCAGTTTAAAACCGGCGATGGCAAAGGCAACCAGATGGGCTTCGACGACGCCGTAACGGGCAAGTTCGGCAAGTACTACTGGAAAAACGGCAGCGACGGCAAGTCAAACGCCATCCTCTTCGACTTCGACGGCCCGACGGCCAACGTCCAACTGGCCCTCACCACCAACATGGCGGGTACTGAGGTCATCAGCGCCGGGGTCTGGGCGGGGTTGTTCGACCAGTCGTGGAAGTGAAGAATTGAGTGATTGAGTGAGGGGTGATTGAGTGAGAAAAGACAGATGTGTTTTCTCACTCAATCACCCCTCACTCAATCACTCAATCATTGCCGCCCCGTCATCAACTGCAAAAATTCATCCCGTTTTTTCGGGGAAATCATCACTACGCTGTCGTCTTTCATCACGGCGTAGCCGCCGTCGGTTTTGATCATGCGCTTCACCTCGGCCAGGTTGATGAGGTGGGAGTTGTGGATTCGGAAAAACAGGCGCGGGGGCAGCAGGTTTTCGTACTCCTTCAGGTTTTTGCTGACCATGATTTTGCGCCCGTCTTTCAGAAAAAACGTGGTGTAGGCCCCCGCCGCTTCGAGGCGGGTGATCTGGCCCAGGGGCACGAATTCCAGCCCTTCCATCGTGGCGAGCGTGATGGTTTGCTGTTCGGGGTTGGGGGCGGCCAGGTTTTCGAGCAGGCGCTCCAGGGCGGGGTTGGCGGCGGGTTGCTTCCGGCGCTGCTTTACTTTTTCCACCGCCGCCTGAAGCTCTTCCACGTCGATGGGTTTCAACAAATAATCGACCGCGCTGACGCGGATGGCCTGGATGGCGTAGTGGTCGTACGCAGTGGTGAACACCACGTCGAAATCGCGGTGGCGCACCCGCTGCAACACGTCGAAGCCGGTACCCGACTGCATTTCAATGTCGAGAAACACCAACTCCGGCCGCAGGCGGTCGATGGCCTCGACGGCTTCGGGCACGGCCTCGGCGGTGGCAACGACGGTCACGTCGCCGCAAAAGGTGCCGAGCAGGTTTTTCAAAAATTCCCGGCTATGGAGTTCGTCTTCGACGATAAGGGCAGTCATGGTTTTCAGTTAGAGTTTTCAGTTTAGAGTTTTCAGTTAGTACATCCGAACTGAAAACTGGAAACTCTAAACTGAAAACTCGTTTAAATCGGTATCGTAATCTCCACCCGCGTGCCGGCGGCGGCGCCTGCCGCGTCGGTCAAATCGACGGTCAACACGCTAACGGGCTGACGGTGGCGGGCGTTGAGCAGGCGCAGGCGCGAGTCGGTCACGCCCGTCCCCCGCGAGGTGTGGGTGCGGGGCCGCTGGGCGGCGAGGGCGGCGGCGGCGGGGCGGCCCACGCCGTTGTCGGCCACCACGCAAAGCAGGTGCGTGACCTGGTGCATCAGCACCACCTGCAACTGCCCCGGCCCGTCGGTTTTGTGCCGCAGGCCGTGCAAAATGGCGTTTTCCACGTAGGGTTGCAGCAGCAGCGGCGGGATTTCGGTGTCGTCGGGGTCGAGGGTTTCGTCCACTTCGATTTCGTAGCTGAAGGCCCGGTTGAAACGCAGTTGCTCCAGGTCAAGGTAGTAAGTCAGGGCTTTGAGTTCATCGGTCACGCAGACGGTGTCGTTCACCGAATTTTCGAGTACCTGCCGGATGAGTTTCGAGAATTTTGAAAGGTACCCCAGCGCCTCCCTCGGTTCTTTTTGCAAGACAAAATGCTGGATAGAATTGAGGGCGTTGAACAAAAAATGCGGATCCATCTGGGCCTTCAGCACCTGGAGGCGCAGGGCCTGGTTGATGCCTTCGATGTCGGCTTTCTGCTGCTCGATTTCAGCGGAACGGGCCTGCAACTGTTCGTTTTGCCGCTGAATCGTGGCGTTGTGGGTTTCTTTTTCCTGAAACGCCACCTCCAATTCCCGCTCGGTGCGCTGGTTGAGGTTTTGCTGGTAGACGAAAGCCGCCACGAACAGCACGAAACTCACCAGAGCGCTGGCGTTTTGCGCCGTTGGGTTGTCGAGATTCACTTCGTCGGGAAGGTCGGCCAGGCGCGGGATGGCCTCGGTGATGGGGTCGTAAAGCAGCAGGGCCAGGAGCGCCCAGCCCACGCCAAGGCTCATTTTTACCGGTTCAGTCACCTGAAACAGCAGCAGCGGCGCAATCATGACCGAAATCAGGGCGAGTTTCTGGCTGACGGGCGGTCCGTCGTCGGCCAGCCCCGCCCCGATCAGGATGAACAGCGAGGGCGTGATGGAAAGCACCAGTCGCGACACGGTGTAGCCACCGTAGGCGTTGAGCAGCAGCGGCGAGGCGTACACCAACGCCGCCGTCAGGTAAAACGCAAACAGGCTGGGGACTTTCAGAAAAATAAAGGACGTAAACAAAATCACCACCCCGACCGTGAACGCGATGCGGTTGCAGAGCAAGAGTTTTTTCCGCAAATCGAGCGGTTGCTCCGGCCGGACGCCCAGGGTGGAGAGGTCGTTCCAGAAAGCGGAGAAAGTCATGGGTGGGTGGGGATGGCGCGGAAATCTACGAAAAATCAGGTAGTTAAGGGGCCGTCATGCCGAACTTGTTTCGGCATCTTCCCCTCGGCCAACCAACTACCTGGCTACCGACAAACTCATCGGTCAGCCAGCAGGAAGATACCGAAACAAGTTCGGCATGACGGCCCCTTAACCTCCGCCATCTCCCCCAGAAATTTGCAGCAGCACCCGCGTTCCTTCAGCCAAGTCGCTGATTTCAAGCAAAATCGGCGTTTCTCCCTGCTCGTTCATCAGCGCAATGCGGTCTTTCACGAGGCGTTCGTGGGGAGTAAGGTCGGTGCCGGATTTGCGCTGGCGGAGGTGGCGGGCGGCTTCGCGCCCGATGCCGTTGTCGGTCACGGTCACGAGGAGCGCCCCGTCGTCGGTTGCAAAATGCACGTCGAGAAAACCTCCGGCATCGGGGCGGTTGAGGACGCCGTGGTAGAGCGCGTTTTCTACGAAGGGATGAATCAGCAGGGCGGGCAGTTCGAGCGGCAACGCCCCCGGTTCGGCGCGGACTTCAAACCGGAATTTATTGGGAAAGCGAATCTGTTCCAGCGTCAGGTACTGTTCGAGCAGGCGGCATTCCTGGGGCACGGTGGTGGTGCTGGCCGAGGCCCCGTCGAGCAGGTTGCGGAGAAAACGCGAGAAGGCCGAAATGTAGCGCAGGGCAGCGCGTTTGTCGTCGAGGGTGACGAAATACTGGATGGCGTTGAGCGAGTTGAAAATAAAATGCGGGTTGAGTTGGGCCTGCAATACCTTCATTTCCAGCTTGCGGTTGGTCAGCTCGATGAGGCCGTTTTGCTGCCGGATCAACTCGTTTTGTTCGGCCAGTTTTTGGTTGAATTTCTGCTTGGCCCGAAAGCGGGCGTACAGCGCTCCGCTCAGGCCGAGCAAGGCCAACAGCCCCAGCAGGAACAGGTTGCGGTAAATTTTTTCCTGCTGCACCCGCAGGGCCGCGTCCACGAAGCGCTGCGTGACGATTTCCTTTTCCAGTTTCAGCAGCCGCACGTCGCCATTCATCGAGTCGGAGAGCGGGGTTTTTTCAATCAAACCCGACATCTGACTGCCGAGGTACTTGCGCATGAGATCGTCGCTCAGGGTGCGAAATTCGGGGCTGTTGAAATACTCGTTCACGGGGCCGACCCAATCGCTGCGAAGTGGAAAAATGCCCGCGAAGCCCTCGCGGCGGGTCATCAGCAGGGGCTGGCGTTTCACGTTCAGCCCGTTTTGCAGGGCCACGATGTAGAGCGAAAGCGGCAGATAGCCGAAGGCATTGGGCTGGCGGGAAATCTGCTGGAGGATGTCGTAGTCGTTTTCCATCACCCGCAGGGGCACCCCGCCGAGCCGCCGCCGGAGCTGGGCCACGTCGTCGGCCATCGTGGTATTCCGCATGGTGTAGGCTTCACCGTTGCGCAGGCGCTCTTCGAGCGTGGCGTTGGTCGGAAAATCGGGCACCCGGCTGTTGGTCACCAGCACGTTGAGGTCGGGCATATACGACGCCGTGAAGCGGACGGCTCGCCGCCGCTGGTCGGTAATCGAAAAATAGGCCCAACCGAATACGCCCGGCTGACGGGTGGTGGTCACGTAGGGCAAGAGTTCGTCGAATTGGGGCACTTCCAGCCAGTTTACCGTGAGCCGCACCCCGTACCGCCGCTGCAACCAGGCCCGGAAGGCCTCCATCACCTCGTACTCCACCCCGGCGAGTTGCCCGGTTTTTCCCCGAAAAATAAAAGGATCCACGCCGTTCCAGAGTGCCGTGACGGTACCCACACCCTGCCGCTGCGCCTGCGCCCAGGAATCGGCCCGGAGCGTGGACGGAATCTGCGCCCGCAGCGGCAGGTTGAGCAGCAGGAGTAGGCAAAGTCGGTAGAGCGTCGGTTGCATAGGCGGGGAAGACTTGGCCCGACAAGTTCATCGGAAACCGGGAAATTCCCACGCTGACTTGAGCGATGCGCCGTTTGGCTTGATGAAACACGCTTCCGATTTGACGAAAGCCTGGTTTGATTCATTCAACGACTGGCGTAATTTGGGCGTGGATAGTCGATAGTCCTTAGTCGATAGTCGTTCGTGAAACCCCGCCTGGCAGCACCCCCCACCCCCTAAAGGGGGCTAAAAAGACAAATTTCCAGGCAGGAAAGCCCCCTTTAGGGGGTGGGGGGTATTTCCAGGCGGGGTTTCACGAACGACTATCGACGGACGACTATCGACCAAACCCCCCTCCTTTCCCCATGCGCTTTTCCTCCGTCCTGCTGCTATCCCTGAGTTTGACGTGGCCCGGCTGGTCGCAAACCTCCGATTCTAAAAGGCCCGAAGACCCGCCCCTCTCGGTCACCACGCACACGCTCCAGTTTGGCAACCGCACCCTCACCTACAAAGCCACGGCGGGCTACATGCCCATCCGCGACGAAGCCGGGAAACTGCGGGCCAACGTGTTTTTCGTGGCCTACACCCGCGAAACGCCCGTCGGCCCGACCGCTGCCAACCCTAGCCCCGCCGAACCCGACGCGCTGCCCGGCGAAACCAGCCCGGCGGTCCCCGTTCGGCCCAACGAACCGCGCGCCCGTCGCTCCACCGAGGTAAAACCTGCCCCGACCCGGCCCAACGCCCGGGCGGTGACGTTCACCTACAACGGCGGCCCCGGCTCGGCTTCGGTGTGGCTGCACCTGGGCGCCATCGGCCCCAAGCGTGTGCTGATGGGCGACAAGGGCGAATCGCTGGCCCCGCCTTACCAGGTGGTGGACAACGACCTGAGCTGGCTGGCCTTCACCGACCTCGTGTTTATCGACCCGGTGATGACCGGCTACAGCCGCCCGGCGGAAGGCGTGGACAAAAAGGAATTCACGGGCTACGCCGAAGACATCCAGTCGGTGGGTGATTTCATCCGGCTGTACACCACGAAGTACGAACGCTGGGGTTCACCCAAGTTTCTGGCGGGGGAAAGTTACGGCACCACGCGCTCGGCGGGCCTGAGCGGGTATTTGCAGGATCGCCACGGGCTGTTTCTCAACGGCATCGTGCTGATTTCCGCCGTACTCGATTTTTCGACCATCGAATTCAACACCGGCAACGACCTGCCCTACGCGCTCTTTTTGCCCACCTACGCCGCGATGGCCTGGTACCACAAGCAGGTGCCCGCTTACAATGACCTTAAATCCCTGCTGGCCGACGTGGAAAGCTTCGTGATGAACGAGTACACCCTAGCGCTGATGAAGGGCGACCGCCTCAGCGAAGCCGAGCGGCGAAGTCTAGCCGACAAACTCCACCGCTTCACGGGCCTGTCGGCCGAGTATTTGCTGGGGGCAAACCTGCGCATCCGCGACGACCGGTTTACGAAAGAACTACTGCGAAAAGACGGCAAAACCGTCGGGCGGCTCGACGGGCGCTTCACGGCCTCCGACTACGACCGGGGCGGCGAAACCACGGAATTCGACCCCAGTTACAACGCCACGATTTACGGACCGTTTACCGCCGCCGTCAACGACCACCTGCGGCGAGTGCTGAAGGTGGAAAACGATTTGCCCTATGAAATCCTGACGGGGCGGGTGCGCCCCTGGAACTACACCAACGTGCAGAACCAGTACCTCAACGTGGCCGAAACCCTGCGCAACGCGATGACCAAAAACCCTTTTCTGAAGGTGCTCGTCTGCAACGGCTACTACGACATGGCGACGCCCTACTTCGCCACCGAGTACACTTTCCGGCACATGATGCTCGACAAAAGTTTGCAGCCCAACCTGAAAATGACCTACTACGAAGCCGGGCACATGATGTACATCCACAAGCCCTCGCTCCGGCAAATGACCCGCGACGTGCTCGATTTTTACCGGGGCGCCCTGACGCGTTGAGACTGGCGCGAGTTTTTACGGGGGTTGACACCGAATTTAAATCCTTCACAACAACCCCTTTTTTATGAAAACCCTGTTACTCGCCGCACTCTGCTTCGGCACCGCCGTGTCGGCTTCCGCCCAGGACCGGGATCGTGTGTTCAAACCCTTCAAATTCAACGTAGCGCTGGGCTACGCCAAGCCGCTGGGGGGTGGCGCTTCGGGCGGCGTGTTGTTTGCGCTGGAGCCGAAGTACAGCGTGGTGGAAGCGCTTGAAGTGGGCATCCGCGCCGAATTCGCCCTGACCGCCCGCTCATTTTCGTTCGACAACACCAATCAAAACGGTGAAGCCGAAGTCAAAGCGCTCAACTCGTTTTTGCTGACGGGAAACTACGTGTTTGGTACCGGCGGCTTCCGCCCGTACCTCGGCGCGGGCCTCGGCTTGTACAGTTTGGCGGGTACCACGGTCGAAGTCCAGAATGGTCAGACCAACGACGACTACGTGATCGAAGCCGAAACTAAATTTGGCTTCATGGGCCGGGCGGGGTTCAAGGCCGGGCACTTCAACCTGGGCCTGGAATTCAACGCCGTTCCAAATTCCTCGCCCCGGGTTCAGAACGTCACGCTCGAAAGCAAAAACTCCTACCTCGGCATCAAAGCGGGCGTGGATATCGGCGGGGGGCGTTACCGATAAAGAAAATAAACGTGGGCGAAGCCCCCGGTAATGGTACCGGGGGCTTTTTTGTGACCTTTGTTGGAATCATGTTCAACTTCTCCCTCCTCCAAAACGACCTCCGCGCCACCCCTGACGACCACCTCCGCGCCTTTTTCGGCCCGCAGGCCCGCTACTACCTCGACGTGGCGCAGGACTTCCGCGACGGCGCACCGTTTCGCTACAACATTGCCGCTTTTTTCCTGGGCTTGTTCTGGATGCTGTTCCGAAAACTGTACGCCGTGTTCGTCATCACGGCCCTGCTCGTGGTCCTTGAACAGCAACTGGAGCAATGGCTCCTGCCCACCCTGGCCGCCAACCCGGCCTGGAATACCGTCACGAACCTGGTCACGGCGAGCCTGGTCGGGATGCTGGCCAATCGGCTTTACCTGCGTCAGGCCGTCACAAAAATCGCCGAGGTGACCGCTCTCAACCTGGGCGAAGAGGCCACGATTACCGAGCTACGGCGGCGGGGCGGCACGAGTTGGGTGGGGCCGCTGGCGTTGCTGGCCTTCGTGGCGGCGGCGCTGTACGCGGGGCTGGCGGCGGGGTGATGGGAGGGGAAAAAGGCAAACAGCGTTGACAACTTTTAAAAAGTTGTCAACGCTTCAACGCGCAAGTGGTAGGCTGACAAACGGGTACTGCACCCGATTTTTCGCTATTTTTCCGCTGAAACCCCGTTGTTCCAGGTGTTTGCACCTGGAACGTCCAATAAATGCCAATCTGAGATTGGCAGGCCGCGCTAGCGGCCAATGGGTCAGCAAGGTGCAGGCAGCCAGGAAGTACGTTGGTACTGCGGGGAAGTTGGCCGCTTTCGCGGCCCCTGATTTTAATCAGGGGAAAGGAGGATTCGGGGGCAGATTGAAAACCGTTTCAAC
The DNA here is from genome assembly GCA_964244295.1 of uncultured Cytophagales bacterium. Lineage (GTDB taxonomy): Bacteria > Bacteroidota > Bacteroidia > Cytophagales > Spirosomataceae > JAJAZB01. The sequence goes on from CAXTIG010000010.1 coordinate 59,647, forward strand.
GGTTTACGGGCCACCAAACCGTTGAAACGGTTCCACCCAAGTTCCTTTTCCCACCACTCAAGTGGTGGGCTGATAAATTTGCACCCGATTTTACGCTATTTTTCCGCTGAAAATCATTCGGTTGCCTACCCACACCCCATGAAAGGCTTTTTCAAAAACGGCCTTCTGCTCGTCGGTTTTTTACGGCTGGCGTTGGTTTGGGAAACCCACGCTCAACCACCGGCCTCCCTCCGCCACCGCCCCATCGTCCTCACGACGGACACCCTGGGGGCCAACGGCTTGGTCATCTCCGACCGCGTTGGGTTTTACTTCGACCCGCTGAGTCGGTTAGCCCTCCCGGAAATCCGCCGTCAGTTGTTCAAACCCTATTCGCCCGACTCGATTGCCCGCGTCGAATCGGTGCGGAGTACGCTTTGGCTGCGGTTCGAGGTGGAGAATCAACGCCCCGGCGACACCGCCCGGCTGGTGTTTTTCGCGGGCCGTCTGGCGTTTTTGACCTTGGTCGTCGAAGATTCGCTGGGCAACGAACGCAGCCGGGCATCGGGCGGCACCTTCGCCGCCTGGCCCGACCGCGCCATCGCCCACGACGGGTACGGCTTGCCCTTCGCGCTGCCGCCGGGCGAAAAGCGGACGGTTTTCGTTTCCATCAAACCGGATTACTTTTTCAAAACCGGTTTGAAAACGGTGGTTTTGTTTGAAAAAACCGCGTATTCGACGTACAAAAACGGGGCCTTTGAAGACAAAAAATGGCTGCTCGCTTTTTACGCGTTTACGTTCGGTTGCTTGTTTTTCGGGGCCGTTTTTACCTTGCTTCAGTACGGCTCCCGCCGCGATGCCGCCCTGGTTTTTTACGTCGGCGTGGTGTTGTTTTCGTTGCTGCGCATCGTGCGGGTGGTCGAGTACAGTCTGGAACTGCGGACGCTGTCGGCCCTCACGCCGATGTTCATTGCCTATCTGCATTCGATGAGTTTGGGCAACATTTTTTTCTACGTGATTTTCACCCAGCAAATCCTTGATTTAAAACAACACGATCCGAAATTTTACCGCGCCACCCGGCTGATTTTGCTGATTTACGGGATTTGTTTTCCGATTTCGCTCTGGCTGCCCTCGCACTTCGTGGCCGATTCTGCCGTCCTCGCGTTTGCGTCCTACCGGGTTTCGGCGCTGGTGAGTTTGCTGATTTTGTTCAGCGGCGTGGTGCTGGTGGGGATGGCGTTTTACCGGAAGATTCCGATGAGCGGGTACCTGCTTTCGGCCATCGCGCTGTTTACGGTGGGCCACGTGGTGTACGTGATTCTCAACCTCACGACCGACGCCGACGGCACGGGGCCGTTTCAGTTTTGGATGGTGCCCTCGGTGTACATGTGCCTGGGATTGATCGGCGAAATGTTCGGGTTTTCGCTCGCGCTGGGCGAGCGGGCGCACCGCTCCGAGCGCGAAAAAACCATCCTGACCGAGAAAAAACGGAACCTCGAAGACAAGGTGGCCGAGCGTACCCGCGAACTCCAGAAAGCCCTTTCCGAAGCGCAGGAAGCCCTGCTGAAAGGCCAGACCCTCGAACGAAAACGCGTCGCCTCCGAACTGCACGACAACCTCGGCGGCACCATCGCGGCGGTGAAGTTCACGCTGCAACGCATTGACTCCAAAAGCCTGAGCGCCCCGGAGCAGGTGATTTACGAACAACTCCAGCAAATGGTCGGCGAGGCGGGGCAACAACTCCGGTACCTCTCGCACAACCTGTTGCCCGACGCGCTGGAGGGCGGCGGCCTGGTGGAGGCACTGAAATCCCTGGTTCGGAAACTCAACCACACCGGCAAGGTGCAATTTGAACTCCTCGCCGACCCGGCCCTCCCGCGCCTCGACAAGCAGGCCGAGTTTAACCTGTACGTGATTTGTCTGGAACTCTGCACCAATTGCCTGAAACACTCCGGAGCCACCCGCACCACGCTGGAACTGCGGCGCGAAGGCGACCAGCTCCACCTCCTCGTCGACGACAACGGCCAGGGCTTCGACCTCACCCAAACCAGCGCGGGCATGGGCCTGAGCAACCTCTACGACCGGGCCAGTTCGCTGAGCGCCGTGACCCAGATCACCTCCTCGCCGGAGGGCGGGACGCGGACGAGTTTGCGGGTGCCCCTCCGGTCAGGGGGGTGATTCGGGGGCAACCAATCGTGGGAGGCTCCCAGCGGGTTCCGTCCGTCGGGAACGCCATCACGCAACCAGGTGCCGCCAAATTACCCCGTACACATCGGTGGCCTGCACTTCGTCTGGGCCGACGGGGCCATCGGTGATCAGCACCGGATAATAATCTGGCAGCGTATCGACCGCCCCGTGCGAACCCTTCACCAACGAGGCATCCAGCGGAATCACGTTCATCAAATACCGGAACCCCAGTACTTTGCGGGCGAGCTTGTACCCGGCTTTCAGTTTGATGAGCGGGTTGGCAGGATCCATGAACATCTCGACCGGGTCGTAGCCGGGTTTCCGGTGAATGTCCACCAACCGGGCGTAGTCGGGGGCTTTCTGGTCGTCGAACCAGTAGTAGTACGTAAACCAGCTATCGGGTTCGGCCACGGCGACCAAATCGCCCGAACGGGCGTGGTGGAGGTGATGGGCCTTTTTTCCCGCTTCATCGAGCACCATCGCAATGCCGGGCGTCTTTTCGAGTAGCCGCTTTACCTGCGCCAACGCCGTCGGATCGTTGACGTACACGTGGGCAATTTGATGGTCGGCGGTGGCGAAGGCCCGGCTTGCCCCCGCGTCGAGTAATTCGAGTCCCTGTTCCACGCGAACCGAAATCAGACCCGCTTCCCGGAGAATCCGGTTGAGGTGTACCGGGCGACTGACGGGGTTGATGCCGTACTCGGACAGCAGGATTACCTTCGCGCCTTTTTTCTCGTAAAACGCCACCAACTCCGCGCAGAGGCGGTCGATCTCGCCCAGTTCGAGGCCGATTTTCGAGAAATCCGGCCCGAATTTTTGCAGGCAATAATCCAGGTGAGGCAGGTAGATCAGCGTGAGCGTGGGGTCGTGGGCGTCGTCCACCCACATCGAGGCGTCGGCAATCCAGCGGGACGATTTGAAGTTGGCGGTTGGTCCCCAGAAATTAAACAGCGGAAACGTCCCGAATCGGGCCTGCAACTGATCCCGCAATTCGGGCGGATGGGTGTAGCAGTCGGGCATTTTCACGCCGTCGGCGTGGTACTGCGGGCGCGGCGTGGCGGAGTAGTCGGCGGTGGAGTACATGTTGTACCACCAGAACATCTGGGAGCAGGTAAACGAGGGGTCTTCGCGGCGGGCCGTTTCCCAGATTTTCTCGGCCTGCACCAGGTGATTCGACTGCTTCCAAAACTTCACCTCGGCATCGTCGCGGTCGTACCAGCCATTGCCCACGATGCCGTGTTGGTCGGGAAACTGGCCGGTGAGGTAGCAACTCTGGGCGGTCGTGGTGACGGCGGGCAGTACAGGTTTGATGCGGGTCAGGTGCTTGCGGGCGAGGTAACTTTTCAAAAACGGCGTGTGTTCCCCAATCACACTCGTGCTCAACCCGACGACATCAATCACGACGGTTTTGTTCATGGAAATCAGGCGGTTAATCTTCCCTTCACCCAGTCCAGTTCCCGACTGATGGATTCCTCCAGGGGCACCTGCGCATCGGCGGGCAATACTCCCCAGGTGTACGTTTCTACTTCCAGGTGGTTGGTAAACGGACGCTGCCGGTAGAGGTCAAGGACCGTTTCGATGTCGGCTTGCGTGGAGTCGAGCAGGCCGTAGGTAGCCAGAAAGAGGGGCACGTGAAAATGAATCCGCCATTCCCGGTGCCGTTCGGGAGAGGCCGCCGCGAGGGCTTCGGGCAGGTCGGGGTATTTGTCGAAGGTTCCTGCTGCCGTGCGGGCGACAACCTGGTGCAAATACGTGGGTTCATCGAACGCCCGCAGGGCCTCTAGTTTCCGGGCCGCGTCTTCGGAAAAATCGACCTTCAGCGCGGAACTCACCTGAATTTTCCCAACCCGGATTCCGGCCTCCGCCAGGGCATCGAGCACGGCGGCTGGCTCTTCGTAACTGACCGCCACGTGGCACACGTCATAGCAAAGTTGCAGGTGGACGCGGATGGCTTCGGCGGCTTCCTCCGCCGAAAAGCCCCGCGTTTCTTGCAGGTGTGCGGTACCCATCGGAAGCAGATGAGTCTGGTACCAGTGAATGAATTCGCCCGAATTCTCAAGAATGCCGTCCGGCTCCGGCTCAACGTCGAGGTGAAGCACCTTGCCCGTTTGCTGCCGGATAGTCAGCAATTCATCCAGCACCCGCAGCATGTTTTGGGTGGCCGTCCGGACCGTCTGGTTCAAGGCCTCCGGTGTTTTCCACCAAAACCGGTACGAGAGGGGCGACGTGGAAATGCCGCCTTCGCTCAGGTGGGCGGGTAGAATTTCGGCCAGAATCTGGAACAGCCGAATGGTGTAGGCCGTCCGTTCGGGTGTGGTCCAGTCGGGGGCGTGAACCTGGTCTTTCACCCGCACGTGATGAAACCCTCCGTAGGGAAAGCCATTCATCGTAAACACGTAGCAACCGGTGTCGGCCAGCCACTGCTTAAAAACGGCCAGGGAATCGCCTTCGAGTAGGTTCAGGCTGGCCTGATTGGCCAACCGCAGCCCGATGCCCATCGACGCGTCAGGACTCACCCGCACCTTGACGACGGGGATGCTTTTTTGCAGAATCGCGAAGTGATCCGCCCAGGCTTCGCCGGGATGGATGTTGCTGCAATAACCCAGATGCGGGGCAGGGGTCATTGGACGGGTTGGTAAAGGTGTTCGAGGTAATCCACGGCGGTCTTCACGCGGTCAAAGTCCATTTCGTGTACCTCCCGGCCCTGGCCGAGGGCTTCCAGCACCGTGATGGTGAGCTGTCCGCCGAGGTGTTCGCGGAATTCCTCGAGTCCCTGCCAAAGGGCACGTTTGTTGGTTTCGGCCAGCGCCGGGTGGTATAACTCGAAGCCTACCCGCTGCAAAACCGCCAGCACGCGCTGCGCGTCAGCCTCCGAAATCAAGCCCGACTGGTAGGAATACACGGTATCCAGGGCAATCCCGATGGCCACGGCTTCCCCGTGCCGGATACTGAAATCGGTCAGGTATTCGAGTTTGTGGGCCGACCAGTGCCCGAAGTCGAGCGGACGGGCCGAGCCTGCCTCGAACGGATCCCCGCTGGCAATGTGGGCCAGGTGCAGTTTGGCGCAACGGAAAATCAGGGTCTGCATGGCCCCGGCGTCGCGCTGGGCCAGCAACTCGGCGTGGGTTTCGAGCCAGTCGAAAAAAGGGCGGTCTTTGATGAGGGCCACCTTCACGGCTTCGGCGATACCCGAACGCCAGTCGCGGTCGGTGAGGGTGGAAAGAAAGGCCGCGTCGTTGAAGACCGCTACGGGCGGGGCGAAGGTGCCCAGGAAATTTTTCTTGCCCCGGTAATTCACTCCGTTTTTTACGCCCACGCCCGAATCATTCTGCGCCAGTACCGTCGTAGGGATGCGAACGTGCCGGACGCCCCGGTGGGCAATGGCCGACGCGTAGCCGACGAGGTCGAGCACGGCCCCGCCACCCAGCCCGACCACGTACGAGTGCCGGTCGATGCCGTGGCGGTCGATCGCCGTCACGAGGCGGTCGAGCAGCGCCGGGTCGTTCTTAGCCGTTTCGCCGCCCGGTACCCGAATTAGCTCGGGTACCAAGTCGTATTCACCCCCCGTTTGGAAATACGCCGGAATCCGGTCGGTTAGCGCGGGGTGTGCATCAAGCACCCCGTCATCAAGCACAAAAAGTACTCGTTTCCGCACGCCTTTTTCCAGACCCAGCCGCAAGAAATCACGCAGGAGCGGGTTGGCCGGGTCGAACAGGGTATCGGTAAAGAAAACGTCGTACGCGAAGCGAACGGAAAATTCCTGACGAATGAACTTCATGTAACACTGGAATCCGGGCGACGGGTTTTCCGCCCCACAGAAAAAATTAAGTAACTGCGAATTTAACGGCTAAAAACCGGGAAACGGGCAACAAGGCCGCAATCGCCAGCGCCGCCCCGGTTTGCCCTGCGACCGCCGCCCAGGCTGAATCCATTAGAATCAGCGAAATAACCCCCGCCTTGACGGCCCTGCCGATGGTTGGGCCGACGGGATTCTGAAGCGCACGGAACAGGGGGGGATACAGAAAAAAAGCGTGCAGGGCGATGAACAGCAGCGTTGAAAGCCCATTTTCGCCCACCACCCCCCATCCTCCCTGAACCATCTGAACGGTGACGAACAGGACCAGCGCCACGAACAATTTCCACCTCCCACCGCCGTGTACTTCGCCCTGGCTGACTAGCGTAATGGCAAAAATGTACACCACCGGTACCACCGCGAGGACGCCCCATTCCACCAGGGTTTCCGTCAGGGCGCTCATGCCCAGCAGCAAGTTTCCGCCCCGGCAAAACCCCATCACCAGTGGCCCCGCCGCCACGTGGTGTTTGGCAAATCGGTTGTACAGGACCGTCAGTAGCGCGATGGCGGCGGCGATTGGCCCGCTGTAGCCGCCCGCCAGCAACGCCAGCAGCACGCCCAACAGCAGCAGGCCCGCCCCGAACCATCCGACGGTGGATTTCTTCACCCGTCCGCTCGGAATGGGTCGTTCGGGTCGTTCAACGGCGTCGAGGTCGGCGTCGAAAAAGTCGTTAAGTACCACCCCACCCCCGTAAAGGCCCAGGGTCGAAAGGCATAACCACAGTAAGTCAGGCGAGGCGTAGCTCTGCGTTTGAAGAGTCCAAACCCCAAAGCTGTACCCGGCCAGCACGTCGGCCACGGCGGTGACCAGATTGGCCAGGCGCAGAAGTTGCAGATAGGGTTTTAAGACCACCGGTTAGCGGATGATGAGGCCATTTTTGTCGATGCGAGGTTGCTGCCCGCCCCGCAGCACGGTGTTGCCGTTGAACGTCTGGCTCTGGTCGATGTTTAGCGTCGCCGTAAACTCAGCGGGATCGATTTGACCACTCTGGGCAAAAGCATCCAGCGCATTCTGGTACGTAACCAGCCGGATGTGATCGGGAGGAATCCCCTTCAGGTGCATCAACGCCGCCGTTTTAGGTACCGCCAGCGGATCGCTGATGCCCCAGTCGGCGGCGGAGTTGACCATGATGCGCTCGGGGCCGTACTGCCGCACCACCTCCACCATGCGCTCGTTGCCCATTTTCGTAAACGGGTAAATGGTGAACGCCGCCCAAAATCCCTGGTCGAGCACACTCCGCACGGTTTCCTCGTTGTTGTGATCCACGATGACCATCCGGGGATCGAGGCCGTGTTCGAGGGCGATGGCCATGCTGCGGTCGGTGCCGAGTTTCTTGTTCCGGTGGGGGGTATGAATTTGCACCGGCAGGGCCATTTCCCTGGCTAGTTCCAGTTGCAGGCGGTAGTATTTTTCTTCGGCGGCGGTTTGGTCGTCGAAACCAATTTCCCCCACGCCCACGACGCCTTCTTTGTACAAAAACAGGGGCAGAATCTCCATCACCTGTTCAGCCAGGGCTTCGTTGTTAGCCTCGCGCGAGTTGAGGCCAATCGTGCAGTAGTGCTTAATGCCAAACTGCGACGAACGAAACCGCTCCCAACCCACCAGGCTGGCGTAGTAATCTTTGAACGTAGCCAGGCCCGTACGCGGTTGCCCCAACCAGAACGCCGGTTCGATCAAGGCCACGATGCCCGCGTCGGCCATCGCCTGGTAGTCGTCGGTGGTCCGCGAGGTCATGTGGACGTGCGGGTCGAAAAACGTCATGCCTTTGATGTAAGCCATGAAGTCAACCGATCCCGACGGCGGAGCGGGGGTCGGCAGGCTGTCCGCCGCGTGCGAAGGATTCAGCGGACCCGTATCGGAGGGGGTGTTCATCGGTTCAGGAAGGGTTAGAGTCGAGCGTTTCCCAGCGCAGCGTACCGTCAGCGAGTGCCTGCTGCCAGTCCGGGTGAGCATCGAGCCAATGCCGGGCGGGCGCGTAATTGGTTTCAGCCGCTACCAACAGCGCCGCCTGCTGATTTTGCAGCACCAGGGAATTAGCCAACGTGTTGAGGTCATCAAAAAGCGCCTCGTTCATAAATCGACCCACCAAGCGCCAGACCGAGGGCGGCACCTGCCGTCCGGCGGCCCAGCGCTCGTGGGCGAAATCCGACACGTGATCGGCCAGCGCCTGGTTGGCCCGCCGGTCCAGGCCCGCGATGCGGTGGATGGGTTTGTCGTTGAAAATGCACTTCAGTACCAATTGATTCCAGGGGGCTTCCGAAAAATGAGCGGACGCGTACGGATTACCAAAGGCAATCGCGTCGAAAACCGGCCCCATGTTCGAGCGCACGGCCTCCGTCGCCCGAAACACCCAGTGCTCCGGGTAGGCGAGCACCGGCAGCGCCGAATACAGCGCCGTCAGTTCCTGTAGTTCGGCGGTATCGAAGAGTGTTTCAATGCGCTGGGCGTAAGCGGTTTCAGTTGCCGCATCCAAGTGCAGCAGCAAAAATACCCGGACGAGCCGATCCAGCGTCCAGCCGTCCAGATTCCAGCCCGGTACCAGCACCGCCAGCCGGGCGCGAATGGCCTCGTCGGGCTGAACCGGTCGCCGGGCGATAAACCGGGGGGTAGCTACGAACGCCGCCAAAATTCCAGGGGTGTTGCCCGTCGTTTTTCCGCCAAGCCACTCCTGTTCCCCGTCGGTAGAATGGGTCGCAATCAGTTCGCTGAGGAGGTTCGTTACGCTCATGTTCCTTCGTTCATCCATACCACCCACAAAATTGAGGGAAGATTTGGGAACATAAAATCAGGATTGACTTTCCGGCGACGAGTGGAGGGCTGGGAGCGGCGAAGTGGGATAGGATGCGAAAGTCAGGTGGCGTAGAAACAAATCGTAACCGCTTTACTCCGGCATCCGTGTCACAGGCGGGGCGTTCCGCGAAAACTTAGTAGGTTTGAATACCCCACGCTTTCTTGATGCCTACCATTTACTCCCAAAACGGCTTTCGGTTTTTCTTTTTCAGCAACGAGCACGAACCGGCACACGTCCACGTCGAAAAAGGTGACGCGGCGGCGAAGTTCAACCTGATTCCCGTAACTTTGGTCAAGAATGAAGGCATGAAGCCAAAAGAATTAAAACAGGCCGAAACGTTGATTGAAGTCAATCAAGGGCTTTTTCTCCAAAAGTGGAACCGGTATTTCGGAAATTAACGCATGAGAACGATTGCCATCGACGTTGAAAACCTGAAAGTGCGGAGCGTGTGGTTCAACGCCGGGAAAGTTTATTTCGACTTCCAGGATGGCCGCACGATGGGCGCGCCGCTGGCCTGGTTTCCGCGCCTGCACCACGCCACCGAGGCCCAGCGCCAAAACTGGCGGCTGATTGGCCGGGGCTACGGGGTGCATTGGGAAGACCTCGACGAAGACCTCTCGGCGGAAGGGATGTTTTTATTTACGAAGGAAAGCGCCTGAGGTGGGTAATTTTATACAGCAAAGGCCCGCCCCGGTAATCGGGGCGGGCCTTTGCATTTGGGCGTAAAACAGTAGGTTTGGGGCACGAACCTGGAACGCTACCACCTCTACGCTTCCCCGGACTGTATTCAATTTGATTTCATCAGCGAAGGAACAAACGGACGCATTTTAAAAACAGTGCTGTTCACGCCGCTGGGAGAAAATTTCTTCAATCTTGGCTTCGGCGACTGGGATACCGCCACGGGCGAAATTGACGACCTGGTTGAGACGAACAATGGCGATAGGGACAAAGTCCTGTCCACGGTTGCCGGTGCGGTGCTGGAATTCACCGAATCGTACCCGACCGCCATCGTTTACGCCAAAGGCAGTACCCGGGTTCGAACCCGGCTGTACCAAATGAGCATCGCCCGAAATTGGGAGGCGATTACCCCGCTGTTCAAGATCTTGGGCGAACTCCCGGAAGGGTGGGAGCCGTTTCAACCAAACAAAAACTACCTCGCCTTCTTGGCGATGCGGAAATAAAAACGGAATTTTCCTTTATGAAAGCACCAACGCTGAACGCTCCAAAACGAACACTGTCGCCCCGCCCCGGCGTGACGGTGGTAGAGAACCTGCCCAAAGCCAAGCCTTCCCCGGCCATGCAGGCCCGGATTGACGAGGCCCGGGAGCAATTGCGCCAAGCTAAATTGCCGGAGGGATGGCGGGAAGGAAATTAAGCGCAGTTCCGTTCTGCAAACAGCAAAGGCCCGCCCCAGTGATCAGGGCGGGCCTTTGCTTCTACTCAATTGAACGTGGTCAGCGCAAGTTTAGCGCGGCTAAACTTGCGTTAGTTGGGGTGAAATTTCCTGAAAAACAGACCGCTCACTGCTTCTCCAATTTCTTCAACTCCCGCTGGATGTAACTTTTCGGAAGCCAGTTCGCGCCCATCATGACGCCTTCGATGCTGCGGGTTTGGGCAATGTCGCGCAGGGGGTTGCCGCTCAGCAGCACCAAATCCGATACGTTCCCCACTTTGACCACGCCCGCGTCGGGTTGGTTGAGGTACGCGGCGACGTTGACGGTGCCGGTGCGCAGGGTTTCGTAGGGCGTCAGGCCCGCCGCAACCAGGTACTGCATTTCGTGGTGGATGGAAAAACCGGGTACGTTGAACACCTGCGGCGCGTCGGAACCCAACAGCAACTCGACGCCGGCCTTTTGGCATTCATCAATCAGCTTTCGGCGGATCTGCACGAGCTTTTCGGCGTGGTCTTTCGAGAAATTCGGGTTTCGGACGTAGTTCTCTTTCGCGCTGATCCAGTTTTTTACCTCCTGCGGCTTCATGTACTTCATCTCCGGCGCGTTGGTGAAGGCTTCGGCGGGGAGCGGCGAAAGCCAGCGTTCGGCCAGGGCCTGCGTGGGCACCACCCGAACGCCGTTGTCGCGCAGGGCCTTAACCAGTTTGGGAATGCGCGCGGCATCGGCCTGGTGGGCGATCCAGGCACCGAAGAGGCCGGTTTCCTGCTCCACCAGCGTGTCGCTGCCCGGCGTGATGGCTTCGATGAACCCGTCGAGGTGATCGATGGACGAGTACCGGGCGTCGATGGCCCGCCACACGCCTACGTTGAACGACACGTGCCCGACGAACGGAATCCCCACCTGCTGCGCGGTGCGGGCAATGGCCGGGAACGTTTCGTTGGTCAAACCGGGGTGAAGTTTCAGGTAATCGTACCCGGCGGCCTTCTGTTCGCGCACCATTTCGGCCCCCCGTTCGGCGGTTTTGACGGTCTGGCCGTTGAACGACGGGCCGGTGGCGTAAAAATGCGGTCCGAGGATTTCGCCGCGCTTGATTTTGCCGCGCAGTTCCAAGTGTTTCGCGTGACCCAGCATTCCCCGGATGGTCGTGATGCCGTTCGCCAGGTAGAGCGTCAGCACTTCCTTCATCGGCTCCAGGTCGTCGATGGGCGGCACGTGCGCGTGCATTTCGGCCCAGCCCGGCAGGAGGTATTTTCCCTTCGCTTCCACCACCAGGGCGTCGTTGCCGAACCGGACGGTGCCCTCGTTGCCCATCGCGGTGATCCGGCCGTTTCGGACGACGACCGTTTGGTTTTCCAGTACCCGTTCCCGATCCATCGGAATGACGTTGACCGCTTTGAACACCACGTCGCGTTGGCGGTTGCTGACCAGGTCCTGGGCAGCTCCCAACGTGGTCAGCAGGATGAACAGACAAAAAAGGGGGCTTCGCATGGGGCAAACGAGTTTAGAGGATCGGATCTGTTTCTACTCGGAACGTAATAAGAATCGACAAGCGGTTGAGGGATTTTTTTTTCGTGAGGGGAGGAACCGTTGTAACTACACGTCGTCTCTCTCAATACCCGCCTGTTTCAAAATCGAGTAGAAAGTGCCGGTGGGCACGTCGCGGTTGCCGTGAACGGGCACCGGAATGGTTTTTCGTAGTTTGGGGTGAAAGTAAATGTGATGGCTCCCCGTGGTTCGACGCAACACCCAACCACGGGCCTCCAGCAAACGCTTCAAGTGCTTGGGCGAAAAATCCATGTCAGGCAGCCGGGCTGATTTGGACGGGGAGTTGCACGGTGTACTCCAGCAGGTCGCTGTCGTCCATTACCTCGATGCCCTCTTCCTGCATCACGTCCAGGCAACCTTCGATGGCGTCTTTCGCCATTGCAATCGCTTCTTCCACGGTTTCCCCCCAGGTCACGCAGCCGGGAATGGCCGGAACGAACGCCGTGTAAGCGCCCTCCGGTTCGCGGCGGAGCAGGATGCGAAAGGTTCGGTTTTTCATGAAGGAAAAATACGCGGTTTGTGTCGCAAATCAGTTTCGGGCTGGGTTATTCTTCGTCCAATTCAATAAACCGATACGCCTCACCAAACGTCTGCAAGTGCGCCAGCAGCGCCTTTCGTAGTTCGGCCTCGGTCGCGTTCGGATTCCGGGCGCGAACCCCGGCAATCATCAACTTCCAACCATCGTCGGCCATTTTCAGGCCCATTCGGAAACGCTCCACCCCGGAGAGTTGCATGAGGAGGTCGTACTGGAGGCCCTCCGCCTCTGGGGTCGCGTCGTTCACTGAACTTCCCAGTTTACATTTACCCAAAGCTACCCATTCCACCCCAAAATGCGTATCTTCACGGTTTGTTTTCCCGTTCCGCATTCATGGCAGAAATCGCTTCCCAGCAACTCAATCACACCGCCGCCGAAGAGGTCATCGAAGTCTTCGGTGCCCGCGAGCACAACCTCAAAAACGTCGATTTAACCATTCCCCGCAACAAACTCGTCGTGATGACGGGCATCAGCGGGTCGGGCAAATCCTCCCTGGCCTTCGACACAATTTACGCCGAGGGCCAGCGGCGGTACATGGAAAGTTTCTCGGCCTACGCGCGCGGCTTCATCGGCTCGATGGAGCGGCCCGACGTGGACAAAATCAACGGCCTCAGCCCGGTGATTTCCATCGAGCAAAAGACGACTTCCAAAAACCCCCGTTCCACCGTCGGCACCGTCACCGAGATTTACGACTTCATGCGGCTCCTGTTCGCGAGGGCGGGCGAGGCCTACAGCTACGCCACCGGCGAGCGCATGATTCAGCTTTCGCCCGACCAAATCGTGGACCGGATTCTCGAAGATTTTTCGGGCAAAAAAACCATCCTCCTCGCCCCCGCCGTGCGTGGGCGCAAGGGTCACTACCGCGAGTTGTTCGTGCAAATCGCCAAGCAGGGCTACACGAAGGTGCGCGTGGACGGGGTCATCCAGGACATCGTGCCCAAAATGCAGGTGGACCGGTTCAAAATCCACGACATCGAAGTGGTCATCGACCGCCTCGTGCCCTCGAAAGACGACCGCTTCCGCCTCAGCCAAAGCGTCACGACGGCCCTCACCCAGGGCAAGGGCCTGATGATGCTCGTGGACGACAAGGACAAAGCCCGCTGGTTTTCCAAAAACCTGATGGACCCCGTTTCGGGCATCAGCTACGACGAACCCGCCCCCAACACCTTCTCGTTCAACTCGCCCTACGGCTGGTGCCCCACCTGCCAGGGCCTCGGCGTGGTGGAGGAAATCACGGAGGAATCGGTCATTCCCGACCGCAGCCTGAGCATCAGCCGGGGGGCCATCGCGCCCATCGGCGAGTACCGCGAACTGTGGATTTTCAAGCAGTTGGAAGTGCTGCTGAAACCCTTCAAAGTCGGCCTGACCACGCCCATCGAGAAATTCCCGCCCGAAGCCATCGAACTCATGCTCTACGGCACCGACGAACCCGTGCCCGTGCCGAGCAAAAAGTACGAAGGCACCGAGTGGAACACGAAGTACGAGGGCATCGTCAACTTCCTGAAGCGCCAGCAGGAATCCGGCACCGACAAAATTCAGGACTGGCTGAAGGATTTCATGGTCGTCAAAACCTGCCCCGACTGCGAGGGGGCGCGGCTGAAAAAAGAGGCGTTATTTTTCAAAATCGGGGACAAAAACATCGCCGAACTGGCCCGGATGGACGTTTCGGAACTGGCCGCCTGGTTCACGAATCTCGAAGACCGGCTGACCGAGCGGCAGAATTTGATTGGAAAAGAGGTGTTGAAGGAAATCCGCAAGCGCATCGGCTTTTTGCTCGGCATCGGGCTGGATTACCTCACCCTCAACCGGGCGCTGCGCACGCTCTCGGGCGGCGAAGCGCAGCGCATCCGCCTCGCCACGCAAATCGGTACCCAACTCGTCGGGGTGCTCTACATCATGGACGAGCCGAGCATCGGCCTGCACCAGCGCGACAACGTGAAGCTCATCGAATCGCTCAAAAACCTGCGCGATTTGGGCAACACCGTGCTGGTGGTCGAACACGACAAGGACATGATGCTCGAATCGGATTACGTGGTGGACATCGGGCCGGGGGCCGGGCGGCACGGCGGGGCCATCGTCGGCCACGGCACACCCACCGAATTTCTAAAAAACGACTCCACCACGGCGGGCTACCTGAGCGGGCGGCTGGGCATCGCGGTGCCCGCCGAGCGCCGCAAAGGCAACGGCAAAACGCTGAAAATCAGCAACACGACGGGCAATAATCTGAAAAATATTACGCTCAAGCTCCCGCTCGGCACCATGATTGCGGTCACGGGCGTGAGCGGCAGCGGCAAAAGTACGCTCATCCACGACACGCTGTTCCCGATTCTGAACCAGCATTTTTTCCGCTCCAAGCGCGAGCCGATGCCGTACAAAAGCATCGAGGGCCTGAATTTCCTGGACAAAGTCATCGAGGTGGACCAGGCCCCGATTGGTCGCACGCCCCGCTCGAACCCGGCCACGTACACGGGAATGTTTTCGGACATCCGCACGCTATTCGCCGAATTGCCGGAGGCCAAAATCCGGGGGTACAAGGCGGGGCGGTTCAGCTTCAACGTGAAGGGCGGGCGCTGCGAATCGTGCGAGGGCGCGGGGATGAAGAAAATCGAGATGGAATTCCTGCCCGACGTGTACATCCCCTGCGAAACCTGCAAGGGCAAGCGCTTCAACCGCGAAACGCTCGAAGTGCGTTTCAAGGGCAAATCCATCGCCGACGTACTCGACATGACCGTGGAGCAGGCCGTGCAGTTTTTTGAATTCCAGCCGAAAATTCTGCGTAAGGTGCAGACCCTCCACGAAGTGGGCCTGGGCTACATCACCCTCGGTCAGCAAGCCACCACGCTGTCGGGCGGCGAAGCCCAGCGCGTGAAACTGGCTGAAGAACTCTCCAAGCGCGATACCGGCCAGACGCTCTACATCCTCGACGAACCCACCACCGGCCTCCACTTCCAGGACATCGCCCACCTGCTCGACGTACTCCAAAAACTGGTGGACAAGGGCAACACGGTCCTCATCATCGAACACAACCTAGACGTGATCAAAGTGGCCGACTGGGTCATCGACCTCGGCCCCGAAGGCGGCAACAAAGGCGGCTACCTCATCGCCGAAGGCACGCCCGAGAAAGTGGCGAAGACGAAGGGGAGTTATACGGGGGTGTTTTTGAGGGGGGAGTTGAAAGGGTGACCCCTAAAAAGCAGGAAAGCCTGCCGTTCTTAGTTTTGAACGACAGGCTTTTATTTGAGTTTAATCACTTCAGGAATGAAGATGCCTAATTCATCCCTTCGCCTTCTTACAAGATAATCACCGTGAAAGGAGCCAATTCCGTGACGAATTGGAACTCTGACAGCAGTGTCTTCGGGTAAGTCCAAGAGTTCTTCAAGAAGAAGCACTTGCATCGATTCTAATTCACTTTTCGCTTCAGCAATTTGATTCAATTCGTACTCACGTCCAACTTCGTAATCATTTTTCTTCTGACGAAACGACAGAAGTTCTACTTCTGACAAGACTTGCTCTGAGCGAATGGACAAGAGCGGCTCAAGACGGGGAACAGGGTTATTGTGCTGCCAAGTTTTCTCAAAAGTCTCTCGTCGACCGTAATAACACGCTTTGGCAGCCTCAAAGTCGTAAAGTCTCTTTTGCAGGGTTGGGTTCATGACGAACAAAATTTGGTTGTACGCCACTTTAATAAAATATTATTCCTGCAAATCTCTGTATGTCAGTTTGACAGAATTGCTGCTAAAAATCTTGAGACACCTCGTCATTGCGGAGAGCGAGGTACGAGCGACGAAGCAACCCCTGTTTATTTCCAGGCCCGTTCCAAAGCGGCTGTCATCCAGAGCGAAGCGAAGGATCTTTCGCCTCCGCTTCCGGCTACTTTGCTGGTAACCAGACTAGTGGCACTCATCCAACTGATTGGGTAGGTAGAGGCGAAAGATCCTTCGCTTCGCTCTGGATGACAGCCCCCGGAAGAGGGTTGTGAAAAGGGCCTTGGATAATTGACAGCCGATAGAAGCACTACGCAGCCTATCCCAGGTTGACAAAATCCCAGCCTGGATTGGTCGTAGCGATTAGCGCTTCTTTTTTCGCCCGCGACCAGCCTTTCAATTCTTTCTCGCGGGCGATGGCTTCCTTAATGCGAGGGTATGTTTCCCAGTAAACCAGATTGAAGCAGAAAAATCGCCCGGCGAACGTTTCCGGCTGGCCCCGATTCGCAAAGTGCTGGGCCATCCGCGTTGCCAGGTTGTTGGTCACGCCGATGTACAGCACCGTCTTCGTTGGGTTAGTCACGATGTAGACGTGGTAGTGCTGCATGGCTTGAGTGTAGACAAATCGAGCGCCGGGTACCTGTCATCCCGACGTAGGAGGAATCTTTCGCGGTGATCTTCCGACTTATTTAACTGGTAACCAGTAACAACATCACAACTGACTTGGAGGGGCGGGGCGAAAGATCCCTCCTTCGTCGGGATGACAGGGCTGGGGCAGCACGGTTCCCGGCATTCACTCCCCCGCCACCCCCGTCGAGTCCCCACCCGCCCGCAGCACGGGTTCCAGCGTTTTCCAGACGGTTTTGGCTACGATGCGGTGGCCTTCGGGCGTGGGGTGGATGCCGTCGCGCTGGTTGAGGCGCGGAATGCCGCCGACCCGGTCGAGGAGGAAGGGGATGAGCGTCGCGTCGTTTTTATCGGCCAGTTCCTTGAACAAGACGCGAAACTGACGGGTGTAGTCCACGCCGAGGTTAGGGGGGATTTGCATTCCGGCGATGACGAGTTTAGCCTCCGGGCTTTTTAATTTCACCGTGTCGAGGATAGCCTGGAGGTTGCGGCGGGTGGAAGCCAGGTCGATGCCACGCAGGCCGTCGTTGGCCCCGAGTTCGAGCACGAACATGGAAACGGGCTGGCGCAGCACCCACCCGATGCGGCTCTTCCCCCCGGCGCTGGTTTCGCCGCTTAGTCCGGCATTTACCACCGTGTACTTCAGGCCGACCGAGTCGATAATTTCACCGACCCGCGCCGGGAAGGCTTCGTTGGCGTCCACCCCGGCCCCGGCGGTGATGCTGTTTCCGAAGAATAAAATCAGGTTACGACCCACGGCGGCGGGTTTGGGAGTCGCTGATTGGTTGGGTTTTGACTTGGAGGCGGAGTTGGTTTGAGCCGTTTCGGGGTCGGAAGAGCAGGCCAGCAGGCTGACGGACAGGAAAATAATAACGAGTTGAAAAAGGCGTGGCATTGATTTTAGAAGTTGGGTGTGCGAGATTTTTATATTTCCCAGGCTGTCATCCAGAGCGCAGCGAAGGAACTTTCGCCGTTACCAATCAAGTAGTCGGCTATCTATCGCGAAAGTTCCTTCGCTGCGCTCTGGATGACAGCCGTAGGGTAGTCAGCATGACAGTTAAAACAATAACTACGTCGAAAAACGGAGCGGCGTTCGACCGCCGAACCATTTTTGTTTCCGTTGAACCAAAACTACGCCGCAACGGGACCCGTTTTACCGTTGATTCGGTTAGCTAACCAAAAAACCCGGTCGCCAATTCCCCAGTTTTACACCATGAGCATGCTTCGCGTCGAAAAGTTGACGAAAACCTACCAAAGCGGCGGTCGCGAGTTGACCGTTCTCCACGACGTTAGTTTTGAAATCCAACCCGGCGACACCTTCGCCATCGTCGGCCCTTCGGGCAGTGGCAAAACTACGCTGCTTGGCCTCTGCGCGGGCCTCGACCGGGCCTCCTCCGGCCACGTGTACCTCAACGAAATCCGCCTCGACGACCTCAGCGAAGACCAGCGGGCGGCGGTGCGCAACCAGTACGTCGGGTTTATTTTCCAAAATTTCCAATTGTTGCCCACCCTCACCGCCCTCGAAAACGTGATGGTGCCGCTCGAACTACGCGGCGAAAAAGGCGCGGGCCGCACCGCCCAGGGTTTGCTCGAACGCGTCGGCCTCGGCGACCGGGGGCACCACTACCCCACCCAGCTTTCGGGCGGGGAGCAGCAGCGGGTGTCGCTGGCACGGGCCTTTGCCAACCGCCCGAAAATCCTCTTCGCCGACGAACCCACCGGCAACCTCGACGCCGAAACCAGCGCCACCGTGGTGGACTTGCTGTTTGAACTCAACCGCGAGGCGGGCACCACGCTCGTGCTCGTCACCCACGACCTCGAACTGGCCCAACGCACCCAGCGCATCCTCCGCTTCAAAGGCGGCGCGGTGGTGAGTGACATGGTAACGGAAGGGGCGGTTTCTAACGCCTAATCTGGCACCACTACTCAACTTTCTGTCATCCTGAGCGCAGCGAAGGACCTCGTTGGCCTAACGGATAATTGGCCGGTGACCCAGCGGTAGCTGACAGCCGACTGGTCGGTAGTTCAACGAGGTCCTTCGCTGCGCTCAGGATGACAGCGATTTTTCAACTTTTTCCTAAAAATGGACCACCCCATCCCCCATTTCTCCCCCCCCTCCGCCTCGCCTTTCAACGGTTGGCTTTGGAAAATGGCTTGGCGCGACAGCCGCCGGAGCCGTCGGCGGTTATTTTTGTTCATGTCGGCCATCGTGCTGGGCATTGCGGCGTTGGTCGCCATCAATTCCTTCGGCGACAACCTCGCCCGGAGCGTGGATGAGCAGGCCCAGGAACTCCTGGGGGCCGACCTCGTGCTTTCCGCCGGAAAAGAAATTGGCGGCAAACTCGGCGATTCGCTTCGGACGATGGGCCAGGAACGCAGCACCGAAGTAGCCTTTGCCTCGATGGCCTATTTTCCGAAAACGGGCGGCACCCGGCTGGCGCAGGTGAAGGCGCTCGAAGGCGGTTTTCCGTACTACGGCGCGTGGGACGTGCAGCCCGCCGCCTCGGTGGCGCAGTTTCGGAAAGCAGGCGAAGAGGCCCGCCCGGTCGCGCTGGTGGACGATGCCCTGCTGATTCAGTTCGGGGCCAAACCCGGTGATTCGGTGAAAATCGGCAACGTGACGTTCCGGGTTGCCGGGCGGGTGCTCAGCACCCCCGGCCAGACGGCCATTGCCACCACCGTGGCCCCGACGGTGTTTATTCCCGCGCAGTTTTTGAAAGAAACCGGTTTGCTCGGGCGCGGCAGCCGGGCCAGTTACCGGATTTACTACCGCTTTGCCGACACGGATACCACCAACGTCGAACGCCTCGCTACCGCGATGGAACCCCGCCTCGACCGGGCGGGCATTAGCCTCGACACGGTAGACCGCCGCAAGCAGCAAACGAGCCGCATTTTCGCCGACCTGACCAAGTTTCTCAACCTCGTCGCTTTCGTCGCGTTGCTGTTGGGTTGCGTCGGCGTGGCGAGTGCGGTGCAGTTGTACGTGAAAGAAAAAGTGGCTTCGGTGGCCGTGCTGCGCTGCCTCGGGGCCAGCGGGCGGCAGGCGCTGTTGATTTATTTGATTCAAACCGCCGGGATGGGCTTGCTCGGTGCCATCGTGGGCACGGCGCTCGGCGCGGCGGTGCAATTGCTGCTGCCCGACGTGTTCGGCTCGTTCCTGCCCATCGAAGTCACGGTCGGTCTTTCCTGGAAAGCCATCACGCAGGGGCTGGTCACGGGGTTGGTCATTTCGCTGCTGTTCGCCCTGCTACCGCTGCTCGCCATCCGCAACGTGTCGCCGCTGCGGACGCTGCGGGTTTCGGACGATTCGCCCTCGCCCCGCGATCCGTTGCGTTGGTTGCTGGGGGCGGTCATCGTGGCCTTCATCGGCGGCTTTGCGTACTGGCAAACCCGCAACTGGAAGCTGGCGTTGAGTTTTACCGCCGGGCTGGTGGTCACGTTTGGGGTGCTGGCCTTGCTCTCCCAACTGCTCATCTGGGCGGTGCGGCGGTTTTTCCCGGTTTCCTGGAGTTACGTCTGGCGGCAGGGGCTGGCGAATTTGTTTCGCCCCCAAAACCAAACGCTCGTGCTGGTCAGTTCGATTGGCTTGGGTACGTTTCTGATTGCGACGCTTTATTTGATTCAAACCCTGCTGCTGGGCCGGGTGGCGCTGTCGGCCAGCGGGAGCCAGCCCAACATGGTGCTGTTCGACATTCAGAACGAGCAGCAGGAAGGCGTGAAAGGCTTGCTCGACAAACACCGCCTGCCGCAACTGCAAAACGTGCCCGTGGTGACGATGCGAATGGCTGAGTACAAGGGCCGTCTGGTGGATGAACTCGTGAAAGACACCACCAGCGAAACGCCCAGGGGGGCCATCAGCCGTGAGTACCGCGTCACGTACCGCGATTCGCTCATCGAGTCGGAACAGTTGACGGCGGGAAAGATGCCTTTCGTCGACGAAGCGGGCACGGCGCACATTTCCATCGAAGACGGATTTTTGAAACGACTGAAACTAAAACTCGGTGATTCGCTGACCTTCAACGTGCAGGGGGCGCTGATTCCGGTGGTGGTGGGTGGCACCCGCACGGTGGACTGGAACCGGGTGCAGACCAATTTTCTGGTGGTGTTCCCGAAAGGCGTTCTTGAAAAAGCCCCGCAGTTTCACGTCGTGATGACCCGCGTGACCGACCCCGTGCAGGCCTCGTCCTTCCAGCGCGACTTGGTCATCAACTACCCGAACGTATCGGCCATCGACCTCGCGCTGATTCTGAAAACCCTCGACGACATCGTGGCGAAAATCGCCTTTGTGATTCGGTTCATGGCCTTGTTCAGCATCCTGACGGGTTTGCTCGTGCTGGGTAGCTCGGTGGTGATCAGCAAGTACCAGCGGATGCAGGAAAGCGTGTTGCTGCGCACACTGGGGGCCAACCGGGCGCAGATTCTTAAAATTACGCTCGTGGAATACCTGTTTCTGGGGGCATTAGCGGCGGCGGCGGGCATCGGGCTGGCGCTGCTGGGCACCTGGCCGCTGGCGACGCTGGCCTTCGACCTCACCTACACGCCCAACTTCGGCCCGCTGCTCCTCGGAGCCGCCGGAGTCGCCGCGCTGACCATGCTCATCGGGGCCTTCAACAGCCGCGCCGTGCTGAACCGCTCGCCGCTGGAGGTGCTGCGGGCGGAGGGGTAAGGCGGGGTAATGAAAACCGGGGTCACGCTGAGCGGAGTCGAAGCGCGTGCGGTGGGCCAACGCTGACCAGCCGCACGCGCTTCGACTCCGCTCAGCGTGACCCCGGTTTTCTTGTTCCCTCCCTGGTTCCCACCCGGAACCTTCCCGCCCCGGTTTTGCTTTGCCGGTCATGGCTGAAACGTCTACCCTGACCTATAAAACTTCCCGGCTCCGACACTATTACCCCTGGGTGATCGTGGGTTCGGGTTTGCTGACGCTCCTCGTCATCAACGGCCTGACGACCTCTTCGCTCTCCGTTTTCGACGAGGCCTTGCTCCGCGAATTCCGCCTTAGTCGCACCCAGCTTCGCCTCCGCGAATCAGTTACCAACGGCGTGGCGGCGGTGTTCATTTTGCTTTCCGGCTGGCTCATCGACCGCGTGGGCGTGAAGGCTCTCCTTTTGACGGGTCTGGTGTTCATGACGGCGGCGCTGAGTTTGTACAGCTTCGTGTCGGTGCCCTGGCAGTTGTACGTCGTCCATGCCTTGCTCGGATTTGCCTACGTCTGCGCCGGGTCGGTGCCGGTGATTATCCTCGTCTCGACCTGGTTTCGGCAGCAGCGGGGGCTGGCGCTGGGCCTGACACTGGTGGGTACCAGTTTGGGCAGCGCCGTTTTTCCCCCGATTCTCAACGCACTCCTTCAAAGCCAGGGCTGGCGCAGCACATTCTGGATGCTGTCGGCGTTGCCCCTGCTAATGCTGGTTTTTGTGGCGGTAGTGGTCAGAAACTCGCCTGCTGATGTGCGCGGCGCGGCCTGGGGCAACGACGCTGAAGAGGAAGAAACGCCCGAAACCGACCTGCTTCACCAGGGCGTGCCCTACTGGGAGGCGGTGCGTTCGCCGGTATTCTGGCTCATCAGCGCCTGCGGGCTGTTGTCGTTTTTCGGCGTGGTGGGCGTGATTTCCAATTTGTTTCTACACCTGCGCGGGTTGAATTTTACGCCCGCCGCCGCTGCCCAAACGCTTTCGCTCTACTTCGTGCTGGCGCTGACGGGCAAATTCGTCATCTCCTCGCTTTCCGATTACGTCGACGTGTACCGGATTTTCACGGCTTGCTTCGTCGGGCTGGCGCTGGGTGTGACGGGGTTGGCATTTGCCGATGCGGCCTTCGTACCCTGGGCCGTGGGGCTGACCGCCCTGAGTTGGGGCGGGGTGTTTACACTCTACAACGTGTTGATTGTAAGAACGTTTGGCCTGAAAGAAGCGGGGAAGATCAACGGCAGCATTGGGTTCTGGGAATCGCTCGGCTCGCTGTCGGGGCCGGTGCTGACGGGCTGGTGGTTTCAGCAGGCGGGCAGTTACCAGCCCGCCTTTGGCTTCATCGCCGGGGCGCTGGGGCTGGCGGCGCTGCTCTCGATTTTGTTTCGTCGCGTAAAACCCGTTGCCGCCTGAAACCGGCATACGCCACGCAAGGCTCCGAACGTTTATTAAAACGCCAGCCAACTCAGAAACTGGCTTTTCCCACCCAATGACCGCATCTTTTTCCAACCGTACCATGCGTGCTTTACTCGTCGCCAGCCTGCTGGCTTTTTTCGCCTTTCCCACCTACGCCCAGGAACCGACCGACGACCGCCCCATCATCATTCGCCAAGCCCCGCTCGATTCGGGCGACGTGGACCCGATCGTGCGGGAAGAAAATCCGTTGAAGTACATGAAATTTAAGGAGCGGTTGCTTATTGGTGGGGGCATCAGCAACCTGGTTTTTAGCAGTTCCTACACGGTGATTGGCCTTGCCCCGCAGGTGGGCTATCAACTTACTCCCAACGCCATCGTTGGGGTGGAGGGCAGTTACACGTTTTACTCGCAGAAATTTCTGAATTCGACCGGGGGCACGTTTCGCGAAAAGTCAAATCTGATTGGTTTGGGAATTTTTGGACGTCACAAACTCATTTTTCTGCCCGAACAACTCCAAAACCTGTACGCGCAGGTAAGCGTAGAGCAGTACCGATACCTAAGTTCGCGCGGAAATTTCAACTACAAACCCGTGGCCCTGGCAGGCCTGGGCATCGACTTGGGCGGTTTTCAGATTACAGCCCTGTACAACGTCAACTACAACGAGCTTGAGTCGCCTTTCCCCAACCCGCTCGTCATCCGGTTCGGCGGGTTTTTTACCGGGCCGAGGTTTTAAATTTCTGGTTTACAGTTTTCGATTTAGAGTTTTCAGTTGATGAACCCGCAGAAACTGAAAACTCTAAACCGAAAACTGTAAACTATTTCAAAAACTTCATTGCGTAATCCGCCTTCACGTCGCCTTTGGTGATGTTGGCGAGTTTGTTTTTGAGCATCCGCTTTTTGAGCGGGGGCAGGAGGTCGGTGAAGAGCACGCCGTCGAGGTGGTCGTACTCGTGCTGGATGATGCGGGCGGCCATGCCCTCGAAGGTGTCGGTGTGTTCGGTGCCGTCGAGGTCCTGGTAGCGAATCGTGACTTCCTCCGGGCGGTACACGTCGGCGCGGATGCCGGGGATGGAGAGGCAGCCTTCTTCGTAGGCCCACTCGTCGCCGTTTTCTTCGAGAATTTCCGCGTTCAGAAACACTTTCTTGAAATCGACCAGGCTGGGGTCGAATTCCTCGCTGGTTTCGTCTTCGGCTTGCAGAATGGTGCCGTCCACGACGAAGAGCCGGATGCTGAGGCCAATCTGCGGCGCCGCTAGCCCCACACCCGCCGAGGCGTACATGGTCTCGAACATATCGTCGGCCAGTTTTTTCAAATCCAGGGCCGTCGTTTTCACGTCTACGGACGGGGCTACTTTGCGCAGCACCGGATCGCCGTAGGCTACAATGGGGTAGGTCATTTTTTTAATGTGCGAATTTCCAATGTGCGAATTTCCAATGTGCAAATGAAGACATTGGAAATTCGCACATTAGGATTCATTTTTTGCTTTCCATAAACGATTGCAACAAAATGGCCGCCGAGATTTTGTCGACGTTGGCTTTGTCGCGGCGATCTTTTTTACTCATGCCTCCCGCCAGCATCGCCCGCTGGGCCATCACCGAGGTGAAGCGCTCGTCGTGTTCGTGCACGGGTGTTTCGGGAAAGGCCTTTTTTAAACTTTTAATAAAGCCCCGCACGTGGGGCGTGGCATCGGTATCGCTGCCGTCGAGGCGACTGGGCATTCCCACCACGAAGGCTTCGACGGGTTCGCGCTCGGCGTAGGTTTTCAGGAACTGGAGCACGTCTTTGGCGTGAACGGTGTCGAGCGCCGAGGCGATGAGTTGCAACGGGTCAGTGGCGGCCAGGCCCACGCGTTTGGTGCCGTAATCGATGGCAAGGAGTCGCGCCACGGTTTTTTCAAAAAAATCAGCCACAAAGATAACGCGCCCTAAGCGGTTTACGGCGTTTCTCCCTAACTTAGCCAACCCCTCAACCCCGCTGGGGTTTTAAGACCAAAACGTAAATCTCCCCGACCGCCCCGAAACGGGCAGGGGGCTTAACTTCTCCATCCGTGCAGGAAAAACCTATCAAAAACAGCCCGGCTACGGTTCGTCTTCCGTTGCTGCTGGGCCTGACGCTCGCGGCGGGTATGTTACTCGGTGCGACGTTTTTCGGCGGTGGCAAACGCAGCACCGGCGACATCCTGAAAAATTACACCCGCTACCGCGAAATCCTCTCCTGGATTGACCACAGCTACGTGGACTCGGTGGACACCGATTCGCTGGTCGATTTTTCGTTGAAAAAAATGCTGGAACATCTCGACCCACACTCCAGCTACATCCCGGCTTCGGAAGTGGCCTTCGCCCGCTCGCAACTCGACGCGGGTTTCGACGGCATCGGGGTGGAATTCAACATTTTTCAGGATACCGTGTACGTGGTCAACACCATGCCCGGCGGCCCCTCGGAAGCGGCGGGCGTCCGCCCCGGCGACAAGCTCCTCGTGGCCGACGGCACACCCCTGACCGGCCCAAAACTCGACAACAAACTGGTGTTCAGCAAGCTACGCGGGCCGCGTGGTACGCAAGTGGTGCTCAACGTGCAGCGTCGGGGCCAAAAAGAATTGATTCCCATCACCGTGAGCCGCAACCGGATTACGTCTTACTCGGTCGTGGCCGGGTACTTGGTGGACGACAAAACGGGTTACGTCAAAATCCTTTCTTTTTCGGAAAGCACCTACACCGAGTTTCGCACCGTGCTAGCGGGGTTGAAAAAACAAGGCATGGAGCGCCTCCTGCTCGACCTGCGCGGCAACGGCGGCGGCTACAAAGACCGGGCGACCAACCTGGTGGACGAACTCCTGGGCGGCAACCGGCTCATCGTGTACACCGATGGCAAAAACCCGCAGTACGACGACCGCACTTTTGCCAAACGCGAGGGGCTTTTCGAAAAAGGGGCCGTGGTGGTGCTGGTGGACGAAAACTCGGCCTCGGCCTCGGAAATCGTGGCGGGGGCCTTGCAGGACAACGACCGGGCGCTCATTGTGGGGCGGCGCTCCTACGGCAAGGGCCTGGTGCAGTCGCCGGTGACGATTTCCGACGGCTCCGAACTGCGCCTGACCATCTCGCGCTACTACACTCCCAGCGGTCGCAGCATCCAGAAACCCTACGGCATTTACGAAAAGGACGACGAGATGCGGCTCAAAAGCGGCGAGCTATTCCACGCCGACAGCATCAAATTCGACCCGAATCTGAAGTATAAAACCACCGGGGGCCGCACGGTGTACGGCGGCGGCGGCATCACGCCCGACGTGTTTATTCCGCTCGACACGCTTTTCAATACGCCGTATTTGCGCAAGTTGTTCAACAAAAACCTGGTGCAGGAATACGCCCTGGCTTACGCCGAAGACCACCGCAAGGCGCTCGAAAAACAGTCGTTCAAGCAATACTTCGAAGAATTTCGAGTCAATGACGCGATGATTGCCGACCTCAGCGCACTGGCCGCTGGCTCCGGCGTGGAGCCGAATGCGGAAGAACTGGCCCGCTCGAAGGATTACCTGCGTACCCAAATCAAGGCGCTGGTAGCCCGGCAAGTATGGGAAAAGCAGCACTTCACTGGCCTGCGCAACGAATTTTACCGCATCATCACCACCAACGACAAAACTTACCAGCAGGCCCTGCGGTATTTCGACCAGGCGGAGGTGATGGCGAAAAAGTAAAAATTCCCCCTTTAAAGGGGGAATTTTTTATTCACTCGAATTATTCCGCCGCCCGAACTGCCACGTCAGCCCCAACCACGTCCGAAACCGCCCCGACTTGAAATCCTGCGCGGTGTAGGGCGAAATCTCGAAGGCCACGCCCACCTGCGGCACCTGATCGAGCGGGTGAACGCGGGTGCCCACGCTCAGAAAATAGCCCCGCACGAGGCGGCTGCCATCGGCGAGGTTGGCGACGATGGCGAAGTTAGCCCCCGCCCCGGCGTAAAACTGCGACTGCGGGGAGCGCCGGAAGTTGACCATCGGGGCCAGTTCGGTATCGAGCGAGGAAAACAGGGAGTTGGTTTGGAACCGCGCTTCGCCCCAGAACAGGCGCTGCGGGTTGCTGCTTACGGCCAGTACGCTGCTCCACGGGTAGTACGTGACGCCCTGGGCTTGTCCGTTTTGAGATAGGAGGCAAGAGACGAGAAACAGGAAGGACGTAAGATTTTTCATTTGAGGCAGTTATCCCGCTATTTGTCTGAACCGCGATTGGCCCGGAGTAAAGGATTTCCAGGATGATAAAATCAGAATTTCAAAATCAGGAATCAGCCATCCTGAAAATCCTTTACTCCGGGCCAATCGCGGTTCAGACAGTCATCTGTCGAGCCAGCAACGCAATGCCTTCTTCAAACGAATGTGGCGCGTAGCCCAGTACCCGGCGGGCCTTGTCGAGGATGAACCCAGTGCGGGGTGGGCGTTTGGCGGGTTGGGTAAAGGTGCTCGAATCGGCTTCGGTAATCAGGCTTTTGTCGAGACCGAAAAAATCAGCCGTGCGATGGGCCATTTCGTAAGGCGTCAGGAGGTCACTGCCCGAAATGTTGAACACGCCCTCGGCTTCCTGGTCGGCGATGAGCCAGCAGCCTTGGGCCAAATCTTCGGCCAGCGTGGGGCTGCGAAACTGGTCGGTCACGACCTTAATCGTCTTGCCTTCTTCCAGCGACTTTTTCACCCAGAGAATGATGTTGCTCCGGCTCATGTCGTAAGCGATGCCATACACGAGCACCGTGCGGGCCATGCCCCAGCGTAGGCCGGAGCGCCGCACCATCTCCTCGGCGGCGTACTTGCTCCAGCCGTAAAAACTGAGCGGACTGGGCGTGGCGTCTTCGAGGTATGGCCCGGCGGTGCCGTCGAAAATAAAGTCGGTCGAGACGTGGCAGAGAAAACTGTTGTGTTTCCGGCAGGCCTCGACGATGTATTCGGTAGCCAGCACGTTCATTTTCCAGCACAATTCTTTCTCAAACTCGCACTGGTCCACGTTGGTCATGGCCGCGCCGTGGATGACCGCCTGCGGCTGGATTTCGTCCATCACCGCCGCCACGCTGGCCGGGTCGGTGATGTCCATTTCGCGGTAGGTGTAGCCTTCGGTGAAGGGCAGGCGGTTCGGCCCGCGTGCCGTGGCGATGAGTTCCACGGCAGGGTTTTGGCGCAGTAGCGCAACCAGTTTCTGGCCCAGCAGGCCGTTGGAGCCGGTGATGAGTAGTTTCTTGGACATGGGCGGGTGGTTAATTTCTAATTTCCAATGTGCGAATGCCACCTGCGCTCGTATTCGCACATTGGAAATTAGCACATTAGAAATTGAAAACGTATCCGTACATCCGGGTAATCTTCTTCTTCCGCATCCGCTCGGCGCTTACGCGCATGGGCACGTCCAGCCGGGGGCGGTCGTACGAATTTTTAGGCTGTTTGGCAATGCTGTCGATCACGGCCAGGCCCGCGATGGCTTGCCCAAACACGGTGTAGTTGCCGTCGAGGTGCGGGCTGCCGCCGGTGGTTTTGTACGTCTGCTTTTGTTCGTCGGTGAAAGGCCGTCCGCTGCGGGCCATCTGGCGCTCCAAGTCGGCCTCGTTCCAAAGTTTGCCCTGCACGAGGTAAAATTGGCAGCCGCTCGATTCCTTCGCCGGGTTGCTGTCGCGGGCCGCCGCCAGGGCACCTTTCCGGTGGAATAACTCCGGCCGGATTTCCGCCGGGAGGCGGTAGCCAACATCACCATCGCCGAGTCGGGCGGTTTCGGCGGCTCCTTTCGAGTTGGGGTCGCCGCCCTGAACCATGAAGCCTTCGATGACCCGGTGAAAGAGCAGGTCGTTGTAAAACTTCTTTTTCGTCAGGTTCAGAAAATTTTCCTTGTGCTTGGGCGTCTGGTCGAACAGCACCAGTTTGAGGTCGCCGAAGCGCGTGGCGACGGTGACGAGGTAGTCGCGTTTGGGCTTTTTCTGGGAAAAGGCGGGGAAATAAACAGCAACTAAAAGCCCCGTCATTGCGAGGAGAGAGCGAAGCGAACGACGAAGCAATCCCCTCCCGGAGACCAAAATAGCATCGGGCAAGTACGCGGGCTTAGCTATCCGGTCTCCGGGAGGGGATTGCTTCGTCGTTCGCTTCGCTCTCTCCTCGCAATGACGCGCTCGCTGTTCTTTTTTGGTTAATTCATTCATGCCAAACTCCGTTTGATTTCGGCCAGCAGATTTGCCCCGCCGAGTTGTAAAATTTCGCGGCCCAGCGCGGTGCCGAGGCCCTCGGCATCGTCGGCGTTGCCCACGGCGTACTCGCTTAGAAAATGGTCGCCGTCGAGGCTGATGAGGCCGCCTGTCAGTTGGAGGTAGCCCTCGTTGTAGGTGGCTAACCCGAACACCGGAATGCTGCACCCGCCCTGCAAGCGCCGCAAAAAGGCCCGCTCGGCCCGCAGGCAGTACTCCGTTTCGAGGTGGTTGACCAGGCCCCGAATCCGTTCTTTTTTCCCTAGATCCAGTGTTTTTGCCGATTCGAGCGCGATGCTGCCCTGCCCCACGGCGGGCACGAACGGCTCGACGGGCAGTACGTCGGCGATGAGGTCGTCGTAGCCCATCCGGTGAACGCCCGCGTAAGCCAGCAACAGCGCCTCGCACTGCCCCTCATCGAGTTTGCGGAGGCGGGTTTGCAGGTTACCACGCATATCGACGGTGCGGACGTGCGGAAAAAAGTGCTTCATCATCGCCACGCGGCGGGTCGAGGACGTACCGACGCGGAACGGCTCCCCGCTTTGCAGCGAGAGCGGGCGGCGACTCACGAGCACGTCGTTCGGGCGTTCGCGCTCGGTAAAGGCCAGGATTTCGAGGTCAGCGGGCAACTCCGATTGCAGGTCTTTGGCGCTGTGAACGGCAATGTCGATGTGGCCTTCGCGGAGGGCGTCTTCAAGTTCCTGGGTGAAGACGCCCTTGCTGCCGATTTTCGACAGCGAGCGGTCGAGCACCTGGTCGCCAGTGGTTTGGATGGGTACGATTTCGGTGGTCAAACCGCCGTCCTGAAGCGTTTTCTCGATGAAATACGCCTGCCAGAGGGCGAGTTGGGAAGCTCGGGTGCCAATGCGGATGGGAAGGGTCAAGTCGTCAGTCATCGGTCGTCAGTCAGTCGTTGACTTACGACGGTGGGTTAGTGGAACAATCTGACTGCAAAGAAACGGCAGGCGGGGCAAAAGACAACCCCGCGAGGATTTTAAACCCGTTGCGGAGCACCCTCGCAGGGTTACGTTATGATTGGATGAGGATTGTCATCCCGAGCAAAGCGAGGGATCTCGTTGGAATTGCGAGACAATTACCGGTAGGCAGCGCTCCGGTGGGCCAACGAGATCCCTCGCTTTGCTCGGGATGACAGTCCTTTTTTCAGAACCCAACCGCTTCTTGGTTTCCGGGAAATTGATGGAACTTTGCTCCCCCATTTTCCCGAAAAAACTTCCTCATGAACGTAGAAACCTTCCCCACTTTCCTGACCAACCTCCGCCTCGCCGAACGCAACATCGGCACCTCTACCGGCCAGGACTGGCTCGATTCCAACGGCGAACCCCTCCGCTCCCACTCGCCCGTGGACGGGCAACTCATCGGCACGGTCAGCAGCACCGACGAAATCACCTACGAAACCGTCATCGCCCAGGCGCAGGAGGCGTTTAAAATCTGGCGCACCTGGCCCGCCCCGCGCCGAGGCGAAATCGTCCGGCAAGTGGGCGACGCGTTGCGGGCGCACAAGGCCGATTTGGGCCGGTTGGTCAGTTACGAAATGGGCAAGAGCCTCCAGGAAGGGCTGGGCGAAGTGCAGGAAATGATCGACATCTGCGATTTTGCCGTGGGTCTTTCCCGCCAACTTTACGGCCTCACCATGCATTCCGAGCGCCCCCAGCACCGGATGTACGAGCAGTGGCACCCGCTGGGCGTGGTCGGCATCATCTCGGCGTTCAACTTTCCGGTGGCGGTTTGGGCCTGGAATACGGCCCTGGCCTGGGTCTGCGGCAACGTGACGGTTTGGAAACCCTCGGAGAAAACCCCACTTTCGGCGGTGGCTTGCCAGAAAATTATCGCGGAGGTTTTTGCCAAAAACGACGTTCCCGAAGGCGTCTCCAACCTCCTCAACGGCGACCGCCGCGTGGGCGAGCGCCTCGCCGCCGATCCCCGCGTACCGCTCGTTTCGGCCACGGGCAGCACCCGCATGGGCAAGGCCCTGGCCGCCACGGTGGCCGCTCGCCTGGGCCGGAGCATCCTCGAACTGGGCGGCAACAACGCCATCATCGTGTCGGAACACGCCGATTTGACCCTCGTTGTGCCGGGCGTGGTGTTCGGGGCGGTGGGCACGGCGGGGCAGCGCTGCACCTCCACGCGACGGGTGATTGTCCACGAAAGCCGGTACGAAGAACTGAAAACCCGCCTCGTGCGCGCCTACGGCCAGCTCCGCATCGGCGACCCGCTCGACGAAAGCCAGCACGTCGGGCCACTCATCGACCACAGCGCCGTGAGCAGTTACCAGTTGGCCGTTGAAAAAATCCGGGAATACGGCGGGCGCTTCGTGGTGGAGCCGGGCATCCTCGGCGGCGAGGGGTACGAGTCGGGTTGTTACGTGCGGCCTTGCGTGGCCGAGGCCGAAAACGCCTGGCCCATCGTGCAGCACGAAACCTTCGCGCCGATTTTGTACCTGATGAAATACCGGGATTTTGAGGAAGCCATCGCCCTGCAAAACGGGGTGCCGCAGGGCTTGTCGTCGTCGGTGTTTACGCTCAACCTGCGCGAGGCCGAGGCCTTTCTCTCGGCGGCGGGGTCGGACTGCGGCATTGCCAACGTCAACATCGGCACGTCGGGGGCCGAAATCGGCGGGGCTTTCGGCGGGGAAAAGGAAACCGGTGGGGGCCGCGAAAGTGGCTCCGACGCCTGGAAAGCCTACATGCGCCGCCAAACCAATACCATCAACTACTCGACGAACCTGCCGCTGGCGCAGGGGATAAAATTTGATTTGTGAGAAAAGAACCTCACCCCCGGCCCCTCTCCTGCTGAGAGGGGAGGAAATACACCTGCCTTTTCACCCCTCTCAGCAGGAGAGGGGCCGGGGGTGAGGTTTCTATTTCCTGAACAACCGCGCCAGCGTCAGCGACATATCCAGGAAAATCATCTTGGCCCGCACGTTGCGTTCGAGGTGAAAATACGCCTCGTTGAACTCCCCAACGATGCGCTCGACCCGGTCGGGCGGAATGGCGCGGGCAAAATTCTGGACGAAGGTGAGTTCGGTTCCTTCCAGCCGCACGAGGGCCTCGCCGCCGTTTTGAATCAGAAACAAATCTCGGAACAGGTTCAGGCCGTAACCCATCAGGCCCTTTTGTTTTTCCTTCGCAAAGGCGTCGAATTTGTCGGCTCTGGGCACGAGGTCGGCTACGTTGTTGCGGTAGCAGTGCCGCATCCAGTCGGAAAACCAGGTGTGGTCGTCGTTTTCGCCGCCTTCGGCCAGTTCGATGGCTTGCTGCAAATCGCCCCCGGCGAGGTAGGCCACCTGCCGGGCGCGGGCTTCGTCGGCGAGGGCTTTCTCCACCAAAAACCGGCTCACTTCTTCATCGCGGAAGGCGGGCACCGCCACGCGCTGCGTGCGGGAGAGGATGGTGGGCAGCAGTTTGTCCATCTGGGTGCAGACGAGCAGAAATACGGTCTCACCGGGCGGTTCTTCCAAAATTTTCAGCAAGGCATTGGCCGAGTACCCGTTGAGCGACTCCGGTTGCCAGAGCAGCATGATTTTAAACTCGCCTTCGTAGGCTTTCAGTGACAGCTTTTTGATCACGTTGCGGGCTTCTTCCGCCGAAATATTACCCTGCTTGTTGTCGGCCCCGATGTGGGTGAGCCAGTCGGACAGGCCGCCGAAGGGCTGCGCGTCCACAAATTTCCGCCAGAGCGGCAGGAAGGCGTCGCTTTCAGTTTCCTTGATGGTTTTCGTGGAGGCCACCGGGAAAATGTAATGCACGTCGGGGTGGGCCAGTTTGCGCATTTTGGCGCAGGAAGCGCAACGCCCGCAGGAATCGTCAGGCTGACGGTCTTCGCAGTTGAGGTAGGTGGCAAAGGCCAGCGCCAGGGGCAACGCCGCCCCACCCGGCGTACCGTGGAAAAGCTGCGCGTGGGCCACGTGCCGGTCGGCCACCGACTGGATCAGGGTGCGTTTGAGGGAATCGAGGCCGGGGATTTCGCGGAAAAACACGGAAGGTTGTACGTTGGTGTTTGCTGGTACGCAATCAAAAAGCCAAAAATAGTATGATAACCAGCGTCAAAAGACCCAAGAAAACAGACGCGTTTACATGAGTTTCATTCCAGTAATCCGACAAAGATTTATTTTGTTTTCTGCTGAGAAACGCCGTTTTCATTCCACTTCATGCGTATTGGGGTACTCCTTCATTAAGAAGGACTAAGTGGGAATTTTACCGTCGCCGCGTCGCCCGATCCCTTCGCTTACCGCGCGGCATGGCGCTGGGTTGCTGGCGGCGGCGGTCGGAATCAGGCCGCTGGCGGGAGCCGGTCATGCCGACGAGTTCCAGGTCCATGCTGCGGCGGGCGAGGTTAGTTTCTTTCACCCGCACCCGCACGGGGGCACCGAAGCCGTACACCCGCCCGCTGCGTTTACCCACGAGACGGTAGTTTTCTTTGTCGAGTTCGTAGAAATCGTCCTTGAGGTCGTTCATCTTCACCAGGCCCTCGCTGGCCGTTTCGGTGATTTCCACGAACAGCCCGAAATCGGTCACGCCAGTGATGAGGCCGTCGAATTCTTCGCCGAGTTTTTCGGTCATGAATTCCACCTGCTTGTACTTGATGGAGGCCCGCTCGGCCTCGGCGGCCAGTTTTTCGCGTTCCGACGAATGCTTGCTGGGGGCTTCGTAGGCCGCTTTTTCCACCGATTTCCCGCCGTCGAGGTAGTGCTGGAGCAGGCGGTGGGCCATCATGTCGGGGTAGCGGCGGATGGGCGAGGTGAAGTGCGAGTAGTGCTCGAAGGCCAGACCGAAGTGCCCCACCTCGTCGGTGCTGTAGCGGGCTTTCGCCATCGTGCGGATGGCGAGGCTCTCAATCACGTTTTGCTCCGGCTTGCCCTCCACACTCTCCATCAAATTGTTGAGCGACTGCGAAATGCTGGGGCCGTCCACCTTGAGTTTGTAGCCCAGTTTCAGGGCGAAGGAGGCGAAGGTTTTGAGCCGGTCCACGTCGGGCGCTTCGTGGATGCGGTACACCATCGGGTGGCGGGGGCCGTCTTTTTTCTTGTGGAAGACAAACTCCGCCACGCGTTTGTTGGCGAGCAGCATGAATTCCTCGATGAGCTTGTGGGCGTCCACCCGCACTTTCTGGTAAATGCCCAGGGGCTTCCCGGCTTCGCTGAGGCGGAAGCGCACTTCCACCGTTTCAAAATTGACCGCGCCGTTGGCAAACCGCTGGTCGCGGAGCTTTTTGGCGAGGACGTTGAGAGTGGTCAGCTCGCGGAAAAGGTGGCTCCGACCGCCGACGCGCAGTCCTCCGGTCGGAGCAGTCTCATCGGATGCGGCTTTCCCCCGTCGCGAGCGTGGTTTGGTCTCCGGCGAAGGGCTTGGTGCTAAGGCCTGCTCCGACCAGGAGGTCGGAGCCACCTCTAACACTTCCTGCGCCTCTTCGTAGGCAAAGCGGTGGTCGGAGTGGATGACGGTGCGGCCAAACCATTCGTTGACGATCTTCGCTTCCGGCGTGAGTTCAAACACGGCAGAAAAGGTCAGCTTATCTTCGTGAGGGCGGAGCGAGCAGAGGTTGTTCGAGAGTTTTTCGGGCAACATCGGCACCGTCCGATCCACGAGGTACACCGAGGTGGCGCGGTTCAGGGCTTCTTTTTCGAGCAACGTTCCCGGCTTCACGTAGTGCGTCACGTCGGCGATGTGGACGCCGACGCGGGTGTTGCCGTTCTCCAGAAATTCCACCGACAGCGCGTCGTCAAAATCCTTCGCGTCGGCGGGGTCAATGGTGAACGTGGTGATTTTTCGGAAATCTTTACGACCTTTTATATCGGCCTTCCCGATGGTTTCGGGAATGGCATTGGCCTCGGCGTCCACCGCATCGGGAAAGTGGTAGGGCAACCCAAACTCGGCCAGAATGGCGTGCATTTCGGTGTTGTTCTCGCCCGCTTTGCCGAGTACCTCGGTCACTTCACCCTCGGCTCGGCGGTCTTCCTGCGGAAACTGCGTGATGCGCAGAATCACTTTCTCCCCCGCTTTGGCACCGTTCAGTTTGTCGGCGGGAACGTAAAAGTCAGCGTAAATCCGGCGGCTATCCGCCACGAGCGTGGCGAAGCGGGGGCCGGTTTGCTCCAGCGTCCCGACGATTTCGGGGTGGCGGCGCTCCAGAACTTCCTTCACCTCGCCCTCGGCCTTTTTGCCACTGCGCTTGCTGCCCTGCCACACGGCGATTTTCACCGTGTCGCCGTCCATCGCGCCGTTGAGGTCTTCGCTGGCAATCCAGGCGTCTTCGTCAAAGCCCTCGGACACCACGAAGGCGAAGCGGGCGTTGGTGTGCTCCACCCGCCCCGTGCGGAAGCGCAGGCCGGTATCGACGGTGAAGGTGCCGTCGCTGTGGCGGAGGAGTTTACCGGCTTCGGCGAGGTCTTCCACCAGCGCCTGAAAGAGTTCTTTCGTGCGGCGGTCTTTTACCGCAAAGGCTTTGTGAATCTGGTTGAGCGAGTACGACTGCTCGTAGTTAAGGTCGAAGAAGGCGTAAATCTCGTCTTTCAGGCGGCCCAGAAACCGCTCTTCTTTGGTCAAAACAGGCGATTCGGCCTGCTGGTTTTTCTGTTTCATGGTAAAAATTCTAAACTAAAATAAATCGGAACGCGACCCGTTCGGGAGAGGGCCGACCGTCGGAAGGGACGTAAAAGCCTCGTTCCACGGGGGCAACAAAGCGCGGCGGGGCTTCGTTCGGAAGTACCCCGGTGTACCCGCCTGGAAGAACCCCCAACCCCCTAAAGGGGGCTTTTCGCCTGCTGAAATTTCCAGGCAGGAAAGCCCCCTTTAGGGGGTTGGGGGTTCTTCCGGCAAGGTACCAGAAATAAAAATCCTCCGGGTTGTTTCTGGGGAAACTTCCCTAATTTTGCATCTTATCGCTGCTTTTACTAACCCGTAATTCTCCCCAATTCACTCAATGGGATTGTTTGATTTCCTGACCAGCGACATCGCCATCGATCTCGGAACGGCGAACACGCTGATCATTCACAAGGACAAAATCGTCGTCGACGAACCTTCTATAATCGCCATGGACAAGGTTTCCGGCAAGGTGCTGGCCATCGGAACCAAGGCGATGCAAATGCACGAAAAGACCAACGAAAACATCAAAACCATCCGTCCGCTGCGCGATGGGGTGATTGCCGACTTTACCGCCGCCGAGTTGATGATTCGCGGCATGATCAAACTCATCGACACGGGCAGCCGATTTTTCACGCCCTCGCACCGGATGGTGATTTGCATTCCGTCGGGCATCACCGAAGTAGAAAAACGGGCCGTGAAAGATTCCGCCGAACACGCCGGGGCGAAGGAAGTGTACATGGTTCACGAACCCATCGCGGCGGCCATCGGCATCGGCATCGACATTCAGCAACCCAACGGCTCGATGATTGTCGACATCGGCGGGGGCACCACCGAAATCGCCGTCATTGCGCTCTCCGGCATTGTTTGCGAACAATCCATCCGCATCGCGGGCGACGTGTTCACCCGCGACATTGTCGATTACATGCGCCGGGAGCACAACCTGCTCATCGGCGAGCGTTCGGCGGAGATGATTAAAATTGAAGTGGGTGCCGCCCTGCCCGAACTCGACAACCCGCCCGCCGACTACGAAATCCGGGGCCGGGATTTGATGACGGGGATTCCGAAGGAAATCAAGGTGACGTATTCCGAAATCGCCTACGCCCTCGATAAATCCATCTCGAAAATCGAAGAAGCGGTGATGAAGGCCCTCGAAATTTCACCCCCCGAACTTTCCGCCGACATCTACCACAACGGCATCCACCTCACCGGCGGCGGGGCGCTGCTCCACGGCCTCGACCGCCGCCTGGGCGCGAAAACCAAGCTGCCCATCCACATCGCCGACGACCCGCTCAAGGCCGTCGTGCGCGGCACCGGCGAAGTGCTCAAGGATTTGGACAAATACCGCGCGGTGCTGATTAGCTAATCAATTGAGTGATTGAGTGACTGAGTGATTGAGCGGTCCGCCGCTGCGGTGAGAAAAAAGCAGGTGTATTTTCCTCTCACTCAGTCACTCAGTCACTCAATCACTCAATAATTCCGTGGATCAACTTTTCGCGTTCATTGCCCGGCAGCGGGCGTTTATTTTTTTCGTGGGGCTGGAGGTACTGAGCCTGTGGTTGTTTTTCAAATACAACAACTACCCCAGCGCGGTGTACTTCAACACGGCCAACTACTACGCCGGGCAACTGCTGCGGGCGCAGGCATCGGCCACGAAATACATGAACCTGGGCGAAGTAAACGCCGGGCTTGCCGAGGAAAACGCCCGCCTCCACGCCCAACTGGCGCAGGTGCAAAACCGGCAGCTTTCCGGGCTGAACTACAAGGCCGATTCGGTGGTGGCGGCGCGGTTTCAAACGCTCGTGGCGAAGGTCATCAACAACTCCACCAACCAGTTCAACAACTTCATCACCATCGACAAAGGCAGCGCCGACGGCGTACAGCCCGGCATGGGCGTGATTTCGGCCACGGGCGTGGTGGGCAAGGTGAAAGTCTGTTCCAACCATTTTTCGGTGCTGACCTCGGTGTTGCACGCCGAAAACATGGTTTCCTCGAAAGTGCAGCGCAGCAACGAAATCGCCAGCGCGAAGTGGAACGGCCTCCGGCCCGACGAAATCAGCCTGCTGTACCTCTCGCGCTACAAGTCGGTCAAACTGGGCGATACCGTCGTGACTTCCAACCTCAATTCGGTCTTCCCCGGCGACGTGCCCGTCGGCTACGTCCGAAAACTCAAACCCAGCGCCGACGGGGCCTTTTGGGACATTACCCTGCGCCTCGCCACCGATTTCCCGAACCTCTCCTACGTGTACGTGGTCGATAACCGCCTCAAACCCGAACAAGACGCGCTGGAGACAGACGCGAAAAAGTGATGGGTTTACGGTTTTTGGTTTACAGTTTTTGGTTCATCGTTGACAAAAACCACCACCCAAAAACCGTAAACCAAAAACCTTAAACCCAACCGTTGAACACCCGCAACCTCCTTTCCATCGTTCTCTGGTCGCTGCTGTACCTGGCTTTGCAGGTGCTGCTGTTTCGCAATCTGGCCCTGTTTCACTACGGGTTTTGCTTCGTGTACGTGGCGGTGATTTTGTCGCTGCCCTTCGACGTGAGCGTGGTGACGACGCTGTTCATGGCTTTCGCGGCGGGGTTTATCGTCGATATTTTTTACAACACCCCCGGTTTGCACGCCGCTGCCACGGTGTTGGTCGCGTACGTGCGGCCCTTCGCCATCCGGCTGCTCATGCCCCAACGTGGGTACGAAGAGCGCAACGAACCGCTGCTCACCGACCTGGGGCCGGCCTGGTTTCTGAGTTACGTCGGGTTATTGGTGCTGCTGCACCACAGTGTCGTGTTTTTCATCGAAGCCGCCAACTGGAACCTTTGGCTTCCCACGCTCGGCAAGATTGGATTGAGCACCGTTTTCACGACGGTTGTGCTGACGTTGCTCCAGGTTTTCCGCAGAAACTGAGGAATTTTCACGCCACTTTGTCAGCCACACGACCAAAGCACGGCGTGGCAGGTTTTGTGCGGTAGGTTTTCATTCTACCTTTACGACCCTCACATCGCATTCCTTATGGCCGACGAGCAAGAACCCATTGAACAGGAAACGGAGGAAGTCCTTCCCCAACGCCAGAATTACAGCGACGAAGAGAAATACCGCATCTTCGACAAGGAGTTTATGCCCCACATCAACTCCATGTACAACTTCGGGTTCCGGCTGACGATGGACGAGGACGAGGCCAACGACCTCGTGCAGGACACCTACCTGAAGGCTTTTCGCTTCATCAATTCCTTCGAGACCGGAACCAACGCCAAAGCCTGGCTGTTCCGAATCCTGAAAAACAGCTTTATCAACGACTACCGGAAGAAAACGAAGGAGCCGAATAAAGTTGATTACCAGGAGATTGAGCAGTACTACGATTCGGAAGAAAGCGCCGGCACCGAGCAAACCACCGACCTGCGCAGCGAGACTGTTCAGGAACTGCTCGGCGACGAAATCGCCCGGGCACTCAACCAACTCCCGGTCGATTTCCGGACGGTCATCATCCTCTGCGACGTGGAAGGCTTCACGTACGAAGAAATGGCGAAGATTCTGGACATCCCGATTGGCACTGTTCGCTCGCGCCTCCACCGTGCCCGGATGCTGCTGAAAGACAAGCTCAAAACCTACGCAGCCTCGATGGGCTATAACACCGAAGAAGCTCTGCCAGAGTGATTTTCAAAGATTTAAGTTCAAGTGTTACTGAAAATATTCCAAGAAAAAATTGCAGTAGGCCGGAACCATCCTTTTACATTCAAGGGTTTCCCTGCCACATCGTGACAACCCGATCCTATGAACCCGTCTTTGAAACCGGAAACCCTGGTGACCATCGCTGAACAGCCCGTGGTGAAGAAAAAAGAGTGCGACCACCAAATCGACTGCATGAAGATGATTCAGTTGGTACTCGACGGGGAAGCCACCCCGGAACAGGTCGCCCAAATTAGCCAGAGCATTGGCAAGTGCCTCCCCTGCGAACACGGTTACGCCCTTGAAAAAAACATCAAGGAAGCCCTGCAACTCCGCCTCGAAAAACGCACCATCCCCACCGCCCTCCTCGATTCCATCCGCGCCCGTGTCGCGACGTTGTAAGTTTGTTGGTTTGGTTGTTTGTTGGTTTGGTTGTTGAGAGGCGACGTGATAACACCCAAACAGACGAACAATCAAACCCCCAAACAATAGTTGCCCATGCAAGGCAAACTCGTCATTTTCTCGGCCCCGTCGGGGTCGGGCAAGACTACCCTCGTTCACCACCTGCTCGATACCAACCCGAACCTGGGGTTTTCCATTTCCGCCTGCACCCGCGACAAGCGGGGCCGATCGGAGGAAAACGGCAAGGATTACTACTTTCTCACCCCCGCTGATTTCAAGCAGAAAATCGACAACCACGAGTTCGTGGAGTGGGAAGAGGTGTATCCTGGCGCGTACTACGGTACGCTGAAATCGGAAATCGAACGGGTCTGGAGCGAAGGCAAACACGTCATTTTCGACGTGGACGTGCGCGGCGGCATGAGCATCAAAGAACACTACGGCGACCGGGCTTTAGCCGTTTTCGTGAAAGTGCCTTCGGAAGAAATCCTCGAACAACGTTTGCGTGGACGGGGCACCGATTCGGAAGACAGCATCTCACGACGGATGTTTAAGGTAAAATTCGAGATGAGTTTTCAGGATGAATTCGACGTCATCCTCGTCAACGACGATCTCGAAACCTCCTTCCAGAAAGCCCAGAACCTGGTGGACGATTTCCTGCAAAACGCCACCATTCCCCCCAAAGCAACGGTTATTTAGTTGAGAATTGAAAGTTGAAAATTGGCGGAGCCTTTCCGTAGCATTTTCAACTTTCAATTTTCAACTCTCAACTTTCAACTCCCCATGCAAATTGGCCTCTTTTTCGGTTCGTTCAACCCCATCCACGTCGGGCACCTCATCGTGGCTAACGTCATGGCGACCACGACCGATTTGGAGCAGGTCTGGCTGGTGGTGTCGCCGCAGAATCCGTTCAAGAAAAACAAATCGCTCCTCCACGAATTCGACCGGCTCGACCTCGTCGAACGGGCCATCGCCGACAACCACCACCTCAAGGCCAGCGACGTGGAGTTTTCGATGCCCCGCCCCAGTTACACCATCGACACGCTCCGGCGGATGCGCGAGAAATTTCCCCAACACACGTTCCGGCTCATCATCGGCGGCGACAACCTGGGGCAGTTCCCCAACTGGAAAGAACACGAGGCGATTCTAAACGATTTCGGCCTGTACGTCTACCCCCGACCGAACGCCGAGCCGAGTTCGCTCGAAACGCACCCCAACGTTCGCCTGGTCGAAGCGCCGCTGCTCGACATTTCGGCCACCTTCATCCGCGCCCAACTCAATGCGGGTCGGAGCATCCGGTACCTGGTGCCCGACGCGGTGGAGCGGCTGATTGAGTTGAAGAAATTTTATGTCTGAAACCATCGCCATCCTCGGCTGCGGCTGGCTGGGCCTGCCGCTGGGAGCCGAACTCGTCCGGCAAAGCCATCGCGTGAAGGGCAGCACCACCCGCACCGAACGCCTGCCCTTGCTGGCCGAAGCGGGCATCGAACCTCACCAGCTCACCTTCACACCCCAACCCGAAGGTGACTTCGCCGGGTTTCTCGAAAGCGTTGACGTACTCATCGTTAGCATCCCCCCCCGTGCGGGGAAGCAGGGGGATGCCTTTCACCCCCAGCAAATCGCGGCGCTGGTCGAACGGATTTCTGAGCGGAACCTGAAACTCATTTACATCTCGTCGACGTCCGTGTACCCAGACACCGGTGGTCTGGTAACTGAAGCCGATGCCGTCTTGGAAAACCATCCACTCGTGCAAGCCGAAGAAATTTTGAAAGAAACGGGTCTGCCGCTCACCATCGTCCGCTTTGGCGGGTTGATGGGTTACGACCGAGTGCCGGGCAAGTATTTTATCGGCAAAACGGTCACAACGGGCGAGGTACCCGTCAATTTTATCCACCGCGACGATGCCGTAGGGCTTTTAATCGAAATTATCCGGCAAGACTCGTTTGGCGAAACCTTCAACGCCGTGGCTCCGCAGCACCCCGTTCGCCGGGAAATTTATTTGAAAAACGCTACCCAGTTCGGCTGGGAGTCGCCACAATTTGAGTGGCCCGCAACCCCCGAAGCCTTTAAAGTCATTTCACCCGCCAAGCTCATCGACTCGATGGGCTACCGCTTTCGATTTCCGGAGCCCTTGGACTTTTCTTATACCTCCCGACTCTTCTCCTGAGCTTACGAAACAATCTGCGGCGGGACCTTTTACAAGCTCAAGAGGAGGATTGGGAGGTATGCGTCCGCCGAAATATTTCCCGGAATACCGCCTCGTCTGCCTCCCCGAATTCGATTCCCCGCCGACTCACCGTTTCGCGGGCTACGGTGAGGGCTTTTTCGAGGCGATAAACCGTCAATTCCTCCGCCCCGCCCCAGGAAAACGAGGGCAGGTGTTTGGGCGGAAATCCCCCCCCGAACACATTGACGCTCACGCCGCAGACCGTGCCCGTGTTGAACATGGTGTTGATGCCCGCCTTACTGAAATCGCCCATCGTCAGGCCCACGAACAAATCGCCGGTGTCTTCCAATTGACCCGTGGCGTAGCTGTGGATTTTTACCGACGTAAGGTCGTTTTTGAGGTTGGAATTGTTGGTGTCGGCCCCCCAGTTGCACCAGGCCCCGATGACCGAATTGCCCATAAACCCCTCGTGGCCTTTGTTGGAATATCCCCAAATCACGGAGGTACCAATTTCCCCGCCCACTTTGCAAAATGGCCCCACGCTGGTGTTGGGCCGCATTTTTCCGCCCAAATGCACGATGGAACTTTCGCCGAGGGCGAACGGTCCCTGAATCAACGCCCCCTCCATCACCTTCGCGTTGCGCCCGATGTAAATCGGCCCGCCGCTGGCGTTGAGCGAGGCGGCCTTGATGTCGGCTCCTTCCTCGACGAAAATCTGACTTTCGTTGTACACCGCCGTGAAGCGATCGGTAATTGGCTGCGAGCTCCGGCCCGCCGTGATTCGCTCAAAGTCGGCGATGATTTGAGCGCCGTTTTGTTTGAAAATATCAGTCAAGCCGCGTAAGAGGAGGGGCGGAATTTCGGTTTCCGCGAGACGAAAATTTTCCGTTGAAAATCCGTACGTCAGTGGCTCCGTCGAACGGCAAGCCAGCAGCTTGTTTTGGAAAAATAACCCTTCACCCGACGTTAGCGCCCCTACCGCCTCGACCAGTTCTGTCGTGGGCAGCGCGGCTCCGTTGACGTACACGGCGTTTGCCACCGATTCAGTTGGAAATTTAGGTTGCAGGTACGGCTCCGTCAGGAAACCCGGCGTGACGGCCAGCCAGTCAGCCCATTTTTCGGCGATAGTGCGGATCCCCACCCGGAGGTCGGCCACGGGCCTCGTGAAGGTCAGCGGGAGCAGGGCCGTGCGCAGGACGGGGTCATCGAAAAGAATAAGATTCACGGAAGAAAGACGGTTGGTAAATAAAAGAATACAAAGCTACGCGGGCCGACCCCGTCCACAAAAAACCCCGTCGAAGGGCGGGGGATAAACTGGCATAGCTTTTTGAACGAGGGCTTCCGTTCAATCATCCTCTATTTTTTACTTCCATGAAACGCTACTCCTCTTTTTTACTCGCGCTGATGGCCCTGACCCTCACCAGTTGCGAAGCCATCGGCGACATTTTCGAGGCCGGTGCCTGGACGGGTGTCATCGGCGTCATCCTCGTCATCGCGCTGGTGCTGTGGCTGGTGTCGCGGTTGTTCAAGCGATAAAAAAAAGAGAACAGAGTAAAGAGGATAGAGTAGAGAAAAAAGACAAGTGGTACGCCTCCGTGGCTGCATTTCTCTCTGCTCTATCCTCTCTGCTCTCTTCTCTCACTTAAGCATTCCCAGCAACACCGTCAGCCGGGTTTTCAACTCTTTCCGGTCCACGATGAAATCGAGGAAGCCGTGTTCGAGCACGAATTCGGCGAGTTGAAAGCCTTTCGGCAAATCTTTCCCAATCGTTTCCCGAATCACGCGCGGCCCGGCGAAACCGATGAGCGCGCCGGGTTCGGCAATGTTGAAATCGCCCAGCATGGCGTAGGAGGCCGTGACGCCGCCCGTGGTCGGGTCGGTGAGCAGCGAAACGTAGGGCACTTTCGCTTCGGCCAGCAGGGCCAGTTTGGCGGAGGTTTTGGCCATTTGCA
Organism: uncultured Cytophagales bacterium; assembly: GCA_964244295.1. Lineage (GTDB taxonomy): Bacteria > Bacteroidota > Bacteroidia > Cytophagales > Spirosomataceae > JAJAZB01. The sequence goes on from CAXTIG010000010.1 coordinate 103,344, forward strand.
TCAGCGAAAAACCGGCTTCCATCATCCGCGCGCCGCCGGAGCGCGAAATCATCAGAAATGGCTTTTTGTGTTTCAGCGCGTGGTCGATGGCGCGGGCAATTTTCTCGCCCACCACGCTGCCCATCGAGCCGCCGATGAAGGTGAAATCCATGCAGGCGACCACGATGTCCACGCCATTCATCTGCCCGTAGGCCGAGCGGACAGCGTCTTTCAGCCCCGTTTTCTTTTCGGTGGCGCGGATGCGGTCGGGGTATTTTTTGGTGTCAACAAAATGCAGCGGGTCGCCGGAAGTGAGGTTGGCGTCGAGTTCGGTGAACTCGTTTTCATCGAAAATCAAGGAAAAATAGTCCGCCGAGCCGATTTTCTCGTGGTAATCGCACTTGGGGCAGGTCCAGGCCAGGGCGCGGTGCTCGCGGGTGTGGGTGATGGTTTTGCAGTTGGGGCACTGGTACCAGAGGCCATCGGGCGCTTCGCGCTTGGCTTCGGTGGGGGTCTGGATGCCTTTGTCTTTCCGGGTGAACCAGGACATGGGGGTCAGTTTTCAGTTTTCAGTCTACAGTTTTCAGTTTTCAGTGATGGCTGTTGTTTCAACTGAAAACTATAGACTGAAAACTGAAAACTCGGTTAGGGTTTCTTCGGCTGGCTGCCGTATTGTTTCATCATCTCCTGCATCGCCTTCTGGCGCTGGGCGGGAGTCATGTTTTGCATCTGGGCCGGGTCGAACTCACTTTTGGTGTAGCCCGCCGGGACGGCGAAGAGGCTGGCCGGGTTGCTGCGGCGCTCGGCTTTGACGAGTTCGGTACTTAGGCCCCGGCCTCCCGTCGTGGTCATTTTCACCATCATGCCCGCCGCGCCCTTGCTTTCGAGTTGGCGGTACATCCCTTCCGCCCCCAGCGGGCTGAAGGCTTTCGCCATTTTTTGGAGGGATTGGTAACCCGGAATGTCCTGGCTCGTCCACATGTCCATCGCGGGCCGGCCGTTGAGGCTCACGGTCGAATGCACGCAGTTGTACGCGCCGATTTTCTCTTTCCCGACCACCTTCACGTCGTACTTCGCCGTTTCAGCGGTCTCCGGTTTCGGCTTGCTTTCGGTGTAGGTTTTGGCTTTGTCGGTAAACGTAATCACCGTGCCGGGTTTACTGGCGGGCATCAGCGTGACGCTTTTCATCGAACCTACCTGCGGCAGTTGCATTTCGGCCTCCACGCGCACCCCCGCCGACGAGGTGTACATTTTGCTCGTGCCGTTGGCCGGGCCGCTGAGGCGGTACTCCAGGTACATATCCTGGGCGAAGGCCCCGAAAGGGAGCGCGAGGCCCGCGAGGAGAAGCAAGGCATTTTTCATGAAGTTTGTTGCTGTTTGAGTTGGTCGAGTGCTTCCCGGAGCGCGTTGATTTTGACCTCGGCATCGGCGAGTTTTTGGCGCTCGCGTTCCACCAGTTCGGGCTTGGCGTTTTGGACGAACCGTTCGTTGGAGAGCTTCGCCTGCACCGAGTTTCTGAATCCTTCCTGGTAGGCCAGGTCTTTTTCCATCCGCTCGATCTCGGCGGCTACGTCGAGTTCTTCGCCGGTTTCCACGAAAAACTGATCGGCTTTCACCACGAAGGCCGTGGCACCGGGTACATCATCGGTCACAACGGCCAGCGGCAGTGTGTTGGCGAGTTTTCGGAGGCTGCCGTCGAGTCGAAGCAGACGTTCGGGATTTTCCGTTTTCACCGAAATCGGCAGGGTTTCTTTCGGCGAAAGGCCCTTGCTACTGCGGAGTTCGCGTACTTTTTTGATGACTTCAAAAAGCTGCTCGAAATCAGCCAGCAGTTCGCCATCCACCGGACCGACGGTCGGGTAAGCCGCCCGGCAGAGGCTTTCGCCCTCGGCGCGCAGGCGCAGGTTCTGCCAGATCTCTTCGGTGAGAAAGGGCATGAACGGGTGCATCAGCGCCATCAACTTCTCGAAAATCGAAACGGTCGCTTCGTAAATTTCCCGGTCAATAGGCTGGCCGTATTCCGGCTTGATGATTTCCAGATACTGCGAGCAGAAGTCGTCCCAAATCAGCTTGTACGCCGCCTGGAGCGCGTCGGAGATGCGGAATTTTGTGAAATGGTCGAGGACATCGGCGACGGTGGCGGAAAGTTTGGATTCGAACCAAGCCACCGCCAAAACCTCACCCCCCGGCCCCCTCTCCTGCTGAGAGGGGGTGATTTGCCACCCCTGCACCAACCGAAACGCGTTCCAGACTTTGTTGCAAAAATTGCGGCCCTGTTCGCAGAGTTTTTCGTCGAACAACAGGTCGTTGCCAGCGGGGGCCGAAAACAGCAGGCCGGTGCGTACGCCGTCGGCTCCGAAGCGTTCGATAAGTTCCAGCGCGTCGGGCGAGTTGCCGAGGGACTTCGACATTTTCCGGCCCTTCGAATCGCGGACGATGCCCGTCAGGTACACGTTGCGGAAGGGTTTTTCGCCCCGGAATTCGTACCCGGCCACGATCATCCGCGCCACCCAGAAAAACAAAATGTCGGGACCGGTGACGAGGTCGTTGGTCGGGTAATAGTAACTCACGTCCTTGCCCTCCGGGTCTTGCATTCCGTCGAAGACCTGAAAGGGCCAGAGCCAGGACGAAAACCAGGTGTCGAGCACATCGGGGTCCTGCTCCAAATCCTGCTCGGTGAGAGCGAAAAGCTGGTACTGCCGCTGGGCTTTACGGAGCGCTTCACGCTTGTTCTTGGCGACGATGATCGTGCCGTCTTTAAGGTAAAACGCCGGAATCTGCTGCCCCCACCACAACTGGCGGCTGATGCACCAGTCGTGGACGTTCTCCATCCATACCCGATACGTGTTTTTGAATTTGGCCGGGATCAGGGCTACCTCGTCGGTCATTACCGCATCGAGGGCGGGTTTGGCGAGGTCTTCCATTTTCAGCCACCACTGCATCGACAGTTTCGGCTCCACCACCGCGCCGGTGCGCTCCGAGGTGCCGACGTTCGATTTATAGTCTTCTATTTTTTCGAGAAACCCGCCTTCTTCCAACGCCTTGATGATGCCTTTCCGGGCGACAAAGCGGTCTTCCCCCACGAAAATCTGGGCGCTGGCATTGAGCGTGCCGTCGTCGTTGAGGATGTCGATGACGGGCAGGCGGTGCTTTTGGCCGAGGTTGTAGTCATTCAAATCGTGCGCGGGCGTGACTTTAAGCGCGCCCGTGCCGAAGTCCATCGTCACGTATTCGTCGGTGATGATGGGGATTTCGCGGTCGATGAGCGGGATTCTAACTTTCTTGCCGTGGAGGTGGCGATAGCGTTCGTCATCGGGGTGGACGCAGATGGCCGAGTCGGCCATAATCGTTTCGGGCCGCACCGTCGCGATGGTAACAACCTCACCCCCTGCCCCCTCTCCTGCTGAGAGGGGGTTCACTACAGGGTACTTGATGTACACCAGCCGACTGTGCATTTCTTTGAAAATCACCTCCTCGTCCGAAAGAGCGGTTTTGCCCTGGGGGTCCCAGTTGACCATGCGGACGCCCCGGTAGATGAGGCCCTTGTCGTAGAGCCGGACGAAGACCTCCATCACGGCCTCGTAGTAGGCCGGGTCCATCGTGAAACGGGTGCGGTCCCAGTCGCAGGACGCGCCAAGTTTTTGGAGTTGGTCGAGGATGATGCCGCCGTATTTTTCCTTCCACTCGAAAGCGTAGTCGAGGAATTTTTCCCGGCCCACGTCCTGCTTGCTCAGGCCTTGTTCCTTGAGCATCGCCACCACCCGCGCCTCGGTGGCGATGGAGGCGTGGTCGGTGCCGGGTACCCAGAGGGCTTCCTTGCCTTCCATCCGCGCCTTGCGGACGAGGATATCCTGAATCGTGTTGTTGAGCATGTGCCCCATGTGCAACACGCCCGTCACGTTGGGCGGCGGGATGACGACGGTGTACGGCTCTTTATCGGGGTTGGGACTGGAAGCGAAGAGCTTGTGTTTCAGCCAGTAGGCGTACCACTTGTCTTCAACGTCCTGGGGTTGGTAGGTCTTGGAAATGCCGGATTCGGGAGTCATGCGCTTGCGGGCTTTCTGCTTTTTTCACGAAAACAGAAGGGCGCAAAGATAGGGCGATTTGGGGAGAAATGGGGCAGTAGGCCAGGCCGTATGATGGCGTCTGAGACGCCAATCCACGTGCGCACCGATTGCAAACGTAAGTTCAGCGAAGCTAAATCGGTGCGAGCCGACGATTGCGGGGGAGGAAACGTCAATGGTGGGGCAGAAAAGCGCGTTGGTGGAGCAAGAAAGTCAACTGGTGTAGGAAGAATGTCAAATCAAGAGGCTCATTTGACAAAATGGGAAGCAAAAAAGTCAAATCAGGAGACGAAAAAGCAAAACCAGGAGGCAAGAAAGTCAAATAGGGAAGCAAGAATGCAAAATCAGGAGCCGAAAAAGTAGCTCCCGGAAGGAAGAATGCACGTCGAGGAAGCAAAAAAGCCATATTGCTCGGGGCGGGGGGCCGTCAGCAGTTCCTCGAAATTGCTGACGCTGCTGGCATAACCAGAGTCGGAATTGGTGGGCATGATCCAGTGGATTTAGGGGTGGATGATGCCCGCAACCTATTGAGTACCCGCCGGATGGCCGTTACCGTGTGATCAATTTTCCTGAAAAGGGGCCGGACTGACCGCACACGGTGACGATGCCCTAAGGCAGCGGGAAGCGTTGAAGAGGGCTTAGCTTAGAGCATGTATTAGTTAGGAGTTCTCGTTCAAGTCTGTGACTTGGACGCAATTTTTATTCAGTTTTTAACTGAAATTAATATTGCTATTGTTGCTGAAAAGGCAGTTGAAAACTGCCAACAAATTGCGTCCAAGTTGCAAACTTGAACGAGTCGTTCGCACAGACTTGCGCCAGTCGGGGAGTCGTTCGCACAGACTTGCGCCAGTCGGGGTTGGTCTGAAAGCAGTAGCGAGTTACAAACCCGAATTAGTTGGATTCAGAGTTTACAACTCCTAACAACGAAGAAATGTTAAGAAGTATAGTACTCGATTTGCATATGGAAAATAGAATCAATATACTGAAACAAATTCATAAAGTATATAAATTCCATAGAATGCATCTCTAATCTTACTGCCTTCGAAAAAGCACTTTTTGCACTACCTGAAGAGTTAATCTCTTCAATTCCCGGGATAGCTGTAAGTTTTAACATATTGTGTTTCTTAAGAAATTCGTCAGAGAAGTAATGCTCAATCGACAAAAAATTGAAAGATTGATTTTTCTGATCATAATTTTCTCTGTGCTCAGGTAAAGGAAGACATAATGCATAAATCTCAGCTTCAACATGCTTTTTCAAGGTATTATTTTGTAAAGACTCAAAAGCATGAGATTTAAGACCATTGTATTCTGCCAGACCTTTTGAGTCTCTATCAAAAATTCCAATCAAAATCTCATTTTCACTCAAAATTGGACGAGCTTGGTGTAAAGTTTTAGATACTTCATTAGCTCCACCAGAATCAGATCTAATGCCAGCAGGCTTTATAGACCAGTATGGAACTTCCCCTTTTGTTAAAATCATGAATGCATGTTCAAGTATTTCAGCGTCAGTCACTCCCTCTGTTATAATTTGAAAAGGTTTCTTAATCTGCAATACGTCATAATTTGAATATCTTAACTGACCAGCAGTGAAATTATTAATATAATTCAGCGGTTTACTTAATTTAGAAGCAGATTTTTCAAGTTCTTTTTTAAATTGCTTGTGATCATAATTACCAAGTACTTCAAGCGAGAAATCGGCAAGCAAAGTTAAGATTGTATCATTCGTTAGCTTACTCTCAAATATCAATTTTTCCAAACTGTTATTGTCGTTTATTCGTTTAGAGCTTAGGGTAATAGCAGTTTTCAATGCAATATACCCAACAACCTGATCTTCTGTTTCTAAATATTTACCATATGCTTCTAAAAAAACCATCTTTAAAGGTTCTTTGAGAGTGATTGAATTAAAATTTTCATAAAAATATGTCACATTTAATAACCAGAAGATTGGTAATTTATAATTTCTAAACATAAAATTATCATCATTTGATATTTTAAGAAATACATCTAAAGCCTTAATGTTAAGTAAAATTGATTCGTAAATCGCTTCTTTACGTTTCTCGTTATCAGTTTGATATAATGATTGTAACAAATAACCTGTTCCCATGACTCCCGATAAAAAATGACTAATAATTTTTGCTGATTTCAATCGTTCAATTACCTTATCTAAAAAAATGGGCATATCCTTTGATTTCCCGGCATAAAATATTGCAGCATTTTGCCAGTTACCTTCAAAATAATTTTCAATCAATAAATTTTCTTGTTCTCTTTGATGCTTGAATAGTTCTAACGCTCCGTAGTATTCCATAAATGAACTGTGATTGAATACGATAAATCGATTTCGATTGGACGTAAGAATTCCAGTATGATCAATTAAGTATTTTAGAAAGTCATTTAGCTTTTCTTTGTGTATTGGGAATGTTTTGTTCTGATAGTACTCCTCAAAAAAATTAAAAAATTCCTCCACAGTCATAGGCTTGTGTTCTTTGCGTTTTAATAATTCTAAAGCATAAACTGAAAGAATCCTTTCTTTGAATGAAATATCAATGAATTCTAAACTGCTCATAACTGTTGGCCTACCCAATAGAAATGAATTAAAATTGTCATATATATCTGTTATAGTAGCAGGAACTTCGAAATTTTTTTCTTCATATAAAATTGAAATTAAAGACAGTGTAAGCGGAGTAATAGGCAATTTTTCCATTATTCTATTTTCTTTTAAGGCATCTAACAACATATCAGCTTTAGATGAATTAGGAAAAAAGCTTCCAACAAAAGTTTTAATTTGATCAAAATTAAACTTTTCTATGTGATATGTTTCCGCATCATACTTAAAGTCATTAGTGAATTTCTCCGAGTTTCTAGAGCCAAGAAAATAATTTATCTTATATTTTTTATTTAAACTAATCAGTTCTTTAATGATCACTTTCTGATTAGACTCGTCGAACTCATCTAATGAATCAATCAAAAGTGTAATTTTATAAGTTTTAATAAATTGTTCAATATTAACTTCTCCAAATATAGTTTTTAATTTGTCAATCATTACAATATGTATACTATACTTATTTATAAAAATCTCTTCAGTACTGATAAAAATAGGTATATTTCTTTTTTCAATAGTGTTTTTATTGATCAGTTGCTCTCCAACTCTTTTCAAAAAAGTCGATTTTCCTGAGCCAGGACTGCCAGAAATTACCCCTGGTTTACTGGATTCAATTATCTTTTCAATAGTAACTTTTTTTCTAAATGGAGTTTTAGTATCGGGTTTTTCATAGATGTGATAAATATTTGGTTCAATAAATAGATCGAGTAATTTCTGATATTTATCGCTAAATAATTTCAATTTTTTCAAGTCGCTTTCCATCAAAACAATTTCACAATAATGTTTTTCATAATTTAATAACACTAAATCATCGTGTTTCCAATAATCAGGAATCTTTTCATCAACTAACCTAACAATTGTATCTCTGTCCATGTAATCAATAACGACAGGGAATGTAGATGCCTGAACATTTGATTTCAGACCCTTAGAAATATGAAATTTTGACACTAAATAGACTGTAGTAATGTTGGCATTATTTTTTATTCGTTTTATCTGTTCTGATATAGAACTTAATACATCTGTCCCAAATATGCTCTGGTTGAAAACAACAAATCCATGAATGTGTGTACTCAATGGGCTATCAACTTCCGCCAGCACAGTATCATCAATTAAATTGACATTTTTATAATTAAGCTTTTTCAGTAATGACGCGACTAAATCGAGAAGCTGATTATCGTTTAGAGCTTCAATGATTTCGATTTTGTTCTTCATATCTAAGTTTGTTTATCGTTTTTTCAATGCGGGCGGTTCTGAGGTTACGTTGGCAAGTAACGCACATCCCCACCAGAAATCAAAACGGAAGTGGGTAAACGCCGCAAAAAGATTCTCTGGATAGCAAGCTCTCAGAGGATCAATCCTGTTTCTTCGCGAAAAGCCAGTCCAGTACGCCGGGCGTGTTCTCGGAAAATAAGGCATTAGGATAGCGCTTGTTTAAGGTTGGGTCAACCTTAAAGCCTTCCGGCAGAAATTCAACAGATTTGCTTTTCCCCTCATTCATCAACCTTCCACCCCTCCGGCAACTTCGCCCGTAGCAGCCGCTCCCGCACCTCATTCATGCGGGTCTGCATCGCGGGAGAAGGTTTGGCCCTGGGAAGATTCTCGACCACGGTTAGCCCCGATTCAGAATCAATCAGTGGTTTTTGATTTTTAGGGCTTGCCGTTTTCATTCTGGTCACGGATGCCTCATTTCACAGGCAAAAGCCCTGTTTCACGCAAAAGGGCTTCTGCTTCGTCAAATTTCTTCTGCATGGACGGCGAAGGCACCATTTTGGGCATATTCCTCACCACGGTCAGCCCCGGCTTGCGGCGGGGGCGTTGCGCTACCTTTTTCATCTTGGTTTCCATGAATGAAAGTGGCCCGCTTACTGCTTTCTCCGAATTGGCTCCCCGTCTCCCCCATGCTTCTCTAGCAAACCATACTTTTCAATGGCTGCAACCCCCTGGGCGTGCTTTTCTTCAAATCCCGGATGCACCCGCGATGAATCGAGCGTCGGATCAAGGGTGAAGCCTTTCGGAAGCAACGTCAGGTTTCGGCGGCGTTTGGGTTTCGTTTCCATAACTGTAGAATTGAAATTCAGTAAGGTCGGATGAGAAAGTAACCTGGTAACGCTCAGGGTTCATACCCCGAACCTACTGATTTTTAGCCCCAAACAAAAAAATGCCGTTCACCCGTTATTGGATTGGTGATTCCGGGTTGATGCCTGAAAGCGACACGGGTTAGGGTTTTGCCGTTTCGTCGCGTAGCGACCTGACGTTTGTAGCCAACTCATCCTTTCACCTTCTTTTTTCGTCGCGTAGCGACGGAACCGTCCCGTCGCTACGCGACGAAGCGGGTAGAGGCCCGGTCATTTTCTACAAACATTGGGTCGCTACGCGACTAACCCCAGCGCGTCAATTCGAAGTCATCAACTGAGAATTACCACTACCCCGTTATCTTCACCAAGCCTTCCGACGAAACCCATGCCCGAAATCCTCCCTTCCCCACCCCAGTTGTCGCCCTATCTGTTCTGGGATACCGACCGGACCCGGCTGGACTGGCAGGGCAACGCGGCGTTCGTCATCCGGCGGGCGTTCGAGCGGGGCACCCTCGACGATTTGCTCGAAGTACTCGTTTACTACGGTCGGGAAAAGGTCATTGCCGTGCTGACCAGCGCGGAAGACCTTTCTGAAATGGTCGTTGCGCTGGCCTCCGTGGTGTTTAGCCTGAAACCCGAAGAGTTCCGATGGAACAACCCCACCCCAAACCCATAAAAAAAACGCCGCCGACCCGTAAGGCCAGCGACGTTTTCAAGGTACGGCGCATCATCCCGGCTTACGCCAGTTCCCGCCGTTTCTTCGGAGCGCGTTGCGTGGATTCCACGATTTGCTCCATTTCGTCTTTCGAGTTGACGAGGATGTCGAGGTAGCGGCGCACGCCCGTCCCGGCGGGGATGAGGTGACCGACGATGACGTTCTCTTTCAACCCTTCGAGCGTGTCGGCTTTGGCCCGGATGGAGGCTTCGCTCAACACCTTGGTGGTTTCCTGGAAGGAGGCCGCCGAGATGAACGAAGCCGTACCCAGCGAGGCTTGCGTGATGCCTTGCAGCGTGGGCTGCGAGACCGCCGCCATCGCGTCGCGAACCACCACAATGGCTTCGTCGCGGCGTTTCAGGCTGGAGTTTTCGTCGCGCAACTGGCGCGCCGTCACGATCTGGCCGACTTTAAACTTCTCGCTGCCGCCCGCTTCCATCACCACTTTCTTATCGAGAATGGTGTCGTTTTCTTCGCGGAGCGTCCACTTGTCCACCATCTGGCCTTGCAGGAAACTGGTATCACCGGCTTCGATGATTTCCACTTTCTGCATCATCTGGCGCACGATGCTTTCGATGTGCTTGTCGTTGATCTTTACCCCTTGCAGGCGGTACACTTCCTGAATTTCGTTCACGAGGTACTCCTGCACGGCCGTCGGGCCTTTGATGGCGAGGATGTCCGAAGGCGTCACGGCTCCGTCGGAGAGCGGCACCCCGGCGCGGACGAAGTCGTTGTTCTGCACCAGAATGTGCTTCGACAGCGGTACGAGGTATTTCTTCTCGGTTTCGTCCTTGCCTTTGATGTAAATCTCGCGGTTCCCCCGTTTGATGCCACCGTAGGTCACGACCCCGTCGATTTCCGAAACGACCGCCGGGTTCGACGGGTTGCGGGCCTCGAAGAGTTCGGTCACGCGGGGCAGACCCCCGGTGATGTCGCGGGTTTTACCCGCCGAGCGCGGAATCTTGGCCAGAATCTGACCGGCTTTCACTTTCGCGTTGGGTTCCACGGCCAGGCGCGCGGCCACGGGCATGTTGTAGTCTTTCGACTCGCTGCCCTTCACCACGATGGCCGGGTTCTTGGTCTTGTCGCGGCTTTCGGTGATCACTTTTTCCTTGAAGCCGGTTTGTTCATCGAATTCTTCTTTGAACGTAATCCCTTCTTCGATGGCGTCGAAGACCACGGCTCCGTCGTTTTCCGACAGAATCACCGCGTTGAAGGCATCCCAGGCGCAGAGTTCGTCGCCTTTTTTCACGGGCTGACCGTCTTTCACGCGCAGGTAAGCGCCGTAGGGCACGTTGCTCGAAATGAGAATCAGACCGCTGCCCTCCTGAGTGATCTGGATTTCGCCCGAACGACCCATAACCACCGTAGCCTGTTGGCCGTCGGGGAGGGTGGTTTCCACCGTCCGCATTTCGTCGAAACGAACCGTGCCATCAAACTTGGCCTTGATGTTGGCGTCGAGCGAGATGTTCTGCGCCGTACCGCCGACGTGGAAGGTGCGGAGCGTGAGCTGCGTACCCGGCTCGCCGATGGACTGCGAGGCAATCACGCCGACGGCCTCGCCGATGCTCACCATCCGGCCCGAAGCTAGGTTGCGACCGTAGCACTTGGCGCAAACGCCATCGCGGGTTTCGCAGGTAAGCACCGAGCGGATTTCGACGGTTTCGATGCTGGTTTCGTCAATCCGGGCGGTGATTTCTTCCGTAATTTCCTGCCCGGAAGACAGGATAAGTTCGCCCGAAAGCGGGTCGAGAACGTCGTGTACCGACACCCGGCCCAGAATCCGCTCCGAGAGCGGCTCCACGATGTCTTCGTTGTCTTTCAACGCCGAAACCTGGAGGCCACGCAGCGTCCCGCAGTCTTCTTCGTTGATGATCACGTCCTGCGCCACGTCGTGCAGACGGCGGGTCAGGTACCCGGCATCGGCCGTTTTGAGGGCCGTATCGGCCAGCCCTTTCCGCGCCCCGTGGGTCGAGATGAAGTACTCCAACACGTCAAGGCCTTCTTTGAAGTTCGACAGAATCGGGTTTTCGATGATTTCGCCCACCGAGCCTTGCAGGTTTTTCTGCGGCTTCGCCATCAGGCCCCGCATCCCGCCCAACTGACGGATTTGCTCCCGCGAACCCCGCGCACCGGAGTGCATCATCATGTAAATCGAGTTGAATCCGCCCTGGTCGGCTTCCAACTGCTTCATGAGCGTTTCGGTAATCTGCGAGTTGACGCGCGTCCAGATGTCGATCACCTGGTTGTAGCGTTCGTTGTCGGTAATCAGACCGTTCAGGTAGCTTTCCGTCACTGCCTTCACTTCTTCACCGGCTTTCTGAACGAGCGGCGCTTTGGTGTCGGGAATTTTCACGTCGGAAAGTCCGATGGAAAGTCCGCCTTTGAAGGCCATGCGGAAGCCGAGTTCCTTGATGTCGTCGAGGAACTGCGCGGTGCGGGCACCCCCGGCGATTTTGAAAATCTGGGAGATTATCTGCTGGAGTTTTTTCTTCGTCAACAATTCGTTGATGAAGCCCACTTCGTCGGGAATGTGCTGGTTGAACAGCAGGCGACCCGCTACCGTTTCCACGAGTTTGGTTTCAAACGAACCGTCTTCGTTCCGCACCCGCACCCGGCATTTGATGAGTGCGTGCTTGGAAACGCGGCCTTCGTTGATGGCGATGGTGACCTCATCGGCTCCGTAGAAAATCATCCCTTCGCCCGCAATGGGAATTTCGGGCGTCGATTTACGGCCTTTGGTGACGTAGTACAACCCAAGCACCATGTCCTGCGAAGGCACCGTGATGGGCGCGCCGTTGGCGGGGTTCAGGATGTTGTGCGAAGCCAGCATCAACAGCGAGGCTTCCAACACGGCTTCCTGGCCCAGCGGCACGTGAACGGCCATCTGGTCGCCGTCGAAGTCGGCGTTAAAAGCCGTACACACGAGCGGGTGCAACTGGATGGCTTTGCCTTCGATCAGCTTGGGCTGGAAAGCCTGGATACCTAACCGGTGCAAAGTCGGGGCGCGGTTGAGCAGCACGGGGTGGCCTTTGAGCACGTTTTCGAGAATGTCCCACACAACGGGGTCTTTCCGGTCCACGATTTTCTTGGCCGATTTCACCGTTTTCACGATGCCGCGCTCGATGAGCTTGCGAATCACGAACGGCTTGAACAACTCGGCGGCCATGTCTTTCGGCAAGCCGCACTCGTGCAGTTTCAGTTCGGGACCCACCACGATGACCGAACGGCCCGAGTAGTCCACGCGCTTGCCGAGCAGGTTTTGCCGGAAACGGCCCTGCTTGCCCTTGAGCATATCCGACAGCGACTTCAGCGCCCGGTTGCCTTCCGAACGGACGGCGTTGACCTTACGGCTGTTGTCGAAAAGCGAATCGACGGCTTCCTGAAGCATCCGCTTTTCGTTGCGGAGAATCACTTCGGGAGCCTTGATTTCGATGAGGCGCTTCAAACGGTTGTTCCGAATAATGACCCGGCGGTACAGGTCGTTCAAGTCGGAGGTGGCGAAACGACCGCCGTCCAACGGCACGAGCGGGCGCAGTTCGGGCGGAATCACCGGCACCATGCGGATTACCATCCACTCGGGGCGGTTTTCAATCCGGCCTTGGGCTTCGCGGAAGGCTTCTACCACTTTCAGCCGCTTCAAGGCATCGGCCTTGCGCTGCTGCGAGTTGTCAGTCGCGGCGGCGTGGCGGAGTTCGTAGCTGAGTTCGTCGAGTTTGGTGCGGCTCAACAGCATTTCGAGCGAATCCGCGCCCATTTTCGCGATGAACTTCTGCGGGTCCGTGTCGGGCAGCAGTTGGTTTTCGCGGGGGAGTTTGTCGATGATGTCGAGGTATTCGTCCTCGGTCAAAAACTCCAGATACGTTTTCTCGGTAATGCCGGGCTGCACCACCACGTAGCGTTCGTAGTAGATGACCTGGTCGAGTTTTTTGGTCGAAAGGCCGAGCAGGTACCCGATTTTGTTGGGCAAGCTGCGGAAATACCAGATGTGGGCCACCGGCACGACCAGTTCGATGTGACCCATGCGCTCGCGGCGCACTTTCTTTTCGGTCACCTCCACGCCGCAACGGTCGCAGATGATGCCTTTGTACCGAATGCGCTTGTATTTCCCGCAGTGGCATTCCCAATCCTTCACCGGCCCGAAGATGCGCTCGCAGAACAGCCCGCCCATCTCCGGCTTGTAGGTCCGGTAGTTGATGGTTTCGGGCTGCGTCACTTCGCCGTAGGAACTTTCGAGGATCGACTCCGGCGAGGCGAGGCTGATGGTGACCTTAGAGAAGTCACTGGTGAACTTGCGGTTCTTTTTAAATGACATTTTCGAGTGTTTTTTCGTGAAAATGACCCTGTTTTCTTCAAGGAGTGAATGAGAAAATGAATGAATGAGGGAATAAATTCTGCCTCTTTATTCAGTCATTCTCTCATTCAGAATTCAGTCATTGGCTACTCCAACGTAATCTCCAACGCCAGCCCGCGTAATTCGTGAATTAACACGTTGAACGACTCGGGGATGTTGGGCTTGGGCATATTTTCGCCCTTCACGATGGCTTCGTAAGCTTTGGCCCGACCAATCACGTCGTCCGACTTCACGGTCAGGATTTCCTGGAGAATGTTGGCTGCCCCGAAGGCTTCGAGTGCCCACACTTCCATTTCGCCAAACCGCTGACCCCCAAACTGCGCCTTCCCACCCAGCGGCTGCTGGGTGATGAGCGAGTACGGCCCAATCGAGCGGGCGTGCATTTTGTCGTCGACTAAGTGGCCCAGTTTGAGGATGTAAATAATCCCCACCGTAACCGGCTGGTCGAAACGCTCGCCGCTGAGGCCGTCGTAGAGGTAGGTGCGGCCAAACTCGGGCAGCCCGGCCGCCGTCAGTTCCGCCGACACTTCCTGCTCCGTCGCGCCGTCGAAAATAGGCGTTGCGTATTTCTTGCCGAGTTTTTCACCGGCCCAGGCCAACACGGTTTCGTAAATCTGGCCCAGGTTCATCCGCGAGGGTACGCCCAGCGGGTTGAGCACGATGTCCACCGGCGTGCCGTCTTCGAGGAAAGGCATGTCTTCGTCGCGGACAATCCGCGCCACCACGCCCTTGTTGCCGTGACGACCGGCCATTTTGTCCCCCACCTTGAGCTTGCGCTTTTTGGCGATATAGACTTTAGCCAGTTTCACGATGCCCGCCGGGAGTTCGTCGCCCACTTCGAGCGTGAAGCGTTCACGCTTGAAGCGCCCGCTTACCTCGTTGCGTTTGACGATGTAGTTTTTCACCATCCTCGTCAACATCGCGTTGGTCGCGGCGTCTTCGGTGGCGTTGTCGAGAATCAGGTCGGAAATCAAATTGACCTCTTCCGGCACGGCGTAGGTGCTTTCGTCGCGATAAATGTTTTTATCGGGAAACAACACGTCTTCGATGTTCCGGCGGGCGAACTTGGTGCCCTTGCTCAGGATTTCCTGACCAAACTTGTGCTTGATGCCCTGCGACGTTTTGTCTTCGAGCAACTCCACCAGTTTGTTGATCATCACCGCCCGCACCTCGTTCAGTTCGCGACCGTAGCGTTTGGCGAGAATTTTCAGGTCGGCCTTCGATTTTTCGCGAACATCCTTGTCCTTTTTGGGACGGCTAAACAGCTTGGTATCCACCACGACACCCTTGAGCGAAGGCGGCGCTTTTTTGGAGGCGTCCTTCACGTCACCGGCTTTGTCGCCGAAAATGGCCCGGAGCAGTTTTTCTTCCGGCGTCGGGTCGGTTTCACCTTTCGGGGTAATTTTCCCGATCAGGATATCGCCTTCCTTCACGTCGGCCCCCACGCGGATAATGCCGTTTTCGTCGAGGTTCTTAACGGTTTCTTCACTCACGTTCGGGATTTCCGAGGTCAGTTCTTCCTCGCCGCGTTTGGTGTCGCGCACTTCCAGCTCGAATTCTTCGATGTGAATCGAGGTGAAAATGTCGTCGCGTACCACGCGCTCCGAAATCACAATGGCATCCTCGAAATTGTATCCTTGCCAGGGCATGAAGGCCACCTTCATGTTGCGGCCCAGGGCCAGTTCGCCGCCTTGCGTGGCGTAGCCTTCGCAGAGGGCCTGACCGGCCTTCACCTTCTCGCCTTTGAAAACGATGGGACGGAGGTTGATGGTCGTGTCCTGGTTGGTCCGGCGGAATTTGATCAGGTTGTACGTCTTCGAATCACCGTCAAAACTGATCAAGCGGTCGTTAGCGGTACGGTCGTATTTCACGACGATTTTCGAGGCATCCACGTATTCGATTACCCCGGCCCCTTCGGCCACGACCAGTGTACGCGAGTCGATGGCCACGCGGGCTTCGAGGCCCGTACCCACGATGGGCGCTTCGGGGCGCAGCAGCGGCACGGCCTGGCGTTGCATGTTCGACCCCATCAGGGCGCGGTTGGCATCGTCGTGTTCCAGGAACGGAATCAACGAAGCAGCCACCGACACAATCTGGTTGGGGGCCACGTCCATGTACGTGGTTTCATCGGGGCCCACAATCGGGAAATCGCCTTCGTACCGGGCTTTCACACGCTCGGCTTTGAAGTTTCCTTTTTTATCGAGCGGTACATTAGCCTGAGCAATGTGGTGCCCGTCTTCTTCCTCCGCCGTCAGGTAAATCACGGCTTTGTCTAGAACCACTCTCCCATTCTCCACCGTGCGGTAAGGCGTTTCGATGAAGCCCATCGGATTGATTTTCGCGTGAACGCACAGCGAGGAAATCAGCCCGATGTTGGGGCCTTCCGGGGTTTCAATCGTGCAAAGCCGCCCGTAGTGGGTGTAGTGAACGTCGCGCACCTCGAAACCGGCCCGCTCGCGGCTCAGACCGCCCGGTCCGAGTGCCGACATCCGCCGCTTGTGCGTGATTTCGGCCAGGGGGTTGGTCTGGTCCATGAACTGCGACAACTGGTTGGTGCCGAAGAACGAGTTGATCACGCTCGACAGCGTCCGGGCGTTGATCAGGTCGACGGGCTTGAAATCCTCGTTGTCGCGCACGTTCATGCGCTCCTTGATCGTCCGCGCCATGCGGGCCAGACCCACGCCGAACTGGGCGTAAAGTTGCTCGCCCACCGTGCGCACGCGGCGGTTGCTGAGGTGGTCAATGTCGTCGACTACGGCCTTCGAGTTGATCAGGCCGATGAGGTATTTCACGATGGACACGATGTCCTGCGTGGTCAACACCTTCGTATCGACGGGGATTTCGAGGCCGAGTTTTTTATTGATCCGGTACCGGCCCACGTCGCCCAGGTCGTAACGCTTGTCTGAGAAGAACAGGCTCTGGATGATGTCGCGGGCGGTTTGCTCGTCGGGCGCTTCGGTGTTCCGAAGTTGCCGGTAGATTTGCTCCACGGCTTCCTTCTCCGAGTTCGACGAGTCCTTCTGGAGGGTGTTGTAAATGATGTTGTAATCGGCCACGTTCATGTCCTCCTTGTGCAGGATGATGGACTTCACGCCCGATTCCAGGATCGTTTCGATGTGCTCGGCTTTCACTTCCGAGTCGCGTTCGAGCAGGATTTCGTTCCGGTCGATCGACACCACTTCGCCGGTGTCTTCGTCCACGAAATCTTCCTGCCAGGTGCGCAGCACGCGGGCAGCCAGGCGGCGACCCACGGCTTTTTTCATTCCAGCCGCCGTAGCGGGCACTTCTTCCGACAGCCCGAACAAGTCGAGAATTTCCTTATCCGACCCAAAACCGATGGCCCGCAGCAGCGTGGTCACCGGGAATTTCTTCTTCCGGTCGATGTAGGCGTACATGACGTTGTTCACGTCCGTCGCGAATTCAATCCAGGAACCTTTAAACGGAATAATCCGGGCCGAGTAGAGTTTGGTGCCGTTGGTGTGCTTGCTTTGGGCAAAGAACACGCCGGGCGAGCGGTGCAACTGCGAAACGATGACCCGCTCCGCCCCGTTGATGACGAACGAACCGCGCTCGGTCATGTACGGGATGTTGCCCAGAAATACTTCCTGCTCGATGGTCTCGAAGTCTTCGTTGTCGGCGTCGTTGCACGACAGCCGCAGTTTGGCTTTGAGGGGCACCGAGTAGGTCAGACCGCGATCGATGCACTCATCGACGGAGTACTTGGGTGGATCAACGGAATAATCGATAAATTCCAGCACGAAGTTTTCACGGGAGTCCGAAATTGGAAAGTTCTCCGAAAACACCTTGAACAACCCTTCCTGGTTGCGGTGTTCAGCGGCGGTTTCCAATTGAAAAAACTCCTTGAACGACTGAAGCTGGATGTCGAGGAAGTCGGGGTAATCGATGACCGACTGAATCGACGCAAAATTGTGTCGGGAGACTTGTGTTTGCTTCGCCAAGGCAAGTAGCGTTTAGGTTTGGTACTCAACGAATTGCGGAATCGGAAGACGGATGCGCGCAACGTCCAAAACCAGAAAAACCGGTTTCGTGGGGTAATTGCCTCGTAGCAGAACGTTACTTCTTCCCTTTGCATCGCCCCTACGAAATGGCGACGTGTTTCGGAAGAAAACCGCGTAAAAAGGTAAGCATTCGGAGCGCCTGAAAGTTCCAATCAACGGCCCTCCACTTAAACAGGAATAGACCTGACACGAATGCCAGGTCTATTCAGGTTCAGTTTGACGGTTTGACGTTTAAGGTTTGAAAGTGCTTATCTCTCAAACCGTCCAACCATCAAACCTCAAACCTCTTTCAGTTACTTCACTTCCACTTCGGCCCCGGCTTCTTCGAGGGCTTTGCGGAGCGATTCGGCTTCGTCTTTGGCGACGCCTTCTTTCACGGGCTTCGGAGCGGAATCCACCAGTTCTTTGGCTTCTTTCAGGCCCAGACCGGTCAGGTCTTTCACCAGTTTCACCACGGCGAGCTTCGCACCACCGGGGGCTTTGAGGATCACGTCGAACGAGGTTTTCTCGACAACCGCCGGAGCTTCGTCGCCACCACCACCGCCACCGGCCATCATGACGGGAGCCGCTGCGGCGGGTTCGATGCCGTATTCGTCTTTCAGGATCGAAGCCAGTTCGTTTACTTCTTTCACGGTCAGGTTCACCAGTTGTTCCGCGAATGCTTTAAGATCTGCCATTGTATTCTTACGTTAAGATTGGTTACGAAATGAAAAAACTTCAGCGTGTATGTTTGGTCTTGGAAGCCAAGCAGTTAATTTGAAAATGTGGTAATTTGAGAATTTGAAAATTGGGTAATTGACCCGTTTTCAAATTAGCACATTCTCAAATTTTCAAATTGTTACCCCTCGCGCTCGGAGAGCGTTTTGAGGATGCCAGCCAGCTTGTTGCCACCACCCTGGAGGGCGCTGATGACATTCTTGGCGGGCGATTGCAGCAACCCGATGATTTCGCCGATCAACTCGTCTTTCGACTTGAGCGTCAGCAGGGTATCGAGTTGGTCGTGACCGATGAAGATACCCGAATCGATCGAAGCACCTTTGAGTTTCAGCTTTTTATTGCCGCCTTTGATGGCGTCTTTAATCAGCTTGGCGGCCACCTTGCCCGATTCCGGGTGGAACATCACGCCGCTGAAACCCCGCAGTACGCTTTCGTCGAACGGCGTGTAGTCGGTTTCGAGCGTTTCGAGGGCTTTGGCGATGAGCGTGTTTTTGATGACACGGTACTCGATACCAGCCTCGAAGCACTTGCGACGGAGGTTATTGGTTTCGGCCACCGACATTCCCGACGCGTCCGTGATGTAGAAGTAGGGAGTCTGGGCGAACTTTTCGCTCAATTCTCCGATGATGATGCCTTTTTCTTCTCTGGTCATCTTACAGGCCGTTTACGGTGGCTTTGTCAATCGAAACGCTCGGGCTCATCGTGCTCGACAGGAAGATGCTCTTCACGTACGTGCCTTTCGAGGAGGAGGGTTTCAATTTCACCAGCGTGTTGATTACTTCCTGGGCGTTTTCGGCCAGTTTTTCGGGCGAGAACGACACCTTGCCGATGGCGGTGTGAATGATGCCGGTTTTGTCGACTTTGAAGTCGATTTTACCCGCTTTCACTTCCTTCACAGCCTTCGCTACGTCGAGCGTGACCGTACCCGATTTCGGGTTCGGCATCAGGCCACGGGGGCCGAGAATCTTACCCAGACGACCAATTTTGGCCATCACGGTCGGCATCGTGATGATGACGTCCACGTCGGTCCAGCCTTGCTCGATTTTCTGGATGTATTCGTCGAGGCCCACGAAATCAGCGCCGGCGGCGGTGGCTTCGGCCTCTTTGTCGGGGCTGCACAACACAAGCACCCGCACGTCTTTGCCCGTGCCGTGGGGCAGGGCCACCACACCGCGCACCATTTGGTCGGCCTTGCGGGGATCCACGCCGAGGCGGACGTCGATGTCCACCGAAGCGTCGAACTTCGTGTACGAGATTTGCTTCAGTACGGCAGCAGCGGCTTCCAGCGAAAGCGCCTGGTCCGGATCGTACTTCGCAAGCGCGTCCTTTTGTTTTTTAGTCAGTTTTGCCATGATCGTTCTTCAGGTTTACCGAGTGTCAGAATGGCTTTTGGCCGGTGACGGTCAGGCCCAGGCTGCGGGCCGTTCCGGCGACCATGCTCATGGCCGACTCGATGGTGAAGCAGTTGAGGTCGGGCATTTTGGTTTCGGCAATCGTCCGAACCTGATCCCACGACACCGAACCCACTTTCTTGAGGTTGGGCTGGGCCGAACCCGTCTTCACCTTCGCCGCTTCGAGCAACAGGACCGGTGCCGGAGGTGTTTTGATGACAAACTCGAACGTCTTGTCTTTGTAGTACGTGATCAGCACCGGCGTCACCTGCCCCATTTTGTCCTGCGTGCGCGCGTTAAATTGCTTGCAGAACTCCATGATGTTCAAGCCCTTCGAGCCAAGCGCCGGACCGATGGGCGGCGAGGGGTTGGCCTGACCGCCTTTCACCTGCAGCTTTACGTAGCCGCCAATTTCCTTTGCCATTAGTCGTAAGTCGTTTCGTTATCAAAAAAGAGCCGCTGTTTACGCCCTGTCCCCTGGAAGCGGGAATCGGGCCGACAGCGACCAGAATGGAGAAGCTTTTTTAATTGCTAATTTCTAATGTGCTAATTTCCAATGCTTTCGCTTGCAAATTTTCTCATTTGAAATTCGCCCTTTAAATCCGATGTTCTCAAATTCCAATGCCTTTCATTCGCACATTAGAAATTCGCACATTGGAAATTAATTTTCCTTTTCAACCTGCGCGTAACTCAGTTCAACGGGCGTGTTTCGACCGAAGATTTTCACCATCACGTTCAGTTTTTTCTTGTCGTCGAAAATCTCTTCGACCGAACCCGTGAAGCCGCTGAACGGGCCGTCCATCACCTTTACGCTTTCGCCTTTCAGGAAGGCCACCGTCGGGGTAGCGGCTTCCTGGGTTGCTTCGTCCACCTTGCCCAAAATCCGGTTGATTTCCGATTGGCGCAGGGGAATTGGCGTCTTCGAGGTCTTTCCATCCGAGGCACTCAGAAATCCGATTACACCGGGCATACTGGTAATCAGGTGGTTCACTTCGCCATTCGACAAATTGGCCGAGATGATGATGTAGCCGGGGAAAAACGCCTTCTCACGAATGCGCTTCTTGCCGTTGCGCATCTCGTAGATTTTTTCCGAAGGAATCAGAATCTGCGGAATTTCTTCCGTCAAATTCTGCCGGGCAATTTCGTTTTCGAGGTAGGTTTTTACTTTTTTTTCCTGCCCCGACACCGCCCGCAGCACGTACCAGTTTACTCCGCTCATGTTCGTTCGGGTTTTGGGTTAGAACGAACTGTAGTAGTAATCGAGGCCCGTTTTGAAGACAAAATCAATGGCTCCGACCAACAGGGCAAAAATCAGCGAGGCCACCAGCACGAGCCAGGAACTCGACTGTAACTCACTGAACTTGGGCCAGGTAATGTGCTCAGTGACTTCCCGGTAGGAAGCCTGAAACAGTTCAACGACCTTGTTCATGGTGGATTTTTTAGTACCGTTTACCGAAGCGTTTCGATGCAACGTGGAAAGCACGGGTGGAGAGATTCGAACTCCCATCAACGGTTTTGGAGACCGCTATTCTACCCTTGAACTACACCCGTGAATGACAGTCCGCCCAACAGGGTCTGCAAAACGGACTGCAAAAATACGAGCTTTTGACAAAAAACAAGTGCATACCCCGGAAGATATGCACTTTGTTCTTTGAAAATCAGGCTCGAATTAATCGAGAATTTCTGTCACCTGACCGGCACCCACCGTGCGGCCACCCTCACGAATGGCAAAACGGAGGCCTTTTTCCATGGCGATTTTGTTGATAAGATCAACTTCAATCGTCAGGTTGTCGCCGGGCATCACCATCTCTACGTTTTCGGGGAGTTTGATTTCACCCGTTACGTCGGTGGTGCGGAAGTAGAATTGCGGCCGGTATTTGTTGAAAAACGGCGTGTGACGGCCCCCTTCTTCTTTCGACAGCACGTACACCTCGGCCTTGAACTTCTGGTGGGGTTTCACCGAACCGGGCTTGCAGATAACCATGCCGCGACGGATGTCGGTTTTTTCAATCCCACGGAGCAACAGACCGACGTTGTCGCCTGCTTCGCCCCGGTCGAGGATTTTACGGAACATTTCCACTCCGGTTACGACCGACTTGAGGTTTTCAGCCCCCATGCCAAGAATTTCGACTTGCTCACCGGAGTTGACGATACCACGTTCGATGCGGCCCGTTGCTACGGTACCGCGACCCGTGATCGAGAACACGTCTTCGACGGGCATCAGGAAGGGCTGATCGGTCAGACGGGTCGGAATCGGGATGTAGCTATCGACCGCATCCATCAGATCCTCAATGGTTTTAACCCATTTGGCATCGCCGTTCAGACCACCCAGGGCCGAACCTTGAATCACCGGGATGTTATCACCGTCGTAATCGTAGAAGCTGAGGAGTTCGCGGATTTCCATTTCCACGAGTTCGAGCAATTCCGGGTCGTCCACCATGTCCACTTTGTTCATGAACACAACGAGTTGGGGCACACCCACCTGACGGGCGAGCAGGATGTGCTCACGGGTCTGGGGCATGGGGCCGTCGGTAGCAGCCACCACGATGATGGCACCGTCCATCTGAGCGGCACCCGTCACCATGTTTTTCACGTAGTCGGCGTGGCCGGGGCAGTCGACGTGGGCGTAGTGACGTTTGAGGGTCGAGTATTCGACGTGCGCCGTATTGATAGTAATCCCGCGCTCACGCTCTTCGGGGGCGTTATCAATCTGCGAAAAATCTTTCTTTTCGGCCAGACCTTTTTCCGACAACACCTTCGTGATGGCGGCCGTCAGGGTCGTTTTACCGTGGTCAACGTGGCCAATCGTACCAATGTTTACGTGGGGTTTGGAACGATCAAAGGTTTCTTTAGCCATGACTAAGCGTTCTAAATTGGTTTGATTTTGAATAGGTACTTTCTAAAACAGATGCCGGAAAACTGACGGCTACTGAGCAAAAAATTCCCGCTCCGGGAAGGGAGAGGGAAACTGAATTGCGAGCCTTTGAGGGGATTTGAACCCCTGACCTCTTCCTTACCAAGGAAGTGCTCTACCCCTGAGCTACAAAGGCAATTTTGAATTACGAATTACGATTTTTGATTTCTAACCATTCGTAATTCGTACCTCATAAATCCACTGAGCGGGAGACGGGGCTCGAACCCGCCACCTATAGCTTGGAAGGCTATCGCTCTACCAAATGAGCTACTCCCGCAGAACAATGATTGAATGAATGAGTTTTGAATGTTTGAATGACAAATTCTTATTCACTCATTCAAAATTAACTCATTCAGTCATCGAACTTGTGGGGACAGATGGATTCGAACCACCGTAGGCGTAAGCCAGCAGATTTACAGTCTGCCCCATTTGGCCGCTCTGGTATATCCCCGAAATGTGTCGTAAAAGAACGTTTCCACGACCGGTTCGTCAATGGAGTTGCAAAAGTAGAGCCTTTCGGTAGAAACTCAAACAGCGGCCTGAAAATATTTTGGTCGGGACTTACGCGGGTTCTGGGTTTAAAAACCAATTTCCCGCAGATAGCGCAGATTGACGCAGATTTTTTAACCGGTAGTCTGCGTCAATCTGCGCTATCTGCGGGAAACCTCATGGTTTACTGCGCCAGTCCTATTGGTAATACCAGCGGGCGCGGCTCCCGTCCGGAACCCGCGCCCGCTGGTTCGTTCGCTGTGGCGCTCAGAGTTTAAACCCGAAACTAATGGTGCGCAGGTCTGGCCCGCGCCCCTCGGCGAAGAGCGGGTTGAGGTCGTAGTTGAAGAAGAGGTCGGGGAAATTGCGGATGCCGACTTCGGCCCGCAGGCCGTAGCGGAAGTTGTTGAGGTAGTAATTGCTGTGGATGCGGTCTTTGCCGCCGTCGTCGCGCTTCACTTTTGTGTAGCTATCGAGGCGGTACCCGACGGTGCCACCCAGGCCGATGTAGGTAATGGCCGAGTGGCGGAATGAAATCGTAGGCATGATGGGCACGTTGAGGTAGGCGACGGTCAATTTGCTTTTTTGCAGTGATTCCGCCGATTCGCGGAAACTAACCCGGCCCACCGCACCGGTGGCATCTTTGGTAATTACGTTGTTGCCATCGAACATGAAGTTGTACCAGGAAAATTCCAGGCCCAGCCGTACGCTGAACGCGGCGTTGCGGCCCTGAATCAGCCGGGCGTTCTGCGCCCAGCCGAGGGCGATGTGCCGCGAACCGAGGGGGCGTAGGTCGTACTCCGAGGGACTGTAGGTGAAACTTGGCGAATTGCTGTTTCCCGAACCGACGAAGTTATTTAAACCCAGGTTTAGGTAAAATCCCCCCCGGTTCAGCCAGCGGGTTTTGTTTTGGCGCGACCAGCGGGTGGAATCAGGGTGACCGATGCGTACTTCTTCCGCCCCGTCTTTCACGTAAATTCCATTCCAACTCACGTGGACTTCGTCGGCCCCATCTTTGACGTGGACGCCCCGGATGCCGATGCGCACGTAATCTTTTTCATCGGCATTCCGGCGGCGCAGCGTCGAATCGCGCAGGTACAGATTTCCGTTGGTCTCGGTTACGACTACCCGCGTTTCGGTCGGTGAAATGGAGTCGATTTTCACGCCCAAATCGCGCAGCAACGCGTTCACGTCGTAGTTCTGGATCTTGCGAAAATCTTCTTTGCTTTCGGTGTAAATAATCAATTTGGATTTCCCCCCAAACTGCACGACAATCGAATCGCGGGGTTCCATCGGACGCGCCGAGGCGCTCAGGGCCAGCAGGCCAAGTACTGCGGTGAAAAATGCTTTCATGGGTATTCAAAAAAAATCAGTAGTTCGTTTTTTCTTTCACGGTCTGGTAGGTCTCGGCTACTTTTTGGGTGCCGCGTTCCACCTTTTCCTCGGCCCGGGCCAGCAGGCGGTTCGGGTTGAAGCCCACCTCGTTCCAATCCACCCGTTCGTTGTTTTTGGCGTTGACCAATTGGTTGAAAATCCGGCTCATTCGGTTGCGCTTACGGGGCTTGGTTTCGGCGCTCGCGGCTTCGTCGGCCAGAGGGTCGGTCAATCTGACGATGAGCACCGTTTGCGCGGGCTTCGCCATTTCGGCCACCAGCGTTGCGGTCGGAACGTTCGTCCTCACCGTGGGCAACGCGGGTACTTCAGTTGCCAGGGGTGGAATCGGCTCACGGCGCGGTTCGGCTACGGCCACTTCCACGGGCGCGCTCGGCGTCGAAGCAGGCAGTTTAACGGTTTGGGGGGTTCGTTCGGCGACGGTGGGTTGAGACGTCCGTCGTTGTTCATGCGCAGCGTTGACTGGCTCGCGCTGGGCCAATTGTGGAAGTGAAGCGGGCAACTGGCTCTCCATCACCATCGGCTTCTCCGGGCTTTTTTTCGCATCAGGAGTCGGGTTAGGTTTCGGTGGGTTGACCTTTGCCACCTGAGGCTGAAACACAGCGTTAGGCGGAGTTGGCCTCCACCAGAGGTACCCAGCCAGCAGCAAAACCGCCACCGAAGCCGCCACGCCGACGTACCAAAACGGCAGCAGGCGGCGGGTCGGGGCTTCCTCCACCTGACCCAGGTTGACTCCCAATCGTTGCCAAGCCTCCGGTCGGGGGGCTTTTTCGTGTTGCCGCAGGGCTTTCGCAAAGCGGCGGTCGACGGGATGCTTTTTCATGCTGTTATTTTTTTGCTCCTCACGCGAAGGCGGTGAGGCGGCGATTTGTTTCATCGGTTCCGGCGGCACGGTCAGATTTTTCAACCCAGTTTTGCAACAGCGCCCGAGCACGGTGCAATTGCGACTTCGAGGTGTTTTCGCTGATGCCCAGCGACTCGGCGATTTCGGCGTGGCTGTAGCCTTCGATAGCGTACAGGTTGAACACGGTGCGGTAACCGGTGGGCAGTTGCTGCACGAGGCGGTGCAGTTCGTCGGCTTCCAGGTCACTGCTGGGGGGAACCGGCTCCACCTCGTGTTCCACCTCGTCGTAGGCGGTTTGCCAACCAGTGTGCTTTTTACTGCGGAGGTACATCAGCGCTTCGTTGACCATGATGCGCCGAATCCAGCCCTCGAAACTTCCCTCCAACCGGAACTGCTCTATTTTTTGAAACACCTTCATAAATCCTTCAATCATCGCTTCCTCGGCCTCGAATTCGTCGCTTAGGTAGCGACCGCACAAACTCAGCATCCGGGGCGCGTACCGCTCGTACACCCGCCGCTGCGCCTTCGGGTCGGCGCGTTGGCAGGCTTTCACCAGGCTTTCTTCGGACTGAAACAGCGGTATAATTTTCACGGAGGAAGGGCAGTTCGACGGGAAGATGCAGAAGTCCTTCGGTTGGTTGCGCCGAAGGTTGCTTTTTTCACGAAAAAACCCGCCGGTGGTGGGGCGGGTTTTATTTTTAGGGAAACTGAATTGCGTCAACTCATGGCACCCCGAACCTGTCGGGAAATTGCCAGACGCTTGTCACGGGCGCGGCGGCTGCTGCGCCACCACAGGTACCCCACCACGGCGACGGCCAGGTACGGCGTGGCGAGCATATACAAAATGCCGGTGTTCAGGCCGGAACCGTTGACGTAGCGCCCATCGCTCAGGGTACTTTCCACCGTCGAGCGGCACATGGCGCACTGGGCCGATGCCAGTTGGCAGTTGGCAGTGAGTAGCAGGCAGAGAATCAGTAGCTTTTTCATAGAATCTTGCTGATTGAAGTGGTGCGGGCGGAATAAATTCCGCCGCTACCCCTGGTAATACGGGCTAATCATCAGGTAGGCAATCACCCCTGTAATGGACACGTACAGCCAAATCGGATAGGTCCATTTCACGATTCGTTTGTGCCGGGCAATCTGGTTACTCAACGCAAAATACAGCGCTAACAGCACAAAAGGAACGACAACGATGGAAAGGATAATGTGGCTGATGAGAACAAAAAAGTAGAGGTACCGAACGGCTCCCACGCCGCCAAACGAAGTCGATTCGTTGGAGAGGTGGTACAGCACGTAAGAAACCAGAAACAGCGAGCCGAGCACAAAAGCTGACTGCATCGCCCGGCGGTGCATCACCACGTTTTTCCGCTGGATGAAGGCGTAACCGGCTACCAGCAAAACGGCCGTCAGCGAATTGAGGATGCCGTTGAGGTGGGGCAATATTTTCGTCCATTCACCCAACTCCACTTTTTGCCGGATGCCCAGCAGCACCGCCACCGCCAGGGGAATCGCCACCGACAACACGCGGATGAGGGTGTAGTAATTTTTTTCTTTTTTGGTGGAAATGGTCAGGTTTGCCATCGGGGAGTCTTCAGTTTTCAGTCGTAGGGGTAACCCTTGCGGTCGCCCACAGCGGCTCCCATCCGAGAGGCCAGGGCAACCGCAAGGGTTGCCCCTACGATATTTAGAATCAGCTTTTTTGCTTCTCGTAAATCTCCAGCAGCACCCGGATTTCCAGAATCAGCCGGTCTACTTCTTTCTTGTCGGTGCCGTCGTAATAGCCCCGGATAACACCCGCTTTGTCTACCAACACTAACTTTTCGCTGTGTGTAAAGGTTTCGTTGGGCTGCTCGGTGCCGTCACCCCCGGCCAGAACGGGCACGAAGTAGCCTTTCTGCGCCAGGTGGTAGAGTTGGGTTTTATTCCCCGTCAGGAATAACCACTTGCCGGGCCGGGCGTCGTACTCGCTGGCGTAGCGGCGGAGTACGTCGGGCGTGTCGTGGTCGGGATCAACGGTGTACGAAACGAGTTGGATGGCGGGGTTTTCGGAAAAAACCTCCTGCACCCGGCTCAACTGCGCCGATAACTTCGGACAGATGCTCTCGCAGCGGCTGAAGAAAAAGTCCGCCACGTGGATTTTCCCCCGCAATGCCGTTTCAGTTGCTGTTTTTCCGTCTTGGTCTACTAGCTGAAACGGCGGAATGACGTGAAAAACCGTATCCTCTTTCGGCTCGAAAAACCGGGCGCTGGGATTGGCTTTCATCAACACCTGCTCCGTGGAATCGAGGAGCGGGTAGTAGCGACGGAGGGTGTACTGATTTTCGCCGAAGGCGCGCAGGTACAGAAAAATAAGGGCCGGAACCACTAACACAGCGGTTAGGATTCCGGCCTTCAGGAGCTTGCTCATGCCTTTACTGGGCCGAGTAGCCGCCTTCGAGCAGGAGCGCCAGCAGGAGCCAAGCCACGAACAGGGTCGGAATCAGAATCGTCCAAATTAAGCCCTTTACTTCGTGTTTCAGGTGCATGAATTCGCCCACGATGTAGGTGGCTTTCACAAGCGTGAGTCCTACGAAAATGGCGATTTTCAGTGTCCCGTGCGGCATGACGAAGGCAATGACGAATTCCAGGGCCGTGATGGCTCCCAAAATCCAGAAGGTTTTCCAAATGATCTTGGTCTGGGGCGGGGCAATTTGCCGTTCGCCCGCGTTGGTTTGTTCAACTACTTGAGCCATGACGTTATGTATCGTTTTTCGGGTTAAACCAAGTAGAAAAAGGTAAACACGAACACCCACACCAAATCCACAAAGTGCCAGTATAAACCCACTTTCTCCACCATTTCGTAATGTCCCCGGCGCTCGTACAGCCCGGTGGAGGCGTTGAAGAAAATAAGAATGTTGAGCAGCACCCCCGAAAACACGTGGGTACCGTGGAAGCCGGTGATGAAGAAAAATAAGTCGGCGAAGGGCTGCGGGCCGTACTGGTTTTCCACCAGGTTGGCCCCGTAAATAGTCCGGCTGGCTCCCGTCGCCACGTTATTCACCAGCGTTCCGGCCTCGGTACCGTGGATAAAGTGCGTCCACTCCCAAGCTTGCGAGCCGAGGAAGGTAAAACCGCCCAGAATCGTCCAGAGCATCCATTTTTCCACGTCCTGGCGGTCCATCCGGTGCCCGGCTTCGACGGCCAGCACCATCGTGACCGAACTGAAAATCAGAATAAAGGTCATGATGCCAACGAACACCAGCGGCAACGAAACGCCGTGGAGAAAGGGCACCGCCTCGAATACTTTTTCGGGAATGGGCCAGTAGGCGTGCGAAAACATGAAATCGGCGACTTTGCCTTCGTAAGCCTGGTGGCTGTACCGAATCATCCCGTAACTAATCAGCAAAGCCGAAAAAGTGAAGGTGTCGGACAGCAGGAAAATCCACATCATCAGCTTTCCGTAGCTGGCCTTCATCGGCTCGGCTCCTCCCATCCAGAGGTGTTTCGGTTCGGCGACCGCGTGTGATGCCATTACTCGGGTAGTTTAATCAGTTGTTGTACAGTAAAAACACAAAAAGGTAAAGCCAGAGCACGTCGAGGAAATGCCAGTACGTGGCCGCCAGCCAAATTCGGGTCAGGTTTTTGGCGTGGATGCTCATCCTGAAGGCCGATACCAGCGCCACTACCAACACGATCAGCCCGCTGACGATGTGCAACCCGTGCATCCCGCTCAAGACGTACATAAACGAGCCGGAAGGGTTGCCCACGAAGTACACGTTGATGCCCACCAGTTGCTTCCAGCCCTCGAATTGCAGCGCCAGAAACAGGCTTCCGAGCACAAAAGTAATTGAAATGGCTGCTTTCAGCAGCCCAAAACGGTCTTTTTTTGCCGCCCAGTGCGCCACCGCCATGCTGATGCTGCTCAACAGCATCACGCCCGTGCTGTACCAGAAAATGCGCGGTATTTCAAATTCCAGCCAGTTGCCTTCAGCCTTGCGAACCAGGTAGGCGCTGGTAAATGCAGCGAACATCATGACGATGCTGACGATAGCCAGCCAGAGCAGAAACTTGCGCGGGTGTACCGCCAGGGTTTCTTCCGGTTCGGTTTCGGTGAGTTGGGGGGTTTTTATGTCGGTTGTCATTTTTCTTAAGTCTTTTTCTTTGAAGCGGTCACGCTGAGCGGAACGGTCCGCCGCTGCGGTCGAAGCGCAATCTCATCGTCACCACGCCGCCGCGCTTCGACCGCAGCGGCGGACCGTTCCGCTCAGCGTGACCCTTTCCTATACGCTACGCCTTGTCCAGCAAAAACGCAATCTGCACCACAGGCAGGTACGCAAAAGCACCAAACATCAGTTTCAGCGCGGCCTTGTCGTCGGTGGTGCTCATGAGGTGAAAGGTTTGGGCCAGGAACAACACCCCGCAGCCCATCGCCACCAGCGCCGAGTTGACGCCCGTCATGCCCAGCGTGTAGGGCAACCAGCCGACCGGCAGCAAAAACAGGGTGTAAATCATGATGGTGATGGCCGTGTTGAGGTCTTTGCCGCCGTTGTTGGGCAGCATTTTAAAACCCGCCCGCTTGTAATCCTCGTCAGCCAGCCAGGCGATGGCCCAATAGTGGGGGAATTGCCAGAAAAACTGAATGGCAAACAACACGCCCGGTGCCCAGCCGAAATCGTTAGTGGCCGCCACCCAGCCAATCATGGGCGGAAAGGCCCCCGGAAAAGCCCCGACGAACACCGAAATTGGTCCGACGCGCTTCAGCGGCGTGTACACGAAACCGTACAACACCAGCGAGAGCACGGCGACCAGCGCCGTTTTCAGGTTGAACGCGCCGAGGAAAATCACGACGCTCAACACCGCCAGCACGGCGGCAAAAATTCCCGCTTCCCCTTCGCTGAGCCGACCCGTTGGCAACGGGCGAGCAGCGGTGCGGCGCATCAGCTTGTCAAAATCTTTCTCGATGATCTGGTTGATGGTATTCGACGCGCCGGTGATCGCGAAACCCGCCACGGTGAGCAGAATCAGTTTCACCCAATCCACTTCGCGCACGGCCAGGGCATAGCCAAACAGCGCCGACAGCACGACGAACAGCGACAGCCGAAACTTCATCAGTTCGCCGAACGCCCGGACTTTTTCAATCCAACTCAAATCCGCCAGAACGGCGGTGCGGGTTTGTGGGGTAGGTTGCATTTACGAAACAACTTGCGTGATGCGCCCGCCGGAGCGAACGCTTTTTCCAAACGCCCACTCCTGATTCAACAGCAAGAGGAGCACAAACTGAACGCCCAGCGCGACAATCGCCAGCGTCAGGTGAAGGGGTTGCAAAAAGGCGGGCACCCCGAAATACGCCATCGCGATGCCACTGCCCGTTTCGACAAGAATAATGCTTATCAAAACCGAGGTGTAACGGTACAACATCCCTCGTGTACTCAGGCTTCGACGCAGTTGGTAAATCAAGTACCCGTGGGTCGCCAGCACCACCAGCGAAAACGAGCGGTGGAGGTAAAACGGCAAGTCGAGGTTTTCAATCCAACGGCTGCGGTCGTAACCGATTTGACGCACCACCTCGTCGAGGGCTTCGCGCACCTGAGTGCCGAGCATGACTTGCACCAGCGTGAGCGCCATCACCAGCCCCAGAATCCGGTTGAGCGCTGGTTTCGAACTCATTTTTTCTACGCTCACCAACCCAGAGTACGAACGCGCCAGCGCATAAAGCAGCACGAACACAATCAAAATTGCCACCGCCATGTGGGCCGTCACCATGCCGGGATGCAACTCGGTCGAGACGACTTTTGACCCTAGCCAACCTTCAAAACTCACCAGCACGAAGGCCATCAGACTAGCCCAGAATATGATTCGGTCTTTTTTCCAAAATGAAACCGAAGCCAGCAATGTGGCGAAAATTGCCAGGCCCGTCAGGACACCCAGCAACCGGTTCACGTACTCAATCCAGGTTTTTGCCGCGTTGAAAATCACCTCCCCTTTCAACTTCGCCCCGTACAGTTCCTGATAATTGGCGGGTAACTGGCTCACATTCGTCGGCGGCACCCAGCTTCCGAAGCAACGCGGCCAGTCGGGGCAACCCATCCCCGAACCCGTCGCCCGCACGATGCCCCCGGCCAGAATCAGCAGGTAGACGATGAAGAGCGTGGCGAGACCCAGGCGGCGAAACCGCATTTGTTTTGAGTTTAGGGTTTAGCGTTTTGAGTTTAGGGTTTAGAATTGAAACAACCCTAAACGCTGAACCCTAAACTCAAAACCTGTTCTTGCTAAAATGGGCTAACGGGCTTCGACTTCCGTCGCCCGTTAGCCCACCTTTGCAACCGTCGCAGAAACCGATTAGTGCTTGTACACCTCGTTTTGATTGTCGAGCATATCCTCGATTTCTTTTTCCAGGGCAATCTGCTCGTTTTCGTGGGGCAGGTTCGATTCGGGCGTGGCCGAGTACGGGATGTTTTGAGGAATGAAATCCTGTTTCGCACCCGGCTTGCTGTAATCGTAGGGCCAGCGGTACACCGGCGGAATTTCGCCCGGCCAGTTGCCGTGTTCGGGGTGAATCGGGGCCGTCCATTCCAGCGTGTTCGAGTGCCAGGGATTCTGCGGAGCGCGTTTCCCACGGAACATCGAGTAGAAGAAGTTCCAGGCAAACAGCGCCTGCGCGGTAAAGGTGATGATGGCCGCTACACTGATGAACACGTTCATGTCGCCAAACGAGTTGGTTGCATCATACGTCGTGAAGGAGTAGTACCGGCGCGGGAACCCGGCGATGCCGATGTAGTGCATGGGGAAAAACACGCAGTAAATCCCGACGAACGTCAGCCAGAAGTGCGCGTAGCCCAGCTTTTCGTTCATCATCCGCCCGAACATTTTTGGGAACCAGTGGTACACCCCGGCCATCAGCCCGAAGAACGAGGCCGACCCCATCACGAGGTGGAAGTGAGCCACGACGAAGTAGGTGTCGTGCAACTGAATATCGAGGGCCGAGTTGCCGAGAATAATGCCCGTAATCCCCCCCGAAATAAAGAACGACACCAGCCCGATGGAAAACAGCATGGCGGGCGTAAACACGATGTTCCCCCGCCAGAGCGTGGTAATGTAGTTGAAGGCTTTCACCGCCGAGGGCACCGCGATAATCAGCGTCAGGAACATGAACACCGAGCCGAGGAAGGGATTCATGCCGGTCACAAACATGTGGTGCGCCCACACGATGAAGGCCAGCAGCGTGATGCCCATCAGCGAACCAATCATGGCGCGGTAGCCAAAAATGGGCTTGCGCGAGTTGGTGGCAATGATCTCCGAGGTAATCCCCAGGGCGGGCAGAATCACGATGTACACCTCCGGGTGGCCTAGGAACCAGAACAAGTGCTGGTACAAAATGGCCGAACCGCCCACGTTGGGCAGCGCCTCGCCGTTTACGTAAATTTCCGACAGGTAGAAACTGGTGCCAAAGGAGCGGTCGAAAATCAAAAGTAACACCGCCGAGAACAAGACCGGGAAGGAAAGCAAGCCGAGAATGGCCGTGAAGAAAAACGCCCAGATGGTCAGCGGGAGTTTCGAGAAACTCATCCCCCGCGTCCGCAGGTTGATAACCGTCGTGACGTAGTTGACCCCCCCCAGCAATTGCGACACGATGAACAGCGCCATCGAAATCAGCCAGAGCGTCAGCCCGTAAGCCGACCCAGGAGCAGCCTGCGGCAGCGCCGAGAGCGGCGGATACACGACCCAACCACCCCCCGCCGGGCCGGTTTCAACGAACAGCGAGGCGAACATGATGACACTGGAAATAAAGAAAAACCAGTACGACAGCATATTCAAAAAACCCGACGCCATGTCGCGGGCACCGACTTGCAGCGGAATCAGGAAGTTGGAGAACGTCCCCGAAAGGCCCGCCGTGAGCACGAAAAACACCATGATGGTGCCGTGCATCGTGACCAGCGCCAAATAAAATTCAGGGTTTAGTTTACCGGTTGCATCAATCCACTGACCCAGCAGGGGCCGCATCCAGCCCAAGTCTGACGTGGGGAAAGCCAGTTGAATCCGGAAGAGCATGGACAGCAAGCCCCCGATGAACGCCCAGATAATCCCCGAAATCAGGTATTGTTTGGCGATGGTCTTGTGGTCTTCCGAAAAAATGTATTTGCGGATGAAGCCCAGCTCGTGATGCTCGTGTTCGTGCGCATCGGGTGCGTGAACTGCGTGCGTTAATTCAGCCGTTGCCATGTGGTTCTTAGTTTTCGGTTTATGGTTTTTGGTTTCCAATTCTTCAGAAACTGAACCTGTTTATTTCAGAGAAACACCCGTTGCGGCGGCTCCACCGGTTTGGGCCGTCGTGCTGTCCGCCGCCGGGGTGGCCGTAGCGGGGATGTAGCGCAACGCTTTCGCCTTCAAATTTTGGGGAACCCGCGCCAGGTAATAATCGGGGTTGGTTGCCAATTCCGGTTTCTGACCAGCGAGGTAGGCTTTGTATTCTTCCTCCTCTTCGATGATGACCGGCATTTTCATCGAAAAGTGGCCTTGTCCGCAGATTTCGGTGCAGTTGAGTTGGAAGTTGAAATCCGGGTTGCCGGTTTCGTTGCGAACTTCTTCGGTCGTCTTCGTCGCCACGAACCAGAATTTGGTGGGCATTCCGGGCACGGCGTCCATTTTCACCCGCAGGTGCGGCAGGAATACGCTGTGGAGTACGTCTTTCGCCCGAATTTTTAACAGTACCGGAACGCCTTTCGGGATGTGAAGGGCATTGTCTTTGAAATCATCGAACGAGTTTTCGTCGGAGTAATCAATGCCCAGTTCGTTGGTCTGATCGATGAGTTTAAAATTGTAATTGCCCAGCTTGCCGTTGTCCTTGCCGGGGTAGCGGGCTACCCAGTTGAATTGCTTGCCCACCACCTCGATAACGTAAGCATTTTCGGGCGCTTGCTTCGTGATGTCGCGCCACACCCGCCAGCCCGTGAACACCAAAACCGCCATCACAACGGCCGGAATTATCGTCCAGATAATTTCCAGTTTATGATTGACCGGGTAAAAAACGGCCTTGCGGTCGGCGCGGTACTGGTAGCGAAAGGCAAAATAGAAGAGCACCGCGTTGGTTAAGAAAAACGCCAGCGTGATGATAGCCATCGAATACCAGAACATATTGTCAGTGCGTACCCCGTGTACGGAAGCCGCTTCGGGCAGAAACTTGGGCGTCGACTCGATGAACGACCAGGTGGCGGCAATTGTACCCACGATGGGCAACACCAGCATCAACGCGGCGTTGATGCGGTTGCTCATGCCCGTCGGGTGCATGTAGGGGTTTTGACTGCTGTCGGTGGCACCGCTGCCGTTGACGCCCTTCGCCAGGCGGGTAATCCGGCCCAGCACCACGATGGTCAGCACCAGAAAAACCACCGCCAATAATCCAACGATATAAACCATAACTTCGCGGAATTTACGTGAACTTGAATGTCAAAAGTACGACCCAAAAAAGTGCCCTCCTAAACGTATAGAGGGCCTTTTTTCCTTTTCACAGGGAGGGTAATCCAGTAACGGAGTGTGCCCCCAAAGTGTTTTTTTAAATGTCGTGATGAACCGCTTCTTCCAACATCGGATGATTTTTTGCTACCAGCGATGCCTTCGTCAGTTGAACATTGACGACCAAACCAAAGCCGCAGGCAAACAGCAAGACCGTTCCGAACTCGATTAGTCCAAAGCCCCCACTGGCACCCACGGCACCCGGCATAATCATCTGGTAAAAATCAATGTAGTGCCCTACAACGATACCCCAGGCGGCTACTTTCATGAACACCGGCGTACGCTTGGCATCGCGGGTCATCAGGGCCAGAAAGGGGAATACGAAATTGAGGAACAGGTTGAGGAAGAACGGAGCCTTGTAAATTCCACCGTAGCCCGTAAACCGTTCGCGGAAGTAAATGGTCTCTTCGGGTAAGTTGGCGTAGTAAATGAGCAGGAACTGCGAAAACCAGAGGTACGTCCAGAAAATGGAGAAGGCAAACATGTACTTTCCCATGTCGTGCAGGTGGCTTTCATTCACCGAGCGCAGGTAGCCCTGGTCTTTCAGGTACAGAATCGTCAGCGTAATCACCGCCAGGCAGGTAACGTGCCAGCTCGCAAACATGTACCAGGCAAACATGGTACTGAACCAGTGCGAGTCGATGGACATCACCCAATCCCAGGCCGAAGTAGCCGAGGTGACGGCGAACACCAGGATGAAAACCCGGCTGATGTTTTTCATGCGGTACCAGTGTTCAGTGCCGCCGAGTTCATCTTCCTGAATCGACGTTTTGCGCAGCATCCGCCAAAGCACGTACCAGGCTCCGATGCTGAACACTAGACGAATCAGGTAAAAAGGCTGGTTGAGAAAGCCCCGTTTTCCCGCAATAATCGGGTCGTATTCTTCGCTCGTTTTATCAAACAACCCTTCGTGGGTCCAGTGAAACAAATCATGCTTGAACACGAGGAAAAGCCCAACCAGCAGTACAATCGAAACGGGCAGAAAGGCCGGGAACGCTTCAGGGATCCGCTTGATAATCGACGACCAGCCCGCCCAGGAGAGGTACTGAATGGCAACGAAAAACATCCCGACGGCGGCAATGCCGGTAAAATACACACTGTTCATCCAGAGGTTGGCGATGACCCGCTTCAGCCAGCCCGCCGTTTCGTGATGCTCCGCCCCTTCGTGGGCACCGTGGGCGTGACCGCCCGCTTCATGGGCGTGTTCGATGCCGATGCCCCAGCCCTTCGAGACCAAAAAGGCCCCGACGACCAGCAGCCCCAGCCCAATCAGGATTCCGATGATGTATTTACGGCGCGACTCAGCGGGGAATTGGTACCATTCCTCCAGTTCCGTCGGTGAAAAATGATGCGAGTGGTCAGCCATTTCTTCAGTGGTCAGTTAGCAGTTAACAGTGAGCAGTAAAACAGTTTTCAGCGACCCATTTTGATAACTGGTCACTGATACCTGTTCACTGAATCAGGGGTTGTACTGGAGCTTGTGAACCCAGTGGACGATTTTCCAGCGTTCTTCGGGGCTAATCTGCGAGCCGTGGGGCCACATCCGGCCTTTGCCGTGGGTGATGGTATGGTAAATGTGACCGTCGTTCAGGTTTTTCAAAGCATCGCTCTGGTACACCGGAACGCCCTTGTAAAGTTTAGCCACCGTACCATCGCCCTTGCCTTTTTCGCCGTGGCAATGCGTACAGTAGCGGCCGTACAGCAATTCGCCTTCTTTCAGCGTCTTGTCCGTCAGGGGAATGGGGTTGGTCAGCACCCGCTCCGAGATGCCCATGCTGTCGGCGGGGATGTCGTACACCATCAAATCTTCCGTGACTGTGCTATCGTCGCTAACGAATTGCGTTTTGTAGTTCCGGCGGGCTACGGTGCCTCTGACCGGCACGCGCATATTCAGGCCCTGCGGGTTGATGGTATTTTTCTCGACCTGCTTGAGCGGATCGTAACCCACATCGCGGTACATGTTGGGCGAGTATTCCAGTTCCACCTGGTCGTGGCCGCGTTTCAGGGACATCAAAATGATAACCACCACCGCGCCGAGCAGCCAGACGAATCCGATGTTTTTTCTCAAAAAGTCCATGAAAGGCAGGGCTTGCGGTTAAACAATCTCTTTTAAGTTGACCTCGATGGCTCCCGAATCGCGCAAGGCCCGCGTGATGTCGGCTTCGGCCAATTTGTTGTTACCCAGATCGATAGCCATTACAAACTTATCGTCGGTGCTTCGCAGGTCGAACATTTTGGCGTCCACGCCCCACCAGAGGCCGTTGGAAATCCAGAAGGTAAACACCATGCCGAAGGCGGTAAAAAGCACCGTAAACTCGAACATCGGCGGAATAAAATCCGGGAAGGCAATAAAATCTTTCCCCCCGATAATAATCGGCCAGTCGATGCCCATCGTCCAGATGGTGAGGGTGGTCATGCAGGCTAGTCCGAGGGTGCCGAACAGGAAGGCGGCCACCGGAATGCGGGTGCGCGGATGCCCCAGGGCGATATCGAGGCCATGAATCGGGAAGGGCGTGTACACTTCGTGAATGCGAACGCCGCTCTTTTTCACCTGCGGTACCGCCGCCAGTACTTCGTCGGGGTCATCGTAAATGCCGACCAGAAAGCGTTTGTTGGTATCCATTTTTTCAGTTTACAGTCTTCAGTTTTTGGTTTTTAGTTGGTTTTTAGATTGCCAACTGCTACTGCCAACTGCCTACTTTTACTCACTGTCTTTGTTGAAAGCCGGGCGGGCCAGCGGTTCGGTCGTGGCCGAGCCGACGGCCTTTTTCTTGTACGGGTAATCCGACGAAACACCTTTCAAAACCGCCTTCACCTCAGCCATGTTGATAACTGGCAGGAATTTGGCGAACAGCAGGAAGGCGGTGAAGAATAAGCCGAAGGAAAACACATAATCGCTGATGTCGAAAATGGTTGGCGAGAACATGGCCCAGCTCGATGGCAGGTAATCGCGGTGGAGCGAGGTGGCGATAATCACGAAGCGCTCGAACCACATCCCGATGTTGACGATGACCGATAGCACGAACGTAGCGACCAGACTCCGGCGCAGCCGCCGAATCCAGAACAACTGCGGCGTAATCACGTTGCAGGTCATCATGGCCCAGTACGCCCACCAGTACGGACCCGTGGCGCGGTTGTAAAACGCGTAGAATTCAAATTCCACCCCCGAATACCAGGCCACGAAAAACTCCGTCAGGTAAGCAATCCCCACAATCGAGCCGGTCACCGTGATGATTTTATTCATCGTCTCGATGTGCTCAATGGTGATGTAATCTTCCAGCTTGAAGGTGTAGCGGATGATGAGCAACAGGTTGTTCACCATCGCGAACCCGGAGAAAATGGCCCCGGCCACGAAGTACGGCGGGAAAATGGTGGTGTGCCAGCCGGGAATCACCGAGGTGGCAAAGTCCATACTCACGATGGTGTGAACCGAAAGCACGAGCGGGGTAGAAATACCCGCCAGAATCAGCGACACGTATTCGTACCGCGCCCAGGTTTTGGCCCCGCCGTTCCAGCCCATCGCGAAAAAGCCGTAGGCAAATTTGGAAAGTTTCGTCGTGGCGCGGTCGCGAATGGTGGCCAGGTCAGGCAGCAGCCCCACGTACCAGAACACGAGCGAAACCGAGAAGTACGTCGAGATGGCGAACACGTCCCACACCAGCGGCGAGTTGAAGTTGACCCACAACGAAC
This sequence comes from uncultured Cytophagales bacterium, assembly GCA_964244295.1. Taxonomy (GTDB): domain Bacteria; phylum Bacteroidota; class Bacteroidia; order Cytophagales; family Spirosomataceae; genus JAJAZB01. The sequence goes on from CAXTIG010000010.1 coordinate 142,075, forward strand.
CGTAGGTGTTCGGAATCGGAATGGCCCAGTAGGCCAGCCAGGTGCGTCCGGCGTGCATCAGGATGAAACTAGCCGCGCAAATCACGGCGAAAATCGTCATGGCCTCCGCCGAGCGGTTTACCGAAGTCCGCCACTTCTGACGGAACAGCAGCAAAATGGCCGAAATGAGCGTCCCGGCGTGCCCGATACCGACCCACCACACGAAGTTGGTGATGTCCCAGGCCCAGCCGATGGTTTTATTCAAACCCCACACGCCCAGGCCTTCCCACCAAGTGTAGAAGACGCAAGCCGTACCGTAAATCAGTACGACCACCGAAATAAGAAAGACGACCCACCACTGACGGGTGGGCTTCCCCTCCACCTGGCGGCAGACGTCTTCGGTGATGTCGTGGTACGACTTTCCGCCGGTGACGAGAGGGGGTCTTACGAGTGCGCTAACATGCGACATGGTCAGTTCTGTTTTCAGTGTTCAGTCGATAGTCGTCAGTCGATGATCGTTAGGATCTGCGTTTTGCTTTTCAACTAATGATTGACGACTGACAACTTTGATTAACTATGCGTGTGGCCGGTTTCCTGACGAGCATCTTCCTGGTTCTCAGTGGTCTTGGCCACTTTGTTGCGGATTTTGGTCAGATACGAAATCTGCGGCAACACATTAATTTCTTCCAGCACGTGGAAGGCCCGGCCTTCGCGCTCCACCGCCAGCAGTTTTGAAATCTGACTTTCGGGGTGGTTCATGTCGCCAAACACGATGGCTCCCGTCGGGCAGGACTGCGAGCAGGCCGTTTCCACTTCGTCGGCTTCGGGACGGCGGCGTTCTTTTTTGGCCTTCAGCTTCGTTTCCTGAATCCGTTGGACGCAGAACGAGCATTTTTCCATCACCCCCCGTGAACGGACCGTTACGTCGGGGTTGATGACCATCTTGCCGAGGTCGTTGTTGTAGTGGAAATCGAATTTGTCTTCGTTGAAATACTTGAACCAGTTGAACCGGCGCACTTTGTAGGGGCAGTTGTTGGCGCAGTAGCGCGTGCCAATGCAGCGGTTGTAAGTCATCTGGTTCAGCCCTTCGCTGCTGTGCGAGGTAGCAATCACCGGGCAAACCGTTTCGCAGGGCGCGTTCGAGCAATGCTGGCAGAGCATTGGCTGGAAGGTCACTTCGGGGTTGTCCGAGGCCACTTCCAGGCCTTTCAAATCCTCCGCTTCGGCATCCGAGGAGTAGTACCGGTCGATGCGAATCCAGTGCATTTCCCGGCGCATGACCACTTCCTTGCGCCCCACCACGGCCACGTTGTTTTCCGACTGACACGCCACCAAACAGGCACTGCACCCGGTGCAGGTGTTAAGGTCGATGACCATTCCCCAGGAGTGGTTCTTCTTCTCGTGCCCGTTCCAAAGCGAGATGCTGGTGGGTTCTACTTTTCCAACTGAGGTGACTACGTGCGGTTTGTAGCGACCCGCTTGTGAATTTTTCTGAAAATTAGCCAGCACCGATTCCTGAATCACCGCCTGCCGCCCCATCACCGTGTGGTGCGTTTGGGTTTGGGCAATGCCGGAGTACCGCTCGCCGGTTTTCGTGACCGTCACGGCGGGGGAAACCAGACCGACGAAGGGAAACACATTCGCCCCCACGCCATCCGCCGCCTTACCCGCCTTCGTGCGACCGTACCCGATGGCAATCGCCACCGTGTTGTCGGCCTGGCCGGGCTGCACGAGTACCGGCAACTCCACTGTTCCCCGGTTGGGCATTTCCACCTTCACGAGGTCGTCCTGCTTCAGGCCGAGGGCCGTGGCCGTTTTCTGCGAAATGGAGGCGTAATTATCCCAACAGGCTTTCGTCACCGGGTCGGGCAGTTCCTGGAGCCAGGGGTTGTTGGCCTGCGAACCCGTACCTATGCTTACTTTTTCGTACAACGCCAACTCCATGCCTTCCGTGGCGGCCTTGTACCGGCCCGTAATGGCGGAAGTTGCCGCCGCCACGTCCGAACTCATCGTAGCCGCCGAAGCCGCCGGAGCCGGGGTGGGTTCAAACACGCCGTCGTGCAAAACCTGAATCCAGAAGTTTTTGAAATCCTTCGATTGGTCCGAAACCGGGTAGAGCGCCGTTTGCCAGTACTTTTTCAGGTACGCTTCGTAGTTCCCGTTCAGCCCGGCCCAGGTCAGGAGCGAGGCTTGCGCCTGCCGGGTCTGGAAAATTGGCGAGATGGTGGGTTGGCAAAGGCTGTAAAACCCTTTCTTAGGTTCGGCATCGTTCCAGGATTCGAGGAAGTGCGAATCGGGGGCGATGAATTTACAGAGCGAGGCGGTTTCGTCGCCCCGTTCGGCGAAAGAAACCGTCAGGGGAATTTTTGGCAAGGCATCCGCGAGTTCTTTCCCACGCGGGTGGTTGTACACCGGATTGGCTCCGTAAAAAACGACGGCATCCACGCGGCCCGCTTTCACGTCGTCCACGAAGGCATTCATCGCGGCGTCGTTGCCCTGGCGGTAGTAGCTGGGTGTGCCCAGGTCGATGGTGCTGCCGTAGCTGCCGAGCAGCGAGTTGATGGCGTTCACCACCGTTTGTACGGCGGGGTCGTTGGAACCCGACACCACCAGCGCGGCACCCTGGGCGGCTTTCAGGTCGCGAACGGCTTCGTCGAGCCACTTCACCGTGAAGGCCGAACCCGTACCGGCCAGCTTGTTGTACAGCGCCAGCGCCACCAGTCCTTCCTGCGACGGTTTGATGGGGCTGCGGTAGTCGGCGTTAGCACCGGTGTTGGAAAGAATCGTCTCGAACTGGTAGTGCCGCGACATGTCTTTCCGGCCCCCTTTCGCCGAACTCAGCTTGCGCGTTTGGGCGTACTGTTTCTGGAAAATCGAAGGAGAAATCCAAGTGCCGAGGAAATCGCAGGACAGCCCGACAATGACGCGGGCTTTGCTGAAATCGTACGAAGGCAGCAAGCCCCCGTTGGCCTGAAGCAGCCCCGAAGCCGAATTAGCATCGTACTGGATGTGCTGCGCGGAGGGATATTTTGCCTTGAAATCATTGATGACCGCCTTCGTGGCCGGACTCAGAATCGTGGAGGAAACAATCCGCACGGTACGGCTGCGGCCCAGTTGGGCGGCCACTTTCTGGTCGAGGCTTTTCCAATCGACGTTTTTACCGCCCTCCTGCGGGCCGCGCAGTTTTTCATTGTCGTACAAACTCAACACCGAAGCCTGGGCGCGGGCGCTCAAGCCCCCCGCGTTCACGCTCGACGAGCGGTTGCCTTCCAGTTTGATGGGTCGCCCCTCGCGGGTTTTTACCAACACGCTGGCGTAGTCGCCGCCGTCGGTGTAGGTCGAGGCGTACCAGTTGGCGATGGTGGGTTCTACGTCTTCCGGCTTGTTGAGGTAGGGAATGGCCTTCCGAACCGGGGCTTCGCAGGCGGCCAGCGACACGGCGGCAACGCCGAAACCGAGTACTTTCAGGAAATCCCGGCGTTGGGTATTGGCCCCGTCGGTGAGTTTAACATCCGCAAATTCCTTATCGGCGTTTTTGACAAACTCCGGGTCGTTGGTCAGTTCTTCAATTCCTCGCCAGTACCGCTTGGTTGTCTGTTCCATGGGTTAAGTTTTACTCAAAAGAGTTTTCAGTTTCCAGTCTTTAGTCTTCAGTTATTTGCCTAACTAAAAACTGAAGACTAAAGACTGAAGACTAATCAATAGTGGCACTTGGAGCATTCCAGGCCACCGATGTTGGCTACTTTCAAATCCTTGCCGCCTTCTTTTTTGTGAATTTCCACGAGCTTGTCGTAGTAGGCATTGCCTTCCGAGTTTACGTTCGTCTGGCGGTGGCAATCGATGCACCAGCCCATCGTGAGCGACGAGCGTTGCTCGACCACTTCCATTTTCTCGATTTCCCCGTGGCACTGCTGACACTCAAGACCGCCCACGTTGACGTGCTGGGCGTGGTTGAAGTACGCGAAATCGGGTAAGTTGTGTACCCGAATCCACTCGATGGGTTGGTCGGCTTCGATGGCCCGGTAAATTTTCTGGATTTCCGGCGACTCTCGTTTGATGGCGTTGTGACAGTTCATGCAAATGTTGGCCGAAGGAATGTTGGCCGATTTGCCCTTGTTGACGCCCGTGTGGCAGTAGTTGCAGTCGATTTTGTACTGCCCGGCGTGGAGTTTGTGCGAGTAAGCGATGGGCTGCTTGGGCGCGTAGCCCTGGCTGATGCCAATCGAGTACATTCCATCGAGCGTGGCTTTACCGGCCAGGAGCAGGAAAAGAAGCAGGGCACCGGTGCGGAAAGAAGAATTGGCCGCCAGGCGCTCCGAGCCTTCTTTCAGGCGTTGGAAAAAGGGAATCCGCTGTGCTTCCACCGAATCCGGCGCTACGGTCATCAGGCGGCTAAGCAAGGTGACGATTGTCAGCAGCGCCACCAACACCAGCACCATGACCACCAGCAGGGCAATCAGGATGACGTTGAACAGGCCGGAGGATTGCTCGCCACCACCGCTTGCCGTGGACGTCCCGCCGCCACCCGCCGTTTGCGTAGGGCCTACTGCTGGTGCATTCGCCGCCTGGATGTACGCCAAGACATCCTTTACGTTCTCTGCCTTAAAATTGGCAAAGGCCGTCATCTGCACCTTGTTGTAATCGTTAAACAGCTTGACGGCGTAAGCGTCGCCACTGGCGATAACCGCCGGGGGGTTTTGAATCCACTTCAGCAGCCAGGCCTCATCCCGGCGGCCTTCGATGCCGGCCAAACCGGGGCCAATCAGTTTTTCTTTGTTCGGACTGTGGCAGGAGGCGCAGTTGGTCTGGAAGATATTTTTCCCACTTTCGGCGTTCCCGGCACCCGCTGCCGGGGCTGCCGCCGGAGTAGGAGCCGCTGCGGCGACGGGGGCATTCTGCGCCATCACCCGAATCCCACCCAGTAGCGTTGCGGTCACCAAAGCCAGCGTACCTACCGCGTAGCAAAGCGTTTTTCGGAGCATCTTCTTCAAATTTTATAAAAAATCGGTCAGGGCAATTCCGGTGTTTTTCCGGGGCACAAAAGTAGTGTCGGAAAATTTTCCGTCAAACTAAGCCGTTTTTATACGTTTAAAAAATTCGGAGTCTCGAAGCTATTTAAAGCTATTCCAAATAGAAAGAGCCAGTACGCTTTTCCCGGTGGGTCAGTGGTAAAGCCGGATTCGCGTAAGCAGGTAGAGGACGGGTAAGGTTTCCCGCCAGGGCGACGGCCTCAACGACCGCTACGTGATTCGTCACCCGGCGTGCACGACGCTCCATCTGCAACTCTTCAACCGCTGGGGCCAACTGGTGTACGGCAGCGAAGACTACCCGAACGACTGGGACGGCAAATCGAACCGGGGCGCGGCCTTCGGCGCGAACTTCTCTGACGGCACCTACCACTACGGGGTGCAACTCGGTACTGTCTGGCTAAATCGACCCACCTCAGCGATTATGGGTACCGTTTTCTACGTAACCCGTACTTGCGCATCGTACAAATTTCTGACCGATGGACTCTAATTTAAAGCTCGATTCTTCCGATAATTCGTATCAAGCGTGTATAAACACAGCGTAATCACAAAAGGCAATGCATTTGATGGTGAGGTAATTCTGTGCTCGGTGAAGCTCATAATCGTCAGGTTGAAAAACGAAACCAGCAAAAACGACCGCACGATGCCCGTCGGTTGGCGCTTCACGTACCGGTACACCCCCACCCAGAACGACAGGAATATTCCTAACCCGATCAGGCCCTGCTCGCCCAGCAGGTGCAGGTAGGAATGGTGCGCATGGGAATCATCGAACACCTTGACGGGCTGGGCGTTGAGGCTCACGAAGGGGGGGAGGCCCGCGTAGCGTAGCGGCACGTCGTTCACCGATCCGAAGCCCGTACCCACCAACGGCGAATGCAGAAAGCAATCCAACCCCCTTGGCCAGGTGTCAATCGCCCGGATGAGCAGGTTGGCCGATTTGGTGTTGACCTGGCCGAACAACGGACCGACGTAGTCGCCCGCGCCCCCCGCCGAAGGCTCGGCGTTGCGAAGATACTGGTCAAAAATGGGGTAGGTGTTTAGCAGCACGAAGGCTTGAAACAAGCAAATCGCCCCAATTCCCGCCCAAATCCACTTCCATTGCCGGTGCTGATCGAGGTAGAAAAACGCAAACCCCGCCGCCAACCCCAGCATCGATCCCCGCGAAGTGGTGGCCAGCAGAAAGAGGACGTTCAGGCCCAGGGTCACGAACCATTCGCGCCGACGTTCGTAGAGCAGGACGACGACGTTTAACGATAGCATCAGGCTCAAAAACCCGCCTGCCGCGTTCGTACTTTTGAAGAGGCCGTGAAAGTAGGCGGCCGGGTTGCTCCAGTCGGTCAGAACCGCAAAGCGCGTCGCTAACAGCGTGACCATAAACACCGCCCCGTTTACTGCCGTAGCAAACCGCAGGAACCGCCTGAACAGCCGCAGCAGGTCGAACCGGTACTTAAAAAAAGGCACCAGCAGGAGCGGGGCGTAGGAAATGACAAAGTTGCCGTCGTACCGGTAGAAGGCAAACTGCACCAGGGAGGCCGGATAATACACTAGGATTCCCAGCAGCGAATACAGAAAGTACCCGTAAAGCCGGAACGCAAAGCGAGGCACGCGCACCGTGTCGCGCCACAACCAGTATCCCGGCAGTAGGGCCAGGCACAGCAGCGACGGCAAGGGACTGACGAACACCAGGTTGGTCACCGTGCCAAACAACCCAGCCACCAGGGCGTAAAACAACAGTTGGTCGAGGCCAATCCCGTACTCCGCGAGTCGTTTCATGGGTTCCGAAAAAAGGCCGTTCAACGCAGCCGTAGCACCCCGGTTTTGCGCAGGCCTATGTACACTCCTACGCTAGTAGGTAGCAGGTCACCCGCGTCGAGGGCCAGCGAGCCGGTGAGCCGGGTTCCGCCCAGCCAGTCCGTAGCCGTCGAAACCAGCACCAGGCCCGAAAACTGGCCCACGGTCTTGGGATACGGCACGGGGTAAGTGCCCGCGTTGCGGCTGTAAGAAAAGCGCGTGGTCACGTCCCAGCGGGTCTGCACCGTGGCGTTCATGCCCAGGTACGCCGCCGCCATCCGGTTGTTGACGATGCCCCCCCGTCCCGGCAGCGTGGGCCGTACTTCCGACCCCGGCATTAGAAACGGGGTACCGATGGTGCGCCCGGCGTACACCCATCCGTCGATGAGCTGGCTGTGGTTGAAGTAATCATCGCGGCCCCGCTGTTTGGGATTGTCGATGAACACGTCGCCGCCCTGGCTAAAGGTATAAAGGAATTCGAGCGTGAGGTGCCGCAGTACGAAGGCCGCGCCTTCGGCCGGTTGGCGGTTTTTGAGCCGTAGCCCGGTGAGGCCATCCACCAGGTTGGTGCCCCGAAACAGCGACCCGTCGTCGAAAATAAACTGCCGGTAAGCCAGGAGACTCCAGCGCCGCAGGTCAAGTTCGGCGGCGGCGTCGAGCGTACCGAGGTGATTGCCGATGCGGTTTTCTTCGAACGAAGTCACGTTGGGGTCGTCAGGATTGGTGTTTCGCAACCCAAACACCACGCTGGGGTAGTACTTCAGGCTGGAAGGCAGGCGGCCGTCCACGGCGAAATTCGACGGGATCAAATCCGATTCCCCCGCCCAGATGACCTCGTGGTTGGCCCCTCCGTACAGTCGGAAGCGCCAGGTGGGTTTGCCCAATCGCAGGTATAAATACTTTTGGTGTAAATAGGATCCCTTTACCAACCGCCCCGCGTTTTCAAACCAGCCGTGCGCGTAGGCACCCATAAACGACAAAATGCCCTTGGTGAAGGGCACGGCGGTATACGTGGGTACGCTTAGTTGAATTTTCGGTATGGGCAGCGCATTGCCCGACCAAATGTAGGATCCCGTCGTGAGCAGCGTATCCATCAGTCCGACTACCTCGCGCCGCCGCCCGGCGTAGAGTTCAAACGCCCCCAAACGGCCTTTAAGGTACGCTTCGGGTAGCAGGAGTTGATTAGTTTTTCCGGCATTACCTACCACCGCCACGCCGTATCCCCAATCGAATTTGCGTCGATGCCCGGTGCTGTCGGAGGGTTGGTAGTCAGCATGCAGTCCGGCACTCAGGCGCAGCACCGGATTGGCGAGCGGCACCGTTCCGTACTGGTTGGCGCGTTGCCAGAAAGGCGTTCGCCCGGAAGAAACCAATGCGCCCGCCTCTGCCTGATACTCCGTCACTCGCTGGCCGTGAGCGGCGGTAGTTCCGGCCACCAGCAGGAATTGGCACCAGACCCATAAACGTGTAATTCTCATAAAAGAAGAAGGGCCGAGCGGAAGCAAGTGCCTCGCCTTCGGCAAAAACTACTTGCCCCGTCCCTGGGCAATCACCCGAAGCGTTTGCGCAATGATCCACATGTCGAACAGGAACGAGCGGCGTTCCGGATACGCGAGGTCGAAGCGGAGGCGTTGAATCATTTCTTCCAGGGTGGCGGCGTATCCAAATTCAATTTGTCCAATCGATGTGATGCCGGGTTTCACCTTCAGCAACGAGCGGTATTCCGGTGCCACCTCGATGATTTGATCGATAAAAAATTGCCGCTCGGGTCGCGGCCCCACCACCGACATATCGCCTTTCAGTACGTTATAAAACTGCGGAATTTCATCGAGTCGCGTTTGCCGCATGATGCGCCCCCAGGTGGTAATCCGGTTGTCGAGTGCCCCGGCCGACAATGCGGGTCCGTGCTTTTCCGCATCCAGGTGCATACTCCGGAATTTGTACATTTTAAACGGTTTCCCGTTCCAGCCAATGCGTTCCTGAACGTACAACGCGGGGCCACGTGAGGTAAGTCGCGTAACCAGCGCAAGAATTAAAATAAGCGGAGCCCCCGCACCAAGTACGCCGAATGAGAAAACCACGTCGAATGCCCGCTTGAGGGTGTTCACCTGAAAATCGGCCAGCATATGCGACGATACGTTCAGGATGGGCAGGAAATCATGGTATTCCATGGACGTCCGGCGGGATAAAAATCCCCGGAAATCCACCAGCAGTTTTACCTGATAACCAACCTCCTCGGCATTATCCACGATGTCTTTCAGGCGGTGGCCGTCGATGTAGGGCATGCAACAATACACGCAATCGATTCCCCCCTGCTTCACGTAATCCAGCAATTCGTCGTAATTCCCCTGAAGTTCTCCCGTCGTGTCGGCAGTGGGCTGATCGAAATAACCGTGGAATCTAAAACCCATTTCGGGGTGCATATTGTAGAAACCATGTACAGAAGTCGCCAGTTTGCCGTAGCCAGCGATCACGTACCGCCGGGTGTTGTACCCCCGGGCGCGGTATTCCTGAAGAAAAAGTAGTCCACCAATCCGAAACGCCGCTCCCAAACCGGTAAACAGTACGTAGGTAATCAGCAGGTGTTCGCGTGAATAATAAAATCCCTTGATGGCAACCCAGAAAATTGAAATAGCCGCCACGTGGAAGAGCATCAGCATCAGCAGCCTCTTGAGCAGGTGATCAGCCTTGAATAGTTGCCGGGGAAAGATGTATGGTTTGAACAGCAGAATCTCCACCAACCACACCAGGTTGAACAACCACCAAAGGGAAGCGTAAGGTGGTTGTGAGACCCCATCGAGTGTCTGAAATTTTAGCCAATAGGCACCGACAAACGCCGCGTTCAGACTTAAGAAGTCAAAAAAAACGTGGAGTGGGAAAAACAATATGGAATAACGGTGCCTCATACCGGCTTGACGTTTCTTTCAGAATTGGCCGACGGTTGCCTGGCGGCGGGGGCGCAAGTTACTCATTAACTCGGCGCGTGTACCTAAAATATTATTCCCCGACGTTTGGGGAAGGTCGCTCTGCTTCTGAAACGTGATGTCGTACGGAAGCAATTGCTCCGGTCATTAGCTTTTAACTACCTTATAATCAAACAAATAAATAAAGCCATCGGCCGATTTAACTTTCCCCGCCCGCTAGTGTCTTGGCAGAAAGATGCGTTAACAAAATTGGATTTTCCGGTACGAAGCCGCCGACAGGATACGATCTAAAATGGAGCCTCCTCATGAATCACTCGCTAGTCGAGCGGGAAATTAGATGCTCTTTTCGCCAATTCGGGATACCATGCTCGCGGAATCTGAACTGCTCGTAAGCAGGCAGTCAAAGGGAAAAGGGGGTCCCGTCGGCAGGTAGTCGTGGTGGGCTTTGCAGACCGGTAAGGTGGGATTGCTTACTTTTGGGGCTACGTTCGGAATACCGCCTTCGTAGGCGACGGTTTATGATGAAAATCGCTTTAGTACAGGATGGATTGATGTGCCGGGCCGGAGGAGAGCAGGTGGCCTTGTGTTTTCACAAGGCTTTTCCCGAAGCCCCGATTTATACGCTTTGCTACCAATCCGAACTGACGTTTCCCGAGTTCAAATCCTGCAACGTCCGTCCGAGCTGGTTGCAAGGCCTGGCTAAAACCGACAACGCGATGAAGGCCCTGTTTTTTCCACTGGGAATCTGGGCCATGCAATCGCAGGATATGAGAGCCTTCGATGTGGTGTTGATGTCGGGTACGCACTGCGCCAAGTACGTAAAAGTCAGCCCGGATGCGCTGGTAATCAGCTTCAGCCATACCCCATTTCGACTAGCCTGGAACCCCGACTCCTACGCGCCATACGTGGAAGCTGGTCGGGTGAAGCGAATGCTGTTTGATTGGGTAGTAAGCTATTTACGAAACGTAGATTTTCGGTTTGCCCAACGACCCAATTACTACGTTACAATGACCGAGGAAACCGCCGAACGCCTCCGGCAAGCGTACCGGGTCAAGAGCGAAATCGAGCTCATCAACTCAGCCGTCAACGTGCAAAAATTTCACGTAGCCCAACAACCAGGCACGTATTTTCTGGTGGTGTCGCGGTTGGAGTACTACAAGAGAGTGGATTTGGTCGTTGAGGCCTTCAATCAATTAGGATATCCGCTGGTGATCGTCGGAAAGGGGGTAAGGGCTGAGGAAATCAAAGCTCAAGCCAACGCCAACATCACGTTCCTGAGCGGCTTATCAGCCGCTGAACTGGCCGACGTGTACGCTGGATGCCGGGCCTTCATCGTTCCTCAGCACGAAGACTACGGCATCACGCCCCTGGAAGCCAACGCCGCCGGGCGTCCCGTAATTGCGTACGGAGCGGGCGGGGTGCTCGCTACGCAGATTCCGGCGGCCGGCGATCCGGCACAAGCCACGGCCGTATTCTTCAAAAACCAAACGGTGGAAGACCTTACCGCAGCGATTCGCGCATTTGAAGGCATCGAGTCGCTTTTCAATCCCGCCTTTATCCGCTCCCACGCCGAACAGTTTGACGAGACCCGATTTATCGAGAAAATTCGGCAGTTCGTCACCAGTAAGTACGCGGAACATCACCCATCGGCCTCCGTCCGTGAGGTGGACTAAGTCACCAATTGGTCAATAAGCTGCGCCAGCTTCCGGGCCGAATCCTGCCAATTGAAATGGGCCAGCCGTTGGTAACCCTTCCGAATTAATTCCGAGCGCAGGATTTCATCATTGAGCAGCTTGTCGAGGCCATCGCGGATGCTGTTTACATCGTAAGGATCCACGTACACGCTGGCATCGCCGCATACTTCGGGTAGACTGGTCGTGTTGGCAACCAGCGTTGGGCAGCCGCAGGCCATCGCTTCGAGGGGTGGTATGCCGAATCCTTCAAAAAACGATGGGTAGGCAAACCCTAATGCGTGTTGGTACAGCCCCACGAGTTCTTCATCGCTGAGGTAACCGGTAAATACAATGCGCGGGTCGCCCGTCACAAGCGTTTTCAGGGTGTTGTCGGCAAACACCTTGTACTCCGTGCCCACAATGACCAGTTTCGTATTACCGAACTTTCCGGCTTTGAAGGCTTCGATCAGGCCCCGGAAGTTTTTGCGGGGATCGATAGACGACACCGCCAGCACGTACCGGCCGTAGCGATTCGCCGGTGGCTGGACCGGTGGGTTCAAAAAAATGCCCGATACGCTGGGGTATACGATGTCTACGCGCGAAGCGGGCACGCCAAAGTGCTGAACGATGTCCTGCCGGGAGTTTTCGCTGATGGTCACCACCTGTCGGGCTTTCCGGGCCACGCGGGGAATCACGAAATTGTAGAGCAGCGCGAATGGACGCGAAAACCACTCCGGGTGCAGGTGAAACGACAAGTCGAGCACCGAAACCAAGTTATTGTGGTACGCCAGCGGGGCCAAATTACACAGGTTGATCAACAAGGGATTTCCCCGTTTCCGCAGCAGCAGCGGCAATTCGACCTGTTCCCAAATGATTCCTTTTTTGATTCGCCCCACCACCTGCACGTCCAGTTCTTCGGCAATGTCTTTCTGAAGAATATTGTCGGGAGCCAGCAGCACCACGTCGGGCCGCAACTGCTTGAGTCCCCGGCATAGTTCGATGGCAAAGCGTTGGGTGCCGGTGATGGGTTGGGTCAGAAATCGGGCATTAACAACAAAGGATGCAGGCATGGAAAACAGGAAGTGCTTGGTTGACTGAATAAGAAAATACGCTACGGCTACTGGCGTGCCGCTTTCAGTTTTATTCCGGCGTACCAGTGCCGGAGGCGGTCCATCACCGATCGGTACGCGTAGGCACGTTTCGACAGCAGGCCCAGTTGTCGCCACAGGTGGTAGTTTTCGTAGGTGGCCTCGTGCCGGTGCGACGCGCCCCCTTTACGGAAATTGGCCAGTACCGCCTCAATCGCTATAAATGGCACCCCCTTGCGGTATAGGCGCAGCATCAGTTCGTAGTCGCTCACGTACCGATACACTTCGCTGAACAACCCATGTTCTTCGTAAAGGCTCCTGGGTAAAAAGCAGGTCGGGTGCTCGATCATCCGCGTGGGCAACTGGTTGGCGTGGGTGCAGCGCAGGCCAACGACGGCTTCGTTTTCGTAAGTCCGCTGAATGCCGTGGTACACTGCCGGGCCGGATTCCTGATAGGCCCGCACCACGGTTTCCAGGGCGGTGGGTTCGTACCAATCGTCGCTGTTGATGATGCCGATGAGTTCGCCCCTGGCCATGCGCAGTCCCTTATTCATCGCGTCGTAAATGCCCCGATCGGGTTCCGACACGTACCGGATGCGGTCGGGGTGGCGTTCGGCGTAGGTTTTGATGATGTCCAGGGTTCGGTCCTGCGAGTGGCCGTCCACCAGAATATATTCCAGCGGCTGGTACGTTTGGCTGAGTACCGAGCGAATGGTTTGCTCCAGGTATTTTTCGCTGTTGTAGCAGACGGTGATGATTGATACCAGGCTCATAAATTAATTCTTGTCAGACATCCGGTTCCGTCACAACCCGCTTCCTTTTTATTGGCAAAATCAACGACAATGCTATATCCACGGTAGGTTCCCCAATCCGAAACTTCTGTATTTTAAGACGTATTCAAACTTATAGCGAAGCCAGTGCAGGTAGTTGCTGTTATACTGAACCCCCGAAGAGGCGCTGTATCCCTCGATTCTAGGTAAGGTGATGAGTGGTTTGAAGGCATATCCAGCAGCAATAGCCGTTAAAGCAGCTTTAGCCAAGATGTGTTCCAAATAAATACCTTCACTGTCGTTGAGTAGGCCTCTGTAATTTGACAAAAAATCAGGCAAAAACGCGGGAGTAAACCCGAAAAAGCGAGAGTCGCAGAAGGATAAATCCCATTTGAAATCAACCAATAAATCTATCTCAGGCCGTGCCCGGTATTCGTTTAAGAACGTATTGAAGTTGATTATTTTATACCGGCCCGTTACCTTGAATACGAACGAAATCTCCTTCATTTTTACTGAATTTGCGCAAGCGTACTCGATACAATTTAATTCGCCTACTCCCTTTCCTAAACGCTTATCGAAATTATTTCCGCTAAAGTGTAAAACTTCAATCTTATCACTGTTAATCTCATCCTTAAAATAATCGGACAGATCGGTGTTTGAATTTTCAACGAACACAATCGGAAGCCCGGCGGTTTTAAGCCAAAAGCGAATGGAGTCTATGTACTGATTTTTGCGAACCTCTACATCCTGTAAGGCAGTAAATACCATACCGTCGGGATTTACGGTGCCAGTTAGCAATACTATCGCCTTGTCATCCATACCGAGCGTGGGTTAAAACTATAGCGACAGCGTACGATTTACAATTAAGGCTTCGATCGAAGCGATAAAAATATTTCATACAGCGTGAGGAAAGATTTCCTGAATAAAATACCAATTAAAATTACAAACACTGCACCTGACACTCCCGCTATGATCAGCACAAGGAGCAGATCGTTAATTCCCTGCAAAGCTAACGGATACTTCGTATACATAGCCACCGCGAGCGCTGCACTAATCGACAGCAATAAGGGAGACAGTGTTCGATATACATAGCCACTCACCGACAGTCCTAAGCGCCTTAACCCAAAGTAGACCACGTACCAGTTTAGGGTTACTAATTTTGAGAAAAGCGTAGACAAGGCAATACCAAATAACCCGTAATACTTACCCAAAATGTATCCGAACACTACCGTCAACACACCAGCCCAAAGGGTCCACTTGTTGAAAGGCCACGAACCGGTGTTCCAGACGAAGTTGCCCGCGACCGAGTGCTGCACCTCAAAAAATGTAATCAATCCAAACACAACAGCGAACGAAGTGCCTAAAAAATGAGATGCGCCTACCCACAACGTCACGATGTTTTCTCCGCATGACACCAGTACGATCAGCATTACGCTGACAATTGATAAGCACACAATCATTGTGTGGCTAAACAAGCTTTGAAGGCCATTGAATTTATTTTGTATGTATCGCTTGGCAATAAAAGGCCCCATCGCCTGATTAAGCACTAAGGCGATAGCCGTTACATAGGTAAATAGCTGCTGGTTAATTGCGTAGTCAGAAATTTTAGTGGCACCAACCACAATTGATGCCATCACTACACTTCCCTGCGAAATCAGCCATCCGCCAAATTGGTTGATCACCAACGGAAACGACTGACTATAAATCTGTTTAGCAATCGGAATTTGGATAAGCTGTTGCCAGGCAATTTCTGCGGCAAACACACGCTTGTGTCGTATGTAAAAAGTAATATGAAGGGCAATTAGCTGTCCTAAATTTTGCAACATAAACGCACAAGACACTAAAAGTATAGACTTGTAAATAGGCAAAAAAAGAAACAAAATTGCAAAATAACCGACTTGAGAGATGCTTCTAACGATGCTTTCGACTCCAACATCCCGGTACCCTATCAGCATAGCAGCAGGGACGTTAGATAATAAAATAAAGATGATACCTACTAGATAAATAAAAAAAGCCGTTTTCAAAATATCTGTATCAGCAGCTTCTTCATAGATAAAAAAATACACACCAAATACAATTAGGCAAATTGTTAGTAGAATTGTTGTTAATGAAACCAAGGCGGTTACATAAATCTGTTTAACGGAGAAAGTAGTCAATTTTGCAATTAGTTTCTCATCCGTGTGTGCTCCTATCGTGTTATCAATATAAGCAACAAGTCGGGATATTGTCTGAACAAGACCCAGATCGGCCATTTGTAAAAAGGTGCCAAACAGAAAAAATATATACCAAAAATTTAACTGCTCCTGGTTTAAATTAGTAAATAATAAAGGGGTCTGAACAATTCCAATGACAAGCGTTAAAACAAATCTTATCCATGAAAAAGAAACTCCTTTAATAATTCGACCAGCATCAGTTACTTTTTTGAGCATTATAAACAGCTTTTACCGTACGAATTAAAGGAGTTTACCGCATTTTAACGGGTACCGTAATTTGATTGTACATCGCGTAGCCTTCGGCCATTCGTCGTCCCACGTCTTTCATCATGTGCTGAGCTTGCCAGTTCAACTGGGTACGGGCCTTTGCCGGGTTGGCATGGCCTTCGGCAATGTCGGTTGGCCGGAAGAACGATGCATCCGTCCGTACGTGTTCTTCCCAGTTTAGCCCTACGGTATCGAATACCAATTGAATGAATTCGCGCAGGGTATTCGTCTGGCCTGTTGCAATTACGTAATCATCAGCTTCCTCCTGCTGAAGCATCAGCCACATGGCCTCAACGTAGTCGGGTGCCCAGCCCCAGTCGCGGGCAATGTCAATATTACCCAGCGTCAGCGTTTCAGTACTCCCATCCGCAATCCGGCAGGCAGCGGCCACAATCTTCTGCGTTACAAACCGCTCCGGCCGCAACGGTGACTCATGGTTGAATAAAATGCCGGTGCTGGCGTGCAATTGATACGCTTCGCGATAATTAGCCACTTGCCAAAAGGCCGCTGCTTTGGCCACCCCGTATGGGCTACGCGGCCGGAAGGGGGTTAGTTCATCGGCGGCCAGGCTACCGGTGTCGCCGAAGCACTCGCTCGATCCGGCGTTATAAAAGCGGATGGGCAAATCACTGAAGCGAATAGCCTCCAGTAAGTTGAGCGTGCCGACGCTGATGCTTTCGAGGGTTTCGACGGGCTGCTCAAACGACAGCCCTACCGAACTTTGCCCAGCCAGGTTGTACACTTCGTCCGGTTTGACCTTCAGCAAGGTTTGCAGCACGCTTCGGAAATCGTTGATGCTGATCGAGACCACCCGCACGTCGCGTTCGATGCCCAGCCGGGCCAGATTGCGCAACGAGGCCATCTGTGCATCGCGCGAACCTCCAAACACCTCGTATCCCTGTCCGAGCAACAGCTTGGCCAAGTAGGCCCCGTCTTGCCCGGTAATGCCACAGATTAATGCCTTTTTCATGGAAATCAACGGATTTAACGGTGCATCAGTCGACGAACTACCGATACAACCATCCCCAAAAATGCCCCCAGGAGCGCAAAACCAATTGCCAACACGGCCCCGGCTATGCCACTTTTGCGCAGAGGCAAATGAGCTGGTTCGAGTACTTCAAATACGGGCACTTCTTCCTGCACCTTGATACGGGCCTGCTCCAACTGCCGCGAGAGTTCGTTGTACACGCTCTGGGCCAGTAAGTAGTCGGCTTGGAGGCGCTGCTCTTCAATTTTGGCCGTGTTTAAATACAGGCTCCGGTTTAGGTCGCGGTACCTCGACAGGGCATACTCTGCCCCCTGGTAGCGCCGATGGGCCTTATCCACTAACCCTTCCAGAAACCGTACCTGCTGCCGGGCTTTGCTGGTGCGGTAGTTGGTCACGTAGTTGGTCAGGTGCAGGAGCGTGTGCCGGGCCACCTGCGCGGCCACTGCCGGATCAGGCATTAGCACCGTGAGGGTGATGATACCTGATTTTTTGTCGATTACCGCCGTTACTCGCTGGTTGAGTTGCTTACTCAGGCCCTCCTGTACGCCTGACAACTGCAGCGTGCCACTGCCCAGGATGGCGTTGATCGGTTCGTCGGGGTCATCCACTCCCAGCACGCGCCCCCGGAGGCTCTGCCGGGCTTGTTCGAGCAGGTAATCCTGCAAACGCCGGGGTCGGGTTTGCCCCAACGGCACCACGGGCTGGCCAAGCAGGTGGAGCGTGAAAGGAATGCTCCCAACGATGTCGGGGTACAAATCGGGCCGGATGGCTTCGGGATTGTTAAGGCTTTCCGCACTCAGTCCAGCTAGCCCCGCCAGTGACTTCAGGTCGTTGAGGCCGCCCGCTCCTGCGCTGGCCTTCAGTTCGGGCATTACCCGCACCGTCGCACCGTAATTGGCCGACCGCAACGCTGCGTAGAGCAAGCCCAGAAGCAGGAAAAGGCCCGCCCAAAGTCCCACCGTCAGGCGGCTGTTTTTCAAAAATCGGCCCACGTCGCTCAGCCGGATTTCGATGGCGTCTTCGTCAGCCCGTTCGTTTTGGAACTCTTTCGCAACAGACATGACCTCTGGATAAAATGAAAATTCAGCGGAGCAGCAGGTTAAATACCGCGATGGATACGGTGGCCAGCAACGACAAAACCCCTATTCGTTCAGCCGAACTCAGGCGGTTGTTTCCAAAGTCGGCTTTAAACGGCACCACCACCGTAGAGCCGGGTTCAACGCGTGGCCGCGAGTGGAAAAACAAGAAGCGGTGGGTGCGGGCTTTCTGGCCATTGGGGTAAATCACGTACGCCTTTCTCTGCCGGGCATTGTCGGTAAAGCCCCCCGCTTCGCCAATGTAGTCGTCGAAGCGGTACCCGGCTTTGTAACTCGCCGCCGAGGGGTTGAGTACCGCCCCCTGGATGGCTACTACCTCTGATTGCCTCGGCACGAAAAGCGTATCACCTCCCACCAACAGCAGATTTTCTTCGGCATCGGGCGCGTCGAGAATTCGCCCCAGGTCGCCGCCGATGAGTTGTCCCTGCCGCCGGTATTGTGCCCCAGGCAGGTACGCACTAGCCTTCAGTCCCCCGGCCCGTCGAATCAGGTCGGCGATGCGTTCCTGACGGTTAAAAATGGCATAGTTGCCAGGCTGCATCACTTCACCGGCTACGTACACCTGCTGCTGCACCTCATAGCTTGGCGCGGTGCGCACGTACACCACGTCGAAAGGTTTTAGCCAAAATCCCTCCGAAGTCCCCGATGTCCCATCAAGCGGCCCCAGTTGCAGGCTTCGATCAACGGCAAAGCGAAATACCTCTAGAGCCGGGCCACCGAGACTAGCCGTGTCCTGCTGGACGCGCCGGGCCACCTCCACTAAAGTAGGTTTGGCCTCTTCGCGAAAGCCCCCAGCCCGGGCAATCAGATCGGCAACGCTCATATTGGCCACGAAGTCCACCGTGTCGGGCTTGTTGACTGCCCCCTCGACGATCACGTAATATGCCTCGCGAAGTTCGCGGATAGAGTACACCGTCAGGCTGTCCTGCCTTCGTAGGGGAATATCAGGTGCTTCGCCGCGCACGAGTTTGCCCAGATCAAACGACAAATTTTCACGATCCATGTCGGGCCGCTCGCGAGTAAGGCTGGCCCGGTTGGCAAAGGCATCCTTACGCAAGCCTTCGGCTCGATTGATGAGCTGGCGCACGGTTTCCAGGCCTGGTTCGAGGGCGTAATCGCCTGGTCGCATTACGGCCCCAGCCACCTGTACTCGGTTTTCATACCGGTCAAGGATTTTTCCCACCGTGTATTTATCGCCGACCTGAGGCATAAAAGCCGGAATTTGTTCTTCGGTGATGGTCGCGATGCGGCGCTCGCGGCTGGTGTTTCGCCGCAACGAAATCGACGCCCGGTAAGCCTCATCGGCAAATCCTCCGGCGAAGCCCAGTACGGTCTGGAGCGTTTCGCCCGGCAGTACTTCAAACAGGGCCGGGCGACGTACCTGCCCGGTTAGTTCAACGCGGGTGCCGTAGTCTGCCACCCGGATGATGTCTTCATCCTGGAGGCGGATATTGTTGCGCTGATCGGCCCGCAGGATGAAGTCGTAGAGGTCAATGTTACGGACGGTGCGATTACCCCGGATCACGCTGATTCGCCGGAACGACCCTGTTTCGGGGTTAGGCCCCCCGGCTAGGTACAGGGCATTGAAAGCCGATCCCAACGACGAGATCGTGTAGCGGCCGGGCCGGACAACCTCCCCCACCAGCGTGACCTGAATACTGCGGATGTTAGTCAGCGATATGTTGGCCTCCGTGCCACTTCCCGGTACGCCCAGACCCTGATAACCCGCCTTCCGCAGCCGGGCTACGATGCGCTGCTCGGCCTGCTCGATGGTCAGCCCGCCCACAAAGATTGGAGCCACGTTGGGCACTTTTACCGTTCCTTCCGGTGACACCCGCAGCCGGAAGTTGTCGGACGCTGCCCCTGCAATGTCGAGGTTAATTTCATCGTCAGGCCCTACCACGTAGCCCCTCGGGGTGGCAATTCGCAGGTTGGGTTCAAACGACAAATTGGCGTTTTGAAATAATGACGCCCCAAACACCACCGGCCGCCGGACCGTGTCCAATCGGTTACCATACGGTGGCAGCGAGTCGGCCAGTCGGCGCGTAAGGCCACTGGGCAGGGTTCGACCGTAGCTGGTATCGGTGTAGGCTCGTCCCGACACGCGGCTGGTTTTCGTTTGGATTTCGGCCAGGCGTCGGCGCATATTGGCAATGTCGGTGAGGGTGTATCCACGAGACATTGCCGCCTGCTCAATTTGCGCTTCGCTAAGGCCGCTGGCCTGCGCCTGACGGAAAAAAGCCAGCACGTCTTCGTCGCTGAGTTGGTTTGCGCGGGAGCCGTTCTGCTGGGCTAACCCTACGGAGGCTATCGCTACCAAAATGAGCGTCAGAATCCAGGGGCAAAAATGAAAGCGGAAAAAAGAAGGTAGCAAAGGGTCGGTCGAATGGTGAATACGTTGGTTTTGGCTTTAGCACACCTGACCAGGGCGGGGTTTCTACTAGCAAAAATAAGTCCGCCGCGCCCGGAACTACGGTACAGAGCAACTTGCTTTACGGCGACGTAGGTCAAAAAGGGGATCAAAAGTACAAAGTACGTACTATCCCTAGCACAGAGCACCCTCTATTTTCCTACAAACAAAATAAAAAGCGCCTGAAAAAGCGGTTGCGCTGGCAGGATGTACTATAATGATCCCCAAAATTCGAGCCACCGCCTAAGCTCCCGAAGTGGTTGCTACCTTAGCTAACCACGAAGACCAAAACCCGACGGAAGTTTACGGCAGAGTTCAAGACCAAGCTCGTCTTGCAGGTGCTGCACCAAGAGCAGACGCTCAATCCGATCGCCTCTGCCAATGCTATTCACCCCAAACAACTCCAGACCTGGAAACAAACGTTTCTGACGGCTGCGCCAAAAGTCTTCGAGGAACAAAAAGGCGTCGAGAAGGCCGTTATCGATGAGCCAGAGCCGCTTTACGAACAAATCGGGCGGTTACAGATGGAAGTCACCGCACCGGCGGCCCGGCTGGCTCAAAAAAAATTGGGGACTATCCCCTGAGCCAACGGCGCACTATGCTGGAACCTACTCATTTACAAATCGGTATGCGTCGCCAGTGTGATTTGTTGAGCGTTAGCCGGTCGGGTCTGTACTACGAGCGGGTGGAAATTGACGGGGATACCCTGGCCCTAATGCATCGACTCGACGAACTTTATACGGAGTATCCTGAACTGGGCCACCGCCGACTGGGTGTCCTGTTAGCAGAGGAAGGTAAACAGGTCAACGTCAAGCGAGTACGGCGATTAAGAGGCCTCATGGGCCTGGAAGCACAGTTTCCCCGGCCCAACCTTTCTCAACCGGGTCAGCCTCGCCAACGGTTCAGTTACCTCCTGAAAGGGCTGGTAATCAATCACATGCATCAGGTGTGGGCCACTGACATCCCCCATAAAGGCTTTTTTTACCTGATTCGGACCGCCGATGCGGGCGGTTTTAGATTTACATAGCCGCTACGTGCTGCACTGGCAGTTGAGCAATACCCTGGAGGCCGACTGGTGTGTGGAAACCTTGAAAGAAACGTTACTGAAATGGGGGAAGCCACTCATTTTCAATACAGATTAGGGTAGTCAATTTACCAGTAATGACTTCGTGTCGGTGTTGCAAGGCCAGCCGATTTCGATTAGCTGGGACGGCAAGGGGCGGGCTTTAGATAAGATTTTCGTGGAGCGGTTTTGGCGAAGTGTCAAATATGAAAATGTCTATCTACACCAGTACGAGGACGGGTTAGCCCTACGGCAAGGCCTGAGGGAATAGATGACCTGGTACAATCAACGGCGGCCCCATCAAGCATTGGGGTACAAAACGCCAGCCGCAGTGCTGGCCGAAGAGAAACAAAAATCAATCAACTAACCATTTCGTTTGGCCCATCGCTGGTACGAAGAATGGGGTACATCATACTGTAACCGCTAAATACACGACCTTGACGGCACTAAACCAGAAGACGGCCAACGTCTTTGAAGGATTCTTCGATTTCCTCTCCGCCGTTCAACTTTTCGGCTGTCCGAGCAACGTCACGATTGTACTCAATTCTACGGCCAACGTTACCAAAGCCCTGCCCGCATTGCGAGGCTTCGACAGCTTGAACCTGTATCTCGACCGTGATAAAGCAGGATACGAAGTCGTAGCGCGATTGAAGAGAGGGGCTGAAGTTGTTCGACCGCTCAACCCTCTACGAGAAATTCAACGATCTAAATCAGTTCCCCGTGAACCAATGAAACTAAACCCATTTCCAGAGAATGAAGCAAGCTGTGCGACTGTGGTAAGTCGTGCGAGTGATGGTAACCTGTGGGACAAAAATAAAGCCCTGAAAATCAGGGCTTTATTCACTTTAAGAGGTCTCAAGCGGATTCGAACCGCTGTACGAGGTTTTGCAGACCTCTGCCTAGCCACTCGGCCATGAGACCCAATCTCAACTTCATCAGAAGTTGCCGTAGCGAGAGAACTACGCCACGGCAACTTCGCTTACGCTATTCCTCTTTCTTCTTGGAAGCTTTCTTAGCATTGCCTTCAAACTGCTCTTTCAAGGCGGAAAGCGCCTCCAAATCACCGAGCGTTGTCTTTTCGATAGACGCAGAGGCCTTTTCAACGGCTTTCGTCGTCTTCTTGCGCTCTTCATTTACGGCTTCGTCTTTGGCATCGTTCCATACCCGGCTGTGGGAAAGGATAATCCGCCGTTCGTCTTTCAGGAATTCCAACACCTTGAAATCCAACAACTCACCTACTTCCGCTTGTGAACCGTCTTCTTTTTGCAACTGCTTCACCGGTGCCAGTCCTTCAATGCCGTAAGGCAATTCGAGGGTAGCCATCTTGTCATTTTTGGTCAGCACGGTTGCCTTGTGGACGGAACCGGGGGTAAAAACGGTCTCGAAGGTATCCCAGGGGTTTTCCTCAAGCTGCTTATGGCCCAGGGCCAAACGGCGGTTGTCGGCATCTAGCTCGAGTACAAGTACGTCCAGTTTCTCGCCGACTTTTGTGAACTCAGACGGGTGCTTGATTTTCTTTGTCCAGGAAAGGTCAGACACGTGAACCAGTCCATCGATCCCTTCTTCTAACTCAAGAAATAACCCGAAGTTGGTGAGGTTGCGAACCGTGCCCGTATGCTTAGTACCTACTGCGTACTTAGTCAGCACTTCCGAACGGGTCCAGGGATCCTCGGTCAATTGCTTAATACCGAGCGACATTTTGCGGTCGCCCCGATCGAGCGTAAGCACGAGCGCTTCAATTTCATCTCCTACTTTCAGGAAATCCTGTGGATTGCGCAGATGCTGCGACCAGGACATTTCCGATACGTGAATCAGTCCTTCTACACCTGGCATCACTTCAAGGAAAGCACCGTAATCAGCCACGTTCACAATCCGGCCCTTCACCCGCGAACCCGGTTGAATTTCTTGCGAAAGCGCTTCCCATGGGTGAGGAGTAAGCTGCTTCATGCCCAACGAAATCCGCTTCTTGTCTTCATCAAAATCAAGAACAACGACTTGAACCCGCTGATCGAGTTTGAGGACTTCCGACGGGTGGTTGATGCGGCCCCAGGAAATATCGGTGATGTGAAGCAGCCCATCAACCCCACCCAAATCGATGAACACGCCGAAATTGGTCATGTTCTTTATGACGCCTTCTAGTACTTGGCCTTTCTCAAGGTTGTTCAAAATCTGAGCGCGTTGCTGCTCGAGATCTTTCTCGATCAGGACTTTGTGAGAAACCACTACGTTATCATTGGCGTAGTTGATTTTCACCACCTTAACTTCCATCTTCTTGCCTACAAATACGTCAAAATCACGAATGGGTTTGACATCAATTTGTGATCCGGGCAAGAAGGCTTCGATGCTGTAAATATCGACAATCAAGCCGCCTTTGGTGCGGCGTTTAACGAAACCATCGATGACGATGTCTTCATCAAGGGCACGTTGAATATTATCCCAAGCCGTCATCACTTTCGCTTTCTTGCGCGAAAGAATGAGTTGGCCATTGGTGTCCTCCTGATTTTCTACGTATACTTCTACAACGTCGCCCGGCTGTAACTCGGGCATATCCCGAAACTCCGAAATGGGAACCATCCCATCCGACTTAAATCCGATGTTCAGGATTACTTCCCGATCCGTAATTCCGACTACAGTGCCCTTGACGACTTCTTTTTCGGCCACCTGAGCCAACGTACCTCCGTACAAGGCTTCGAGTTCGGCGCGTTCATGTTGGGAATACCCGCTACCAAATCCTTTATTATCCGCTTTGTCCCAATCAAAGTCAACTAATTGTGCTCTCGCCATAAGTTGGTTCTTATACCCTACGCTACTCTGATTTACCGGGCTAATTCAAATCAGATTTGGTGAAACAAAAAACTCCGTTTTAAACGGAGTGCAAAGGTAAAAAAAAAACCTGAGTCCGGATGGCTCAGGTCGTTTTTTCCTTTTTAGCCAAGAAGGGAAGCCAAGACGTATCGATCATTCCCGAAAAATCACGTAGGAACATAATGAAGGAAGGTTTAAACGGCTTCTGCATTAAGTAAATACCTGCTTCTTCGGGCGTGAAGTCGCCTTTGCGTGAATTACACCGTTTACAAGCAGTGATAAGATTATCCCAGGAGGTACGCCCGCCTCTCGACTTGGGCATTACATGATCAAGCGTCAAATCTTCCGTTGTACCGCAATACTGACAATGATGATTGTCACGTTTGAAGATATTCTGCCGCGTAAGCATAACACCTCGGTAAGGCAGGTACACGTATTTATGTAACCGGATTACGGAAGGCATGGGGAAAGTCTCCGAAATGCTCCTGAGTTTTTCGGTTTCTGACTCCGCCACCAGATCTGCTTTTCTCAGATAAACAAGCAGAAAGGCTTTCGGAACCGAGCAAATGGTGAAAGCACTGTAATCCTGGTTGAGTACTAATACTTTCCTGCCCATATCATTGGCCTGTTTTTAGGTCTGGCAAATTACCGAATTGTCGTAGACTTCATGCAAAGTTCAGGAAAATAAGTTTGCCGAAAGCAAAAACACAAAAAGTCCACCCCGGTATGGAGTAGACTTTTAGATAAAATGTATTGAGGCGGCGACCTACTTTCCCGCAGATGAGTGCAGTATCATGGGCGCGGGG